>CAXXNO010000001.1:0-117761 GCA_963663235.2 Dehalococcoidia bacterium
TTCTGGGAGATGTACGGCTATCACATGCGCGGCGACCCTTGGCAGGAAGAGCGCTACGGCTGACCCCCCGCTGTCGGCGCCGAGCAGCGGGGCTCGCCGCCGGTTCCGCCCCGCAGTTGTGCCGGCGCTGGGGCGCTGGGGTCGTCGGCACGGCCTTCCGTGGCATGATTATCTCGGCGCTTACCGCCGACGTTCCGATCCAGGGATTGTGCGCGGCGTCACAACGAAGGCGTTGGACCCTCGCGCTTGACACTCTGGAAGCGTCGGTCGTATGTTCTATCGGTTGCCGATTTACCGTCGGGCGGCTGGTTGTTGCATCGAAGCCCTTGGGTTCGGCAGCGGTACCTTTACAGTTGAATAGAGCGTGAGAGTGTAATTGAACACCTGCGTAGGTGGAAATAGCGACTGGGCGTCGGCGACCGCGTCGAAAGCCAGCCGCTGGCTGAAGGTGGTGCACGCTGAGACCGTAGAGTAGGTCAAGCGACTACGGCGCGCGGTGGATGCCTTGGCACTTCGAGCCGATGAAGGGCGTGGTCAGGCTGCGATAAGCCACGAGGAGCCGCCAAACAGGCTGATCCGTGGATTTCCGAATGAGGCAACTTGGCGGCGGTTATGCGCCGTCACCCCGGACTGAACACATAGGTCCGGTGGAGGGCACCGGGGGAACTGAAACATCTCAGTACCCCGAGGAAAAGACACTATTCCCCTAGTAGTGGCGAGCGAACGGGGAGAAGCCCAAACCTGAGACTTTGAGTGGTGGTTGGGCCTATAGGCCTCAGGGGTTGTAGGGCGTCCGATGTCGGCTCCAACCAGCCGGCCGGCAGTTACCAATCGTCCGGGTAGGAGAAGGTTCCTGGAACGGACCGCCATAGCGGGTGAGAGCCCCGTATCCGAAACCCGCGGCGACTGCCGCTGGGCGTTCCTGAGTACCACGCAACACGAGAAAGTGCGTGGGAAGCTGGGGGGCCCACCTCCCAAGGCTAAATACTCGAAGTGACCGATAGTGAACTAGTACCGTGAGGGAAAGGTGAAAAGTACCCCGGAAGGGGAGTGAAATAGTCCCTGAAACCGCGTGCTTTCAAGCAGTGGGAGCCCATCCCTTCGGGGAAGGGTGACCGCGTGCCTATTGAAGAATGAGCCGGCGAGTTACCCTCCGTGGCAAGGTTAAGCCAGGCTACTGGCGGAGCCGGAGCGAAAGCGAGTCTGAACAGGGCGATCAGAGTCGCGGGGGGTAGACCCGAAACCAGGTGAGCTACCCATGGCCAGGGTGAAGCGGACGTAAGAGTTCGTGGAGGCCCGAACCATTTTCTGTTGCAAAAGGATTGGATGAGCTGTGGGTAGAGGTGAAATGCCAATCGAACCTGGAGATAGCTGGTTCTCCCCGAAATGCCTTTAGGGGCAGCGTCCGGGTGGGCGACCGTGGAGGTAGGGCTCTGACTGGGCTAGGGGGCGAATAGCCTGCCAACCCCAATCAAACCGCGAATGCCACGGCCGTGACCGGGCAGTGAGACTGTGGGGGCTAAGCTTCATAGTCGAAAGGGAAACAGCCCAGACCACCGGCTAAGGTCCCGAAATCTCCGCTTAGTGGGAAAGGAAGTTCAACCGCTCAGACAGCCAGGAGGTTGGCTTAGAAGCAGCCATCCTTGAAAGAGTGCGTAACAGCTCACTGGTCGAGTGGTCGAGCGCCGACAATTTAACGGGGCTCAAGCGGAGTACCGAAGCCGTGGATCCGTCCTTCGGGGCGGGTGGTAGGGGAGCATTCTGTTCCGCCGTGAAGAGGGACCCGTGAGGGCCCTTGGAGCGAACAGAAGAGAGAATGCCGGTATGAGTAGCGCAAGGCGTGTGCGAACCACGCCCACCGAATGCCTAAGGGTTCCTACGGAAGGCCAATCCGCGTAGGGTTAGTCGGGCCTAAGCCGAGGACAGCCGTCGTAGGCGATGGACAGCCGGTTCATATTCCGGCACCACCTCACGCACGTTTGAACTCCAGGGGGGACCCGGGGAGGTAGTTGCAGCGTGCCTATTGGACATGGTGCGTCTGGCAGCTAGACGCGTCGGCTGGGGCGTAAAGACCGGCCGGTTAAGCGGAGGGCTGCCGGGAAGCGGCGACGTCAGTCAATGCAATTGTGGTGATCCTGTCCCGGCCAGAAAAGCCTCGGGAGTGAGTGCGTGGGGTGCCCGTACCGCAATCCGACACAGGTAGGTGGGGGTAAGTACCTTCAGGTGGACGAGTGATTCCCCGTTAAGGAACTCGGCAAAATCGCTCCGTAACTTCGGGAGAAGGAGCGCCCCGGGCGGTCGCAGCTCCATGCGGGCTGGGGCGGCCGGGGGCCGCAGTGAGCAGGCCCGGGCGACTGTTTAACAAAAACACAGGTCTCTGCAAACGGGAAACCGGATGTATAGGGGCTGACGCCTGCCCAGTGCTGGAAGGTTAAGGGGAGGGGTTTACGCCCTGAACCGAAGCCCCAGTGAACGGCGGCCGTAACTATAACGGTCCTAAGGTAGCGAAATTCCTTGTCGGGTAAGTTCCGACCCGCACGAATGGCGTAACGATCTGGGCACTGTCTCAACGGGAAGCTCGGCGAAATTGAAGTGGCCGTGAAGATGCGGCCTACCCGCAGATGGACAAAAAGACCCCGTGGAGCTTTACTGCATCTTGGCACTGAAGGCCGTCATTGGATGCGTAGGATAGGTGGGAGCCGGCGAACTCGGGCTTGCGGGCCCGGGGGAGGCACCCTTGAAATACCACCCTTCCTTTGGTGTCCTTCTAACCCCTGAGCAAGCAGGGGGACCCTGCCAGGTGGGCAGTTTGACTGGGGCGGTCGCCTCCCAAAAGGTAACGGAGGCGCGCAATGGTTCCCTTAGGGTGGATGGAAATCACCTGGCACGTGCATTGGCATAAGGGAGCTTGACTGCAAGACACACACGTCGCGCAGGGACGAAAGTCGGCCAAAGTGATCCTACGGTCCCATGTGGTAGGGCCGTAGCTTACCGGATAAAAGCTACCCCGGGGATAACAGGCTTATCTTGCCCAAGAGTTCACATCGACGGCAAGGTTTGGCACCTCGATGTCGGCTCGTCGCATCCTGGGGCTGAAGTCGGTCCCAAGGGTTGGGCTGTTCGCCCATTAAAGCGGCACGCGAGCTGGGTTCAGAACGTCGTGAGACAGTTCGGTCTCTATCCTCTGTGGGCGTTGGAGAGTTGCGAGGCGCTGCCCCTAGTACGAGAGGACCGGGGTGGACGGACCGCTGGTGTGCCAGTTGGGGGGCCATCCCCCATTGCTGGGTAGCCACGTCCGGCAGGGAGAAGCGCTGAAAGCATCTAAGCGCGAAACCCTCCTCAAGATGAACTCTCCCACCGGATCAACCGGGTAAGGCCACGGGAAGACGACCCGTTAGATAGGCGGCACGTGGAAGTCTGGCAACAGGCGCAGCGGAGCCGTACTAATGGCCGAGGGCTTGATCTACTCTGCGGCCTCGGCCGTGCCCCCTTCAGCCATCTCTCCGCTCTATTCACTGGCGTTGCGGGATGGAGCAGTGGTAGCTCGTTGGGCTCATAACCCAAAGGTCGCAGGTTCGAATCCTGCTCCCGCTACCAACGAACGCCAAAGGGCCGGTCCAGGGGGACCGGCCCTTTGTTCGTGTTCTCGGCGGCCGCGCCCCTACTCCACGACGATCATCACCACCACAAACAGCAGCCCGCCGTTGGAGTTCACCGAGATCCGCCCCGTGAAAGTCCCCGGCCGCTGCCCGCTGCGGTCGACGGTGAACCGCACTTCCGCCTCCCCACTCCGCCCCGTGCACGGGCCGCCGCAGTCGACTTGTAGCCACGGCTCCCGTTCGCTCACGCTCCAGGTCAGGGGGCCGCCCTCCGGATGCACATCGCGGATCCGGAACGTCCCCGTGACGCCGCCGGCGCCCAAGTCAACCAGCAGCGGCTGCACATCCAGCACGGGCCCCAACGTGAACGCCGCCGTGATCGACGCGGGCCTGTCCGGCATCGTGTAGCTCGTCGCCTCGCACAGCCGGCAGCCCACGGCCGACGAGGTCCCCGACCAACCGCCGAACACCTGGCCGCCACTCGGCACCGCCCGCGCAACGAACACCGCGCCTTGCTCGTAGCTTCCGGAGCCGCACCCCGGAGAGCGGTCCGGCTCCAAGACCACCTCGCCTACGCCATCCACCAGGATGTTGAGCCTTCGGCACGCCACCTCCTGAACAAACAGGGCCCGCACCGTGGCCACGCTGCCCGGCATGGTATAGCTGCTGCTATTGCAGTTGGGGCAGCTGATCTCCGGAGCCGTCGCCTCCCACACGGCGAAAATCCAGCTTGCCGCGGGCGTGCCGGTGATCGAGACCACGGTTGCGGCCCGGTACTCTCCGACGGGGCAGCCCAACGAGGACGCCGGCAACGACGTCACCGTCCCTTCGCCGCCCCCTACCTGGACCGTTAAGGGGTGGCACGGCCCTTGCGAGAAGTCGCCCAGCACCGTCGCGGCGCTGCCCGGCATGGTAAACGTCGTGAGCTCGCAGTCCCGGCAGCCCAACTGACCCGCGGCCGCGGTCCAGGCCACGAACACGGAGCCGCCGGCCGGCTCCGCCACCAGGCCGAGCACCTCGCCCACGGTGTACAAGCCGGTGGCGCAGCCCTCCGATTGGGCCGGGGTGACCGTGCGGGAGCCCGTCCCCGTGCCACCCCCGCCGAAGCTGAACGGGAAGCACGTGGAGCCTGCGACAAAGCCCGCGGTCACGCGATCGCGATGCTGGGCATGACCAGCGTCGCCGCGGCGCAACTCCCACAGTCCAGCACCGGCCCGAGCGTGGTGCTCCAGCCGCCGAAGAAAACGCCGGTCCTGGGGGTCGCCGTCAGCACGATCGTCTCTCCGGGCTGGTACTCGTTTTCTCCGCAGCCCTCAGACTGCAGCGGGCTTGGCGCGACGCTCCCGCTGCCGCTCGTCAGCATCTGCAGCGGCAGACACGGAGTCGATCGGGTGAAGCGCGCCGTCACCGTCGCCTCCGCGGCGGGCATGACGTACGTCGTCACTGGGCAGCGCTCGCAGCCCACGCCGGAGGGGAGGGCGCTCCAGCGGGGAAATGCGACGAACCCTCGTCCGCGGTCGCCACCAGCGTCACAAGCTCTCCCTCCAGGTATTCGCCCGCCCCGCAGTCCAGCGATTGCGGCGGGTCGCTGCGGGCTGCTCCGCTCCCGATCACCGCCACTGTCAGAGGGAAACACGCGGGCGCCGTGAAGCGCGCGCTCAGCGTGGTCGCTTGCGCCGGCATGATGAATGTTGTCAGGGAGCAATCGGGGCAGGCCACAGTCTCCGCACCCAACGTCCAGACGTCCAGCGCCGAGTCGCCGTCCGGGATCGCCGTGAGCGTGATCCCCTGCCCCGCCCGGTACTCCAGCACCTCACACCCTACCGATTGAGTCGGCGCGACACGGAAGCGCCCGTTGCCCTCGCTCTGGATCCGCAACGAGAAGCAGTCCGGCGTCTGGCCTTCAGCGGTCGACGATCCACCGATCGAGAGCACGAGCGCCGCGACGACGGCCGGCGCAAGGATCCCCCCGAGCGCGATCAGAATTCGCCAGCGATGTCGCACAATGCCACCCCCCGGGGATCTCTTAGCCGACCTTGGCGCCCCTCTCACCTTAGGCGCTGATCCTGTCGACCGCACTGCGATCGGGCCCGCTCACCCCTTAGAGCACTTTGGCCAGATCCGCGTCGGAGCCAGCGAAGACCAGCCGGTCCCCCGCCTCGATGATCTGGGAGCGCAGCGGGTTGAGCTGGACCGTGCGGTCCCGCACCACCATGAGCAGACGGCGCGTCCCCGCCCCCTCCTCCACCAGCCGCTGCAGCGGCTGCCCCACCAGCTCCGCCGGCGGGAGAAAGACGCCCACGCCGTATTCGGCGGTCAGCGGCAAGTAGTCCTGCATTCCCCGCACCCGCACCACATGGGCGAATCGCTCGCCCCCTTCCTCCTCCGGGATCACCACCTGCTGCGCGCCGATCCGGCGCAGAATCGTAGCGTGCCGGTCGTTGGCGGCTTTGGCGTAGATCGTGGGGACGCCCAGCGCCTGCAGGTTCAGCGTCGCCAGCACGCTGGCCTCCACGTCCGCCGTCGCCACCACGCCCACCTCGAACTGCCCCAGCCCCACGCCCTCCAGCGCTTCATCGTCGGTGATGTCCAGGATCACCGCCTTCGTCACTTCGTCCGCCATGTCCTGCACAATGCGCTCGTCTCGGTCGATGGCCAGCACCTCATGCCCCTGCTCGGTCAGGGTGCGCGCCAGCTCCCGGCCAAAGCGACCCAGGCCCAGCACTCCAATCTGCATCGCCTGCTCCTTCCGTGCGCTAGCCGATCCGCACGCCTTCGGCCGGATATTGATAGCGCGCCTCCGGCCGCTCCGGCACCGACAGCGCCACCAGCAGGGGCCCCAAGCGCCCCACGAACATCAGCACCACCAGGATGACGGCACCGGCCGTGGACAGAGCCGGCGTCGCCCCCTGGCTCCAGCCTACGTTGGCCAGCGCGGACATCACCTCAAACAGCAGCGGCAGGAAGGGGATGTCGTCGGTGAGCGCCACCAGCCACACCCCCACCAGGAGGGTCGCCAGCCCCAACACCGTCACCGCCCCGGCGCGCAGGACGATCACCTGCGGGATCTCCCGCCCGAAGGCCTCCGCCCCCCGCCGTCCGCGCAGGCTGGAGAGCACGGCGATCAGGCTGACCATGAACGCGCCCATCTTGATGCCGCCGGCCGTCGACGTGGACGCACCCCCGATGAACATCAGCGCCAACAGCACCACCGTCGTCGAATCCCGGATCGTGCCCATGTCCACCGTGGTCATCCCGGTGATGCGGTTGACCGAGAGGAAGAAGCTGTTGGCCACGGCGTCGCCGACGCCGAGGCCGTCCAGCACCCGCCCCCCCTGCACCTCGCCGGCCAGGAACACCACCATGCCGACCAGCAGCAGCGCCGTCATGCCGATGATCACCAGCCGCGTATCGAGCCGCCACCGCCGTGGGCGGCGCCGGAGGCTGAACACCGTGACGAAGGAGAGGCTACCCAGGAACGCGGCGATCCCCATGACCACGATCGGATACGGCGACTCAACCTGGCCCGTGAAACTCATGCGCCCACCCATAAGATCGAAGCCGGCGTTGTTGAAGGCGGAGACGGCGTGAAAGAGGCTTTTCCACACGGCCCGGCCCTCGGCCGCTTGGTCGAGGAACCAGGGCAACAGCAAGAGAAACGCCACCAATTCGATGATGACCGTGAACAGCATGACCCGGCGCAGCAGCCGCCGGACGTCGTGCTCGCCCACCGCCATCATTTCCATCCCGAAGAACTCGCGGCCTCGCAGGCCGAAGCGCTGCCCCACGATCAGCAGGATGGCGCCCGCGTACATGGTCACGCCGAGCCCACCCGCCTGAAACAGCCCCAGGATCACGATCTCGCCGAAGCCGCTCCAGTGCTCGGCGGTGTCGAACCGGACGAGTCCGGTGACGGACACCGCCGACGTCGCCGTGAACAGCGCGTCCCAGCCGTCCGTCCAGGTCCGCGATTCCGAGGCGGCCGGCAGGGACAGCAAGAGCGTCCCCAGCCCGATCACGAGCGCGAAGGCGCCGGGGATCATCCAGAGCTTGGGGGTAAAACGGAGCCGCCGACGGCGCGGCACCTGCAAGACCTCCGGGTGGACCCGCGTCCGGCGCAGCACCACGTTGCCGGGACGTCGACGGTCGCCCTGCCTCATGCGTCGCACTCACCCGCCGCGGCGGCCCGTGCCCTCCCCGGCATCCTCACCACTCATTAATGCTACGGCGCGCTCTGCTCTGGCGATACTCTGACGCGTCCGTCCCAGGGAACGCGCGGCGCTCCCTGGTTCGAAACGGACCGTGTTAGCCTGCCTCCATGCCCCCATCGTCTAGAGGCCTAGGACGCCAGCCTTTCAAGCTGGTAACGGGGATTCGAATTCCCCTGGGGGTACCAGTCCAAACTGCCGCCATAACGGCGCAGCCAGTCGGCGCCGAGCAGACACCGGAACGTCAGTCGAACATTGCCGCGACGCGCCGGACGGCCTCCGGCTGATTCTTGATCGTGAGGAGCGTCGAGACCGTGAGGGTCACACCCGCAGCCTCCCACGCGTCAACCTTCTCGCGCACCTGGGACGGCGTGCCGAAGATCCCGATGTCCTCCGCCATCCGCTCCGAAATCGCAGCCTCGACGCCGACGCGGTCCCCGGCCTCAATCGCGGCCAGCGCGCGCCGGGCTTCTTCCTCGTACCCCGCTTCCGCGAAGTAGGCCCGGAAGCTCGCCAGCCCCATGTGCAACCCAAGGAAGCGCCGCACGAACGCCAGCCCCTCGGCGCGCTCGTCCGTGATCCAGATGGGGGCGACGTTCCCCAAGACAAAGCGCTGCCGTTTCTCCGCCGGGATCTCCTTGACTAACGCCGACATATCGGAAAGGGCCCAGTTGGCGCCCAGGGCGCCATCGGCGATCTCGGCGGCAAGACGGATCATGCGGCGGCGCACGGCGGCGATGTGGATGGGCGGGAGCGGCTGGCGCGGCGCCGCGGCGCGAAGACGCTCCACGTACCGCCGCATGTGCGCCAGCGGTCTCTCCAGTTGGATGTCGAAGCGCCGCAGGATCTCGTCCACGCCGGTCCCGAGGCCCAAGACGAAGCGGCCGTCGCTGATCTCGTGGTTGAACGACGCCGCCGCCGCTGTGTCGGCCGGATGGCGCAGGTAGGTGACGCTGATCCCCGTCCCGACGCGGATCTCATCGGTCGCCTGCACGATGGCCGTGCTGAGGCTCAGGGCGTCGTAGAGTTCCGCGATGTTCGCGACCCACTCGCCCTCCGGGAGGCCGTAGTCGTACGGGCACAGCACCTGAGGAAAGCCGCGCCGTTCCAACTCACAGGCGACCTCAATCGCAGCCTTCCGCGCTCCCGGCTCAGCGGCAACGATGAATCCCGGCTTCGACATATCAGCATGCTTCCACGACCGAGCGCTCTTAGTCTCCGCTGAGGTGCGCGACGCGGGGCATGACCTCCTTGGCGAGCAGCTGCATCGACCGGCGCCACGGCTCGGGGTTGTCGGCATAGTCGAAGCAGAACAGCAGCAGGAGGCCAAATCCGCCGACCTCCGCGTAGACCTTCTCGATCTTCCCGGCCACGGTCTCAGGCGAGCCGATGAACCAGTTGTTCTCCGCGCAGTACTCGACGGTGACCTCGTCGTCGGGGATGGAGGGATCCGCCTTCAGGAAGCGTTTGAAGTCGAAGGCGTCGAGGAGGCGCAGGAAGTAGTCGCGCATCATCCGGCCCATCATGCCGCCGACGGACTGCTCCCAGGCCTCCTCATCCGTGTCGGCCACGAAGATCTCCCGCACCATGCGCCAATCGCGCCGGGTCACGTCGCGCCCGGCCCGCGCAGCGCCGGCCGCGTAGGAGTCCCAGTGGCCCTTCACGTAGCCGGGGTTGAGGTTGAGGCTCATGGGGATCCAGCCCCGCTCGCCGGCCATCTCGAGGGTGGGTGACGGCGATGAGAGGCCGGCCACGCCGATGGGTGGGTGGGGCTGCTGGAGCGGCTTGATGTGGTGGTAGAGGCCGGGCTCCGCGGGCTGCGGCACCGCGGCCTTCCAGTACTTGCCCCGGTGGACCCAGCCGGGCTCCTGGGTCCACAGGTTGAGGATGCAATCGATGGACTCGCGGGTCATCTCCCGGTTCTCGCCCGCCAGGCCGTCGATCTGGAACATTTCCCAGTCGCTGGGCAGGGCCGATGCGGCAATGCCGAAGTTCAGCCGCCCGCGCGAGATGTGATCCAGCATCGCCACGCGGTTCGCCAGTTCGGCCGGGTGGTGATACGGCACCAGGAAGCCGCCGGGGCCGATGCGCATGGTCTTGGTGGCGCGGAGCGCTTCGACCACGAGCAAGTCGGGCGCGGGATGGGGCTCCCACACGTCGGCGTGGTGCTCGCCGACCCACGCTTCCTGGAAGCCGTACTCGTCGGCCCAGATCATGGTCTGGAGGTCGAAGTCGTGCCCGTCTTCGAGGCTGCGCTCCGGCGGATGGCTGGGCATGGTGAACATTCCGAGCTTCATCGGTCCGCCCCCTCGTCTCTGCGCCCGCGCGCGGCCATCTTGACAGGCGGCCGGTCGAAAGTCTGCCGCCAGCAAGGACGCAGATGATGGTGTCGAAGGCGGCCCCTCGCCGATGGGCGCCGGCGGGGCCGTCCCTGGTGCGGATTCTAGCGCGGCCGCGTTGAACCGGATCCGGTCAGCCGCGGAAGAGGCCGCGGCGGGGCGAGAACCGGCGGCCGACGGTGTCGCCGCTCCACGGCAGGCGCACGCTGAACGCCGACCCTTCGCCCGGGGTGGAGACAACGTCGATCGTGCCGCCGTGCCGTTCGACGATCGCCCGCGCGATGGCGAGGCCGAGCCCGCTGTTCCCGGCCGCCCGCGCCCGCGCTTTGTCGACGCGCGCGAAGCGCTCGAAGATGCGCTCCTGATCAGCCGGATCGATGCCCGGGCCGTCATCGCTCACTTGCAGAAGCGCGTGGGCGCCGTCCGCCCGAACGGACACCTGGACCGTGGCGCCCGAGCTGCAGTGCGTGATGGCGTTATCGACCAGGATCCGCGCCACCTGCAGCAGCGCCGCTTGGTCCCCCACGACTTCCACGCCCGCCTCCTCCGCGATCTGAAGTTCGATCCCAGCGGCGCGCGCGGCCGGCGTCAGGGCGCGGACCGCCGATTCCGCGATCGCGCGGAGGTCCACGGCGGCGCCATCGAGCCGGAGTTGCTCGCCGGCGCCGAGGTCCAGGAGATCGCGCACGAGGGCGGCCATGCGGCCGGTCTCCTCCGCGATGCCTCGGACCACTTCGTCCTCATCGGCGATGCGGTGATCGGGGTGGCGAAGGAGCACGTCGGCCGAGGTTTGGATCACGGCGATCGGCGTTCGCAGCTCGTGCGAGGCATCGGCCACGAACCGTTCTTGCGCCTCCATGTTGCGGCGGATCGGCGCGAGCGCCCGGCCCGACAACCAGTAGCCGGCCACCAGGGCCAGCGCCGCCGCGGCGCCGCCCACGATCAAGAAGACCCGCAGCAGATCGGCCGCGGTCGCATCGCGATCTTCCAGCGACCGGAACGCCTGCACGTAACCGACGGGCTCACCGTCCACGCGGACGATCCGGGTGAACAGGCGCACCCGCTCCCCCTCGAACGCGAGCGTGCGACGGTCGGAGCCGTTCTCGCGCGCGGCGGCCACGGCGGGCGCGTGAGGGCTGGGCGGGATCGCGATGGTGCTCTCCAGCGGCGTCCCGTCCAGATCGAGCAGAATCTGGTGCGTGGGCACGCGGCCGGCTTCGGCAAGCTCGTGCAGCGCCCCTTCGTCGTCACTGTGCTCCGGATGCTCACCGCTCTCGTCCTCCGGTGGTACGACGATTGCGCCGTTGGTCTCGACGACGGGCAGCGGCGCGACGGTCTGACTCGGGTCCGTGAGGAGCGCCAGCCGCGGCGCGACGGCCAGCGCCTCGTCTTCCAGGGCCGCGTCCACCTGGGCGTCGAGCCGCTCCGTCATCAGCACGTAGACGCCGGCGCCCAGCGCTGTCAGCACGGCGACGAGCAGCCCGGCGTACCACGCGGTGAGGCGCAAGCGGGCTCGGGTGAAGGGGCCGGACCGGCGCGTGGGGAGCCGGGCGACGATGCCCGCCCTCACGGCGGCGCGTCCAAGCAGTAGCCCATGCCGCGCACCGTGCGCAGCAACCGACTGGATTTGCCCAGTTTCTGGCGCAGATAGCGGACGTAGGTCTCGACGACGTTGGATCCGCCGTCGTAGTCGTAGGACCAGACGCGGTCCAGGATCTGTGTGCGTGAGAGGACGGCGCCAGGGTTGCGCAGGAAGAGCTCCAGCAGCGCATGCTCCCGCGGCGTCAGCTCTACTAGCACCCCGTCGACGGTTACGCGTCGGGCGCGCGTGTCGAGGGTGATCGGCCCGGCCCGCAGGACGTCGCCGCCCGGCGATGCGGACGGCCGGCGGCCCAGGGCCCGGATGCGGGCCAGCAACTCCGGCATCGCGAACGGTTTGACCAGGTAGTCGTCCGCGCCGGCGTCCAAGCCCCGCACGCGGTCCCGCACCGTGCCGCGCGCCGTCAGCATGAGGATGCCCACACCGTCGCCGGCGGCGCGCTGACCCGCCGCGATTGTGAAACCGTCCACGCCGGGCAACATCACATCCAGGATCACCACATCGAACGCGCCGGCGCCCAAGCGCGCCGCGGCCTCGTGGCCGTCCGTGACCCACTCCACGACGTGCCCCTCTTCCTGCAGCACGCGCTTAATCAGGCGGCCCAGTCGCTCGTCGTCCTCGGCGATCAAGATATGCATCTCACCACCAGCATCGGCCACGGAGATGAGGGCTGTGTGAGAGCCACTCGGCGAATCCTCATCGCGCGCTCACGAGGTTCTCATACGCCGCCGTCATGTTCAGCGTAGGCCCCCAAACGGCGGGGGCCACAGCAAGGAGGACGATATGACACGCAACTGGGCCACGTTTCTCTCGATCTCGATCGTCGCCGTCATCCTGGGCGCGATCACCGTTGTCGGACCGGCTGGGGGGCTCTTCGGCAGTGCCTCCAATGAGGCGGACGCCCCCGCGACAGCCACGGCGGTCGCGGTTGACCCAATCCGCGTGCAGCCGAGCGCGGCCGACCCGTATGGCGAGCCGCCGGCCAACGCCGTGCCCAGCGAATACGGGCCGGCCGCGGATCTGATCGGCGTCGACGAGGCCGAGTTCGTCGCCGTGACACCACCCGTGGATGCCAGCGCTGGAGCGCTCGCCGCATCACCCAGTACGGCCTCGCCAGCTCCCGCGTCGATACCAGACGCAGAGCCCGGAGACGCGGCAACCGTCGTCACCTACGCCATCGGCGATGCGGGCATCGTCACGCTCCACCTCGTGAACGGGCGGCTGCAGATCGACGCGGTCGCGCCAACCACAGGCTGGGAGACGATCTCGACCGAAAGCAGCGGCGACGCGGCGGAGATCCGGTTGCGACGCGGGAGCGAGGAACTGCGCTTCCTCGCAGTCCTCATCGACGGCCAGATCCAGGTCGACCTGCAGGCGCTGTCATTGGACGGCCCCGCGGCGACCGCGCCCCCCGACGCAACCAGCGGGGCGGTCATCTTCGCCGTTGCCGATGCCGGATTCGTCACGCTCGAAGTCCGCGACGGCGCTCTCCAACTCCTCGCGGTCGAGCCGGCCGCGGGATGGAGCGTGGCCGAGATCGAAGAGGAAGAGGGCGAGATCGAAGTGGAGTTCCGGCGCGGCGGCGAAGAGGTGGAGTTCGCCGCGCGGGCAGAGAACGGAGAGATTCGCACGTACATCGAGACGGAGGACGAATACGGCGCATCGGACATGGAGACGGAAGAGGAATACGCCGCATCAGGGCCGTCGGAGGAGGAGTGACGCATGTCCAAGACAAGATCCGGTCCGCCACTCAGCGTCAGTCTCGCGATCGCGGCGATCGTCGGGTTCGGAGCCATCGTTGGGGTAGTCGCTGCCAATGTGACCGACACGCAACCGGCCGACCTGGTGCAGCCAGCCCCGCTGACGGAGATCGTTGCGACACCGTCCGGCCCCGGCGACCTCCTCCCGTATCGGCCCCTCCCGCCGGTGGACGCCAGCCCGCCGGTGGCGGCCGACTCACCGCCTCCGCAAAGGCTGCCGGTGATCGCCGCTGCGGACCCGGCCGTCATCATCACCGATCCGGCGAACAGTCCCGCCGGCGGGAGCGCTGCAACGGCTGCGGGGACGTTGAGTCCAACGCCGGCCGCCCCGGCACCGATCGTCCTCACGCCAACGGCGCTCGACCCGGCGCCCGTCCGCGGGGGCGAACCCATTGTGCAAGTGGAAGCAGGACCAAGTCATGGCACGACCCGCGCGTCTTGAACACCCGTCGGAAGCGCCGGCGTCTGTCCTCATGCCGGTGCGCTTCGCCGCCATGGGGACGACGGTCTCGGTGATCGTCCATCCCGTCGACCAAGCGGAGGCGTGCGGTGAGCGACTTCGCACTTGGTTCGAGCAGGTTGAGTCGGCCGCGAGCCGGTTCCGGCCGGAGTCGGAGCTCAACCGCCTGGCCACCGGCGCGCAGGCGGAGCCATCGCCGCTGCTGGCGGCGCTGCTCCGGAAGTCGCTCGCGGTCGCGCTGCGCAGCGGTGGCCTGGTGACGCCGTTCGTGCGGCCGGCGCTGGAGTCGTTTGGGTACGACGTCTCGTTCGACCAGATCGCGGGGTCGCGGCCGGCCGCTGGGTCTCCCGGGTCCGGGCTCCGGCGGCCCCAGGGGGACACCGCCTGGGCCGAGGTCGACTTTGGCGGCACCGGCAAGGGCTGGGCTGTCGACGAGGGGCTGCGCCGGCTCGCCCCCCACTGCGACGGCGCGTTCATCGACGCCGGCGGCGACATCGGTGTGTTCGGGCCCGCGCCCGGCGGGGGTCCCTGGTGGATCGATGTGGATGCGCCGGGACGGGACGACCCGCCCCTGCGCGCGGCGCTCCGGGGGGGCGGCATCGCGACGTCCTCCGTCTTGCGTCGCGCCTGGATCGGGCCGGCCGGCCCGGCGCATCACCTGATCGACCCGCGCTCGCAGCGGCCCGCCCAGAGCGACGTCGTGCAGGCCACGGCCTGGGCTCGATCCACCCTGTGGGCCGAGGTGGCCACCAAAGCGCTCGTCATCGGCGGGCGCGGCATGGCGCCGGAGATCCGAACGTGGCTGCCGGAGGTCGTGCTGGCGACGACGACGCGCGACGGCGCGTTCGAGCCCGATCCGGCGTTTCGGGAGGAGGTGCTCACGTGCGCGACCTAATTCGATCCTTCGCGATCCTGGGCCTCGGCGCGGGGGCGGTCGCCCTGGTCAACATCCTGGCAGGCGCCGGGCCCGAGTCGTTCTCGTGGTTCGTCGCGCGCGCAGCGGGACTGATGGGCTACGTTCTGCTGACGCTCTCGGTGCTGTTCGGCATGACCATCGCGCTGCGCCTGAGCCTGCCCGGCATCAGTAAAGCGGAGACGTTCCGGCTCCATCGGGGCGCATCGATTCTTGCGTTCGGCTTCCTCGCCGTGCACATGGGGGCACTGCTCGCCGCCTGGCTGATGCTGATCGCCACGACGGCCTTCGCCGGGCGGCGGCTGCTGGGTCCGGTGCGCTGGCGCTGGTTGCACCGTTCCGCCTACGGCGCGTGGGCACTCGCCCTGGTGCATGGGATCACGGCAGGAACCGACAGCGGAGCCGTGACGGTGCAGTGGCTGTACGTGGTCAGCGTGCTGCTCGTCGTGGGTTTGGTGACGTTCCGGCTGGCCTGGCAACGGTCGGGGCAGCGGCCGCGTTCACGTCGATCCGAGCCGGGGCCGCGGGCGACCGGCCCGTAGCGGCCCGGTCGCGCCCGAGCAAGCCGCGGCCGCAGGCGCTAACCTCAGCGCTCAAACGTCCGGCGCGGCGGGCGCCGGGAGAAAGGAGCCGTCAGGGCCATGCTCGAACGGATCAGTCACATCGGCATCATGGTGGAGAACCTGGACCAGGCCGTCGATCACTGGAGCCGCGCCTTCGGCCTGGAGGTCCGCAGCCGCGCGGAGATCGAGGTGGAGGGGATCAAGAACGCCTTCCTCACGCCGCCGGGATCCGCCGAGGGCTCGTTCTTTATTGAGTTGATCGCGCCGATGGAAGAGGGCGACACGACACACGCGATTCCCCGCCGGCTCGCCGAGTCCGGCGAGGGCGTCTATCACTTGGCGATCACCGTCGACGACATCGCCGCCACCGGAGCGGCGCTCACCGAGCAGGGCCTGCGCGTCGTCGAGCTCCCCGGGATCGCGAAGGACCGAGCCGGTCGCCTCGTGGTCCACCCGAAGTCGGCCAACGGTGTCCTCATCGAAATCCTGCAAGAGGGAGGCTAGCGCAGGCGGAGCCATGCGGCGAGCGCCGCGACCCGCTGCAACCTGCCTCGCCGCAGCCCGACGTCCAGTCACGCCAGCAACGCGATTCCGGCGCCGCTGAGCAGGAGCCCGGCCGGCACATCCGAGGGCCAGTGCGCGCCGAAGGCCACGCTCTCCGGCCCGGCCGGACGTTCCCGACCTACGGCGCCCGCCAGAACACCCGCATCCCGCGCCTCTGGTGACGCCTGAGGGCATCGTCGCCCAAGGACAGAATGCGCCGGCAGGCCACGCCGCGGCACGCTCCGCAGACCCAGCCCTCAAGATCGGCCTTGAAGAGGTCACAGTGGGTGCAGGATCCAGCGGTCATGATCTCCCTCTACGTTCCTTAGTAGGAATCAAGGCCCCGGCGTTACGCCTCCATCCGAAATTTCCCGACCTCTGCGGATGAGGATCCCCTCCACCAGATAGAGGGACAGCCGCGGCGCGAGAGGGAGAGCGCCCCGTCTGGCGCGGGGCGTGATCGGAGCGTGGTGTCACACGCGGGCGCTCCCCTCGCCGCCCACGATCCCACCCCCGCTGCGTTGCGGCCCCAGGCCCGCTCGCTATGATGCGATACGCAGTCGCTCGCTTCGGAGAGGAGCCGCAGGCGCTATGCCCATCGCCGTCGGCGCGAAGCTCCCCAGCGACGTGGTCGGGTTCGTCTCGGAGGATGGCCTCCCCGTCAAGCGGCCCCTCAGCGACTTGGTGGCGGGCAAGAAGGTGGTCATCTTCGGCATCCCCGGCGCCTTCACTCGCACCTGCACCAAGGAGCACCTGCCCGGCTTCGCCACGGATTTCGATGCGCTCACGGCCAAGGGCGTGGACAGCGTCATCTGCCTGGCCACCAACGATGTCTTCGTCCTCGATGCCTGGAACAAGGCCAACGGCGACGAACGCATCACCATGCTCTCGGACGGCAACGGCGACATCACCCGCGCCCTCGATCTGGGCCTGGACAGCAGCGCGCGCGGACTCGGATTCCGCACCACCCGCTTCGCCATGAT
The DNA here is from genome assembly GCA_963663235.2 of Dehalococcoidia bacterium. Classification (GTDB taxonomy): domain Bacteria; phylum Chloroflexota; class Dehalococcoidia; order Bin125; family Bin125. Next base: position 16,969 of record CAXXNO010000001.1, read on the forward strand.
CGCGGACGATGGCGTGGTCAAGGCGCTGGAGGTGGAGGAGCAGGCGAGCCAGTGCAGCGTGAGCGCGGCGGCAAACATCCTGGCGAAGCTGTAAGCGGCCGGGACCCCGCGGCCGCGCCGCTGCGCCCCCGCGACGCCGACGCCGTCGCCGCGATGCCGGACGTGGTCCGGATCCACCTCTACGAAGCGGACTGGTACAACAATGCGACCTTCGTGCTGCCGCTCCTCGGCGCCGTGGGCGTGCTCATCGCCTGGGGGGTCACGGGCAGCCTGGAGCTGCTCGGCCTGGGAATCTTCCTGATGGTGGTCACGCTGGGCATGCTGCCGCTGGTCTTCCTCACCTGGCAGCGCACCCCCACGGCGATCATCGTGCGCCGCTCCGCGGTCGAGGCCCTGCACCAGGGCCGCACGCTCCAGCGGCTCGCTTGGCCGGACGTGGCCGCCGTCCGCCGCGTGGAGACGATGGGGAATGTACGCTGGTACGTGCTCGATCGCGACGGCGGCCGCCTGGCGATCGAGGGGGAGATCGAGGATGTGCCCGCGTTGCTGGAAGCGGTTCGCAGCGCGGCCGGGCTGGCCCAGGAGAACGATTCCTAGTGCACGCGAGGGTGGAGGATGGTATGGCAGAGGTCACTGTTCGCACGAACGGTCCCTACGTGATCGCGGCGGAGGGGCTGACCCTCGTGGATCAGGACGGCAACGCCATCCCCTTGGGCGAGGGAGCCAAGGTCGCCCTCTGCCGCTGCGGCCAGTCCGCCAACAAGCCATTCTGCGACGGCAGCCATAAGAGCGCCGGCTTCAAGCACCAGCCCATCAACTAGCCTCCCCGCGGCTTCGGGGCAAGCCCGGCTGCGGGCGCCGCGCCCATTTTGCCGGGGCCGGCTGTCGGGCCCCATTGCATCCCTTGGCCCCGGCCAAGATAATCAACCCGCGCACGCATAAACGCGCCACCCGAGCGCCGGCGGGTCCAGCAGAAAGAGCAGGAGAGACAATGCCTGAGGAACCAGCCTTCAACGGCAAGATCTTGAACGTGAACCTCAGCACGGGGGAGATCACCCCCGAACAGCTCCCCGAGCAGATGTACCGCGACTTCCTGGGCGGCTACGGCATTGGCGTGCGGCTCCTGTTCGACCGCATCCCCAGCGGCGCCGACCCGCTGGGCCCGGAGAACGTGCTGGGCTTGCTCCCCGGTCTGTTGACGGGCACGCCGATCTTCGGCAACCGCTTCCAAGCCGTGTGCAAGAGCCCCTCCACCGGCGGCTGGGGCGACGCCAACTGCGGCGGCGACTTTGGCCCCTACCTCAAGTTCGCCGGCTGGGACGGCATCCTCCTGTACGGGAAGGCGGACAAGCCCGTCTACATTTTCATCGATGACGAAAAAGTCTCCATCGAGGATGCCTCTGAGTACTGGGGCATCGACGCCATCACCGCCGAGAAGATGTTCAAGGAGAAGCACGGCAAGAAAGCCTCGGTCGCCCTGATCGGCCCCGGCGGAGAGAACCTCTCCTTAATCGCCGGGATCTGCAACGACCACGGCCGCCTCGCCGCCCGCTCGGGCGTGGGCGCGGTCATGGGCTCCAAGCAACTCAAGGCCGTGGTGGTGAAGTCCACCCGCCAGATGATCCTCCAGCACGACAAAGAGGCTCGCAACGTGATGCGCTCCTCGATGGACGAATTCGTCGCGCCCGTGCGCGACTTCTTCCGCTCCGTCGGCACCACCGGCATCACGTCCAAGTCCGCCCACGACGGCGACTCGCCGGTCCAGAACTGGGGCGGCGTCGGCGTGGAGGTCTTCTCCGAGGTCGACGGGCTCAAGGGCAAAGTGGTCAACGAGAAGATGGAGAAGCACTACGCGTGCTGGCACTGTCCCTTGGCCTGCGGCGCCGAGAGCGTCGAGTCCACCAACGAGAAGTACCCCTACCCACGGCACACCCATCGCCCCGAATACGAGACGATGGCCTCCTTCGGGACGATGAACCTGATCAACGACCTGGACTCCCTGATCTACGCCAACCACCTCTGCAACGAGTACGGCATCGACACGATCAGTGCCGGCGGCGCCGTCTCCTTCGCCATTGAATGCTTCGAGAACGGCATCCTCACCACGGAAGACACGGACGGACTCGATCTGCGCTGGGGCAACGACGAGGCGATGATCGAGTTGCTCAAGATGATCGGCGAGCGCCGCGGCCTGGGCGATATCCTCGCCGACGGCGTCAAGGTGGCGGCCGAGAAGATCGGCAAAGGCTCGGAGCAGTACGCCATGCACATCGGCGGCGAAGAGCTCCCCATGCACGACCCCAAGTACCAGCCGGAGTACTTCGCCACCTACAAGCTGGACCCCACCCCGGCCCGCCACACGCAATACGAGGGGGCGAAGAACCTGGGCATGAAGTTCCCGCGCGCGCCCAAGGACCGCAAGGACTACGCCAATCGCGGCGAGCACCACAAGGGCGCGACCGAGTACATGCATGTGGTCAACGCCGCCGGCATGTGCATGTTCATCATGATGGCCGCCCCCACCACGCGCTTTCCCGAGTGGATCAATCAGGTCACGGACTGGGGCATCACCTCCGAGGAGCTCCACCTCGCCGGCGAGCGGATCGCCAACCTGCGGATGGCGTTCGAGGTGCGCGAGGGCAACAACCCGGCCAAGCGCCACGTTCCCGATCGCATCACCGGCGCTGGCGCGGCCGTGCAGAAGAGCGGGCCGCTGGAGGGCATCACCGTCGACGCCGAGACCATGCAGCGGGACTTCCTGGCCGCCTGCGACTGGGACCAGGAGAGCTCCGCGCCGAGCCGGGCCAAGCTGGAGTCCTTGGGGCTCGCCGACGTCGCGGAAGCCATCGGCGCGCGCTAGCCTCCGCCGCCAGCGCCTTCCGGCGCCCCCAGTCAGCCCGCGCGGGCCGACTGGGGGCGCGCCCTCGGGCGCGACGTGCCCCGCACAGCGAGGAGTGTCTCCATGGCCCGCGATCCAAAGTCCAAGGTGGTGTTGATCACGGGCACGTCGAGCGGCATCGGCGCCGACACCGCGCGCGAATTCGCAGTCCGCGGCCATCACGTCATTGCGACCATGCGCAACCCCGACCGCGACGGCCCCGGAGTCACAAAGGGGTTCAAGAGGAACATCCAGGCAACCCGCTTGGACGTCACGGACCAGGCCAGCATCGACGCTGCCGTCGCCTTCGCCCTGGAGCGCCACGGCCGCATCGACGCCTTGATCAACAACGCCGGCTATACGTCGTACGGCGCCGTGATTGAGCAAACGGACGACGAGATCCAGAGGGTCTTTGACACGAACCTCTTCGGCCCCATCCGCACGATGCGGGCAGTGGTTCCCGCCATGCGCGAGCAGGGCGGCGGCAAGATCATCAACGTGTCCAGCATCGCCGCCCGCCTGGTCGGACCGCTGTTCGGCGTCTACTGCAGCACCAAGATCGCGCTGGAGGCCGTCACGGAGGCCATGCGCTACGAAGTCGCGCGTTGGGGCATCCAGGTCGCCATCGTCTCGCCCGGCATCGTCAAGACGGACAACCAGTGGCGCTCGTTCGATGCGGCCGGCGCGATTCGTGAGGGCACCAGCGAGTATCAGGAGGCCGCCGAGTCGCTGCTGGCCGAGGTCCGCAAGGTAGCCGCCGGCCGGCCGGGCGGGCGCTTGAACGCGGTGCAGTTGGCCGACCTCATCGAGATCGACGAGCAGCCCCTCCCTCTCCTCACGCCCATCGGAGAGGACACCATCCGCGCCTTCGCCAACCGCGCCTCCATGACCGACGACGAGTGGGAGGCGATGCTCTGGTCCTCGGAGGAGGAAGGCTACCCCATCGGCTTCTTCAAGATGGAGCGCGAGGCGCGCGCGCGGCACCTCTCGCACTAGGCTGCGGCGGCAGCGGAAAGGAGTGGTCCCATGCTGGAAGCACAGGTCGTGCTGATCACGGGCGCCTCACGCGGCTTCGGCGCGGGCGCCGCGCGGGAGTTGGCCGATCGCGGCCACCAAGTCATCGCTACTATGCGGAATCCCGACCGCGACGGTCCCGACGTCGTCAAAGGCTATGAGAAGAACATCCAGGCCGTCCGCTGCGACGTCACCGACGACGCGACCGTCAAGTCGGCCGTCGCGACCGCCATCGAGCGGCACGGCCGCATCGACGTGCTGGTCAACAACGCGGGCGAGTCCCTCATCTGTGCCGTCGAAGAGACCACCGACGAGGAGATGCGCGACCACATGGACGTGAACCTCGTCGGCCCCGTTCGCCTGATCCGCGCCGTGGTGCCCCACATGCGTGAGCGACGCAGCGGCAAGATTCTCAACATCTCCTCCATGGCCGGTCGCATCGCCGGGCCGCTGGTGGGCGGTTACTGCGCCACGAAGTTCGCTTTGGAGGCGATTTCCGAGGCGCTGCGCTATGAGGTCGCGCCCTGGAACATCCAAGTGGTCCTCGTGCAGCCCGGCGTGGTCCGCACCGACCTCATCTTCGGGGGCTTGACCATTGGGTCAGCGCTCAAGGAAGGGCGCAGCGTGTATCAAGGCCCCGGGGACGCCATGATCGCCGGCCTGCGCGGAGGCGCTGACCGACGCCAGGGCCCCCGCACTATCGCCTCCACCATCGCCGATTTGGTCGAGATCGAAGATCCGCTCCCCCTCCGCATCCCCGTCAGCGACGACGCCATCCGCACCCTCAACCAGCGCGCGGCGATGACCGACGACGAATGGGAGGCATTCATCTCGTCTATGCGCGAGGAGGGCTATCCGGGCTCCTACTTCCGCGCGGTGGCCGAGGAAGCGTCGTCGTAGGACCGCAACCCCCGAGGCCGCCGGAGGGGCGAGCGCCGTGTCGGTAGCGCCGCAGGTCGTGCTGATCACCGGCGCCTCGCGCGGCTTCGGTGCCGTGGCCACCCGCGAACTGGCCGACCGCGGTCACCAAATCGTCGCCACGATGCGCAACCCCGACCGCGACGGCCCCGCCGTCTTCAAGGGCTACGAGAAGAACATCCAGGTAACCCAGTGCGACGTCACCGACGACGCCACCGTCCAGGCGGCCGTCGCGGCCGCCATCGAGCGGCACGGCCGCATCGACGTGCTGGTCAACAACGCGGGCCAGTCGCTCATCGGCGCGGTCGAAGAGCTGGCCGATGACGAGTTCCGGGCGCTCTTGGACGTGAACCTCGTCGGCTGTCTGCGGCTGATCCGGGCGGTGGTCCCCCACATGCGGCGGCGGCGCAGCGGCAAGATCCTCAACATCTCCTCGCAGGCCGGGCGGATGGGCGGACCGATGGTCGGCGCGTACTGCGCCTCGAAGTTCGCCCTGGAGGGGATGTCGGAGGCGCTGCGCTATGAGCTGGCGCCCTGGGACATCCAGGTGGTGCTGGTGCAGCCCGGCATCGTCCAGACCGACCACCTCTACTCCAGCATGATCCTGGCGGCGGCGCTGCGCGAGGGGCTCAGCGTCTACCAAGGCCCGGGCGAGGCCCTCATCGCCGGCCTGCGCAAGGACGGCGCGCGACGCCAGGGACCCCGCACCGTCGCCTCCACCATCGCCGACTTGGTGGAGATCGAAGACCCACTCCCCCTGCGCCTGCCCGTGAGCGACGACGCCGTGCGCAACCTCAACCAGCGCGCGGCGATGACCGACGACGAATGGGAAGCGAGGCTCTGGGCCATGCGCGACGAGGGCTACCCCGGCTCCTACTTTCGCGCCGTCGCGGAACAAGCGAGTCCCTAGCGCCGTTCGGGAAAGGCGGACCGATGGCTATCGATCCACGGGTCACGATCATCACCGGCGCATCGCGCGGCTTCGGCGCGGCGATCGCGCGGGAGCTGGCGGAGCGCGGCCATCAGGCCGTGGCGACCATGCGCAACCCGGATCGCGACGGCGCCGCCGTCGTGAAGGGGTACGAGGGCAACATCCAGGTCACCCGCTGCGACGTCACCGACACGTCTACCGTGGAATCGGCGGTGGCGTTCGCGCTGGAGCGCCACGGCCGTATCGACGCCGTGGTCAACAACGCCGGCTATGGGCTAATCGGCGCCATCGAGGAGCTCCAAGACGAGGAGCTGCACCGGCTCATGGACACCAACGTGACCGGCGTGATCCGCATGGTGCGAGCGGTGATGCCGGCCATGCGCCGGCAAGGCGGCGGCAAGATCCTCAACGTCTCCTCACTGGCCGGTCGCATCTCGGGCCCCGCCTTCGGCGGCTACTGCGGCTCCAAGCACGCGCTGGAAGGATTGTCGGAGGCGCTGCGCTACGAGGTCGCCCCCTTCGGCGTGGAGGTATCGCTGATCACCGTGGGCGCCTTCCGGACGTCGATCCAGTGGACCGGCAATGAACTCACCCGGACCCTGCGCGAGGGGCGTAGCCTCTACCAGGAGCCCTGCGAAGCGTTCATCCAAGGCGAGAAAGATCGCGCCACCCTCCTGCCCGGTCCCCGATCCGTCGCGGCCGTCATCGCCGACGCCGTGGAGTTCGCCGACCCCCTGCCCCTGCGCATCCCGGTGGGATTCGATACCTCCCGCGTGGAGGCCGTGCGCGCCAAGATGACCGACGACGAGTTCGCCGCCATGATCTCCGGCATGCGCAACACGGGCTTCCCAGGCTCCTGGTTCGGCACCGTCGAGAGACAGCAGAAAGAGGGCGTCCTCTAGCGCGCAGACCGCCCGCGACGCCCCGCGGAAGGACGCCCCCCCATGGTCAACGCACCGCAGGTCGTGTTTGTGACCGGCGCCTCCAGCGGCATCGGCGCCGCGGCGGCGCGCGAGCTGGCCGCACGCGGCCACCGGGTCATCGCCACGATGCGCAACCCCAAGCGCGACGGCCCCGCCGTGACTCGCGGCTACAAGAAGAACCTGGAGGCCGTCCGCTGCGACGTCACCGACCGCGCCACGGTCGATGAGGCGGTGGCGTTCACCTTGGAGCGCCACGGCCGCATCGACGCCCTGGTCAACAACGCCGGCTACCTGTTGCTCGGCACGATCGAGGACCTCAGCGACGACGAGATCCTTAGCCAGTTCGACACCAACGTCGTCGGTAGCATGCGCACGGTCCAGGCCGTGCTGCCGGCCATGCGCGAGCAGGGCAGCGGCACGATCATCAACGTCTCCTCGGCCGCGGGCCGGATGACCGGCCCGGCCTTCGGGGGCTACAGCGCCACCAAGTACGCCATTGAGGCGGTCAGCGAGGCGCTGCGCTTCGAGGTCGCCCCGTGGGGAATCAAGGTGGTCATCGTGGAGCCCGGCACGCACCGCACCGAGGCCCAGTTCGACAACTTGCGGGTCGCGCAGGCCGTGCTCGAGGGCCGCAGCCTCTACCAAGGACCGGTCGAGGCCCTGATAGAGGGGCACCGCCGCTACGCCGCCGGCCGGCCGGGGCCGCGCAGCGTCGGCTCCATCATCGCCGACCTCGTGGAGACCGGGGATCCGCTCCCCGTCCGCGTCCCCGTGGGGGACGAGGCGGCGCAGATCTTCTCCATGCGCGCCGCCATGACCGACGAGGAGTTCGAGACCGCGCTGCGCAACCTCGGCAACGAGGGCTTCCCCGGCGCCTACTTCGCCGCCGAGCACGAACTCAACACGAACTAGCAGGTCATCCGCGCTCGCGCCCCTCCGGGGTCCATGTCACCATCGCGATGCGGTCCGCCGACAGGCGCAGCGCGCAGCCCCCGTCATCGCTGGGGGCCAGAAACCCCTCCAGCCGCTCCAGCATCCGCCGGTCCTTCGCCGACCCCTCCCGCAGCCACAGCCAGCGGCGGCAGAACTTCACCGCGTCCTCCCGCGACGTTGGGCTCCACTCCCGCCGCCCCACCACCTGCACCTCAGGCACCCGGCCTCGCGCCAACAGCAAGGTGACGAACTCCCGCAGCGCCGGCAGTTGCGCCCGCGGCTCGCCGTGCACCAGCTCCCACAACTCCCCCACCGCGCTGCCCGGCGGCCGATCAAACAACACCGCCACGCACAGCCGCCGCGCCGAGGCCTCCAGCGCCTCCAGGAACGGCCCGATCTCGGCCACGTCGTAGCCCACGTGCGTGACCACCGCGACGTCCCCGGTGAGCGGTTGCGCTAGGGGCCAGCGCTCCGCGATTACCTCCACGTTCCGGATCCCATGCTGCGACTGCGTCTCCGCCAGGACCGCCCGCATCCCCTCGCTCGGCTCCACGGCGATCACCTGCGAAACCGCCCGCGCCAGCCCCAGCGCGTAGCGCCCCCCGCCCGCGCCCACGTCGATCCACGTCTCCTCCGGCGCGGCCAGCGACAGCAGCGCATTGAGCGTGGGGTCGTCGCGGCGCGAGGGGTCAGCGGCGAACGTCGACGCGACGGGCGCGTAGAAGTCGTTGGCCTCCTCTGTCTCGCGCAGGCGCTCCGTCTGCTCGGCGTTGGCGCGCACCAGCGCGCCCCACTCCGCCACACACGTGTGATACTCAGGGCGGAGGACGGAGGGGCCGATCGGCATCGTGTCGCCTGTCGTGGGATGTCCCGCCCTGGAAGCATAACCCCGGCGGCGCGGCGAGGGTGAGCGGTTACGCTGGGCTTCGCTACAATCGATCGGACACCTATGCATCCCCACCTCAAACTCGACGAGCAACCGACGCTCAAGAACCCGGTGCTGGTGCTGGCCTGGGGCGGCTGGAGCGACGCCGGCAACGCGGCCACCCATGCCGCCCGCGCCGTCATCTCCGCGCTCAAGGCGACCCGCTTCGGCTCGATCGATCCGGAGGAGTACTACGACTTCACCGTGGCCCGCCCCTTCGCCCGCTACCGGGATGGGGAGCGCGAGATCGTCTGGCCCAGCACGGACTTCTTCCACTGCGCCGACGCCGGCCTCGAGCGCGATCTCGTGATCGGGGTGGGCTCGGAGCCCAACAACCGCTGGCGCAGTTACATGGCGGCGATGCTGGACTTCGCGCGGACCGTCGACGTGGATCTGGTCGTCACCCTGGCGGCGGTCGCCGCGCCCGTGCCGCACACTCAGCCGGTGCGGGTCTGGGGCTCCGCCAACGACCCGGCGTTGGCCGACCGCTACGACATGCACCCGCCCGCCTACGAGGGGCCCACCGGCATGGTGGGCGCCTTCCACGACCACTGCCGCAAGCACGGCCTGGCCGCCATCAGCCTCTGGGCGGGCGTGCCCCACTACCTGGAGCGCATGAGCAACCCCGCCGCCGCGCTGGCGATCCTGGAGCGCTTGCAGGGCGTCATCGAGACCCCCTTGCCGCTCGCGCCCGTCCGCGCCGAGATCGCCCGCTTCGAGGCCGAGGTCCGCAAGGTCCTGGAGCAGAGCGAGGACCTCACCGCCTACGTGCGCCGTCTAGAGGAAGCCGTCGAGGATTCCGAGCCGACCCAAGAGCCCCCTTCGCAGGAGCTTCCCTCAGCGGAAGGGCTCATCGCCGACCTTGAGCAGTTCCTGCGCGGGCGGCGCCCGGACCAGCCAGGAGGATCGAATGGTTGACACCCCATCCGACGCCGACCGCGAGGAGGCGTCCGAGAAAAGCCTCACCAAGATGTGGAAATTCGTCCGCACCTACGCCGAGAAGAGCGGCTCCTTCCTCCATCCGCAGCCCGAGATCACGGAGTTTCTGGTCATCGGCCTGGCCAAGCACGTCGATGAGTTGGGCCGCCCGCTGTGCCCGTGCAACTTCTACGAGGACAAAAAGGAAGAGGTGAAGTCCGCCACCTGGATCTGCCCCTGCGACGAGATGCAGCGCTGGAAGTACTGCCACTGAATGCTCTTCTGCGATTCGGAAGGTCTTCCGATCACCGAGTACCTGCCAGAAGACCACGAGGGCCGCGAGGTGTACGGCCTCGTCAAGGATCCCGCGCCGGACAAAGGTCGCGCGATGGGCCGCCTGGAAGAGAAGCGCGGCCACGAGATCGTCAAGCGCAAAGGGCCCTAGGCGCGGCGCACCGCAACGCCTCTCCGCGGCGCCCGTGGAGTCTCCTGCTAGCCAAGAGTCCAATCGTACGGCCGGTAGCGCACCCCGAGGTCGCCGCTGAGCAGCAGGGCGCGCTCGCCGGCCTCGTCCAGGTAGCGCGCCGCGAACGCCACGCCGCCCTGCCGCCCGCCGAAATCGACGCGGTACCAGTGAAACACTTTCGGCAGCTCCACCCGTCGCTCCGCTACCTGCACGCAGACGCCTTCGGCGCCGTTGAGGAACCCGCGCGTCGCGAGGTCCAGGTGCTGGTCGATCGCATCCGCCCGGTAGGCGCGCACCGGGGGACAGGACGCCGCGCCACAGTTGAGGGCGAAGTGCAGCCGGGGGTCGACGGACGTCAGGCAGTGATCCCGTCGCGCATCGCGGCCGGAGAACTGCGGCCCGGGCAGCCAGGGGTGGCCCCGGTTCGCCCGTAGGATCCCGTGCTCGATGTCGTCCAGCGAGTACCGTCGCCCCCCGATCTCGTAGGCGGTGCGGCGGAAGAACCCGCCCCGCCCACCCCGCGCCTCCTTCACCGACTCGCGGAGGCCGTAGGCGATGGCCCCCTGGATCAGCAGCGCGTTGTACACGTTGATCCAGAACGCCAGCCGCTCCTCGCGACCGTGGAGCTGCTGGAGCGCCAGCCCGCGAAGGCCCGCCGCGCTCGTCTGCAGCCGTCGGTACCCCTCCGACTCCTCCACGCGCCGGTAGTCCGGCCGGCCACCTTCCGCGTCCAGCGCCTCGGCCTTGAGCGCCAGCGCCCCGCCTCGGAGCTCCTCGGCCAGAGCCCCGGCGTCGCGGGCCGCCCCAGCCGGCGGCGTGGCCGCGTCGCCGTTGAGCGTCTCCCTGGAAACGCGGAGCGCGGCGTCCACCAGGCGGTCACGCAGCGCCCAGACGAGAAACGAGCCGTGCATGCCCCCTGCCTCCTGTGTCTGGCTCGCGGGTTGCTCCTGCGCCCCCGCCGCGGCTACGCTGTACCGTGCTCGGCGTCGGGATGCCGTTCGCCGGATTGAGGATACGATGGCGAAGAAAAGCCAGATCGCCCGCAACAATAAGCGACGCGCCCTCCACGAAAAGTACAAGGAGCGTCGCGCCGAACTGAAGGCGAAGCTGCGCCAGTCCTGGGACAACCCCATGGTCCGCAGCGAGATCCAGGCGGAGCTGCAAAGCATGCCCCGCAATAGCAGCCCCACCCGCCTGCACAACCGCTGCGCGGTCACCGGACGCTCGCGCGGTTACATGCGCAAGTTCGGCCTCTCCCGCATCACCTTCCGCGAAATGGCCTCTGAGGGCTTCCTCCCCGGCATCCGCAAAGCCTCCTGGTAACTCGGGACCCCACGCACACGCCCCCGTCCACGCCGCGCCGTCGCCGGTTTCCGGGCCTCTTGTTATGTAGCCATCGCCGTATTAGGCTGCCCTAACAAATAGTACTAAGCAGCATTGATCTGCGGGCCGCGGCTCGATACCTTCTTCCCCGCGGAAGCGCGACCGCTCCCGCCGATCCGGCGGCAGCCGGCGTACATCGGAGGCTGCGAACGTGCATGCTCCGGCCAGACGGTGGCTCGCTTTCGTCGCGGCGATCGCGGCGGCGGCGCTCGTCCTCGCCGCTTGCGGCGGCGGCGACGGCTCCTCGGGATCCGTGACCGTTTACTCCGGCCGCAGCGAGGACCTGATCGGCGCGCTGCTGGAGCAGTTCGAAGAGGACACCGGCATCGACGTGCGGGTCCGCTACGGCGAGACCGCCGAGCTCACCGCCGCCATCCTGGAAGAGGGCGACCGCAGTCCCGCCGACGTCTTTCTCGCCCAAGACGCCGGCGCCTTGGGCTCTCTCCAGGAGGCGGGCCTGTTCGCCTCGCTCCCCGATCGCATCCTGGACCGTGTCGACGCCGGCTTCCGCGCCGCCGACGGCGCCTGGGTCGGGGTCTCCGGCCGCGCCCGGACGCTCGTCTACTCCACGGAGCGCCTGAGTACGGCCGATCTGCCCTCGTCGGTGTTCGATCTGACCGAGCCGGGATGGCGTGGCCGCGTCGGCTGGGCGCCCACCAACGGCTCCTTCCAGGCGTTCGTCACCGCCATGCGCCAGGTCCACGGCGACGAGGTCACCGCCGACTGGCTGCGCGCGATGCTGGACAACGATGTCCGCGAGTACCCCAAGAACACGCCCATCGTCCAGGCCGTCGCCGACGGGGAGATCGACCTCGGCCTCGTCAATCATTACTACGTCTGGCGCTTCATCGCCGAAGATTCCGACTTCCCCGCGGCCAACCTCCACACCGACGCCGGGGGGGGCGGGGCGCTGATCAACGTGGCCGGCGCGGCTCTGCTGGCCTCCACGGACGACGAGGAGACGGCACTCCGCTTCATCGAGTACCTCTTGGAAACCGAGGCCCAGCGCTACTTCGCCCAGGAGACCAACGAGTACCCCTTGGTCGACGGCATTGACCCCAACCCCGGCATCCCCAGCCTGGCTTCGCTGGACCCGCCCTCCCTCGCGCTCACCTCGCTCGCCGACTTGGAGGGCACGCTCGACCTGCTGCGGGAGGTGGGCGCGCTGCCGTAGGCCATGATCGCGTTCGGCTTTCCCTTCGCTCGCCGCGCCCAGCGCCGTTGGAGCAGCGCCGTGCCCGCCCCCGCCTGGCTGCTGGCGATCGCCATCGCCGCCGTGATGGCGCTGCCGCTGGTCTACCTCATCGTCCGCGCGCTCGACGCCGACGCCGACGCCTGGAACGCCCTCGGCCGGGCCTCCACCTTCCGCCTGCTGGGACGCACCACCCTGCTGGCCGCGTCCGTGACGGTGGCGTCGTTGACCCTGGCGCTGCCCATCGCCTGGCTCACCGTCCGCACCGACCTGCCCGGCCGCCGCGTCTGGAGCGTGCTCACGGTCCTGCCCCTGGCGATCCCCAGCTACGTCGGCGCGCTCGCCTTCGTGGCCGCCTTCGGGCCGCGCGGCAGCATCCACGATCTCCTGTCGCCCCTGGGTCTCGGCTCGATCCCGGAGATCTACGGCTTCCCCGGCGCGTTTCTCGCGCTCACCCTCTTCACCTTCCCCTACCTGCTGCTGATGCTGCGGGCAGGCCTGCGGGGCATGGACCCGGCGCTGGAAGAGGCCTCGCGCAGCCTGGGCGCGGGATCCTGGCGCACGTTCTTCACCGTCGTGGTACCGCAGCTGCGCGTACCGATCGCCGCCGGATCGCTGCTGGTGGCGCTCTACGTGGTGAGCGACTTCGGCGCCGTCTCCATCCTGCGCTATGACACCTTCACGCGCGCCATCTTCATCCAGTACCAGAGCTCCTTCGACCGCGCCGCCGCCGCCGTGCTCGGCCTGGAGCTGGTCGGGCTCGTGGCGCTGATCTTGCTGCTGGAGTCGCTGAGCCGATCGCGCGGCCGCTTCCACGGCCGAGGGGCCGGCACCGCCCGCACCGCCACGCTGAAGCCGTTGAGGCGCTTCCGCTGGCCGGCGCTGGCCTTTCTCGCGGTGGTGGTGGTGGTGGCCCTCGGCGTGCCCGTCGGCGTGCTGCTCCACTGGCTGGTGCGCGGCTGGCAGGCGGGCGAGCCCTTCGCCGGCACCGCCCAGGCGGCGCTCAACTCGGCCGGTGTCTCGGCCGCGGCCGGGCTGGTCGCGGTGCTGGCGGCGATCCCAGTCGCGATCGTCACGGTCCGGCACCGCTCGCTCGCCTCCGGGCTGATCGAGCGCCTGAGCTACCTCGGGTTCGCCTTGCCCGGCATCGTCGTAGCGCTGGCGCTGGTGTTCTTTGCGCTGCGGGTCCTGCCCGGCCTCTACCAGACGTGGCCGGTGCTCATCTTCGCCTACCTGGTGCTCTTCTTCCCCCTGGCGTTGGGCGCCGTGCGCACGTCGTTGGTCCAGGTCCGCCCGAACATCGAGGAGGCCGCCCGCAGCCTGGGCCGTTCGCCGCCGCGCGTGCTAGCGACGATCACCGTCCCCCTGCTGCTGCCCGGCCTCCTGGGGGGGTTCGCCCTCGTCTTTCTCACCGTGATGAAGGAGCTGCCGGCGACCATCCTCCTGCGGCCGATCGAGTTTGATACCCTGGCGGTCGATATCTGGTCGGCCTCGTCCGAGGCGTTCTTTGCCCGCGCCGCTGCGCCCGCCCTGTTGCTTGTGCTGGTCGCTGTGCTGCCCATGACGGTGTTGATCTCTCGTGAGTACCGATCTGAACGCTGACCATCGCGACGCCGCTGCGCCACCGGCCCTTCGCTGTGAGGGGCTGCGCAAGGCCTTTGGCCGCGCGCTCGCGGTGCATGACGTCTCCCTCTCCGTGCGTCAGGGTGAGATTCTGGCGCTGCTCGGCCCCAGCGGCGTTGGCAAGACCACCTGCCTCCGCCTGATCGCGGGCTTCGAGACGCCGGACGCCGGACGCGTCGCCATCAACGATCGCGAGGTCGTCGGGCCCGGTGCGTTCGTGCCGCCCGAGCATCGACGCGTCGGCATGGTCTTTCAGGACTACGCGCTCTTCCCACACCTATCAGTGGCGGCCAACGTGCGCTACGGCCTCGACGCCGCCGGTGCGCCCCGTGGGGACCGCCGCCTGCGCCGGTGGCTGCACGCGGCTCGCAATCGGCTGCCCGGCGGCGCCCGCGCCGCCGCCGCCGACGCGCGCGTGGCGGAGGTCCTGCACCTCGTGGCGCTGTCGCGCTTGGCCGATCGCTACCCCCACGAACTCTCCGGCGGCGAGGCGCAGCGGGTGGCTCTCGCGCGCGCCCTGGCGCCGGGTCCCGCTCTCATCCTGCTCGACGAGCCGTTCTCCAACCTCGATTCCCGGCTGCGCGCCGCCGTCCGTTCCGAGGTGCGCGACATCCTCAAGCGCGCCGGCGCGGCCGCCGTCTTCGTCACGCACGATCAAGAAGAGGCCTTCACTCTGGCCGATCGCGTGGCTGTGATGTGGGACGGGCGGATCGCGCAGGTCGGGCCGCCGGAGGAGATCTACCACCACCCGGCTACTCGCGCGGTCGCGGCCTTCGTCGGCGACGCCGACTTTCTCCCCGGCCGCCTGCAGCGGGATCGAGTCGAGACGGAGATCGGCCTGATCCCCATCAACCACCGTCGCGGCGTCCACGACACCTCGACCGGCCAGCCGGCCGTCCAGGCGATGATCCGGCCCGAGCAGGTCCGCCTTCTGGCCGCGCCCGACGGGCCCGCCACCGTGGTGAAGCGTGACTATTTCGGCCACGACCAGCTGGTCACGGTTCGGCTGCCCTCGGGGGCGCTGCTGCACGCGCGCCTCGGGCCCGAAGAGGATTTCCGTGTGGGGGGGCGCGTACGCGTCAGCGCGCGTGGCGGGGCGGTGCTCTTCCCGCCCACCGACGCATAGCGCCGCCTCAGGCGCGCCGGTCGTCGCGATCCGGCGCCAGCGCTCCCAGCAACGATCGCAGCGCCTCGTACGCCCGCATCGACATGGCGCCTGCGACGACCGGCTGTGCGATCGGGTCCGATTCGCCGCTCCCCTTCTCGCCTCCCGCCGGGTCGCCGTCCTCGGCGACGATCTCGTCCGGCGGGATCGGTGGCGGCGCCGGCGGCGACCCGGCGCCCAGGTCGGGGAGAGGCGGCGGGGGCGGAGGCATCTCCCCCACTCCTTGCGCCGGGCTCCCGGCCCCGGCGGCCGGCGGGTCGATCAGCGTCGTGCCGGGCGGAACGAAGCGCGCGTGGAAGCGTCCCGGTTCCACGGAGAAGATGTGCAACGTTGACCCCGACGGAACGTGCGCCCGCGCCCGCTTGATGACGGCGGCCAGCGTCGGCGCGATGCCGAGCCGCTCCAAGACGTTCGCCGTCGCCGCCGGGGCGCTCCCGGCGGCCACCTCGGCGGTGGGCGAGGAGGCCCGCGCCAGCTCTTCCGAGAAGGACGGGCCGGGCTCGGTCGCCACCCTCGATGCGGGGCGATCGCTCGGCGGAGGTGCGGGGACGGAGGGCTCGACGTGCATGCTGATCGCTCCCGCTCCAAGCTAGACGGCGCATCCGGAGGCGGACCAGCGGGTATTTCCCGCGCCTTGCCGGGTCCGATCCCGCATGTCGACCGGTACCGCCGGAAGGCTTGCCCGCGCCACGCCCTCCCTCGATACTCGCCCTGGCCGCTCCGAGGGCGGCCGTCGAGCCGGCTCCCAACCCCGAAAGGACCGAGACGCATGGAGACCAGCGAGTTCTTGGACTACTTCATCGGCAAGCTGCACGATGACGTCGCGGACGCACTGGAAGGGCTGAACGACGAACAGCTCTACTTCCTGCTCAACGACAACAGCTGCCACGCCGCCTTCCACGCCTGGCACGTGGTACGCACGGCCGACAACGTGATCAACTTCGTCTGTCAGGATCGCAAGCCGCCGGTCTGGATGCGCCAAGAGTTGCCCCAGAAGTGGAACCTGCCCAAGGCGGCGCAGGGCACGGGCATGGAGCTGGCCGAGGCCCGGGCGCTGCGCGTCCCCAGCGGCGCGGCCCTGATCCAGTACACACGCGACGTGAAGGACGATATCTGCCCCTACCTCCGCGACGCCAGCGACGCGGACCTGGACGCCATCACCAAAGTCGCGCAGTTCGGCGAGAAGCCCAAGCTCTGGCAGATCGGGCAGACCATCGTGACCCACGGCAACACGCACCTGGGTCAGCTCAAGATGCTGCGGTCGGCTCAGGGCCTCTCGGGTGACGCGATGTAGGGCCCGCGCGCCGGCGGCGCTTCGCCGCCCAGCAGCGGTCCTTGCCGCAGCTCCTCCACCGCCGCCGCCCGCGCCGCGCCATCCCTGGCCCGGCGGACCGCCTCGAACGGCGCGACGGCGCCCAGGCGTCGGATGCGCAGGAAGAAGTCCCCATCCACTTCGCCGCCGCGATGCCGGTACGCCTCCACCACGCGCCAGCTGAAGTCCGCCCCGCAACTGGACACCAGCCCGGCGAAATCGATGGCCGCGTCCCCCGCTCTCGCCGCGCCGAACTCGTCCACCGCCAGAACCGTGGTCGCTTCGTCGTCCACCAGGATCCGCCCGGCCCGCAGGTCGCCGTGCACTAGGCGCGGCTCGAACGTCCAGTTCCGCTCATCGGAGAGGAAGTCCTTCCACCAGCGCCGCAGCCGGCCCAGCTCGGAGAAGCGCAGCGACCCGCGCAGCCCACCCAGCGCCTCCCGCCGCAGCGCCTCGAACCCCGGCTTCCAGGCCCGCGCGCCGGGCACGTCCAGCGCTCCCGCGCGCTCCAAGTCGAAGTCGTGCAGCCCCAACAGAAACTCGGCGATCTCCTGCGCCAGCCGGTCGGCGTTGCGCTCGTGAATCGCTTCCGCGCGCAACGGCGCCCCCGGCAACTTGCCGTGCCCGCTGAAGCCGAGCGGAACAGCGGCCGTGGAACCGGCCTGCCACGCAGGGACCGGCACCTCCGGACCCACGTGCCCCCGCAGGAAGGGGAGCAGCCGCGCCTCTTTCGCCTGCGCCTCCGCCGCGCCCTGCGTCTGCGGGAAGCGGAACACCGCGCGCCCCGCCGTCTCGACGGTGACGCAGTCACCGTCGGCGCTTCGCAGGCTCAGCGGCTCCACGTCGTCAAGCTCAGGGAACGCGGCCTGGATCGCGACCGCGTAGCGCGACAACGAATCGGCGCCGGCCTGCGAGGCGATCACGGATGCAGCCCCGTCCTCAGCCATTGAAGCGGGTCCACGTCGCGGCCGTTGACAATCACCTCCCAGTGCAGATGCGGCCCCGTCGACACGCCAGTGGTGCCGATCGCGCCCACCTCCTCGCCCGCCTCCACCTCGGCGCCTTCCTCGACAGCGATCGCGGACATATGCCAGTAGCCGCTGTAGACCCCGGCGCCGTGATCGATGATCACGCCCAGGCCGTGGACCGGGAGCGCATCCGCAAACACGACGATCCCTGCCGCCGCCGCCCAGACGGGCTCGCCCGCGTCGGCGATGATGTCGTGTCCATGGTGCCAGTCGCTGGCCGGCGCCTCGTTGAAGGAGCGCAGCACGCCGAACGGACTATCGTCGGCGCCCTCCACCGGCCGGACCCAGGGACCGACCCAGCGCGGCGGACCGGTCACCTCGGTGTATTCCACGAAGCGCGCATGATTGTCGATCGCGACGAACTCTGGGGCCAGCAGCGCGGCGATCTCGGGGGGGAGCGTCACCTCATCGACCTCGGGCTCCGCCGCCGCCGCGCCGGGCTCGGCCGCATCGGGCGGCTCCGGCTCGGGGACGAAGACCTCGAATTCGCCTTGCAACGACTCCTGGTGTGCGCCCGTGGCGTCGAAGAGATCTACCACCGCGCTGTAAATCCCGGTCTCGCTCAACGGTGTGACGGAGACGTAGCCCAGCCAGACGCCATCGCTCAGCACCAGCGGCGTGGTGACGCCGGCGACCGTCACGACCGCCTCCGCGGCTTCCACGCCCAGGGCGCGCACCAACGCCGTCTCGCCCGGCTGAATGGCCTCCGGCGTCACGGTGACCTCGGGCTCGATCACCTCCGGTTCCGGATCCGGATCCGGCGGCACTTCGATGACCGGCGGCTCCACGATCACCGGCTCCGGCGGCGGCTCTGGCTGCGGCGGGGCCGGCAGGTCGGCGGCGGTCTGCGGACTCGGCGGCGGATCCTCGGCCTCCGGCTCGTCGTCCACACGGCCGTCCCCACACGCCGCCCCGGCCAGCGCGACCAGTGCGACGGCCGATATGAGCAACGGGCGCAACCCGCGGCGACGGCTCCCGGATGACCACAGCACGAACTCCAGGGTACCCTGACCTCATCCGCCGGACGAAGTCATCACGGGAGCGCCGTGCCGGAGTCCGTCCCCCACAAGCCACGGACCGTCGAGAAGCCCTGGGGCCACGAGACGATCTACGCCGAAACCGACCGCTACGCCGGCAAGGTGCTTTTCGTCGCCAAGGGCCGCCGGCTCAGCCTCCAGTACCACGAGCGCAAGAGCGAGACGATGTACCTGCTGCGCGGACACGTGCGCATGACCGTGGGCCCCGCCGCCGATGCCCTGCGCGACGTCGCTCTGCGCCCCGGCGACGCGATCGACCTCCCCGCCGGGACCGTGCACCGCGTCGAGGCGATCGAGGACTCCGAGATTCTGGAGACCTCCACCCCCGAGCTCGACGACGTGATCCGCCTCGCCGACGACTTCGGCCGCGAGGGCACCTCCGCCCCCTGAGCGCTACCGCGCGCCGCGGTGGGCTTCCCCCTTGGCTTCGTAGAGCGCCGCGTCCGCCCGGATCAGGATGGGCTCCACCTCGTCCCCTTCTTGCTCCGCCCACTCCGCCACGCCCGCGCAGATCGACACGCGTGTCTGCCCGCCGAACGGGAGGTCAACCGGCGCTTCGGCCACGGCGTGCTCGAACGCCGCCACCGCGCGCAGCGCATGCTCCAGGTCCGTCTGCGGCAAGAGGAGAAGGAACTCGTCGCCACCCCACCGCCCCACCAGGTCGGCCCGCCGCACGCGTTCTTGCAGCCGCTGCGCCACAGCCCGCAACACCGCGTCCCCGGCGAAATGGCCGAAGCTGTCGTTGATCATCTTCAGGCCGTTGAGGTCAGCCAAGGCGACGCTGACCGGTCCGCCGTAGCGCACCGCGCGCGCGATCTCCCGCGTCAGCGCCGCCTGAATCGCGCGGCGGTTCTGGATGCCGGTGAGGTAGTCCCGCGTCGCCAGATCCCGGTACCGCTCCAACTCGCGCTCCAGTTCGGCCACCACCGGCGCGCCCCGCACGGCCGGCAGCTCGAAGACCTCCAGCTCCCGGCGTGAGGCCGGCTCGATCTCGCCCAGCCGCTGCCCGGCGCCGGATCCCGCCTCCCAGCCCAGGATCTCGCGCGCCGCCCCGTTCGCGGCGACCACCCGTCCCCGCCACCGTCCACGAGCACGGCGGCGCCCGCTGCCCGTTCCAGCAGCTGCTCCACGCCCAACGCCCCAGGCTCCACCCGCTCCGCCGACACGCTCTCCTCAGATCTCCCTATCTCCCGCAGCCCAACTTATCGCCGCGGCTGATCGCAGGTGGCGATCCTCGCGTACGGATTGGTCAGGATGCCAACAGCGCCGACGAAACGCTACCACGCCGCCCGCCGCGCCGCGCCGCCCACTGCCCCTCCGCTTGCCCCACCCTACCCATCACGCCGATTATCAGGGGGCACCGGCCGGAGGACGCCGATGGCGGACCGCGACGGCGACAGCCATCTCTTGGAGCGCATCGCCGACGGCGATGATGACGCGCTGCGCGAACTGTACCGCCGCTACGGCCGTCTCGCCTTCACCCTGGCCTATCGCATCACGAGGCGGGAGGATCGGGCGGAGGAGGCGGTGCAGGAGGCCTTCGTCCGCGTCTGGCGCAACGCCGGGCGCTTCGACCCCAGCCGCGCCTCCTTCGCCACCTGGTTTTCCCGCGTCGTCCGCAATCTCTGCATCGACATGCTTCGCCGCAAGGATCCGCTGGAGCGTGCCGGCGCCCTCTCCAAAATCGAGGACTGGATCGCGTACAGCGAGCCTATCGAGCCCGTGATCGTGAACCGTCTGGACGTCCGCGATGCCTTCCTGCGCCTGCCTGCCGAACAGAGCCGCGTGCTGGAGATGGCCTACTACCAGGGCTTCACCCACCGCGAGATCGCCGAAGCGTTGGCGATCCCGGAGGGGACGGTGAAGTCCCGCATGCGACTGGGCTTGCAGCGCATGCGTCGCCATCTGGGAGACGGGAGGTCCTCCTGATGGACCGTGAGACCGCGCGCGACCTGCTGCCCGCCTACGCCCTGGGCGCGCTTGAGGACGCCGAGCGGCGCGAGCTCCAGGAGCTCCTCGCGGACTGGCCGGAAGGGCGCGCCGAGCTGGCGGGACTCATCGCCACCGTTGACGCGCTCCCCTACGCGCTGGAGGAAGAGCGCCCCTCCCTGGGGCTGGAGGGGCGCATCATCACCCGCGCGCGGGCCCAGCGCGAGCCCTGGCGCCGGCCGCGCGCCGCCGCGCCGCCCCGGCGCGTCCTGCGCTGGCTGCCGCACCTCATGGCGGCCTCGTTCGCGGCGGCCGCAGCGGTGCTCGGCGTCTTCGCCTTCACCGGCGGTGATGAGGTCATCGCCGGGCGCTGGTTCGACCTCCCCACCACCGACAACGCCGCCGCCTACATCACCTACTTCGACGAGCGGCCGATCGGCGTCCTCTTCCGCGGCTTGGAGCCGCCTCCCGAGGAGCGCGTCTACCAGCTCTGGCGCCTGCGGGCCGACGACAGCCGCGCCATCGTCGATACCTTCGTGCCCCGGCCCGACGGCTGGGCCGCCGTGGCGATCGTCCTGGGCGAAGACGAGGCGGTGGTCGGCTTCGGTTTGACCATCGAGCCGCTCGATGACCTGGACGCCGCGCCCTCCACCGAGTTCCCGCCCATCACCTTCCCCGTCAGGTAATGGCTCGATCTCCTCGCATGACGTTATGTTCCTTTGCGTCGCCGGAAGCACGTTGCAGGAGTCATGCTCGCCTAAGGTGGTCCACCGACGCTCCTGCCTCGTAAGGTTTCCTGAAGCAGCGGCGGTATCCACCGCACGCGGAAGGAGTCTCTGATGAGCGAATCCCGCTTGATCCGGTCGCGCGGGCGCAGGCTGTCACGACGCGCCATGTTCGTCCTGGGCGCCCACCTCGGCCTCGGTGCGGCCGGGTTGGCGCTGGTCGGCTGCGGCGGTGACGACGATGCCGAGCCGGCCGTCGCCCAGGAGCCCGCCCCAGCGCCGGAGCCGCAGCCGGAACCGCAGCCGGCGCCAGAGCCCGAGCCTGCCGAAGAGCCGGCGACGGAGCCGGAGCCCGCGAACGTCGTGATCAAGCGGGTCATGCTCGAAGGCGCCGAGGGCGTCGTGGTCCTGGCCAACATCGGCGGCCGACGCCAGAGCCTCGATGGCTGGTTCCTCTGTCAGTTCCCCACCTACTGGCCCCTCCCCGCGGTCGAGATCGGCTCGGGGGAGCAGATCGAGATCTTCACCGCCGCGGGAGAGAACACGGACTCCACGCTTTTCGCCGGCTGCGGCTTTGGCGATCTCAACGGCGGCCAGGGCGAGGTGGGCCTCTTCGTGGACGGCCAGTTCGGTTCTGCGGATTCCATCCGCAGCTACGTCGCCTGGGGCGACGACAGCACGCGCACGCAGGTCGCCCGCGACGCCGGCATCTGGGGCGATAACCTCACGGCGGCCGACGGCGACGAGATCGTCTACCGCGGCAGCGGCACCGGTTCCGAGGCCTACGCCGTGGCCAGCGCCGGCGCGGCCGCGCCCGAGACCTCCGACGACGACGGAGCGGGGCGAGGCCCCATCTACCCCTAGCCGTTGGCCCATAGCCGCTACCGGGGCGCCGACCACCGTCTGAGAGAGAACGCACCGGCCCACTCCCCTCGGCGCAGAAGCGGCTCTCAGAGGGTGTGAGCGCCAGGCTCGGCGCGATGAGGACCCGGGAAGGAAACCCTCCAATGACGAGATTGCCGAGTAGTCGCCCAGGTCAGCCACACAGGCGGCGGCGGAGGCTCTCGCGCCGGGCCGCGCTGCTCCTCGGCGCCAACCTCGGCATCGGCGCCGCCGCGCTGGCCCTCGTCGGCTGCAGCAGCGACGACGATGACCAGGCCACTGCCGCGCCCAGCGCTCCAGAGCCCGCCCCGGAGCCCGAGGCCCCAGCCGAAGCCCCCGCCGAGCCGGCCGCCCCCCGGAACCCCAGCCCGAAACGCCCGTCGAGCAGGCCCTCCCTCCGGAGCCTGAGGCGCCGACCCAGCCACCCCCTGAGGAACCCGTCATCCAGGAGCCTCCCCCAGAGCCCGAGCCGCAAGCCGAGCCTCCCCCCGAAGAGCCGATGGATCTACCGGAGGAGCCACCGGAGGCCCCAGCGGAGCCGGCGGCGCCGGCCTTCGTCGTGATCACGGCTGTGGCGCTGGGCGGCGCGGCGGGGAGCGTGACGCTCACCAACTTCGGAGGCGAGCCGCAGAACTTGGAGGGCTGGTTCCTCTGCCAGTTTCCCGACTACTGGCCCTTCCCCGCGGTCGAACTCGGCCCCGGCGAGCGGATCGACATCTCCGCAGCGTCGGGAGCCGACACCGCCTTCAGACTCTTCTCCAACCAGGCCTACGGCGCTCTCGACGGCGGGCAAGGCGAGGTGGCGCTGTACTCCGACGGCCAGTTCGCCGATCCAGGCTCGATCCGCAGTTACGTCGCCTGGGGCGGCGACAGCCAGCGCACCCAGGTCGCCCGCGACGCCGGCATCTGGGGCGCCGACAATCTCACCGCCAACGCAGGCGATATCATCGCCCGCACCGGCGGCGGGATCGGCGCCGACGGGTACCAGGTGGTCGGCGGCTGACGGTAACCCCCCAACGAAGCGGGAGCGCGAAGCGGCGTCTCTCTCGCCGCGTCCGTGATCGCGCCGCCAGTTCCGCATTAGCATGCGCGCAACCAGCGATGACAACACCCGAGTTGCCCTCCACGCGTCTCATCTTGGTGCGACACGCCCAGGCGGGCGGTCGGGGCCAGCCCTACGGCCCCGATGCGCCCCTGACCGACGCCGGCCGCCGGCAGGCCGATCTCCTGGCTGCGGCGCTCGCCGAGGACGACATCGCCACCGTTTTCTCCAGCCCCTACCGGCGGGCACAGGACACGGCCGAGCCGCTGCGACGCCGTCTCGGTCGCTCCCTGGACACCGACGAGCGCCTCGCGGAGTTCCGCGTCAGTCCCGACGATCGACGGACCATCGAGGAGATCGTGGATGAGCTCCGCCACCTGATGCTATGGCGCCCGCACGATCAGGACGGGCCCGGCGGCGAGACGCTGGCCCAGTTCCAGCAGCGCGTGTCCGCCTTCATGGATGAGGCGGCCCGCCGCTCCGCGCCCGGAGCGGCGGTGATCGTCGCCCACTCGGGCACCATCGCCGCTGCCATGCGCTGGGCCTACGGCCTCACGCCCCAGCACGACTGGCACTCCGACGTGGAGGTCTACAACGCCTCCATCACCGAGATCCGGTACTGGCCGCAGGGACGCCATCCGGAGGGCGCTCCCTACGCCGCCGCCATCCGCCGCCTCAACGACGTCCGGCATCTCCCGCCGGACCTCGTCACGCAGTTCTGAAGGCCGCCGCCTTGGCGCAAGCCCCCGGCCCGGCGGTATCCTGAGCCCATGGACGCGCTCACCTTTCGCGAGCACCCTGAGCTGCGCAAGCCCATCCTGGTGACAGCGTTTCTCGGCTGGAACGACGCCGCCGAGTCCGCCACCAACGCCGTGCGCTACTTGCGCCGCCTGCCCAACACTGAGCCGGTCGCCGACATCGACCCCGAGCAGTTCTTCGTCTTCACAGAGCAACGCCCGCAGATCCGCCTCACCAGCGGACGGCAGCGGGAGATCCTCTGGCCCACGATTGACTTCACCTACAGCCGCTTGCAGACGGCGGACATCGACCTCGTCGTGGGCTTGGCGGCGGAGCCCCAATTGAAGTGGAAGCACTTCGCCGACACGGTGCTCACGCTCGCGCGCGATTTGGGCGTCAGTGAGTTGGTCACCCTGGGCGCCCTCCTGTCCGATACCCCCCACACCCGCCCGGTGCCCCTCACGGGCATCGCCAGCGACTCGGAGCGCGCGCTCGCCCTCGGCTTCCAGCCCTCCAACTATGAGGGCCCCACCGGCATCGTCGGCGTCCTCAACGACGCCTGCCGGCGGGCGGGCCTCCCCTTCGTCAGCCTCTGGGCCAACTGCCCGCACTACATCGGCGGCATCCACAACCCCCGCGCCACCCAGGCGCTGCTGCACAAGCTCAACGAGATCTACTCCCTGGGCCTCCGCCTCGACGACCTGGACGCCCGCGCTCAGCGCTACGAGGTGGAGGTGACCAACGCCATCAAGGACAACCCGGACGTCCAGGAATACGTCGGACGCCTGGAGGCCGCCGCCGAAGCGAATGAGACGCCGCCGCCCGCCGCCGAGCTGCGCAGCTCCGACATCCTGGAGGAGATCGATCGCCTCCTCAAGCGCAACGAAGCCGATGACGATCCCCCCAGCGGCACGCCTCCCCTCGAAGGCGGCTAGCGCCGTCGCCGTGCACGCATGACCGACGCGCCCTCGCCCGACAACGACAGCCCCAGCGTCAACGAGCTGGAGGTCCGCGGCGTCATGATCGGCGTCTTCCAGGAGAACTGCTGGGTGGTGGGGAACCGGCGCACCCACGAGGCCGTCTGCATCGACCCCGGCGGGCAGCCCGATGACATCCAGCACATGGCCGCCGAGATGGGCATGCAGATCAAGATCATCGCCTGCTCCCACGCCCACATCGACCACGTCCTCGGCGTGCGCGAGCTGCAGGCCAAGACCGGGGCCCGCTTCCTGCTGCACCCCGCCGATCTCGAGATCCTGCGGGACGCGCCCGCCAGCGCCCAACGCTTCGGCTTCCAGATCGATCCGCTGCCGGAGCCGGACGGCCTCTTCCAGGACGCCGATCGCCTCCAGGTCGATGGCCTGGATCTCCAGGTGATCCATACCCCCGGCCACACGCAGGGCAGCGCCAGCTTCTACACCAACCAACTGCTCTTTAGCGGGGACACCCTCTTCCAGGGCAGCATCGGCCGCACGGACCTGCCCGGCGGCGACCAGCGCCAGGAGATGGCCAGCATCGTGGACAAGCTGCTGCGCCTGCCCGATGAGACCATCGTCCTGCCCGGACACATGCAGCAAACGACCATCGAGGCGGAGCGGGCGCACAACCCCTTCGTCCTGATGGAGCTACAAGCGCGGGGCGCGGCCGATCCGTCGGCCCGCTGAGGCGAAAGGACTCCGATGCCCTCCAAGACCGACGAGATCGCCCGCATCGACGCCGCCCGCGACCGTTTCCTCGCCGTCGTCCGGCCCGTGGACGATGCGCACGGCACCTGGCAAGGCGCCTTCGGAACCTGGTCGCTGGTCAACGTCCTGCAGCACTTGGGCGGCTGGTTCAATGAGATGACCCCCGCCCTGGAGCGCCTCGCTCGTGGGGAGCGGCCCACGCCGGACGGCGTGGACTACTCGAACGACGAGCTCTGGAACGCCAAGTTCGTCGAGGTCGCAGGCGAGCAGTCCATGGCGGAAGCCATCGCTTCGCTCGAATCCAGCCTGGCGGCGTTCCGCGCCGCCGTCGAGAGCGTGCCGGACGAACGATTCGGCGACAACAAGACGGCCAACCGGCTCGTCGACGGGGTCGTGATCCGGCACTTCGACGAGCACGCCGAGGAGATCACCGAGTGGCTCGCCGGCTCGCACTAGCCGTCCCCGGCGGCGGAGCGCATCGCTGATGGCGGACGACGAAAGCCTGTTGACCCCCGCCATGGAGGCGGTGATCGGTCAGGACGGCGAGCCCGCCGACGTCGAGATCGCGCGCGAGGTCGTGCGTCGCATGGCCGATGCGCTGGACGAGGACGACCCCGCCATCCTCGCCGCCATCAAGGGCGACGATCCGCGCGCCCTCGTGCCGCCCTACGCGCTGATCACCATGGTCTACTTCATGGAACAGATGAATATCCCGGACCTCCCCGGCCACGGCCTCCTCGCCGCCGACGAGTGGCGCTACAGCGCGCCGGTCCGCCTCGGCGACCGCCTCACGGTGGCCCCCCGGATCGCCGATATCCAAGAGCGCATCGGCGGGCGGGTGGGCCACTCGCTCTTCGTGCATCACGAGTGGACCTGCACCAACCAGGACGGGGAAGAGGTGGTCCGCGTCCGCCGCACCATCGCCTATTACCCCGAGCGCGGAGACAGCGAGTGACCGCCCGCACGTACGATGCGATCAGCGAGGGCGAGTCCCTTCCGACCGTGCAGCGCACCCCGACGAACTTCACGGTGCTGAAGTTCATCGGCGCGGCCTGGCAGTGGGGCCCCCAGTTCTTCGATCCCCAGGTCGCCCATCGCATGGCGCTGGAGGGCCCCATCGTCCCCGGGCCGCTCAAGATCGCCTTCATGGAACAGTTCCTGCGCCGGTGGCTGGGCGGCGCAGGGACGTTCCGGCACATCCAGCTGTCGCACCGCCGCCCCGACTACCACGACGCGGAGATGTCCCTGGGCGGCGCCGTCACCCGCAAGTACCAGGAGGACGGCGTCCCCCTGGTCGACTTTGAGATCTGGATCGACAACGCCCAGGGCGAGCGCTCCGTCCGCGGCATCGCCACCATCGCCTTCGACTGACGCCGCTCAGGTCCCGCTCACCGTCAGCTGCGCCATACGGATCGTGGGCGCCGCGACCTGCCCGTGCCATTCCACGTCGTCGCCCACCATGTCGATCGATTGCAGCATCTCCTGCAACCGGCCGGAGACGTTGATCTCACTCACCGGCTCCGCCAGCTCCCCCTTGCGGATCCACAGCCCCGCCGCCCCGCGCGAGAAGTCGCCGGTGGTGAGATTGATCCCGAACCCCATCAACGTGGTCAGGTACAGGCCCTCCACCACGCCGGCGATGATCTCCGCCGCCGTCGAGCTTCCCGCCTCCAGCGCCAGGTTGCTCGTCCCCACCGAGGGAAGCGTCCCCACGTCGCGCACGGCCGAGCCCGTGCTTCGGCGCCCTGTGCGGCGCGCGTTGTAGGTGTCGAAGAGAAAGCCGCGGAACACGCCGCGGTCGATCAGGGGGTTCCGGCGCGTCGCGATGCCGTCGCCGTCGAACGGCATCGAGGCGAGGCGCGCGGGCAGCGTGGCGTCATCGACGAGCGTCACGTGTTCGCCGGCCACCGCTTGCCCCTCGGCGTCGGCCAGAAAGGTGCTGCGACGGTAGAACGCCTCGCCGCTGGCCGCCCGGCCGATGGTCGCCACCAGGCTCGCCGCCATGCGCGGCTCCCACACCACCGGCACCACCTGTGTGGCGCATTTTCCCGCGCCCAATTGCCGCAGCGTTCGCGCCGCCGCCTGCCGGCCCACCTCTTCCGCCGCCTCCAGGCGGTGCAGCGACCGTGCGGCGCTGTACCAGTAGTCGTTGCGCAGGCCGCCGTCCTCTTCCGCCGCCATCACCTCGACGCCGAGCATGGCGGTGCTGCTCAGGTAGCTCCCGCCGAAGCCGTTGCTGTCCGCCAGCGCCACCTCCGCCACAGTGGTGCTGAACGATGCGCCGCCGCTGTTGCTGATCCGGGGGTCGGCGTCCAGCGCCGCCGCCTCGCAGGCCAGCGCCCTCTCGATCCGCTCCCCGGGCGCCAGCGCCTCAATCGCCTCGTCGTAGATCTGCAGGCTGTCCTGCCCGGACGCCTGATCGGCCGGGTCGGGCAGCCCCGAGTGCTCGTCCGGCTCGGAGATCGCCGCCAGCGCGATCACGTCGCGCACGGCCTCGTCCAGCGCCGCCTCGCTCAAGTCCGCCGTCGACACCACCGCCTGCCGCCCCCCGACGATCGCGCGCAGCCCCACCGAGCGCGACCCGGCTTCCAGGAGCTTCTCCACCGCCCGCATGCGCACCTGCACCGAGTTTTCGGTCCCCGCCACCACCACGGCATCGGCCTGGTCGGCCCCCGCGGCCCGCGCCTTGTCCACCAGCCGCTGCGCGATCTCGAGCGGGCGTTGCTGCTCCACCGTCACCGGACCTGCGTCCCCCCGACGGTCATCTGGGACACCAGCAGCGTGGGCACCCCGACCCCCACCGGCACCGACTGCCCATCCTTGCCGCAGGTCCAGCGGCCGTCGCTCAGCGCGAAGTCGTGGCCCACGCCGGTCACATTGCTCAGCGCGTCCGGCCCGTTCCCAATCAGGTTGACGTCGCGAATCGGCGCGGTGATCCGGCCCTTCTCGATGAGATACCCCTCGGTGACGGAGAAGACGAAATCGCCGTTGCTGATGTTCACCTGCCCGCCGGAGAACGATTTGCAATAGATCCCGTACTGCACCCGGCCGATCAACTCCTGCGGGTCGGACTCTCCCGCCGTCATGTAGGTGTTGGTCATCCTGGGCATGGGAGCGTGCTTGAAGGTCTCCCGCCGCCCGTTGCCGCTCGGATCGGCCTGGAAGTGCCGCGCGCTGATCCGGTCCTGCAGGTACGCGGCCAGCACTCCGTTCTCGATCAGCAGGTTGCGCTTCGCCGGGTTGCCTTCGTCGTCGACGTTGATCGACCCCCGGCTGCTCGCGATGGTGGCGTCATCCACCACCGTGACCAGGTCGGACGCCACCGGCTGGCCCATGCGCCCGCTGTAGTTGCTAGTGCCCTTGCGGTTGAAGTCCGCTTCCAGCCCGTGCCCCACGGCCTCGTGCAGGAGGATGCCGGAGTCCCCGGCCGCCAGCACCACCGGGAAGACGCCCGCCGGCGCTTCTCGCGCCTCCTGTTGCAGCACCGCCTGCCGCGCCGCCTCCTCCGCCAGTGACTCCGGCGTGTGCGCGTCGAAGTACTCCAGCCCCATGCGGCCGCCCCCGCCCCAACGCGCCTGCCGCCTGGAGCCGTCCCGGTCGGAGAGGCAGGTGACGCTGAAGCGCAGCAGCGGCTGGAAATCGGACACGAGCCGCCCGTCGCTAGTGGCGATCATGATCCGCTTCTCTTCATCCACGAAGCTGCAGTCCACCCGCACCACGCTGGGGTCATGACGCCGCGCCGCCGCATCCGCCCGCCGCAACAGTTCGACCTTGGCGTCCGGCGACGCGGCCCTGCTGGGGCTGGGGACGGCGTAACGGTCGGCGTCGTAGTCCGTGGCGGTGACGTCGATGGGGCCGGGAGCGCCGCCGCCGGCGCTGATCTGGGCCGCCGTCTCCGCCGCCCGCCGCATCGCCTCCAGCGAGAGGTCCTCGCTGTAGGCGTAGCCCACGGCGTCTCCCTGCGCCACGCGGATGCCCACGCCCTGCGACAGCGCCGCCTGCGCCGACTTCACCCGCTGCTCTTCGTAGGAGATCGCCCCGGCGCGCCGGTGCTCGAAGAAGAGGTCGGCGAAGTCCCCACCCCGGCTCAGCGCCGTGGCCAGCAGGCTCTCCATCACGGCTTCGTCGATGCTGAAGCGGTCGTTGAAAAACTGTGCCGTCGCCGCGCTGGACTCCGCCACGCTGGCCTCCTCCCGTTCCTCTTCTCCAGTGTACCGGGCCGCCTTCGGGCCCGATCGAGACAGGTCACCCGTCCCACGCCGAATGGAACGGCTGCACCATTCCCGGCGCCGCCCACCGCGCCATCCTTGGCTCGTAGAAGAAAGGGGAGTCACCGATGCTCACGTACTTCGATATGCAGACGCGCGCTCGCCATATCGAGATCCGGGCGTACCATCGCCCGACCGACCTCGACGAGCTCGACGAGCACGAACTGCACAGGCTCGAACTCGAACAGGCGCGCGAAGCCCTGGAAAAGATGTTCGATCTGTCCGACCTCAACCCCTTCATCGCCTTCGCCGGCTGAGACCATGCGGGGCGCGCCGCCCACCGCACCATCCTTGGCTCGCATAAGAGGGGGAGGCGCCGATGCTCACGTACATCGAGAGGATGCTCTCTAGCATCCTCTTCTCCCCCGGCGGCGGGGGCGGCAGCTGAGACCGTACGGGGGCGCCCAGGCCGCGCCCCCGCGGCGAAACCCGCTATCATCGCGGGGCCCAGCGTCGGCCCAGCGATTCCGATGACGGGAGCCGCCATGCCCCTCTCCCCCGACGACCGCCTGGCCATCCTCGACCTCGCCGCCCGCTACAACCAGGCCATCGACGGCGGCGACGTCGACGGCTGGGTGGCCACCTGGACCGATGCCTGCGTCTTCGAAGCGCCCGACGGCACGTTCGAGGGCCACGACGGCATGCGCACCTTTGCCAAAGGCTTCATGGAGCGCTTCCCCAACACCCGCCACTGGAACGCCAACCACGCCATCGACGGTGACGGTGACTCCGCCACCATGCACTGCTATCTGCTGCTCATCGGCGTCAAGGGCGGGCCCAAGCCGCTGGCCGCCGGTCGCTATGACGACGTCCTCAAGAAGGTGGACGGCGCCTGGCGCTTCCAGCGCCGCAAGATCGCCCTCGACAAGTAATCATCTGGATCGAGTTTGCGATGCCGCTGACCACGGCCGACACGCTGGAGATCCTGGACCTCATCGCGCGCTACAACCACGCCATCGACAGCGACGACGGCGAAGCCTACGCCGACACCTACACCGACGACGGCGTCTTCCAGTACCCGCGCGGCAGCGCCCGCGGCCGGCGGGAATTGGCCGAGCTGGCCCACGAGATCACCACCAACATGCCGGGCGTGCGCCACTGGTCCAGCAACTGGATCATCGAAGGCGAAGGGGACGCGGCCTCCATGACCTGCTACGCGCTGATCAAGGTCACCGATGAGGGCAAGCCCCGCTTGGTCGGCAGCGGTATCTACACAGACACCCTGAGGCGGGTTGACGGCGCCTGGAAGTTCCAGCGCCGCGACATCGCCATCGACGGCTGGAGCTGGCCGCACTGGCCCTGACGGAAGGAGCAACCCCGTGGGATTGTCGGCAGAGGACAAGATGGAAATCATCGAGCTGGTCGGCCGCTACAACCACGCCGGCGACGTCGGCGACGCCGACGCGTGGGCCGACACCTTCACCGACGACGGTGTCTTCGAGTCCAAGCAGATCCGTTACGAGGGGCGGGAGACCCTGAAGCAGCTGGCCATCGACACCGTCAACGGCATCGAACACCCCCGCCACCACACCTACAACTTCGTCATCGAGGGCGACGGCGACAGCGCCAACATGAAGTCCTCGATCACGGTCATGTCGGTCGCCCACGATCGCGGCAGCGCGCGCATCGTGGGCGTCGGCAACTACGACGACACACTCATCAAGGTCAGCGGCGCCTGGAAATTCCAGCGCCGCTTCGTGCGCTTCCTCTACTGGCACAACCCGACCTGGCCGTCGTAGTCGCCTGGACCGCGACGCGGGGTCGCACCGCTATGCGCCGGCCTCGTCCGGCGCCGGCTCCTCCGTCGGCTCGTCGCCACCCGGCTGGCCGTCGGTCGGCTCTTCGCTCGCGGGATCGCCCTCCGGCGGCTCCCCCTCGGGAGGGGCTTCCGCATCGGGCAACTCGCCGTCCGGCGCCGCCTCGTCCGCCGTCGTGAAGGTGAAGCCGACCGGGATCGTGATCACCGTCCCGGCGTCAATGCGGTCGCTGTTCGTCAGGCCGTTGTAGACCGCGATCGCCTCCACCGTCGTGCCGAACTCCAGCGCCAGCGCGAACAGCGAGTCGCCCGGCCCGATCTCCCGCTCGACCAGGTCCGGCCACGCCAGCAACTCCTCGACGACCTCCGGCGGCAGTTCGGGCACGCCGCCCCCAGCGACCGCTCCGTCCGTCTCCGCGGGCGGCGGCGCGGGCAACTCGATCGTGAACCCGACCGGGATCTGGAGCAGTTGCCCCTCGACGATGCTGCCCGCGTCCTCGATCCCGTTGTAGGCCGCAATCGCCTCCACCGTCGTGCCGAACTCCGACGCCAGCGCCCCGAGCGAGTCGCCCGCTTCCACCACGCGCTCCGTGATCTCCGGCCACGCCCGCAGCGCGTCCAACGGGTCCAGCCGCCCCTCGGTGACCGTCCCTTCGGCCACCGCCTCAGCCTCCTCGGATGCCCCCGCCGCCGCCACGCCGCTGCCGGCTTCCACTGCGGCCTCATCGGAGGCGTCGGTCCCGTCGGGGATCTGCACGGCGACGCCCGGAGATGCAGTCGGGGCTATCGCGTCCCCGCCGTCCCGGATGAGCGCCACGACCGCCCCCAGCACCGCCGGGATCACCACTACGAAAACGGCGATCGCCACCGCCTTGCGCCGCTCGATCTGGGGAATCTTGGGTAGCAGCGAGCGGGAAGGTGGCGGCGGCGCGTCCCGGCGCCCGCGGAACACCTGGCAGCCCTGGAAGCGCGCGTGCAGGCAGAACGCGGCCTGGTAGGCGGGATGCACCGGCGCCGGCGCCTGCCCCTTGAGACACACATGATCGCGACGCACATGGTCCGCCGACGTGGCGGGGTCGTCGAGCAGCCCCAGATAGGGGCAGCTCACGGACGGACGTTGCGGGGCGGCATCGGTGTCGACCTCGCTCCCTTCGGCACCGGCGCCTCTCTCCACGTGCCTCCCAGCTTCACTCACCGCCGCCCGGCCATTGTCCCCGCCACCCGCCGCACACGGCAACCACCCTCCGCAGCGATTTCCAGTTGCGTTATGCCGAATCCCGATCGTACAGTGGCGGTTCGCCTGCCTCGATCAGGGCGGGCGGTGGCGGAGGGGTAGCGAGGAAGCGATCGATTCGCCCTCGAGCGACGTCAGTCGTGATCCGGCGGGCAGCGATCGTGCTCGGCCTGGTCTGCGCTGTCCTATCACCGGTCGTCGCCTCTGCTGACACCTATCGTGTGCAGCCCGGCGACACGCTGTCCTCCATTGCCGGCCAACTCGACATCAGCGTCGATCTGCTGTTGCTGCTCAATTCCGACATCGAGTCGCCCGACCAGGTGTTCGTCGGCCAACTGCTCACCGTACCGGATCAAGACTCGCAGACCGTAAGCCCGTCCGCCGTCCGCGTGGTCCACACCGTGCAGCCCGGCGACACCCTGAGCGCGCTCGCGAGCCTGTACGGAGTGACGCAGGCGGCGATCCTGGCGCTCAACCCCGGCCTGGACCCGGACCTTCTGATCGTCGGAACCTCGATCGTCGTCCGCGACGACTCCGCCGCTGCCCCCACTGCCGCTCCCACTGCCGCTCCCGCTGCCGACCGCTGGCCCTACGTAGTCCAGCCGGGCGACACCTTCAGCGGCCTCGCGGCGCGCTTCGGCGTTTCGCTGGACCATCTGCTGGCGCTGAACCCAGACAGCCCCCCCGATCGGCTCCTGGTCGGCGACACGATCTTCGTCCCCGCCGGGGACAGCGCCGGGGACAGCGTCGCCCCGCCGCAAGAGCCCTCCGGCCCGGCCACCGTCGACTACGTGGTCCAGCCCGGCGATACCTACAGCGGCATCGCCGCCCGCTTCGGTCTCAGCACGGCAGAACTGCTCGCCCTCAACCCCGAGACGCCCCCCAACCGCCTCCTCGCCGGTGGGGTCATTCGCGTGCCCGCCGCGTCTCCGCTGGAGACGCCGATCGACGCCCCCGTTGTGGCGCCGGAACCCGAGCCGGACCTGACGATCTACGTGGTCGTTGCCGGCGACACCGCCTACGCCATCGCCGCGACCTTCGGCCTCTCTCTCGCGGAGCTGGCGGCGCTCAACCCCAGCATCGATCTGAACCTGCTCCCCGTGGGCCAGACGCTGGTGGTCCCGGACGTCGCCGCCGGGCTGGGCTGGGCGCCGGCGCAGGATCCCAGCGCAGCCCTCTACGTCGTCCAGCCCGGCGATACGCTGAGCGGCCTGGCCGAATCGGCCGGCATCAGCGTCGAGGCCTTGCTCGCCCTGAACCCCAGCCTGGACGCCGACCTCCTGCCCGTCGGCGCCGAGATCGTGCTCCCCGGCGTCCAGTCGGTCCCCTCCGCCTCGACGACGGTGATCATCGAGGTAGGGGACTCGATCGAGTACCTAGCGGCTCGTTTGGGGGTGCTCCCCCACACGCTCCTCGCGAACAACCCCCACATCGCCGGGTCCGGCTTCATCCCAGCCGGCACAGCGCTGGTCATCCCCAACCGCGAGGGCGTGCTCGTCACCGTTCAGCCCGGCGACACCCTCTCCGCGATCGCCGAGCGCAACGGCACGACCGTGGAGGCCATCCTGGCCGACCCGCGCAACGGCGTCTCCGACGCCAACCGCCTGATCATCGGGCAGGAGTTGATCGTCCCCATCGCCGTGCCCCCATTCATCTGGCCGGTCCAGGGCGATATCACGGACACGTTCGGCGTCTGCCGGGCCTCGGATTGCTCCATCCGCCACCACGGGCTGGACATCAGTCAGCGCAACAACCCGGGCGGTCCCGTGCTCGCGGCGGCCGGCGGCGTCGTCACGTTCGTCGGCGGCACCTACTGCTGCGGCCTGGGCCTCTACGTGGAGATCGACCACGGCGGCGGCTGGAAGAGCCGCTACGCCCACCTCTCGCAAATCGACGTGGTGGTGGAGGGCCAGGTGGTGGCGCAGGGCGAGGTCATCGGCAATACGGGCTGCACCGGTTGGTGTACCGGGGTGCACCTGCACCTAGAGCTCGAGCACAACGGCTGGCTGCTGGACGCCCGGAACTACCTGCCTTAGGCGCTCGACGCCGACGGCCTAGAACCCCTGATACCGGTTCGCGATCGGGAAGCGCCGCTCCTTGCCGAAGGCCCGCGGCGTGATCTTGATCCCCGGCGCCGCCTGCCGGCGCTTATATTCCGCCGCCGTCACCAGCGACATCACACGCCGCACGTCCGGCTCCGGGTACCCCGCCGCCACGATCTCCTCCAGGCTGCGATCCTCCTCCACGAACGCTTGCAGGATCGGATCGAGCTCGGCGTAGGGCAGCAGCGACTCTTCATCCAGCTGATCGGGCCGCAGCTCGGCGCTGGGCGGCTTCTCCAGGACGGCCGGCGGGATCAGCGTGCGCCCTGCGCGCTCGTTGGCGTAGCGCGAGAGCCGCTGCACCAGGGTCTTGGGCACGTCCTGCAAGATGGCCAGGCCGCCCGTCATGTCCCCGTACAGCGTGGCGTACCCCGTGGCCGTTTCGCTCTTGTTGCTCGTGCTCAGCACCAGCCAGCCGAACTTGTTGCTCAGCGCCATGATCAGGGTTCCCCGGATGCGCGCTTGCAGGTTCTCTTCCGCAACGTTCGGGCGGGTGTCCGCAAACGCATCGTGGAGCGCGTCAAGCATGGCCTGAAACGGCTGCTCGATCGGGATCGACAGCAGCCGGATCCCCAGGTTCTCCGCCAGCTCCACGGCGTCCCGCACGCTCCCCTCCGACGAATACCGCGACGGCATCGATACCCCGATCACCTTCTCCGCCCCCAGCGCCTCCGCCGCGATGGCCGCCGTCAGGCTGGAGTCGATGCCGCCGGACAGCGCCACGACCGCTTGCGTGAACCGCGTCTTGTGGGCGTAATCCCGCGTGCCCAGCACCAGCGCTTCGTAGACCTCCGCCTCTTCGCGGAGCGGCTCCGGGATTGTGGAAGCGGCGAGCGGCTGGGGCCGCGTGGGACGCGGGTCGGAGACCTGGATCGCCTCGCCCGCCCGCGCCGACAGCCGCCGCAACCGTGGGTCGTGCAGCCGGACCTGGGTCACGTACTCCACGTCCAGGTCCGCCATCAGCATCGTCTCTTGGAAGAGCGGCGCCGCCGTCACCAGCTCCCCTTCCGGATCAAGGATCATGCTGCCGCCGTCGAATACCAGCGTGTCCTGTCCCCCAACCATGTTCAGGTAACAAACCCACACGGCGTTGTCCGACGCCCGCGTGGCCAGCATCCGTTCCCGCAAGTTCCGCTTGCCCGCGTGGAACGGCGACCCGTTGATGTTGAGGATGACTTCCGCCCCGGCCAGCGCCTGATCCTGCACCGGCCCGGACGAATACCAGATGTCCTCGCAGATGCTCACGCCCACGCGCACGCCCGCGATGTCGAACACCGGCGCCTCGCCGCCCGGGCGGAAGTAGCGCGCCTCGTCGAAGACGCCGTACGTCGGCAGGTGGTGCTTGTGGTACACCCCAGCCACCGCCCCATCGTGGATCACGGCGGCGGCGTTGTAGGCGTCGATGTCCAGGTCCACGAACCCCACCACCACTGTGACGTGCCGCCCCGCCGTCGCTTCCCGCAGCCGGTCCAGCGTTTCCAGGTTGTCCCGCAGGAACCGGCCGCGCAGCACCAGGTCCTCCGGCGGGTAGCCGGTGATGGCCATCTCCGGAAAGGCCACGAGGTCCGCGCCCTGCGCCTCCGCCTCCTCCAGCCGCTCCACGATCCGGCGCAGGTTGCCTTCCAGGTCGCCGACCGTCAGGTTGATCTGCGCCAGGGCGATGCGGAGGCTACGCATGGGCTTGATTGCTGCTCCGCCTTGGTGCTCGGATCGACTTAGTGTCACAAGAACACTAACTCTAAGAGTAACCGTCGGCGGCCGTCAATCGGCGCTCGCCCGCCCGGCGCTCGCCGCAACAGTCGCGCCAACGATACACTCGACGCACTGAGTCGTTCGCCCATGACCGATCCATCGTCCCAGCCTGCCGTCGCCTTGAACGGCGCCACCTTCTTGTACGAGGGCGGCCGCGGCGTTCACGACGTCACGCTGTCCCTCGCTCCCGGGACGATCCTGGGGTTGCTCGGGCCCAACGGCTCCGGCAAGAGCACCATCCTCAGCATGGTGGCCGGGTTCCGCACGCCTGCGAGCGGCTCGGTGCGCGTGCTGGGGGCGCACTTGACGTCCCAGGCGCGCGCGCGCATGGGACTCCTCTTTCAGGAGTCGAGTCTGGACCCCCTCATGACCGTGCAAGAGACGCTGTGGCTGCACGGCCGCCTCTTCGGGCTGGGCGGCGGCGCGCTGCGCGCCCGCTCGCGCGAGCTCCTGCGGCTCGTCGGCCTCGACGATCGCCACCACGATGCGGTCGAGACCCTGTCCGGCGGGCTCAAGCGCCGCCTGGAGCTGGCCCGCTGTCTCCTGCACCGGCCCACGCTGCTCCTGCTTGATGAGCCCACGATCGCCCTGGACCCGGACTCCCGGGTCCAGCTCTGGGACCTGCTCCAGGCCGTCAACGCCGAGGGCGCCGCCCTCCTCCTGGCCACCAACGACGTAGCCGAGGCGGAGCGCTACTGCCACACCGTCGCCTTCCTCGACCGCGGGCGCCTGGTTCGCGAGGGCGCGCCCGCCGACCTCAAGCGCAACCTGCGCCGCGACTCCGTCCGCATCGACTGGCCCCAGCCGCCCCCCGACATCGACGGCGCGCTGATGGGCTGGGACGGCGTCGGCGGCGTCACTTGGGCCCCGCCCATGCTCCACGTCACGGTCGACGACGCCTCCACTTTCGTGCCGGCGCTGTTCGCCGTCTCCGGGGGCGGCATTCGCGGCCTGCGCATCCACGAGTCGACGCTAGAGGACGCCTACTTCCAACTGGTCGGCGCCCCCTTCTCGCCCAACGGGGCCGCGGGCGGAACGGACCCGCCGGAGTGAGCGGCGTCGTCGCCACCGCCGTGGCTTGCAGCGCACTCTTGCAGCGCGACCTCCGGGCCTTCGTGCGCTCCCGCTCGCAGCTCTACTCGTCCGTGCTGCTGCCCCTGATGCTGCTGGCGATCTTGGGGACGGGCGTCTCCGATGGCCTCGACCCCGCGTCCGAGATCATTCGCGACGGCGACTACGTCTCCTACCTCGCGCCGGGCATGATCGCGCTGACGGCGCTCTTCTCCTCCACCTTCTCCAGCGCCTCCTTCTACCGCGACCGCGACAGCGGCATGCTGCGCACCTTCCTCGCCTCGCCCCACGGCCCGCGCACGATCTTGCTCGGCAAGGCTCTCGCGGCCGTGGTCATCGGAACGGTGCAGGCGCTGCTCATCCTGGCGGTGGCGGTGGTGATTCCGGGCATCGATCTGGGCTGGCAGTACGGCTGGGTGGGCGGTCTGGGGATGGTGATCGCGGGCGTGCTCGCCCTGAACCTTTTGCTTTCGGGGCTCGCCCTGCTCCTCGCCACCCGCATCCGCACCATGCAGGGCTTCCACCTGGTCATGAACCTGGTGCTCTTCCCCCTCTTCTTCCTCTCGGGAGCGTTCTTCCCCTTGCAGGAACTGCCCGATTGGCTCTACGTGCTGGGCTTGATCAATCCGCTCACGTACGCGGTCGATCTCCTGCAGACGGCAGCCTATGCGGAGAACACGCGCGGCTTCATCGGCCCGGCGATCGACTTCGCGGTACTGGGTGGGCTCGCCTTGCTGCTCTTCACGGTCGGGCTCCGGCGCCATCCGCGCCTCATCTGAGCCGCCCCTACAGCACCACCTCATCGACGGCGGCCGCGATGAACAGCAACGGCAAGTAGATGATCGAGTACCAGAAGAGGGTCATCGGCGCGATACGGCCTCGCCACAGGCGTCCCGCCAGCGCGATGAAGAGCAGGCCCAGCGCGATCGCCACGCCCAGATAGAGCCACCCCGCCGCTCCCACCGCCACCAGCAGCACCGAGGCGACCATCAGCGCGACGGAATACCACAACATCTGACGCTTCGTCGCCGCCTCGCCGACGGCCACCGGCAACATCGGGATCCCGGCCCGCGCGTACTCATCCTTGTAGCGCAGCGCCAGCGCCCAGAAATGCGGCGGCGTCCAGAGGAAGACGATCAGGAACAGCAGCAGCGGTGCGACCTCGATGTCGCCGCGCACCGCCGCCCAGCCCACCAGCGGCGGCACCGCGCCCGCCGCGCCACCGATCACGATGTTCTGCGGCGTACGGCGCTTCAACCAGACGGTATAGACCAGCACGTAGAACGCGACGGCCGCCAGCGCCAGCGCCGCACTCAAGGCGTTGACGGCCAGCCCTAACTCCACGCCGCCCAGCGCCGCCAGCGCCAAGCCAAACAGCAGCGCCCGCCGCGGCGTGATCCGTCCCTGCGGCAGCGGCCGTCGGCGTGTGCGTGCCATGACCGCGTCGATGTCGCGGTCGAACCACTGGTTCATCGCGTTCGCCCCACCCGCGGTCAGCATGCCGCCGACCAGCGTCAGCAGGACCAGACCGGTATCGGGCCAGCCCTCCGCCGCCAGCACCATGGCGGGGACGGTCGTCACCAGCAGGAGCCACACGATCCCCGGCTTGGCCAGGGTCGTGTAGGCGTGCAGCGTGCGCCGGGCCTCTACGACCCAGCCCGCCCCCTGCGCCGCCAGCGGCGCCGGGAGCTCCGCGCCCACCGTCGCGGACGGCGACCGCATCTGCGCCGGCTTGCTAGTCATTGGCCCGTCTCTCCGCCATCCGCGGCCGCCACGGCCGCAGGCTGGGCCGCGGCCCGGTCCGTGCCACGGAGGGGACCCAGGCCGCTCGCTCCGCCGCCCACGCCGCCAGCACGGTTGCGCCGAGCCAGAGCGACGCCGCCACGGCCACGTGAAGCACGCGCGCCCACTCCGTGAGTGTGGTCCAGATATTAGCCGCACCGATAAACACCTGCGCCAGGTACAAGGCCCCAACCACGACCGCCAGCAGCAGGAGGCGCGGCTCCGTCCGCCGGCCTCGCCAGGCTGCGATCATCGTCGCCAGCACGACGAGTCCCACGCCGGCCGCAAGGTAGCGGTGCGCCATGTGCAGCGCCGGCCGATCGCCCGCGGGCAGGAGACTGTCGTTGCACAGCGGCCAGCCGCCGCAGGCGAAGCCGGCCTCCGAACCCGAGACCCAGGACCCCACCAGCATTAACGCCAGCACGCTCACCAGCGTCGCGGCGGCCAGTCGCGCCGTGACGACGGCGGGCCCGCCGCCTACCCGGAGAGCGGGCCCGGCCCGCCGCGCCGAGGGCGTCGCGAAGCTGGCAAGCAATCCCACGGTGAGGAGCAGCACCAGCACGAGCGCCGTGCCCAAGTGCGCCGTCACGATCTCCGGCGGAAGATTTTCCGTGACGGTGAGCCCGCCCAGGATCACCTGCACCCCCAGCACCACCAGCGCCGCGGTGATCGGCAAGACCACCCAGGCCCGGTCCCGATGCGCCCTCCACGCGCCGATGACGAAAGCGACGATCGCCAGCCCTACGATGCTGGCCACCAGCCGGTGCGTCCATTCGATCCACACGTGGTAGTCGCCCCCGGGTACGAGCTTGCCGTTGCAGAGCGGCCAGTCCGGGCAAGCCAGGCCGGAGTCGGTGACGCGCACGGTCGCCCCCAGTGTGATCAGGGCGACCGTTCCTGCCAGTGTGGCCATCCCCCACAACTGGAACACGCTGGGGCGTCGCCGCCTTACGGCCCCGCTCACCGCGGTGGACCCGTCACGCTCGCGCGCCGCTCCGCGATCACGCATGCCGCTTTGCCAAGTCACGCACCAGGTCGCCCCGCCGCCCTTTGAAGTGTTCGTGTTCCGCCCAGTAGTACACGGTAGTCAGGATTGCGAGGAAGAACATCATGGTGCCCGGGACCCACATGACGCCGGCGCCGATGCGCTGGTCGGTGAGAGCGCTCGGGCCCCAGTCACGCGCGACATCCACGTAGATAGCGTACAGCGGGTCGTCTGTGCCGCTCAGGATCAGCGCCAGCGCAATGGTCTGCAGGACCGCCGCGATGAGCAACGCAATCCGTCCGATGTGCGCCGGTCGCAGCCGCGTGGCGTCCACCGCGACGATCAGCCACCAGAAGAGCGCCGCCGTGACGACGAAGCTGCCGTGCTCCACGCCATGGACCACTTCGTTGCGCACGGCCGCCTGGTAGGCGCCGGGCACATGCCAGACCGAGATAGCCACGACGAACAAGACCAGCGCCACCGGCGGATAGGTGAGGACGCGCAGCGCCCGGCTCTCCAGCAGCGGGATGAAATAGGTGCGCCGCACCCGCGTCGACGCCGACCGCAGCGCCAGCGTGGCCGGCGCTCCCAGCAGCAGCAGCGGCACGACCACCATGACCATCACCATGTGTTGCACCATGTGCACCCAGAAGAGGTCGTCGCCGTAGTTGTCGATGGGCGAGACCTCCACCAGCAGCAGCAACAGCGCCCCCGCCCCGAACGCCGCCACATGCCAGGCCGGAAAGTGGAACGTCGGCGCGCACCGCCGCAGCCGCACATATCCCCAGCCGTACAGCCCCACGAGCACCGCGACGGTCACGAATCCGACCGGGGCCAGCGACCACTCCGCCAGCGCGTCGGGAAAGCGGCCGCTCACCGCTGCTCCGCCGTGCGCCAGCGCGACGCTGGGCGTCAGCGCCAGGGCAGCCGCAGCCGCGATGATCCATGTTCGGCGCCTCAGCACGTCCCATTCCTACCGGCGGCGCCATGGCCCACCCACTGCCCCGCGCGCACGCAAGTTTAGACGATGAAGAGCAGCGAGAAGAGCAGGATCCAGACCACGTCGACGAAGTGCCAGTACATCGACGCGGCCTCCACCGCGGTGTTGCGCTCGGCGTCGAAGTGGCCCAGGTAGGTCCGCAGCCACAGCGTGAAGATGAACAGCAGCCCACCGAGCACGTGCGCGCCGTGGAAGCCCGTCAGCAGGTAGAACGTGGCCCCGTACGGCCCGTCGCTGATGCCAAAGTCCAGCGCCGCCCATTCCAGCCCGGTGTTGATGATGAACGCCGTTCCCAGCACCAGCGTGAAGAGCAGCCCCCAGCGCAGGGCCCGGCGATTGCCCGTGCGGATCGCCACCGCCGCCCACTGCATCGGGATGCTGCTGGCCAGCAGGAAGATGGTGAAGAGGATCGGCCGGAAGCCCACCTCCAGCGTCTCCCCCCCGTTGGCGGGCGCCCACACCAGCGCGTCGTTGCGGAGCGCCAGGTAGGCGGCGATGAGGCCGGAGAAGAACATCACCTCCGAGAAGATGAAGAAGACCATCCCCCAGAGCCCTACGGTCATGGGCTCTTCGCCCACAAAGATGCGGCGCAGGAAGTGGGGCTGCCGGGCGGCGTGCGCTTGGGTTGTCATGCCGCCCTCCCTACCCATCCTTCGGCGTCGCGGGCGGCGGCTCCGACCCGTCGCTGTGCGCTTCGGCCTCGTGAACGCCCCAGCGTTGGTCGAACAACGGCCGATCGGAGCGGATCTCCGGCAGGGAATCGAAATTGTGCGGCGGCGGCGGTGACGTGGTGGCCCACTCCAGCGTGTTGGCCTCCCACGGATCGTCCGGCGCGCGTGGCCCGTAGATGGCGGAGTAGATCAGGTTGAAGAGGAACGGCAACACCGCCACCGCCACGACGAACGCGCCGATGCTGGAGATCATGTTCATGAGCTCCCAGCCGCCGTTGGCGGCGTAGTCGTTGATCCGCCGCGGCATGCCGTCCAGGCCCAGCATCAGTTGCGGCCAAAACAGCATGTTTGCGCCGAGGAACGTCAGCGCGAAGTGCACCTTGCCCAGCCCCTCGTTCATCATCCGGCCGAACATCTTGGGATACCAGTAGTACACCGCGGCGAAGACACCGAAGGCGGAGCCGGTCGCCAGGACGTAGTGCAGGTGGCTCACCACGAAATACGTGTCGTGCAAGGCGAAGTCCACCGGCACCGCCGCGAAGAACACGCCGGTGATGCCGCCGATGAGGAAGAGCATCAGGAAGCCCACCGCGAACAGCATGGCGCTGGTCAGCTGCACGGCCCCCCGGAACATGGTGGCCATCCAGTTGAAGAACTTCACGCCCGTGGGAATCGCGATGAGGAAGGTGGACGCCATGAAGAAGGGGAGGAAGACGCCGCCGGTGGTGAACATGTGATGTGCCCACACGATGAACCCCAGCAGGCCGATCGCCACCAGCGCCAGCACCATGGACGTATACCCGAACAGCGGTTTGCGGCTGAAGACGGGGATGATCTCGGAGACCGCTCCCATCGCCGGCAGCACCATGATGTAGACGGCCGGGTGCGAGTAGAACCAGAACAGGTTCTGCCACAGCAGCACCTGCCCGCCCCGGCCCGTGGGGTCAAAGAAGGCGCCCCCGGCGCCGTTGCGGTCCGCGAACAGCAGGATCAACGTCGCCGCCAGCACCGGCGTCGCCAGCAGGACCAAGAACGATGTCACCAACGTCGTCCAGGTGAACAGCGACAGCCGGAACATGGTCAGCCCGGGCGCGCGCATCTTGAAAATCGTCGTGAGGAAGTTGATCGCCCCGGCCGTCGACGCCGCCCCCA
This sequence comes from Dehalococcoidia bacterium, assembly GCA_963663235.2. Classification (GTDB taxonomy): domain Bacteria; phylum Chloroflexota; class Dehalococcoidia; order Bin125; family Bin125. Next base: position 60,389 of record CAXXNO010000001.1, read on the forward strand.
GGATCACCACCCCCACCAGCCAGAGGTCCACCCCGATTCCGAGCGGTTGGGCATTGTTCCCCGTGTTGCTGGACACCGGCGCGTACGAGGTCCAGCCCGCCGACGCGCTCCCGCCGTCGAAGGCAAACGAGCTGATCAGCAGCACGCCGCCGAAGGCGAACATCCAATAGGAAAGCGCGTTGATACGGGGGAACGCCATGTCCGCCGCCCCCAACTGCAGCGGCACGATGTAGTTCATGAAGCCCGCCGACACGGGCAGGATGAACAGGAACAGCATGATGGTGCCATGCATGGTGAAGAACTGGTTGTAGAGGTGCGCGTCGAGGATCGCGCCCGTCTCCGCCAGTTCGGTGCGCATCACCAGCGAGAACGCGCCGCCCACCATGGCGAAGGCGAAGGCCGAGACGATGTAGAGGATGCCGATCTTCTTGTGGTCGGTGGTAGTGGCCCAGTCCAGCACGGCACTCACCCAGCCCACGCCCGCGTAGGGGGTTGCCGCCGGTGGTGCTACCGTCGCCATCGCTTGTCCTTCCCCGCTCTCCGGCGGACTCTGTCCGCCGCGCGGATGGCCTACTCCAGCGTCCGGAGCCAGGCGTGGATATCGGCCACGTCCCTGTCCGGCACGCTGTCCGCCGGGAACGCCGGCATCTGATCCCGCGGGTTGCGGTACTGACGGATCTCTTCCTCCAGCGTCAGCGCCGGCGGCCCGATCTTCGGCCCGATGCCGCCTTGCCCTGTGTCGCCGTGGCACACGTTGCAGCCGTTCTGGAAGAACAGTTGCTGGCCCCGCGCCGGGTCGCCCCTCACGGGCCCTCCCCCGCCGCTTCCGCTGCCATCCCGGGGGCCGCCGCTTCTTCCTCCGTCACGGGAGGCGGCGCAGCGCCCAGCGCCGCCGCCAGCCTCTCCAGCCGCCAGGCCTCGTATTCGTCCGGCTCCAGGGCGCGCACGGTGAAGATCATGCGGGCGTGATCGCGCCCACAGAACTCGGCGCACTGCCCCTCATAGAGTCCCGCCTCGGTCACGTTGATCCACATCGACTGCACGCGCCCCGGCACGACGTCCAGCTTGTAGAGGAACTGCGGCGTGTAGAAAGAGTGGATGACGTCCTGCGACGCCAGATTGAACCGCACGGTGATGTCCGTCGGCACGGTCACGATCGGCGTCGGCCGGATGACCTCTTCGCCCGTCGCCGGGTCGACGCTCACCAGGCTATCCAGCCGCCCCGGCTCGACGGCGGTTTCGGTGCCGTCGAAGATCAGGTCGATCGGCGTGCCCGCGTCGTGCTGCTCCGCCACCGTCCCATCGACGGCTCGATCGACGGTGATGGCGCCCCCATCGATCGCGGTCACCCGCATGTGCTCCACATCCAGGCGGATCACCGTGCTGAAGGGCGCCAGGCCCTGGAACGCCCCCGCGTCGCTGACGGTCAGCACGCTGCTCACGGCGCCCTCGGCGACCGCCTCGGCGACCGTGACGTCCAGCCGTTCGGAGTAGCGGAAGGCCCAGGTCCACTGCCGCCCCAGCACATCGACCGTCTCCACCCGCTCATCCTCCGGCGGCGACGATTCGATGTCGTCCAGCACCATGAACGTCACCACGAACAGCGCGATGACGATCGCAGCCGGCGTAGCGGTCCAGATGACCTCCACCAGTTGGTTCCCGTGCGTCTGCTTGGGCAGCGCGTCGCCCCGGCGACGGTACCGCAGCACGATGTAGATGATCGCCGCCTCGACGGCCACGAACACCACCGCCGCCACCACGAACACGATCATGTACAGCGCGCGGATGTCGTCGCCTTGCTCGCTCTTGGCCTCGGGCGGGAACACCTGCGCCCCCGCCACGCCCGCCGTGACGGTCAGCGCGAGGAATACAGCCACCAGTGCGACGTTGAGTCGCATGAGCCCAGACCTCCACGCCATACCGACCTCGCGCATGCGCGCCCCTGTCTGTCTCGCGGCCGCCTGGGGCTAGTGGCCCGCGGCGAACTGTTGAATGTCTTCGCTCAGCCAGCCCAGCGTGCCCAGCACGGTCAGCGCGATCCCCGCGCCCAGCAGCTCCGCGGGGAACACCACGCCGAAAGCGCTCAGCATGATACCAAGGGCCAGCACGATGGGGCTGGCGGACGGCGGCGCCACGTGCCCCGGCGCCCCCTCCGCGGCCGCCCCGTGAGCACCGACGGTGATCGCACCGCCGAACGCCAGGACGTCCTCCCACAGCCAGCCCAGCGTGCCCGCGATCGTGATCGCCAATCCGGCTCCCAGCAACTCCGCCGGAAACACGACGCCGAACGCCGTCACCGCCGCGCCCAGGCCGATCAGGATGGGGAACGGGGATCCGTGCGCCTCATGCGCAGGGGCGTGCTCCGCCCCGGCTTCCAGGAGCGGCAGCGCCGCCTCGGTCGGCGCCGCCAGCGCGGCGGCCCCTTCTCGCCCTGCGGCACGCGGTGTCCCATACGCCGTCTCCATGCCCCGGCGCGCGGGACGGTAGACCCGCGGCCGCAGAACCGGCGGCAGCAGCATCATCAGCGCCCTCAGGACATCCGGCCCTGAATACGCGTCGATCACCTCAAAGCCGAACCGCGGCGTCCATTTCCAGACCCGCAGGCCCGCCAGTTTGATCCCGAGTTGCTGGCAGAGGCGGTTGGCGCGCCCCCCCTGGCCGGCCGGCACGTAGAGGTGCAGGGGGCCGGCCAGCGACAGCGGGAGCCAGTGCTCCCGCGCCATCTCCTCCGTCACCTCGTCCCGCAGCGTCACCACGCCGAGCATCACGATAAAGTGTCCCGGCTCTTGCACGGCCAGAATGTCTGGGTAAATCCAGCCGCCGCTGCGGACCTGGATGCCCATCGTCCGCTCTGGGGCGTTGGTGACCGTCTGCCAGTTAGCGTGGGCCTCGTCGGGGAAGGCGAACCGCGCGCCCGCGATATGCTCGACGACATCGGCGAGCTTCGTGCGTTCCGCTTCGACCGTCGGCATGCGCCCGCGCCCCCCGCCCTTCTTTGGACGTCGTGTGATGCCGAGACTCAGTCTGCGCGATAGTGCACCCTGGCACAAGCCCGGCAGGCACCCCCAAGCAACACGCCCATCGGCCGGGGTCAACGCTCCCGGCTGAGGCCGGCGCTTCGCGGTTTGGGGACGCGAGGGCGGTTGGGGGGTCTAGGGCAAGGAGCGGCACGGCTGGTTCATGGGGACGTACTTGGGCCGGTAGATCGCCACACCCTTGCGATTCCGGAAGCTGAGCCGCTCATCCACGATCTGGGCGCCGATCCCGGCGATCCGCGCCCAACCGAAGAACGTGGTGTAGTACTCCGGGTCGTGGAAGCCCACGGCGTTCAGCAGGCTCCCGGACACCAGGTCCACGTTGGCGTAGGGGTCGGCTATTTTCGGGTTCTCGTGCAGGATCGGGGGCACGACCTTGCGCAGCGCCTTGACGATGCGGAACTCGGGGTTATCCGGCGCGATCTCTTCCCCGACGGCAATCTGCACCTGCGCCCGCGGGTCCTCTTTGCGCAGCACGGCGTGTCCGAAGCCGAAGATCAGCCCGCCCGACGCGATCCGCTCCCGCACCCAGCGCTCCACCTCGGCTTCGTCGGACGTGTTGACCTCCCGCACGAACTCCAGGCAGTCCTGGTTGGCCCGTCCGTGCCGCGGCCCGGCGAGGCCGTTCATCGCCGACACCATCGACTGATACGTGTCGGCCAGCCCGGACGCCACCGCTTTCCCCACGAACGTGGACAGGTTGCCGCCGCCGTGGTCCATGTGCAGCACGTAGAAGACGCGCAGGAGGCGCGTGAGCTTCTCGGGGTCCGCCCCCGGCATCCCCAGCATGTGCACGAAGTTCTCGACGTAGCCCAGCGCGGGATCCATCGCGATCGGATCGCCCCACTCTTCCCGCAGCCGGTAGATCGCCGCCAGCACGGCCGGGATCCGCGCCACGAGGTTGAGCGCGTCTTCCCGGTAGTCCCCCGTCTTCCCCGTCATCCCCAGGAGATGGATCCCGATGGCCAGCATCTCCATGGGGTGGCCGCTGCGCGGCAGCGATCGCAGCACCTCGAACACCGGCGCGCCGACCGTCGAGCGATCTTGCAGCTCACGGCGGAACGCGGCGGCCTCCGCCTCGCTCGGCAGCGCCTTGTTGTAGAGCAGGTAGATCACCGACTCCGGCGGGAGGTGGGCGATCTCCGCGATCGGGTAGCCCACGTACGACACCCCGACCTCCGGGTCGACCCCGCTGGTCCAGCACGTGCCGACCGGGTAGCCCCGCAGGCCGGTGTCCAGTTGCTTTGGGGTGATGTGGAAGTCGGCTGCCGGCGGGTCACTCATACGCTTGCTGTACCTCGTCCCTGCGCCGCGCGCTCCGCGACGGGAGGATTAGTCGGCCACCGATTCCACCCGGAAGCGCAGCACGCCGGAAGGCGCCGTGACTTCCACTTCGTCGCCCGCGCCGCTCCCCATAAACGCCCGTCCAACCGGGCTCGCCACCGAGATCTTGCCCGCTGTGGCGTTGGCCTCGTTTTGGCCGACGAGAGTGTACTCAACGGTCCTACCCGAGACAAGATTGGTCGCGGTCACGCTGCTCCCCATGTGCACCCGCCCGCTCACCTCGCTCCCGTGCTGCTCGAAGATGACCGCCCGGTTGATCTGCTGCTCCAGGTTCCGGATCCGCGCCTCTAGATGCGCCTGCGTGTCGCGCGCCGCGTCGAGCGGTGCGTTCTCGCGAAAATCCTTGTCGGCCATCGCCAGCTTGAGCGCCTCGGCGATCTCCGGCCGCTGCGCCCGCAACTGCTCCAAGTCCTCCTTCGCGGCGATCAGCCCCTCCGGCGTCATGCCCGCCGCTTCGTCGCGCGACGGCGCAGCGGAAGTCGCGATGGCGGAGCCAGCGCCGTCGCGCCGCGCGCGCGACACCTTCCTGACCCGCAGGTGCACGCCGAGGTTGGTCGCGGTCCACGTCTTCTTCTTCGCGTAGGCGAAGAACGCCTTCACCGGCAGGATGCGGTCGACGACCCCCACGCCTGTACCCAACGCCTCCTGATACTGCGTCAGTTCGTGCCCGGTGACGCTGCTGAGCACGCGGCCTCCCCCATACCAGGAAACGAAACGATGGATCTCCACCCGCCCGCGCTGGTCGATGGCCTTCGCCTCGGCGTCGAGGTAGGCGGTCGCCGCAGCCTCGAGTGTTAAGCCCTCATCACTCTCCGCCACGTCCGCTCCCCTCGTCCGCCGGCTGATCTCGCACTCTGCATTATCCATCGTATGGGCGAGGCGGATCGCGGTTCAAACGCACCCTTGCCCGCCAGCGCCTCAGCGCCCCACCATGGACCCAACATGGCCCGCTCTCCCGATTCCACCCCATTCGATTCCATCGCGTTGCCCGCGGTCAACGCGGCGCTGGCTGCCGCCGGTTTCGATCTGCCGGGGGAGCAGCAGCGCCGCCTCGCGGCCTTTCTCGATGGCCTCCTCCAGGCCAACGTCCGCCTCAACCTCACGCGCATCACCGACCCGGCCGACGCCATTGTGCGCCACGTGATCGAGCCGCTCGCCGGCTGGCTCCTCCTCCGGGACCGCCTGCCTTCCGGCGCCGTCCTGGACGTGGGCAGCGGCGGCGGCGCTCCCGGCCTGCCGGTGGCCATCGTCCAGCCGGACCGGACGATCCTGCTGATCGAGACGCGGGAGCGCAAGGCCCATTATCTGGAAGAGCAAGCCCGCGCCCTGGGCCTGACCAACGTCCGCGTCCTGTGCGACCGCGCCGAGCGCGTCGGCCGCGGCCCTGCCCGCGAGTCGGGCGCCGCCGCCCTGACGCGCGCCCTGGCCCCGCTCCCCGAAGCGCTGGAGATCCTTCTGCCCCTGGTCGCGGTCGATGGGGTCGCCGCCGTGTTCTCCGGCCCGGGCCTCCCCGCGCAACTCGACGCCGGCCGCGGCGTCGCGACGCTCCTCGGCGGCGCTCCGCCCGAGACGCAGCGGGTCGACTGGCCCACCGGCGACCGCACGGTCCTGCTCGCCACGGTCCGCAAGGTCGCCCCCACGCCGGAGCGCTTTCCCCGCGGCACTCGCGCGATGCGCCGCGGCCCCCCTCAGGCGACCACCTCGCGCGCCCGGTAGTCGGCGATCGCCGCCTCATCCATGCCGATCGACGCCAGAATCGCGTCGGTGTCCTGCCCCGGGTAGGGGGCGGTATGCCGGATCGCCCCCGGCGTGGCGGAGAGTTTCGGTCCCACGCCCACTTGCTTGACCGGCCCCACCCCCGGCGCCTCCAGCTCCACCACCATCCGCCGGTGCAGGTTGTGCGGGTCCCCGAACGCCTCCGCCAGTGTGTAGACCGGTGCGACGCAGATGTCCTCGTCGAACAAGAGGCGGAACCATTCATCGCGCGTCTTCGTTTTGAACGCCGCGGTGAACGCCTCCGCCAGCTCCCGTTTCGTCGCTTCGTCGTCCGTGTACTGGTGTTCGGTGAGATCGTCCCGGCCCAGCACCTTGCACAGACTGGCGAAGAACCACGGCTCCACGGAGCCGATGCTGATCCACTTCCCGTCCGCCGTCTCGTAGACGTTGTAGTAGGGCCATCCGCCGTTGAGCCGGTGCGTCTCCGGCGCCATGACATCCCCGTCCGCGAAGGAGGCGGCCGCCAGCCCCGTCAGCAACGACATCACCCCGTCCGACATCGCCACATCGACGGATTGCCCCCGCCCCGTCTGCGCCCGCGCCAGCAGCGCCACGCAGATGCTGAACGCGGCCATCAACCCCCCACCCGCGTAGTCCGCGATGATGTTCACGGGGATCGCCGGCGGCGTCCCCTTGCGGCCGATCATGCCCAGCGCGCCGGCCATGCTGATGTAGTTGATGTCGTGCCCTACCAGTTGGGCGTAGGGACCGTCCTGCCCGTAGCCGCTCAGCGAGCAGTAGACCAGCCGCGGGTTCCGCGCCGCCAGCGTCCCGTAGTCCACGCCCAGCCGCTGCGTCACGCCGGGCCGGTAGCCCTCCAGCACCACGTCGGCGTCGGCGGCGAGCCGGTAGAAGATCGCCCGTCCCTCTTCCGTCTTGAGGTTCAGGCGCAGGGAGCGCTTGTTGCGACCGAAGACGTTGTAGGCCGTGCGGCGGCGTCCCTCGGGGGTCTCGTTGTCGCCCCGCATGTCGGGCCGCTGCCGGCCGGCCCGTCGGCCGCGGGGCGCGCCCGCCTCCTCCACCAAGATCACGTCGGCCCCCATGTCGCCCAGCAACATCGAGCAGTACGGGCCCGGCGCGAGCCGCGACAGGTCCAGCACCGTGATCCCCTCCAACGCCGCCTCCATTGTCGCTTCCCTTCTCTCTCGACTCGCCGTCAGGCCACGATCTCGCGCGCGCGGTAGTCGGCGATGGTGGCCTCGTCGATCCCATGCTCCCGCAAGATCGCATCGGTCTGCTCCCCAGGGTACGGGGCGCTGTGACGGATCTCGCCCGGTGTCTCCGAGAACTTGGGGGCGATCCCGATCTGTTTCACCGGCCCCACGCCCGCCGCCTCCACGTCCACCACCATCCGCCGGTGCAGGTTGTGTGGATCGGCCGACGCCTCCGCCAGCGTGTACACCGGCGCGACGCAGACATCGAGAGCGGCGAGATCACGGAACCACTCGTCGCGGGTCTTGCGCTTGAACGATGCACGCAGGAACTCGGCGATCTCCCGGCGTTTGGCCGGATCGTCGCTCCACTGGTGCTCGGCCAGCTCTTCGCGGCCCAGCTCGCGGCACAGATCGGCGAAGAACCACGGCTCGTTGGCGCCGATGCTGAGCCACTTGCCGTCGGCCGTCTCGTAAACGTCGTAGTTGGGCACGCCGCCGTTGAAGCGGCTCGTCTCCGGCGCCAGGTTCTCGCCCGTGTTGAAGTGGGTGCCCGCCAGCCCGGACAGCAGCGACATCACGCCGTCCGACATGGCCGTGTCGATGTACTGCCCCTGTCCCGTCCGCTCCCGCGCCAGCAGCGCCACGCAGATGCTGAACGCGGCCATCAGCCCCCCGCCCGCGTAGTCCGCGATGGTGTTCATCGGGATCGCCGGCGGCGTCCCCTTGCGGCCGATCATCCCCAGCGCCCCGGCGATGCTGATGTAGTTGACGTCGTGCCCCACCAGTTGGGCGTAGGGACCGTCCTGCCCGTAGCCGCTCAGCGAGCAGTAGACCAACCGTGGATTCCGCGCCGCCAGCGTCTGGTAGTCCACGCCCAGCCGCTGCGTCACGCCGGGCCGGTAGCCCTCCAGCACGACGTCCGCCGCGTCGGAGAGCCGGTAGAAGATCGCCCGTCCTTCTTCCGTCTTCAGGTTGAGGCGGATCGAGCGCTTGTTCCGTCCCAGCGCGTAGGCCGCCGCCCGCCGACGCCCCTCGGGGCTGGCGTCGCCCCGCAGGGAGACGGTGGGCGTCTTGTGCACCTGGCCGCTGCGGCGCCCCGCCGCCAACCCCGCCTCCTCCACCATGATCACGTCGGCGCCCATGTCCGCCAGGAGCATGGAGCCGTAGGGACCGGGCGTGAGCCGTGATAAGTCGACGATCTTGATGGCCTCCAGCGCCAGCGTCACGGCATCGACTCCTCTTCGCGGATCCCGCGATCGCGCGGGCCGATCGGCATGATCGAGAGCGGCTGGCCCGGCGTCAAGGCTGCGCCTCCTGCGGCGGGCTGATCCGGGCATTGCCGCCGCCGAACCGCCTTGCCTACGATGACGGAGTTGAATCTCGTGGGGCTGTAGCTCAATTGGGAGAGCGTTTGACTGGCAGTCAAAAGGTAGGGGGTTCGAATCCCCCCAGCTCCACCAGCCGCTCAATCGCGTCCACTGTTCCCACGCACCGAGCAGGCAGCGAACTCCCCACACAGGGGTCCCCGTCGCCCCCGCCCGCTCCGCGGCCGACGGGAAGCGGCTTGGCTGCCGCCCGTTTGGGTTAGGTGGGGACCTCGATCTCCAACCCCGTGTTCGTGACGATCCAGAGCACCACTCCTTGGCTGAGCGCGAAGTTGGTCACCCCCAACGCCGGGATGAACGAGATCCAGCTGACGGCGGCCGGGTCGAACAGCCAGGCGATCTTGACGGCGCCGAACACGTCCGCCGCCAGCGCCGGCCCGAACGCCCAGAAGACGAACTGCCCGCCCGCCACCAAGGACAGCGTCTCGCCTCCGCCGATGGGAGGCTGCTCCTCCGGGGGCGGCTCCTCCTCCGAGGGCGCGTCCACGTCGATGCTGGCCGTTGCCGTGTTGTTGCTCGGGTCGATGTCTTCGTTCGCCGCGGTCGCGGTCGCCGTGACCGTGACTGTCCCCGCTTCGAGAGGCCGCACCGTCACGACTGCCTGCGCCGACGCGCCGGCCGCGAGATCCCCGAACTCACAGCGCACTTCCCCGTCCGCCACCTCGCAGCCCGGCGACACGGACTCGAACTCGACCTGATCCGACAGCGTGATCGTCACCATCACGCCCGCCGCATCGTCGGGGCCGTTGTTGGTCACCTCGACCTGGAATTGCACCGCCGGCACCAGGCCCGCGGACACTAACGCCGTTGGTGGCGCTGATTGATTGGCCACGCTAATGATCACGATGAGGTCGATCAGGCTGCGCTCGAAGGCGCCGATGTCACAGAAGGCCGCGGGCCGCGCGACGCCACGCTGGTCCTGAGGCAAGCAGAAGGATGCCGCCGCGGCGTTGATCGCCGGGCTGGCCGGGTCCAAGGCGTGGGTAAAGGTGGGGCCGCCGTTGCCCTGAAGCGATCCCAAGATCGGATTCACCCCGGAGAGCGACGCTCCGCAGCTCGTGTCGCCGTCCAGGTTGTTCCCCAGCACCGTTATCGTGCCAGAGCAGTCGCCCCCGGTGTTGTCGGCGACGATGGTGTTGGTCACGGTAACGGCGGTGGCGAGGGCCTCGCGGATGCCGCCGCCGCTGCCGCCGGCATTGTTGTTCGCGATCGTCAGGTGCGTGAGATCGGCCGTGCCGCTGCCGGCAAACAGCGCTCCGCCGTCGGCGGCGGCGCTGTTGCCGCTGAGCGTGCTGTTCTCCACCGTGGCGGCCCCGCTGTTGAAAATGCCGCCGCCGTCGTCCAGAGCGGTGTTGTCGCGGATTGTGGAATCGGTAATCGTGACGACGCCGAACGCGCCGATCCGGATTCCCCCGCCGTCGTCGGCTTCGTTGCCGCTCAGCGTGCTTCCCGTGATGGTGACCTCGCCGCCGATGACGTTGATCCCGCCGCCGTCGGCGGAGCCGGTGGCGACGTTGTCGTCCACCGTGCTGGTCGTGATCGTGAGCGTTCCATTCGTGGCGATGCCGCCGCCGCCGGTTGCGCCGCCGCCGGTATTCTCGCGGACGATCCCGTTGGTGATCGAGACGGTCCCGCCGCTGACGTTGTCGATGCCGCCGCCGTTCGTCGCGGCGGTGTTCGCGGTGACGATGCTCGCGCCGGCCACATTGCCGACGATTGTCAGGTCGCCGCCGCTGTTGAAGATGCCGCCGCCGGCGTCACCGCTGTTGCCGCGGACCGCCGTTCCGTCGAGCGTCAGGGCGCCGCTGCTCAGAATGCCGCCGCCGTCGTCATCGGCGACGTTGTCGCGGACCGTGCTGAGGGTGAGCGTGAGCGACCCTCCGCGGTTGATGATGCCGCCGCCGCTGAAGCCGGTATGGCCGTTCGTCATCGTCACGAACTCGATCTCCACAACCGCGGAGTCATCGATGTCGAAGATTCGGTCGAGGCCGCCCCCGTCGATGATCGTGGTGGGCATCGCCCGCAGGCCGCCGGCGGCCGTAATGGTCAGATCCGTGACCAGCGGATCGCCTTCGCCAAAGATCTCCAGATCGCCATGCACGACGGTGGCGGCTGTGTCCGGGTCGATCGTGGCGGGTGGAATGGTGAGGGTATGAGTGCCCTCCGGCAGGGTGAGCGTGTCGGGGCCGGCGAGCTCGTTCGCCTCCTGAATGGCCGCGCGCAACGTGCAGACGCCGGCCGCGTCGGCGCAGGTCCCATCACCGGGCGCCGCGTCCGGTGCGTCGGTGTAAGGCGGGCTGGCCACGGTGAAGGCCGCCGCCTGCAGCGGCTGGGGACTCCCCGCCACGATCGCGACGGCCAGCCCCAGCGCGACCAGCGCACTCCAGATGAAGGCGGATCGGTGTGACGCCCGTTGCAACATGCGCTCTCGCCCCTTATCGCTGCCCCACGCGGCCGCGCCCCGGCCGGGGCGGCCCGTCTCGACGGGGAGAGGATACCGCAGCCTCACGCCGGGGAGCCGTGGCGCGAGATTTCGCCCGCCAGCCGTCACGTCCAGATCGTTCAGCGGTCCTATACATGCGCGCGATTGAGCCGTTGCAGGAGTAACCCGATGCGATCTGTGATGCTGACTTGCCTCATCAAGGCGCGAGATAAGCGCCAGCGCACGCTCCGCGAGGAAGAGGGCGCAGGAGCCCTGGAATCCGCCCTGGCCGCCGTGCTGACGACGGCCACCCTCGTCGCCGCCGTGGCGGCGTGGGTGGTGGACATCCCCGCCGCCGCGGAGGCCGCGCTCAACGCCGTGATCTAGTCCGCACGGGATAGAGTCCCGTCGGGCGTCAGCTCCTCATCCGGCCCGATCTGCCCGTCGGACACGCCGCTGCGCCCCGACGCCCCTTATGCGCCGGCTCGCTCTCGCTGCTGGCGTTCCCAATTCCTCTTGGTTGGGCGAGGCCGGCGGATCCTTCACGCGCAGGTCGTAGTAGAGCGGGACGTAGGGCTTGTAGATCTCGTAGGCCCGGCGCAACTCCGTCACGGCATCGTCGAGCACGTCGACCCGCAGGTCGATGAGCGCGTACGGCTCCCACTCGTGGACGATGAGCGCCGCCGACCGCTCGTTCAGGCGTCCTTGCCCGCCGGCCTCCCGCCCGGCCTCCACGGCGCGCATCAGCCGCTCCGCCAGATCCTCCTCCGGCGCGGCGCTGTACGCCTCGGCCATGGCTCGGACAACCGACTCGCCGGCCAGCACGTTCCCCATGGTCACGAAACCGTCGCCCACGATGTGGCCGGCCCAGGGACGGGTCTTGAGGCCGCTATGGGCGGCGGACTCCCCATCGCGATCGACCACGCCGACCTGCCGGTAGTCGAAGTAGCTGTCGCTGGTCGCCAGCTCCTGGATGACCTTGGGGGCGGAAACCCCATCTCCAGCAGGCTCATCGCCGGAGGGAGGAGGCGTGGATCGGCGAAGGCCTGACTCGACACCGCCCCCACGTTGGCCCGGACGGCGGGACAGTAGCCTCCCACGGCGAGCGAGTAGGTGGCGATGCCCACGCCCAGCTGGCGTGTCCGGGGGCAGCGCCCAAGGACCGTGAAGGTGTTGCGCTCCACTCCCATACGGAAGGTCATCCGGCTGTCCTCTCCATGCGCCGCTGTCTTGCGAACACGTGACCGCGGCCGTCCAAGCCCGGCCGCCGGGCAGTGTAACCGCCGCGACTCGTATCCCGCGCGTGGGCGATTCAAGGTGCGCCGCACGCAACCGCCGTATCGAAATGCCCGACGGGACCACGGTCCGCGCTCCGCCTCCGCTTCGCGCGCCTCAGATCATGAGCGCAATCCCGCCGACCACCAGCAACGCGCCCACCAACAGCCACATCGTAATCCGCTCGCGCAAAAAGATCGCGGCCAGGATCATGCCGAACAGCGGCGACGTGGAGAACAGCACGGTGAACTCACCCGCGCTGATGTGCTGCACCGAGATCACGATCAACAGCCCCAGCACCCCAGTCCCCAGGGCCCCCGAGACGGCGAGGGGAATGTGGCTATTCCGCGGCAGCGTCCACCGTCGGAGATCGGTGCCGGGCTGGGACATCGTCAGGACCAGCAAGAACAGGACGACGGCGGGCATCCGCACGGAGCTGGCGGCGGCGGCCTCGAATCCTTCGGAGGCGCTGCGCAGCCACACCGTCGCCCCGCCCCACAGCATGCCCATGACGACCGCCAGCGCCAGCCCCACCGTCTGCGCCTGCGCGGTCGGGCGGCCCGCGCGGGCAGCCTTGTCGAGAATCGCTATCCGCGACGAGTGCGCCTCCGGCGGGCCGCTCCCTCCCGCGATCGGCGGGTCCCGGCGCAGCAGGGCACGCAAGCCTGAGAACCGTCCATCGCGTGTCCCCTCCACACGCTCCGCCGCTCCGTCCCGCGGCCGGCCGTAGATCGCGACCACGTAGACCCCCAACACCACCACCGCCGACCCCAGCCCGATCCGCCAGGTGACCTCGTCGCCGATCAAGATCGCGCCGAAGACGAAGGCGAACACCACCGTGCCGCCGGTGGTGATCATGAACGTGCGATTCAACCCGATCAGCGGGATCGTGATGGCGTACAGCGTCTGCGCCAAGCCGGTCGCCAGGAAGCCGGAGCCCGCCAGTTGCGCGATGTCTCCGGCGCTCATCCTCCCGTAGTCGGCGTCCGCCCCCAGCACAAAGGCGGCCGCAAAGAGGAAGAGCAGCGCCCAGAGGGCGCGCACGAGGCTGAGCGAAAACGGATCGATCCGCGACGCCTGACTCGCGATCAGTGCGCTGGCCACCGCCCAGACGACGGCGGCTCCCAGGGCCGCGGCGATACCCACGCCCATGCCAGACGCCCCGCTTCACTTCGGCGACGCCCTATCAGCGCCGCCGTCGTGAGCATCGTACGCAACAGCCGTGCGTCCGGGACGCCGTGTTACGGCTCGGTACCGAGGCGATGGGGCGGCCCCCGTCGCTCCGCCGAACCCTCCTGAGCCCTACGCCTGCGCGAAGAACTCTCGCAGCGCCTCCAAGGAGATGATCGGGTGTGTCTCGATGCGTCCGAGATCGCTGACCTCGTTCAAGAGGCCTGCGAGCTCTTCGGCCGAGTCGACGTTGAAGACAAAGAAGCCGCCGCGCGCATCGGCGAAGATCCCGCTCGTCTCCAGCTTCCCCGACGCCTCCCACTCCCCCGTCTGCTCCCCGAACGTCTGCTGTGCCCGGACGATATCATCCGGTGAGATCGATGTCTCGAACGCCTCGATCCGCACGAAGATCCGCATTGCGCCCCACTCCCTTTCAGTGCTGCCGCCGAAGGTTACGCCAGAGCATAGCCACCGTCACGCGCCGCCGGGGCGGGCACAGGAGGCGGAAGCATTCTCCGTGGCCTTGCAACTCAGCGCGACCCGCGGGACCGGGCCGCTTCTCGTCCAGGCGTTCGACCGCTCCGTCGGCGCGGAGAGTTGGCGCTGGACGCCGACGCCTCCTAGCGATCCGCTACGCTCGTGCAGGCTCTCGCGCTCATGGAGGGTGGATGCACCTTTCGTCTCTTCCTCTGCGCGCGCGCATCGCGCGCCGTTTCGCGCTCGTCGCGCTGCTGGCGCTGATCGTGTCGGCCACGGCGCCCGCCGACCTGCGAGCCCGGCAGGACGACGGCGATGCTGGCGCAACTCTCACCCTCAGCGACGGCGGCCAGTTCGTCTTCTGGAGCGCCGGAGATACCACCGTCTCGGCCGTCTTCCGCAGCGTCAAGATCGCTTGGCTCTTCGACGAGGGAACATGGATCGCCTTCAACCCCATCCTCGGCTCTGTGGACTTCCCCATCTCCGACGGCACTGTCCTCTGGGTCGTCTCCGTCGGTCCCCAGACGATCAACATCGGCGCGCCCGCGGAGGACACCGACGATGAAGCGCCCGCGGAGCCGCGCTGGCTCGTGCTCGCGTCGATCGCCGGTGGCCCCCGCCAGGAGACGGGGGGCGTCGCGTTGAACGGGGAGATCTACTTGATTGGCGGCTTCGACGCCGATAGCCGCGTCGTGGCCACCGTCGAAGCCTACGACCCGCAAACCGACCGCTGGCGCCGCACCGCCGACCTTCCGCTGCCGCTGCACCACGCCAACGTCGCCGTCGTGGACGGCGCGCTCTACGTCGTCGGCTTCCTCAGCGGCGGCGGCTTCACCGCCGACGGCCGCGTCTTCGCCTACGACCCGGCCGCAGACGTCTGGACGACGAGAACGTCGATGCCGTCCGGAACCGAGCGGGGCGCGTCGGCCGTGGCCGTGGTGGACGGGAAGATCTACGTGGCCGGCGGCTTCCGCAACGCCGCCGTGCGCGATGTCTCCGCCTACGACCCCGCCACCGACACCTGGGAGATCCTCCCGGACCTCCCCGCGCCGCGCGATCACGTCGTCGGCGGCGCGATCGATGGCGTCATCTACGTCGCCGGCGGCCGCGACTCTTCCATCTTCGCCGTGAGCGGCGCCGTCTACGCGTTCGACCCGGCCGCCGGCCGCTGGCAGGAGCGCGCTTCGATGCCCACGCCCCGGGGCGGGGCCGCTGCGGCAGTGCTGGACGGCCGCCTCTACCTCTTCGGCGGCGAGGGCGACCGCAGCGTCGCCTCCGGCGTCTTCGATCAAACCGAGGCCTACGACCCGCTGACCGATCGCTGGGAGTCGCTGCCGCCCATGCCCACCCCCCGACACGGCACCGGCGCCGCCGCGCTCGACGGCCGCATCTACGTCCCCGGCGGCGCCGACGTCCAGGGCTTCGCCGCCGTCGACACCAGCGAGGCGTTTGTTCCCTAGCGCGGATCGTCCTCGCCGCCCTACGCGGGCAACAACGTCAGCGCGTCGACGTGTCTGGGACGCATCATGCTGAAGTGGCGCCGGTCCAGCGTCGCGAGCTTCAGCTCGTTCAGCCGTTCCACCACGGCAAGCACGGCCGCATCGACGAAACCGATATCGGCATCGGCGTACCGATCGCACAACTGGCGCACCCGCCGGTAATCGTCGGGCTCCAACTCCGCTACCACGTACGCCCCCGCCGCCACGTCATCGAGCAACGCCACGAGCACGCCGGCGTGCAGGCGGCGTCCGATCCAGTAATCCACCTCGACGATCACGGGCGCCGGGATGACCAGCGCCTCCGCCGCTCCCTCGATGAGCTCCCGGCAGGCCGCGTGGTCCGCGTCGCTGCGATCGAGCGAGGCGTAGAGAGGACCGGTATCCAGCACTAGCGCCACGACCGCGGCTCCGGTCGCTCCTCCCCGACCCGCCGGGCGGTGTCGAGCCGGCCCGAAGCCCCGATGCCGAGGCTGCGAGGCCGGGGCCGGGCGCCGTGCGTCTTCTCCTCCAGCGCCTCACGGATCAGCGTGGCCATGGACGTGCGCCGTTCGGCTGCCAGCGCCCGCAGGCGCCTCAGCAGATCCTCGGGCAGCGAAATGGTGGTGCGCTCCATAGCATCATGATAGCAGCCGTAACATCATCTCCTTCCCCCCGCCCGCAGCCCCACATCCCCGGCGGCGCCGACGTCCAGGGCTTCGATGCCGTCGACACCAGCGAGGCGTTCGTTCCCTGACCGCAGCGGCGTCGCGCCTCGTCCCGCCTACGGATCGCCGCTGCTATCCTCGAAACAGCGACTCAAAACGGAGCGATCGCGGCATGCCCAGCAACGATCAGGCGGCCATTCCGCCCTACCGCCCGCAAGAGATCGAGCCCAGGTGGCAGGGCCGCTGGGAGGCCGACGCCCTCTACCGCACCTCCGACGACGATCCCCGCCCCCGCTGGTACATGCTCACCATGTTCCCCTACACCAGCGGCGACCTGCACATCGGCCACTGGTATGCCATCGCGCCCTCGGACGTCGCCGCGCGCTACCAACACATGCGGGGCAACAACGTCCTCTTCCCCATCGGCTTCGACGCCTTCGGCCTGCCGGCGGAAAACGCCGCCATCAGCGAGAACATCCATCCCCACACCTGGACCTACCGCAACGTGGAGCGCATGCGCGCCCAGCTCCGCCGCATGGGCGCCTCCTTCGACTGGACCCGCGAGGTGATCACCTCCGACCCCGAGTACTACAAGTGGACCCAGTGGTGGTTCCTGCAACTGTTCAAGCACAACCTCGCCTATCGCAAGCAGGCCCCCGCCAACTGGTGCCCCTCCTGCCAAACGGTGCTCGCCAACGAACAGGTGATCCGGCACGAAGGCGAGGCCGGCCGCTGCGAGCGCTGCGAGTCGGTGGTCGAGACCCGCGACCTGGAGCAGTGGTTCTTCCGCATCACCAACTACGCCGATGAGCTACTCGACTTCAGCGCCATCGACTGGCCCGAGCGCATCGTCACCATGCAGAGCAACTGGATCGGCCGCTCCGAGGGGGCGGAGATCCACTTCCCCTTCGACGCGCCCGTCGCCGGCGTCGACCGCATCCGCTGCTTCACCACCCGCGCCGATACCGTCTTCGGCGTCACCTACCTGGTGCTCGCCCCGGAGCACCCGCTCGTCGAGCCGCTCACCGCCCCCGACCGGCGCGATGTGGTGCAGGAATACGTGCGCGCCGCCCGCGCCGCCACCGAGATCGAACGGCAGTCCATCGTGCGCGTCAAGAGCGGCGTCTTCACCGGCGCCTCCGCCCGCCACCCCCTCACCAACCGGCTCCTGCCCATCTGGATCGCCGACTACGTCCTGCCCTCCTACGGCACCGGCGCGGTCATGGGCGTGCCCGCCCACGACGTCCGCGACTTCGCCTTCGCGCGACAGTTCGATCTGCCCATCCCCACCGTAATCGCCCCGCCTGACTGGGACGGCGCCCCGCTGCCCGAGGCCTACGTCGGCGACGGCCGCATGGTCAACTCCGGCGACTTCGACGGTCTGTCGGTCAAGGAGGGCCAGGCCGCCGTGGCCGCCCGTTTGCAAGAGATGGATCGCGGCGGCCCTGACGTCAGTTACCGCCTCCGCGACTGGCTCATCAGCCGCCAGCGCTACTGGGGCGCCCCCATCCCCATCATCTACTGCGCCGCCTGCGCCATCGTCCCCGTGCCGGAGGAGGACCTGCCCGTGCTCCTGCCCGAGGACGCCGAGTTCCTGCCCACCGGCGAGTCGCCGCTGGCCGGGCATCCCACCTTCACCCAGGTCGCCTGTCCCCAGTGCGAGGCCCCCGCCCGTCGCGAGACGGACACCATGGACACCTTCATGTGCTCCTCCTGGTACATGTTCCGCTACCTCGATCCCCACAACGACCGAGAGCCCGTCCGTCGGGACCTCGCCGAGAAGTGGCTCCCCGTCGACCAGTACACCGGCGGCGCCGAGCACGCCGTGATGCACCTGCTCTACGCCCGCTTCTTCACCAAGGCGGCCCGCGACATGGGCGTCCTACCAGTGGGGGAGCCGTTCGCCCGCCTCTTCAACCAGGGCATCATCCTCAAGGGCGGGCAGAAGATGTCCAAGAGCCGCGGCAACGTCGTGGCGCCCGATGTGTGGGTCGACAAACTCGGCGCCGACGCCGTCCGCCTCTACCTCATGTTCCTCGGCCCCTGGGACCAGGGCGGCGACTGGGACGACAGGAACATTCAGGGTCTCTCGCGCTGGCTCAACCGCGTCTGGACCCTGGTCCTCCGGCCGCCCGAGCGCGCGCCCTCAGAGGAGAGCGCCCGCACCATCCGACGCCTCACGCATCAGATGATCCGCCGGGCCACGGAAGACGTGGAGCGCTTCCGCTTCAACACCATGCTGGCGGCGATGATGGAGTGCACCAACGCGCTGGCCCGCGAGCGCGACGCCGGCCCCGTCGACGGCGCCGCCTGGGACGAAGCCGTCCAGGCTCTAATCCTCTGTCTGGCCCCCTCCGCGCCGCACATCGCGGAAGAGCTCTGGCAGCGGCTCGGCCGGCCCTACTCCGTGCACCAGCAGGCCTGGCCCGCGTGGGATCCGGAACTGGCGGCCTCGGAAACGGTGACGCTGGTCGTGCAGGTCAACGGCAAGCTCCGCGACCGCCTCACCGTCGCCGTCGGCCTGCCGGAGTCGGAGGCCCGCGCTGCTGCGGAGGCGTCGGCGAACGTCGCCGCCCACCTCGCCGGCGCCGCCGTCCGCAAGGTCGTCTACATCCCCGACAAGCTGATCAACTTGGTGGTGGGCTAGCCCGACGCGTCAGTATCGCGGCGCTGGTCGCGGATGCGGGCGTTCCGCGACTCCACCTCCCACTGCCCCTGCTCGCGCTCCAGCTTCTTATCCAGTTGCTCGATGCCCGCACGGATGCTGCTCAGCAGCGCCGCGAGCTGTTCCTCCAGCCGCCGCAGCACATCCAAGGAGTAGCGGTCCGCCTCAATCGCCTGCTCCACCGCTTGGCTGGTGGCGCTGCCCCGGATCGCCGCCGCTTCGTTGCGCGCATCCTCGGCGACTGTCTTCGCCTCCGTGGTCACCTGCGTCATGATCTCGGTCGCGCGGCGCTGGGCATGGCGCACCAGCTCGTGCCCGCTCAGTTGCGCCTCCGCCTCCCTTTTCGCCTGCGCGACGAGCAGCCGCCCCTCTTCCTCCGCTTCCTTCATCACCCGTTGGCGCTCTTGCAGCACGGCGCGCGCATCCGCGATCTCCGCCGGCACCGCGGCGCGGACCTGATCGATCAAATCGAGCAGCCGCTCCCGGTCCAGCACCATGCCACCCCGCAAGCGGGCCTTGCGGCTCGAGAGGAGCGTCTCCTCCAACTGATCGATCAACTCCAGGATGTCGATGACGGCAGCTCCTCGGCGCGACGCGGGCGCCTAGGCCGGGCGGCCCGGCCCCAGCTTGGTGCCCAGCGCCTTGGCGACGTGGGCCGGCACCAGGTCATCCACGGCCCGCCCCAGCCTCGCCAGTTCACGGATCCGGCTGGCCGAAATATACAGGTGCTCCAGGCTGGCCATCAGGTACACCGACTCGATCTCCGGCGCCATCTTCTGATTCATCAGCGCCATGTCGAACTCGGCTTCGAACCCCGTGACGGCGCGGATCCCCCGCACCAGCGCCGTCGACCCCACGGATCGCGCGAAGTCCACCACCAGCCCGTCGAACCGCGACACGCGCACGTTGGGGAACGCCCGCACCGCCTCCCGCAGCAACGCTTCGCGCTCATCGATTGCGAACAGCTGCTCGTCGCGCGCGTAAATGGCGACCACCAGCTCATCGAAGAGCGTCGACGCCCGCGACACGATGTCCAAGTGCCCGTTCGTCACCGGGTCGAACCCCCCGGGATACACCGCGATGGTCACGCTGCCCCCCCGACGCCGTACGTGTCCAGGACGCCGTCACCGTAGCGACGCGTCTCCCTGCGTGCCAGCGCTCCCAGGCGCTCCGGCGCCGGCCGTTTCAGCGGGTGCCGCCAGAGCAGCAACCCCGTCTCCGCCAGGATCTCGGCCTCCGCCAGCCGCTCCAGCGCCGTGACGGCATCCTCCTCGTAGGGTGGATCGGCGAAGCACAGCGCGTAGGGCCCGCGGAGCCGCGACAGAGCCCGGCCCACGTCCAGACAGAGCACCCGCGAGCGCTCCCGCCCCTCCACCACCTCGACGTTCCGACGGATGACCGCGCACGCCGCCCGCCCACGCTCCACGAAGTCTACCCACTGCGCTCCCCGGCTCAAAGCCTCGGCTCCCAGCAAGCCCGCCCCCGCGTACAGGTCCAGCACCCGCCCCTCGGTCACTGCCTGAACGTCTGGACGGTTGAAGATCGCGGCCCGCAACCGCGCCGTCGCCGGGCGGGTCCCCGGCGCGGCTCCATGCAGGTGGCGGCCCGCGTAGCGGCCGCCGGTGAGGCGAACGACCGGCCCCGCCGCGCTCAGGGCTCCACCGCGATGGTCAGCCCGTGTCCCACGCGCACGTCGCCGTCGCTGACAATCAACCGCACCTCGTAGTCATCCGGGATCGTCGGCGTCTCCCACACAACCCAGCCGGCCCCGCCGGAGCCGCTCAGCTCCCCGACGTCCGCCTCCCACACCGGCACCAGCAGCTCCGGGTTGGGCATCACCAACAGCGCCTCGCCCGATTCCAAGAAACTGGTGATGACCTCCCAGAGATTGGCCGTCTCCTCCGTGCCGGACACGTCCTCCAACGCCAGCCCGCCCAACTCGTACTGCGCCACCACCTCCAACTTGAACGCGATGCTGAAGCGGTTCTCCACCCATACCGTCACTGGCTCGTCCGTCTGCTGCGGCGCTACGAACGACACCATGTTGGCGAACCGGTCCCAGAACAGGCCGCTGGCCCCCGCGTCCAGAAAGATGTTCTCGCCCACCAGCGTCACCCGCTGGTTCGTCAGGATCGGGCCCGCCTCGCGCACGCTCAGCTCGCTCGCCAGCCCCAGCGCTTCGCGCTGGCTCAGCAGCCGGAACCCTTGCAGGCTCTTCTCCACGCTGTACGGCGAGAGCGTCAGCAGCACCTTCTCCGAGGGCACCCGCTCCAGCACCCGCGGCATCCCCGCCGCCAGCGTCTCCGCCCACACCGACTGGTCCCGCGGCACCACCAGCTTCAGCAGGTCGGCGGCCGCGCCGAGCGCCGTGAAGTTGTAGGCCCCTTCATCCACCCCCGAGGCATCGCGACGTGGCAGCGGCACCGTGAGGCTCAGCCCGCGTCCGTCCCGATGCAGTTGATCGGCCAACTCCGTGATGAACTCACTGAACGCGTCCCGCAGTGCGGTGCTGATCACCTGGTAGTCGATGTCGACGCCGTCGTGCCGCCCCGTCTGCACCATCAGCAGGATGTTGTTGATGTGCTGGCGCCGCAATTGCGACGACGCGATCACCGTGTTGATGATGTCGGCCTCCGGTTCGCCCGCGAACACCACCGGGTACACCGGCTGCGTCACGTCGGGCGGGAGCGCCTCCACCCGCCCCAGCAGCGATGCGTCCTCCGCCGGGGTGAAGCCCACCGGATTGATGATCGTGAGCACGTTCAGCGCCTCCACGGCGATCTCCGCCCCGGCCGGCAGGCGGCCGGTCACCGTATCCTGAAACTGCAGCCGCCGCAGGATGGCCAGGTTGGACGGCACGACTTCCAGTTCCACCCGGGCGCCGGCGCCTTCGTCGGTCAGCAGCGCCGCCGTGATCCGCTCCCAGGCCCCGTCCCGGTAGGTGTAGGCCCCCAGGTTGCGCTGGTCCTGCGTCGGCTGGATCAGCCGCAGCGTGATCGCGAAGGGCCCCGGCAGTATCGGGGGCACGCTGAGGTCGTAGAGCAGGCTGGCGGCGCGCAGATGCTCGGGCACGTCCGGCATGCGCGATCGCGTGCTGGCCGCGATCTGGCGGCCCCGGTCCTCCTCGACGGCCGTGGCCAGCGTCGCGTCCGCTTCGTCGTCGTTCCCGCCGATCAGCGCGATCGGCGGTACGAACAGGATCACCAGCAGCAACGCCAGACCCAGCCCGGCCAGCGCGACCAACACCAGCAGCCGGCGTCCGCTCCCCTGCCCGTCGCCCCCCCGCGCGCGGCTCTGGCGCCGCACGGGGCGCCGCCGGTCCGGCGGCTCCGGCGCTCGACCCGTGATCCGCCGCGGCTCGCGCGGTTCGAACGGGCTCTCGTCGCTCACGATGTCCGTGCCTCGGGCGTCACGCTGACGCGGCGCTCGCGATCATCCTGGACGTAGACGACTTCCACCGCCACCCCAGGCTCCAGCCGCGCCAGCACGTTCAGATAGGGCAACTCCGGCGTGATCGCCAGGCCGTCAATGCTGAGCACAATGTCCCCGGGACGCAGTCCCGCCACGGCCAGCGGCCCGTCCCGCCTGATCTCCAAGAGGAAGCTCCCGGTCGTCGTCGGCAGATCCAGCTGCTCGGCGGCGAACTCCGTCACCGATTCCTGCCGCACCACGCCGAAGTCGGGCCGCGGATACCGGCCCGCGCTGATGATCTGCCGCGCGATCGGCAGGATCACGTCCATCTGCAACGCGAAGCCGATCCCATGGACGATATCGCCCGTCTCCGTTGTCCGCACCACCAAGGAGGTGAGGCCCACCACTTCGCCCGCGCGGTTGACCAATGCGCCGCCGCTGTTGCCCTGATTGAGCGCCGCATCGGTCTGAATGAGGTGCTCCTGCAGGACGCCGCCGTCCCGGAGAGTCCGCGTATCGGTCTGACTGACGACCCCCACGGTAACCGTCGGCTCCTCCTGTCGCAGCGCATGTCCTACCGCGTACACCGTATCCCCCTGCCGCAGCGACGACGACGAGCCGATCGGCACCGCCGTCAGTCCTCCCCGCACCACCCGCAGGACGGCGACGTCGTTGAAAGGGATGTCGCTTCCCACCACCACTGCGCGACGGACCTCGCCGCTCGGCAGCACCACCTCAATGTCGCCCGACACCGCTCGAATGTTATGTTCGCTCGTCAGAATATAGCCTTCGCGATCGATAACCAGGCCGGTCCCGGTCAACTCAGTCTGGACCAGATTCCCCTCGGGATCGGGCGTCACCCCCAGGTCGACGATCACGGCGACCAGCCCGGGGATGACGCGCGCCACCGCCTCGCCCACGCTGAGGGGGTCGCGAGCGGCCCGTCCGGGCTCTGCCTCCGAGACCGCGGGCGCCTCGATAACGGCGGCCGGCCCGCCGTTATCGTCAAGCAACGCGACGAGCACACCGCCGATGGCGCCACCCAGGACGCCGGCCACCACCGCCGCGAGTATCGTCTGTCTCACGCAGCGTCCCTGGATCCCGCCCGCCAGCGGCGTCCTCCCCGCCCGGGCCAGTTTATCACCACCCCTTTGGGCGCGTTTACGCCGCCTCGTCGCAAGTCCTATAATGGGGCCGAGCCGACGAGTTTGAACCTCATGACTGGGGGCGCGACAGCCTCCGGTCGATTTTTTACGCACCGACTCGATCGCGCGCCGCCAGCGGCCGCGAGAGGGAAAGGAGCCCGCGCGGATGGCCGTGCAGAAGCCGGTCCCCATCACCCAGAACGGGTTGGAGCGCCTGCGCAAGGAGCTGCACGAGCTCGTGACCGTAAAGCGCCCGGCGACGGCCGAGCGCATCCATGAGATCCGGGAGCTCTCCCCCAACACCCAGGGCGACGGCGAGTACGAAGACGCCAAGAACCAGCAGGCGTTCGTCGAGGGACGCATCCTCACCCTGGAGAAGATCCTGGCCAACGCCGAAGTCATCGACGAAGATGCCGCCCACAACACCGACACCGTTCATCTGGGCGCCACGGTGACCGTGCAGATCGGGGAAAAGTCGCAGGAGCTCACCATCGTCGGCATGCCCGAGGTGGACCCGGCCCACGGCTTCGTCAGCGATGAGTCGCCCGTGGGCAGGGCGCTCTTGGGGCGCGCCGTGGGCGACACCATCGAGGTGAGCGCTCCCGCCGGCACCATCGAGTACAAGATCAAGGCCATCCGCTAGCGCCGCCGACCGTACTGGCGACCGTTAACGGGCGTCCCGCGGGGCGCCCGTTCTACTATGGCGAGCGGCCTACCTGGAGGGATGCGCCGCATGGCGGACCAGCCTAGTGAGCGTCTGCGCGAGTTGTTCGAGCAGCGACGGCGGAAGGCCGACGCCTTGCGCGAGCGCGGCATCGACCCCTACCCGCCCCGCACGGCCGCGAAGCTGACCCCCGTCGCGACCGCCCGAGCCCGCTTCGAGCGCTGGGAACAGGGCGCGCTCAAGCGCCAGCCGTCGGTGCACGTCGGCGGTCGCATCACCAGCGTCCGCGACTTGGGCAAGCTGGCCTTTCTCGACCTGCGAGACGGCTCCGGGGTCATCCAGCTGTTGTGTCGTCGCAATCGCCTCGGTGAGAGCGGCGCGGCCGTGCTGAAGGCGCTCGACCTGGGCGACTTCGTGGAGTCGAGCGGACCGCTGATCCGCACCAAATCCGGCGAGATCTCCGTGGAGGCCCGGGACCTCCGGCTCCTGGCCAAGGCGCTACGGCCCCCGCCGGAGAAGTTCCACGGCCTGCAGGACGTGGAGGCGCGGTACCGGCAGCGCTACCTGGACCTCCAAGCGAACCAGGACTCCCGCGACCTCTTTATTACCCGCTCACGGGTGATCTCGGCCCTGCGCCGCTGGATGGACGACCGCGGCTTCCTGGAGGTGGAGACGCCGGTGCTGCAGCCGGAGGCGGGTGGCGCCGCCGCGCGACCCTTCGTCACCCACTTCAACGCGCTGGATGAAGAGCGCTACCTCCGCATCGCGCTGGAGCTGCACCTCAAGCGGTTGATCGTCGGCGGCTTCGACAAGGTCTACGAGGTCGGCCGCATCTTCCGCAACGAGGGCACCTCCACCACGCACAACCCCGAGTTCACGATGATGGAGTCCTACGAGGCCTACACCGACTACCACGGGGTCGCCGCGATGGTCGAGGAGCTCGTGGCGCACCTCGCGCAGACCATCCTCGGCGCCACCACCATCCCCTGGGGCGACGCCACCATCGACCTCGCCCCGCCCTGGCGCCGCCTCACCATGCGCGACGCCCTCATGCAGTACGCCGGCATCGACTTCCTGGAATACCGCACGGCGGACGCCCTCCACGACGTGCTCCAGCGGCACGGCATCCCCATCCCGCCGGATGCCTCCTGGCACAAACTGCTGGGCGATCTGCTGGCCCACGCGGTCGAGCCCCACCTGATCCAGCCCACCTTCTTAATGGACTGGCCCGTGGAGATCTCGCCCCTGGCCAAACGCACCCCCGACGACGACCGCCTCGTGGAGCGCTTCGAGGCGTACGTGGCCGGCTGGGAGATCGCCAACGCCTACAGCGAGCTCAACGACCCCATCGACCAGCGCCGGCGCTTCCAGAACCAGGTCGCCCTCCGCGCCGCCGGCGACGAGGAGGCGGAGCTGATGGACGAAGACTTCCTCGTCGCGCTGGAGCACGGCATGCCGCCCACCGGCGGCCTCGGTATCGGCATCGACCGGCTGATCATGGTCCTCACCAACTCCCGCTCCATCCGCGACGTCATCCTTTTCCCGCAACTGCGGCGGAAGGAGTAGCCGACGTTCGTCCTGAGCCCGTCGAAGGGGCAGCGGCTACCATCCGCACAAGATGCCCAACAACGCCACCACTCCGACGCTGACCGCCGCCGAGTTCGCCGCCAAGTGGCTCGGCAGCAGCCTCAAAGAGAGCGCCGCCTCCCAGTCTCACTTCAACGACCTCTGCCGCGTGCTCGGCGGCCCCACTCCGACTGAAGCCGACCCCGCCGGCGATTGGTACACCTTCGAGAAGGGCGTCGAGAAGACCGGAGGCGGCAACGGCTTCGCCGACGTCTGGAAGCGGGGCCATTTCGCCTGGGAGTACAAGGGCAAGCACAAGGACCTGACCGCCGCCTACGACCAACTGCTCCAGTATCGCGAGGCGTTGGAAAATCCACCCCTCCTCGTCGTCTGCGACCTGGAGCGCTTTGAGGTCCACACCAACTTCACCGGCACCCCCAAGCAGGTCTACGCCTTCGACCTGCACCAACTCCGCGACGACCCCGCGGAACCGCTCCGCATCCTGCGCTCAGTCATGCGCGAACCGGAGGCCCTGCGCCCCAAGCGGACGCGCGAGCAGGTTACCGAAGAGGCCGCGCGCCAGTTCGCCGAACTCGCCGGCCGCCTCCAGAATCGCGGGCATGAGCCGCACCAGGTCGCCCACTTCCTCAACAAGTTGCTCTTCTGCTTCTTCGCCGAGGACACCCGCCTGCTCCCGCGCGACCTCCTCTCCAAACTCATCGCCGGCACCCGCAACAAGCCCGCCGATTTCACCGAACGCCTAGCGGAGCTCTTCCGCACCATGTCCGACAAGGACGGCTGGTTCGGCGCCGAACGGATCCAGTGGTTCAACGGCGGTCTTTTCGACGGTTCGGCAGTCCTCCCGCTTGAGGCAGACGACCTTGAGGTGATCGCGGCAGCCTCTCGCCTCGATTGGGCCGAGATCGAGCCCTCCATCCTGGGCACCCTGTTCGAGCGCGGTCTCGACCCCGACAAGCGCGGACAGCTCGGCGCTCACTACACCGACAAGGGCTCCATCATGCGCGTCGTCGAGCCCGTCGTCCTCGTTCCGCTTCGCCGCGAGTACGCCGCCATGCAGTCCGCCGTCGAGACGCGGCTCGCGGGCCGCACGCCATCTCCGCTTACGCGGGACGGCCTCCCCCGCAAGAAGCGGCCTCGGTGGGAGCGCGATGCCGAGGCGGAGTTCTTCCAGTTCCTCGATCGCCTTCGAGATCTACGCATCCTGGACCCCGCCTGCGGGTCCGGGAACTTCCTCTACGTCGCCCTCCAGTGCGTCAAGGACCTAGAGAAAGAGACGACCCAGTGGGGCTGGGAGAACCTCCACCTGATGCGGCCCTTCCCAGCAGTTGACCCCTCCATCGTCCACGGCATCGAGATCAACGACTACGCCGCCGAACTCGCCCGCGTCACCGTCTGGATCGGCGAGATCCAGTGGATGCTCAACAACGGCTTTCACTACCGCGACGACCCCATTCTCCGTCCTCTCGACAACATCGAGCGCCGCGACGCCATCATTGATCTTTCGGACCCCGAGCACCCTCGCCCAGCCGACTGGCCGGAGGCCGAGTTCATCATCGGCAACCCGCCGTTCTTGGGCAGTCAGCTCGTCCTGACTCACCTGGACGACCAGTACGTCGAAGACCTGAGAGACGCATGGAGAGATCGGGTGCCCGCATCAGCGGATCTCGTCTGCTACTGGCACGAGAAGGCCCGCGAGGAGATCGAGCACGGGCGCGCGAAGCGGGCCGGCCTGCTGGCGACGAACAGCATTCGTGGCGGCGCGAATCGCCGGGTGCTGGAGCGCATCAAGCAGACCGGCGACATCTTCATGGCCTGGAGCGACGAAGAATGGGTCGTCGAGGACGCTGCCGTGCGCGTCTCG
Organism: Dehalococcoidia bacterium; assembly: GCA_963663235.2. Taxonomy (GTDB): domain Bacteria; phylum Chloroflexota; class Dehalococcoidia; order Bin125; family Bin125. Next base: position 87,903 of record CAXXNO010000001.1, read on the forward strand.
ATCGTCGCGCAAGACGACGGCTCGGAGACAACGCGGACGCTCGACGGCGAGCCTGTTGGCGTCATCTATTCCGACCTGACGAGCGGGATCGACCTCACGATCGCTCGCCGTCTGCGAGAGAACGTGAGCGTCGCATTTCAAGGACCCGTCAAGGTTGGTCCATTCGACATTCCGCGCGAGACGGCACGTCAACTGGTACAGCAGCCGAACCCGAACGGGCGATCGTCCATTGAAGTGGTCCGTCCCCTGGTGAACGGGACGGACATCGTTCGTCGCTCACGGGACATGTGGATCATCGAGTTCCCGGACCATCTGTCGGAAGCGGAAGCAGCGCAGTTCGAGGCACCGTTCGAGTATGTCCGGGAGCACGTGCGGCCGATCCGCGCCAAGAACAAGGACTCTCAGCGACGGACCTACTGGTGGCGTCTCGGGCGAAGTGGCGCGGATCTTCGCACCGCTGTGAACGGCCTGTTCCGTTTCCTCATGACGCCGCGCGTGTCCAAGCACCGCGTGTTCGTCTGGGTGCATCCTCGCACGCTCGCCGACTCAGCCACGATCGCCATCGCCCGCGACGTTGACTACACGTTCGGTGTCCTCCACTCCCGCGCGCATGAACTCTGGGCGCTACGCACGGGTACCTGGCTCGGGAAAGGCAATGACCCGCGCTACACGCCCACCACCACCCTTGAGACCTTCCCCTTCCCTTGGCCTCTCGACACGCCGGACGACGCCCTCACCCCGGAGCAGCGCGCCCACCGTGACACCATCGCCGCCGCCGCTTACGACCTCAACGAGATCCGCGAACGGTGGCTCAACCCGCCGGACCTCGTCCGCGAGGAGCCGGACGTCGTTCCATCGCTGCCGCCCCGTCTGATCCCCGTGGATGAAGAGGCGGCCAATATCCTCAAACAGCGCACGCTTACCAAGCTCTACAACGATCGTCCGCAGTGGCTTGACAACCTCCACCGGGACCTCGACGCCGCCGTCTTCGCTGCTTACGGTTGGCCCGCGGACATCTCGGATGAAGACATCCTCCGCAACCTCCTCGACCTCAACCTCCAGCGCGCCGCCGTCCAGCAGCCCCGGAAGTAGGCTAAGGCTCCGCCAACGTCGTCAACCCCCGCGTCTCTCGCCCGCGCCCGTCCCGTCACCCGACGCGTACGATCCGCCCCCTACAATGAACGGCGTTCGAGCGCGGTTAACGAAAAATGAAACGCCACTTCACCGTTACGGCCTTCATCTCCGCCGAGGGGCACACGCTCCTGCACTGGCACGCCAAGAACCGCATGTGGCTGCCCCCCGGCGGGCACATCGAGCCGGACGAAGACCCGCCGCAGGCCGTCCTGCGCGAGGCCCGCGAGGAGACGGGCATCGTGGTTGCCGTCCTCCCGGCCGCGACGCCGTTCCCCTACGACGCCCCGCCGCAGCTCCCGCCGCCCGCCACCATCATGGTCGAGGAGATCCCCGCGACGGACGACGAGCCCGCCCACCAGCACCTGGACCTGATCTACTTCACGCGTCCCGTCGACCCCGGCCTCCCCACCGCTACGCACGACGGCTCGCACCCCGGCTGGCGCTGGGTCTCGGCGAAAACGTTGCAGGCCGCTGAGCGCATCGCCATCGGCGAAGGCGCGCCCGCCGTCGCTCCCCCGCAGGACGTGCGCGTGCTCGGCCTGGCCGCCATCGCCCGGGCCGACTCCGAACCTCCGCCCCAAGACGACTAGCGCTACTTCGACGTTGGACACCGAATCGAGCACCTCGGCAGTCCGGTGACTGTCAGGCCTTCAAAGGCTGAGTTGCACCACCCGCCTGTGCAAAATTGTTGACAAGGAGACTTGACATGACGACAAGTGTCCTTTACATTCCTCCCTGGAAGGGGTTGCGATAGCCCCAGAGGAAAGGAATCGCCATGACGAAAGTAATTCACGCGTCGAGCAGCCTCTGGCGTCGCATCAGGCTCTATTCCGGGGATGGGCGGTATGGTCGCGAGTTGGTCGCCGCCCTTGTGGCGTACGCGGCCGTCTTGGTCCCGACGATCGTCGTCGTTAACGCAAATCAAGACGCGGCCTGGCGCTTCCCCGTTGCCGTGCTCCCCATGATCCCGCTCGTCTTTGCACTGTTCGCTTGGGTCCGATTCTTCCGTCGCATGGACGAGCTGCAACAACGGATCGCCTTGGAGGCGCTCGCCTTCGCCTTTGGCGGCACCGCGTTGATCACCTTCAGTTATTGGTTCCTCCAGGATGCCGGCTTCCCGGACCTCAACTGGTTCTACGTCTGGCCGATCATGGCTGGGCTCTGGACCATCGGCGGCCAGCTGGCGAAGCGGCGCTGGCTGTGAGGAATTCACTGCGCGTCCTGCGCGCGGAGCGCGATTGGTCCCAGAAGACGCTCGCCGAGAGCCTCGCGGTCTCCCGCCAGACCATCAACGCCATCGAGACCAGCAAGTACGACCCCAGCCTACCGCTGGCGTTCAAGATCGCCGAACTGTTCGATCGCCCGATCGAGGAGATCTTCCGGCCGGACGGGACCGGGTAGCCTGCCACGTCGCCGCCATCGACCGGGCGGCGGAGCACGAGTAAAAGCGCCCGCCCTACCTCTCGCCGATCCTGCACGCAATAATGGCGGCGATGCTCTCCATCCAGCTCATCCGCGAGCACCCCGACGAGGTCCGGCGCGCCCTCGCGCTCCGGCGAGCCGACGCTCCGCTGGACCAAACGCTCGCGCTGGACGAGCAGCGCCGCAAGATCCTCGTCGAAGTCGAGCAGTTGAAGGCGGAGCGCAACCGCGCTGGCAAGGCCATCGGCAAGGCCAAGGACAAGGCCGAGCGCGACACGCTCATCGGCGCCCAGCGCGCCGTGGCCGATCGCATCGACGCCCTCGACGCCCAGCTCCGCGACGTCGACGCCCGCCTCCACGACGCGCTCTCGGAGTTCCCCAACCTCGTCGACCCGTCGGTGCCGGAAGGCAGCGACCCCTCGGCCAACGTCGTGCTGCGGCAGGTCGGCGAGCCACCCCGCTTCGACTTCGAGCCGCTGCCGCACTGGGACCTGGGCGAGCGCTTGGGCATCATCGACGTCGAGCGCGCCGCCGCCATGGCCGGGACCCGCATGGCCCTGCTCAAGGGCGAGGGCGCCCGTCTTCAGCGCGCCCTCATCGACTACTTCCTGCTGACGCACTCGGAGAACGGCTACACGGAGATCTACCTTCCCGCCATGGTCCGCGAGGAAACGATGTGGGCATCGGGGCAGCTGCCCAAGTTTCGCGACAACCTCTACCACGACGCCGACGAGGACTACTGGTTCATCCCCACCGCCGAGGTGCCGCTGACCAGCCTCCACCGCGACGAGATCCTGGACGAGGCGGACCTGCCCCTGCGCTACGCCGCCCACACTCCCTGCTTCCGCCGCGAGAAGGTGAGCGCCGGCCGCGACGTCCGCGGCCTCAAGCGCGTCCACCAGTTCGAGAAGGTGGAAATGTACCAGCTCACCACGCCGGACACCTCAGCCCAGGCGTTCGAGGAGATGATCGCGGCGGCGGAATCGCTGTTGCAGGGGCTGGAGCTGACCTATCGCGTCGTGCGGCTCTGCGCCGGCGACCTCGGATTCAGCGCCACCGTCACCTACGACCTGGAGGTCTGGTCCCCCGGCGTCGATGAGTGGGTGGAGGTCAGCAGCATCTCCAACTGCGCCGACTTCCAGGCCCGCCGCGCCAACATCCGCTACCGCCCCGTCGAGGGCAAAGCGCAACTCGTCCACACCCTCAACGGCAGCGGCCTCCCCACCGGCCGCGTCCTCGCCGCCATCCTGGAGACCTACCAGCAGCCCAACGGCGACGTCATCGTCCCGGACGTCCTCCAGCACTGGATGGGGCACCTGGGGCGGATCAAGTCGCCCTAGCCGACGCGCCACGCAACCACGACGCCAGACCGAAAGACCGGGTGCACTAGACCGTCGAATCGCGCAGACACCCTCGCCGCGTTGTGACCACGTGCACTCCCTTACTGGATCTTCCCCAACGACCCCGACCAGACGCCGCCCAAGCCGTCGCGCACCTCGAAGAACGCCGACGTGTCCGTGCGCCCCATAAGTACCACGCTCCACTGCGGCTCCTTTTTCTTAGCGCCCTCGCCCGAGTCCGGGGCCTCGCCCTGATCGCGCTCTGCGTTCATTCCGCCCTCCCAAACGCGTCGCTTACCGCCACACCTCCACCGCCACTCGATACCGGTGCGCCGCGCTCTCCTGCGTCCGTTCCGGCAAGTCCGCGTCGATGGTCACGCCGCGATGCTAGCAGCCGCCCGATCCACGGGTGCTACGCTTTCGCCGTCGTGCGTAGTGTGGCCACCCCGCCTCTGCCCTCGCTGCCCCGGACCTCCGAAGGCTAGCGCGTGCTGTTTCGACGCCTGTTCCGGCGCGGACCGTCCGGGCCCCACCGCGTCACCACCCAACTGGTCGAGGCGCTCACCGCCGCCGGCCTGCGCGCCGAGCCCGCCGACGCCGACGCGCCCGAGCACGCGGCCGGCCGCCCGCCCGGCGCCCGCTCCCGCGGCCTCATCCGCATCGCCAACGGTCCGCCCGACTTCCTCAACGTCACCGGCGTCGACGCCGGACCGGGCGATCTGCCCACCGGCGGCGCGACCGGCTTCCACTGCCTCATGCGCAACGATCGTCTGAGCGGTCCCTGGCGGGCGGCCCGCCTGGAAGCGAAGCGGGAGTTCGCCGCCAGCGACGTCGGCGCCGCCCGGCGTTTCCGCTGGACCCCCAGCGATGACGCTCCCCCCTCCCGGGCCGCCGCCGAGGCGCTCCACGGCACGGGCACGATAAATGATCGTGTCATGCGTCTGCTGCGGGAGCCCGGCACGCTTGCGCTGGAGATCGCGCCGGAGGAGGAGGTGGGCGCGCTGCGCCTCTCCCTCTTCCTCGGCAGTGAGCAGTCGCTGGAGCCGGACGAGATCGCGCTCCTCCGCGACCTCTGCCGGTCGATCGTCGGGCAGGGCGCGGCCTCGACGCCCGAGCAAGAGACGTAGCCGAGTCGACGGCGGCGAGTCATCGGGAGCGGGACGCATACGGGCTATGAACAAGGTGAAAACCAGATCCCGTGGCTGTCACCGTGGCTGTCATTTGGCCCGATCGCGCGGCCCGACGTCACCCGGACTGCTGAAATCCCGGTACGTTCGCCCGAGGAGGGGTGGCAGAGTGGATGAATGCGGCAGTCTTGAAATCTAAACCGCGGCGTTCAGGCAAGTCTGCCAAGGTCCGCCGCCAGTTAGAGTCGGCGTTCGTCAGTCCGACTTCGTCTGCCGTCGTCGCTGTCCGTTCATCGGCGTTGCTGTCAAAACCGCTGTCAGCCATCGGACACGAAGGGTGATGCGTTCACTCCTTCTAGTTGTTCGTTGAGCCCGTCACCCACTAGAGGTCGCGCGGGCCTGCCGGTGGCGTTAGCGCGCACGTGGGACGGCATCCTTCGCACGTCGCGCTTGACGATGACAACCGTCGCCGCAAAGGGAAATACGTTGTGGCCGCCCAAGGGTGAAGCGCCGCACGGTCTTGGTAGCCCGACCTGGTGATTCTGTTCTCTGACCGCTCGTCGCTGAGCGGCGCGATTACAACCTGGTCCTCAAAGGGGGCTAGCGACCGCGGCCCCGGCCGGCCCGCCTTTCCCGCGGGGATGGCGAGTGTTAGCTTTCCCTCTCCCATGAGTTCCGACGATCTAGGGTGCAGAGGAAGGATAAACAATGGCTACGGTCGAGCAGCGGCTTCAACGGTTGGAGGACATCGAGGAGATCCGCACGCTCAAGCAGAAGTACGCGAAGCTGTGTGACCAGAGCTACGAACCGGTCGGTATCTCCAACCTGTTTACCGAGAACGCGCACTTCGACTCCGACGTGCAGGACGTCCACCTCAAAGGGAAGAAGGAGATCCACGACTTCTTCAAAGATGTCTCCTCAAGCTTCACGTTCGCGTTGCACTACACGCTGGGGCACATCGTCGACGTGAACGACAACGGCGTCGACGCGAAGGCCACCTGGTACATCTGGATGCCGGCGACGGTGAACAGCTCCGCCACCCTCTTCGCGGCCACCTACGAGGACACCTACAAGAAGGTCAGCGGCACGTGGCTGTGCGACACCGTGCGCATCCACCTGGGCTTCTTCACCCGCTACGAGAACGGCTGGGTCAAGGAGCGCGTGGCGGAGCTCTAGTCACCCGCTTCTGGGGACGCGCGGCCTCCGAGGCAGTGCTGTGGCTCGTGCGGGACGACGTCACCTGGGCTGCTGAAATCCCGGTACATTCGCCCGAGGAGGGGTGGCAGAGTGGATGAATGCGGCGGTCTTGAAAACCGCTAGGTCCGCAAGGGCCTCGTGGGTTCGAATCCCACCCCCTCCGCCAGATCGCCCTGGCTCTGTCAGATCTCAGACCACGAAAGGAATCTCGCGCGAGGCTGTGAGGCACGAATCATCCATCGGTTCCGTTTTTCGGCGTGATCGACTGGCGGAGTGCGCCTCATCAGCACCCGAAACTAGAATAGCTGTAGTTTTGGCGCCCCACAGGCTCAAATCCAGCGTTGATTGCGCAACGAAGGAAGCGGAGCGATGACGACCAACAGGGAGACCCGCACCGTAGCGGCGATCGCGGCCGGGCTGGCGTCCGGCGAATATTCAAGCCGGGAGATCACGCAGGTCTTGTTGGATCACATTGAGCGGACGGACGGCACGATCAGGGCCTTCAATCGGCTCACGCCGGAACGCGCACTGCGCGCGGCCGACAGCGCGGATGAGCGCCGGCGCGCCGGCCGTCCGCTTGGCCCACTGGATGGGGTGCCGTATGTAGCCAAGGACCTGGTCGAGACCGCCGGGATCGAGACGACCTCGTCGTCGAGGGTACTCCAGGGGCACATCCCCGACCGAAGCGCCTCGACGGTGGAGCGGCTCGACGCCGCGGGCGCGGTCCTCATCGGGAAGACGAACACACACGAGTTCGCGTACGGGGTGCAGACGCCGCCCACGCGCAATCCCTGGGACAGGGAGACGGCGCGGGTGCCTGGGGGGTCAAGCGGCGGGACCGCTGCGGCCGTGGCCGCAGGCCAGGTGCCGGTGGGCCTGGGCACGGACACCGGCGGGTCGATCCGCATCCCGGCCTGTTTGAATGGGATCACGGGACTGAAGGCGACCTTCGGCCGCATCCCCAAAGATGGCGTGCACGTCGCGTCGTATTCAATGGACCACATCGGGCCGTTGTGTTGGACGGCAGAGGACGCCGCCCTCGCGCTGAACGTGCTCGCTGGGTACGACCGGCGCGATCCGAACTCGTCCAGGCGGCCCACAGAGGACTACGCCGCGGCTCTCGATGGGGGCGCCAAGGGACTGCGCGTCGCTGTGCCGCGCAACTACTTCGTCAGCCACTTCCCGGGCGTGGCCACCGTCTTCCAGACCGCCGTCGCGCAGCTGAAGGCGCTGGGCGCCGACGTGTTCCCGGTGACCGTGCCCGAGCGCATCGAGGCGATTGGGCCCGCAGGCTTCGCCCTCTCGCTGTCGGAGTCCGCAGCGTGGCACGCTGGGCGGTTGCGTCGTCAGGGGCCGGATTACCAAGCCGACGTGCTGGGCTTCCTGAAGATGGGCGAGGGCATCCTGGCGACGGACTATATCAACGCGCGGCGCTTCCGGTCGCGCTTTAACGCGGAGATGCGCCAATTTTGGCAGGAGGAGCGGATCGACGTCATGGTCACGCTGACCCTGCCGGTCACGGCGGCCCGCCACGGCCAGATGGAGTACGAGGCGCCCGACGGCTTCGAGGAGAGCCTGATGTCGGCCTCCATCCGCTGCACGTTCCCCTTCAACCTCACGGGACAGCCGGCCCTCACCGTGCCTTGTGGTTTTGACGAGCAGGGACTCCCAGTGGGGCTGCAGATCATTGCGCGGCCGTGGGCCGACGCCCTTACGCTGCGGGTGGGGCACGCCTACCAGCAGGCGACCGACTGGCACACAAGGCGTCCGGCGCTTGCAGCGACCGGCGCCTGAAGGGCTACCCCGCGTGGCCAGCGCCTGTTGTTGCTGTAGTTGGCGTCTCACATCGCAAGTGCACACGATCCGTCGGCCGTATGCGGTGATATAAGTGCAGCGAGATAGTGGGCGCGCGGCCTGCCGGCGCCGAAACGCGAGGCCAGGGCACCGGGGATAGGCTGTTGGCATGTGCGGCCGATTCACGCTGACCCGACGAAACCGCGAGGAGCTGGCGCGCGAGCTGGGCCTGCAGGCGGACGCCTTCAGCGAGGAGTACCGCCCCCGCTACAACGTCGCCCCCATGCAGCGGCACTGGATCGTGCGGATGGAGCGGGAAGATCGAGAACTCCTGCCGGCGCGCTGGGGACTCGTGAATACGTGGGCCAAGGACAACAAGCGCGCGGCGCAGCAGATCAACGCCCGCGCCGAGACGGTCGCCATCCGCCCGGCGTATCGGGCGGCCTTCAAGGGGCGCCGCTGCCTCGTCCCGGCCGATGGCTTCTACGAGTGGACGGGGCCCAAGGACAAGCGCCGCCCGCTCTGGTTCCACCGGTCGGACGGCGAGCTCCTCCTCTTCGCCGGACTGTATGAGGCGTGGTTCCCGGAACCGGATCAACCGGAGCTCACGTTCACCATCATCACGACGGACGCGAACCCCTTCATGGCGCCGGTGCACAAGCGCATGCCGGTGATCGTGCCGGATGAGGCGGCGGACGTTTGGCTGCTGCCTGAGGCGAGGGACGCGGAGCGCCTCCAGGAACTCCTTGTCCCGCCGCCCGACGACCTCCTCTTGGCCACACCGGTCTCGCCGCGCGTGAACGCCGTGAAGAACGATGACGCGAGCTTACTCGAGGAGGCGGAAGAGCCCGCTTCCTAGCGATGCATCAGTGCTGAGACGGCACGCAGCATGGGTTTGCATCGGGAATTCGACCGATTACTGCGTGCGGCGATCGTTCCCCCATCACCATCGGATCATAGTGTCCGGCGGTTCCCAGAGGCCAAAGTAAATGGGGCGAATCATCGACCACTCGTTGCGGCGCACTCTTGCACGCACTCGTCGGCGATGCCGGCAAAGGCACGACGCGCGCCAGTCGCCGCGTCCGAGGTGATTTCTGGAGAACGCATGGAGCGTTCATGATCGACTCTCGGGGCGGAGCCGCCGGCTCGTTTTCGCGCGTGCCCACACGTTTGGATTCTCAGGCCGCGTTCACGGTACAGCGAAAGGACTCCTACGCAGCGCTCCCCTTGTCGCCGCGCCGCACTGAGCGACCGACCGCGGTGAGGAACATCACGGCCTTGCCGTCTGCGTGCGGTCCAAAGAACGCCGTGACGTCATCGTCGAAGAAGGTCAGCCCGGTAGCCCCCAGCCGCTGGGCATAAGCGCCCAGGTAGATCCTGCCGCCCAGGATTCCGCCCTCCATCTGCGCGGCGCGGTATCCGCGATTCCCGAAGCGGTCCAGCACGGCGGGGAGGTCGCAGAGCATGTACATGTTCACACTCGCATCGGCGGCGAGCTCTTGGCCGAGGTCGAGCTCCCCCGCCTGCGCGCGGAAATCGCCCTCGCGAAGCAATTCCAGCGCCCGAAACTCTGGGTGATAGACGTAGCTGCCGGACGCGAGACCGTCTACCGCGTGAACGATGAGGTAGATGTCATTCAGTAGACCGCCGCCTGCTCGCAGAAAGTCCGCCGGAATCACGCCGGTCGCGCAGTCCAACATGGTAGCGAGCTGAGCGAGCGAGATCGGGAGCCGTGCGAACTGGCGTGTCGATCCTCGCCGGGCGATCACCGCCTCGATCGGATCCGCGGGGCGCTCCGAGCCATCGAGCGAGGCCAACCGGATGAGCGGTCCGGCCGATGGCGCGCGTGGTCGAGGTGCCGCACCGTCCCTCCACGCTCGCACTTGCGCCCCCGTCTCCAACGAGGACGCCACGTGCATCTCGCGGATGAGTGGGTAGTCCACTTCCGAGGGCGAGAGGGGCTCCGTCTCATATCTCAACGCCGCCGGCTCTCCATGCGGAGATGGGATTGAGGATCCGTCCCGCCCCAGGGCGAACAGCGCCACGGCGGCTTCCCGATCGCTATCGATGTCCAGGAGTCGGTTCAGCGCCTGATCCGCGAAACCGAGGAGAATTCGCGCCGAAAGACCGTACGTCGACGCACACGCGAGCGCGTTCGCGAGCATGGCGCCACTGTCCCAGAACGCGTGGCGGTAGGCACGGGCCTGGTACTTCCAGCTATTCCGCCAGAACGTGCTGGTGAGCGCGAGCACAACCGGCGCGGCCGCCACGGCGGGCTCACCGCCGGTCGCCTCGACAAGAGCTCCTCGCCAATCCCCCGCCCGAAGCCGCCGAAGCGCAGGGTCGTATGGGGCGAAGTGGTACAGCCCGGCCGGCAGGCCTGCAAGGCTGCCGCAGGCGAGGTAGACCTCCACGTGATAGAGCGCCCCCGTGCACGCTGCGGCACGCAGGGCGATCTCGCCGCCGGCGGAGCGCTTGATCTTCGTGATCCCCGCCGTGAAATGGAGGAGCGCCGCGAGAGTGGAGAAGTCGAGTCTTTGCACGCTCTCCGCGTCGGGCTCGCGGCCGGCAAGGGCGTCGAGCGCAGGCACGCTCGACGGTTCTATCTGGCGCGGCAGTGAGATAGGCTCAAGCGAGCGATACGTTTTGAACGGCTGCGGCTGATTGGTCCAATCGAGCGCGTGCTGGCTTCCGGTCACACTGGCATACGAGTGTTTTGTGCCGTCGTGGTAGCGTTTCGCCGCCTGAACGTCCGAGTTCGCCATGCTGCCCATCTTAATAGGCAAGATTGTGCGGGCCCAAACAGTTTGGCCGGCGCCGATGGTCCCTCCGCCTCCTTGATCCGTGCTCTGAGCGGAGCGCAGATCTCCCCTCGACGAGCTCCCACCGTCTGACGAACCTGTTTTCGCAGAGGGCCCGCATGTCGCTGGAGCTCGCCGCCGATCAGTCGCTGGAACCGATGCTGCCCATCGAACTCGTGGCCACACAGCCGGGCGAATACCGGTTCCTTGTGCTCATCGACGGCGAACGGGCGTATCACGCCCTGCTCCGGGTCGTCGAGCAGACTTAGCCGCCGCCAACTCTCCTGCGGCAGGGGCGCTCCAACGAGAACGTCGGGCGAGGTGACGCGAGCCCGTTACCGATTCGCGTACAGACCTGCGGCCTTCGCCTCGTCTGTCTTCCAGAAGGCGTCGGCGATCTGCTCAATCAGGGTCACGAGCTCGCGCGCCTGGGCGGCGTCCGTCGTCTTCTTTGCTTCCCCTGCGGCTTTCCCGGCACGCCAGAACAGATCGTGCAGCTCGGGGATCAGTTCCAGGTGGTGCGGCTTGAAGAAGTCGGTCCACAGCACCGAGAGGTGATGTTTCACCAGCTCGGCCCGCTCTTCCTTGATGGCCACACATCGCTCGCGAAACACAGGGTCCTCAGAAGCCGCGTATTTCTCACAGGCTTTGAGGACCGATTGCGCTTCAATACGCGCCTGGGCCGGATCGTAGACCCCGCACGGGAGGTCGCAATGCGCGTGCGCCACCTGAGTAGGCCTGAAGAGACTAAACCATTGCATGTGATCCTCCGAACTTGCATCGCCACTGAGCAGTAGAAATGGCCCTTGCCCTCTTCCGCGCGATAGAGCCGCCGGACCGTCGATACACACCATCCGCGCCTGGACCGCGTCACGCCAGCCCCCGCAGGCTAGTGAGCCGACCTGTACCTCGTCAAGATTGAGGCCGCGCGGGCGCTCGCGTATGAATCGACGGTGCCCCAGGCTTTCCACGACGCTGAGGCTGGCCGTGGATTCCCGCGCGGAGTGCACTGGACCCGTTAGCGGACGCGCCACGATGATGGTGCGCTGCTAGATTGGCCGCTCGGCGGCAGCGCAGGACCGAGTCGAGCGTCCTGACACATCGCTCGCGTGGATCGGGCCCGGTGCGTCGAGGGCCTCGGTGCAAGCACGACGAGGAGATCGCCCAGTGGCACCGAGCAATGTGAGCGTCATGGGATCCATGATCGACCCAGTGCAGCTTCTCGTCATGGCCAACCGCATCGACGGCATCACTCGGGAGATGACCAACACCCTCATCCGCACCGCCCGCTCCGCCACCCTCGTCGCCCGCGACTTCTCCACCTCCATCGCCACCGCCCAGCACGAGCTCCTCGCCGCCGCGGAAGGCCTCCCCGTGCACGTCTACGGCTCCGGTCCCCTCTGCGAGGCGATGGCCGCGCTGCACCCCGACTTCCAAGAGGGCGATGCTTTCCTCCACAACGACCCCTACCTGGGCAATACCCACGCCGCCGACCACTCGATCCTCGTCCCTGTCTTCGTTCAGGGAGAGCACATCTTCACGACTTGCATCAAAGCCCACCAGGCCGATTGCGGCGACGCCCTCCCCACCACGTACATGCCCAAGGCCGTGGATGTCTACGCCGAAGGGGCCCTCATCTTTCCCTGCGTCCGCATCCAGCGAGACTACGAGGACATCGGCGACATCGTCCGCATGTGCCGCAAGCGCATCCGCGCCCCCGAGATCTGGTACGGCGACTACCTCTCCATGCTCGCCGCCGCCCGCGTCGGCGAAGCACGCCTTCGAGAGTTCTGCCGCAAGTTCGGCCTGGCGACGGTGAAAACCTTTGTCCGCGAATGGCTCGACTACACCGAACGCCTCGCTGAGGCCGAGGTCAAGCGGCTTCCCAAAGGCCGCGTCCACGCCAGCACCGCCCTCGATCCATTCCCCAACCTGCCGGACGGCCTCGCCTTGCAGGCGGAGATCGAGGTCGATCCCGAGGCCGGCTACGTGACGATCGACCTGCGCGATAACCCGGACTGCACCCCCACGGGGCTGAACCTCAGCCGCGCGACTGCCACGAACTCTGGGATCACGGCCATATTGACCGTCATCAATTCCAAGCGAGATGCCAAGCAGACGATCGTCCCCAACAACGCCGGCAGCTTCCGGCGCATCCGCGTCCTCCTGCGCGAGAACTGTGTCGTCGGGTTCCCAATTCATCCCACGTCCTGTTCCATGGCCACCAACACGGTCGCCGACCGGGTGGTGGGCATGATCGAGGCAGCCTTCGGCCGGCTGGCCGACGGCATCGGACTCGCGGAGCCCGCCAGCGGGCTACCGCCCTATCACGGGGTGGTGTCCGGCTTCGACCGGCGGCGCGGCGCGCCTTACGTGCTGCAACTCTTCAGCGGCAGCGCCGGCGGCCCCGGTAGCGCGGAGACGGACGGCTGGCTGACCATGTTGGTGGCGAACGGCAACGGGCTCATGTACATCGACGAGACCGAGGTGATCGAGCAGAAGTACCCCTTCGCCGTCTTCGAGATGCGGGTGCGGCCCGACTCCGAAGGCGCGGGCCGCCAGCGCGGCGCACCCGGGTGCATCACTGTGTTCGGCCCCCTGACGGACCCGCAGCAGGTCTACTACTCGCTCGATGGCATGATCAACGTCCCGCAGGGCGTGCAGGGAGGCGGCCCGGCCCGGGGACCGGCGGCGCAGCTCATCGACCGCCAGGGCACGACGCGCGACCTGCCGGAGATCGTCGGTGAACAGACGCTGCAAGCCGGAGAGCGCATCGTCTCGCTCTCGTCGGGCGGGGGCGGCTACGGCGATCCCTTCACGCGGGATGCCCACGCCGTCCTGCTCGACGTGGTGGAGGGCTACATGTCGGTTGAGCGTGCCCGCGCCGCGTACGGGGTGATCAGCACCGGAGACCCCCATCGCGTCGAGACCCTCGCAATCGATGCCGAGGCCACGGCAACCCGCCGAACGCATCGCCCTCACTGACCGCGCACCTGCCGAGCGGTGACGGCCACCTGTGGCGCATCAGCGACCGCCGCTTGTCGGTGCCGAATGGCGCTCCTCGTCCGCGCGTCGTCCGCGCGTCCTCCGCGCCTGCAAACTCGTCAACTAGCGAGCAAGTCACTTCAGCCCCTGCTAGACTGCCCTCCCGCGACCGCCGCGCGACTTCCGCGAGCTACGACAGCAGGGAAGAGACGATCAACGGATCGTCTGCGCTCGCGATACGCGACGGCGCTTGCAGCCGTAACAGGCTGGCGGTCGCGGGGAGCGGCGCTTCAGGCGCCCGTCGCCGTCCAGGTCGTCGGGGTGCAAAACTCCATCCGTACCGGCATCGGACGGTCATTTCCACAGAAGGATCGGGCCTCACACTCCCAGGACCTTTAGCGGCGTGCACGATCCGAGACGCCGCAATCTCGCTTGGCCCGAATGCGCCGTCCGAGGTGGCCTGTCTCATGCGGGGCGGCTGGCGGCCCTCTGGTGCACGGACACCGCGTAGTCGTTCCCAACCTCCCAAGCGTCGCGATCCCAGGTTGACCATCGCTCGTCGAGCGCCAGCCCCGCGTTGGCGGCAATCTCGTCGTATCGTTCGACGGTCAGTCGATCCCGCATGATCTGAAAGCCCGCGATCAGGACCCCGCCCGGTTCCAGGTGGCGCGCCATGTTCGCGACGACGGCGCTCTCCGTTCCCGGCTTCGCGAAGATCATCACATTGCCGGCCATCACGATGGCGTCGAACGTACGGGAGAGGTCAACGGTCGAGAGGTCGGCGACGTGCCAGTCTCCGCTGGGCGCCTTGCGCCGCGCCGTCGCGAGCATCTCTGGGTCGATGTCGACGCCGACGACGTCCAGGCCGCGACGGGCAAGCTCGCGCCCGACGCGACCCGTTCCGCAGCCGGCATCGAGCACGGACGCGGGCGCGAACCGCTGGACGAAGTCGGCTTCGCCGTGGACGTTCTCGCCGGCAGCGGCGCGTCGCTCGTACGTCATGTCGTAGGCGTCGCCGGACACGCTCCGCGCCTGCCGCCGACGGTCCAAGGCATCGGTCATGCAGGCGACCCTCAGCCAGCACTCTTCTGTTCGCACATATCCGAAATCATACGCCGAGGAGCCGCGTTGCGGGTGGTGGGAAGGGTTCGACTGGTGCACCGACGCTTTCGGGTTCGACGGCGAGGACCCCCCTCCGGATCCGCCTCCGGATCTCGATGGCGCCCCCGGCACCGCCGACTTCACCGCCGGCACCTGCGTTCCACTCGAGTTCAACGACACGCTCATCGTGACCATCAGCACGGCCGAGAACGGCCAGGTCATGGTGGAGTTGGAGCAGCCCTCCACCGGCGACCTCAACCGCGGCATCATGCAACTCCAAACCGACGGCTCCTGGACGTTCTTCGCCGAGCGCGAAGGCGGCGGCGAGAACTACGGCGGACGCTTCACCCAGAGCGCTGACGGACGCTGGTCCTTCAGCGCCGTCAACAACTACAACGACTGCACCTGGGAAGTCATCTGGGTCCAGGCTTAATCGCCCGCGCCCGCTCGTTCCGGCTTTTCTCTCGCACCGCAGACACACGTCTCCGTGAACCCGATCCTCCTCCACGAGACTGTCGAAAATCGATCGCGCCGTACGGTCGCGTTGTCGCCGCGACATCTCCGTCGTCGGCTCGAGTTACGCCCTCGGGTCGGCTCATTCGGCGCTATCGATCATTGATCAAACCCTGAACGCGCCACGCTACCGGGGTCCGTTGCTACGCTGCGAATCAGCGATCGGGGATGACCGTGGGCTTGTGGACGCGCGTCCGCTCGATGCTTGGCTTTCCTCTGCCCGAGCCGACGCCGCGGCCGCCGGGCCGCGGCGAGCGATGGTGGACTCGCCCGAGAGCGCCCGTCTTCCGGGTCGAGCCCGTCGCCAGCCACATGCCCGACGGACGCACCGTCCGCCTCCTGATGACCTTCCGGCAGACCGCCGGCCACGACGTAGAAGCGAGCCTGCGCGCCCGCTGGCGCGGCGCGGGCGTCGAGTTGCCCTTCGTCGTCCCGCTGATCGACATCCGTGAACAGACCTACCAGATGAAGTCGACGATCGCTGATCCGGCCAGCTCCGACGACGCCGACGTTCCGGCGGAACACGCGGCCTTTGAGCTGAGTTTCGAGTGGGATGGTGGCGAGCGGCACTGCCTCTGGGTCTGGCCCCTGATCCAAGAACGCGACGGGCGCTGGGCCCTCGCCGCGACGGCGGCCGACACGGAGACGCCCTCCCGGCAGTGGTAGCGTCGACTACCGCGGCAGCGAAGCAGCTACCACCGACGAACGTTAATGGGGCAGACGGAGTGCGAAGGCGTGCGGCCACCGTAGGGGCCGGATCAAAGCATGACCAACCCTCGACGGGCTGCGATGGCCACCGCCTCGGTCCGCGATTGTGCATGGAGCTTGGCCAAGATCGCGCTGACGTGCGACTTGACCGTTTGATCGCTCACGCCGAGCAGCTCCGCGATCGCTTTGTTGGGTTTGCCCTGTGCCAGGAGGCGCAAGATCTCCTGCTCACGCGGCGTGAGCCGTTCCGCCTCACCCGCGACGGCCGGCTCAGGGTGGACGTCGGCGACGAGATCCCGCACGGCCAAACCCTGCGCGGCCGCGTGAATCGCGGCAGCTAGTCGTTCCCTGCGAGCCGGCACGGCCACGGCCGAGGCCTCCCGATCAGGGCGAGGCACGATAGCATTGCCGGTCGGGAGCAGCACCAGCACCGGGATGTCCGCTGGCAGATTCGATTGAATCGCGTTGAGGTCCCACCCCTCCAGAATCACGAGGTCCGCCCAAGCGACGTCGGAGGCGCGCAGCGGGGCTGACCGCAGACGCAGATCGATTCCATCAGGCGCGCCGACGTCGTCGAGATATCGCTCAGCCGGCGCGGCCACGAGGGCGTGAATCGGCATCGTGTGGGCGGACAGGATCATCGAGCACCTCGGCGGCGACCTCCGTCAGGAAACGACGCACGCTGTCCGCAGGGATGCCGGCAGCGACGCCACTCCAGATGAGCGTACTAAGCGCCAGCACGCGGCCCTCCGCATCCACCATGGGACCCCCGGAGAAGCCCGGCGCCAGGCGGAGATCACTCGAGAGGAGGCGCTGTTGCGGAACCGGAAGGCAACCGTCTTGGTCGGCCCCGACGATGATGCCGGTGCTGGCGGCGATCGCCCCGCCGCTCGGGTGCCCAACGGCGATCATGAGCTGCCCTGGCCGCCCGGACCCGCGCGGCGCGAGCGAGAGGGGCGGCGCTTTGAGGTGGGGCGCGGCCAACAGCGCGAGATCCCGGCCGCGATCCAGCGCGAACAGTGACGCCGGATGGACCGCGCCATCGGCCGCCTCCGCGGCGAGGGGACCGACCGCCGCCACATGCGCGTTGGTTAGAATGAACCCGCCCTCGCCCAGGACCGTGCCGGCTCCGCTCCCTTGGCCGCTGGTGATCCGGACCACACTGCGACGAGTGCGGGCAACGACCTCCTCGAACGATCGCATCTCAGTCGCGCTCTCCCGGCGTAATGCGCAGGTCCCGCAGCGTCCCAGCTCGCAGGACGCGCAACGGCAGCTCGACCTCGATGCGCTCGGCCCCGAGGCTCCCGAGAAGTTCATCCGTGTCTTCGAGCTCCGTGTCCCCCAACGCGAGGAGCACGTCGCCGAGGAGCAAGCCGGCGCGCGCGGCCGGTCCGCCGGTATCGACGCTCGTCACGAGCAGCCCGTGCTCCTGGGCGATGCCAGCCGGTGCGCCCGCCTGCGCAATCGCGATGGGTTGGGTCGCGACGCCGAGGAAGGCGCGGCGGACGCGACCGTGCGCCAGCAGGGACTCGACGAGCGGCTGCAGCGCCGCGTGCGGAATCGTGAAGCCGCCGTCCCGCGCGAGAAGCGAGGTGTTCATGCCGAAGACCTCGCCCCTTGCGCTCACAAGCGGACCGCCGGAGAAGCCGGGCAGCATCCGCGCGTCCGTCCGCAAGTAGCCGCTTACGGGAACCCCCAGCCGCGTCCGCCAAGGTCCGCCAACGGCACTCACGATGCCCAACGACGCGGAGATCCCTTCCGCAGACGGCCGTCCGAGAGTGAGCGCAAGTGCGCCCACGTCGGGCGGGGCGGCGAAGCTGGGCACGGTCAGGGAGTCCGCCTCGACGCGCAGCACGGCCACGTCCGCGCCCGCGTCCATGCCGGCCAGCTCGGCGCGCTGGCTGCGCCCGTCGGCAAACCGCACCGCGATGCGCTCAGAGTGCTCGATCACGTGCGCGGCGGTGATGAGGGTCCCCGGCCCCCAGACGATCCCGCTGGCCCCATAGCGGCGCCGCGCGTCGATGAGCACCGTCGATGCACCGGCCCGAGCGACTGCCGCCTCCAAGGCGGCGGAAAGTTCCGCGAGTTCTTCTCCTGGCATGGTCGCGCTCCTTTCGATGCAAAGCGTCGCAGAGTCGCGGGCCGGGCGGATCACCCAACTGGGGGACCCCCTCGCCGCGGTGCGCCAGAGCAACTTCGGCGCGGGTCTCCCACAGGCTAGAGGGCGCCGCCTGCGATACGGCGGCCCGGCAGGTCGCCGGCGCACGCTCGGGCGGTGCTGCTCGGCGTCACCGAAGGGACGCGCACGTTCCACGCAGCGTGTGTACCCGCGAGGGCTAGTGGCGCAGCGGCTGGGGGCGCTCGCCGAGGCGGGGCCGGTCAGTCGGAGGCTCTGGCGGATTCCACGGCGTCGGCGTCATGGACCTCGATCTTCTGCCGTCGTTGGTTCTCCTGGCGAACCATGTTGATCGTCCCGCCTTCGCCGAATTGGTTGCTCTCCGCGAAGTTCACCTCGCTGAGCGCGTAGTCGAACTTGTACTCCTTGGCGATGACACGATCGGCGTACTCGCGCAGGTGAATGAAGTAGGCCAGGTAGGCGACCGTCTGGTGCAGTGTGCGCGGCGCCCGGCGCAGTGTTCCCCAGAGCATGCGAAACGCGAAGCGTCGATGCTGGCTGCCGCCGGTCAGGTAGTAGCGGAAGATCATCAGGGTCTGCCGGATAAGAAACGGGCGAAACCGCCCGAGTGGTTTCTGGATGAAAGGACGGTCCGGGTACTTGCTCCATTGCTCCACGTTCGCCAGCCACCGATCTCCCAGCGCGTCCCATGTGTAGATCCGCTGAAAGAGCTCGCGGTATCCGGTGATCAGCGCGTCGTACGACATCTGCAACGGTTCGATGTTCGTGAAGCTGAGCGTATTGTTGCCCTGGGCCGCCGACCGCAGCCGCCCTTCTTTCTCCAGCCGCTCGTACAGCGGCGTGCGGGGAATCGCTTGCAGGATGCCGAGCATCACGATCGGCGCGCCCGCGAGCTGCAGGAACTCGTACTGGTCCTCGAAGATCTCTGCATCATCGCTGTCGAAACCGACGATCATCCCGGCCGAGGTGACCATGCCGTAACTCTGGATGGTCTTGATGTCGTCGACCAGATTCGCCGCCACATTCTGGAACTTTTTGGTCTCGACCAGGCTCGCTTTGCGCGGCGACTCGATGCCGAGGAAGGCCTCGGTGACATTGGCTTGGCGCATCAGCTCCAAAAGCTCTGGGTCGCGCACACAATCGACGCTCATCTCGACGTACAGGCTCAGAGGCGTGCGGCGGGCTCGATTCCAGTCGCCGACTGCCTTGAGCATCTGCTTGGCGTACTTGCGGTTGCCGACCAGGTTGTCGTCGACGAGCGTGACGAAATCCAGGCCGGCATCGGCCCAAGACTGCAGCTCCCGGAGCACGTTCTCGATCGGTTTCATGCGGACCACTCGACCGTATGTCACGATGATGTCGCAGAACTCGCAGGTGAACGGACAGCCGCGCGTGGTCTGAACGGCGCCGACTCGATAGGCTTTCGCGTCGAGGAGGTCGAGTCGAGGCGCCGGACTGTCCGTCATGTCGATCTTCTCGGTCTGGATGTAGCGATCCTCGTGCTCGCCCCGCTCCCACGCGTCCAGGAACGCCTTCCACGTGTACTCGCCCTCCCCCTCGAAAAGAACGTCGCAGTGCGGGCGGCAGCGCTCGGGCACGACGTTGCAGATCGGCCCCCCCATGCACACGGTGTAACCGTTCGCCCGGAAGCGGTCGGCCACCTCGAACAGACGCTGCTCCTGAATGCCCATGGCCGATAGAACGATCAAGTCCGCGGCGACCTCGAAGTCGATCGGCTCGATGTTCTCGTCGACGATGGCAACGTCGTAGCGGTCGGGCGTCAGCGCCGCCACCGTCGCCAGCCCCAGCGGCGGCATGACCGTCTTGAAACCGCCGATGTCCTTGACGAACCCGAAGCTCCAGAAGGAGGGCGGGAACTTCGGGTGAACCATGACGATTCTCTTGCGGGGGGTCCGCCCATCGCCGTTTGCTTGCTTCATCGCACCCGACCTCCCCTCGGCTCCAACTCCGCAGATCCTGTTTCGGCTGCGCCTTGCCTTCCCACGAGGGTGTGCTGTCCTGCCTGCGCGGGACGACTAGGTGCACTCTCGGTCACGGGACTGAGAGTGCACCTGAAGGCTCTTTGAACGGTTCCTCGTCGGGTTGGCATGGTGACAGTATCGCTGAGGCGAGCCCATAACTCCATCCGAGACTCAGCGCCTCTCCAACCGGTGGAGCAGCGCCGCCGAGACTGACGCGATCCTCCGCGTGTCGGTCGCCTGCCGGCACGAGCGCCCACGATCTCGCGATCGTGGGCGCTGCCACCTCGCGCTTCAAGCGAAGGCCGCGATCCCCGCTACGGCGACCACTGTCCCGATGACCGCCCAGCGCGTGATCTGTTCGCGCAGGAAGATCACCGCCAGCGGCAGTCCGATGAGCGGGGAGACGGAGAACACGGCGATCGCTTGGCCCGCGCCGAGCTCCTGGATGGCGACAATGATCAGCAGGCTGGTGACGCCGGTTCCCAGAATGCCATAGAGCGCCATGGCGCTCATGGTCCGCCGGTCCACGTTGCCCGCGCGCAGGTGGGAGTTCGGCCACAGCCACGCCCCCGCGCCGATCACGCCCAGGAGGATCGGCATCCGCACGATGGCGGCGGCGGAGGGGTTGACGTCCACGGCGACGGCGCGCAGCCACACCGTTGCGACCGCCCCGCAGACGCTGGCCGCCAGCGCTAGCGCGACGCCGACCGCCAAGCGATGCGCGTACGCCCAGCGCACGAACACCGGGAGCGTCGCCGCCGCGGACCTCCCCATCGCGCGCGAGGAGCCGAGGAAGAGGGCCGGGAGCACGTTCCGCGGCCGCCCCTGGTCGCAGGCCGGAGCGGCCGTCGCGGATTCCCTCGAGTCGGCGTTCCCGCCGCCGGGCGGGCGAGCGGCGCGGGGCCGGCCGTACAGGGCCACCATGTAGACCCCACTGAGCACCAGCGCCGTTCCCAACCCGTCCCGCCACGTGACGGCGTCGCCGAGGAGGATCGCCGCGGAGACGAAGGTCAGCAGGACGGTCAGGCCCGTGATGATGGCGAACGGCCGCGCCAACCCGAGCAGGGCGATGGAGGCCGCGTAGAGCGTCTCGCTGCACCCGGAGGCGATGAATCCGGCCAGCGCCAGTTGCCACATGTTGTGGAAGCTCATCGCGGTGAGGTCGTCCAGCCCGCCCAGCGCAAACAGCGCCGCCACGTAGAACGCGCCCGCCCAGATCACCCGGATGAAGCTCAGCGTGAGCGTGTCGACGCGCACCGTCTGCGATGCCATGAAGGTGCTGGCCACCGCCCACACGGCGGCCGTACCGAGGGCTGCGCCGATTCCCACCGTGCTCGCTTTCCGTTCTCACGTCCGGGCCGCAGCCGCGACGATCGCGTCCCGGCATCGTACTTGCTGCGATTCCATCGGCCTCACCGAGGGGGCGCGTTGCCGCTCGCGGACACTCCGCCACCGCTCCGCGGCCTCTCCCGGCTGATCGTGGGGCACGCCTACCCGCAGGCGACCGACTGGCACACGCGGCGTCCAGCGCTCGCGGCGCTCAACGCCTGAAGCGCCGCTCCCCGCGACCGCTCACCTGTTACGGCTGCAAGCGCCGTCGCGTCTCGCGAGCGCAGACGATGCGTGGATCGTGTGGGCGGAGTCCGGCCGCCTTTGGCGCAGACCTCGGCGCCGTACGCGCACCGGGTTCGGGCGGCTCCCCGTCGGTTTCAGATCTCAAGTTCTTCCGCGGGGTTGAATTCGATGAACTCCTCTGCGACGACGATCGGCTCGATCTTCGTCGCGCCGCGCTGGCGCAGGTCTTCGAGGATTGGCTCCATCAATTCCTCCGGCGCGGAGGCGCCCGACGTCAAGCCGACAATCTCCACGCCCTCGTACCATGACGGATCGATGTCCGCGATCCCATCCACCCGGTACGCGGTGGTCCCGCTACGGCGGGCGACCTCGACGAGCCGGAGCGTGTTGCTGGAGTTCTGGGAGCCGACGACAATCACGAGTTCGGCACGCTCCGCGATCGCCTTGACCGCCGCCTGCCGGTTGGTGGTCGCGTAGCAGATGTCGTTGCGGACTTGGGCGTCCCCGAACCGTCGCCGGATCGCCGCGACCGTGTCCGCCGTGTCTTCGACGGACAGCGTTGTTTGCGTGACGACGAGCACGGGCCTCTCTCCGTCCGGCAAGCGGGCGACATCCTCGGGGGTGTCGACGACCGTTGTCGCCTCTGGCGCCACCCCCTTCGTTCCCTCAACTTCATCGTGCCCCTCGTGACCGACGAGAACGACTTGGTAGCCGTCCTTGGCGGCTTTGATCGCTTCGAGGTGCACCCGCGTCACGAGCGGACAGGTCGCGTCGATCACGCGGAGCCGCCTCCGGCGCGCCGTCGCCAGCTCTTGGGGTGAGACGCCGTGCGCGCTGATGACCACCAGGGAATCCGTCGGAACGTCGTCCAGCGAATCAACGAACCGTGCCCCGCGCCGCTCAAAGCGCTCGACAACATAGCGGTTGTGCACGATCTCGTGGAAGACGTACACGGGAGGCGATTCTCGGTCCAGAATGAGATCGAGCGCATCGATGGCGCGGACCACCCCCGCGCAGAAGCCACGAGGTTGCGCCAATAAAACAGTGTGCGGCATGTGCGATCTCCGCCCCTCGCCGGAGTCGGGCTGCGGACCAGCCCAGCGTCATCATAGAGCCATCGCGCCGGGGGCGATGCGGTCCCTGTCGAGGCCAGGCACAGCGCGCAGTACGTCCAGTCGCGCCTGCCGCCGGCCGGTCAGGGTACGGGGCGAGCCGCCTCGTCTCTGCCTCCACGGTCGAAACGCGCTGAGATGCTCCACCGGGCAAGGCGCTCGCTCGGCGGTGCGGCGCGGGAGACTGTCTTCCGGGCGAGCCCCCGCGATCTCGTCACTGTGCGGGCGCCGAAATGTCTGCTACCCGCGGTAGCGGACGATTTCAACCTCATTGCCATCGGGATCGTCAACGTAGAACGCCTCGACCGCCATGAACGGATGCTCCCCTTCACGAGTCGCGAGGCCGAGATCGACGAGCGTCCGGCGGAGCGTGTCGTAGTCGTCGCTCGCCACTTCGAGCCCGATATGATGGAGCACGCGCTCGCTGCGGTCCACGCCCGCGCGCTGCACTCCCGTTGGCCGCGGCACGAGGACGATCTGCTGCGGAACGCCACGTGCCCCGCCGGCCCCACCTTGCTCCCCCACCTGGAGGAACTTGCCGGGCAGGTGGGGCGGCGAGAAGAGCTGCAGTCCCAGAGTATCCCGGTAGAACGCAATCGCACGATCCATGTCGTCTACGAACAACACGATCTCAGCGAGACTGCGAAACTTCGCCACTGTTCGCCTCCCATCATTTGCGGCGCTTTCGGGGACGGCATCCCTCAACGCGGTCGGGGCCTGTCCCCAGTCTTTGTACCACTTACGCGAGCCACGCCGTGCCCTACCGGCGCAGAAAGAGGCGGCGCTGGCTTCCCCCGTCGGTCGAGCCGCCGGGGAGCGCAGAGCGCCGGGGTGACCCCGCCCACGCCCATCGCTTCCGGCCGCCGGCGACGTCCATCAAGAGAAAACCGCGGTGATCGGCTGGGATGCCGCCAGCGACTCTTCGCGGTAGAGGCCCAGTGCCTGGAGCACGGGCGCATCGTTGATAGAGAAGAGGTCACTCGGTTCGTGCGCCGTGTGGTCGACCGCGACCCACGACGGGACGACGAGCATGTCGCCGGCGCTCCAGTCGAATCGCTGGCCATCCATCACCGTGGAGCCCGATCCGCTGTAGACCACCCAGACGCTGCTGCCTGTCCGCCGCACGGAGGCGGTGCGCTGCGCCGGGCGGAGTCGGTGCATGTGGCATCCCATGGTCGGGAGTGCCGGGCGGCTGGTGGTGGGGTCGACGAACTCGATCGTCACCATCGGATCGCCGCGCTCTTCCAGCAGCCCGGACAGCGAGGCGTCGGTGTCCGCCCAGCGGTACACGAGCAGCGGCGAGTGGCGACGGCCAGGGTCCGGCGTGCCCAGCGGCAGCAGGCCCGGGGCGCCGTACAAGCGCTGCGAGCGATTGTGTTGCCCTTCGACCGGCTGCAGCAACTCGTCCGGGTAGTTCTCGAAGAACATGGCGTCGAGCATGGAGACGAGCGGGATGTCCAGCCCGTCGAACCAGATCATGGGCGCATCGCTGCCGCTGTTGTGGTCGTGCCAGGTCCAGTTGGGCGTGAGCACCAGGTCGCCGGGGGCCATGTCGCAGGCGTCACCATTGATCGTGGTCCACACGCCGCTCCCTTCCAGGACAAACCGGATCGCGCCGGGCGAGTGGCGATGCGCGGGCGCCGACTCCCCGGCGTTGAGGTACTGCACCGCTCCCCACAGCGTGGGACTGGCGAACGGCTTGCCGTCCAAGCCGGGGTTCGCCAGCGACAGGACCCGACGATCGCCTCCGCGCGCGATCGTGATCAACTCGCCCGCGCGCTGGGCCAACGGCTTGAGAGTTTCCCAGCGCCAGAGCCAGGGGACCGCCGCCGGCGTGGGCGCGCGCGGCATGAGGTCCATGCTCTGCGGCCAGAGCGGCTGGAGCTTGCTCTTGGCCAGGTCGGCATAGAACTGTTCCAACGCGGTGTCGATATCGGAGCCCGTCATCACGATCCCTCCCCGCGTAACTTGTCGGCGATATCCTCGCGCAGCGCCGTCTTGCTAATCTTGCCGACGCTGGTGAGCGGAAAGACGTTCACACATTCCAGCCGCTCGGGCAATTTGTATGTCGCCACGCCGCGGTCACGCAGGAAGGCTACCAGCTCCTCCAGCGCCAGCGTCGCGTCGTTGTGGAGCACGACGTAGGCGCAGGTGCGCTCCCCCAGCATCGGGTCCGGCATAGCGACCGCGGCCGCGTTCGATACAGCGGGATGCGCCAGGATCAGGTTCTCCACTTCCTCCGCTGAGATCTTCTCGCCGCCCCGATTGATCATGTCCTTGGTGCGTCCCTCGACCACGAGATGGCCCGACGGCAACAAGCGCACGACGTCGCCGGTGCGGTAGAAGCCGTCGCGGGTGAACGCCTTGGCATTGTGCTCGGCGGCCCGGTAATAGCCGCGGAGGGTGTACGGGCCGCGGGTGAGCAGCTCCCCCGGCTCCCCCTCCGGAAGCGGCCGGTCGTTGGCGTCGACCACGCGGAGCTCGTCGGCGGGCGACATCGGTCGGCCCTGGGTCTCCACGATTAGATCCTCGGGGTCGTCGAGTCGGGTGTAATTGAGCAAGCCTTCCGCCATCCCGAACACCTGCTGAAGCGCGCAGCCGAGGGTCGGCCGCACCCGTCGGGCCACCTCCGGGTTGAGTCGTGCCCCGCCGACTTGGAGCAACCGCAGGCTGGAGAGGTCGAAGCGCTCGCGCTCGGGTGCCTCCATCCAGCGGATGGCCAGGGTCGGCACGAGCGCCGTGGTCGTCACCCGCTCCCGCTCGATGATGGGAAAGGCAGTGGGGGCGTTGGGGTTGGCGGTCAACACCACCCGGCCACCCACGTTGAGGGTGCCGAGGACTCCCGGGCAGCCCAAGGGAAAATTGTGCGCGATGGGCAAGGCAACCAGGTAGGTGGTCTCCGCATCGAAGCCGCACACCATGGCCGCCTGACGCACGTTATAGACGTAGTCCTCGTGACTGCGCGGGATCAGCTTGGGAACTCCGGTGGTGCCGCCGGAGAGCAGGAACAGCGCCACCTCGGAGGGCTCCACGACGAGCTCCGCGACCGCCGCCCCGGCGTCACGCTCGATCGGCCGCTGGAGGAGCGCCTCGAGTTGGACAAACTCGTTCCCTTCGTAGTCCCCGGCAACCAGGACGTGGCGCAGCGCAGGGATGGACTCGCGCAGGCTGCGGGCCAAGGCCAGACAGTCGAAGCGTCCGAACGCGGACGGGGTCACGTAGGCGACCGCCTGAGAGAACTCGCACAGGTAGCGGATCTCGTGCTCCCGATGTGCCGGCATCGCGAGCACCGGGAGTGCGCCGATGCGGAACAGCGCGAAGCAGAGCACCACGAACTCCGGCACGTTCGGCAGGTGCACCACCACACGGTCGAGCGGCCGAATCTTGAGCCTGAGGAGCTGCGCCGCCAGGCCGTCGGCGGCCGCGTCCAACTCGTCGTAGCTCAGCCGCTTCTCATCGTGGATCAGCGCCGTGCGGTCGCCATACTGTGAGGCCCAAGCGCGCGGCAGGCCTCCCAGGGTCACTCCCTGCCAGTAGCCCTCGCGGCGGTAGCGCTCGGCAAACTCCTCGGGCCAGGGAACGCACCCATCCAACATCGCTGCCGCCTCCGACGCTCTCCGTGCAGCGCAGCACGCCGATCCTAGGCGTGCTCCCGATCCTTAGCCAGGGCGCGATGGCGCCGGCAAGGCTCCCACACTGCACACGTCCGCCCGGCCCGACAGCACCGCGGTGTTCGCTTGCGCTTCTCCCATCGTGCCCCCGACCAGCATCGTCGGGAGACGGATCTCCCGGCGCACCCGCTCGCTGATCAGCAGCAGCCGCCAGCCGCCCTCGCCCACCACCGCCTCCGGCGCGTCTTCCTCGACCGACAGCGCCAGCAGGTCACAGCCGTGCGCCTTCAGCTCCTTCGCCATCGTCAGGTAGACCATCTCCTCGACCAGTCGCCCTTGGGTGACCAGGGGCAGTTCCGCAATCACCACGGTGTTCTCCGTCGGCCAGGCCGCGCGCGCGGCGTCAAAGAGCTCGAGCAAAGCGGAGGCGCGCTCTGCGCTTGGAAAGACCAGCCGCAGCGCGTCGAACCGCGCCGCGCCCGCCCGCACAGCCGCCTGCCGGTAGGCGTCGACAAGAGCGCGCTGCTCCGCTGGCTTGGGTGGGAGCACAGCCGGGAGAGCAAAGGTCGCTCCGATCTTGGCCACGGACGTCGCATGCACCTCAGTCGTGAGGTGGCGCCACGCCTCCGTATTGTCGGGGCGCCCAGCCACGGGAAGCGGAGCGGTCAGGAGCAGGCCCGTCCCGGCGCGGGCATGGTCGACGAGCTGCCCCCTCATGGCATCGTCGTCTGCAGTTGCCGCGAAGGCCGACCGATTCGGCAGCGTCAGGCGACCAAGGGTGAGCGGCGTCGAGAGGGGCGAGAAGGAGCCGGCCTGCTCGGAATCGCCCGCCTGGGCGTTCTTTTGGTGCCACCACGATCGGAGCTCGCCGATCAGGCCGGGATCGCGCTCGTTCAGTTTGCGCAGGGTGACTCTCGGGGTCCGCGTAAGAAAGTGAAAGATGAACGGCTCCGGCTCCATCCGCATGTGCGACCGGTAGCGCTCCCACCACAGCAGGCTGGGCGCGGCGGCCTCCTGGATCCGCTCCACCGCTGGACGCCGCCGCTCCTCATAGGCCTCCAGCGACCCCTCGATCTCCGCGCTATCCTGCAGCGCCTGGTTCAGCGCGCTGGCGTCCTCCATCGCCATCGTGGTTCCCGATCCGACAGAGAAATGTGCGGTGTGCGCGGCGTCGCCCAACAGCACGACGTTGCCGTCGTGCCAGGTGGCGTTGCGTACCGTGCGAAAGCTCAGCCATTTGGAGTTGTTGCCCAGCAGTCGCTCACCCTCCAGGTGCGGGGCGAACAGCGCCTCCAGGTACTTCATGCTTGCGAGGTCACTGCGGCCCGGCGCCCGCACCTCGTCGACCGATCGATGCAGGCCTGCTGCACGCCACGACTTCTCGTCCGTTTCCACGAGGAACGTGCTGGTCCGGTCGTCGAAGGGGTAGGCGTGGACCGCGAAGACGCCGTGCTCGTTCTCGACAAAGACGAAGCGGAACGAATCGTAGCGCTTCGTGCTGCCGAACCAGATGAACTTGGCGCTGCCCACCTCTTCGCGGAAGCCGAACTCCCGCGTCACGCTCTGTCGCACAAGGCTGTTGGCGCCGTCGGCGCCCACGAGCAGGTCGTAATCGCCGAGTTGCGCCACATCCGTGACATCCCAGCGGAAGCGAAGGTCCACGCCAACGCTCTGTGCGCCTTGCTGGAGGATCTGGAGAAGACGTTGTCGAGAGATGGCGGCGAAGCCGTGTCCCACCGACCGCAGTCTCTTGCCGCGGTGCCATACCTCAATGGCGTCCCAGTGCACGGCGGCCTGGGCGACGGCGTGGGCGGTCTGGGGATCGCGCTCCGCGAAGCTTCGCATGGTGCCTTCGGAGAAAACCACGCCAAAGCCGAAGCTCGCGTCCGGGGGGTTGCGCTCCAGCACGGTCACTTCGTGCGCCGGATCGGCTCGCTTCACCAGTTGGGCGAAATACAGGCCCGCCGGCCCCCCGCCAACGATCCGGATCTTCACCATCGGCCTCGCATACACTCGCTCATCGCGGTGCGATAGATGTAACAGTAGTGTGTTGGACACTGGGCCGGCCGATTCGACGACGTTCGGGGCTTCGGCTGGTCGGCAACTGGGGCACGATCCAGGAACAGCGAAGATGAGGCGGGAGATCGCGATGCCGTCACCAACAACGCCGGACCCCATCCCGTTTGGCTTTGCCATCCCTCAGATCTTTCCCGGGCAGGCGATCGACCTGCCCTTGATCCGGCGGGCGTGCCAGCGCGCCGAGGCGCTCGGATTCGAGAGCTTATGGACGCTCGACCAAGTCCTGGGACGGGCTCCCAGCCTCGAAGCCCTCACCCTTCTCGCCCATGTCGCGGCGCTGACCACCAAGCCGCGCCTCGGCGTCTCCGTGATCGTCTTGCCGGAGCGGAATCCGCTCCCCCTCGCCAAGGCCTTGGCGACCATCGACGTCCTGAGCGGAGGCCGGCTCATCGTCGGAGTCGGCTTGGGCGCAGGCGGGCGAGAAGCGGCCC
Organism: Dehalococcoidia bacterium; assembly: GCA_963663235.2. Taxonomy (GTDB): domain Bacteria; phylum Chloroflexota; class Dehalococcoidia; order Bin125; family Bin125. Next base: position 116,952 of record CAXXNO010000001.1, read on the forward strand.
TTGGTCTCCCCGAGGGTGAGCGCGTGCGGCGCTTTGTGGAGGGCCTCGACGTGATGCGGGCGCTCTGGCGCGAGGCCAAGCCAACGTTTGCGGGGTCCCTCTACCGACTCTCCGATGTCGCGATGGAGCCCAAACCGGTCCAGCAGCCCGCGCCCCCGATCTGGTTCGGAGGACGGAGCGACGGCGCGCTGCGGCGGGCCGTGCAGCACGGCGACGGGTGGATGGGGGCGGGCTCCTCCAGCACGGACGAGTTTCGCGGCGGCGTGCAACGCATTCGACAGTTCCTGGAAGAGGCCGGCCGGGACCCGGCGACGTTCGCCATTTCCAAGCGGGTCTACGTGGCCATCGACGGCGATCGCCGGCGGGCCGAACGCCGCGTGGCCGACTGGTTCGGCCACCTCTACGGCGATCCCACGATGGGTCCGCGGACCGCCGTCTACGGCCCGGCCGATGAGTGTTCCGCGCGGATCGACGAAGTCGTCGACGCCGGCGCGCAGCACATCCTGCTCAACCCCATGTTCGATGTCGAGGAGCACCTCGAGGCGTTCGCCGGCTACGCGCAGGGGACCCGGCCGCGCTGATCGGGCTTCCCAAACCGCGCGGCGTGACCTTCTCGGTCCCTCACGAGATCGCCACACACACCATCCGGTGATCGTGTGCGGGGCGATCGCCGGCGCTTCTCCTATCCACTGGGAGAACGGCTGGTCCACTCACGATCTTCAATGGCCCGCGGGGGTCGAGATACCAATGAGCACGTAGTCGCAGTGCCGAGGGCTTGCCGCGAGATGCGACGTCAGACGAGCGTGATGA
>CAXXNO010000002.1:0-77339 GCA_963663235.2 Dehalococcoidia bacterium
GACGAACGACATCATTTCGCGGTACGTGCGCCGAACGCTCTCGGCACGATTTCTGTCGTTCGACAGCTCCCGGAGTGTCCAACAGGCCCTGACGAGCATCTGCCTAACGTCCGAGGCGGATAGTTCGTCCCTCATAGGGCTCGGGGCTTTCTCGGCCCCCAAGCCCGCGGCCGCTCCAGCCGGTCGAGCACCGATTTCTTGAAGAGCTTCCGGCGTCGGTCCTTGGGGTCGGTACGGAAGGGAATCAAGCCGCGCGCGACGGCGTGCTTCCAGATGGTTTGGCGTGTCACGCCGAGGTACTCGGCTGCCTCGACCAGCGTGAGTTCGGAACGTGGCCCGCTCATGCGACCATTCTAGAGCAACCACGTTCAGAGGCGGACGACCGTTTACATGTGTGCTAGGCTGCGCGCATCGGCGAGCAGCCCCGCGCAGGGGCAATCAAGGCGAGATGCCTGACGCCGGTGCGATGGCCGCATTTGGCTGTGTAGCCAAGTTGTAGCCAGTTGGGTGGAGCAGGGCAGCACGGAAGCGGGGAGGCGAGCGTGATGGAGGTGCCGGTTTCGGCCTGGAAAACACGGGTCAAACAGCTGGTACCCCCGGCAGGACTCGAACCCGCGCTTCCGGCTCCGGAGGCCGGCGCTCTATCCAGCTGAGCTACGGGGGCGTGCGCGACACGTCGATGGTACACCGCCACGGGCGCTGGCCGGAGCGGCCGCAGGCAGACCGAGCGGGCTAGTCCGTCATCCATTCGCCGCCCGCCTTCACCTGGTAGAGCTCCAGCAGAAGCCCGTCCGGCGCTTCACACATGGTGTAGCGGAAGGCCGGCTCGTCGCGGATCCCTTTGGGAAAGCGCAGGCCCCGTTCCTCCATGTGCGCCACCAAGGCATCGAGGTCATCAGTGTGAATGCCCAAGTGGTGGACGATCTGGCGGCCGGGGCCGCGGGGCGGCTGCGCGTAGACGTGAATTGCGCCGCCGCCGATGTCGACGCGGACGTTGCGCCGTCCGACGAGGTCCGTGTCGTAGACCAACCGCCCGCCGAACATGGTGATGAAGAACTCCACCGTGCGATCGACATCGGAGGCGAAGATGTGCGCGTGGTCCAGTCGGTTCATCGTCCGGCCGCTCCCTTCGTCCGACACGGCAAGCCCGGCCTCATTGGTCGCCGCCGCGCCGGCGGTACTGCACCGCCTCGGCGACCTGCGCCGCCTCGATCCGATCCGTCTGCGCGAGGTCGGCGATGGTGCGCGCCACCTTGAGCACGCGATGGAAGGAGCGCGCGGAGAGCGAGAGTTGCGCCATGGCCATCCGCAGCAAGGAAGCCGCCTCCGGGGCCAGACGCTCCTGGCAGTGCTCCCGGACCAGCCGGGGCGTCATCCCGGCGTTGACGGTGGGACCGCCGGGGCCGAAGCGGCCGTATTGGAGCGATCGCGCGCTGCAGACCCGCTCGCGCACCGCAGCGGACGGCTCCGTGGCGGAGGTGGCGGCCAGTTTCTCGTACTCCACCCGCGGCACCTCGGCGAAGATGTCGATGCGATCGAGCATCGGGCCGGAGATGCGACGTTGATATCGCAGCACGGCACCCGCGGAGCAGGTGCAGGCCTTGGTCGCATCGCCGTAGAAGCCGCAGGGGCAGGGGTTCATCGCCGCCACGAGCATGAAGCGGGCCGGGAAGGTGATGGCCGCCTGCGCCCGCGCGATGGTCACCTGGTGATCCTCCAGCGGCTGCCGCAACGCCTCCAGCGTCGCGAGGCCGAACTCCGGGAGCTCGTCCAGGAAGAGGACGCCGTGGTGGCTGAGGCTGATTTCGCCCGGCCGCGGCTTGCGACCACCCCCGACCAAGCCGGCGTTGGAGATGGTATGGTGCGGCGCGCGAAACGGCCGTTGCCGCATCAAGGAGCCGCCTTCGCGGAGGGTCCCGCTGACGCTGTAGATCTTAGTGACCTCCAGCGCCTCCTCGCCGTTGAGTGGCGGCAGGATGCCGGGGATGGCGCGCGCCAGCAGCGTCTTGCCGGCGCCGGGCGGCCCGCTCATCAACACGTTGTGCCCGCCGGCCGCTCCCACCTCGATCGCGCGCTTGACGTGCTCTTGCCCGCGGACATCGCTGAAATCGACCTCCAGAACCGTCACCGCATCCGCCGGGGGTGGGAGCGTCGCCCGATCAAGCAATGGGAGCGGGGCGTGGGCGCGGGCGCCTTCGATGAAGTCTCGCAGCGAGGCGATCGGCTGGATCTCGGGCCCCTCGATCAGCGCGGCTTCCGGGGCGTCGACGTCGGCGAGCGCCAGCCGCCGGAAGCCCTCGTCGCGCACCATGGCCGCCACCGGCAAGGCGCCCGGGACATGGCGGAGGTCGCCGTTGAGGGCCAACTCGCCCAGGAACACGGCGCCCTCCGCGATGTGGGGCGGGACCTGTCCGGAGGCGATGAGGATCCCGATCGCGATCGGCAAGTCGTAGCCGGCGCCCTCCTTGCGGAGGTCGGCGGGGGCGAGGTTCACCGTGATGCGTTTGCCGGGAAAGGTGGCGCCGGCGTTGCGGATCGCCGCGCGCACGCGCTCCTTTGCCTCCTGGACGGCGGCGTCCGGCAGGCCGACGACGCTGAACGCCGGGAGACCGGCGGGCGCAATGTCCACCTCGACGCTCACCGGTGCGCCGTTCAGCCCTACCACAGCGCACCCGGAGACCCTGGCGAGCATTGCAGGCATGGTACCGCCCGGCTCGGCGGGCAGGAACCACCGGCGCGGTGCGCCGCTTAGCGTTCCCGGTCCACGCTCAGGACGCTGCGCACAGCCTCCACCTTGGTCATGACGCGTTGAAGCTGGGCGAAGCCATCGGTTTCGATCGCGACGGAGACGGTTACCCGTCCGTCGCGGGATTCCGTGGTGCGCAGCCCGACCATGTTCACGCCCTCGTCGGCGACGATGGTGGAGATGTCGCGCACGAAGCCGATGCGGTCCCAGCCCTCGATGCGGATCTGGGATGCGTAGTGCGAACCGGGCGCCCGCCCCCACTCCACATCCACCAGGCGCTCGCGCTCGACGGAGTTGACCACGCTGTGGCAGTCGCTGCGGTGGACGGTGACGCCGCGGCTGCGGGTGATGTACCCGGCGATCGGATCGCCGGGTACCGGGTGGCAGCAATTGGCGAAGCGGGTGAGCACGTTGCGCGCCCCCAGGACGTGCACGCCGGTGGCGTCCCGCTCCGGCAGCGGCTGGGCCAGCGGCACCGCTCCGGGCGGGATCTCGTCCGCGACCATCAAGTTGGCCAACTTCAGGGCGAGTTGGTAGGCGGAGGCCTCGCCGATGCCAACGGCCTGGGCCACGTCGTCCAGCGTGTCGTAGGGCAGCATCTCCAGCAGCGGCTCTTCGACCTCCGCTTGGCGCAGGTTGAGCCGGCGCAGCTCCTTCTCCAGCATCTCGCGCCCGCGCGCGATGTTCTCGTGGCGCTCCTGGCGGCGGAACCACTGGCGAACCTTGGCGAGCGCGTGCTGGGTTTTGAGGTAGCCCAGGGCCGGGTTGAGCCAATCGCGACTGGGGCCGTGGGAGGTGCGGCTGGTGACGATCTCCACGACGTCGCCGGTGTGCAGGGGCGTCGATAGCGCGACGAGGCGGCCGTGGACCTTGGCGCCCACGCAGGAATAGCCGATCTCCGTGTGGATGCGGAAGGCGAAGTCCAGCGGCGTGGCGCCCGCGGGCAGGTCCTTGACCTCGCCTTTGGGGGTGAACACGTAGACCTGATCCTGAAAGATGTCGGATTTGAGTGTCGCCACGAACTCCGCCGCGCCCGGCAGATCGCGCTGCCACTCCAGCAACTGCTTCAACCAGGCGAGCCGTTCACGGTCCGGGCGGCCGGCGGCGCCCTCTTTGTAGCTCCAGTGCACGGCGACGCCGAACTCGGCGTCACGGTCCATCTCGGCGGTCCGGATCTGCACCTCCAGCGGGCGGGTGCCCTCCCAGTAGACCGTGGTGTGCAGCGACTGGTAGCCGTTGGGCTTGGGGTTGCCGATGTAGTCATCGAACTGACCCGTGATCGGGCGCCAGAGGCTGTGCACGATGCCGAGGACGTTGTAGCAATCCTCCGGGCGATCGACGAGCACGCGGAGCGCCAGCAGGTCGTAGATATCACTGAACGAAAGGCCCTGCGCCGCGTACTTCTGCACCTTCTGATGGATTGAGTGGATGTTCTTGACGCGTCCCGTGACCTCCGCGGAGATGCCCTGCGCCGCCAGCGCGTCCTTCAGCTTGCGTTGCAGTTGATCCACGTAGCGCTCGCGGGTGGAGCGACGGCCCGCCACCAACCCAGTGATGCGCTGGTACTCGTCCGGATCCAGATAGCGGAAGCCCAGGTCTTCCAGTTGCCACTTGAGCTGCCAGATCCCCAGTCGCGCGGCCAAGGGCGCATAGATCTCCATCGTCTCCTGGGCAACCTGCCGCTGTTTCTCGGCCGGCAGTGCATCAAGCGTGCGCATGTTGTGGAGGCGATCCGCGAGCTTCACGATCACGACGCGCACGTCCTCCGCCATCGCGACGAACATCCGGCGCAGGTTCTCGGCCTGGACCGCTTCTTCGCCGGGCCGTTCGCTGGGGCTGCCCCATTCGATCGCGCCCAGCTTGGTCACGCCGTCCACGAGCCGGGCGACCTCCTGGCCGAACTCGGCGACCAGTTGCGCATCGGTGACGCCGCAGTCCTCCTTGACGTCGTGGAGGAGCGCGGCCTGCACGGTGGCGAGGTCCAGTTGCAACTCGGCGCAGGAGAGGGCGGCCGAGAGCGGATGCACGATGTAAGGATCGCCGGTGAGCCGCTTCTGGTCGCCGTGCGCCCGCTCGGCGAAGGCGTGGGCGCGGCGGACGACCTCAATCTCTTGGTCGGTCACATAGCGGGCCAGCGCCTGGCTCAGCGCCTCGATAGTCGGATGCGCCGCCGCAGTCTGGCTCTCGGCATCGGCGACCATGCCTTCAGTGTAGCGCGGGCCGTGTCGTGTGAGTTTGCTTCCGTCGCGCCGACCCCGCCCGTACGATGGCAGGAAGCGCGAAGCGAGGAGGGTCTGGTGTTTCAAGCGCCCCGCGGCACCCGCGACGTCTTGCCTGCCGACGAAGCGGTGCGGCGCCTCATCGTCGCAACGGCCCAAGGGCTGGCCGAGCTAGCGGGCTACGGCGGCATCGAGCCGCCTACGTTCGAGCAGGCGGAACTATTCATCCGCAGCGTGGGCGCGGGCACCGACATCGTCGAGAAAGAGATGTACGTGTTCGAGGATCGCGGCGGGGACCGCCTGGCGTTGCGTCCGGAGGGAACGGCGTCCGTGTGCCGCGCCTACCTCCAGCACGGCCTGGCCAACGAGCCGCAGCCCGTGAAGCTCTTCTACCACCTGCCGATCTTCCGCTACGAGCGCCCCCAGGCGGGGCGCTTTCGCCAGCACACGCAGTTCGGGCTGGAGGCGATCGGCGTGCGCGACCCGGCGCTCGACGCCGAGGTGATGGAGCTGGCCTGGCGCATCCCGCACGCCCTGGGCCTCTCCGACCTCACCCTGCTCCTCAACAGCATCGGCGACCGGGAAGACCGCAGCGCGTACATCCCCCTCCTGCGGGAGCATTTCGCGCCGCACCGGGAGCAGTTGTGTGACGACTGTCGCGCCCGCTTCGACCGGGCGCCCTTGCGCCTACTCGACTGCAAGAACGAGGCCTGCCGCCCCTATCGGGAGGGGGCGCCGCTGATCAGCGAGCATCTGCGGCCGGAATCCGCCGCCTACTACGAGGAGGTCAAGGGCGCACTGGACGCCGTGGCGATCCCCTTCGTGGAGCGGCCGACGCTCGTGCGCGGCCTGGATTACTACACGCATACGGTGTTCGAGATCGAGCCGCCCGGCGACAGATCGCAGGGCACGTTGGTCGCCGGCGGCCGCTACGACGGCTTGATCGAGGAGTTGGGCGGCCCCGCCACGCCGGGGATCGGCTTCGGGATGGGCATCGAACGGCTGGTCCTCCAGCTTCGGGAGCGGGGCCTGACGCCGGCGGCGCGAACGGGCCCGCCGGTGCTCGTGCTGGTCCTGGGAGCGGAGGCGCGGCGCCCGGCCCTGGAGATTGCCTCCAAGTTACGGCGGGAAGGGATCGGCGCGACATTGGTGTTCGGAGAGCGCTCGCTGAAAGCGCAACTGCGCCATGCGGGTCGTTCGGGGGCGCGGATCGCGGTGATCCTGGGCGAGCGCGAACTGGCGGCCGGCGAGGCCATGGTGCGAGACCTCAGCAGCGGCGAGCAGCGCGCCGTCCCGTTGGCGCGGGTGCTCCCGGAGCTAACCGAGCGCGACCTTTATACTGAGCAGTGGGCCGGCTCTGCGGAAGGCATCCGTCGCTCCGAACACCGTGTGGGAACAACTGCGCGCGATCCAGACCCGCTTCGCCAAGATCGAGGCGGAGATGGCCTCCCCCGAGGTGGCCCGCAACCCTGAGCGTCTGCAAGAGTTGGCGCGTGAGCGCGCCCCCCTGGAGCCGCTGGCCGCCCTGGCGGAGGAGCAGGCGACCCTGGAGCGCGAACTGGCCGATGCGCAGGAGCTCCTGGCCGCAGAGGCGGACGAAGAGATGCAGACGATGTTCCGCCAAGAGGCGGAACGCCTCAACGAACGGCTGGAGGCGCTAGCGAAGCGCGCCAAGAAGGCGCTGATCCCCAAAGATCCCAACGATGAGCGCAACGTGATCATCGAGATCCGCGCCGGAGCGGGCGGCGACGAGGCCGCCCTCTGGGCCGCGGACCTCTACCGCGCCTACAACCGCTACGCCGAAGAGCGCGGCTGGCGCATCGATCTCATCGCCGCCAGCGAGAGCAGTGGCGGCGGCGGCTTCAAGGAGATCACGTTTGAGGTCAAGGGCAAGCGCGCATTCTCCCGCTTCAAGTACGAGAGCGGCGTGCATCGGGTGCAGCGCGTGCCCAAGACGGAAGCGCAGGGGCGCGTGCATACCTCCACGGCGACGGTGGCGGTGCTGCCCGAAGCGGAGGAGGTGGACGTGAAGATCAACGAAGCCGACATTCGTGTTGATCGCTTCCACTCGGGAGGCGCCGGTGGCCAGCATGTGAACAAGGTCGAGACGGGCATCCGCATCACCCACCTGCCAACGAACATCGCCGTGACCTGCACCGGGGAACGCTCCCAACTGAAGAACCGGCTCAAAGCGATGGGCGTGTTGCGCGCCCGCCTCTACGATCGTGAGCTCCAGCGCCAGCGCGCCGAGCGGGCGGAGTCGCGCCGCGCGCAGGTTGGGACCGGCGACCGCGCGGAGAAGATCCGCACCTACAACTACGCGGAGAACCGCGTCTCCGATCATCGTATCGGGCTTACGGTCCACAACCTGCCGGCCGTGCTGGACGGCGCGCTGGACCCGTTGATCGACGCCGTCGCCACGGCCGACGAAGCCAAGCAGATGGAGCAGCCGGTGGCATGAGCCCGACATCCGTCATCCTCCGCGACGTCTGGATGAACGGCGCCACGCGCCTGAAAGCGGCGGGCATTGAAGACGCGCGCTTCGAGGCGGAGGTGCTTCTGCGCCACGCCTGCCATCGCAGCCGGGCTGACCTTTACGCCAACCTGCAGGAGCCCCTGGACGCCGCCGCGCAGCGCGAGTTCGAAGCGATCCTCGCTCGCCGCTCAGAGCGCGAACCGCTGGCGTACATCACCGGCCATCGCGAGTTCTTCGGCCTCGATCTCCATGTGACACCGGCCGTGCTCATTCCCCGGCCGGAATCGGAGCTGGTGGTGGAGACGGCCCTAGCAGCGTTGCGGCGGCAGCGCCTGCGCGATGCCTTGGTCGTGGACGTCGGCACCGGCTCCGGCGCGCTCGGCATCGCCATCGCCAAGAACCGCCGCGGGGTCCGGCTCGTGGGCGTCGACAACTCCCGCGAGGCCCTGGACGTCGCGGTCGAGAACGCGAATCGGTTGATCCCGCGCGCGCGCCGGTACTGGATCCAAGCGGACCTGCTCACCACGCTGGCCGGCCCCATCGACTGCGTGGTGGCCAACCTCCCCTATATTCCCGAGGAGCGGCTCCCGGGGCTGGAACCGGAAGTCGCCGAGCACGAACCGCGAATGGCGCTGGTCACGGCCGACCAGACCGGGTCCGAGCTGATCCTGCGACTGCTTACGCAACTGGGACGGCGGCTGGGCCCGCGCGGGGTGGCAGCGCTGGAGATCGACCCGGGCCTTCAGGACGAAGTGGCGGACGCGGCCCGCCGCCTGATCCCCAACGCCCAGATCGACAGCCTCAAGGACCTCGCGGGTGATCCGCGGGTGGTGCGTATCGTGGCGGGCTAGACGCCGCCAGCAGGGCACGTGGGCTAGGACGACCGCTGGTAGAGCTTGCCCTCGGTCTTGATCGCGGGCGCGATGACCATCTCCGCCTGGTGCATCTCGCGGATATTGCGCGCGCCGACCATCCCCATGCAGGCGCGCAACGCGCCCACCAGGTTTTCCGTCCCGTCGGTCCGGGCGGTGGGACCGAGCAGCAGCCGGTCCAGGCTGGTATGCCGTCCGACCTGGACCCGCACGCCGCGCGGCAACTCAGCGTGCGCGGTGGCCATGCCCCAGTGATAGCCGCGTCCCGGAGCTTCCTCCGTGCCGGCGAACGGTGAACCAAGCATCACCGCGTCCGCCCCCGCCGCAAATGACTTGCAGAGGTCGCCGCCCGTGCGGATGCCGCCGTCGGTGATGATCGGGACGTAACGGCCAGTGTCCGCGTAGAACTTGTCCCGCGCGGCCGCGCAGTCGATGGTGGCCGTGACCTGGGGCACGCCGATGCCCAGCACTTCGCGGCTGGTGCAGGCCGCGCCCGGCCCCACGCCCACCAGCAGCCCGGCGATCCCCTCCTGCAACAACTCCAGCGCACCGTTGTAAGAGACGGTATTGCCCACCAGCACCGGCATCGACACCTGCTGCACGAGCTCGTGCAAGACCAGGCCCCGCAGCGAGTGCGAGGTGTAGCGCACGGTGGTGACGGTCGATTGCACCACGAAGAAGTCTGCGCCGGCGTCGTCGCAGATGGGAGCCAGGCGCTTGGTGCTGGCCGGCGTGGCGGCGACGGCGACAGGGACGCCCGCCTGCTTGATCTCCTGGATCCGCTGGACCACCAGGTCGTCCCGGATGGGAGCCTCATATGCCTTCTGCAGCGTGGCCGTTGCGGTCTCGGTATCGACGGCGGCGACGCGCTCAAAGATCTCGTCGGGCGCATCGAAGCGGCACTGCAGCCCTTCCAAATTGAAGACGGCCAGCCCGCCGCGCCGGCCGATCTCGATGGCCATGCGCGAGTCGACGACGGCGTCCATCGCAGAGGCGAGAATCGGGATCGCGAAGCTGTGGCCGCCGAGATCCAGATGCACATCGGCCATGGCGGGATTGATAGTGGCCGCGCCGGGCACGATGGCGACGTCGTCGAAGCCGTAGGCCTGGCGCAGGTCCTTCAAGTAGGGGACCGACATTTCGGGCTCTCCTCGATCGCTGCAGCCGTGCGGCCGTCCGCTTAAACAGAACCGCGCGGCAACGGGCCGCGCGGGCGCTCGGAGACTACCAGGCTCCAGTTACAGGTCCACGTGGGCGCATCACTCAACCATCTCGGGGTACCGTTGCTCCATTAGTGGTGGCGTCAGTGGGCCAATCCTTCGTGGATTGGGGGAAGTATACGGCTCCCACCCGATGCGAGCAAAGTGACCGCTTATCAGAGCCGCCGACTCGGGCCGGAGCGCCGAGGCCCGTATACTGCGGCTGTGGCGGGCACGCTCTACGTCGTCGCGACGCCGATCGGGAATCTGGAAGATCTCACGGCGCGCGCAGCCCGCGTCCTCGCGGACGTGGCGCTGATCGCGGCCGAGAATCGCCAGACGGCCGCCAAGCTATTACGTCACCTCGCGATCTCGACGCCCTGCGTTACTTACAACGACCGCAACAAAGCGCGCAGCACCCCACGCCTCCTGGCACAGCTCAAAGCCGACGGCTCGATCGCGCTGATCAGCGAGGCCGGCACGCCCGGGATCTCGGACCCGGGCCAGGACCTAGTCGCGGCGGCGATCGAGGTCGGGGCGCAGGTCGTGCCCATCCCAGGGGCGTCGGCGCCCGCGACCCTGCTCTCGGTCGCGGGGGCGCGAACGCGCACGGCCCGCCTGGTCGGCTTTCTCCCGCGCCGAACGGGAGAGCGGCGGCGCCTGCTGGCGGACGTCGGTAAGCGCGGCGAGGCCACGCTCGCCTTCGAGTCACCCCACCGCCTGCGGGAATCGCTGGCCGACATCGCCGCCGTTCTGCCGCGGGCCCACCTGGTGGTGGGGCGGGAACTCACCAAGCTCTATGAGGAGGTCTGGCGCGGGTCGCCGGAGGAGGCGCAGCGCCATTTCGAGCGGCCCCGCGGAGAGTTCTCGCTGCTGATCCTGCCAGCGCCGCCAGAGCCGGTCCGCTGGCCGGACGACGCCGTACGCGCCGCGCTGCAGGGGGAACGCGCGGCGGGCGCACGTCGGGCCCCGGCGGCGGCGGCCGTGGCGGCCCGATCGGGGCGCACCCGTCGCGAGGTCTACGCGCTGTGGCCGACCGATGAGGCCGCCCCGCCGGACGGGCCGGCCGTCCACGGACAATAAACGGAGTGATTGCTAAAATCGACGCGGAAGCGAAGATCGCTATCGCAGCAGCGATAGGGAGAGCAGCGCCTCCCCAAGATGAGGCCCAAAGTGACTGAGACGATCCTGGTCGCCGTCGCCTGGCCCTACGCCAACGGCCCGATCCACCACGGCCAGTTGGGGGGCGCGTACCTGCCCGCCGACATCTTCGCGCGCTATCACCGCACCAAGGGCAACCGAGTCGTGATGGTCTCCGGCTCCGACGCGCACGGCACGCCGATCACGGTGCGGGCCGAGAAGGAAAAGCGCTCCCCGGCGGAGGTGGTGGCCGAGTTTCACGCGAGCTTCCTGGAGACCTGGGAGCGGATCGGCATCTCGTTCGACCTCTTCACATCTACCGACACTGACAACCACGCCCGAGTCACGCAGGACATCTTCCGCAAATTGCGCGACGGCGGCTATCTCTATACCGCGCCCCAATCGCTCCACTTCGACGCCGAGATTCAACGCTTCCTGCCCGATCGCTACGTGGAAGGAACCTGCCCGCACTGCGATTACGACGGCGCCCGCGGCGACCAGTGCGACAACTGCGGCCGCCAGTTGAACGCCGTCGACCTCATCAATCCGCGTAGCAAGCTCACAGGCAGCACGCCCATTCTGCGCGAAAGCGAGCACATCTTCCTCAAGCTCTCCGCGTTCACGAATCGCCTGCAGGAGTGGCTGAGCGAAGGCAAGGAGCACTGGCGCAAGCACGTCCTCAACTTCAGCCAAGGGATGCTGCGCGAGGGGTTGCACGATCGCGCCATCACCCGCGACATCAATTGGGGCGTGTCCGTGCCGGAGGAGGGGTTTGAAGCGAAGCGCATCTACGTCTGGTTCGAGGCGGTGATCGGCTATCTCTCCGCCACCATCGAATGGGCCAGCCACCAGGATCAGCCGGAGGCCTGGCACGACTTCTGGAAGAGCCCGGATACGCGGTCGTACTACTTCATCGGCAAGGACAACATCCCCTTCCACACCGTGGTCTGGCCGGCGATGCTGATGGGCGTCGGCGATCTCAACCTGCCCTACGACGTCCCGGCCAACCAGTACATCACCATGTCGGGCAGCAAGGCCAGCACCAGCCAGAACTGGGCGGTGTGGGTGCTGGACTACCTGGATCGCTACGACCCCGATCCGCTGCGCTACGTCCTAGCCAGCCAAATGCCCGAGACCAGCGACAGCGATTTCAACTGGGCGGCGTTCGTCCGCCGCAACAACGACGAACTGGTGGGCACGTGGGGCAACCTAGTGCATCGCGTGCTGACGTTGACGGTGCGCAACTTCGACGGCGTCGTGCCCGACCCCGGCCCGCTCGATCGCCAGGCGCAGCAACTGCTGGACTCGACGCAGTCCACCCTCGATCGCGTCGATGAGGCGCTCGCCGCCGTGCACCTGCGTCAGGGACTCCAGGCTGCCTTCGCGCTGGCGCAGGAGACCAACCGCTACCTGGACGCCACAGCGCCCTGGAAGACGATCAAGACGGACCGGACGGCCGCCGCGCGATCGCTCTATACGGCGCTGAACGTGATCGCCGGGCTGCGCACCGCGCTCTATCCGTTCCTCCCGTTCACTTGCAACACCCTGCACCACTACCTTGGGTCCGAGGGCACGATTGAAGAAGCGGGATGGCGTTTGACCGCGCTCCAACCGGGTACCCCGCTACAGAAGCCGGAGCCGCTGTTCACCAAACTCGAGCCCAGCGTGGTCGAGATCGAAGAAGCACGGCTGGGCACATGAGCGGCTTGATCGATACGCACGCCCACGTCCATGACCGCGGCTTCCAGCAAGACCGCGCGGCGGTGCTGGCACGCGCGCGCGCGGCGGGCCTGGCCGCCGTGGTGACCGTGGGCACGGATCTCGCCGAGAGCGAGGCCGCCGTGGCGCTGGCCGATCAGGAGGCGGACGTCTTCGCGACGGTGGGCGTGCACCCGCACGACGCCCGACTGTGGGACGAAGCCGCCGAGTCGCGCCTGCGTGAGCTGGCCGGGCAGGCCAAGGTAGTGGCCATCGGCGAGATCGGGTTGGACTTCTACCGTGATCTATCGCCCCGCGCGGATCAGGAGCGCGCCTTCCGAGCGCAACTCAAGCTGGCGAACGAGCTCCGCCTGCCGGTCGTGATCCATGCCCGCCAGGCCGCCGAGGCCACCGCCGCGATCCTGACGGAATGGGCGCCCGACGCCGCGTGCGGCCGGCCGCTCGGCGTCCTGCACTGCTTCGACGGCGATGTCGCCCTCGCGGGCCGCTACGTGGAGCTAGGCTTCTTGATCTCCATCGCCGGGCCGGTCACCTATCCCAAGAGCACGCGCATCCGCGAGGTCGCTCTGGCGATGCCCGCCGAGGCGCTGGTGCTGGAGACGGACGCGCCGTACCTGACGCCGCAGTTCCGCCGAGGGAAGCGGAACGAGCCCGCCTACGTCGTGGAGACGGCGCGCTTCGTCGCCGATCTCCGCCGGACCGATGCGGAGACGTTGGCCGCAAGTTGCGGCGGCAACGCGCGTCGACTGTTCCGGCTTCCGGCCGGAAACGAGGTCGCGGTGTGACCAACGTGACGGCTCTCTACGGACCGGTCGCAGAGGACCTAGCGCGGGTCGAAGATCTGCTCGAGTTGGCGACCCGGGCCGACTACGCGCCGCTGGAGGAGATGCTCAAGCACATCCTGCAGCGCAGCGGCAAGCGGCTGCGCCCGGCCATCGCCCTGCTGGCCGGCGGCTTCGGCGTCTACGACCCCGAACGCCACGTGCCCTTGGCGGCGTCCATCGAGCTACTGCATACAGCGACGCTGGTGCACGACGACGTGATCGACGCCGCAGAGACCCGCCGCGGACGCCCCACCGCCAACTCGATGTTCGACAACGCCGCCAGCGTGATGCTGGGCGACTACATGTTCGCGCACGCCGCGGAACTCGTCGCGCGGACGGGTCACATCGGCGTGATCCATCTCTTCGCCGCGACGCTGATGACGATGGCCAAGGGCGAGATCAATCAGGATATCAGCGCCTACGACACCGCCTCCGGCAACCTGCGCGACTACTACCAGCGCATTGACGGCAAAACGGCGTCCCTCTTCGCCACCGCGGGGACGGCCGGCGCCACGATGGCCCAGAGCGACGAAGCGACCGTGGAGGCGCTGCGCACCTACGGGCGCGCGCTGGGCATGGCCTTCCAGATCGTGGACGACATCTTGGACTTCACCGGCGACGCCGAGACCCTGGGCAAGCCGGTGGGCGGCGATCTCCTCGCCGGCACGCTGACGCTGCCGGCGATCCTCCTGATGGAGGCCGATCCCCGCGACAACGCGGTGCGCCGGTTGTTCGCCGCCGACGGGCCGGAGGAGCAACAGCGGCTGTTACGGACAGCGCTGGACGAGATCGCCGCCGCGGGCATTCTCGATCGTGCGGCGGAGGTCGCCAGGCAGTGGCAGGCCGACGCCTTGCGTGCGCTGGAACCGCTCGCGGCCAACGAGCACCGGCGCGCGCTGGAGAGTATCGCGGCGTTCGTGACGCGGCGCCGCTTCTAGCCCCGCCGCCCTAGTCCAGACTGCGCCTGGTCGTCTTCAGTTCGCCGCGCTTGGACTTGGCGTCCAGCTTCTTGGAGCGTTGCTCGCGCATCACGGCGCGCTTCCGTCGACGCACCTCGATGTTCTTGTCGATGGAGTCAACGAAGTCCTGCTTGCTCGTGATCGGCGGTTCTTTCGATCTGGCCAGCTCCGGATGCTCAAGGGGATTGCCCCGGGTCTGCAGGCGCGACACGTCCGCGCCCAGATGCCGGTAGGTGCCCTTGTCCGGAAGGCGACGCGCGAGGCCCTCGCGCACGACGAAGGCTGTGAACGTGGTGGGCATCAGACGCTGGCCCTCTTCGTCGCAGACGGGGCAAGGCCCGGGTTCGTCCGCCTCTCGCATGTTGCGGACGATCTCAAAGATCCCATCGCACGGCTTGCAGAAGTATTCGTAAACCGGCACCAGTTAGCCTTTCCCCGGACCGTCCCCTGCCCCCGCGAGCGCCCGCACCGCATCCACGAATCCGGCCGCCTTCACGTCTCGATCGAGCGCCACATGCACCGCCTCGCGCAGGTGCATCTCCAGCTCGCGGCTCAAGCCCGTCTCGACGCGCACTCGCGCCACGTTCCGGAACGGCTCGCGCTGCAGGTAGCGTAACAGCCGGAACGCGCGCGCGGAAAGCGGCCGGCTTGCCGACCGTGCGGCGCAGTCAGGGCAGAGCACGCCGCCGAGCGCGGCGGCGAAGCCATTCCCGTCCGGTGTCAGCGCAGCGTCGCAGCGGACGCATCGCTCCAGGTGCGGCTGATACCCCTGGTCCGCCAGCAGCTGCATCTCGAACCAGCGGACAGCCAGATCGATGCCCGGCGCGGCCTCCACACGCTCCAGCGTCTCCACCAAGAGGCGGTAGAGTCCGGTGGCATCCGGGGCGGCGTCCGTGAAGCGATCCACGAGCTCCGCCACGTAGAGTCCCCGGCTGAGCCGGTCAATGTCTTCGCGCAGCGCCGCGTGCGCGTCGAGCGTTTGCGCCTGAGTGATGATGTCCAGTGAGCGGCCCCTGGCGAGCAACAGGCTGGAGCGGGAGAGCGGCTCCAGGTGCCCTGCCAGCCGACTGCGCGGCCGCCGCACGCCCTTGGCCACGGCCTCGATGCGCCCGAGGCCCGGCGTGAAGAGGACGCAGATCTTGTCCGCTTCGCCCAGGCCGCGCTGGCGCAGCACCACCGCCTCGGTCCGGTAGACCCGCGGCGCCGCCATCAGCGCACCTCCGCGCCGCCCTCCGGTTCCGGCTCCGCCTCCAGCGGCAACCGGTTCCGCATCGCCCGGCCCAGCGTGACCTCATCCGCGTACTCGACGTCCGCGCCGGCCGGCAGCCCTCGGGCGATGCGCGTGACCTGCACGGCGAAGGGCCGCAGCACGCGCGCCACGTAACTGGCGGTGGCGTCGCCTTCCATGTTCGAGTTGGTCGCCAGGATCACTTCGCGCACGTCGCCATCGCGCACGCGATCCAGCAACTCCCGGATCTTGATTTGCTCCGGTCCGATCCCGTCCATCGGGCTCAGGGCGCCGTGCAGAACGTGGTACAGGCCGGCGTACGATCCCGCCCGCTCCACGGCCAAGGAGTCCAGCGGCTCTTCCACCACGCAGATCAAGGCGCGATCGCGGTCGCTGCCGACGCAAAGCGCGCAGGGGTCGCGATCGGTGACGTTCTGGCAGATCCGGCAGAGGTAAACGCGCTCCTTCACCTCCAACAAGGCCGACGCGAGCGCCTCCGTCTCCTCAGGCGGGGCGCGCAGAATGTAGTACGCGAGACGTTGCGCGCTCTTGGGCCCGATCCCCGGCAGCCGGTGAAACGCCTCCACGAGACGCGCAATCGGCGCGGCGGTGACGGTTGACCGCGCAGACACGATTTAGGACAGATCCGGCAGCGAGAGGCCAGCGGTCAAGCCCGACATCCGCTCCGTCTGCATGGCCGCCAGTTTATCGACGGCGTCGTTGACGGCGGCGATGATCAGGTCTTGGAGCATCTCGGGATCCTCCGGATCGAGGACCTCCGGATCGACCGTCACGGCCCGGAGCTTGTGCTCACCGCTCATCACCAGAGAGAGCACGCCCCCTCCGGCGCTGGCCTCCACAGTGCTCTCCTTGAGATCCTCCTGGGCCTGCGCCAGCTGCGCCTGCAACTCCTGCGCTTGGCGCACCATGTCCGGCGAGAGCCCGGCTGCGCCCGCCCCTTTGGCGGACCGCTTGGGCTGCCGAAACATCCCGCCTCTGGATTTCGCCACGTCGCGCTCCGTTCCGCCGAGCCCCAGCCTACTGGCCGCTCTTGCCCACGACCTTGGCGCCGAGCCGCTCGGCCTCCGCGACCAAGGGACTCCGCTGCCGTGGCTCCTCGTCGACAGCGGTGCAGCGGACGCTCACCGGCCGGCCAATCACCTGACTGGCCGCCGCAGTGACCGCCGTGCTGCCGTCCTCCACTTTACCTTTGTGGATCTTCACGTAGTTGGGGAAAAAGCCCAGCGTGAGCGTATCGTCGCTCAACTCCACGATCTTGCAGGACGAGTTCAGCCAGGCGGCCAGCGCCCCGTCTCCGCTTTCCCTCACCTGCTGGCGGATGGCGCGGAGCATCTCGTCCTCGGGCGATCGTGGCGGACGAGCCCGCGCCGCCGCCGGTGCAGGGGAAGCCGCCGGTGCAGGGGAAGCCGCCGGTGCGGGGGAGGGCGACGCAGGAGCCCGGCCCGCCGCCGGGGACACCGGCTCCGTGCGCTCGCGCGGGGGCTGCGGTCGCGGCTGGCTTTTCGGCGGACCAGCGCGACGCGGCCGGGAGGAGCGTTGATCGTCGCGGCGGCCCGCGGGGACGGCCGCGGGGAGGGGCGCAGGCTGTGGTGCGGGCGGGGCCGCCGCCGCCGCGAGCGGCGCGAGCACGACCTGGGCCAGCGCCAGCTCCAGAGGCAGCGACGTGTACGGATCGCTGTGGACATCGGCGGTCCCGAACGCCCTCAAGGCCCCCACGGTGACCGCCGGCTCCACGCCATCGAGGAGAGTGCGGATCGCTTGCAGCTCCGGCTCGCTGAGGGCCAGGCCCTCGGCGGCGGCGCTTTGCACGCGCAAGGCGTGGCGCAGGTGCAGGACGACCTGGCGGTTGAAGCGCGCCATGTCCACAGCGTCCTCCTGCACGCCCGCGAGCAGCGCCAACCCCCGGCTCAGGTCCTTGCGCAGCGCCGCCCCGGCCACCTCCAGCGCGCGCGGATCATGGCTGAGGCCCAGAACGGCGACGGCGTCGTCGAGTGTGACTTCGTCGCCGTAGGAGGCCGCCGCCTGGTCCAGGGAGTTGATGGCGTCCCGCAGAGAGCCGGTGGCCTCGCGGGCGATGAGGTCCAGCGCGGCATCCGGGATGCCGATGCCCTCAGCCTCCGCGATCCGCCGTAAGCGGCCGCTGATTTCCGGCACGCCGACGCGGCGGAAGTCGAAGCGCTGGCAGCGGCTGAGGATCGTCGCTTTCAGACTCTCGGGGTCGGTGGTGGCCAGGATGAAGAGGACGTGCGGAGGCGGTTCCTCCAGAGTTTTCAGGAGGGCGTCGGCGGCGGCATCGGTGAGTTGGTGGACTTCGTCGATGAGGTAGACCTTGACAGTGGCGACGCTGGGCACGTAGTTGGCCCGTTCGCGCAAGTCGCGGATGTTGTCGATGCCGCGGTTGCTGGCCGCGTCGATCTCGATGAGGTCCAGCGCCCGCCCCTCCTCGATCGCGCGGCAGCTTTCGCACACCCCGCAGGGGTCCCCGGCATCGGCCTGGGCGCAGTTGACCGCCTTGGCCAGGATGCGCCCGGTGCTGGTCTTGCCGGTGCCGCGCGGGCCCGTGAAGAGGTAGGCGTGCGCGCCTCTCCCCTGGGCGACCGCGTTCTTCAGCGTGCGGACGATCGGATCTTGGCCGACGATGTCCGCGAAGCGAGCGGGCCGCCACTTCCGGTACAGCACCACTCCCGCCACGCCGCTCCCCCTTCGCCGGGCATCCCCAACAGGTGCCAGTATATCGAAGCGCTTGTCGCGCCCGAACAAGCGTGCGACTTGAGTTTATGTCATATCCGCGCGGCCGCGGGCCGCCCGATCCGCCTCAGCGCGGCGCGTTCCATGCGTCGCATGGCGGCGTCCTCGCGGCGGGTCCGGTGGTCGGCGCCCAGCAAGTGCAGCGTGCCGTGCGCGACCAACAGCGCCAGTTCGTCGTCCAGCGCGACGCCGCGCGCCTTGGCCCCCGCCGCGGCGACCGGGAGCGCAACCACGATGGCGCCCAACTCCTCCACCCCATCGGGCCGGCGCAGGCCGGGAAAGCGCGTCTCGAAGGAGAGCACGTCCGTCGGCTCATCCCGGTGCAGATAGCGCCGGTTCAAGCCCCGGACCGTGCGACTATCCGTCACCGTCACGGAGACGCCGCGCGGCACACGCAGGCGGCGCGACGCCAGCGTCCCCGCGACGGTCGCGCACAGCAACTCGCCGTCGACCCGCCGCCGGTAGCGCGGATCGATCACCACGTCGACCTGGTGCGGGTGGCTAGACAAAGATCGCCGACACCGCCTCGTCCGCAACGTCGATTAAGAGCGAAGGCGAGACGCCGATCACCAAGATGCCGGCCGTGGTGGCGGCCAGCGTCAGTCCCAGCGGCAGGTCCGGCGCCCAGCGATCGGGCAAGGCCCCGGGATCCGGGCTCTCGTCCACGAACATCGCCTTGATGGGGCGCAGATAGTAAGCCGCGCTGATCACCGAGTTGACGACGCCCACGACCGCCAGCCAAGCGAGATCGCTCTTGATGGCGGCGTCAAACAGATACAACTTGCCGAAGAAGCCAGCGGTGAGCGGGAGTCCGATCAGCGACAAGAGGCTGAACGCCAGCAACGCCCCCAACAGAGGCGCACGCCGTCCGATGCCCCGGTAATCATCGATCTGGTACGAGCCGATCCGGTTGTAGAACGCGATCACCACCAAAAACGCGGTCAGGTTGGTGACGCTGTAGCCCGCCAGGTAGAAGAGGATTCCCCCCGGCCCCAAGCTCGCCGACCCATCGGCGGTCACGGCGGCCAGCCCGATCAAGATCGTGCCCGCATGGGCGATGGATGAATAGGCCAGCATGCGCTTGATGTCCGACTGCCGGAGGGCCAGCACATTGCCGAGGAACATGGACAGCGCCGCGAGGACGGCGAAGATCGTCGACCAGTGGGAGCTGAGGATGTCGTCGCCGAAGGCCTCGACGAAGACGCGGATGAGGATGGCGAACGCCGCCGCCTTGGACCCGACCGAGAGGTAGGCGGCGATGGGCGTGGGCCCGCCCTGATAGACGTCCGGCACCCACATCTGAAACGGCGTCACCGCCGCCTTGAAGCCGAAGCCCACAACGAAAAACACCACGCTCAGGACCAGCGCCTCGAAGACACCGCTGTCGCTGCCTGCGACGTAGGCGGCGATGGCGTTCAAGTTGGTCGAGCCGCTCAGCCCCAAGAGAATCGCCATCCCGTAGAGCAGCACGGCCGAGGCGATCGCGCCGAGGAGCAAGTACTTCAGCCCCGCCTCGCTGGAGAGGCGGTCCTTGTGCAACCCGACCAGGACGTACTGCGAGAGGGCGGTCAACTCCAGGGCAACGAAGATCCCGATCAGATCGCGCGTCCCCGCCAGCAGCATCAGCCCCGCGGTGCTGAGCAGCAGCAGCGCCAGGTACTCGCCCTGCCGCGAAGGGAACCGCGCCAGCGTCTCCCACGACGCCCCGATCACCGCCAGCGCGATCCCGCCGAGCAGGAACTGGAAGAACAGCGCGAAGCGGTCCAGCACCAGCACGCCGTCGAAGGCGTCACGGCCGGCCTTGCCGTCGACGAGGAGCACGGCGCTGTAGGCGATGGCGCCCAGCACGGCGGCCGCGGCCGTCGCCACCAGCACCCGCCGATCGTGCACAAAGACCTCGGCCACGAGCAAGAAGCCGCCCACGACCATCAGCACGAGCTCGGGCCCGAGGAGGTTAACGTCGCCCAGCACTAGGGACCGCCTCCGCCCAGCGCCAGGCTGATGCCAGCGCTGTCGCGCACGTCAGGGTGCACGGCGGCGATGCCCTCCGCGATGGGCTCCACACCCATCTCCAAGACGTCCATCACCACCGAGGGGTAGACGCCCAGCAGGACGATCAGCGCCACCAGGGAGCCCACGGCGGTGACCTCCCACCAGTAGCGGATGTCTTCCAGGTGCGCCCAGCGATCGTCGCGGGGCCCAAAGAACGAGCGTTGCAGCGCCCAAAGAAGGTACCCCGCCGCCAGCAGAACCCCTACCAGCGCCACGAGCGTCTGCGGCTCGTGGCGGCCGAAGGCGCCCAGGAACACGGTGATCTCGGCGACGAAGCCCGCCAGCGCCGGCAGCCCCATGCCCGCCAGCCCGGCAAAGACCATCGCCGCGCCGAGCAGCGGCAGATGATGCATGAGCCCACGCATCGCTCCGATCTCCCGGGTGTGCGTGCGGTCGTAGACCATCCCGACAACGACGAAGAGCAAGCCCGTGATCAAACCGTGCGTGACCAGTTGCATCGCCGCGCCGGTCATCCCCACCACGCCCAGCGCCGACACGCCCAGCAGCACGAAGCCCATGTGCGACACGGACGAATAGGCCACGAGCCGCTTCAGGTCCGTCTGCCGCATGGTGATGATCGCCCCGTACACGATCGACACCGTGCCGACGATCGCCAGGGCGACGTCCGCGTCGCCGGCGGTGTCCGGCATGAGCGTGAACAGCAGCCGCAGGATCCCGTAGCCGCCCATCTTCAGCAGCACGCCCGCCAGGAGCACAGAGACGGCGGTGGGCGCGTCGGTATGGGCGTCGGGGAGCCAGGTATGCAGCGGCACCACAGGCAACTTCACAGCGAACGCCAGGAAGACGAAAGCGAAGATCACCGGCACGGGCAGGACGGCCGCGGTCAGGGCCGACTCCTGGATCAGGCGCATATCGAACGTCCCGGCGGCCACACCCATGACAAGGAAGCCCACGATCATGAAGGCGGAGCCGGTGAAGGTGAAGAGGACGAACTTCAAGGCGGAGTAGCTCGCCCGGCCGCTGCCCCAGACGCTGATGAGGAAGAACATCGGCACGAGCTCGAGCTCCCAGAACAGGAAGAAGAAGATCAGGTCCGTGGCCATGAAGACGCCCAGCACGGCGCTCTCCAGCACCAGCAGCCAGGCGAAGTACTCCTTGGGCCGCAGGTCCACGCGCCAGGAGACGAGGACCGCCACCGCGGTCAAGAGGCCGGTGAGCAGCACCAGCGGCATCGACAGCCCGTCGACGCCGAGGGCGTAGGAGATATCGAAGCCGACGTCCTCCGCCTTGACCCAGAGGAACTCGTCGGTGAACTGGAAGCCGCTGTCGTTGCGGTCGAGCAAGACAAACAAGACCAGCGCGATGACGAACGTCGTGACGGCCACCGCCAGCGCCGCCCACTTGGCCCGAGTCTGGGCGTCGCCGGGCACCCGGCGGAACAGGGGCGCCGTCCAGGAGACCCGCTCGCCGGGGAGCAGCGCGATCAGCACCGCCCCCGCCAGCGGCAGGAAGACGAGGACAGACAGGATCGGAAAACCGTCTCCCATTCGATTCCCTTAGAAGAGCACCACGGCGCCCCAGATGATGACACCGCCCGCCACCAGCCCCACGGCCATCGATTGCACCTGGCCGTTCTGCACCAGCCGTCCCCAGCGGCCGGTCTCGAACGTGCCGCGCCAGACACCGTTGGCGAAACCATCGACCGCGACCGCGTCGAAGGCCGCCATCGCGCGCGCGACGCCGCCGTAGAAGGCGCGCCGCACCAAGAGATCCTCCACCAAGTAGTCCATGTAGAACTTGTTCTCCAGGAGGCGGTGCAGCGGCAGCAGCGGCCGGCTGGCGCGCAAGGCGGCGACGTCGCGCGCGCGCCACTGGTAGAGCGCCAGCGCCCCGCTGATGCCGGCCGCCACCACCACGGAGGAAGCGATGAAGATCCCGACGTCGAACTCGAACTCGCCCAACTCCGGCTCCGGCAGCGCCCCCAGCACCCAGGTTTGGAACTCGCCGCCGAAGGTGAGGAACCCCGCGGTGATCGCCAGCAGCGCCAGGACCACCAGCGGCCACCTCATGCTGGGCGGCGCCTCGTGCGGGTGGGACGGGTCGACGCCGTGCTCGCCGGGTTGCGGCTGCTCGCCGCCGCGATACGTGCCGTGGAAAGTGAGCACGATGACGCGGAACATGTAGAACGCCGTCAGCCCGGCCGTCGCCAGGCCAAAGGCGAAGATCACCTTCTGCTCCGACCAGGCCGCGGTCAGGATCTCATCCTTGGACCAGAACCCGGCCAGCGGGATCACCCCCGAGAGCGACAGCGCCCCGATCAAGAACGTGATGTAGGTCACGGGCATCGTCGACCGCAGCCCGCCCATGCGGCGCATATCGAACGTATTCGTCGAGTGGCCGACGGAGCCGGCGCCCAGGAAGAGCAGCGCCTTGAAGAAAGCGTGCGTCATGAGATGGAAAACGGCCGCCCCGTAGGCGCCGATCCCCAGCGCAAACATCATGTACGCCAGCTGGCTGATGGTGGAGTAGGCCAGCACGCGCTTGATGTCGGTCTGGGTGACGGCGAGGAGCGCCGCGCCCAAGGCCGTCCCGGCCCCGATCCAGGCGATGAGATCGCCGGCGGTGGCCGAGGCCTCCAGCACGGGAAAGAACCGGGCCAGCAGGTACACCCCCGCGACGACCATGGTGGCGGCGTGGATGAGAGCGGAGACCGGCGTCGGACCCTCCATCGCGTCGGGCAGCCAGATGTGCAGCGGGAACTGCGCGCTCTTGCCCACCGCCCCCGCGACCAGACCGAGCGCGAAGAGCGTGAGCATCGTCTGTCCCAGCAGCCCCACCTCCACCAGCGCCAGCACGTCCGTGTTGATCGCGGCGATGTCCAGCGTGCCCGTGCGCTCCCAGATGAGGATCAGGGCGGCCAGCAGGCCCAGGTCGCCGGCGCGCGTGACCAGGAAGGCCTTCTTCGCAGCCGCGGCAGCGGCCGGGCGATGGAACCAAAAGCCGATCAGCAGATACGAGGCCAGCCCGACGAGCTCCCAGAACACGAAGAGCATGACGAGGTTGTCGGCCAGGACCAGCCCCAGCATCGCCGAGGTGAACAGCGACATGAAGGCGAAGTAGCGCGTGTAGCCGCCGTCGCCGCGCATGTAGCCGGTGGAGTAGACCTGCACGATGAACGAAACGCCGGAGACCACCACCAGCATGACGGCGGTGAGCCCGTCCAGGCGGATGCCGACATTGATCACCAACGAGCCGACGTCGACGAGCTCGTGCGTGCCGAAGCCCATGCCGCGGCCGTCGCCGCTGATTGCCTCCGCCAGCGGCCACAGCGAGAAGCCCAAGGCCAGCCCCACCGCCCCCACCGTCAGCAGGCCCGCGAGCCGCGGCGCGTCGCGCAAGAACAGCGTGATCGTGACGAACGACGCCAGCGGCAGGAAGAAGATGAGCCAGAGGATCGCTTCGGGGACGGGCTCGCTCATCAGATCTTGCGCATGATCTCGTAGGCGACGTGGGTCTTGGAATCGGGCACGTAGAGCTTGCGGGGGGCGAAGTCCCCCTCGTCGGCGCGATCCGCCGGCACGATCAGGCGGATGGCAATGCCCTCCGCGTGGAACAGCTCCCGCCAGGTCTCCGCGATGTAGCGGTTGGGGACCTCAGTCAGCTCAGCCCACATGCGCGCGTCACCACCTCATCAGGTTGATGCGGTCGACGCTGATGGTGTCACGGTTGCGATAGACCACCATCGCCAACGCCAGCCCCACCGCCACCTCGGCCGCGGCGGTGGCGATGATGAACATCACGAAGACTTGCGTCGAGAGCGCGACGTCCGTCACGGTGAAGCGCCCGAACGCCACCAGCGTCAGGTTGACCGCGTTCAGCATGAGCTCCACGCCCATCAGCACCGCGATGGCGTTGCGTTTCGCCAGCGCCACGTAGAGCCCGATGCCGAAGATCAGGGCGCCAACCACGAGGAAGTGCTCCAGCCCGATGGTCATGCGCTGCCTCCGCCGTCGCCATCGTCAGGGCTCGGCCCGGGCCCGTGGGGCCCGGGCCGGCGCGCCTCCATGGCAAGACTCTCGTCGTGGAGGGGCGCGTCCTCGGGGTCTTCGCGGGCCAGGGCGATGGCCCCCACGAGCGCGGCCGTCAACAACACCGCCGCGATCTCGAACGGCAGCACAAACTCATTGATCAACGACTGGCCAATCACCCGCGGCGATTCGGCGACGGGATCATCGAGCACGGCGGCCCAATCCGTCTCTACCGCCACGAAGACCATCGCGGCGGTGACCAGCCCCATCAGGATGGTGGCCGGGTAGCGCATGGAGGTCTCCGCGTTGTCGCGCGCGGCCCGGGGCGTGAGGAGGATGGCGAACAGCATCAGCACGGAGATCGCGCCGACATAGACCAACACCTGGACGACGGCGATGAACTCGGCGGAGAGCACGAGGTAGAGACCGGCCACGCCGACGAAGGCGAGGATCAGGAAGATCACGGCATGGATGAGATTGCGGCTGACGACGACGCCCAGCGCCGCCCCCACGGAGATGACCGCGAGCGACCAGAACGCCAGATGGTAGCCGACGCTATCCATGCTCCTGGGGCCGCCCTAGTCCCCTCCCCCAGCCGCCTCGGCCAGCTCCCGCGCGGCGCGCAAGCCGCCCACGCGGCCGCGGGCCATGATCGGGGCGTGGGGCAGGCGCGCCAGGGGGCCGCCGGCCGTCCGGGCGTAGAGCACCACGACCGCCAACGTGATCGCCGCGTTGATCACGGCCATCACGGGTAACGCGACCGTGCGGTCCCAATCCGTCTCCAGCAGCACAGTCCGCTCCACCGCCGCCACGACGATGAAGAGCAGACCGGCGGGGACCAGGAACTTCCAGCAGAAGGACATCAGTTGGTCGATGCGCAGGCGGGGCAGCGTCCCTCGGAGCCAGATGAGGACGAAGTAGACCATCGAGGTCTTGGCCAGCAGGATCAGCCAGCTCGGAACCCACTCCTCCAGGCCCCAGAGCCACCATCCGCCCAGGAAGAACGTCGCCATTAAGGCAGAGAGGGCGAACGCGTTGAGCAGCTCCACGGCGTAGAACAGCCCGAAGCGCATGCCCGAGTATTCCGTGTGGTAGCCCGCCACGATCTCCGACTCCGCCTCCGCAATGTCCATGGGCGTGCGGTTCAGCTCCGCCGTGCCGCCGATGAAGAACGTGAGCGCCGCCAGCGGCAGCAACAGGAGCAGGATCAGGTCCTCTTGCTGCTGCCACTGCACGATGCCGTTCAGGCTCATGCTGCCGGTGAAGAAGACCACGGCGAGCAGCGACAGCACCACGGGCACCTCATAGCTAATGGTCATGGCGATCACGCGCATCGCGCCAAAGAGCGCGTACTTGTTGTTGGACGCCCAGCCGGCGATGAAGATCACCAGCACGTTAGTGCCCGAGATCGCCAGCAGGTAGAGCACACCGACGTTCAGGTCCGCCACCTGCATGTTGGGGCCGAACGGCAACACGCCCCACACCAGGAGCGCGGGGATGAAGACCAGCACCGGCGGCAAGAAAAAGAGCCACTTGTCCGCCGCGCGCGGCACCAGCTCCTCCTTGAGGATCAGCTTGATGGCGTCCGCGACGGGCTGGAACAGACCGCGCGGCCCAACGCGGTTGGGCCCGTAGCGCACCTGGATGCGCGCGATCAGTTTGCGCTCCACCCAGATCAGCAGCAGGAGCGTGGGGCCGACAACGGCAAGAATCGCGAGGGAGCCGATCAGGCCCGACAGCGCCGAGGCCAGCCACTCCGGGCCCCAGCCCTGGACCCACTCGGTGATCTCGCGGCTGATGCCGCTGAGGTCTCGGAGGTCGTACCAAGCGGCGAGGAGAGCGGTCATCGATCGATCTCACCGACCACGATGTCAATGGAGCCGAGGGTGACGATGGCGTCGGCCAGGGTCCCGCCCACGCTCATCTGCTTCAGCGCCGTGAGGTTGATGAGGCTGGGGGCGCGGCAGTGGAAGCGCAGCGGCGTCGGGCCGCCGTCGCTGACGACATAGAAGCCCAGCTCGCCCCGCGGCGACTCCACCCGCGCGTAGGCTTCCGCCTCGGGCGGGCGCAAGTGCAAGGGCACGTCGGTGAGCCAGGGGCCGCCGGGAATGTTATCGACGACCTGCTTGAGGATGTGCACGCTCTGTCGCACCTCCTCCAAGCGCACGATGAAGCGGTCGTAGCAGTCGCCGTTGCGGCCGACGGGGACGTCGAAGTCGAGTTGGTCGTAGACGCAGTAGGGATCGGCCTTGCGCAGATCCCAGGGCACGCCGGAACCACGCAGCACCGGACCACTGAGGGAGGCGTTGATAGCGGCCTCGGCGCTGATCACACCCACGCCGCGGGAGCGGACCACCAGGATCTCGTTGTCGACCGTGAGGCTGGCGTATTCCGCAATGCGATCGGGCATCTCGTCCAGGAAGGCCCGCACAGCCGGCAAGAGCTCGGGCGGGGGGTCGAAGGCCACGCCGCCGATGCGCATGTAGTTGGTGGTGAGGCGTGCGCCGCAGGTCATCTCGAACATGTCGAGGACCTTTTCCCGCTCCCGGAACATGTACATCAACGGCGTTTGCCAGGCGCCGCAGTCGTTCACGAAGGTTCCGTTGGCCAGCGAGTGGCTGGCGATCCGCTGGAGCTCGGCGAACAGCACGCGGAACCATTGGGCCCGCGGCGGCACCTGGATGTCCGCCAGCTTCTCCACCGCCAGGCAGTAAGCGAGGTTGTTGGACATGGCCGCCAGGTAGTCGATGCGGTCGGTGAAGGGGATGTTCTGCGTGAACGTGCGCTCCTCGGCCAGCTTCTCCATCGAGCGGTGGAGGTAGCCGATGATCATGTCGGCGTCCTGCACCACCTCCCCGTCCAGCGTGACCTTGAGGCGGAAGACGCCGTGCGTGGAGGGGTGCTGCGGACCCAGGTTGACAACGACCGGCTCGGAGCGGGTGCTGGTGGGCGGCGATTCCGGGCACATTGCGGTTAACCCTCCGGGATCTGCGGCGTGCCGCCGGGGACCGGCCAGGCGTTGCGACCGCTTTCGTGCGGGAATCCCGGCAGGCCGGCGCGCAGGTCGCCGGGCATCCCCAAGAAGTCCTTGCGCAGCGGGAAGCCCGGGAAGCCATCCCAGAGGAACATCCGCCGCAGGTCCGGGTGGCCATCAAAGCGGATGCCCATCAGGTCATAGACCTCGCGCTCTTGCAGGTGTGCGCCGTGGAAGCAAGCGACAAGACTGGGCACGCGGGGGGCGTCGTGGTCATCGGCGAGCGTCTTGAGCGTGAGCATGTGGTTGCGGTCCAGCGACTGGAGATGATAGACGACCTCGAAGTGCGTCTCGCGATCGACGGCGGTCAGGTTGGAGAGGTAGCTGAGGTCGAGGTCGGCGTCGTCGGCCAAGTAGCGCACGGCCTCCGGCAGCCGCGCCGGCTCCACCACCAGCGCCGTCGAATCAGCGGCGCGGACAGCGCCGGGGACCGCCGCAGCCAGCCTCTCCGCCACGACCCGAGGGTCCAGCGCGGCCGTCACGCTAGCGCCACTCGAGGGCGCGCTTCTTCCACTCGTACACGAGGCCGAGCGCCAGCACCCCGATGAAGATCAGCCCGGCCACCAGACCGAAGGTCGCCACGTCGTCCAGCGCCACCGCCAGCGGGAACAGGAAGATGACTTCCACGTCGAAGAGCACGAAGATCAGGGCGATGAGGTAGTAGCGAAAGTTGAACTGCACCCAGGTGGGGCCTTCCGTCTCCACCCCGCACTCGTAGGTGTCCGCCTTGACGACATTGGGAATCCGGGGCCGCACCTGCAATCGGTACATGGCCCAGGACGTGATGAGGGGGAGCGAAGGGAACGCGAGCGCGAACAGCAAGAGGATGGCAAGGTGGCTATATTGCTCCAGCACCTCGCGGCCCTTTCGCTGCTTGTGAGAAGCGGCGCGAGCCGGAGTATACCATCGGCGCAGGGGGCGGCACAGGGGGCGGCACAGAGGGCAGCGCAGGGGGCGGCACAGGGGCAGACGTCGGGACCAGTCTCAGGCGCGGCCTCTGGGCCGGTCTCAAGACCGCACACTCTGACAGGCCGACCCAGGAAGGCGTCCCGAGGACTCGCGATGATGGCCAACCGTTCATGAGCCTTCAAGTCCGCCCGATCGGATTCGACAAGGAGCGGCGGAGGTTCATCGAGCTGCTGTGGAAGGTGTATCGCGACGACCCCATGTGGGTGCCGCCGCTGCGGCGGCAACTCGCCAGGCAGCTGGACGCCCGGCACAACGCCTTCCTCACCTACGGCACGGCGCAGCTGTTCCTCGCGGAGCGCGATGGGGAGGTGGTGGGACGCATCTCCGCGCACCTCAACCCGGTGCACGACGCCACCCACAACGAGCGCGGTGGCTTCTTCGGCTTCTTCGAATCGATCGACGATCCCGCGGTCGCGCAGGCGCTCTTGGAGAGCGCCGAAGACTGGCTGGCCCAGCACCAAGTCGACTGGGTGCGCGGCCCCATCTCCTTCACCATGAACCAGGAAGTGGGCATCCTGATCGAAGGTTGGGACACCCCGCCGACGGTCGGGATGGCGCACTCGCGCGATTACTACCCCGCCCTCATGGAAGGCGCCGGATACCGCAAGGCCAAAGATCTATACGCCTGGTCGTATGCGCTGGGCACGCTCAACAAGCGCCTCGCCGCCCTCTACGACCGCGTGGCGGCCCGGCCTAACGTTCACATTCGCGAGTTCGAGCGCAAGCACTTCCATCGCGACGTGCGCATCGCCGCGCAGATCTTCAACGAGGGCTGGGCCGACAACTGGGGCTTCGTCCCCATCAGCGAAGCCGAGGCCGACCAACTGGCCGACGACTTGAACCAGTTCGCCAGCCCCGGGACCACGTCGATGATCGAGATTGACGGTGAGCCGGCGGCCATGGTGGTGGGGGTTCCCGACCTCAACCACGTCATCCGCGATATCGACGGCCGCCTGTTCCCGCTCGGGGCGATCAAGCTCAAGTGGCGCCTCTGGCGTGGCTCTCCCCGTGGCCGCTGCATCCTCCTGGGCATGCGCGCGCAATACCACCGGAACTTCAGCGCCGGCGTCGCTGCCTTGCTATGGGGGCAGATCCACCACTCGGGCAAGCGCTGCGGCTACGAGTGGGCGGAGCTGGGCTGGGTGTTGGAAGACAATGATCTGGTCAACAAGAGCATTGAGAGCGTCGGCGCGCGGCTCTACAAGCGCTACCGCATCTACCAGAAGGACGCGGCCGGCGCGCAGCCCGCGCCCGGCGACGCCGGTTCGGTTGTGACAGCAGAGTCGCCCGCCTAGACTGAGCATCGCGTGGGTCGCAAGCCTGCGCCCAAAGCGATGCTCATCGATCTGCACAACCACACGTGGCCGCGCTCGCACGATTCGGTCCTGGACCCAAGGGACCTCGTGGAGCGGGCCCGCGCGGCGGGCCTGGACGGGATCTGCGTCACCGAGCACGACGCCATCTGGGACCCCGCGGATCTGCGGGAACTCTGCGAGGAGACGAACTTCCTGGTGCTCCCCGGGGTCGAGATCAGCACCGACGACGGCCACATTCTCTCCTACGGAGTCGAGAAATACGTCTTCGGAATGCACCGCGTGCAGACGCTGGCGGATCACGTCAACGAGCGCGGCGGGACGCTGGTCGCGGCGCACCCCTACCGCCGGCTCATGCCCTGGCGCGACGAGGAAGAAGACTGGCGGCGCGCCCTGGAGCGGGCCGCCCGGAACCCCGCCTTCCGCATGTGCGTGGCGCTGGAGCATCTCAACGGACGGGCCATGGAGCGGCAGAACCGCTTCAGCGGCGAGCTCTGCGAGCTGATGGAGCTGCCCGGGACCGGCGGCACCGATTCCCATGCCGTGCACGACATCGGCAAGGTCGCGACGTACTTCGAGTCTGATCAGATCTCCGACTGGCGCGACCTGGTGCGCGAGCTCAAGGGGGGGCGTTTCCACGCCGTCGACCTCTCGACCGAGCAGGAGATCAGCACCTCACCCGTCCAGGACGCCGCGCCGGACGCGGCGGCGCAGCCGGGCTGATTCCGGGCCCGGCAGAAGGGAGCCGCGGTGCCCAGCGACGACCAAGCATTCCCCTCCGTGGTCACAGACGCCATGCGCGCCCGCATCGGCGTGGACGGCGTCCCGGCCGAGTTCGAGGTCACCACCAGCAGCGTGCGCGCCTTTGCCCGTGCGGTGGGCTATGAGGACCGCGTCTTCTACAACCGCGACGAGGCCCGTCGCCGCGGCCATCGCGACCTACCCGCCCCGCCGGGCTATCTCGGGAGTATCGTGTTCGATCCCTCCTGGCCGGACACCATCTGGGGCCGGCCGGAGGGCTTCCTGCCGCGCATGGACACGCCCTACGCCCAGATCCTCAACGGCGGCAACGACGTGGAGTACTTCGACGAAGAGATCTGCGCCGGGGACCTGCTCACGGCCAGCGCGAAAATCGAGGGCTTCAACGAGCGCTACTCCTCGGCGCTGGGCGGCCCGATGCTGATCCAAGTGACCTCCATCACCTACAAGAATCAGCACGGTACCGTGGTGGCGGTCATGCGCAACACGAGCCTCTCGTACGGCGAGAAGAAGGAGAGCTAGGCCATGGGCGAGCAGGTGTACTTCGAAGACGTGGAGGTGGATGCGTCGATCCCCGACCTGGAGAAGCGGCCGAGCACGCTGCAACTGGCGCTCTGGGCGGCCGGCTCCGGGGACTTTTACCAGATCCACTACGACAAGGACTTCGCCATCGCCGCGGGCTTGGACGGCATCATCGTCCACGGTGCGCTCAAGCACGCCTTTCTGGGCGAGGTGGTGCACCGCTGGATCGCGCCGGGCGGGCGCATCAAGCGGCTGGCCTGCTCCTACCGAGGCATGGACCTCCCCGATCGGCGGCTCACGCAGCGAGGGCGGGTGGTGAAGAAGCACCAAGAGGGTGGGCACAACAT
This sequence comes from Dehalococcoidia bacterium, assembly GCA_963663235.2. Classification (GTDB taxonomy): domain Bacteria; phylum Chloroflexota; class Dehalococcoidia; order Bin125; family Bin125. The sequence continues at coordinate 31,137 of CAXXNO010000002.1, forward strand.
CGTGGAGTTGGAGATCTGGAGCGAGAACGAGCAAGGGGAGCCCACCACACCGGGCACGGCGGTAGTCACGCTGCCTTCGCGTTCGTCAGGTTAGTTGTCGCCGCTGCGGGTGACGGCGCGGCGCGCGTAGTCCCGCTGCCAGCGCCACTCGCGGCGCACCTCCATCACGTGAAAGCGATGGCCGCCGCGGCGGGCGCGCCCGCAGTCGCGGAACCCGGCGCGCGCGAAGCTGCGCTGCGCGCGCAGATTCCAGTCCAGCGTGTGCAAATACAGACGCGTCAATGACGTCTCAGTGAAGATGTGGTCCACCAGCAAGCCCACCGCCTCGGCGCCGTAGCCGCGGCCCCAGTAGGCGGGCTCCCCGATGGTGATCCCCACCTCGGCCTCCCGCCGTCCGAAGTCGATGTTGTAGTACATGGCGTTGCCGATGTGGCGGCCGTGGAGATCATCGATGGCCACAACGCGCCGGGCGACGGGGGGGCGCATCAATTCCGCCGTATACGTGACGAGGAACTCCGCGTAGGGCATGCGGATGGGGCTGGCGGCGTCGTAGCGGACCAGGCCGAGGTCGGAGCGCCAGGCGTAATCGTGCGGGGCATCGGCGAGTCGCTTCTGCCGCAGCACCACCTGCGACCCACGGGCGACCGTGCTGTCCTGCGCGGTGGTCATCGCGCGGCTCCCGCGGCCTGTCCGTCGGCGCGCTCGATCAGCGCGGCCGCCTGGCGCAGGATGGAGGCCGTGTTCTCGTGCGTGGCGCGTTGGACCGCATCGGCTATCGGGAACCAGCGCACGCTCACGTGCTCGGCGTCGTGTTGCTCCAGGCTCCCGCCCGTCGGTCGCATGAGCCAGAAGTGTACGGACTTGTGAAAGCGCCGCGCTTCTTCGCTGCGGACGAACCAGTACTCGATACTGCCCACTTTGTCTTCGAGCGCGACTTCCAGGCCCGTCTCCTCGGCGACCTCTCGCAGCGCCGTCTGCTCCAGGGCTTCCTCGGCGCCCGGCGTGCCCTTGGGCAGGCCCCACTGGCCTCCGGGGGTCTCCAGCAGCAGGACCTCCATCGTTCCGCGCCGTTGACGGTAGACCACCCCGCCGGCGGAGACGGCCTGCACGATACGTAATCGCGGTTGGTGTGTCACGGCCTAGCGCCCACCCTTCCGCAACTCCAGCGGGTCCTCGCCGAGCGTCAGGCTTTGCAGCGCTGCCTGCGAGGCGGTTCGCAGCGCGGCGTCTGGGTGCGTCGCATACTCTTGCAGGGCCTCACGGGCCTCCGGGCCGCCGATCTCGCCGAGCGCGGCGATGACCGCCAGCACCACCTCAGGACTTTCGTCTTCCAGCAGATCGCGAAGCAGAGGCGCCGCGTCCTCGTCGCCGATCTCGCCCGCGGCGAACGCCGCCGCCACTCGCTCATCTTCATCCAGCGCGGTGAGCGCGGCCGCGATGGTCGGCAGCCAGTACACGTCGGCGCTGCGACCCATGGCCCGTAAGGCGCCGACACGGAGGTCGGGATCGTCGGCGGCGTAAATATCGTGGATGAGGTCGCGCACCCATTCGGCGCTGATCACGCCGAGGCTCTCCAGCGCCGCCGCTTGGACTACGGGCGCTTCCGTGCCGGCTTCGACCAGGGCACGGAGGGTGTTGGCGACCAAGTCGGCGTGGCGCGGCTGTAGCCGGCCGAACTCTCCCTGGAGGGCGAATGTCCCCAGCGCCGCGGCGGCCTCCACGCGCACCTGCTCGTCCGGATCGTCCGCGACCACGGCGGCCAGCCTGATCAGCGCCTGCGGATCTTCGTACTGGGCCAGGCCGCTGGCCGCCAGGGCCCGCACATCGGCGACGTCGTCTTCAAGGCAGTCCAGACAGATGGCGGAGTAATCCAGCGTGAGCCGCTCTTCCGCCAACTCGATCAGCCGCTCCAGAAAAGCAAAGCGGGCCGTCTGGTCCAGCGAGCGCATTGCATCCCGCACGCGCTGGCGCGCGCCTGCGTCCACGTCGCTGAGGGCAGTGAGGTCTTCGCTCGGAATCTCGCGCGTGCCCGCCGCGAGCGCGGCGAAGAGTCCCTCCAGGTCCACCTGTGAGGCCTGAGGCGCGTGTCCGGCGTTCATGGGCCTTTCCAAGGCGCAGCGGCGCGCCGCCCGGGCGCCGCGTTGCGATCTCAGTCTACGCGCCGCCCCCCATCCCCGGCCACTGCGGAACCGCCCTCGCCGGCCGTCCCGGGGTCCACGCGAGGGAGGCCGGCCAGCTCGTCCTGCGCCGCCCGGGTCATCAGCGCCCGAATCGCGTCCGTGGGCCGCTCCCCTTCGAAGAGCACGCGGTGCGTGGCTTCTACGATGGGCATATCGACGCCAGCGCGACGGGCCAGCGCGCGGGCTGGGCGAGTAGTCTCCACTCCCTCCGCCACGTGCACCATGTCGGCGAGGATCTCGTCGAGACGCCGCCCCTTGGCCAGTTCCTCGCCGACGTGGCGGTTGCGCGAGCGTCGGCTGACGCTGGTGACGATGAGGTCGCCCAGGCCGGCAAGGCCGGTGAAGGTGAGGGGCGCGGCGCCCTGGGACACGCCCAGCCGGGTCATCTCCGCCAGGCCGCGGGTCAGGAACGCCGCCCGGCCGTTCTCGCCCGTGTTCAGCCCATCACCGATCCCGACGCCGATGGTGATCACGTTCTTGAGCGCCCCCCCCAACTCCACGCCCACCACGTCGGAGCTGGTGTAGACGCGGAACATCTCGGTCATCAGCATCTCTCGCACCGTCTCGCTGACCCGCGGGTCGCTGCTGGCCACGACCGTGGCCACGGGAAGCCCCAGCGCGACCTCCCGCGCGATGTTGGGGCCGGAGATCACGGCCACCGGCGGCTCCTCGCCGATCGCGCGGGCGCCCTCCGCCAGCACCTGCGACATCCGCAACTCGCTGCCTGCTTCCAGTCCCTTGCAGGCGCTGACCAGGGGCGGCAGCGGGCGGGAGAGGCCGGGCAGCACACGTTGGAGATTTTCACGCAAGCTCTGAGAAGGGACGGCGAAGACGACTGCGTCCAGCGGCCCTATGCCGGTCCCGTCCGCTTGGAACACCAGTGAGTCCGGCAGCGCGATTCCCGGCAGCAGCCGGCGCTCCTCGCGCTCGGCGCTTAGGCGCTCGGCTTCCTCGGGCGTGCGGCAAGCGACGGTGACCCGGGCGCCCGCTCGGGCGAACTGCATGGCCAGCGTGCAGCCCCACGATGTGGTCCCGACCACCAGGGCGTGCGGGGCGCTCACGGGCGCTGATCTCGCGGCTGCGGCGCGAGCTTGGGCGTCGTTCTGGTCCGCCCCAGCGTGGGCTCCGTCCCTTTCAGGAGACGCACGATATTGTCCCGGTGCGAGATGGAGATGATCACGAAGGCTCCCACAGCGTAGGCATAGTACGCGGTGGGCTCGTCGGCGAACGCGACCAGCAACGCTTGGGTGAGAGCGCCGCCCGCCAAGGCCACGAGGGTGCTCAGGGACATGACGCGCGTGGTGGCCAGCAGGCCGATGGTCAGTCCCGCGGCCACTGCCCCGGCCAGCGGCGTGAGGACAAGGATCGCGCCCAGGGCGGTCGCGCCGCCGCGGCCGCCGCGGAACCCGGCGAGGAGCGGATAGATGTGTCCCGTGATCGCGGCCAGCCCGGCGAGCGCTTCGGCGGTTGGGCTATCCCAGACCAGGTAGACGATGAGCACCGGGAGGGCGCCCTTGGAGACGTCCAAGCCGAGGACCAGGAGGGACCACTTCTTGCCCAGGCGTCGCAGGGTGTTGGTCGCGCCGGTCTTGCCGCTGCCCACCTGCCGCAGGTCGACTCCGCCCACCACGCGGCCGATCCACAGCCCCACCGGGATGGAGCCCAGCAGATAGCCCACCAGCAGGGCGGTGACCCAGGCTTCAGCCATTGGGCTCACCCCGCTTGCGCAGGATCAGCCGCAGGGCGGCGCCCTCGAACCCGAACTCGGATCGAATCCGTCGCTCCAGGAAGCGCTGATAGGAGAAATGCACGCCGTCAGGATAGTTAACGAAGAGGAGGAAGGTGGGCGGCTCCACGCCGGTCTGCGTGGCGTAGAAGATTTTGACGGCGCGGCCATGCACCGCGCCGGGCGGATGCTCGATGGTGGCCCGCTTCAACAGGGCGTTGAGCTTCCCGGTTGGGATCCGCCGACGGCGCTCTTCCGCGACGGTCACCGCGGTGCGCAGCAGCGTCTCCAGGTTGCGGCGCGTGAGGGCGGACGACCAGATCGCCGGCGCCCAGGGGACGAAACGCGCCCGCCAGCGCAATTGCCGCGCCCGGCGATCAAGCACCTCCGCATCGTCTTTAATCAGGTCGCTCTTGTTGAGCACCAAGATGAGACCGCGGGCGGCCTCCAGCGCCGCCCCCAAGATGTGCATATCCTGCGCCACGATGTCTTGCGACGCGTCCAGCACGACCGCTACCACGTCGGCCCGCCCGATGGCCCGGCGGGCGCGTGTGACCGCCGCGCGTTCCACGCCTCGTCCGAGCCTGCCCGGGCGCCGGATGCCCGCCGTGTCCACCAGCACGATCTTCTTGCCGTCCATCTCCAGCGCGGTGTCTACGGCATCGCGCGTGGTGCCGGGCTCCGCGGCGACGATCATGCGCTCTTCTTGGAGCATGGCGTTCACCAGTGAGGATTTCCCCACGTTGGGCCGCCCAACGATCGCGAGGCGGCAGCTGACAGTGTCGTCGCGGGCCGGGGCCTGCGGCAGCCGTTCTACGACGCGGTCCAGCAGGTCGCCGACGCCGAGCCCGTGCAAGGCGCTCACGGTCTGCGGCTCGCCGAGGCCCAGCCGAAAGAACTCGCCGGTCTCGGCCTCCAGGGCGGCGTTGTCGGCCTTGTTGAGCACGAGGTAGACGGGCTGCGACGCCTGACGCAGCAACGCCGCGACATCGTGGTCCAGCGGTAACACCCCTGTTTGCACGTCCAGCACGAAGAAGATCGCGTCCGCCTCCTCCAGCGCCTGGCCCACCTGCTCGCTGATGGGCGTGGCGTAGGGGCCGGACACGGCCTCGCCCATCAAGCCGCCCGTGTCCACGACGGCGAACGTCAGTCCATGCCAGGCTGCCTCGCCGTAGTGGCGGTCGCGGGTGGTGCCGGCTTCCTCCTCCACGATCGCCTGCCGCCGGCCCACGATCCGGTTGAAGAGCGAAGACTTGCCCACGTTGGGACGGCCCACGATCGCGACCAGCGGCAGCCCGCTTTTGGCAGGGGCGGCGAGGGTCATGGCTCCTCCACCACGAGCGTGACCTGCACGTCGCCGGGAATGACCGTCACCGTGACTCCGGGCGGCGCTTCCACTTCCACGCGCAGGGAATGCTCACCAGGCTCGAGGTCGGCGGCGCTCACGGACACCTGCCGCAGCCGCTGGATGAGATCCGCGACGTCGGGCGCCGGGCCATCCATGACGACGGTGACGAGCACCGGCTCGACCGTGGCGCTGAGCCCCTCCGCGAGGTCCGTCACCACCAGCGGGAGCTCCAACGCCGTCGCCAGCACCAGCGGCTCCACTTGCACCCGCACCCGCACGATCGTTTCTTCTTCCAACGCCAGCCCGCCCGGCGGGAGCAAGTCCACGTCCGCGACCAGGTCCGCGTCGGCGCCTTCCACCGAGACGGCCGCGGTTGGGACGCTGCCGACGCGCTCGAGCGCCTCCAGCGTGCCGACCACCACCACGCTCAAGGGGTCGACGTCCACGGTCAGCACCCGATATCCGGCCGCCGGCCTGCCCACGATCTGCGGCTCAACGGCCACCGACCGGCGGAACGTCAGTTGCTGGATGGGGATTCGAACCTCCACGGCGGACGGCTGAATCAGCAGGCCGCTCACGGCCGCGCCCGTGGCGGTGCGGGCCTGGAGCGTGGTGGTCAAGGCCACGTCCACCGTCGCGCCGCGCAGGTCGACCGCCGCCACCACCTCGTCGACCAGTTCGACGAGTTGCCGAATCCCGCTCACCGTCACCGTCTCCAGGGACAGCTGCGGCGCGCCCACTTCGAACCCCAGCGGCGGGGGGTTCCCCACCGCCACCGTGATCGCGAGCGTCCGCTCCTCCACCGGCTCCAGGATGACGTTCACCGACTCCGGGACCACCGCGCGCACCCGCACGCCGTCGGCCAGCGACTGAACGCGGACCGGTACCAAGTGCTCACCCACTTCCAGCGCCGTCAGGTCGACCGTCGTCGCGAAGTCCTCCGGCGTCACGCCGGCGATGTCGGACTCTTCGCCCGCGATGGTGATCGAGGCCGTTGGGAAGCGGTTCGCCAAGGCCAGGCCGTTGGGCGTGTTGACCGCGTCGATCACCAGGCCGAAGCCCAGCCGCTCCTCGATGGTCTCGACCTGCGCATCGGTCACCAGGAACCAGATCACCAGCGCCAGCGCCACCGCCACCAGCGCCAGCAGCAGGTTGACCCCGGCGCGCCGCCAGCGCAGCCGCCATGGGGCGGGCCAGCGGATCATGCTACGCCCTCCTGCGGTGGGCCCGCAGCCGCAGTTCGCGCGCCGTGCCGTTGGTCAACATGGCCAGATGGGCGTGCAGGCCCTCGCCACTCAGCCGGGGCGAGAGCCGCCCATCGTTCGCCACCGAGATTGCGCCCGTCTCCTCCGATACCACCACCACCACCGCGTCCGTCTGTTCGCTGATGCCGAGCGCCGCGCGATGCCGCAGCCCCAGATGCCGCGCTTGGCGGCTTGGCTCCGCCGACACGGGCAGCGTGCAGGCGGCGGCCACGACCCGCTCGGGGCGCAGCACCACGGCGCCATCGTGGAGGGGTGAGTGGGGGTAGAAGATCCCCTTCAGCAGCTCTGGCGTCGGCAGCGCATCCACCGCGACCCCCGTGTCGGCGATCTCCTGGAGGCCGGTTTCGCGCTCGATCACCATGAGCGCCCCGGTGTGTTGTTGCGCCAGGTCATCCGCCGCTCTGGCCACCACCTGGATGAGCGGCTCGTACGTCTCCCGCCCCAGGCCGATCCAGGATCGCACGCCCGCGCGCCCCACCCGCTCCAAGGCGCGCCGGAACTCGGGCTGGAACACGATCAGCACGAACAGCACCAGCAGGGTCAGGGCGTTGTTCACCAGCCAGTTCAGGACCCCCAGATCGAAGACGCGGGCCACGACCACGATGGCCACCGTGACGATGGCGACCCCGCGGACGACCGGCATCGCCGTGGTGCCGTGCACCACGCGCAGCAGGGCGAAGATGACCAGGGCGAGGATCGCCACCTCCAACACGCCCGCCCAGCCGAAGCCGGAGAACGCGTCGGCGATGTCGTCAAAGAGGTCGTCTTCCATCCGACGCTCCGGGAGCCCGAACCGGTGGCCGCTCGCTCCCGGCCACATCTTTCTGAACGCGGCGTGCGCCGTTGACAGCGGCTACAGGACCGCCCGTGCGCTCTCGCCGACGCGCCGAGGCCAATTCTAGCGCAGGAGATGCCAGAGCAGCGCCTGCTGCGCGTGCATGCGGTTCTCCGCCTGATCAAACACCACCGACTGGGCGCCCTCGATCACCTCATCCGTGATCTCCTCGCCGCGGTGCGCCGGCAGGTCATGCATCACGATCGCGGAGCGCTTGGCGCAGGCCAGCAGTGAGGCGGAGAGCTGATAGCCCGCAAAGATCTTGCGCCGCGCCGCGGCCTCCGCCTCCTGCCCCATGCTGGTCCAGACATCGGTGTAGACCACGTCCGCGCCGTCGACGGCTTCCCGGGGATCTTCCAGGGAGCGGAAGCTGCCGCCGGAGTCCGCCGCCCGGCGTGACGCCGCCTCAGCGCTGGGCGTATCGAGGGCGTAGCTCGCTGGTGAGGCAAGGCGGACGTGCATCCCCATCGACGTGGCGGCCAGCGCCAGCGAGCGCGCCACGTTGTTGCCGTCGCCGACGTAGGCCAGGACGCGACCGCGAGCGCCGCCGTGCTCTTGGATCGTCACGAGGTCCGCCAGCGCCTGGCAGGGATGCTCCCAGTCGGAGAGGGCGTTGATCACCGGCACCCCGGCGTAGGCGGCCAACTCCACGAGTATCTCTTGCGCGAAAGTGCGGCAGGCAATGGCGTCGCAGTAGCGGCCGAGGACGCGCGCCACGTCCTTGACCGGCTCGCGCACGCCCAAGCCCACCTCCGCCGGCGAGAGGTAGAGCGCCTCACCCCCGAGCCGGCGCATCGCCTGCTCGAAAGAGACGCGGGTGCGCAACGACGGTTTGTCAAACAGCAGCGCCAAGGTTTTCCCGCCCAGCGCCCGGCGATGCGATCCGGTCGCGTCCGCTTTCTGCGCTTGCGCGGTCTCGACGAGCGTCGTGATCTCCGTCGCCGTCAGATCGGCGATGCCGAGAAGCGATCGGCCCATCATGAAAGGAGTCCTCCGAGTGGACGGTACTATACCATCCAGCGCACGGCGCTTCGCCGTTGGCATCGCCGGTGGCGCGCCGGCGCGGCGCCCGGGGATGCGGGAAGGACGGGCGCATGCGCGCGCTCTCGCGCCAGCCCGTCTGGTGGCCGGCCACGGCGCTGTTTCTCCTGCTGATCGCCGGTCTCGCGGCGCTCGCCGCCGATCCCGGCGCGTCGGGCGGTCCGGCGCAGATCCTGCCAGCGGAGCAGCGCGTCATCCGCGTGCACGTCAGCGGTGCGGTGGCCGCACCCGGCGACTACCAACTCGCCGCCGCCGCCAGCGTGGGCGACGCCATCGCCGCCGCCGGCGGGTTGGCGCCGGATGCCGGCAGTGACTCCGCGATGGAGCTCCGCCTTTTCGACGGCGCCTCCGTCTTCGTCGGGCGCGCGGAGGGCGGACCGCCGTCCAGGCCTCAGCCCATCAGCCACCGCATTGATCTGAACCGCGCCTCGGCGGCGGAGCTGGTGGCGCTGCCGGGCATCGGGCCGGGCCGCGCGCAGGCGTTGATCGAAGCACGGGCGGCGCGGCCGGTCGCCTCGCTGCAAGACGTCGTCGACCGCGGGATCTGGCCGCACTCCGCGGCCGAGCAAGTGCAGGCGTTCGTCGGAGTCGCTCCGTGACGGCCTCACTTGCCGCGGCGCCCCTGATGCTGGCCTCACTGGCCTTCGTCGCCGGGGTCGCGACGGCGACCGGCTTCGCATCGACGGCGGTGGAGCTCGGCGTGTTGGCAGGGATCGCCGCCGCGGGCGGGGTCATCGCGTCCCAGCGCCAACGCTGTTTGCTGGCGCTGGGGCTGCTGCTGCCGTTGCTCTTCGCCGCCGGTCTGGGACGGGCGGACGATGGCGCTCCGCAGCCGGGCAGCATCGCCGACCTGACAGGCCGTCGCTTGGAGATCACCGGCGTTCTGTTGGAGGACGCGGCGCGCGGTGGCCGCGATCAAGAGTTGCGGCTGGCGGCGGAATCGGTCGCCCTCGGCAGCGAGCGTCTGCGCGTCGAGGGCACGGTGCTGCTCCGTGCCCCGCTGGGCCCGTCCTACCGCTACGGCGATCGCGTTCGCGTCATCGTGACGCTGCGGGCGTTGCCCGACGATCGCGCCAGCGCCTTTCGCGATTTCCTGGCGGATCGGGGGATCAGCGCCACCGGAACGGCCGGCGACGTCACCGTCCTGGAACGTGACCAAGGCGATCCCTTGCGGGCCGCGGTCACCGCCGCCCGGCGCGACGTGGACCAGGCACTCGCTCGGGCGCTGGACGAGCCCCTGGCGGGGCTGGCACAGGGCATCGCGACCGGCCGGCGGGACACGCTGAACCCGGCCCTGCGCGCCGATCTCAACGCCACCAGCCTCTCGCACTTGGTGGTGATCTCGGGGAGCAACGTTGTCATCCTGGCCACGCTGATCGTGGCCGGCTTGGCGTGGATCATCGGGCGGCGCTGGGCGGTCTTCGTGGCGCTGGCGTCGATCGGGGTATACACGGTTTTCGTCGGCGCCGACGCTCCGGTCGTGCGCGCCGCGATCATGGCGACGATGTTCCTGCTCGCGGGCGTGCTGGGCCGCCGCGGGAGCGCGGCGCCCGCGGTGGCCTTCACAGCAGCGATCATGCTCGCGATCACGCCGGGCACCATCACCGACCTATCGTTCCAGCTCTCGTTCGCGGCAACATCGGCGCTGGCGGTGCTCGCCTCGCCTCTGCACGAGCGGATGACGCAGTGGATCGGGCTGCATCCGGAGTCGCAGGGCTTCAGCCCGACGGTGGCGCGCACGCTGCTGGAAACGGCGGTCGTGACGGTGGCCGCGACGGCGGCCACGCTGCCACTCATCGCGCTGCACTTCGAGCGGATCTCGATCGTGGCGCTGCCGGCGAACCTGCTCGTCGCGCCGATCTTCCCGTTCCTGTTCCTGGGCAGCCTGATCACCGGGATAGCGGGCGCAATCTCGGAATCGCTTGGGGAGAGCGTGGGCTGGGTCGCCGCCTGGCTGCCGCTGTCCTGGTTTGTCGAGGTTGGCGAAGGGCTGGCGGACCTGCCGTTCGCGTCGGCGCGGATCGACGGATTCGGCCTGGAGCATGCGTTCGTCCTGTACGGCGCGCTCGTAGCCGTCGGCGTCTGGCTCCACCGCCGCCGCCCGGCCCCGTCGCCGGCGGCGGCGCGCACCCTAGCGGGCCTCCAGCGTCCGTTGCCCTGGCTCGCGGCCGGGGTGCTGGTGGCGACGAACGTCGTGGTCTGGTGGGCGGTCGCCGCCGGGAGCGACGGCGCCTTGACCGTGCACGCCCTGGACGTGGGGCAAGGCGACGCGATCCTGATCCAGGCGCCCTCCGGCCGGACCATCCTGATCGACGGGGGGGCCAACGAACGGACGCTGATCGAGGAGTTGAGCGAGGCGCTGCCCGCCGGTCACCGCGAAATCGACCTCGTGGTGGCAACCCATCCGCAGGCGGACCACATCAGCGGTCTTTTCGCCGTCCTCGATCGCTACCGTGTCGGGGCGCTCTTGGTGACGCCGGAGAACGAGCGGACGGCTGCAGGACGACGACTAGCCGCGGCCGCGCGCGAACGCGGGGTGCCCGTGCAAGCGCTGGCCCTGGGTGACCGGCTGCTGCTGGCCGATGACATCACCCTGGACGTGATCGCGCCAGCGCCCTCGCTGGGGCTGGACAGCAGTTCCGCGATCAACGACGGCGGACTGGTCCTGCGTCTGATCCACGGCGAGGTGCAGTTCCTCCTGGCGGCCGACATCGAAGCGGCGGGGGAGCTGGCGCTGGCGCTGGGCCCCGGCGACCTCCGCGCTACGGTGCTCAAAGTGGCCCACCATGGCAGTCGCTCTTCCACCACGGACCTGCTGCTGCGCCGGGTTCAGCCGGCGATCGTGGTGATCAGCGCCGGCGCCGGCAATCGCTTCGGCCACCCGCATGCGGAGGTGCTGGACCGGCTGTCGGGGGCCACGCTGCTGCGCACCGACCACCTGGGCACCATCACCTTCCGCTCCGACGGCGCGACGCTCCGTTATCACAGCGAACGCTCCCCTCCCTGAACGCGACGCTCGGTGCTGGTCCCGGTACACTCTCTGCCATGACCCGCGCCGACGGCCGAACGCCCACCGAGATCCGTCCGGTGACGATGCATCCGGGATACGTGGTGCATCCAGAGGGATCCGTGTTGATCGAGACGGGGCTCACTCGCGTTCTCTGCACGGTGTCGACGGAGGAGCGTGTGCCCGCCTTTCTGCGCGGTACCAGCGCCGGCTGGGTGACGGCCGAGTACGGCATGTTGCCGCGCAGCACCAACACGCGCACGCCGCGCGAGGCCTCCCGCACCGGCGGGCGCACGCAGGAGATCCAGCGGCTGATCGGCCGCAGCCTGCGAGCGGTCACGAATCTGGACATCCTGGGAGAGCGCACCTTCACCGTCGATTGTGACGTCATTCAGGCCGACGGCGGCACGCGCACGGCGGCGATCACCGGCGGATTCGTGGCGCTCTCCCTGGCCATGCACAAGCTGGTGGCGGCCGGCATCTACAGCGCGCTGCCGTTGAATGAGGCAGTCGCCGCCACGAGCGTGGGGCTGGTGGAAGGCGCAGCGCTCCTGGACCTCACGTACGCCGAGGATTCCGGCGCCGACGTCGACTTCAACGTGGTCAAGACGGCGGGCGGCGACTATGTCGAGGTGCAAGGAACCGCCGAGGGCGAGCCGTTCCCGCGTCGATTGCTGGACAGCATCCTGGACGTCGCCGACGAGGGCTTGGAGGTCCTCTTCCGCCTGCAACGGGAGACCATCGAGCGCGCGGTCGCGGCCGACGCTCAGGCGTAATCGCCCAGGAACGTCCCGCCCAGCACGTGCACGTGCCCCAGCTCCCCGCCCGGCAGGAGAACGTCGCCCGGGAAGTTGGAGACCAACCGAAACCCGTTGGGACTCAGGGACCAACCGGTATCAACGATGTCCGCTCCGAACCGGCGGATGTCGCTCCATAGTTCAGCCTGCGGCTGCGCGGGTCCCGCCGGGACGGACAGGACGGTCACCGGCGCCTCGGGAACGAACGGCCGCTCGTCGTAGAAGACGGCGTGCTCCGTCCGGGAGATCTCGTGCTCACGCTTCGCCACGACCTGGACGATCGGCCGTCGCGGCTGCTCTCGCAGCTCCAGTTGCGCCTCGGTGCCATCGAGGATATGGATGTGGCCGTGGGGCTGGCTCTGCATGGCCAGTTGCCCGAAGTTGGAGACCAGCCGGAAGCCGTCGGAGGCGTGCTCGCGGCCCATCTGCGCGGCTACCCTCCCCACCGGGCCCAGGTCTTCCCACAGCTCGCTCTGGGTGCGATGCGTCTTGGGCACGGCCAGCAGCATGACCCGCGACCAGCCCAGGACGTTCTCGAAGACGATCACGTCCCGGTCCTCGTAGCGGACCTTGGCCGGCTCACGGCCCTCAGCGATGGCGCAGAACGTGCAGTTGCGGCTCATCATGGGAGCGGCCCGCCGGGCGGGCCGGCCGCGAGTGTATGCGTGCCTCCCGCTTTCAATCAACGCAGCCGGGCAATCATCAACGCAGCCGGGCAATCGACGCAGGCGGGCGCGGCCCGCTGCTATGCTCCCTCTCGAACGCCGAAGTCTGAGGGAGGTCCCAGTGCCGGACCTGCGGCCGTTTCGCGGGCTGCGCTATGACCCCGCCGCCGTCGACGACTGGGGCGCCGTCCTGGGCCCGCCCTACGACGTGGTGGACGCCGCCGAACGGGCCGCCCTGACCGCCCGCAGCCCGTACCAGATCAACCACATCGAGTCGGCGTCCGGGGAGCCGGCGATCGCCCGCGCGGCCGAACAGTTGGAGCAGTGGCAGCGTCGCGGCGTCCTGCGTCGCGACGAGCGGCCGAGCTACTACCTGCACGAGCATCTCTTCCAGCACGAGGAGCGAGAGCGCATTCGGCTCTGCTTCTTCGTGCGCGCCCGCCTCACGCCCTGGGGCACGGGTGAGATCCGGCCGCACGAGTGGACCATGAGCGGTCCGCGGGAGGAGCGCGCGAGCCTGCGCCGGGCGACCCGCGCCGACATCTCACCGGTGTTCGCGATCGCCCCGGACCGCTGGGGCGGGCTGGGCGCGCTCCTCGCCGATGCCTTGCGCCGGCCCGTCGTGGCCGCGGGCGTCGACGCCGCGGGCGACCACCACCGCTTGCGCGTGATCAACGAGCCGGCCTCGATCGCGGCCCTCCAAGCCGCGCTCGAGGCCGAGCCCGTCTACATCGCCGACGGGCATCACCGCTACGAGTCGGCGTTGGCCGATCGCGAGCAGCGCGCCGCGGCGACCGAGGCGTGGACGGGTGACGAGCCCGAGAACTTCGTGCTCATGGGCATCGTCCGCGCCGCCGACCCCGGCCTTGTGGTGAGTGCGACGCACCGCCTGGTTCACTCCGGCCAGAGGCCGCCCAACCTCGTGGCGACGCTGCGGTCCCGCTTTCAGGTCGAAGAGGTGGGCGGTCCGAGCGCGGGACCGGGTCCACTCTTGCGCCGGATGCAGGAGGCCGGAGGCCGTGCGCCGGCCATCGGCGCTCTGGGGCTGGAGGAGTCGCGCTGCCATCTCTTGATCGCCGACGAGCGCACCCGGGCGGCGCTGCCGGCCCGTCTGCCGCCGTCCTGGCGCGACCTGGACATGGCCCTGCTGCAGGGGGCGCTCCTGGAGCCGCTCCTCGGTGTCGACGACGCCGCGCTCAGGGGGGGCGAGGCCATGACCTACACCCACGATGCGGTAGCGGCCTTCGCCGCCGTGCGGGACGGCCGCGCCTGGTGCGCCTTGCTGCTCAACCCGCCCGCGCTGGAGCAGGTCTTCGCCAGCGCCGACTGCGGCGATCGCATGCCGCAGAAGAGCACCTATTTCTTGCCCAAGCTGCCCACGGGGGTGGTGCTCTACTCGTTCCGCTAGGGGGGCGCTAGCGGGCGGCGGTTAGATCCGCGCCTGCACCACGCTCTCGATGCCGGGAATCGCCGCGATGCGCTGCGACTCGTCGGGGCTCAGCTCGCGGTCGATCGTGAGGACCATCAGCGCCATGCTACGGTCGCGCCGGCCGACATCCATGGCGGAGATGTTCACGTCCATGGCTCCCAACTGGGTGCCGACCGCGCCGACGCGGCCGGGCACGTCCTCATTCTCCAAGATGAGGATGTGTGCGTGCCCCTCGCGCTCTCCGCCGCGGGAGACGTCGACCGTGGCGCCGTTGATCTCGACGATGTGCGGCTCGCCGTGCGCGATGGTGCCGGCGACGTGGACCTCGCCGCCCGCGGTGGTCAGGCGCACGGCGATCTGGTTGGCGTAAGGGGCGGCCTCGTGCCCTTTCTCCTCGGTCACCTGCCAGCCGCGACCGGCGATGATGTTGTTGACCGAGACCAAATTGACGCGCTCCTCGCTGATCGTGGCGAGCAGGCCGGCGATGGTCGCCGCCTTGAGCGCCGTGACGTCGTGGTTGGCGATCTCGCCCTCGTAGTCGATCCGCACCGCCCGCCATTGGCCGGAGGCGAGTTGCGTGGCCAGCGTGCCGCACATCTTCGCCACGTCCAGGTACGGCCCCACCACCTCCAGCGTCTCCGGATCGACGAAGGGCGCGTTGACCGCCGCCGTCGCCGGCCGGCCATCGAGCACCAGTTGCACTTCGCGGGCCACGTCCAGGGCCACCTGCTCCTGCGCCTCGGCTGTCGACGCGCCCAGGTGGGGTGTGGAGACCACGCGCGGGTGTTGCAGCAAGGGGTTGTCGCCCGGGGGCTCATGCTCGAAGACATCGAGCGCTGCGCCGGCCAGGTGTCCCGTGTTCAGCGCCTCCAAGAGCGCGGTCTCGTCCACCAGTCCGCCGCGGGCCGTGTTGACGATCCGGGCGCCGGGCTTCATCAGCGCGATCTGCTCTCGCCCGATGATGCCGGCCGTCTCCGTGGTGAGCGCCGTGTGCAGCGTGATGAAGTCGGAGCGTTTGAGCAGCTCCTCCAGCGGCGCCAGTTCGACCCCCAACATGCGCGCGTGCTCATCGGGCACGTAGGGGTCGCAGGCGAGCACCGTCATCTCCAGAGCGTGCAGCCGCCGGGCGACCGCCGCGCCCACCCGCCCGAGCCCGATCACGCCGGCCACCTTGCCCCGCAACTCCACCCCGACAAACGCCCCGCGGTCCCAAGCGCCCTGCCGCAGGCTGCTGTCCGCCTGGGGCAGGCGGCGGGCCAGCGCCATCAGCAGCGCGACCGCCAGCTCAGCCGCCGACACCGTGTTGCCCGCCGGGGCGTTCACCACCACGATGCCCCGTTCCGTGGCGGCATTGACATCGATGTTGTCGACGCCCACGCCGGCGCGGGCAATCACGCGCAGCTTCGCGCCGGCCTCGATCACCGCTCGCGTGACCTTGGTTTCGCTGCGGACCACCAGCGCGTCGTAGTCGGGGATGGCGGCGATCAGCGCGTCGGGGCTCAGGCCCGGGCGCTCATCCACGCGGGCCCGCTGCGCCAGCAGGTCGAGGCCCTCCCGCGCGATCGAGTCAGCGACGAGGACGCGCTCGTTCACCGTCAGGCGCGCGGCGGGGCGGGGGCGGGGTGGCCCAGCTCGCTGAGGCTGCGCCCTAACGCCTCCAGAGCTCGATCCATGTCGGCCTCGTCCACCCAACCAAGGTGTCCCAGGCGGATGATCCGGCCGGCGAGCCTCGCCTGGCCGCCCGCCACCACCGTGTTATGCCGCTCGCGCGCCTGCTTGGCGAGCTCCACGCCGTCGACGCCGTCGGGCAGGCGCAGGGCCGTCACCGTGTTGGAAGCGAAGCGCTCATCGGCGAAGAGTTCCAGCCCCAGCGCCTTGGCGCCGTCGCGCGTGCGCGCGGCGACGCGGGCGTGGCGCGCGAAGATGGCGTCCGGACCTTCCGCGCGCATCCGCTCCAGCGCCACGTCCAGCCCGTACATGACGGGGATTCCGGGCGTCGCGGGCGTCTGGCCCTTGGCGGCCGCGTCCCGGTACTGGCGCGCGTCCAGGTAGAACCGGGGCATGGCCGCCGTCTCGGCGGCGGCCCAGGCTTTATCGCTGAGGGCGAGCATCGCCAGCCCGGGCGGCGCCTGCCAGCCCTTCTGCGAGGCGGTGACCACGACATCGATGCCCCACACGTCCATCGCCAGCGCGATCGAGCCCAGGCTGGAGACCGCATCCACCAGGAGCAAGGCGTCGCTCTGGGCATGGACCGCCTCCGCGATCTCGCGCAGGGGGTTGGTGATCCCAGTGGAGGTCTCGTTGTGCGTGACGAGCACAGCGCGATAGTCGCCGCCGCGTCGCAGCGCCTCTCGCACCGCCTCGGGATCGGCGGCGCGGCCCCATTCCACTTCCAAGCGGGTGACGTCCGCGCCGTACAGCCGGGCGATCTCCGCAAAGCGGTCACCGAAAGCGCCGTTCGTGACGGCCAGCACAGGGTCGCCCGGCGAGAGCGTGTTGACGACGGCCGCTTCCATTCCCCCCGTACCGCCGCACGTCATCAGGAGCACGTCGTTGGCGGTCTGGAAAAACGGCCGCAACCCCTCCGTCAGGCGCGCCAACAGCGCGGCGAACTCTGGTCCACGGTGGTTGATCATCTGCCGCCCTACCGCCTCCAGGACAGCGGGCGGGCAGGGGGTCGGGCCGGGCACACGCAGATTCACGAAGAAACCTCCTGAGGGAAGACCGTCCCGATGATACGAGCGGCCGCCGAAGCGGAGCAACCAAGCCGGCGACTTCGCGTCGATGGTAGGGTTGGGATTGTGACCAACCCGTATCGCACATTGCCCAGCGTCGATCGGCTGCTCCAGCACCCGGCAGTCGCGCGGCTGCGCGATCGCTACCCGAACGGCCGCCTCACGACCCACGCGCGCGCCGTGCTGGACCGGGCGCGGGCGTCGCTGGCAGCCTCCTCCGATGCCGACGGCGGCGCCGACCTGGAGGCCCTGGCGCAGGCAGTCGTCGCCAGTGTCGAAGGGGCGACGACGCCCTCGCTGCGACCGGTCCTCAACGCCACCGGCGTGATCCTGCACACGAACCTGGGGCGCGCGCCCTTGTCCGCGGCAGCCCTGGCCGCGATGGAGCGGGCGGGCCGGGGCTATTCCAACCTGGAGTTCGATCTCGCCGCCGGCAAGCGGGGCTCCCGTTTCGCCCATCTGACCGCGCTCCTGCGTGAGGCGACCGGCGCCGAGGCGGGGCTGGCCGTCAACAACAACGCCTCCGCGCTCCTGCTGGCGCTCTCCGCTCTGGCGGCGGACCGGGAGGTGATCGTGAGCCGGGGCCAGGCCGTGGAGATCGGGGGCGGCTTTCGCATCCCGGACGTCCTGCGCCAGAGCGGCGCGACGCTGGTGGAGGTCGGCACGACCAACCGGACCCACGCCGACGACTACGGCGACGCCCTCAACCAGCGCACGGCGGCCATCCTGCGGGTGCACGCCAGCAACTTCAAGATCGTCGGCTTCACGGCGCAGCCCGCGCTGACCGAGCTGCGCCGGCTGGCGAGCGACGCCGGCGTGCTCCTCCTAGACGACCTGGGCAGCGGCTGTCTGCTGGACACCACCCGCTACGGGCTGGCGCCGGAGCCGCGCGTGCAGGAAAGCGTCGCCACCGGTGTGGACCTCACGATGTTCTCCGGCGACAAACTGCTGGGCGGGCCGCAGGCAGGCCTGATCGTCGGTCGCGCCGATCTCATTGAGCGCCTGCGCCGCCACCCCCTGGCGCGCGCGCTGCGCCCGGACAAGTCGGCTATCGCCGGCCTGGCCGCAACGCTGGCGCACTACCTCCATGATCAAGCGGAGACGGAGATCCCCGTGTGGCGGATGATCGCCGCGCCCGCCGACGGGCTGCGCGATCGAGCGGAGGCGTGGCGCACGGCGATCGCGGCGGGCTCAGTAGAGCCGTCGCGATCGATGGTGGGAGGGGGATCGTTGCCGGACGAGAGCCTGCCGACGTTCGTCCTGGCCCTGAGAGAGCCGCGGACAGACGCCGGATCGCTGGCGGCGGCGCTGCGCGGCGGCGACCCACCGCTGATCGCGCGGGTGGAGCACGACGCCGTCCTGCTGGACCCGCGCACCATCGACCCCAGCGAGGATGCCGCCGTCGTCACGGCGCTGCGGTCGGCCCTCTCGGGAGAGGGCCGCTAGGCGCCGTCGCGGCGTCGCTCCCGGCGTATCTGCCCGTAAAATGGGCGCGGAAGGGAATGCCCGTGGGCCGTCCGGTGTTCGCCTGTGTCTCGCCTCACCCGCCGGTCATCGTGCCCGCCGTCGGACACGGTCGCGAACGGGAGACAAGCGCAACCATCGAGGCCCTGGCAACGCTGCGGGCGAGGCTCGCGGCGGCCGCCCCGGACACCCTGATCGTGATCTGCCCGCACGGGCCGGTCGCCGCCGACCGATTCGCGATCCTCGACGGTCCCCTGCGCGGCGACCTGGGCCGTTTCGGCGCCGGCGCGCTGCGCTTCGAGCGCTCGTGCGATTCCGAGCTCGTCCAGGCGATCCTCGAGGCGTGCGAGCGGCGCGGCGTCCCGCTCAAGGCCGTCGGCGACTGGGAGCGCGACGACCACTCGGCCTGGGTGCCGCTGCATTTTTTGCAGGACGCCGCGCCCGGCGCACCGGTCGTGATGCTGGCGATCAGCTTGCTGCCGCCGCAGGCGCACCACGAGCTGGGCTGCGCGATGGCCGAAGCCATCGCGAAGACGGACAGACGCGTCGCCATCATCGCCAGCGCCGACGGCTCGCACGCGCTGAACTCCGACGGCCCCTACGGCTTCCACCCGGCCGGGCCGCGCTTTGAAGAGGAGTTCCAGCGCGCCTTCCAGGCCTGGGACGTGAGCGCGGTGCTCGCCTTCGATGACGCCTATCGGCGCGACGCCGCCGAGGACGCCGTGCCCTCGCTCGCGATCCTGATGGGTGCGCTCTCGCTCCATGAAGCGCGACCGCGCATCCTCGCGGCCGAGGGCCCTTGGGGCGTTGGCTATATGACGGGCCTCGTGGAGATCGGAGCGCCGGAAACGGACGCTCCTGTTCCGGACATCACTGGGGCCTCGGACGTCACGGGCCTGGCGCGCGCAGCCGTGGAGAGCCACGTGCGCGAGGGTCGCAGGCTGGAATCCAACGGGGCGCTGCCCGCCGCGTGGCAGGCGCAGCGGGCGGGGACCTTCGTCTCGATCTACGCCAGCGGCGAGCTGCGCGGCTGCGTGGGAACCGTGCGCCCCAAACACGCATCGGTGGCTGCGGAGATCGTCGAGAATGCCATCGCTGCGGCGGAGGCGGACCCCCGCTTTCCCCCCGTGCGAGCGCACGAACTTGACCGGCTCACGTACAAGGTGGACGTGCTCTCCACGCCCGAGCCGATCGCCGGCCCGACCGACCTGGACGTGCGGCGCTACGGCGTGGTGGTGGAGGCCGGTCCGCGCCGTGGCGTGCTCCTGCCGGACCTCGCCGGCGTGCAAGACGTGGAGCAGCAAGTTGCGATCGCCCGGGCCAAAGCGGAGATCCCGCCGGACGCGCCCGCGGCGCTGTTCCGCTTTGAGATCCGGCGCTACGCGGAGTAGGCCCGAATCGGGGACGCCCCTGGACAGCAAGACGCTCGAATACCTGGAGTTCCCCAAGATCACCGCCCGCCTGGCGGAGCACTGCACCTCGCCCATGGGCCGCGAACTGGCTGGGACCCTGGTCCCGAGCGACGACGTGGACGAAGTGCTGCGGCGACAGCGCCTAACCGCCGAGGGCAAGCGTCTGCGACGGATCAAGCCGAGCTTCGCGCTCGGCGGCGCGGCGGACATCACACCGCTGGCGCACTCGGCGGCGCGCGGTGCTCAACTGCCGGCGAGCGAGTTGCTGGAGGCGCTCTCCTTCCTCCGCAGCGCCCGGCACACCCGCCACCACATCATTCCGCTGGCCGATCAGGTCCCGGCCCTGGCGGCCGATGCGCAGCGCATCGGCGAGTTCGGCCCCCTGATCGCCGAGATCGATCGCGCCCTCAGCCCCCGCGGTGAGATCCTGGACACGGCCAGCCCCACTTTGTCCGTGCTGCGCCGCGACGTGCAGGTCGCCCATGACCGGCTGCTGGACCGCGTCCAGCGCATCCTCAACCAGACGCTCGCCCGCGGCTACGCGCAGGAATCGATCATCACGGAGCGCGACGGTCGTTATGTAATCCCGATCAAGGTCGACTCGCGCAGCCACGTCCCCGGGGTCGTGCACGATCTCTCCTCCAGCGGGGCGACGGCGTTCGTCGAGCCCTTGGGCGCGGTCGAGCTGGGGAACGGCTGGCGCGAAGCGCGCCTGCTGGAAGAGCGGGAAGTGGAGCGCGTGCTGCGCCGGCTGAGCGGCCTGCTGGGGGCAGAGGCCGGCGCGATCGTGGCCTCGGTGCGGGCGCTGGCCGAGATCGACCTGACCCTGGCCAAAGCGGACTTCGCCGCCGCCATCGATGCTCCCCTGCCGGCGGAAGGGGAGAACCAGGCGTGGATCGTCGAGGCGCCGAGCGAGCTGCGGCTGCAATCGGCCCGCCATCCGCTGCTGACCGGGGAAGTGGTGCCCATCTCTCTCGTGGCCGGGGGCGAGCAGCGCGGCGTGCTGATCACCGGCCCCAACACGGGCGGCAAGACCGTGGCGCTGAAGAGCGTGGGCCTGCTCACGCTCATGGCCCAAGCCGGGCTGCCGGTCCCCGCCGAAGCGGGCACGCAGATCCCGGTCTACGCCACGATCGCCGCCGACATCGGCGACGAGCAGAGCATCGAGCAGTCGCTCTCGACGTTCTCCTCGCACATGCGCAACATCATCCGCATCCTAGAAGCCGCGGGCCCGCAGAGCCTGGTGCTGCTGGACGAGCTGGGAGCAGGCACGGACCCCAGTGAAGGCAGCGCCCTGGGCCGCGCCATCCTCAAGCAACTGCTCGGCCTGGGCGCCACCTTCGTCGCGACCACGCACCACGGGGAGCTGAAGATCTTTGCGCACGAGACGCCGGGGCTGATCAACGCCTCGGTCGAGTTCGACCACGAGACGCTGGCCCCCACCTACCGGCTCATGCTGGGCCTGCCCGGTCGCAGTAACGCGATCGCCATCGCGGAGCGCCTGGGGCTGCCCGCCCCCGTGCTCGCCGACGCGCGGGCCGCCTACACGCCCGGCGAGCAGAGCATGGAGCGCCTGCTGGAGGAGTTGCAGCGTGATCGCAGCGCCACGGGCGACGCCCGCAGCGCAGAGGAGTTCGCGCGCCACGAGGCCGAATCGATCCGCGACCAACTCCGGCAGCGCCTGGATCGCCTGGACGCCGAACGGGACGAAGTGCTGGCCAAGACGCAGATGGAGATGGAGCGCCAGCTCGGCGCCCTGCGCCAGTCCATCCGCGCGGCCGAGAAGCGGCTGGCGTCCGGGCGCAAAGCGGAAATCGAACAGGCGCGCGAGCGCGCGGCGGGAGCGCAGCGCCGCCTGGAGCGGGTGCGGCGCGAGCGCCGCCAGCCGCAGTCGCATCGGCGTCCGACGCCGCAGGAGCGCCTCGATCCCGCCTCGATCCGCCCCGGCGCGGTCGTGCACCTGCGTGGCCTGGAACAGCCCGGCGAGGCGCTCACCGCCGTCGATGCGGACGGCATGCTGGCCGTGCAGCTGGGATCATTGCGGACGCGCGTGCGCAGCGATCAGGTGGAGCGGCTGGGACAGCGCGAGGAACGCCGCGGCGACGTGCGCTACGCCGTGAGTATCGCCGACCCCGGCTCGCGCATCGAGGTCCGCGGCCAGACCTTGGACGAAGCGCTCCCGACGGTGGAGCGCTTCCTGGACCAAGCCTTCCGCGCGGGGCTGTCACGGGTCGAGGTCGTGCACGGGAAAGGCACCGGCACGCTGCGCGAGGCCGTGCGCCAACTGCTGGGATCCCATCCGCTGGTCGGACGCTACACGCCGGCGAGCCAGGAAGAGGGCGGTGAAGGCGTGACCATCGTGCACTTGGCGCTGTAGATGGCCATCTTCCGTCGCCTCGGCCGCGCGCTCATCTATGAAGACGACGTCCGTCGCCGCCGCAAGACGGTCCTGGAGCTCGCCGCGGCCGACTTCCTCTCGCCGCTGCGCACGCGCCGGGGCAAGAAGGGGGGCAAGGGCTATGCCGGCTGGGAGCTGAGCAATGTCGTCGGCGCCGCGTTCTGGTGCATGGCGCTTCTCTCGCAACGGCGGGAACGCTTTCCCATGCAGTTGCTCTCCCAGATCCATGAGGACACCGCCGCGGTAACGCCCTTCGTGCGGGAGAAGAAGGCCACGCAGGAGATCCTGGACGCCACATCCGGCATCGATGCGGACTCGCTCGTCGGATTTGCCGACGTGGCCATCAGCCGTTTTCAGCCGCCGGGGGCATCCGGCGAACCGCTGGTGCCAGCGCAGCCCGCGCATGAGATCCTCAGGGCCGCGTTGCTCCGCGGCGCCATGGCCGGGCACCTCCAGCCCCAGGACGTGCGCGATGCCTGGATCGCCGACCACCCGGAGGCGAAGAGTAATCCCGAGCGACACTGGCGCACCGCCCAGGGCAAAGCGGAGTCGCTCTATCGCGCCTGGCAGAAGAAGCGCGGCCCCAAGCGCCCCTTCACGTAGCGCTACGGCGGCGGCGAGTTGCGCAGGGCACCGGGCGCAGGGCACCGGGCGCCGGCGCTATCCTGAGGCTCTATCCTGAGGCTGGGCGGCCCCCTGAGCCGTGCTCCAAGAGAGAGGGAAGCCCGATCGTCGCCCGGAAGCGTCGCGTGCCGAGCCGGTCGCTCTTCGACGACCAGGAAGCGCCCGCACCCGGGGCGCCGCTGGCGGCCCGCATGCGCCCGCGCGACTTTGATGAGTTCGCCGGCCAAGATCATCTCGTCGGCCCGGGGCGGCCGCTGCGCCAGGCGATCGAGGCGGACCACGTCCCCTCACTCATCCTCTGGGGACCACCGGGCAGCGGCAAAACCACGCTCGCGCGCATCATCGCGCGGCAGACGAGCGCCTTCTTCGCGCCCATCTCGGCGGTGTCCAGCGGAGTGGCGGATCTGCGGGAGCTCATTCGCGACGCCCAGGAACGCCGCCGGGACCAGGGGCAGCGCACGATCCTCTTCATCGATGAGATCCACCGCTTCAACAAGGCGCAGCAGGACGCCATCCTTCCCTACGCCGAGGACGGGACGGTCACGCTCATCGGCGCGACGACCGAGAACCCGTCGTTCGAAGTGATCGGCCCCTTGCTCTCCCGCACCCGGGTACACACCCTGCGGCGCCTGGAGCCGGACCAGATCCGGCCCCTGCTGGATCGCGCCCTGGCCGACCCGGACCGTGGCCTGGGGCCCCGCCCCCCGCCCGTCGGCCCCGAGGCCATGGAAGCGCTGATCGCCCTGGCCAACGGCGACGCCCGCGTGGCGCTCAACGCCCTGGAGTCGAGCGTGCGTGCCGCCGCCGAGGGGGCCGGGGTGACGGCCGAGTTGGTGGAGGAGGTAGCCCAACGCCGGCTGATCCACGACAAGGCCGGCGACGCCCACTACGACACGATCTCCGCCTTCATCAAGTCGCTCCGCGGCTCCGACCCGGACGCCGCCCTCTACTGGCTGGCGCGGATGCTGGAAGCGGGCGAGGATGCGCTGTTCATCGTGCGACGCATGGTGATCCTGGCAGCGGAGGACATCGGCCTGGCCGATCCGCAGGCGCTGTCGGTGGCGGTCGCGGCGCAGCAGGCGGTCCATTTCGTGGGCCTGCCGGAAGGCTTTTTACCTCTGGCGGAGGCCGTCCTCTACCTGGCGCTGGCGCCCAAGAGCAACTCAGTGCTCAGCGCCTATGAGCGCGCCCTCTCGGACGTCAAGGCGCACGGCACCCTGCCCGTGCCGCTGCACCTGCGCAACGCGCCGACCGGGCTGATGCGATCGTTGGGCTACGGCGCGGGCTACCAGTACGCCCATGACCACCCCGACCACGTCGCGCCCGAGCAAGCCCACCTGCCCGACCCGCTCGTCGGGCATCGCTACTACGAGCCCGGCGAAACCGGCCAGGAGCCGGCGATCGCCGAGCGCCTGCGCGCCCGCCGGTCCCGCCCGGAACAACGGCGCCGGGCGACCAATCCCGACGGGCGCGCCCGCCGGCCGGAGCCTCCCGATGGCCGACCGCGATCCTGACGCCCCCTCACAGAGCGCCGCCGCGCGGCGCGGTGCGAAGCGAGGGCCGACGCGTCGCTTCGCCGGCCTCCCCGACGAGGCCGCGCACGCCATCGCCGCGTTCTTCGGTAGCGAACTGCGCGTGGAGCCGTACTGCGAGTCGGCGGACGCGCCCGTCTATCGCCTAAAACACCGCAGTCCGTCTGGGACGGTGGAGGTGGTGCTCTGGCCCCGCCTGGCGCGCGCCGACGTGCGCTGCGGCCCGCACACGTGGGTCGCGAAGGAGATCGCCGCGACCGAGATCGTGGAGGGCATCGAGGTGATCTTCCGCCCCTGCGCGGGCGGCCTACTCTTCGTCACCCTCGCCGGCGAGGTGCTCATGGTCAGCGGCGGTCAGCCCAGCGCTTAGCGCTGGAGCCCCAGTCGCTCCGCGACGAGCTCCAGAAAGCCGCGCAACATCAGCGCCGTCGCACCGGTCACGCGATGGGCACCCCAGGTGTACTCGGACATGATCACCATCTCACCCTGGCGTTCGACCGTGTAGTGGCGGGTATTGCCGACGTCCAGCAGGTGGCTCAGGGGAACCTCCAACACCTCCGCGACTTCCTTGGGACTGGGCCGGTACGGATAGGGCGCTCGTTGGAGCACGCCCACGAACGGGATCACGTGGAAGCCGGAGCGGGTCACGACGTCATCGAGCGGGCCCAGCACGTCCACATCGCTGGGCGCGATGCCCACCTCCTCCTGCGCTTCGCGCAGGGCCGCGGCTTGGGGGCCGGCGTCGCCCGGATCGATCACCCCACCCGGGAACGAGATCTCGCCTTTGTGATGCTCCACTTCCTGGGAGCGCACCGTCATGAGCACGTGGGGCTCGGCGGGGGCCGGGACCAAGGTCAGCAGCACGGCGGCCCGGCGCCGCCCGCCCGGCTCGATGGCCCGCCGCGTGTGCGCCCGTACGGCGGCGCGGATCCCGGCCCAGACATCGACCCCGGTCACGGATTCGTGCATCGATTCTGCGCCTATCTGCCCACCGTGGTGTGGTGGGCCGGGCTGGATTCGAACCAGCGACCGAGCGGTTATGAGCCGCTTGCTCTGACCCCTGAGCTACCGGCCCCCCGGCGAGTCTAGGGGCTGACGTTGAGGTGAGCGCGCCCCTATCGCCGGCCGACCCGACGACGATGATCGAACAGACGCCGGGGAGAGGCATCGGCGCGCGGCGGAACGCGGGCACCATGGACGACAAAGAATTCACCTACCTCACCAGCCGCATCCGCAAGCATCTGGACATCGACCTTGAGGCCTACAAGCCGGAGCAGATGCGGCGCCGTCTGACCGGTTTCGTCGAGCGCGAGGAGCGTGGCGGCGTGAGCCGCTTCTGTCGGCGCTTGCAACGCGAGCCGGATCTTCGCACAGCGCTGCGAGACACGATCACCATCAACGTCTCGGAGTTCTTCCGAGACGCCGCACCCTGGCCCAAGTTGCGATCCAAGCTGCTGCCGGAGCTCTTGGAGACGCGCCAGACGCTCAGGATTTGGAGCGCCGGCTGCTCCAACGGGCAGGAGCCCTACACCGTCGCCATGATCCTGGCGGATTTGCAGGCCGGCTCGCGGGCCCAGATTCTCGCCACGGACTTGGACCGAGTGACGCTGGCGCGGGCGAAGGCGGGCGGGCCCTACCGCCCGGACGACGTCCGCAACGTCCCGCCCGCGCTACGGACGAAGCACCTGCGGGAAGCGGAGGATGGCTTCTACGTGGCGGACTTGCTGCGGAAGCGGGTCAGGTTTCGGGAACTGAATCTGCTGAGCGACGCATTCGACCGCGATTTCGACCTGGTCATCTGTCGCAACGTCCTGATCTACTTCTCCAACGAGGCGAAGCTCCAGTTGCTGCGGCGCTTCTGCGACTCCCTCAGGCCGGGTGGCGTGCTCTTAGTGGGCGGCACCGAGGCGATTCTCTCGCCCGAGAGCCTGGGCTTGGAACGCCTGGGCGGCACCTTCTATCGCAACGCGCCCTCCCCCCAGCAGGCGGCCGCCTGAACCCAAGGCGGGGCCTGGATTGGCGAGGCGAGGCCGCGCCGGTACGCTGAGGCGCATGTACGGCCCGTCCCTTTGGATCCTGGACACCTCCCTCGTCCGCCGCCTGCTACCCGCAGCCGTCGCCGGGGCCGTGCTCCTGGCGGCCTGCGGAGATGACGGTGACCGCGACGCCGGTCCGGCCGCGACGCCGGAGCCCGCGGGCGAAAGCACCGCGTTGGCGGCCAGCGAGGACGCCGCGCCCCTCGCCGAGGCCGCGCTCCCGGATGGCGTGAAGCCCGTGGAGTTCGAGTCGGTGACCGTGCCCCTACAGACGCGCGACGGGCGCTCGCTCACCCTGCTGCTCGAGGTCGCCGATACGTTTGAGCGGCGGACCCGCGGCCTGATGTTCCGCACCGCGCTGCCGCCCGCAAGCGGCATGGTGTTCGCCTTCCCGGAAGAGACCCTGGGCCCCTTCTGGGCCAAGGACACGCCGCTGAGTCTGGACATCGCCTTCCTGGATGAGGAGGGGCGGATCCAGTCCATCCTGCGGCTGGAGAGGCTGAGCACGGAGCTCATCGCGCCGGAAGAGCCCTACCTCTACGCGGTGGAGATGGCAGCCGGTTGGTTCGCGGAGCAGGCGGTGGGGCCGGGGGACCGATTCTTGCTGCCATCCACGGTGGTGGGGATGCCCGACTGATCGAGCCCAGACTTGACTGCCACGAGCATCGGCCCGGTGCTAGTATGCGCCTGCACACCCGCCGCCGGCGGCAGCCCGGCGGCTGAGCCATCGAATTGTTCATACCGTGAAAGGAGCATGGAGTGAGGAAGATCTTCTTCGTTGGAGCGCTGTTCGCGGCTGTGGCGGCGTTCGGTAAGATGATCATGGGTCGGCGGCACGGAGAAGAGGACGACTCCTAGCTCCGCTCGTTTGCTCCATCGGCCCGCCGTCCGCCGCCGCCACTCGGGACCCGGTCGCCCAAGGCCGTCGCGCCGCTGCGACCGCGCGTCGCGGTAGGGGCTTTTCCGTGTCCAGAGCGGCCGGATGAACGCCGACTACGACGTCATCATCATCGGCGGAGGCATTAACGGCGCGGCGGCGGCGGCCGCGCTGACACGGCGTGGGTACCGCATCCTGCTCCTGGAGGAGCGCGACTTCGCTTCGGGCACGACGGCCGCGTCGACGAAACTGATCCACGGCGGGCTTCGCTACCTGGCGAGCGGCGAGGCCGGCCTGGTCCACGAGTCCCTCCAGTCCCGCGAGCGACTGCTCCGCGAGCGGCCGCACTTGGTCCGGCCGCTGCCCTTCCTGCTGCCCGTCTATCGCGGAGACCCCCGCCCCGGCGCTTATGTGCGCGCGGGGCTGTTTCTCTATGACCTCCTCTCACCGCGCAAGGTGTCCCCCCGGCATCGCGCCTTCTCGCGCCAGCAGATCCGGCGCCTGGAGCCCGCTCTCCGCACCCAGGGGCTCACCGCCACCTACCTTTACTACGACGCGCAGGTGGTCCTGCCGGAACGCCTCTGCATGGAGTACCTCAGCGAGGCACGCGACGCCGGCGCCGACATCCGCAACTACAGCTCCGTGGATTTCATTGTGGTCGGCGGCGGCGTGGCGAGGGGCGTCGACTTTCACGACGTCCTCAGCGGAGCGCGCCATCAAGCCAGCGCGCAGCTCATCGTCAACGCGGCCGGACCGTGGGTGGATGCAGTGCTGGCAGCGACCGGCGAATCGGTCCGTCCCCGGCTGGGGCCCACCAAGGGCTCCCACCTGGTCCTGGACTTGGAGGGGCGCGGGCCTCGGCACGCGATCCTGGCGCCGGCCCGCTCCGACGGCCGCCCGGTCTTCGTGATCCCCTGGCTCGACCACCATCTGGTCGGCACGACCGATGTGCGCTTCGCCGGCGATCCGCGGGACGCCGTCGCGGAGGAGTGGGAGGTGGAGTATCTCCTGGAGGAGACCGCCCGCATCCTGCCCGGCGTGGGCATCGACCGCGACCACGTGCGCTACGCCTACAGCGGCGTCCGCCCTCTGCCCCATCACCCGCGCCCGGTCGCGGAGGGATCGATCTCACGCCGTCATTACGTGATCGACCATTCGGCCGAGGGGGTGCGCGGCCTGTTGTCCATCGTCGGAGGCAAGCTGACCACGGCCGAACGCACCGCCGAAGCGGTGGTGCGCGCCGCGCGGGGCGCGATCGGGGCGCCGCCGCGGACCGGCCGGCCGCGCGCGCTGCCGGGCCAGCAGCCCGGCCGTGTCTCGTTCTTGCGCGCGGAGGTGCAGGAGCACCTGCGCGACCGCTACGGCCCTCGCGCCGCGGATGTGGCCGCCTACGCCGCGCTCGAGCCGACGCTCTCCGAGCCGCTGAGCCCCCACCACCCGGATATCGGCGCGCAGGTCCTCTACGCCGTTGAGCACGAGGGCGCCCGCACGGTGGCCGACGTCCTCTTACGCCGCACGGCGATCGGCCTCACCCACGACCTCGGCCGGGCGGCGGCGCCGAGAGCGGCGGCGATCATCGCCGACCAGCTGGGCTGGTCCGAGTTGCAGCGGCGCTCGGCGCTGCGCGACTACGAGCGCGAGGTGCGTCGGACCTTCACGATGCTGCCCGCCGAGTGGCGCGACGCCACTGAAGATCGTGAGCCGGACGCGAGCGTCGCCCCCGCCTGACCTGCTGCCGCCGCGCCTCCAGCCGATGATTGGATCGTGGGTAGAATTCTCCGGCTCCCCAGGCGCGTCCTGATGGCGTTGGCGCAACGGCCGTGGCGAAGCCGGCGTCCTTGGGCGGCGCTGGTCTGGCTCGGGGTGGCGGCCTACGCAGCGGCCGGCGCCGTGCCGAGCGAGGCCACGCACGGCCCCCTGGCCGCGATGCTGGTCCTCCTCGCCGCGTTCTGGACCAATCGGCGCATGCAGCGCGACCAGCATCGCCGGGCCCATCACATGGCGCAGACCATCATCGCCCTGCGGCGGCACGCCGCCGCCTTTGAACGGGACGCCACCACCGATGCGCTCACGGGCCTGGCCAATCGGAAGGCGTTCGACCGCGAGTTGGCGCTCGCCTTCGAGGAGCGGCTTAGCGGAAACGCCAGCGCTCTGCTGCTCATTGACCTCGGCGGCTTCAAGCAGATCAACGATACCTGGGGACACGGCATCGGCGACGCGGCCCTGCGGCAGGTCGCGCGTGTCCTCTTGCAAGAGAGCCGCGCGGAGGATCTGGTTGCGCGGTTGGGCGGCGACGAGTTCGGCGTGCTGGCCCGCTCGATCGACGGCGCGGCGGCCCGGCGGCTCGCTCAGCGCTTGCAGCGGGCCGCCGCGAGCAAGTCGGTCCACCAGGACGCCGACGGGAAGGCCGTGCGGGTCTCGTTCTCCGTCGGCATCGCGGCGCTCGCCGACCGTGCCGACCTCGACGCGGCCCTGATCAGCGCAGACCGCGATCTCTACGCCGAGAAGGCGCGCGCCATCGCCAACGATCCCGCGCTCGCCGACGCCAAAGTGCGCTCGCTCATCCGCCGCAAGGCCGCGCGGCGCGCCGCCTGACTGCTATACCACCGCCTTGGACGGGAAAGGCTGCCGCCAGCGCGGCGGCGCCGATCGTGGGCCGCCATGCGCCGCGAAATCGAGCCGCTGCAAGCGCAAAGAATTGGCCATCACGCTGAGGCTGGAGAGCATCATCGCGAAGGCGGCCACGATCGGCTCCAGGAAGCCCTGGTCGCCGAGCAGCCAGTGCAGCCCGCCCGGCACCGGACCCACGACCTGGAACAGCGGGTAGAAGAGCCCGGCCGCAACCGGGATCAGCAGCACGTTGTAGCCGAAGGCCCATCCCAGGTTCTGACGGATCGTGCGCATCGTGGCGCGACTGAGCGTCACCGCGCCGAAGACGCCCAAGGGGTCATCGCGCATCAGGGTGATCTGCGCCGTCTCGATCGCCACGTCGGTCCCGCCGCCCATAGCGATCCCCACGTCCGCCAGCGCCAGCGCCGGCGCGTCGTTGATGCCGTCTCCGACCATCGCCACGACCTCGCCGTCACGCTGCAGTCGCTCGACGACGGACGCCTTGTCCGCGGGGAGAACCTCGGCGATTACGTCGTCCGCGCCGATGGCGTCGCCCACCGCGCGCGCGGTGAAGGCGTTGTCGCCGGTCAGCAGGATCACCCGCAGACCCAGGTCACTCAAGCGCCGCACGGCCTCGGCGGCGGTCGGCTTCAGCGTATCGGCCACCGCGATGACGCCGGCGACGGCTCCATCGACGGCGACGAACATCGGGGTCTTCCCCGCCCCAGCGAGACCGGCTGCCGACTCGGCCAGCAACCCCGTCGCGTAGCCGCGATCCGCCATCAGACCGGCGTTGCCGACCTCGACCCGGCGCCCATCAACGCGGCCGCCGGCGCCCTTGCCGGGCACAGCCTCAAACTCCTCGGGTTCCGCGAGCACCAGATCGCGCGCCGCCGCCGCCTTCACGATCGCTTCACCGAGCGCGTGCTCGGACCCTCGCTCCACGGACGCCGCCAGGCGAAGCAACTCCGGCTCGCTCCACGCCGCAATGGTGAGCACGTCCGTCACCTCCGGCCGCCCATGAGTGACGGTGCCGGTCTTGTCCAAGACGACGGTGGTCACGTCCTCGACCCGCTCGAGCGCCGCGGCGTTCCGGATCAGGACACCGCGCTGCGCCCCTTTGCCGACGCCGACCATGATCGCGGTCGGGGTGGCCAGGCCCAGCGCGCAGGGGCAGGCGACCACCAGCACCGCGACGGCGTTGAGGATCCCGAGCGTCAGGCTCGGCGACGGGCCCAGGCCCCACCACAGCAGCAGCGACACCATCGCGATCGCGATGACCACCGGCACAAACACCGCCGCAATGCGATCCGCCAGCCGCTGCACCGGCGGTTTCGATCCCTGCGCCGCTTCCACCAGCTTGATGATCTGCGCCAGGACCGTCTCACCGCCCACCTGTGTCGCCCGGAAGCGCAGCCGCCCGGTCCCGTTGATCGTGGCGCCGAACACGCGCGCGCCGGGGCCCTTTTCCACCGGCAGGCTCTCGCCGGTGAGCATGGACTCGTCCACGGTGCTGCGCCCGTCGACCACTTCGCCGTCGACCGGGAACTTCTCGCCGGGGCGGATGGCCAGCAGGTCGCCGCTGCGGAGCGCCTCCACCAGGACCTCTTCCTCCACGCCGTCGCGGACGACGCGCGCCGTAGTGGGGCGCATCTTCAGCAGCCGTTTGATCGCGGCAGACGTCCGCCCCTTGGCCCGCGCTTCCAGATAGCGGCCCAGGGTCACGAACCCCACGATGATCAGCGCCGTGTCGTAGAAGGTGTCGCGCGCCAGGCCCGCGTCTTCGATGAGCCCCGCCGCGAACGTCGCCACGACGCTGTAGGCGAAAGCAGCGCCGACGCCGAGCGTGATCAGCGTGTTCATGTCGCTGGTGCCGTGGCGCGCCACCAGCAATGCCGCGCGGAAGATGCCCCGGCCCGACCACAGCAGCGCCGGTGTGGCGACTGCGAACACCACGACGAAGAGGAGATCACGGTCCCACCGCAGGTCCGCCCAGCGGTTGACCTGGAGCGCGAAGAACATCGACCAACCCAGGGCCAGCGCGACCACGGCGGCCCGGAAGAGCGACCGTCGCTCCGCGTCGCGCTCCCGCGCCTCCCAGTCCTCAGAGACCGCCTCGCGGGCCCGGTAGCCGGCCCGCTCCACTGCGGCGATGAGCGCCGCCCGCTCCGCCACGCCCGGCACGACCTCCACGCTGGCGCGCTCGCTCGCCAGGTTGACCGTGGCCGCCACGACGCCCGGCGCCTTCTGCAGCTCGGACTCCAGGCGCAGCACGCAGGAGGCGCAGTGCATCCCCTGGATGGCGAGCGTGACCTCCTCCGTGCCGTCGCCGGCGGGGGAGTCGCGCTGCTCTGATCCGATGTCGCTGTGGGCGGAGACCACGGATATCCCTCTCTGCGGCGATCGTACCGGGTTCGGAGTATTACGGTCGTTATAATCGAACCGACCGCGAACGCCATCGCAAACACAGGTGCGCCGTGCCCCGAGTGCTGCTCCTCATCCCCAGCGCCAACTACCGCGCGCCGGACTTCATGCGCGCCGCGGCGGCACTGGACGTCGAGGTGGTGGTGGGGACCGACAACGAGCCGCCGCTGGCCGCCCTCGCTCCCGGGCACATGCTCCAGGTCGACTACCGCGAGTCGGAGAGCGGCCCGCAGCAGATCGCCGACTTCGCCCGCGAGCACCCGCTGGACGCCATCGTCGCCGTGGACGACCAGGGCACGACCCTGGCGGCCCGCGCATCGCGCTGGCTGGGGCTGCCCCACAACTCGCCGGCGGCCGTGCAGGCGACGCGGAACAAGTACGACCTGCGGAAGCGCCTGAGCACGGCGGGCATCGCGAGTCCTCCGTTTCTGCTCGCCTCGACCCGCGACGACCCCGCCCGCATCGCCGCCCGGATTCCGTTCCCCTGCGTCGTCAAGCCGCTCTCCCTGGCCGGCGGCCGCGGCGTGATCCGGGCCGACGACGCCGAGTCGTTCGCGGCCGCCTTCGCGCGCCTGGCCGCCCTGCTCACCAACCCGGCCGTGGCGGACGAGTGCGGCGACACGGCGGGGCGGATCCTGGTGGAGGGCTACATCCCCGGCGTCGAGGTATCGCTGGAGGGGCTGATCGACGACGGCCACCTGCACGTCCTCGCCCTCTTCGACAAGCCGGACCCCCTGGAGGGGCCGTTCTTTGAGGAGACGATCTACGTCACGCCGTCGCGCCTGCCCGCGGAAGAGCAGCACGCGATTGCGGCCTGCGCAGAGGCCGCCGCCCACGCCCTGGGCCTGACCGCCGGCCCCATCCACGCCGAGATGCGGATCAACAGCGACGGCGCCTGGCCTATCGACATCGCCGCCCGGACGATCGGCGGGCTGTGTTCGCGCACGCTACGCTTCGGCACGGGCATGTCGCTGGAGGAACTGGTGTTGCGGCAAGCCGTCGGCGCGGCGGTTCCCTCCTACCAGCGCCAGGGAGGCGCCGCCGGCGTGATGATGATCCCCATCCCCGCCGCCGGCACGCTGGAAGCGGTCCAGGGGCTGGACGAGGCGCGCGCGCTGCCCGCGATCGAGGACGTGACGATCACCATCCCTCGATGCCGCCCGCTGGTCCCGCTGCCCGAGGGGGGTGAGTACCTGGGCTTTATCTTCGCCCGCGCCGAGACGCCGGAAGAAGTGGAGGCGGCGCTGCGCCGGGCGCACGCGGCGATCGAGTTCGAGATCACGCCAGCGAAAGTCGTGAACGGCCGCGAGCGGCCTGTCGGGGGCTCGCCGCGGCGGAGGTAACGGAGGTCTGACCATGGCGCTCTTCGTCGTCCAGCACAAGCACGATCCCGCCACTTGCCCCGCGAGGGACAAGACCATGGGGCCGCAACTGCTCCAGATCATCGCCGGCGCGCCGCAGGCGGGCGTGACCATCCAGGCGGAGGCCATAGTCGACGGCGGCCACGAGCTGAACATGATCGTCGAGGCCGCCGACGCGCAGAGCGTGCGTCGATTCATGGCCCCGTTCGCCCAGATGGGCACGGTCAGCGTCCGCGGCGCCTCCCTCTGCGAGAGGGTCGTCGAGCGCGGCTCTTGCTAGACCGTTAGCGCTTTTTCCAGAGGAGCCAACTGCTCCTCGGTGGGCTCCGCTCAGCAGAACCACGCTTCCCGGCTCCAGATAGGCCACAGGCGCGTGTAGCCAAGGTGTCGCCAACTTCTCCCTTCCGGGGCGTCGGGAAGGAGCGCCCGATGGCTCGACGGGGACACGGCGAAGGGAGTCTCTACCAGCGAATCGCAGAGGCATTCGACAGGCTGGCAAGCGGCCAGCAAACAACCTCATTGGCGCGCTCCATCGCACTGGACCTAACATGTCGGGCGCTACGAGAATTGGGCGCAGCGCAACCCCGAGTCACATGCAGCAAAGGAGGTCCAGATGCCCAACACCCGAGAGGCCATCTCGGCGGCCAACGGAGCCCTCGCCGAGGCAATCCGTATGGGTGATGCCACCGGCTGCGCCGCCACCTACACCGCTGACGCTCGTGTCATGTTCCAGCACACGCCTACCGCCGTCGGCCGCGATGCGATTCAGACCTTCTGGCAAGGCGTCATCGACATGGGCGCCAAGGATGCCCGCCTTGAAACCGACGAGCTCCTTGACTTCGGTGACACGCAGGTTGAGCGAGGCCGGTACACCCTCGCAGTGCGTTCCGATGATGGTGAGGTGACAGACGAAGGGAAGTACATCGTCGTTTGGAAACGGGATGGCGATGCCTGGAAGATTTGGTGGGACAGCTTCAATAGCGACCTTCCTGCGTAACAGGCCCCTGGGACCATGTTCTTCGGTGAACGGTCTCGACGCGAAGGGGATGGGAACAAGGGTGGCGCACGGAACATTCGCAGGGCCGATGGACGTCTACACCTACTGCGTCCAGGGCGGCGACCAGCGAATTGCGGACGCCTTTGACAGCTTGGCGAAAGATGGCTAATTGAGGCTTGTCATCGGCCAATGATGAGTGCCGAGCTCGCGCGGGTGCGCTCCACGCTGCGATGATCTGCCGGTAGCAACGGTTCGTCTCCGGCCTTGAGATTCGGGTACATCTCGCTGCACCATGGCGCGAGGCGCCCGCGGCGTCGGCGCGTGGTCTAGGGCGGTGGGGCCCCGCTGGAGAAATTCCTCCACGCTTGGCAACGGGACCGTGGCGTCGGCCGGCGGCCGGCGGCCGGCGTCCCGAGTGAGCCTTGCTGGGCTGGCCTGCGCGCAATACGCTGCATCGCCTCTCGATTGGGAGAGGCGGCATCGCCGTTGCGCGGCGAAGCGTGTGCGGCCGAGAAAGTAGGGAGCGATGCGAAGGCTGACGGTCCTGGCGACGCTGGCGCTGGTGGCCGGCGCGCTGCTGGTGCTGGAGGGCGGGGACGAGGCGGTTGCGGGTCACGTGGGCTGCGGCGACACGCTGACCAGCAGCACGACGCTGCGCGCCGACCTGGTGTGCGCCGGCACGGCGCTCACCATCGGCGCGGACGACATCACCTTGGACTGCCGGGGGCACAGCCTCACGGGCGACGGCACGGGCACCGGTGTCTTGTTGGACGGCCGGACCGGCGTCACGGTCAAGAACTGCGCCGCGACCGGCTTCAGGTTCGGCTTCCATCTGTCCGGGTCCGATGAGAACACCTTGGAGCGGAACGAGGCGCGCGGCAACCTGTGGGGCTTCGATCTCGTTGCGGCCTCCGACGGCAATACCCTGAAACGCAACGAGGCCCGCGACAACGTTGGTCTCGGCGGCGGTGTCGGCTTCAACGTTGACAGCTCCGATGACAACACACTGGAAAAGAACACGGCGAGGGAGAACGGCTTTGCAGGCTTCCGGCTCTTTGAGGCCGACGACAACACCCTGGAACGGAACGAGGCCACGGAGAACGGCGAGAGAGGCTTTCAGATTGGCGCATCCGACGACAACACCCTGGAACGGAACGAGGCCAGGGAGAACGGCGAGCTTGGCTTCATTCTCGCCTTCTCCAGCCGGAACACCCTGAAGCGGAACGAGGCACGCGGCAACGACGGGGCCGGCTTCGTTGTCTTCTCCTCGGACGACAACGCTCTGGTCAAGAACAAGTCCAAGGAGAACAGCTCCGACGGCTTTCGTCTCTCTTTTAGCGATGCCAACACCCTGGAGCGGAACGAGGCGCGCGGCAACGACGGGGCCGGCTTCAATCTCGTCTTCTCGAACGACAACGTTCTGGTCAAGAACAAAGCCAAGGAGAACGGCACGGATGGCTTCTTTCTGCGCCGCGCCGACCGGAACACCTTGGAGCGGAACGAGGCGCGCGGCAACGGCGGGCACGGCTTCGTCCTCGATGACAGTGCGGACCTCAACGTCCTAGTCAAGAACGAGGCCACGAAGAACGTCTTGGCGGGCTTCAGGCTTGAGGACTCCGGAGACAACACGCTGGAGAAGAACACGGCCGAGGAGAACGGCGGAGACGGGTTCAAGACCGGGGGGACCTCAAGCCTCAACACCTTCACCGAGAACAAGGCCGAGGAGAACGATGGCTTCGGCTACGCGGACAGCACCACGGATAGCGGAACGGCCGGGACGGCCAACACCTACATCGACAACACCTGCGAGGATAACGAGGCTGGACCGTCGGACCCGCTCGGCCTGTGCGATGACGACGACGACGATGATGACGACTAGGGCGTGAACGGCCCGACGGGTTGCGCGAGGCACCCGCGGCGTCGGCGCGTGGTCTAGTGCGGTGGGGCCCCGCGCATCGCTGCCTTAGAAGCCGAACCGCCCTATCGGGTCACCGCCAGCACAGCGGCAGGGGCTCGCCCGTCTGTCGCCAACCGTAGCCAACGTGTGGCGGGGCTCAGTCTGAGCGGTACGACGGCTCAGTGCCGGAAACCCCTACAAAACTAGGCCCCTATACCGTGAGCGCTTTTTCCAGAGGAGCCAACTGCTCCTCGGTGGGCTCCGCTCAGCAGAACCACGCTTCCGTGAGGCCGGGCACGACGCCGGCGGGCTGTGGCGCGACACCCACCGGCGCGTCCAGGCCGGTCAGGGCCTGCATCGCCGCCCGCTTCACCTCCGCGAAGACGGCGACGTTGTCGCGCTCATCGCGGCGCGCCGCCGCCTCCACGATGCCCGTCACTTCGCGCTGGAGCGTCGCGACGCGCGGGTCGGGATTCGTCCAGGTGTAGGTCAGACCCGCCGCGTCATAAGGGCCCAACCGACCCTGCTCGCGCAGCGCCTCCACCAGCGGCGATCCCGGCGGCAGCAGCAGCCTGAGCGCAAGTTGTACCGGCTGGACGTTCGCCACCAGCCCGTGGGTCTCGATGAACTCCAGGATCTCGACGAAGCCGCGCACGTCCGTCCAGGGCATGAAGGGCAGCCAGGTCGGCCGAATCGCCAACCCAACGTCGTGCGCCAGGTCCAGGGCCCGCTCCATATCGGCGCGGGTGTGCCCCTTGTCCAGCAGCCGCAGCGTCTCGTCGTCGCACGACTCGAACGCCGAGGTGAGGAACAGCCCGCCGCTCTCGCGTAGCCGCGGCAGCGCCTGGGCGTGCTCGATCAGGTGCTCGACCTTGATCGTGGCATCGAAGGTCAGGTCCGGATACAGCCGGTGCATCTCCTCGACGATCCCCAACGATAGCGGCACCGCGTTGAAGAAGTCCGGATCGCCGAAGGTGATATGCCGCGCCCCCATCTGGACCAGTTGATCAACGTCGGCCAGCACGGTCTGCGAGCGCGCCAGGCGCAGGCGACCCTCGTACACCGGCGTGATGGGGCAGTGGCGGCAGCGGTGCGCGCAGCCCCGGCTCGCCTCCACGTAGCCCACGAGGCGCTGCTCCGCGCCCAGGTCGAGGCGGGCATAGTCGCAGAGCGGCGGCAGACCGCTGCGATCCGGCATCGGCAGCGCCTCCCGTTCGAACGCCGGCGCCGCCCCGACGCCCGTCGGCGGCTGGGGGCAGGCGGAGCCTGCGGCCAGCGCTCCCGCCAAGCGGCGCAGCCCCGGCTCGTACTCCCCACCCACCACGGAATCGGCGATCCCACCCGCCGTGAGGGAATCGTGCAGCAGGGACGCGTACAGCCCGTAGAAGCAGATGTGCGCGTCCGGGTTGATGCGCCGCACCTTCTCCGCCAGCGCGATCCCCAGCCGCGCGGCCGTGTGCATGGGGACGGAGATGCCGATCAGCTCCGCCTCGTTGAAGGCGGCGGACTCCGGGCTCTCGATAGCCAGGTCCAGGCAGTGGACCGCGTGCCCCGCGCGGCGCAGCACGGCCGCGGGTGAGGCGAGGCCCAAGGGCTGATGACCCAACTCGTAAGTCGAGACGAGGAGGATGCGCATCGGCGAGGGCGCGCCGCCGCCTACTTGGCGGCGCCGCCGCCGTCTTTCGCGGGCGTGAAGTAGGGATTGCTGCCGGACTCGTGGTCGGTGGTGTCGACCACGCGCTCGATCTCCGGGACCATCTCCTGGATCGCGACCTCGATCCCCTGCTTGAGCGTGACGTTGGCCATGCCGCAGCCCTGGCAGCCGCCGCCCATCTGGATGTAGGCCACACGCTCCTGCACATTCAGCAGGCTCACGTAGCCGCCGTGCGCGGCGATCTGCGGGTTGATATGGCTATCGAAGAGGTCCTGCAACTTCTGGGCGAGGGGGTCGAGCCAGGTGGGGTTGGGGTTATGGAACTCCAGGCCGCTGACGTCCGATCCCTTGTCTTCGTAATGGACGGAGACGCCGTCCAGGTAGGCGACGTTCGATCTCTCCACGAAGACGGTGAGCCCGTCGACTTCCACCACCACATCACCGTCCGGCTCGGCTCCTTCTTCAACGAGTGTGAGGACGTGCTCCAGCCCCTCCGGCCCGCGCCCGGTAATCTTGAGGCGCAGCCCGACGACGGGCTCGGGATAGCTGGCGATCAACTCGCTGAGCTTCGCCTTCGCGGCCTCCGTCAAGTCGATGCGTGGGGCGTCGGTGCTCATGCGTCGTTTCCTTCCCCAGAGCCGGACCGCCGCGCGGCGAGCGCTGCCTGCCAACTCTGGCTCCATACTAAACCACCAGGTCGATCAACCCCAGCATACGCGGCCACTTGTGCTCGGGCGGCCATCAGGACACCGGCCGGGCCCGCTTCCAGCGTCGCCGTTATCATAGAGACCTCCAGAGAGGGCCCCGCTCGATGCCGGATCCGGAAGAAGGGGCGCTGGCAGCCTTCGCCGCCGAAGCCCTGCACCCTCACTCCTGGTCGAACGGGCCCGGCGCTCGCTACGGCCGGCACGCCCACCCGTACCACAAGGTGCTGATCTGCGTGAGAGGCGCCATCACCTTCCACACGCCAGATGGGGACCGCAGCCTGCGGCCCAGCGACCGTCTGGACCTGCCGCCGGGCGTGGCGCACGCCGCCACCGTCGGGCCCGACGGGGTCCGCTGCCTCGAAGCCGACCGGCTGAGCGGCCGCCGCGCCGCGGCGTTAGACGCCGTGGAGTTCGCGGAGCGCGAGTTATTGAGGAACGCTATACGCGCTTCGCCCGCATTTTCCTTCCGACTGTGGATACTTTGGTTTACATGGCCCCCGACGCAACGGTAGTATCCGCGGGCCGACCCACAACACGCGAAAACTGCAACACGCAGCCACATCCTTGGAGGATGCCATGGTGCAGGCTCTTCGGTCACGAAACGGCCCGACCCAGGCGCAGCTCGACTACGACTGCGCCGCGGCCTTCTACGACGAGACGCGCAACGCCAGCCCCGCGCTGGTGGAGGCGATTCTGGAGCAGCTGGGCCCCGCCGCCGGGCGCAGCCTCCTGGAGGTCGGCTGCGGTACTGGCAACTACTCCCGGGCCTTCGCGGACGCGGGATTTCGCGTTGTCGGCATCGACACCTCCGCCGAGATGCTCGGCCGGGCGGCCCAGAAGATTCCCGGCCGCATGGGCGTCGCCGTCGCCCGTCACCTCCCCTTCCCCAACCGCTCGTTCGACTGTGTGGTCACGGTGAACGTCTATCACCACCTGCCCTATCCGTTCGCCGCCTTCCGGGAATTCCAGCGGGTCAGTCGCGACTGCTCGGTCCATTACCTGACCGCCGGCGAGCAATTCCGCACGCACTGGGCCCTGCACTACTTCCCCCGGGAGCGGCTCTCCTTGCCGGGCGAGCATCCGACGCAAGCGCAGCTCATCAGCCTGATGCAGGGGGCGGGCTTCCCCGAGGCCGCCGCCGTCCGCTTTGACTACACCGACATGGCGGATGCTTCCTTCATGGCCCTGCGCCACGCCCCCGATCGGCTCGTGGATTCCCAGCACCGCCTGGGGATCTCGTGCTATCGGCGCCTGTCGGCGGCCGAGCACGCCGCCGGCGAGAGCGCGCTGGCGGCCGACCTCGCCTCCGGCCGGTTCGATGCGATCCGCTACCGCTACGACGCCGCCTGGAGCAACGTTGGGGACGGGACGATCCTTGTGGGCCGGCTGAACGGGAACGGCGCTCACTAGGCGGTACGCACCCGCCGCGAGGCTGCGGAGCCCCGCTCAAGTCACACCTGCCCGGCCACCCTCATCGCATCATCGCAGAGGGGCTTACGCCCGCAGCCCTCAGCGGCGGGCCTCAGAGCGGGCAGTGGCCGACCCGGCTCTAGTTGACGGTGAAGTCCTTGCTCTCATCGAAGAGCGAGAAGTGGGAGTTCTGGTTGCAGGTAAGGACGTAATTCCCCGCACCGAGCGCCACCACCAAGGTGGCGGTCTCACCCACCGGAATCTGCTCTACCTGGGCGACGACGGTTATTTCCGGCGCATCCAGCTTGACGAACATCCCGACGATCGGGAGGTCGCGGAAGTCCAGATCCGTGCGGATAACGATGAAATCGTGCGCGAACGGCCCGTCGTTGCGGATGGTGAAAGTGATCTCGCCTGCGTCGACTTCGTCCTTGTCCACCTCAATATCGAAATCAGCGTCGTCCTGGACCTGGACCACGTTGACCGCGGACGGCCCGGCGTCGGCGGGGGGCTCCGACACGGCCGGTGCCAGAGGCGGTTCGTCTTCTTGGACCTGCGCCTGCGGCTCGTCCGTGGCTGCGGGGGTCTGCGCCGCCGCGGGCTCCGCGTCGCCGTCGTCGGAATCGCTGCAGCCGACCAGGGCCAAGCCGGCGGCGCCGAGTCCGAACGTCGCGCTCAGCGTCAGCATCCGCCGGCGCGTCAGGCGCCGGTCCCGCACGTGGTTCACGCTGTGATTGCTCATGGGTCCTCCTCCTGACTCAGTGAGCGTGGACCCACGACCGCGACAGCCAGGATAGGTCCACGCCGCTACCCGAATTGGACCATGCCGGCGGGTGCCCAGGCAAGCGCACACCAAGGGTCCGGGTCCGCAGCCCCCGCGGCTCAGTCCAGCGCGCCCCGCGCGGCCGCAGGCGACGCCGGGGCCGCCGGCGCCGGAACCACCGGGCGGGGCAGGCGCATGGCGATGTAGAAGAGGAGGATCGCGGCGGCGAAGCCGCTGATGTACATGACCAGGGCCCAATCGTAGGAGCCGGTGGTATCGAAGATCGCGCCCACGATCACGGGTGAGGGGATCATAATCGTCGTGCGGATCACGGCGACCGTCCCCAGGATCGTCGCGAAGTGCGCCACGCCGAAGACGCGGATAATCGAGACCGGCTCCAGCATCGCCGGACCCCCCTCCGCAACGGCCCAGAACAGCAGGAACAGCGCGATAGCGAGCGCGCTCGTATCGAACAGGAAGACGGCGCTGGCCAGCAGCCCGGCGCCGCAGACGATCATGGCGATCGGTTCAAAGCGCCGGCCGCGGTCGGCCAGCCAGGCGATGGCCAGCCGCGAGGCGATGCCCGATCCCGCCATCACCGACAGCAACGCCGCCGCCAGCCCGGGGCTGAGGTCAATCGACTCGAACAGCGGCACGGCGTGCACGATCATGCCGAAGCTGGCGTAGAAGAAGAGTGCGATCGCCAGCGTCAGGGCCCAGAACACCGGCGTGCGGATCGCCCGGCCCAGCGAGAGACCGGTCGGCGTCGGCCGCCGGCGGGGCGCGCCTGGGGGGGACTGCCGGCCGTCAACCACCAGCCCCACGTCGTGCGGGTTGTTCCGGACCACGAACAGCGAGAACGGGACGAAATAGGCCAGGAGGAGGACGGCGGCGACCAGGAAAGCGCCGTCCCAATCGAGTGCGTCGATGATGACGCGGAAGATGGGGACGCCGAGGAGGCCGCCCAGGGAGATGCCCACCGCAAGGATGCCGAGCGCCACGCCGCGCCGTCGATCGAACCAGAGCGAGGCCAGCGTCTGGAAGGGGATAAAGAACGTCATGGAAAGCGCGACGCCGGCCAGGCCGTAGAAGAGATACCACTGCCAGAGCGCGTGGGTCGTGGATAGCAGCACGTACGCCACCGCGCCCAGCAGAGCACCCGCCAGGAGAGCGGAGCGCGCGCCCCGCCGGTCGATCCAGCGGCCCACCAAGGGCGACGCCAGGCCGCTGGTCAGCAGGGCGATGGAGATGGCGAGCGAGACCTCAGCCCGCGACCAACCGAACCCCTCTTCCAACGGTTCGATGTAGAGCCCGAACGACCACAAGACCAAGCAGGTCGACAGCGCGATGCCCACGGCCGAGCCGGCCATGAGCCACCAGCCGTAGTAGATCGTCCGCCGGCCGCTCAGGACCAGCGCGGCGTTGCGAGCCGGTCCCCAGACGAACAGCCCGCCGCTCCTTCAGCCGCGCCGCCGCGGCGCCCTAGGAGCCTTCAAAGTAGCGCCGCGGGTTATCCACCATGATCTGCCGGAGCGTGTCGTCGGACACGCCCTTGTCCTTGAGGGCCGGCAGAAAGACCTTGTTGACGAAGAGGATGCCCTCGATCGGGAGGCGCGCATTGAACTTCGCCTGCGTGGCGGTGGGGAGCAGCGTCATGGTCAGCG
Source organism: Dehalococcoidia bacterium (assembly GCA_963663235.2). Taxonomy (GTDB): domain Bacteria; phylum Chloroflexota; class Dehalococcoidia; order Bin125; family Bin125. The sequence continues at coordinate 73,995 of CAXXNO010000002.1, forward strand.
GGGTGTCGTGCGAGAAGCAGATTTTCCCGGCGTGGCCGCGATCGATCAGGGCCTTGGCGACGTCGACGCGCTCTTCGACGCTGGGCGGCGGGTAGAAGACGCCCAGCGGGAGCCGGTCGAGGCCGATCCAATAGCCGCGCTCGGCCAACCCACTCAAGTAGTTGACGCTGTCGGAATCGTCGGAGTGGCCAATATAGACGCGCGTCGGGTCCACCCCCTCTTGCTCGAAGATCCGCGCCTGCCGCTCGCCGAGACGCAGTTTGGCGGCGGTGTGCGTGGTGATCGGCGCACCCGTGGCCTTGTGCGCGCGGGCCGCGGCCCGCAGCACCTTTTCGATGAAGTCGGTGACGCCCGGCTCGTCGGTGGCGACCTTGATGATCCCGGCCTTGATGTCCGTGCCTTCGATGCCCTGCTCGATCTCCCTGGTGAAGAGCCCGGTCAGCTCTTCCACCGTGCGCTCCTCCATGGATCGGGACGGGTCCAGCCAGTGGCCCGTGCAGGCGATGACGTTCATGCCCGATCGCTCGGCCACTTCGGCCATCAGCCGGATGTCGCGTCCGAGGTCGATGGTGGTGAGGTCGACGAAGGTGTCGACGCCGCCGGCCTTGGCCTCGGCCAGCGTCTGGCTGACGCCTTCGATGAACTTCTCGCGCCCCCCGAAGAAGTCGGGCCAGGCCTGCCAGAACCCCGCCGACGTCGAGCAGATGTGCTCGTGCATGAGCGTGACGCCCAACTGCTTGGTATCCAGCGGTCCCCTGACACTGTTCACCGTGGCCATGTTTCGCTTCCTCTCTCTTGCTTTCGCCAGAGCGGGCGCAGGCCCGCCCCTAGGCGATCACACCCCTTAGGCGATCACACCAGCGATCGCCAGTTGGGCAAGGCGCTCATCGTCGTAACCCAGGCGCTCCTTCAATACCTCCGCCGTGTGTTCGCCCACGTCGGGGGCGACGCGGCGCACGCTCGCCGGAGTCTTGGTGAAGGTGACCGGATGGTTGGGGGTGAGCTTGCGGCCGTAGTCCGGATGGTCCACCTCCACCAGATAGTCGTTGGCACGGACGGCGGGATCACTGGGCAAGTCGCCGATCCGCTGCACGCGATCGAAGATCAGGTCCGGCTCCCGGCCCAGCCGCCGCAGCCATTCGTCCCGTGGCTCCTGAGCGAAGCGTTCCTCCAGGATTCCGATCAACTCTTTCGAGTTGGCGCGGATCGCCTCGTAGGTGTTGAAGCGCGGGTCGTCGGTCAAGTCGGTCATCGCCATCGCGCGGCTGAGAGGCGCCCAGTCGCGCCCGGCGTTCACACAGCCGAGAAACAGCCACTCGTCATCGGCGCAGCGGTACAGGTTGTAGAGCGGGTTGGCGGCGTTGGCGCGATCGAAGCGCGGCCAGTCCTGCAAGCCCTGGAACATACTGGCGGACACGGCCCAGTACTGGAGCCAAATGGAGGCCATCATGTGCGAGACCTCCACCTTTTGTCCCACACCGGTGCGGTCGCGGGCGCCCAGGGCCGTGACCACCCCGTAGGCGAGCATGTTGGCCGCCATCACGTCCGCGAAGGCGACGGTACTCCAGTTCGGCGCGTCCCCCGGCCCGCCGTTCTGCCACATCAGTCCGGAACGGGCCTGCCCGATGCCGTCGATCGCGGGCCGCCCCGCCTCCGGCCCCTTGAAACCGTGCCCGGAAGCGCAGCCGTAAATGAGCTGCGGGTTCACCTTGGCCAGATCCTCGTAGCCGATGCCGAGCCGGTCCAACACGCCGGGGCGGAAATTCTCCAGGAAGATGTCCGCGTCCTTGACCAGGTCGCGCAAGATCTCGCGGCCGGTTTCGCTCTTGAGATCGATGGTGATGCCGCGCTTGTTGCGGTTGACGGCCTCAAACATGGCGCTCTTGCCGCCTGGCAACTCGAGTTGCCAGGCCGCCGGAGAGACGAAGTTGCGCGCCCCGTCGGGGCTATGCGGGTTCTCCACCTTGACCACGTCCGCGCCCAGGTCGCCCAGCATCACGCCGGCGAGAGGTCCCAGCATCCAGATGGTGCACTCCACCACCTTGATCCCGGCCAGCGGTCCGTCGGTCATCGCCTGATTCTCCCAGTCCCCAGCCGTTTGCGGGGCGCAGACTTGCGGCAGTGTAAGCCATTGAGGCGAGCGCCTCCGGGCGCGCCCCTAGAAGAACGCCTCCCGTGGTTCCAGCCCCAAGAGCACGCGGCCCGCATCTTCCTGCAACCGCGGGGTGAGCGCCAGGTGCTGCGTGACCACGTGGACGTCGCGAAACGCCCGCTCCAGCGGGCTCGTCGTGAAGATCGAGCTGGCGCCGGCCGCGTCGCGGACGATGTCCACCGCCTCGGCCGCCTTCCTGGCGGCCTGCACGGCGGCCAGATGGATGAGGGCGGTCTGCCGCACGCTCACGGGTGATCCGGCCGTGATGCTGCGGCAGGCGTCGTCCAGAGCCCCGAAGAGAAAGGCCCGGCCCGACTGCAGCGCCCCCTCCGCCTCCGCGACCTGCATCTGGATCCGCGGGTCGTCGCGCAGCAGGGCGCGGGAAAGAAACGGGGTCTTCTCGCGCGCCAGATCGATGAAGGCGTCGATGGCGCCGCGGGCGATGCCAGTCGCGACCACCGCGTTGCTCGGGGCCAGCAGGCCGCCCAACGGCAGCGAGTACGCCGCCGTCCGTACACGCGGCGGCTCGCGGTACATGTCGAGGGTCCGTTCCTCCGGCACGAAGACGTCCGTGGCGGCGAAATCGTTGCTGCCGGTCCCGCGCAGCCCGACCACCGACCAGGTATCGATGATCTCGCATTCGTCGCGCGGCAGGGTCATGTAGCGGACGAGGGTCTTGCCGTCCGGCCCGGTGCGCGGTGTGTCGCCATCGACGATCGTGCAGTCGGCTAGCAGCCAGTCGCTGTGCAGGCAGCCGCTGGCGTAGCGCCAGCGCCCGGAGACGCGGTAGCCGTCGCCCGTCGCGACCGCGCGCCCGCCCTGCGTCACGGAGGAGGCGGAGACGACGTTCGCCCGGCCGAAGAGGAGATCGCCGGCGGCGGCCTCGGGCAGCCAGGCGCCGAGGAAGCCGTTGGCTTCGGCGCCGACCACCACGCACCACCCCGTGGAGCCGTCCGCGGCGGCGAGCTCTTCGATCACGTGCAGGAAGGGGATCGGGTCCAGCTCCGGGCCGCCCACGGATCGCGGGACGAGCAGCATGAAGAGGTTGGCTTGCGCCAGCGCCTCCACCAGCGGTGGCGGCAGCCGGCGTTCGCGGTCCGCCTGGCCGGCGTATTCCTTGATCAGCGGCGCCAAGTCCCGGGCGACGCCCAGCACGGCCTCAGGGGACGACGTGACGCTCATCCCGCTCCCTC
>CAXXNO010000003.1:0-8841 GCA_963663235.2 Dehalococcoidia bacterium
TGGAGCACCCGATTATCTACCCGATGCCCATGTCGGAGCGGGAGACCAAGAAGGCCTTCCTGGATGCGGTCAAGTTGATCGGCTGAGCAGCGACGACGACTCGGCGCTCGAACGACCCGGCGCTACGACGATGGCGCGCTACGCAGTGCCCTACGAAGAAGTGCGCATCGAGCTGCGCAGCTGGGCCGTCGCCGCCTCGTCCACTTCGAACAGCAAGCGTCGCCGGTCGATCTCGTGAATCACCACTCCGTACGTTTCGCGGGCGTGCGCGATCGTCAGGTAGTCATCCGTCAGATCGGCCAGCACCAGGGCGGGCGAGCGCTCCAGGGGGTCGCCGTAGCCACCGCCGCCGTTCGAGACGAAGGTCATCACGTCGTCGCGCTGGACGGGGGCGTTCACGGCGAACGTGCCGAGGTTCTGCTCCTGCTCCGTCCCCTCCGACAGGATCAGCCGCGCGACGCCGCCCGCCCCGCCCCCGAAGATGCCGGCCGGGCCGAAGCGCTCACGATTCCCGATGTTGGATAGCGTGCCGCCTTGAAACGGGAACGCGATCTGCTGGCTCAGTCCCAAGCCGCCGCGGAAGGTCCCCGGCCCTTCGGAGTTCTGCGTGAAGTCACAGCGGTAGTAGAGCACCGGATAGCGACGCTCCTGCAGCTCGCAAGGGATGTTCATCGCGCTGGAGGCGTACGGGGCCGCGGAATAGTTGGCGCCGTCGTGGTCAAAGGTGCCGCCCATGCCGCCGAAGCCCCAGGTGTAGTTGATGAAGGGCGCGTCGAACTCCGGGCGCTCGTCGGTGCCGGCGTAGGTGATGTTGAGGATCGCCCCAGCTAGCCCGACGCCGCGCTCCGGCGCCGCCTGCCCCAGCGCCAGCATGACCGAGCCCATCACGCACTCCATCGTCGTGATCGCCATGGCCGAGATGCCAGACGGTGGCTGCGCCCACACGATCGACCCGCGCTTCGCCTTGATCTCGATCGCGCGCATCACGCCCGCGTTCATCGGCATCGGCGGCAGGATCGACCCCATCGCGATGAACACCCCGGAGGTGGTCCCCGCGATGGTGCAGTTGATGCCCGATTCCGCGGGGCCGTCACTCTCCAGGAAGTCGAAGACGGCGTGGTCGCCCTCGATCGTCAACTTCAGCCGCACGGTCTTCGGTTGGCCGGTCCAGAGGTCCTGGTCGACGCGGTCCTCGGCGTGGTACACGCCGTCCGGCAGCGCCGTGAACGCCGCCCGGGCCAGTCGCTCGGAGTAGTTCTGGATCTCTTCCATCGACCCCAGCACAGCCTCGATCCCGTGCTTCTCGACCAGCGCCAGGATCCGTCGCTCCCCTCCCCGCACCGCGGCGACCTGCGCGTGCAGGTCGCCTAATCGCTCCCACCCCTGCCGCATATTGGCCAGCAGCACGCGCACGAGGTCCTCGTCCAGCACGCCCTGCTTGTAGATCGAGATCGCGGGGATGCGCACCCCCTCCTCGAAATGGCTGCGGGCTCGCGGGTTGATCGAGCCCGGCGAGACCCCGCCCACGTCCGACCAATGCGCCGTCGAAGAGGTGAATCCGATGATCGAACCGTCGTAGAAGATCGGCTTGATGAAGTGGATGTCGTTGTTGTGGGTGCTGGCCACGTAGGGGTCGTTGATCATGTAGACGTCGTCGGGCTGCATGTTCTCGACCCCGATAGAGCGCATCACCTCCGGCACGGTCAGGTGGGTCAGCCCCACGAAGGCCGGCAGGTCGAACTCCCCCTGCGAGATCAGCGCGCCTTTGCGGTCGTAGATGCCCGTGGCGAGGTCACGGCCCTCGTTGATCGGCGGTGAGTAGGCCGTCTTGCCCACGACCAGCGCCATCTCGTTGCAAGCGGCGCTGAAGGCGCTGCGCAGGACTTCGAGCGTGATCGGGTCGATGCTGCCTGTGTTGACCGCCATGCTGCGCTCCTAGGAACGCGCCGCGCGCAGTTCGCTGCGCAGCGCCTCGGTCGCCGGCTCATCGATCTCGTATTGGAGCGTCCGCCGGTCGATCTCCTTCACCACCACGCCGTACTGCTCGCGGGAGCCCGCCACGCTCCCGTAGCCGTCCTTGATGTCCTCCAGCACCCGCTGCGGTTCCCGTTCCAGCGGGTCGCCGTAGCCCCCGCCGCCGTTCGTGCGAAAAGTCAGGATTTCACCCCGCCGCACGGGCTCGTTCGTGGAGGTGGTGCCGAGGTGGCGCTCGCTCTCCGTGCCGTCGTTGAGGTTGAGCCGCGCCACCTGTCCGGGCAGCCCGCCGAAGATCCCCGGCGGGCCGAACTTCTCACGGTTGCCCAGCGTGGAGAGGCCCGTGCCGCTTACTTCTTCAAAGGGAAACTCCATGATCGTGTTGAGCGCCAGCCCGCCGCGGGAGGCCCCCGGCCCGCCCGAGTCGGGCAGCATGTTGCAGCGGTTGTAGAGCACCGGATAGCGGCGCTCCTGCAGCTCACTCGGGATCGTGGAGCCGCTCGCCCCGAAGGGCGGCGCCGTGCAGTTGGGGCCGTCGTGGGTGCGGGCGCCGCCCATCCCCCCGAACGCCCAGGTGTAGTTAATAAAGGGGGCGTCGAAACTCGGGCGGTTGTCGTTGCCGGCGTAGGTCGAGTTCAGGATCGACCCCGCCATTCCCACCGCCCGCTCGGGCAAGGCGTGGCCCAGCGCCAGCGTCGCCGAGCCGATCACGCAGTCCATCACCGTAATCGTCATGACCGAAACCGCGACCGGCGGCTTGGCCCACACGATCGACCCTTGCCGCGCCTTGATCTCGATCGCGCGCATCACGCCCGCGTTCATCGGCATCGGCGGCAAGATCGACGCCATGGCGATGAACACGCCGGACGTCGTCCCGGCGATCGTGCCATTGATGCCGGACAGCGCCGGACCGTCGCTGCCGGTGTAATCGAAGATCGCGTGGTCGTCCTCGATCGTCAGCTGGAGCCGGATCGTTTTCGGCTCGCCTGTGTATTGGTCCTGGTCGACCCGGTCCTCCGACTCGTAGACGCCGTCCGGCAGCGTGCGGAAGGCCGCGCGGGCCATCCGCTCCGAGTGGTCCTGCACTTCGCCCATCGTCGCCAGCACCGCCTGCTTGCCGTGCTTATTGACCAGCCCCTGCATCCGTTGATCGCCCACCTTGATGGCGGCGACCTGCGCGTTGAGATCGCCCAACCGCTCCCACGATTGCCGCATGTTGACGAGCAGCAGCGAGACGATGTCTTGGTTGAGCTCCCCGCGCTTGTACAGCGTGACCGCAGGGATCCGCATCCCTTCCTCGTAATGGCTGCGCGCTGCCGTGTTCAACGACCCTGGCGCCACCCCTCCCACGTCGGACCAGTGCGCCGTGGACGAACTGAACCCGATCAGCTCGCTCTCGTGGAAGATCGGCTTGACGAAGTGGATGTCATTGCAATGCGTCGTGGCGACGTAGGGGTCGTTGATCATGTAGATGTCTTCGGGCTCGATGTTCTCCCGCCCGATCGCCCGCATGACCTCCGGCACCGTCAGCAGCGTCAGCCCCACGAAGGCCGGCAGGTCGAACTCTCCTTGGGAGCAGAGGTTGCCGTCGCGGTCGTAGAGCCCCGTCGCGAAGTCATGCCCCTCGTTGACCGGCGTCGAGTAGGCCGTCTTCGCGACCGTCAGCGCCATCTCGTTGCAGATCGCCGTGAAGGCGCTGCGCAGCACTTCGAGTGTGATCGGGTCGACACCGGTCGCTGTCTCGTTGGTCGCCATACAGTCCTCCGCTTTCGCGCCCCACTCCCGCGAGGGACGGAACGCGAGGGATCGAACCTGGTCGTGGGCGGTCGAGTCTAGCGCGATCGCGCCGCCCCGAGTGGGACGGTGGCCAAGGGGGCCGGAGCCGGGGTTAGGCCGGGAGGGACACCTTGACCTGTTTGAGCGCCGGCAGCACCTCGTCGGCGAACAAGCGCATGCTCGCCTCGACCGCGGACGTCGGCAGATGCCCGAAGGCGAAGTTCACGTTCACGTGCTCGTAGCCGATCTTCGACTGGATATCGAGCACCTTCTCGATCACCTGGTCCGGCGTCCCCCAAGCCTGCAGGTCCGCGAAGTACTTCACCACCCGGTCCTCGCCGACCTTCTGGTAGGTGTCCGTCTGCTTGCCGTAGAACTCGTAGCCCTTGATCTTCTTGAAATGCGCGCCGCCGAACTCGTAGTGGCGCATCGCCGAGCGGTAGTAGTCGCTCAGGTACCGGTAGGCGGTCTCGCGCGCCTGGTCCGCGTCCGCGTGGACGTAGGCGTAGGTCGTCGCGATCGGCGGCGGTGGCTCCTCGCTCTGGATCTCGCGATAAACGCTGCGGTAATCGTCCAGCTCGGCCAGCGTCTGATCCCAGGGCTTGATCGGGTTCACCAACATCCCGACGCCTAGCTTCGCGACCATCGCCATCGACTCCGGCGACACCGCCGCCGAGTAGATCCGGTTCTTCCAGGACTTGTACGGCGCCGGCCGGATCGGCACGCGCGGCTGCTGCACGAACTCGCCCGCGTACTCGCAGTAGCCCTGCTCGAGCCCTTGGATGATCATCTCGGCGCTCTCGAGGTAGCGCTGCCGCGTCTCCTCCATGGGGATGCGGAAGGCGTCGAACTCCACGCGCGCCGCCCCGCGCCCGAACCCCAGCAGAAAGCGCCCCTTCGACAGCGTGTCGATCAGGGATACCTGCTCGGCCACCCGCAGCGGGTCGTGCCAGGGCAGCACCACCACCTGCGTCCCGAGCTGCACCGTCTCGGTGCGCGCCGCCACCCAAGTGAGGAACTGCAGGATGTCCGGGCAGATGCTGTAGTCGGTGAAGTGGTGCTCCACGCCCCAGACGGAGTCGAAGCCCAGCGGCTCCACCAGGTCCACCAGGTGCAGTTGGTCGCGGTACAGCTCTTGGTCGCTGACCTTGTTGTGCGCGTTGTTGAACAGGAAGCTGGCGCCTACACGCATGCTGGCACTCCTCGGCTGGGGTTTGTCGCGAAGACCGTGACCATTCTAGTCGACGAGGCGCCGCCTGCCGGTCGCCGGGCCCCGCCATTGGAGACGGAGCCATCGGACGAGCAACAGCCGCATGCTGCGCTCAGCTTCGGAGTAAGGCAGATGCTCGACGACGAAGTTGGCGTTGCAGTGCTCGTGGCCGACACGCTTCCCATAGTTCCGGCTGGTGGCGCCGAGCCGAGCCGTTACACTCGGCCCGCTTTCCCGATGGGTTGCCCGATGGGTCGCCCGATGCATTGGAGGAGACCGATGGCAGAGCGCTTTGCGGGCAAGGTGGTGGTGATCACGGGTGCGGCCGGCGGCATCGGTCGCGCGACGGCCGAGCGCTTCGCCTCCGAGGGCGCCGACATCGTGGCGGTCGACCTCGCCGACAGCCCCCTCGACGACACGCTGGAGGCGGTGCGCCGCTTGGGACGCCAGGCGATCGCCGTCGGCACGGACGTCACCGCCGCCGCCGACGTCCAGCGCTACGCCCGCGAGGCGGACGCCAAGTTCGGCAAGATCGACGTGCTCGTGCAGAACGCGGCCATCCTGGGCCCCAACCACCCGCTGGAGGATTACCCGGAGCAGGCCTTCGACAAGGTCATGGCGATCAACGCCCGCGGCGTCTGGCTGGGCATGAAGGCGGTGGTGCCGATCATGAAGCGCAACGGCGGCGGCGCCATCGTCAACACGGCCTCCACCGCCGCCCTCGCCGCCTCACCCTTCATCATCGCCTACGGCGCCAGCAAGCACGCCGTCGCCGGGATGACGCAGACCGCCGCCGTGGAGCTGGCGCCACACGGCATCCGCGTCAACGCGATCTGCCCCGGCCCCACCGCGACCGAGATGATGCGCGGCGCCGAGCGCGGCTACAACCCCGACGACCCCGACCAAGCGCACGAAGCCTGGCGTCAAAGCGTGCCGCTCCAGCGCTACGCCGAGCCGCCGGAGATGGCCGCCGCCATCGCCTTCCTCGCCAGCGACGACGCCTCCTACATCACCGGCAGCGTCTACACCGTCGACGGCGGACTGATGGCGCAGCAGCGCTAGCGGGGAGACCGTCCAGCTTGCGCCTGTCGGTCCGCTTTTGGTCTATATAACGCGCAGGAAGATGTGGTGGCACCCCCGGCAGGACTCGAACCTGCAACCTGCGGATTAGAACTTCGCAACGGTCCGTTTGTCCGACCCCTTCGCTTCCCAACGCGTCACGTTTCCTCGTGAAACACGGTGCGAGAACTGCATCCATTCCCAACGAATCCCACCGGTTGCCGATCAGTTGATCGGCAAAAGATCGGCAACGCGTGGGCGAGGGCTTGGCGTTGCCCGGAGACACACCCAGGGAACGGGCGCAAGCTCCGGAACGGCATCGTCCGCTGCGGAAAGCAGAGTTGGTGTTGCTGAGAACGCGTCGCTGAGAAGAGATGCGTCCTCGGCGCCATAGGGGGCTTGGAGAGTGCTCAGGAGCGCGCTGAGCCGCTGCTGCCGGTGCCCTGCACTCGACTTACCGATCGGGTCGGACCGCGCCGAATTCGGTGACAGCAGGTGACAGCGTGGGGCCGAACCGCGCTAAATCAGTTGTCGCCCGCGCCGCCTTGTCGATGCGCGAGCCGCGCCATGAGCTGGTCGAGCGGGGTCATATCCGTATCCGCTGGTGCATGCTCGCGATACTGGCGCAGCCATGTCAGCGCTTCGGCATGCCGCCCCAGCTGGGCGAGGAGGACGCCGCGATCTTTGACCTCGTCGAGCGCCCACGGGGTCATCGCGAGTTGGTACTCGACGGCCTCCAGGGCACGCTTCGGATCACCACGCCGGAGGTAACTGCCTTTCAGGTTCGTGAGGATGCGGCCCAGGATCTGACGCTTCGTGACCGGTTCCAGGTACGCATCCGTCGAAACCGCATCACCGAGCGCGGCCCGAATCTGGGCGCGCAGATGATGGCCCGGCACTTCTTGCCCGCCGTTGAAGGGGTCGAGATACCGGTCATGGACACCATCGCTGAACTTGACGAGGAAGTGGCCGGGAGCGCCCACCCCATCGACCGCAAGTCCGGAGCGGCGCCCCACCTCCATGAACACCAGGGAAAGCAGGATGGGCATCCCGCGTTTCCGCTCCAGGACAGCGGGCAGACATGAGTTCAGCGGGTCGTAGTAGTCCTCCGTGTCCCCCGCGAAGCCCTCCTCGTCGAACAACACGGCGCCGATCCGTCGCGCAAGGACCTCCGGGTGGGGATCCGTGCCCAGGCCGACGCGCACCTGATGCGCTAACGCATCCAGCTGGGCCAAGGGGCGCGCGTCTCCCACGTCGGGCGTGCCGACGCGGCCGATCGCCACTGCCGCGCGGTCGAGCTGAATCTCCGCATCCGCGCCGGTGGTCAGCTGCGCGAACCGCTCCGGTGTCATTTTGCCCCCGCTCGATCTCAAGCGAGCAAAAACCCAGTCGTGAACCGTGCAGCCCGCCCCGCTGTCACGAAGCGGCGCACCACCCGGCTTACGGGTCCCCTTTGTCGCAGCGTATTGACACGGCAGCGGCGGGGGGCGACATGCCCCCCCCGCCTGCTTCCCCAGGGTTCTCCACCAGATAGTGAACGGTGCCGGCAGATCGCCCGGCCGCGACTAGCGGCGGCCCGCAGGTGCGTGCGTCGCTGGATTAGGAAACCGAGGGACGACGTCCACGGGCGTCCACGGACGTTCGGTGTGCGGGAATCGCAGTGTCGCTCTTCCACCACCGTCCGCGATTGTCCGAGTCCATCCAGCCCCGTGGCTGTCAGTTTGGCTGTCAATTGGGATTGGGAAGCAGGCCGGTTCGGGATCGCTTCCAAGCTTCGCCGCGACGCGTGGAAGCGGAAGGAACCGCGGCTCCGGGCATGAGTGGCTCGTCTGCACGCCGCGAATTGTTCATCGATGGGGAAAAAGCCCTGTGCAGCCATGGGCCGCTCCCGACAGCCGAGATCGAGGAGGCGACTGCGGGTGCCCGTCGAATCTCGTGGCTGCTCGGTAGAGCACCTGCTTCCCAAGCAGAGGGTCGCGGGTTCGACCCCCGTCTCCCGCTCCAAACCCCGAAATCCTCAGCAGAGGGTCGAGGTTTCGCCCCCAGTCTCCCCCTCCAAGTCGCCCCCGATCGGAAGAGCATCGGCCTTTAAATCCGAAGGTCCAGGGTTCGAATCCCTGAGGGCCCACCACCCCACTTCTTAATAGGACCGCCCCGAAAAACGCCCCAGAATCCGGCCATGAGCAGCGGACTGCAAATGTTCCCGCTCCGGAATCCGCTTGACTTCGCCCCGCACCAGAGCGTCCATGGACCGGCCGAAGGGAGGGGTGCATGGCGGCGGAATTCACGCCCGACCCGGGTGAGGGGACCGGCCTGGATGAGGCGATCGCGGCCTACCTGGCGGCCTGCGAGGTGGAGGGCAAGACCCGGCGCACCGTCCAGGCCTACGCCGAGACCCTGCGCCGCTTTCCGCGCCATCTGCGCCGCCGAAGGGCTACCCGATCAGGTCGCGGCCTTCCGCCCCGCCCACATCTACGCCTTCCTCAAGGTCATCGCCGACGGCGGCGTCTCCCTGGGCACCCGGCACCGGCGCTTCCGCGAGACCCGGGCCTTTTTCTCCTGGTGCACTCGCATGGGCTATACGGCGCGGAACCCGTTCACGGGCATCCCGAACGTCAAAGTGGAGCAGAAGGTGATCCAGCCGCTGACCGAGGGGGAGATCCAGGCGCTGCTGGCGGTCTGTGATCCCGCCGGCGAGTTCGGCTGCCGCAACCGGGCGATCATTCTGCTGTTCCTCGACACGGGGATGCGGCTGGCGGAGTTGCACCAGCTCACCCTCGCCGACGTGTCCTGGGAGACCCGGCGCATCCACATCCGCCACG
>CAXXNO010000004.1:0-950829 GCA_963663235.2 Dehalococcoidia bacterium
CCATGGTGCTAGTGGCGGTGGCCGGACAGAGCACCCAAAACGTGATCATCGCGATGACCATCGTGAATCTGCCTGCCTTCGCGCGCCTGGCGCGCGCGGAGATCTTGACCACGCGCGAGCAACCCTACGCGGATGCGGCTCGGATCTTGGGTCACTCCAACGTGTGGATCATCTTCCGGCATTTGGGACCCAACTCGGTCGCCTCCACCCTGGCCACCATGCCCGTGGTCATGGGTTTCGTGGTTCTCTTCACCGCCAGCCTCAGCTTCGTGGGCGCCGGCGTGCCGGTGACTACCCCGGAGCTGGGTGGGATGATCTCGCGCGGGGCGGGCAACATGGTCACAGGCGAGTGGTGGCCGTCGGTGTTCCCCGGGATCGCGCTGGGGGTGCTGGTGCTCACTTTCGCCTTCGCTGCCCAGGACATCGCGACCCGAATGCGGACGGTGAAGCGCGGGGAGAGCGGTGCCATTGGGGCAGTGGCAGAGACGAGGGCGGCCAGTGCTTGAGATCGAAGGGCTGACCGTCGGGATCCCCCACGCAGACGGATCCTTCGAATCAATGATCGAGGACATCGCCCTCCGAGTCGATGCAGGCCAGGCCGTTGGTCTGGTGGGCGAGGCGGGGGCGGGCAAGTCACTCCTCGTGCATGCGATCGCCGGGCAGTTGCGGCCGCCGGTCGTCGCGCGTAGCGGCACCATCCGGTTCGAAGGCCAGGATCTGCTCGCCATGAACGCGGAGGTGCGCCAGACCATCCTGGGACGGGATCTGGCGTTGGTGCTCCCCGGGGGGCGTGCCCGCCTGGACCCGTTGATGAAGGTGGGCAAGCAGATCGCGCGCGTCCAGCGCGATCACGACGGCAGCGTGAGCAAGAAGGTGGCCCAGGCGCGGGCCATCGAGTTGCTGGACCGGGTGGGGATCCCCGACGCGGACCTCCGCGCCGAGGCCTACCCGCACGAGCTCAGCGGCGGGATGGCCCAACGCGCCCTGGTCGCGATGGCGCTGGTGAACCGGCCGCGCTTCCTCGTGGCCGACGAGCCGACATCCGGCATCGACGTGACGATTCAACGGCAGTTGCTGGAGGACTTTTCCAGCTTGTGCCGTGAAGAGCATGTGGGGCTGTTGATTGTGACCCGCGACCTCGGGATCGTGGCGCACTACTGCGACCGCGTGGCCGTGGTGAGCGAGGGTCGCATTGTGGAAGATGCGGACGTGCGGACGTTCTTCAAGAGTCCGGAGCATCCGGTGAGTCAGGAGCTGATGCGGGCCACCATTCTTGAGCGCCAGCAGGCGGCCGCATGGTCGGAGCAGACGGGGACGGTGGGCGCTGGTCGTTCCTAGGAGCGGGTAGGCAGGTCATGACGCAGGCATCAGCCGGGGAGCAGCCGTTGGAAGCAGGGGACCAGGAGTCCGCGTCCGCAGACGTCACCGGCGCCAACGGCCGGCCGCTCATCGATGTGCGCAACATCGCCAAGCACTTTCGCATCTCGCGCCGTGAGAACCTTGTCGCGGTGGGAGGCGTGGATCTCACAATCGGCCGCGGCGAGACCGTCGGCTTGGTAGGCGAATCCGGATCCGGGAAGACGACGCTGGGCCGGCTGATCCTTCGTCTCTGGGACCCGACCTACGGCGAGGTCTGGTACGAGGACAAGAGGATCAGCCACATGCAGGGGAGTGAGCTCCGGCGCTGGCGCCCCAAGCTCCAGATGGTTTTCCAGGATCCGTCCACATCGCTGAATCCACGCATGACGATTCGACAGGCCCTCCGCGATGCCGTGCGGGGCTTCAAGCTATCGCGCGAGGAGCGAGACAGGCGCATCCAAGAGGTCTTGGACGCGGTGCACGTCCCCGCGGCGCTGACGGAGGCTCACCCGGAGGCCTTGACCGGCAGCCAGCAGCAGCGCTGCGCCATCGCCCGCTCGCTGGTCATGAAGCCGGACCTCATCGTGCTCGATGAAGCCGTCTCGAATCTCGATGTCCGGGGACGCCTGGAGATCATCGAACTGCTGCGCGAAGTGCAGCAGCAATTCGGCGTTTCCTATCTCTTCATCTCGCATGACCTGACCGCCGTGCGCAGCATCAGCCACCGCGTGGCGGTGATGTATCTCGGCTTGATCGTCGAGTTTGCATCGACCGACGTGATCTTCGAGCGGCCGGTGCATCCCTACACACGCTCGTTGCTCTCCGCGGTGCTCTATCCGGATCCCGAGGCCGGCGCGCCGCACTATACGCTGGAGGGCGAGATCCCCAGCCCGATCAACCTGCCGCCCGGCTGTCCGCTGTACTCTCGCTGTCCCGTCTCCGAGCCGGAGTGCGAGCAGTGGACGCCGGAGCTCTTCCCGATGGAGCAGACTGCCGGCAACGTGCCCCACGTGGCCGCCTGCCGACGGATCGACGACCTCACGTCGGGCCGCGTAGAGATGGTGGCCAGCGGCCGCTAGCGGGCGGTGCGTTCTCTGGCGTCAGCCGAGGGCGACCGTGCCTTCGATCTCGACTTTGGCTCCCACGTTGAACAGTTCCGTGACGCCCACGAGCGTCACCGCCGGATAGACATCGCCGAGTTCACGGCGCCAGGATTCTCCGATCGCCTTCTGGTTGGCTCGATAACTCTCGCCGTCCGTGACGTAAATAGTCATGGACGTGATGTCCCTGACCGTGCCGCCCGTTGCCTCAACCACCGTCTTGAAGTTGGCGAGCGCGCTGGCGAACTGCGACGCCATGTCCTTCGAGAAAGCCGCGGCGGGCCGGCCGCCGCTACCCTCGACCTGACCGGAGATATAGGCAATCCGGCTGCAGTTCTCCACCACCATCGCGTGCTGGTATCCACCCCCGCGCTTCCAGCCCGCGGGAGTAATCCCTTTCAGTTCTGTTGCCACGTCTCTTCCTCCTTCCGACTTCGTGTCGCCGGCCCATCCGGCGGCAAGGATAGTGGGTCGCGCTACAAAGAGCACGCTTCACGCGCGGCACGATGGGGCGCCATCGCCGCACCGCTCTGTCACTCCCTTGATCTCGATGGGGAGACCTGAGACCGGACGCCGGCGATCAATTGACGGTCTCCAGCCGCCGTGTTAGACCGGCGCGAGCACGTCATGGTAAAGGGGATCAATCTCTCTCAACGGGAAAGCGTGGACGCCTGATGCGGGCGGCTCTCCTCTCGGTACTCGGACGCCCGCCTGCAGTCGGCGAGGCTCCGACGGTGGCGCCCGAACGGGGTGAGGCCCTGCTGGAGGTCCTCGCCGCGCCGCTGAACCCGATCGATATCGCGATCGGCGGTGGGCAGTTCTATGGGGGTCATCCGGCCCTCCCCTACGTGCCCGGGGTGGAGGCGGTGGGGCGGGTCGTGGAGTCGGGTGCTCAGAGCGTCGGCGCCATCGTGTGGGCCGGTCTCGACGGCATGGGGCTCCGGCGAGACGGCAGTATGGCGGACACGGTGATGGCCAGCGACTCGCGCCTGGTGTCGCTGCCGGAGGGTGCCGATCCCGCAGTCGCCGCGGGGCTGGGCGCCGCCGGGATGGCCGGCTGGCTCCCCCTGGCCTGGCGCGCTCCGCTGCGCCCGGGCGAGACGGTCCTTGTCCTGGGCGCGACTGGTGTGACCGGCAGGACGGCGGTGCAGGCTGCGCGCATTTTGGGTGCCGGGAGGATCGTCGCGGCCGGTCGCAACGAGGAACGCCTGAGGCGGACCGTGGACGTCGGTGCTGACGCCACGGTGCAACTAGCGGCAGGGACCGACCTGGCAGCCGCCTTCCGAGACGCCTGCGGCGGCCAAGGACCAGACCTGATCGTTGACCCGCTCTGGGGGCCGCCGCTGGCGGCGGCGCTGGAAGCCGCCGCCCCGCGCGCCCGCATTGTGCATCTCGGCCAGTCTGCTGGAGCGACCGCAACGATCACTTCCGCTGCCGTGCGCGGCAAGCAGTTGGAGCTTCTGGGGTTCTCCGACTTCGCTGTGCCGGCGGACGTTTGGGCGGAACACTACCGACGGCTGGTCTCGCATGCGATTGCAGGGCGGTTGCGCCTTGAGATCGAGCGGGTGCCGCTCAAGGACATCACGGCCGCCTGGCGCCGCCAAACGGCCGGGCCTGAGGTTAAACTGGTGGTGGTGCCGTAAGGCCGAGACGGTCGGTGTCCGGAAGGGGAACCATGGCGGTTCTGGTGACCGGCGGTAAAGGCTTCATTGGAGCAGTGGTCATCCGTCAGTTGCTAGCGAGCGGCCAGGCGGCGGTCTGCTTGGACCTAAAGAGCACACCCGGGCGCCTGGCGGATGTCGCCGATCGGACGGTGATGCTGGACGGCGGCATGCCCAGCGTCCAGCGTCTGACAGAGATCATCCGCGAGCACGACATTGACCGCATCGCACATCTGGTGTTTTTCATATCGGCTCCGGGGAACGCCGACGAAATTCGCACAGAAGTTCGGACGATGGTCTCGGAGACGGTCGACTTGTTTGAGGCAGCCCGCCTGACCGGCGTGCGACGAGTAGTCTTTCCCAGCTCCATCCACTACTACGGGCCCCAGTGGCTGCATGGCGAGACCCTGCTCGACGAGGAGTGTCCCAGCCTGACGACCGACATCTACGGCGTGAGCAAGAGGCTGGGAGAGACGGTTGCCTCTGTCTACAACATGCGCGCCAACATGAGTGTCGTCTCCCTGCGCATTCCCGCGGTCTACGGGCCCGGCGGGCGAGTGGGAGCACGGGGAGTGAACGTGGCCGCCGTTGAGTGCGCCCTGGGCAGGCCCGCGCGGCTTCCCTTTGCCGCCGCCGACAAGGTCTGTGTCGGGCACGTGGAGGACGTCGCTCATGCGGTGGTGACCCTCTTGGCGGCCGAGAGTCCGCGGCGTTTGGTCTACAACGTGGGCGGCCACACTCTCTCCTACTGGGAGATGGCGTCGTTGATCCACCGCTTCCTTCCTGAGGCCCAGATCTCCTTTGATGAGACAACCGGCCGGTCAGACCTCCCCTACCTGATCGACTATTCTCGCATCCGGGAGGAGTTTGGCTGTGAGCATCGAGGTCTGACCGACGGTTACCGGGATCTGATCAACCACACCCGCCGGGGGGCGGGGCTGCTGGAGGTGTAAAAGATGGCGGGACAGATGAAGGGGAAAGTGGCCCTGGTGACCGGCGCTGGCTCAGGGATCGGGCGCGCGAGTGCCCTCCTGTTCGCACGCACAGGGGCCAAGGTGACAGTCGCCGATCTGGCTGTCGATGGAGGCGAGGAGACCGTTCGCCGCATCCGCGACGACGGCGGCGACGCCACGTTCGTGCGCTGTGATGTCGCCAGCGCTTCCGACGTCGAGGCGATGGTCGCGCGGACCGTGGAGACGTACGGACGCCTTGACTACGCGTTCAACAACGCCGGAATCGAGGGCACGCCTGGGCATCTCATTGCCGATGTACAGGAGGAGGACTGGGATCGCGTGCACGCCATCAACCTCAAGGGCGTGTGGCTTGGCATGAAGCACGAGCTTCGGCAGATGCTGCGGCAGGGCGGCGGGACCATCGTCAACACCGCCTCCGCCGCCGCGCTCGTCGGCTGGCCTGAGGGATCGGTCTACGCCGCTGCGAAGAGCGGGGTCGTCTCCCTGACGAAAACGGCGGCGCTGGAGTACGCTTCCAAGGGGATCCGGGTGAACGCCGTATGCCCGGGCTTCATTCACACCGCCATGGCCGAGCGTATGTTCGTGACTTACCCCACACTCCCGCAGCTGTACGCGAAGATGACGCCCACGGGGCGCGTCGGGACGCCGGAGGAGGTGGCGGACGTGGTTGTGTGGCTCTGTTCCGATGCTGCTTCCTTCGTGACCGGTGTGGCGCTGTCAGTTGACGGCGGGCTCATGGCGGGCCAGGCCGCACCTCCCGTCGGCGTGGGCAGTGAGTGATTCGTCGCGAGGCGAGGGGATCTGTCGACGCGGCGGCCTGCGGTTCGCGTGTAGCGACTCGGTGGGCGCATCGTATATTCTCGCCAGAGCTGCGGGCGATGACGACTCAGTTTTGGTACGGGCACCGTCAGGACTTCCGGCTGTCCCCGACGGGAGGAGTAGCGGCTGTTGACGCTGGCCGAACGATCGCAACGGAATCAATCGTCTCACATCAGTGACCGTGTCACCGCTGAGGCGCGGACCGTGCACCGCAATCTCTCCGTACCGGTCCTCTATGAGCACGCCATTCGTCGCGGCGAGGGCAAGATCCTTCAGGGCGGCACCTTCGCCGTTCGCAGCGGCGCCCGTACCGGTCGCAGCCCGAAGGACAAGTTCGTCGTCCGCGTCCCGGAAACCGCCGAGCACGTGTGGTGGGGTCCACACAACCAACCGATGGATCCGGACGTCTTCGAAGGCCTCTGGGAGCGCGCGCTCCGCTACTTCCGAGACAAAGATGCCTACGTGCAAGACTGTTACGTGTCGCAGGACCCGACTCAGCGCAAGACGGTCCGCGTCATCACGGAGCAGGCGTACCACAGCATCTTCGCTCGCTCCATGTTCATCCCCAGCGACGAGCCACCGTCCGCTGCGGAGGCCGATATCACCATCCTGCACGCTCCGTTCCTACGACTCGACGGGGCCAACGATGGGATCAACAGTGACGCCGTCATCGCCCTCCACCTTGCGGAAGGGCTGATTGTCATCACTGGCACGGCCTACGCCGGTGAGATGAAGAAAGCCGTCTTCACGGCTATGAATTACTATCTGCCGTTGAGCGGCGTACTCTCTCTCCACTCGGCTGCGAACATGGACGCTGCGTCCGGCAAGACGGCTTTCTTCTTCGGCCTCTCGGGTACGGGAAAGACCACGTTGAGCACGGATCCCGATCGTGTGCTGATCGGTGACGACGAGCATGCGTGGACGGAGGAGGGCATCTTCAACATCGAAGGCGGCTGTTACGCTAAGGTGATCCGGCTTTCGCCCGTCGCCGAGCCTGACATCTTCGAGACCGCCCACATGTTCGGGACGATCATTGAAAACGTCGTTTTCGCTGACGACAGCCGCGTCCCCGACCTAGACGATGACTCCGTTACCGAGAACACTCGCTCCAGCTACCCCCTGACGTCGCTGCGCGACTACTTTCAGGCCGAGGTGGCTCCGCATCCGTCGCACGTGATCCTCCTCACTGCCGACGCGTTTGGGGTCATGCCGCTAATGGCGCGGCTCAGCCACGAGCAGGCGCTGTATCATTTCCTCAGCGGGTACACCTGCAAGCTGGCCGGCACCGAGACCGGAATCGACGAACCGCAGGCGACGTTCAGCACCTGCTTCGGGGCCCCCTTCATGGCCCTCCATCCCACCGTCTACGCCGGCCTGCTCCGCCAGCGGCTAGAGATGACCAACGCACAGGTCTGGCTGATCAACACCGGCTGGGTGGGGGGTCCGCCCGGGACCGGCAACCGAATCGCGATCCAAGAGACCCGCAAGATGGTGCGGGCCATCCTCGACGATGCGCTAGTGGCGGAGTCGTTCCGAACGGACCCACTCTTCGGGTTCGAGGTCCCCACGGGCTGCCCCGGCGTGGCGCCCGATCTGCTCACTCCGCGTGAGCGCTGGGCGGACAAGGGCGCGTACGATCGCGAATACGCAGCGCTCGCTGAGCGCTTCCGGCAGAACTTTGATCAATTCCGGGGACTCGCCGCGCCCGCGGTCGAGGCGGCCGGTCCCTAGTCCGGCCAGATCCAGGACTCTTGTCCCTGCGTCTGATCCGTCTCCTCGAACAGGGCATCCGCTAGGCGTTGCTCCACGCGCATGAACTCCGGCGCCGTCACGATGGCGAGTTCGCGCGGACGCGGCAGATCGACTTCGAGCACGAGCTTCACCGAGCCCGGTCGAGCGGTGAGCACGTACACGCGGTCTGAGAGGTAGACGGCCTCGCGGATGTCGTGGGTGATGAGGAAGACCGTCCACCTAAAGCGACGCCAGACGGTTTCCAGCCACTTCTGCATCTGCGTCCGGGTGAGGGAGTCCAAAGCGCCCAGCGGCTCGTCTAGGAGGATGACGCTGCGCTCTTGTACCACCGTCCGCAACAAGGCGGCCCGCTGGCGCATCCCCCCCGAAAGCTCGAACGGGTAGGCCTGCTCAAACCCGGAAAGGCCGAAGGCATCGAAGAGCTGCCTCGCCCGCTCGCGCGCTTCCCGCCGGCTGACGCCCTGCACCTCAAGCCCCAGCGTGGTGTTGTCTAGAACGCGGCGCCACGGGAAGAGCAGATCCTTCTGCGGCATGTAGGCGAACGCACCGGCGCCGTTTGGCGCGGACCGGCCGTCGACGAGCACTGACCCAGACGTCGCAGGCTCAAGCCCCGCCATGATGTTGAAGATCGTGCTCTTGCCGCAGCCGCTTGGACCGATGAGGCTCACGAACTCCGCTTCCTGCGCGGTGAAGTTCACGTTATGCAGCACGTCCAGCGTGCGACCCTTCACGGCGTAGCGCTTGTTCAATTCCCGGACTTCGATCTTTGGGCGCTCCATCGTCGTCCTAGTCGTGCTGCCTGCGCGTCGCGAAGTACCAAGGGATGGCAGCGCGCTCAACGACGTAGGTAGACAAAAAGAGCAAGACACTGACGAGCGCCGTTACGATTACGGCCGCTAACACGAGGTCGATCCGGAACGACTGCCACTGGACTCGCATGAAGATCCCCAGTCCCTCCTTCGCTCCTGCCCATTCCGCGAAAATCGCTGCCACCACGGTGTAAGTGATTGCGATCCGCAGCCCCGAAAAGAAGCTTGGGAGAGCGCTGGGCAAGCGAACATGCCAGAAGATCTGGCGTCTATTCGCACCCATGGAGCGGAGCAAGTTTGTGGCTTCGCGTTCTGTGGAATTCAGTCCATCGTTCCAGCCGACCGTAACTGGGAAGAAGGTCACGAGGACTATGAGCACGATTTTGGGCTCCAGCCCGAAGCCCACCCACGTGATCATGAGTGGCGCAAGCACAATCAGGGGGAGCGTCTGCGACGCGACGAGCAACGGATAGAGCGCGCGGCGCAGCAGGCCGGAGAAGTCGATCGCGACCGCAAGGAGGGTGGCTACGACAAGCGAGATCGGGAAGCCGATCGCCGTCTCTTGCATGGTCACGGCGGTATTGCGCAAGAGATGGCCGCGGAATTCCCACCCTTCCTGGAAAACGCGGCTGGGCGCTGGCAACACCTGCGGTTGGATGTCGCTGATCGCGACGTACGCTTCCCAGCCGAAGAACAGTGCGGCCAGAGCGATGGGAACCGGCGCCCAACGGAGGAGCGGCCGTAGGCGCTCTGATGTTAGAGGGCCGCCCAGGCGGCGGAGGGCGACCGCGGGCTGTGCGAGTCGCCGCGGGAAGGTCATCCCGGCCATTGGAAACGCTCCGGCAAGATTACCGGGTGCCTCGCTCTCGTGAGTTGCCCGCCGCCAAGCGGCCCGCTCCTGCGCCCCGTGTCCTCAGCTTGCTACGTCAGGAAGTCGTTCGTAAAGAGCGCCGAGTAGTCCAGCTCGTCAGTCAGACCGTCACCGTTCTCATCCACCAGGAGACCGTTCTCGAACAGGAATCTAGGGAAGGCGGTCCACAAATCGAGCGTTTGCACTCCGAAGTCACCATTCTCGTCCAGGTATTGCTCTGACGCGAGCAAATGGGCGCTACGGAACGCCAACTCCTCATTGCTGAACACGCCGGGGTTGGCGTCGATGAGGATCTGGACCGCATCATCTGGTTTCTCAGCAGCGTACTCGAACCCGCGCTGGCTGGCGCCCACGAACGCACGCGCCGTATCCGCGTTGGCCCCCAACCAGTCTGGATTGCTGATGAGAACTACCTCGTAGAAGTTCGGGAAGCCGTAATCGGCGTACTCGAACGCCTTCATCGGCGTGCCGCGCAGTTCGGCTTCGATGCCTTCCCAGGTCATAAATGGGATCACGAAGTCCACGGCGCCGCTGTAGAGGGCCTCGTAGGCGGCGGTGTCGAGAACCACGGTCTCGAACTTGCCCTCGCCACCGGCGTTCTGGATCACCGTCTTGAGGAGGGGTTCCTCGAACGGTGCGCCAAACCCCGCGAACAATTTGCCATCGAGGTCCGCCGGGCTTTGGATGTCGTCCCGGTCCGCCCGCACCGCGATCGCGCTCGCCGGCCGTTGCAGGATCGCCATCACCGACACCAGTGGCAGCCCGGACGCTACCGCGAACGACAGGCTCGGCGCGAAGGAGATGCCGAAGTCCGCCGTTCCTGTCCCCACCAGCGTGTCGGGCGGGGCGCCGCTATACGGCAGAATCTCGAACTTCACGCCGCTCTCTTCGTACCAGCCCATCGCATCCGCGACGTAGAAGCCGGTGTGATTCGTGTTCGGCACCCAGTCCAGCGCCAGGCTGATCGTGGTGAGTTCGGCCGGGGCGGCCGCTTCCGTGGCCGCGACATCAGGTTCGTCGTCGTCGCCACAGCCGACCAGGGCTAAGCCGGCGGCCCCCAGGCCGGCGGTGGCGCCGATTGTCATCAGCTTTCTGCGACTTAGGCGTTGTCGGCCGTGGTCGCCGTTCGCGTTCAGGTCTGTGCGGGTCGGATTCGCTTGGGTCTGGACGCGATCGGATGGGGTGGAGCGCGCCGGCGTGAAGGTGGTGTGCATCCCGGTCTCCGTCGGCCGGGGACAGCATGCCCCGGCCGTTGTGGCCGGGGTCCCCCAGGGTGGAGCGCGGATGCGCCACGAAGGGGGTGAGTGACGATTGCTCCCTACGCCGGCATTACCCGGATCAGGTTGGCGGGTGTCATCTCAGGCTCGGTCCAGGATTGGCCGAGCCACCCCGGCAATACGATTCGATTGCGGCGTCATGATACCAACTTGCCGAGGATTGGCAAGACGGCGATCGTCAAGGCGCCGGTGCGTCGCGGACGTGCGGGAGGACCTCCGTCGCGAACAGTTCCAGGGAGCGGAGGATCTTGGCGTGAGGGATGACTCCGTTGTACTGCCAGGCGAACAGCCAGCGCACCGGCGTGGCCTCCAGCATCCGCTTGAGCTGCCGGGTCACCGTCTCGGGGCTGCCGACGAGCAGTGTACCGTTCTCCAGCATGTGGGACACCGACGGCAGCTCCGTCTCTCCCGGCTCGATTAGCACGTCGCCGAAGTGGAACGGCGTGAACCACGCCTTTCCCACAAACGCTCCGCCGTGCTTCCAGAGCTGGAACGCCTCGTCGTCGGTTTCGGCGACGACGACGTCTCGGAGGACACCTAGCCCATCGCCCGGCTGGATCTGGCGGCCCGCCGCCGCAGCCTCCTCGGCATATAGCGCGTAGAGGTGGTTCTGGAGGGCCAGATGCATGGGCGGCAAGATCGCAGTGACTCCCTCGCGTGCGCACCAGCGGATCGTTCGTTCACTGGAAGCGAACGGCTGGAAGAGGGGCGGGTGGGGCTTCTGTAGCGGTGTGGGGACGACCCCGATCTGTTGGACGATGCCCTGTTCATCGACGCCGGTACCCCACTTCTTGGTCGCCTCGAAGTCCCACGGTGTCCCCGGCGGCGGGATCTGCCAGAACTTCGCATGTTCGTCCAGCATCGCGCCCGTCCACGCCTTCTTGATGATGCGGAAATGCTCCTCGAACGCCTCGCGGTTGGCTTGGTCAATCTCGTCGTGCTGGCCGGCCATGGCGCCGTAGATGCCGTGCAGGTGCTGGGACATCACATCCACCCAACGCCGTTGGTAGCCGCGCGCAAAGCCAGCGTTGGCGCGTCCGCCGGTCATGTGATCCAGCATGGCGATGTCCTCCGCCACGCGTAGCGGGTTCTGTGCCGGCAGCACAATGCCCAGTTGCCCGACGCGGATCCGCTCTGTATGCGCGGCGACGAACAGATCGAGCAAGACGGGGTTGTTCGAGATCTCGAAGCCCTCGATGTGGAAGTGATGCTCGGTGAAGGAGATCGAGTCGTAGCCCAGAGCGTCGGCGGCCTGGGCCTGCTCCTTCAACTCCGCCAGCATCTGTTGGTAGAGATCGCCGCGCAGTCCTGCCATCCCCTTCTCGATCTCGCTCCGCGAACCGATGGAAGGCAGATAGAAGAGGCTGACTTGCATGGGCTCATCTCCAAGATTCGGAGTTCAGCGGCGATGATAGCGCGCCGATGGGATAGTCGGGCCGGTCTCTGCTCAGCCCGCTGTGCGGCGATGCCTCCAGGCCTTTCGGCGGTGTGGGGACGCGTGAGCGAGCCGGTGAGCCAGATTCTTGAGCGGCTCGGCGCCACCGGGGAACGAGCCGCCCGACCAACGATTCCCAGTCCCTGCGCGGAAGTCGATCTGGTGCGTGTACATGGATCTCCCCACGTTGACATGTCCGAGGTCGGCCCGGCGCGGAGGCGACGAGGTCGTGTTCATCGGCTGTCAGGACAACGCCGCGATCAGCGTGAAGGACGTGCCGGCGCTGGCCGGGACCATCGGCGACGATCTGCGCCGTGGCCTCGGCGCCCGCTGGATGCTGTCGTGTCCGGTGGTACGGCGGCTCGGATCCGGCGCGCTAACCGCCGCCGCGTTGGGCCTTCTTGAGGAAGGCCTCGCGCGCCTTCGCCACTGCGGGCGCGTCGCCGCGGAAGACTAGGTCGAACTGGGTCAGCTGGAAGCCGCCCCCGGCGATCTGCACCTCTTGCCGGCCCCAGGATACAGACCAAGTCAGCGCGACCATGCGGGGGGCGTCACCATCGGGTGGGGCTTCCGCGCCCATCTCCGCCAGATAGTCGCGGATCAGCCACTCAGGCAAGCCGCGGATGGACAGCGCGGCCGCAGTCACCTCTTTCCACCGGCAACCGGTGGAAAGATATCCAGTTCGCTGTCCGGTCCCACCGCCGTCTGCAATCCGCCGACGTGGCGAATGTCGCGACCATCAACCATGATCGCCACGTAGGGCCGCACCTCTCCGAGTTGGTCCAACAGTCGGTCCGACAGGGCCGGGAAACGACAGATCAACTCCTTGATCACGTCCCCCGCTGTGGCGCAGCCGTCATCCAAGTCGACCATCCGCCCGCCGACGATCGGCCGCAGCGTCGCGTATACGCGAACGTGCATGGAGTGGCCCCAATCAGCGGAGGATCTGGAGCTCGCGCAGCTTCGCTTCCGGCACGACGCCGTCTTCCCAGCCGCGCGCGGCGTAGTACTCCGCTTTCATCAGGTCCAGCTCGCAGACGGAGCCCGCGGCCGGGCCGCTGCCGGGCTCTTTGAGAAAGCGCTCTGGGAGCGTGTCATGGCTGCCGTCGAAGCCGGCCAGATTGTTGTAGTAGCGCTCCAAGTTGTAGATGCGCTCGCCCGCCTCCATCACGTCGTCAGCACTGAGCGGGATCCCCACGATCGCTTCGTATTGCGCCGCGTACTCCTCGGCGCCTTCGGAAAAGGCGGAGAACTTGCAGAGATCCAGGGAATCACTGAAGGCGTGGAGGTCCTGGAAGATCTTGAGCAGCTCGCCCTTGCCTTTCCACTCCAGCGGGTCGGTCTTCACGGGAATGCCCAGGATCTCGGATGCGGGTGTGTAGCCGCGCAGGTGGCAGGCGCCGCGGTTGCTGGTGGCGTAGCCCAGGCCCTCGCCCTTGAGCGCGCGGGGATCGTAGGCGGCCACGGACTGTCCCTTGACGGCCATGCCGATCTCGGGGTGGCCGAAGGCGGCGGCGCCCCGGGCGGTGCCGTCGGCGAGGGTGTTGCCGATGCCTTCGCGGCGCACGATCAGATCGGCGGTTGCGACCATGGCGGCGCCGTCGCCCCAGGCGAGTCCGGGCCCGCTGACGAACTGCCGCTCGGTGGCTTCCATGTACATGGAGAGGACGTTGCCGATCTCAATGGCGTCCATGCCGTGATCGTTGCACTGGTCGATGATCTTGGCGACGACGCCGACGTCGTCGTTGTCGCAGTTGGCGCCGATCGACCAGGCCGGCTCGTACTCAAACGATTCCATGCGCAGGCCCTTGTAGGGCCCGTCTTTGATTTCGATCTCTTTCTTGCAGGCCACGGGGCAGGCGTGACAGGTGGGCTCCGCGACGAGGACGGTCTCCCGGATCGTCTCGCCGCTGAGCTTCTCCGCGCCGGCGAACATGGTCTTCTGGGAGTTGCGCGTGCCGAGGCCGCCTAATGCGTTGACCGGGTTCGTGAGCACATTGGTGCCGTAGACGGAGAGGCCGCCCTTGTTGGGGCCGGTGACCTCGCTGTCCAGGATGGTCTTGAGCGCGCGCTGGTGGGCGGCCTTCCACTTGTCGCGGTCCTTCGGCTTGGGCATGGCCTTCTTGTTGGCCTTGACCACCACGGCCTTGAGGTTCTTGGATCCGGCGACGGCGCCAGTGCCGCCGCGCCCCGCGGCGCGGTCGTCTTCGTTCATGATGGCGGCGAAGAGCACTTGGTTCTCGCCCGCTTCGCCAATGGCCATGACGGAGAGGTCGTCGCCATAGCGGTCCTTGAAGATGCGCACGGTCTCGTGGATGCCCTTGCCCCAGACATCGCCGGCGGGGCGGAGCTCCAGCGTGCCGTTCTCCACGTAGGCGTAGACGGGAGCGTCCGCCTTGCCGGTGAAGAGCAGCGCGTCGAAGCCGGCCCAGCGCAGGCGGGCGGCGCTCCAGCCCCCCTGGTGACTGTCAGTGACGGTCCCGGTCAGCGGCGACTTCGTCACGAACGCTAGGCGGCCGCTCATTGTCGCTTCGGTGCCGGTGAGTGGCCCGTTGACGAGGCCGAGCAGGTTCTCCGGGCCGAGGGGGTCGACGTGGGGACCGTTGTCGAGGACGTACTTGACGCCGAGACCGCGGGCGCCGATGTAGAGGCGCGCATCATCCTCGTTGATGCCTTCGTACGTGACCGATCCGCTGGTCAGATCGATCCTCGCCACGTGATTGGCGAATCCACCTAATGCCACGGGACGACTCCTTCTACTGGCGCGCGATCGCGTACGCGCATATCAGACGGCCGGATTATAGCGTGTCGTGTGCAAGCGCCGCACCGCCTGTCGGCGCGGCCGACGGGCCGTGCTGGTCAATGTGAGCCGTTTGCGCAACAGATGAATCGGGAGCACACGTGACGCCACATCTTCCCAGTCCTGGACGCCGTTCACGGTGGGCATGACCCGGGGCAATCCAGGCCTCCTGCGCTACGCTTTGCTCGCCGCTTCGCCGGCGCGGTGCCGTAACTCTTCCTCGATCTGCGTGAAGAACTGCCCGAGGATCTTCGTTGCGACGCTCCGCAGCAACCGCTGGCCCATCGCTGCAATGGGCCCGAAGGCGCTGGCTTCGCCTTCGTAGAATACCTTGGTCCCGCCCTCCGCCTCCTGGAGTTGCACAGAACCCTCGCCACGCACACGTCCGGGGCCGCCGCCACCCTCCACGGCCATTCGGTAGCGCTCGGGCGGCTCCAGATCGAAGATCCGGACCTTCCCGCGATACGTCCCTTTGATCGCCGCGATGCGGATGCTGATCTTGGCGTCGTATTCGCCGTCGCCCGTGCTGGAGAACTCCTCACAGCCCGGCATCGTCTGTTGGAGCACCGCGGGATCCTGTAGCGCCGCCCACACGGTTTCACGAGGGAATGGGAAGGTGTGGCCGCCAGTGATCTGCATCGTTATCCAGAAATCCGACATCGGCCGGCTCGGGCGGCATAGCCTAGCCGATGGCGTGACCGCACGTGAGGCGAAGTCCAGACATCACCATAGCTCAAGATCTGATCATCCCCCTCAGCGGCGGAACTTGGCTGTCAGCCCGCGGATGGTTGGCGCCCCGGCACTTTCGACCGACTGCTCGACCTTGATCACCGTCACGAGGCTCGCCGCGCCCGACGTCAGGCAAGCCTCGTGGACACGTCTCAGCAACGGCCAGACCCGTTCTGGCTCGCCTTCGATCGTGGTGCCGAGGGCATCGACCTCGTACGTGAGGCCCGACCCCTCGATCTGGGCGATGGCCGCTTCGACATGCCGGTAGGGCTCCTCCGGCGTGCCCGGAGGGTTTGGCAGGCACTGCACCTCGACGATCATGCGGGCCCGCCTGGCCGTCCGTCGGCCTCGGTGAGGGCCGCGATAATGCCGGGACCGAGCGGGAGCGCAGCCTCTGCGATCCCCGTGCGGCTCAGGCCGAACAGGCTGGGATCGAGCGTGAGGATGGGGAACTCGGCGCGTCCCAGCACCGCTGCCGTCTCTGCGGCGATGGAGCAAAGCCCGTCTGTGATCAGGAGGACCGCTGGTCGGCCGCAGCCCTCGACCGCTATTGCGTCGCGCACACTGCGCGACGAGCAGGTCGCTCAATCGCCGGCGGCGAACACCAGCGCTTCGAATTGGCGGGCCATCGCCGGGGCCCAGATCTCGGACGGTTCGCCCCCAACCTGGAGGCGCGGGACCCGCTCGAAGGCGATGCCTGGCCAGCGCGATGCCAGCGCCTGCTCCACTCCGTCCAGGATCCCCTGTCCCCACATGCCGCTCGGATTGAGCATGCAGTCCACAAGTCCCACCCGCGCTTCCGCGAGGGAGGGAGGGCGTGGGGGAGCGCTGCGTCGCTGAAACGACTCGGCGACTGGGCTGATCATGCGTTCGCTGGTAGTCACGGCAACTCCTCCACTGGCTGTGTCACGCTACTTCCCATTCCGAACACGATCGCGGTGTAACCGCCGTAGGGACCGCCGGCCACCGTCACGACCACTCGCTCGGGATGATCGACAATCGAGATCAGGTCGTCGTCGGCGGCGCCTTTCAGCGCCTCGGAGTACGGCGGCACCTCCGCGAAGCCGTGCAGGCCGCTTCGTCGCAGCCGCCCCGCTGGGAGGCGCGCGTGCTCGTAGATGAAGCGGCGGACGTCCGCCTTGCTCCAGCCGGCGTCGGCGATGATGTTGGCGTGGTCTGGCCCCATGACCAACCATAACTCCTCGCGGAAGAAGGCGTTGTAGCTGCCGGGGATCGCGGCGGACTCGGCGATCGTCGTGAGGATCGACTCGGGATCGGGCCGTCCCATCTCAGCGATGCAGAGGGGGGCGTCGGCGCCGAACACGGTCACAACAGACTGATCGGGGGGGAAGCCCCGCTCGACTGAGAGCGGCTCCCAGGGCGATAGAGCGGTGTTCTCCGTGTAGCAGAAGCTGTACTTCCCCGGGTGTCCCAGCGTCGCGGGATCGAGCCCACCCGGGCGCGCTCCCGCGATGTTCTGCATGCAGAGGAGCAGCGCCCGGCCGATCGTCGCGTTCGCGCGATTGCCTGCTCCCAGCGCGCCGGTGCCGCCGTTCATGCCTACTTCAGACGCGAGCGGCCCGCTAACGAGCAACATGGGGCTGCATGAGTGGACCGTGGTGAGAATCGCTTCCAGCCCCAACGATGGCTCGGCGGCCGCCCGCACCGCCGCCACGACGACCGGAAAAGACGAGGGCAGGCAACCGGCCATCACCGCGTTGGCGGCGACCTTCTCCAGCGTCGCGATTCCGCCGCTTGGGAGGAGCGTGGCGATCTCGTGGTGCCGCCGGGCGGCGGAATCGCCCAGCATGGCGTCCACCCGCTCCGGCGTCGGCGGGATGACCGGCAGGCCGTCGGTCCAGCCCAATTCGTAGCAGGCCTGGATGTCGTCGTATTCCGTCATCGGACTCTGCCGCCCCTGCGCCCCATTCGCGCTTGCTCCCACTTTATACGGGAAGCGCAGGGGCTCCGGAAGGGTAGACAGCCGGGCCGTCGGCGTGTAGGTGATGGGGACGGTCGGACGTGAGCAGGGAGGCGGACGGTGGTCACTGCGAAAGAGATGATTGCGAATGTCCTGGCGGAGGCCGGCATCAAGTATGTCTTTGGCTTGCCGGGCGGCGCCACGCTGGAGCTCTTCGACGGGCTCTTCTCTAAGCGTGACGAGATTCGTTCCGTCTTGGTCCGCCATGAGCACGGGGCGGCGATCATGGCCGACGCGTATGCGCGGCTGACCGGCCGGCCCGCGGTGATCATGGGCCAAGGCGCCTTCATGGGCTCCAATGCCGCCTTCGGCATCATGGAAGCCTTCGCCAGCAGCTCGCCGATGGTGGTGATCGCCGACACGTCGGACTCGGGCATGGCTCAGCATCCGGCCAACCAGTCCGTCACCGGTGACTACGGCAGCCCCGACCTGCTTGCCATTTTCCGCGCCATGACGAAGTACACCACGCTGGCCACGACTCCGAAGGAGGCCGTGGTGGGCGTCCAGATGGCGATCAAGCACGCCACCAGCGGACGCCCAGGCCCCGCAGCGGTCGTGTTTCGCAGCAGCGCCGTGACGGGCGACGTCGACACTGAGAGAGCGCCGTTCATTCACCCCACACGGGGGTACCTGACGACCAGCAAACCGGTCGCGCCCCAGCAGGACATCGACCGCGCCGTAGAGATCCTGGCAGGCGCGCGCAACCCAGTCCTCGTGGCGGGCAACGGCGTGCACATGGCCGACGCGCACTCGGAGGTGCGAGAGCTGGCAGAACTGCTGGGGATGCCCGTGGCCACCTCGTATAAGGGCAAGAGCGCCATTGCCGAGACGCATCCGCTGGCCGTCGGGATGGTGGGAGTCTTCGGGCAAGAGCTCGCGAACGCGGTGGTCGGCGAGGCCGATGTCGTCCTGGTGGTCGGTGCAAAGTTGACGCCGCAGGATACGGTTCGGGAACGAGCGTCCGTGTTCGATCCCACGCGGCAGAAGATTCTCCAGATCGACATCGATCCACGGAATGCCGGCTGGACCTTCCCCGTGGAGCTCGGACTGGTCGGCGACGCCCGCGCGGTCCTGCAGCAGATCATCGTCGCTGGCAAGGAAGCGCTGGTGGAGGTTCCGCCGGACTCGCAGGCGCGTACCGCAGCCTTACAGGAGACGAAGCGCCAGCACTCATACTACGAGGATGAGACACTGCACGCCGACACGTCGCCGCCGACGCCGCAGCGTCTGGTCCGGCTCATGCAGGAGACCCTGGATCCCTCGACACTGTTCGCCCTCGATGCGGGGAACAACCGTGTCTGGATGTGCCACTTTTACCAGTCGCAGACGCCGAAGACGTTCTTCTGCCCCGGTGGGATGGCCGGGATGGGCTGGGCGCTACCGGCGGCGCTAGCATTGAAGCTCGCTGCTCCACAGCGGCCGGTGATCGGCGTGGCCGGCGACGGCGGGTTCGTCATGTCCGTGCACGCCTTGGCCACGGCGGTTCAATACGAGCTGCCGGTGGTGTACGTCGTCATGAACGACTCGTCCCTCGGCATGGTGCGCCAGCATCAGAAGGATCGGATTATCGCCTCGGAGTTCGGTCGCGTGGACAATGCGCGGATCGCGGCGGGATTCGGCGCGCACGGCATCCGCGTTGACGACCCGCGTGATTTCCCGGATGCGCTGCGAGAAGCGCTCGCCTGTGGCCGGCCGGCCGTCGTCGACGTAGTCATCGACCGGGAACCGGCGATCGATGACTACCGCGTGGTTCCGCGTCGCATTACCGAGACTTAGGATCTCACCGCGGCCTGGAAGCCGCGCGACTGCTGGAGGAGGGCTCCATGCTGCTGGAGGGCAAGAAGGTGGTGGCGACCAGTGCTGGCAGTATCGGGACGGTGATCGCCCGAGAGCTGCTGCGGCACGGTGCCGAAGTTGAGGTCTGGGATATCGACGAGGATGCGCTGGCCCGGATGCGTGACGCAGCCACCGTTGACGGCCGACGCGCGGCGACTCGGGTCATGGACGTGACCTCGGAGAGATCGGTTGCAGACGCTGCGGCGGCGGCGATCGCGGCACTCGGCCATGTGGACGCGCTCGTATGCACCGCCGCCGTCCTCGATTTCGCGCCGGTCGCCACCATGACCCTGGACCAGTGGCGACGCACGATCGATGTAAACCTCACGGGAGTGTTTCTCTGCAACCGGGCGTTCGTGTCGCACATGATGGATCGCCGCCAGGGCAGCATCATCAACATCTCCTCGGCGGGCGGTCTGCGAGGGCAGCCGGATCTCGCCCATTACTGCGCCAGTAAATTCGGCGTCAACGGCTTCAGTGAATCGCTGGCGCGCGAGGTGGGGCCGGCCAACGTGCGGGTGAATGCGATCTGTCCCGGCTGGGTCGATGCCCGAATGGGCGATGCGGTCCTGGAGTGGTATTCGAACCGGTGGGACATGAGAGAGGAGGAGCTACGGCAGCGCGTCGTCGCGGACACCGCGCTGCGGCGATTCGCGCTACCGACGGACGTGGCCAACGCGGTGATCTTCCTCGCCTCGGATCTCTCGACGTTCGTCACGGGGGAGGCGCTGCCGGTGACCGGAGGCCTGACGTACTAACGTCGGCGGCCCGGCGCCCGCCGCTTGCCGGTGGTGGCCACCAGAGGCCGCGCCTCAGTACCCGAAAACCAAGAGCTCGCCGACCGAGATGAAGTAGGCCGGACCGCCGGGGGCGCCGATGATGCGGATCCCGTCGCCGCTGATCGGATCGAAGGTCAGCGTGAAGATCTCGAAGTCGATATCGTTGTCGGCGGCGGGGTAGGCGGGCGTGATCGAGAGGCCGGTGACCTCAGCCCAGACGCCGCCCTGGCGAATCTGCACGGTCAGGGACTCGAACCAGCCCCCATCGAAGAAGTTTTTCCCCTCCTGGAACACGACGCGCGTGAACAAGTGCGAGCTGCCGAAGCTGTAGCCGATCCAGTCTTCGGCAACCGGGTCGAAGCCGTCGAAGGTATCGTATTGGCGTAGGGGGAAGTCCCCGTCCGGCGGCATGTCGCCATCACGAATGACCTCAATGTCGGGGTTGCCGGCGCCCGTCGGCGCCGTGACCCGAGCGATGATGGCGCCGAGTTGCGTGAGGTCGCTTTCGTCGCCCGAGGCAACGGTGATCGAGACGGCATCGGGCGCGCTGGCGAACTCGCCGTCGCCGACCACGAGCTCGAAGGTGAAGACGGTGTCAATGGTGACCGTGGGGGCGGTGAAGGACGGCTGGACGCCGCTGGGGTCGGACAGCGTCACGACCGGCCCGGCGGTCTGGGTCCAGGCGTATGTCAGGAGGTCACCGTCGGGGTCGCTGGAGCCGCTGCCGTCGAGCGTCACGAGCGTGGCGGGCAGCGCTGTCTGGGCGTCCCCCGCGTCGGCGATGGGTGGTTCGTTGGCCGGCGTCGTGCCGTCACCGACGCCGAAGACCTCGAGCTCCGCGACGGAGATGAACTCGGAGAGGCCACCGGGGGCGCCGAAGAGGCGGATAGCATCGCCTTCGATGGGAGCAAACGAGAGCGTGTAGGTCTCGAAGGCGAGGCCGTTGTCGGCGGCGGGGTAGGCCGGGGAGATGGAGAGGCCGGAGACCTCGACCCAGACGCCGCCCTGGCGGACCTGGATGGTGAGGGAATCGAACCAGCCGCCGTCCCAGTAGTGCGTGCCTTCCTGGAAGACGACGCGGGTGAAGGTCTGGCTGGAGGCGAAGCTGTAGCCGATCCAGTCCTCGGCGGCTGCGTTGAAGCCGTCGTAGGTGTCGTACTGGCGGGTGGGGTCGGCGGTAGCGGTGGGGTTGGTGGGGGGCTTGTCGCCGTCACGGATGATTTCGATGTCGGGGCTGCCGCCGCCGCTGAGAGGCGCGGTTACCCGGGCGATGACGGCGCCGAGTTGGGTGAGGTCGCCGCCGAGGGTGGGGCTGACAGTGATCGAAACGGCGTTGACCGGGCTGGAGAGCTCTCCGTCGCTGACCACAAGCTCAAAAGTGAAGACGGTATCGGCGGTGACTTCCGGTGCGACGAAGGAGGGCTGAGCGACGGTGGCGTCGGACAGCGTCACGGCGTCCCCTGCACTCTGGGTCCAAGCGTAGGTCAGGAGGTCGCCGTCGGGGTCGCTGGAGCCGCTGCCGTCGAGCGTCACGAGCGTGGCGGGCAGCACTGTCTGGGCGCCCCCCGCGTCGGCGATGGGCGGTTCGTTGGCCGGCGTCGTGGCGTCACCGACGCCGAAGACTTCGAGCTCGCCGACCGAGATGAAGTCATCGGAGCCGCCGGGGGCGCCGAAGAGGCGGATGGCGTCGCCCGGAATGGGGGCGAAGGAGAGCGTGTAGGTCTCGAAGGCGAGGCCGTTGTTGGCGGCGGGGTAGGCGGGATCTACGGTGAGGCCGGTCGCCTCGACCCAGACGCCGCCCTGACGCACCTGGACGCTGAGGGAGTCGAACCAGCCGCCGTTCGAGAAGTGCATGCCCTCCTGGAAGACGACGCGCGTGAACGTACGCGGCGATGGATAGGCATAACCGATCCAGTCCTCGGCGGCGGCGTTGGCGCCGTCGTGGGTGTCGTACTGACGGGTGGGGTCAGCGGTGCCGACGGGGGGCTTGTCGCCGTCGCGGATGACGGCCAAGTCCGGGTTGCCGCCGCCGGTAGGCGTTGGCACCTGAGCGATGATGTTCCCGTCCTGGGTCAGGTCGCAGGCGTCATCGGGCGGGCCACAGGCGGCCGTGTCCGGCCCGAACGTGGCGACAAACCCCGCGGCCGTGCCCGGTGCGACGATGGTGTGCGTCCGTGCTCCGCCGTCCGACCACTCGATGAACCCGTACGTCGTATCGTCCAGCGTCTGCGGGGATGCTGCGCTCACGGTATTGGCGGCGCCAACCATTACCGTCTCGACAAATGGTGTCGCTTCGCTGGAGGAGCCGACCACTAGCGAAAGGCCTGTCGGGATGGAGTCGAAGCTCAGATCGACGGTATTGGGCTGAGGCTCAACGGATTGGGTACTGGTCAGGCCGCCGGAATCCGTCGCCGTCAACCGTAACTCGAGGAATGCGGGGTATTCGTGGTCTGGCCCCACGACCGTTCCGCTGGCGACACCGACATGGCTGGTCAGCGGGTGCTGGTGGCAGTCCGAGAGCGTGAAGCAGTGGTGCAGGATCACGTCCCAGCTCAGCGCGGACGGCGGCAGCGGACCATCCTCGGGATCGATCGCCGAGCCGGAGAAGTCGATGGAGTCCCCGACATCCCATTGGTCAGAGATCAGCGGCGTATCGATGGAGGCC
The DNA here is from genome assembly GCA_963663235.2 of Dehalococcoidia bacterium. Taxonomy (GTDB): domain Bacteria; phylum Chloroflexota; class Dehalococcoidia; order Bin125; family Bin125. The sequence goes on from CAXXNO010000004.1 coordinate 22,848, forward strand.
GTCGGAGCGCCGTTGCCTACCGTGATGGTCGTGATAGCGGTACTGATGGCGCCGGCGCTGTCCGTGACTCGCAATCCGACCGTGACGGCGCCGGGAGCGGTGTAGGTGAATGACGGTGCGATGGCGCTGGAGTCGTCGAAGAAGCCGGCTCCGTCCAGTTCCCAGTCGAAGGTGATGGCATCGCCTGGGTCGGGATCGCTGGAGCCTGAACCGTCGAAATTCACGGTCAACGGGGTGGGCCCGTTGGTCGGAGTGGCCGCCATCGCCGCGACGGGCGGCTGATTGGCGCTGAAGTAGCGGACGCGGCGGATCGTACCTCCGATGAGATCGACATAGAACAGGTCGCCGTTCGGACCGATCTCGATCTCCACCGGCGTCGCTGCGAAGGCGACGAATGTTTCGATGGTCGCGGGGTCGGGGGTACCGTCTGGTCCTGCGAACATCGCCCAAATGCATTCTCGCGAGAAGTCGGCGAAGAAAAGCGCCCCGTCATAAGCGGGCGGGTACGCGCCGCCCTCATAGAACGCCAGGCCGGTCACGGAAGAGCTGCCCGCGCCGCACACCCCGTCGGGCACCACGACGCCGTCGTGGCGATAGGCGTAATGCGGACCGGTCACCGCGCCCGACTCGGCGTATAAGTCCTCGCAGATGTTCAGGTCCACGGCGTCAAAGGTGGGCTCCCGACCGCCCCCCTCGTAGCAAGGCCAGCCGAAGTTCTCGACGATGCCGTCGGTGGGCGATGCAATCCGGTTCAGTTCCTCCCACATGCCCCACCCCACGTCACCGACCCAGATCTCGCTGGTCCCGGGTCGCAGAGTCATGCGGAAGGGATTGCGCAGGCCGTAGGCGATGATGCGGTCGTCGTCGGCGACGCTGCCGCCGAAGAGGGGGTTGTCCGGGAGGGCCGCGCCCGTGTTCGGATTGACGCGCATGACTGTGCCGTCCAGGGAGACCGGGTCCCCGGGCGTGCGCAGGTCTTGGGCGCGCAGATTGCCTCCTTCGGCCGTCGGCAGCGGCATCGGCCCACCGACGCCGCCCGGCGAATCTCCGCAGGGGTTCACCGGGTCGCCCAACTGGCCCCAATCGGGCTCCCCGAAGCTGCCGCCGTCGCCGGCGCTGAGGTAGAGCGCGCCGTCCGGTCCGAAGAAGACTGACCTGCCCCCCCAGAACCGGTCCAGATCCTGTGCGAGGATTCGGGCCGGTGCGAAGGGAGTCGGCATGGCACGCAAGCGGTACGCGGCCGAGGAGATCATCGGCCACCTGCGGGAGGCGGAGGGGGTGCTCGCGCAGGGGGAATCGGTCGCGCCGGTCGCGCGCCGCCTCGGCGCGGCCGAGCCAACGTATTACCGCTGGCGGCGGGAGGACGGGGGGCTGCGGGTCGACCAGGCCAAGCGGCTGAAAGAACGGGAGCGCGAGAACAGTCGGCTGAAGCGGGTGGTGGCCGATCAGGCGCGGGCCAACGCGATGGTGCGGGACGGCGCAGCGGGAAACTTCTGAGCCCGGCCAAGCGGCGCCGGGCGACATCCTACCGCACGGACCCGTACGCGGTGGCGGAGCGGCGGGCCTGCCCGGTCACCGGCCAGGCGCGGGCGACCCAGCGCGACGTGCCCCGGCCGTCCCCGGATGCGCCGGCGCTGATCGCGCGCAGCGTCGCGCTGGCCCCCCGCTGCGGCCGCTACGGCTCCCGTCGCATCCCGGCCCGGCTGCGCCAGGCGGGCTGGCGGGTGAACCCCAAGCGGGTCGAGCGGCGCTGGCGTCAGGAAGGCTGGCGGGTCCCCGGGAAGCACCCCCAACGGGGCCGCCGCTGGCTCGCGGCCGGCTCGCTGGTGCGGCGGCGGGCCGAGCGGCCGTCCCACGTCTGGTCCTCCGCCTTCGTCTTCGACCGCACCGCCGAGGGGCGCCCGGTGCGGATCCTCGCCATCGTGGATGAGGACCACCCGCGAGGGCCTGCGTCTCGACGTCGCCCGCCGACGGCGCCGCGACGACGGCCTGGCGCGGTTGGCCCAGCTGTTCGTCGAGCGCGGGCCGCCGACGTTTCTGCGGTCCGCCAACGGCCCGGCGTGCACCGCCACCGCGGTGCGGGACTGGCTGCACCGGGTCGGGGGCACGACCCGCTTCATCGAACCGGGCAGGCCTTGGGCGAACGGCTCTGGGGAATCGTTCAACGGCAAGCTGCGCGACGCGTGCCTCAATCGCGAGCGCTTCGACACCCTGCTGGAAGCCCAGATCCTCATCGCGGGCTGGCGGCGGGAGGACAACCCGATCCGCCCCCACCGTGCCCTCGGCTACCGCCCCCCCGCCCCGGAAACGCAGCAACCCCGGGAACGTCCCATGACGCGCGTCCCGGCGATCGGACTCACTTAACGACTGGTACAACGATCGGGGGCAGGTCACCGGGGCCCGATAGATGCGGGGCCGAACCCCGGTCCACGCCTGCACAACACACCGCGATCTGGCTTGCGTGTGGCATCTCGACACTCCGGCACGCCGCTTCCGATGTGTGCTCATGGTGCGATCCACCGCGGATCGGTTGACTCTTGGGTCGGACCCGTCCCGTCGGGCGGTTAGTGCTCCGGGTCCGTCCGGCGGTTCGTCCCCCAGCAACTGTCGTGGGCGTGTGACGTTGGAGGAGACGATGTCATCGCGCAAGACGCAGCATCGCCACGCACACGGAGAAGGTGAGGAGTCCTGTCAGCGCGGCGACCGTGCGGCGGCGTCGGGGCGTTCGCCCGCCGTCGTCCAGTTGGGCGGACATTCCTGCACCTACAGACGGCGAGCAGCTTGGCGGCGCGCCCGTTGGTCGTGCACGCAACCTCCCGTGCCTCAGGCGTGTTCGCGATACTGCCGCAGACTAGTACCAGATCGCGATCGGGCGGCCGTCGTCGTCGCGCTCGGGCGGCGATGGGAGCGAGACCGCCTCTCCCGCGGCGATGCGGCCAGCGCTCCAGGCAGCCACGGCGGCGTCAAGAATGTCGTCCGCGGCGACGGTCCCCACCTCCCCCAGCGCGTCGGGGATGCGGATGGCGACCCCCGCCAGCAAGGCGCGCCGTTCCGTCTGACCGTTCCACTGCCGCTTGGACGCCGCGAGTGGGCGACCCGCCAGCGCGTGAAACGACACCTCGGGATGCACCTCGTGCACACGCGCGTCCTGCGCGGCCACGGGCTCGACATCGAGGATCTTCCCCGCGATGGCGAAACTCTGCCGGGCGAGACCCCGGCCGGTCAGTGCGCGAGAGCAGTCGTTCGCGGTTGCCCAATCCGGCGCCGTGAGGACGACACGGAGTGGCACCGCAAAGACGCTGGACGCGCGGCGCCCCAGCATGGCGCGCGCGGCGACATCGGCCGCGCGCGGCCGGGCGGGCGAGGACGGGTAGTCGATCGGCATATCCACGCCGATCACGGCCGCGTCACCCGCTGCGCCGACGCCGTCGGCGAAGCGGGCATGCAGCGCCGCGGACGCAAACGCGCCGTCCTCCAGTCGGACGAACATCCAGCCGCGCGCGCAGCCGTCGACACCGATCACGACCGGCATGTGCGACATACTGACACAGGCGCCGAGGCGGAGCACTCCCCCCACGCGATTCGCTCTGCTTGCACGACGGGAGCCGCGCCAGCCATCGCCTCGACGAGAACAGACGGCACGTTGCGCGACCCGATGCCTCCCTCAGTTGCAGCGCGACCGGAAGTGGAGCGCCTCGTTCCGGTAGCGTATGCACACGACAGGACGGCCCCGCATTCTCGGCTCCGCTGCTGCGCCGCCTCGGCCGAGCGGCGGACTTGCCCATCGCTTCCGCCACACGTTCGCCACCTGGGCCATCGCGCATGACGCGCGCGAGCTCGATGTCCAGCACCTGCTCGGCCACAGCTCCCCGGAGATGGTGCGGCGCTACAGCGCGACCTACGGCAGCGCCCAGGCCGCCGCGCGCCACGCCGCCTTCTCTCCGGGCGACGGCATGCTCGTCGCCGCACGCTGAGCGGACTACCGCGCCCAGATCCGCCGGAGTCCTTCGTCTGGGTCACCGTCAAGCACCGTCGTCCCGAAAGTGAACACCAGGGCGCCGACAGTCGCCTTCAGTCGGTGACGAGGCAAGTGCCGATAGGGCAAGAGGTGCGTAGCCGATCATGGACATCGCCGAATGGACAGCACGCTGACGCTCGACGCCGAGCTTGGAGAAGGGCGAGCCAGCAGGCAGGAGGTCAGGCCTAGAGACCACCGTCGGCAGAGACCACAACCGCCCGGAGGTGGCCTAGTCTTAGACCGATCATCTGGCCTAGATCAAGAGCGATCAGAAAGAGTTCGCTCAACGGAAGGGCCGGAGCGGGCATATCAGCGTAGGCGGGCACGCAACCTCAGGAGAAGCGTCACCATGTCCAACGTGCGGTTGTCGTCGTCATTCGGTTACCCGGTTGGTGTGCTCTTGCTCGGGGCGCTGTTATGTGGACTGCTCACGTCCAGCACGCCTCGCGTTTGGGCTGAGCAACCCACGGTTGGACCGAGATATTCTTCGGCACCGATTACCAGCACCGACCTGCTCAACATGACGTACCCGAGCACATTCACCGCAGAGCCTGAGGTCACGCTGGTCGACGGGTTCTACACGGAACCGGTCGCACCCGAGTTGGCGGCGAAGATCGGCATAGAGTTCCGGCGGGCCGCGTTCGGCACCATTGATGGACGAGACGCGGCGGCGGTGGTGTTGGCGAGTAGCGGGGGAGGATCAGGGACGTTCTATGAACTACACCTGGTCATGCGGGCAAATGACGGGCGCCTACGCTCCATCGCCCAGAAAGAACTGGGCGACCGCATCGGTCTGCAAGGTCTCACGTTCATTGACGAGGCCATCCGGGTCGATTTCACCGGATTTGCACCCGGTGACGCGGCTTGCTGCCCGACGCTCAACGTTGCCCATGAATATGTCCCGGAAGAAGGGACGCTTGAGTTGGTAAGGGCGGAAGAGGCGCCGGCGCTGCTCGCGATTCCCGAAGGGCTGAGCATCATCGGCTGGTTCGGCCGACCAACGACATCGTCCGCAATCCTGGGCGCGTCGCCACCGCTTGAGACAATCTGGGCCTACGTGCCAGAGAACGGTTCCTGGCTTGCCGATTCTCGACTGCTGCCCAACTCCGTCCGCCAAACGATCCTGGTTGATCGAGGCAGCGGCCTGTTTGTGGTAGCCCGTTGGGCGACAGAGATACCCGTGCCTCTCATACCACCGCCAGCTGCCTGTCCGCTCAATCCCGGTCCCCCGAATCCCACAAACCCGTCCATAATCGTGCATCTCCCGGGCAATGGCGAAGTACTCAGCGGCACGGTTCCCGTGGCCGGCCGGGCTCGGGTCTTCGAGGGAACTGTGAGCATTCGGGTGCTCGCTGCAGACGGTTCAGTCCTCGCCGACACGTTCACGACGGCTGAAGTTGGTGGGCCGTCGTTCGGAGCATTTGCATCCGAAGTTCCGGTCTCGGTGGCAGAGCAGACCGAGGCATGTGTGCAGATCTTCGAGGAGTCCGCTATGGACGGCAGTCACGTGAACGTCGTGCAGATCGGCGTGACCCTGATGCCTGCGCAATAGCGGCATAAGTTGAGCTGCAAGTTCTGGTGTTCATAGCATCCGACATGGATGCCATCTGGGGCGAGTACATGGGCCGCGGCGCCGGGGTGCCGCCACCCGGGCGCAGCTCGATGGCGATGCGGGGGCTACTGGTGCCGGACGCCCTCCTCGTCGTCAACTGCTTCTTCCTGGCCCCGGACGCGCAGCACCAGAAGGTCGAGTCCCGCGAGGGCATCCGCTGGCACCCGGAGGACGTGCGCAACGTGCACTTCAGCCCCGGGCTGTGGGCGGGCGACTGGTTCTTCATGGCAGGAGCGGGGGCGATTCGGGACTACGAGAACTTCGTCTTCGTGACGGCGCCGCCCGGACTGCCGTACTACTTCTCCGACATCGAGATCCAGACGGAGTGGACGATGACGCTGCTGCGGGAGCAGCTGGAAGGGAACGACCTCTCCCTCGCCAACGTCGTGGATGCGCGCGTCTACCTGGTGCACGCGCAGCGGGACTACCGGGCCTTCGCGCGCGCCTGGCGCCGCATCTGGGAGCCGGTGGGCCCCATGCCGAGCATGAACCTGCGCCCCTCGCGCCAGCGCGATGGGCGCGGCGGGATGATGATGGAGGAACTGATCGTGGAGATCGATCTGATCGCCCACCGTGAGCAGGGGAGCTAGCTAGCCCCTGCGGCGGCAGGCGTGAGCGCGTCAGGCCGCCCCTCGGGGCTACGGACTCCGGATGGCGACCGGGCGCCGCGTGCCGTGGCGCATTGATCGGAAGGACGACCCATGACGACGACGGCCGCACTGCCGATGAACGTACTCCCGGCCCCAGGCGCCAACCGCCAGCGGTTGGGAAGGCGGAGCTCGAAGCGGATCTGGCGTCCCTGTGCCTTGACGGCGATGACCGCGCGGGTCTGGTCCCAGCCCGAGGCGAACTCCTCCGCGCCGTAGCGCTGCAGCTCCTTCTCGATCGGGGCACGGCTGCGGCGTAGCGGCTCACGACGCCTGCTCCAGCATTCGGTGGAGTCGTTCCAGTCCGACAACCTCAACGTTCGCGGCGTTTCAGAGGCGTCGCCGCTCGGTGTTTAGACTCCTCTCTCCCCGACCAACCCCGCCTTTCTTCGACCTCGCGGCCACCGTTAAACCGGCCCAAACTCAGGCCGGGGGCGCAGGGCGGCGATGTCGTTCTCGTCGATGCGTAGTTCCTCGACCATGGCGTCGACGAAGTCGCGCCGCTTCTTGCGGCGACACTTTCTTACCGCTCCACAGCCGGGCCAACTCCTGCTCCAGATCCCGCTTCTGCCGGGTGTACTCGGCCTCGCCGAGGTCGCCCCACGTGAAGAGCTTGCGGAGGTTCGGCAACGCGACCTCCAAGCGCTGGCGCTCCGCCGACGCATCGACGCTCGGGGCTTCGATCGGGGCGGCGACGACCTGAGCCACCTTCGTCTCCCACCCGTACGGGAGGCGGAAAGCGCTCCGTGAGGAGTTGGGCGAACTGCTCCTCCAGCAGGGCGGCGACAAACGATTTACAGCCGGGGCAGTCGTTCCCTTCCGTGTGCCGCATCCGCCGCTGCCCGCCCCGACGCGCTCGAGGGCCCCGTGGAGATCACGCGCCTCAGGCCGGTGATCCCCGCGAACGCCGATTATTGGGCGAAGACGGGACCGGGAGAGTAAGCCGCACGCCCTTTGTCGCCCCGTGCGGACGCTCTGAGAAGACGTGACTCTCCGGCTCCCTTCGCGGGTTGGGTATCGCTAGCACACGGAGTCCGGCTGATCGAGGACAGCACTTGTGGCGGCCTGACTACGGGTCAGCGAAAGCGATCATCGGGGGAGCGGCTCGGTTGATTCCGGAGGGACGTTCCTCATAGAGTGGCGCGCCGCGCGTTTCGCCGGTGACGCGACTCTCGCCTCCCTTATCGAGTAAGGAGGGACGCGGCGCGGCCCAGGTCGGTGGCCACGGCACACTGGGAGGCCCCTTGTGATTCGTTTCGACAGACCAGCTTTTCGCAGCTCGTTCCTGGCGGGCGTCCTGGTGGGTGTCCTGGCCCTGCTGAGTATCGTGCTTGCGCTGCCCGGATCCGCCGCTGCCGGCCGCGACGGGCGCGCAGACGATGGGGTCCCGGCCGAGCCCACCGGATTGGGGGTCGGCGTCCAGCCCGGCGCGCTGGAGGTGGGGGTGTCCTGGGATGACGTTCCCGGAGCGACGTCCTACTCCCTGAGCTGGCGGCGCCCCGGCGGAGGCTTCCAGCCGGGCGATGCGGTGATCGCCACGGACACCGAGGCCACTCTCGCCGTGCCCGACCATGGTCTGTGGCGGTTGCGGCTGCAGGCGTGCAACGACGCCGGCTGCGGGCCGGGGCGGGCCCGCGAGGTCGCGCTCGTACAGGAACCGATCGTGACGGGCGCTAGCGACCCGGCGACGGGTTCCACCCTCACGCTGACGGGCGCCTGTACCGATGTCACCGTCACCGTGCTGGCCTCTGAGGCCGCGTACACGAGCATGTTCTTGCACTTCGACATGAGCGACATGAGCATGGCGACAGATCTCATGATCACGAACCGCCAAGTCGGCTCGACGATGGTACTCAGGGGCCTTTCGGCGGGGGAACTCGTGCTCGGGATCCGCGTGCAGGAGACCGGGGACGTGTTCAGGACGGGGCCCGCATCGCGCAACCCCGACGGCCTCATACACGCGCAGATCTCGGGCTCGACCGTCTCCTTCGAGGACTACTCCGGGGGCGGGGACGAGGACTTCAATGACGCGGTCCTGCTCGTGACTCGGGCCAGCTGCGGCGGGAGCCCGCCTCCGCCTCCTCCGGGAAACACGCCGCCGGAATCCCCCGCCGGACACGCCGGCGATCCCCCGCCGGACTCCAACGCCGGCGATCCCCCGCCGGACTCCAACGCCGGCGATCCCCCGCCGGACTCCAACGCCGGCGATCCCCCGCCGGACTCCAACGCCGGCGATCCCCCGCCGGACTCCAACGCCGGCGATCCCCCGCCGGACTCCAACGCCGGCGATCCCCCGCCGGACTCCAACGCCGGCGATCCCCCGCCGGACTCCAACGAAGGGACCCCTCCCCAGGAGGACGAAGGCGAGCGGGCAGACACCGACAGCTGCGGGTCGAGCGTCCTGCCCGTTCCCCCGCCGGGCGGATGGAGCTACGGCGTCTCGGACACGTCCGACCTGGCGGCGCTGATCGCCGCGCAGCGGTTCCCGGTCGCCAGCGTGTGGGTGTTCGACGTCCCGACGCAGGAGTTCCTGGGCCACGTTGTCGGCGCGCCCGAGTTCGTGAACACCCTCGACGACTCCTCGCTCAGTCCCGGCCGCGTCGTCATCATGCAGCGGAGCGACGCGCCGGGGGGCGTGCCGGACGAGGCGGCGCCGGTCGCTGCGGATGAGCCGAAGCGGGACGCGCCAACCGTGCTGCCGGTCCCGCCGCCGGGCGGATGGACCTATGGCCTTGCGTGCACATCCGACTTGGCGGCGCTGATCGCCGCGCAGCGGTTCCCGGTCGTGAGCGTGTGGGTGTTCGATGCCGCCGCGCAGAACTTCCTCGGCCACGGCGTCGGCCAGCCGGAGTTCCTGAACACGCTCGACGCGTCTTCGCTGACCCCGGGCAGCGTCGTGATCATGCGGCGCACCGGCGTGGTACCCATCGCCCCGCCGCATCAGTTCTACGGGTCCGCCGCCGCCGGATCCGGCACCGCCATCGACGGCGAGCTCGTCCCCGACGGCACGGTCATCACCGCCCGGAACGAGGATGGGAAAGCGGTTGGGAGAACGGCGGTCGCCGCGGGCGACTGGGTCATCTATGTCTACCGGGCGGACGCCGCCAGCGTGACCTTCAGCATCACGGGGTCCGTCCGCAGCAGGCCCTACGACGTCGTCATCGCCGCCCGCACCGAAGTCGCCCTGGACCTCGCTGCGCTGGATGCCGGCGGCGGCGATGGCGATGCTGCCGCCCGTGGCCCCGAACTCCTCCCGAATACCGGCAGCGGCGGCATCGCCGGCAGCGGCGGACTCGCTGGCGGGCGCGGTCTCCTGGCGCTGGCGGTGGCCCTCGCGGTCAGCGTGGCGCTGGCCGGCATGGCCGTCGTGCGGCGCACGCGCGCCTGAGCGTCGGGGGCGCCTCGGCCGGACGCCTCAACCGGCGCAGGGGGGCCGAACGCCCCGGCGACGAGCAGCCCGCGATCAGGCCCCCACGACCGGGTTGCGCAGGACGCCAATGCCCTCCGCTCCGATCCCCACCACGTCGCCGGCGGAGAGGCGCCCCGCCCGCGGCGGCACCCCCGTGCGCCGCACCAGGTCGCCGGCGCCGGCGTAGGGGCCATGGGGGCCGCTCCTGCCGGCGGCGGCGGAGAGCATCCGTCTCCATCCGCGCTGGACCGAGGGCGGCTGGCGGGGGCCGGACGGGGCCGGCATCGCCGAGGCCTCGGGGGCGGACGTGCTCGCGCAGGTGGGGGTGATCTACCGCTGGCTCGCGGCGACGCAGTCCTGGACCAGCTTCCGCCCCGGCGCCCCGGCGATCCTGAGCGCGTTCGACACGTTCGCGACGGGGGGAAGCTACTGGATCGCCGTCGCGGAGGAGGTGGAGTGGGTCGTCGGGGGGGACGGAGGCTGAGCGCCGCTGCCCTCAGCCCTCCACAACATCGTGCTTCCCAAGCAGAGGGTCGTGGGTTCGAGTCCCATCTCCCGCTCCACCCCTTTCGCATACGACGCCCGGCGTCTGGCTAGGCTCTCTTCGTGCCCCGTGGTTGACCATCTGCTTTCGAGGCGGAGGGTTTCAGGCGCCTTTCGGAGCAGCATCCGGCTGGTCAGCGATGCAGACTCTCCAGCCCTTTCCAGAACGGGATCGACCGTCATCCGCCATCGCGTGGTGATCCCGCTCCAGGGGGTCTGTCAGATCTCAGACAAGCAACGCTCTGCGGTGGGCGTTCTCATATCCGCCGGGTGGCTAGGCCGTCGCGAGCTCCCCGATCAACGAACGCCAGCGCGTGAGGAAGAGTCGTCGCTCGCCGGCGAGCGGGACGTGAGCTTCGCCGCGATGTCGGACTCGGAAATACTGTCTCAGCGCATCGAAGGCGGCACAGAAGCGTGACGCTGACTGGAAGCTCCCGAAGCCGAGCATCGGGTAGTAACGCTGCTTCACGCCGCGATGGCTCTGCTCGGTGTAGTTGTTCAGGTACTGGGTCGTCCGGTGCCATGCCTTCCGGCCGATGATCCAACGGATGGCCCGCCGATACGCGGGGTGCAGGGCAGTGGTGATCCGTGCGGGCTTTCCTTCGGCGACCTCGACGAGCCGCCGCAGGAACCGACGTGCGGCACGCTTGTCGCGGCGCTCGCTCAGCATCGAGTCGATGAGATCACCACGATGGTCGATCGCCCGGTAAAGGTAGCACCAGCGCCCGCCGACCTTCACGTAGGTCTCGTCGAGGTACCAAGAGACACCAGCTCGACCGCGTCGCTTCGCTCGCAGCTGCTCACTGACCAACGGAGCGAACCTGAACTCCCAGGCGCGAACCGTCTCGTGAGTTACCTCGAACCCACGCTGGAGCAGCATCTCAGCGACATCGCGGAAGCTCAGCTTGTAGCGCAGGCGCCACAGCACCGCGAGCAGTACGACGTCCGTTGGGTACTGGAGTTCGTTGAACGGTGTGCTGGTCCGCTCGTTGAAGACGCTCCGGCAAGCGCGGCAGGCGAACGAGCGGTATCCAAGCGAGGTGCGCCGGCGACGCCCACTGGTCTGATTCGAGTCACAGCGCGGACAAATCACCATCGGTCCTCTCCTGCATCGCCCATGAGCGCGACGCTAGCATGAGAGTCGTGGTCTGAGAACTGACAGAGCCGGCTCAAACAGCTGCTGCGGCGGCGCGGCCGGGCCGCGGGCGTCCCGCGCGTCCATGCCCATCGCTTCCGGCACACCTTCGCCACTTGGGCCATCGCGCACGACGCCCGCGAGCTCGATGTCCAGCACCTGCTCGGCCACCGCTCCCCGGCCATGGTGCGCCGCTACAGCGCGACCTATGGCAGCCGCCCAGGCGGCGGCCGAGCGCCACGCCGCCTTCTCCCCCGGCGACGGGATGCTGACGGCGGCTGGCGGATGCCCCCGGTCGCGCCCCCTCCCAGCATGTGTTTTTCAATGATCATGTGATGCAGTTTGGGGGCCCCGGTACCGGCTCCCCATGCTGCTTCCCAAGCAGAGGGTCGAGGGTTCGAATCCCTTCTCCCGCTCCAACTTCGCCACCCCGTGGCGAAGAAGCGCCGAGTCACCGGGCTGAAATCGCCGATCTCGTCGCCCTGCGGGGGGGCGTCGTCCAGAGCGGTCATCCGCCCTCGTTCTAAAGCCGACACCGCGCTGGCCAGGAAGATGGAGCCCCGGCACTCGCGAATCGTTGCTCATAGCTGCCTGTTTCTCCCCTTGCGACCGCTGGGCGGCGGCGCGCTACCGGCCCTAACCCTCGACGGTCACGGCAATCGTGTGGTGCCCCGTGGCGCCATCGGGAAACGGCTCCATCCGCTCGGCCGTCTGCACCATGCCGCTGCGATCGATCGCGCGTACCTCGAGGCGGAACGCGCCCTCGGTGGCGGGCCAGTCGACCACCCACTGACGCCAACTGCTGTCGGACAGCTCCTCGCTCAGAACGGCGTCGATCCATCCGCCTTCCGAAGGCTGCGCGCCGGGCGATCGCTCGCCTGGCCGAACCTGAACGCCGCTGACGCCGCTCAGCCCGCCCCAGGCGACGCCGGCGACGCGCACGTTGCCGGGCGCGAGCGTGGCGCCGGCGTGCGGGACGTCGATGCGCGACTGCAGCTTGATCGGCGCCTGCTGGGCCCAGCCTCGCCGCACCCAGTAGGAATCGAAGGAGTCGAGCGTCGACAGCTCGATCTCGCCGAGCCACTTCGTCGCGGAGACGTAGCCGTAGAGCCCCGGCACGATCAGGCGCGCCGGGAACCCGTGCTCGGCCGGCAGCGGCTCGCCGTTCATGCCGACTACCACCATCGACTCGCGCCCGTCGAGCGCGACGTCCGTGGGGAAGCCGACGGTGAAACCATCGACGGCGCGCCCGATCACCTGCGTGGCGCCGGCCTGAACGCCCGCCTCGCGCAGCAACGTGGGAAGCGGGACGCCGAGCCAGTAGGCGTTCCCGACGAGGCCCTGCCCCACCCTGTTCGAGACGCACGCGAGGGTCACCGACTCCTCGCGCAGGCTCATTGCGAGGAGTTCGTCGAACGTGAACTCCGCCGGGCGGTCGACCATCCCGGTGAGCTGGAGCCGCCACCGCGTACTGTCGATGCGGGGTACCGAGAGCGCCGTATCGATGCGGTAGAACTTGCTATTCGGCGTGACGAGCGGCGAGATGCCCGGCACCGTGGCGGGTCCGGCGCGGACGACGGGTGCGGGCTCGGGCGTCGGCTCGGGTGTCGGTTCGGGCGTGACGGTCGCGGTCGGCGTTGCCTCGGCGGGCGCGGTCTCGGCTGTGGCCGTCGCTTTGGGCGGGGCGCTCACGCTGGGGGTTGGCGAGGGCAGTGCGGCGGTCGCGGCCCCCGCGGGCCGTGACGCCGGCGTCGAGGTGCTCGGCGGCGGCAGCACGATTGCGGCGCGCTGCGCTTCCACATCGACCGCCGGGCCGATCAGGCGCCGCCCCAGGGACACCGAGACCGCTGCCGCCGCCAGCCCGCCGCCGGCGAACTGCAGGAAGCGCCTTCGCCCGAGGCGCTTCTCCTGCGGATCGGGCGAAGGCGCGGCGGCGGCCGACGGACCGGCCTGGGTCGCTGCGTTGAGCAGCAAGAGGAGCGTCGCGGCCCCCGCGATTCCGGCGGCGAGCGCGGTGGTCCAGGCCTGTGCGGGCGAGGTGAACGGATCGCGGGCCCCCACGAGCCCGCCGACGAGGGCGAAGACCGCCAAGGCGGCTACGCCGATCGCGCGGTAGCGCATCGCGAGCGGCCCCAGGGCCGCGCCCAGCAGCAACGAGGTGGCGACGATGCCAACGAGCAGTGCGGGCTTGTCGTTCGTGCCGAAGGTTTCGATCGCCGCGCCGGAGACGGAACGCGGGGAGCTGTCGATGATTACGTCTCCGATCGCCACGACCAGCGACTCGCCGTCGACGAGGCGCGCGACGAACTCGGCGACAGCCAGCGCCACCGCCGCGGCGACGAGTCCCGCGACCGCGCCAGGCCACCACTCGCGAAGTTGCTGCATGCCGACGCCCCTACTCTCGACACCCCGCGGCCGGATCTCGATCCTCTGCCGCCAGCTTCAGCGTAGCGCCGAATCCTTTCGGAACCCTGCGCCAGACCCCGTTATGGGAGAGCCGGATGCCGCCCTGGCGGAGCAGTTCGGCGCCGATGAAGGTCTTGCCCAGCCCGACGACGTCGCCGATGTAGCAGCCGCCATGGATGTCGATCATCGCCAGGCCGCGGCGCACCGAACGCCCCCTTCTCGGAGTGGGGCCAGACCTTCGCCGATCCCCGGCTTGCCGCTGCGGTCATGCCCGTCCACCATCAGCTAGGCTCTGCGTCATGGCGGCACTCGCGCTCGTAACTGGTCCAGCTGGAAGCGGGAAGACTGAGCGGCTGATTCAGCGTGCCGCCGAGCGCTACGAGGCCGATCGATTCGCGTCAACGCTCGTGCTCGTGCCCACGGCGCGACACGGCGACCAGTTCCGTCGCCGACTCGTCTCGCGCTGCGGAGTCGCGCTCGCCCTCGATGTCCTCACCCTCGCGCTCTTCACGCGACGATACGTCAGCGCCAACATGCCGCCCTACGAGGTCGCCGCGGAGCTGTTGTGGCGAGTCACGCGCGAGCGAACGGCGAGCGGGGAGGCTCAGCGATTCCAGCCGATCGCCGAGACTCCGGGACTGCACGAGCTTGTCGGCTCGGCCGTCGGGGAGCTCGTCACGGCCGGCACCGGCCCGCATGCTGGCCCGCCAGCTTAGGTTTCAATCCTCGCCCGGCCCGCAGGCCGGGCGCTACGGACACGTGGACGGTGAAGTTGGACGCGCGACCGACGTTTCAATCCTCGCCCGGCCCGCAGGCCGGGCGCTACTTCCTCGCAGTCTTCGCGGTCGTCAGGACGGATCCCGTCTATGTTTCAATCCTCGCCCGGCCCGCAGGCCGGGCGCTACGCGGCGTGCTTCACCGTGCCGGCGTGTGGCCGTTCGTGGTTTCAATCCTCGCCCGGCCCGCAGGCCGGGCGCTACCTCGTTACCGAAACGGCGGTCGGCAGCGTGATTGCGAAGCGGGGCCTCGATCGATGCGAGGTCCCAAGCGACGCTCAGACCGGTATCGAGATGTGGGGCCGGGCGTTCTCGCGCTCCCGCTCGCGTGGGCCATCGCCATGATTCGGGATGAAATTGCTGCACTGAAGGCGCTGGATTCCCAACTGAACCGAGATGGGTCTTTGTCGACGAATGTCGTCGCATCCGCCAGCCTCTGCGAGCGCAGCCGGCCCGCCGCATGCACGGCAAAAGCTCGAACCTGCTCGTTGTAGAAATCGATCATGATGACCCCGCCCGCAGGCGAGTCCGCCAGCCGGTTGCTGGCCCAGCGGATCGCGCGGATGTACGAGTCGTACAGCGAGTTCTTGTTGGTCGACTTCGACCGGGCGGCGTATGTGCTCTGGATGGACGCATCCAGCGTCGGGTAGGCCATGTTCTGGTTGTCGTCGTTCTGGGAGCGCTGGCCGACCGACCAGGGTGGGTTCGATACGATGACGCGGATGTCGAGCCCCTTCTGACGGTCGGCACGGTCGTTGTTACGGGGGAAGAAGACCGTGTCCATCGGGTTTCCTTCCTCGCTCATCTGGAAGGTGTCGGTGAGCACGATGCCGT
The DNA here is from genome assembly GCA_963663235.2 of Dehalococcoidia bacterium. Lineage (GTDB taxonomy): Bacteria > Chloroflexota > Dehalococcoidia > Bin125 > Bin125. Next base: position 38,228 of record CAXXNO010000004.1, read on the forward strand.
CGAAGGGCCGGTATTCCGCACCGGGCTGCGCCCCCTGGTAGGCATTCTCAATGTTCATGGCTGCGATGTAGTACGCCAGCAGTGTGATCTCGTTGGCGTGCAGCTCACCCGCGTACTTGCGCTCTAGTGCGTCTGGCGCAATCAGCCCGGTCGAGATCAAGCGCGAAACGAACGTGCCTGTACCTACGAATGGTTCAAGGATATGCACGCCCTCGTCTGAGAGCGTCGCACCATCGAAGTGGCGGCCGAGCAGGTCGTTCACCGCGCGGTTGATGAAGTCGACGATCTCAACCGGCGTGTAGACGATGCCGAGCGCCTCCACGGCGTTCGGGAGGGCCCGCCTGAAGAACTCCTCATACAGCCCGGTGATCACGCGCTGACGACCCTCGGCGTTGTCGATGCCGCCGATCAGCTTCTGGACGTAGTCGTAGAAGTCCTCGATGGTCGAGGTCTCGGCCCCGAGTCCGCCGGCGTCGAGCGTCCCAATCATCGCCTGCATGACCTGCGACACCGGGTTGCGTCCGGCGAACTCTCCGCCGCCGAACAGGGCGTCGAAGACCGGCCGCGTGATCAGGTGCTGGGAGAGCATCTGGATCGCGTCGTCCGCGGTCACGGAATCGTTGAGGTGGTTCTGTCAGATCTGAGGGCAGCGGGGCCAACGATGCGTGGTGATCCGGCGAGCGTTGATGGTGTCCTAGGCGACCTGCATCTCCTGGATCAGGGACCGCCAGCGGGCGACGAACAGCGGGCGCCGCGTCGCCAACGGGATCGGTAGTCCGGGCCGGGGCGGAACGCGAAAGTACTGGCGCAGCGCATCGAAGGCCGCGCAGAACTGGGCAGCGGAAGCGAACCGCCCGAAGCCCCGCATCGGATAGTAGCGCTGCTTGATGGCGCGGTGATCCTGCTCAATCCAGTTGTTGAGGTATTGATTGCAGCGATGTCGCACCTTCCGCCCGACGATCCACCGGATCGCCTTGCGATACGCGGGATGCGCGTCGGTCGTGATGCGTAAGGGCTTCCGTTCGGCGATCTGTATGAGACCCCGCAGGAAGCGTCGCGCGGCATGCTTGTCGCGGTGCGCGCTCAGCATCGAATCGAGCAGCGCGCCCTCCCGGTCGATCGCGCGATAGAGGTAGCACCATCGCCCGGCGACCTTCACGTAGGTCTCATCGATGTACCAGGAGACGCCCGCGCGACCGCGCCGCTTGGCGCGAAGCCGGTCCGCCAGGAGTGGCGCGAAGCGGAACTCCCAATCGCGGATCGTCTCATGCGTCACCGTGTAGCCTCGCTCGAGGAGCAGTTCGGCGACGTCCCGGAAGCTGAGCTTGTACCGCAGGCGCCACAGCACGGCGAGCAGCACGAGGTCCGTCGGGTACTGGAGATCGTTGAAGGGCGTGCCGGTCCGCTCGTTGAAGCGCCGTCCACACGCGCGACAGTTGAATCGCTGGTAGCCTAGCGTCGTGCGATGCCTGCGCTTGGTCGTCGCAGTCGAGCGGCAGTGCGGACAGTGCATCGGCGTCTCCTCGTTGCGTCATGAACGAGGCGACGCTACGCCGACGAGCCCTGAGATCTGACAGAACCGCACCTGATGGGCCTACGCATCTCGCAGCGCGTCGCGGAAGGCATCGACGTCGACGTATTCCCGAGCGCGGGCCACTTTGCCTTCACGAACGGTGAATACCTGAGCGTAATCCGTCTCGATGGCCCTACCGCTCGCCTTCGCGGTTAGTCGGGATGAGCCGACGCTGACGACAGTGTCACCCTCCTCTAGGTAGGTGTGCCGGTTGACACTCTGGACCTCCAACACATCGAGCAAGTCGGTGAGATAGTCGACCATGCCCTGGCCGCCTTCGCGCGGCTGGCCGATCGGAAACTCCTTCAACCCAACCATGTGCCAGCTGAAGTCGTCGGTGACGGCGGCCTTGATCGCGTCTGCATCAGCGCGGGCCATAGCCTTGTGCCAGCGCTTTACGGTCTCGATCCCGGTCTGGGCTTGAACAGTAGAATCCGGCATGGCTGCACTTTCTCCTCAAAGCTACGGATGCTGCGCATGGAGCGGTAGAGTTGCAGGTTGAGCGACTGGTCCTCGGTCATAGATCACTCCTCTGCCCGTGGGTCGTGAGTCTGACCTGCCCCCGATCGTTGTACCAGTCGTTAAGTTAGTCCGATCGCCGGGAGGATTGTCAGGGGACCTTCCCGGGGTTGCTGGGTCTCGGGGGCCGGGGGGCGATATCCCAGCGCACTGTGGGGCCGGATCTGGTTATATTCCCGCCGCCAGCCCTCTATGAGAACCTGGGCTTCGAGCAGCGTGTCGAAGCGTTCGCGGTTGAGGCACTCGTCGCGCAGCTTGCCGTTGAAGGACTCCACATAGCCGTTCTCCCAGGGACTGCCGGGCTCGATGAAGAGGGTCGTGACGCCGACCCGGTGCAGCCAGTTACGCACCGCGGTGGCGGTGAACTCCGGGCCGTTGTCGGACCGCAGGGACGTCGGCGGCCCGCGCTCGACGAAGAGCTGGGCCAGCCGCGCCAGGACGTCGTCGCTGCACAGCCGGCGGGCCACGTCGAGACTCAGGCACTCGCGCGTGGTCCTCGTCCACGATGGCGAGGATCCGCACCGGGCGCCCCTCGGCGGTGCGGTCGAAGACGAAGTCGTAGGACCAGACGTGGTGGGGCCGTTCGGCCCGCCGCCGCACCAGCGAGCCGTCCCCGAGCCAGAGGCGGCCCCGCTTGGGCTGTTTCACGGGGGCCCGCAGGCCTTCCTGGCGCCAGAGCCGTTCGACCCGCTTGTGGTTCACGCGCCAGCCTTCCTGACGCAGCAGGGCCGTGATGCGGCGGTAGCCGTAGCGGCCGAAGCTCGTGGCCAGGGCGACGATTCGCGCGATCAGCGCCGGCTCATCCGTGGACGGCCGGGGCACAGAGCGCTGCGTCGCCCGCGCCTGGCCAGTGACCTGGCAGGCCCGCCGCTCGGACACGGCGTACTGGTCGGTGAGATGGGTGGTCGCCCGGCGCCGCTTGGCCGGGCTCAGAAGTTTCCCGCTGCGACGTCTCGCAACATCGCATTGTCCAACGCCTGGTCCGCCACCAGCCGCTTCAGGCGGCTATTCTCCCGTTCGAGCTCCTTCAGCCGCTTCGCCTGATCGACCCGCAACCCGCCGTACTCCCGGCGCCAGCGGTAAGAGGTCGGCTCGCTGATCCCAAGCGTCCGCGCCACCGCTCCGATCGTCTGGCCCTGGGCCAAGGCCACTTCCGCTTCCCGCAGATTGCCGATGATCTCCTCGGCCGCGTACCGCTTGCGTGCCATGCCGGCTCCCTTCCCGATTCCCGGAATCCTCTCACTCCGCGTGGATCAGTTTTTTGGGGGGGGGGCAGGTCAGAGTCGGGGGCGAGGCTCCGCTACAGTTACGAGCCCTGAGATCTGACAGAACCCGTTCAACGATCTCCAGTACCCGACGGATCTCGTGCTGCTCGCCGTGTTGTGGCGTCTGCGGTACAAGCTCAGCTTCCGCGACGTCGCCGAGCTCCTGCTCCAGCGGGGCTACGAGGTCACCCACGAGACGATCCGGAGTTGGGAGTTCCGCTTCGCGCCGCTGCTTGCGGACCAGCTCCGGGCCAAGCGGCGCGGCCGAGCGGGCGTCTCCTCGTACATCGACGAGACCTACGTCAAGGTCGCGGGCCGGTGGTGCTACCTCTATCGGGCCATCGACCGCGATGGCGACCTGCTCGACTCCATGCTCAGCGCGCACCGCGACAAGCACGCCGCGCGACGCTTCCTGCGGCGGCTGGTCGATGTGGCAGGCACCAAGCCGCTGCGCGTCACGACCGATGCCCATCCGCCCTACCGCCGGGCGATCCGCTGGATCCTGGGGAGGAAGGTGCGGCACCGATGCAATCGATACTTGAACAACCTGACCGAGCAAAGCCACCGGGCCGTCAAGCAGCGCTACTACCCCATGCTGGGCTTCGGGAGTTTCGCGTCGGCCGCCCGGTTCTGTACCGCCTTCGATGAGCTGCGCCAATACTTCCGCGTTCGCCAACGAGGAGCCGAATGGGTGCCGCTTGCTACACAGCGACGGCTCTTCGTCCAGCGCTGGCGGTCGCTGATCGCGGAGATGCAGGCAGCATAGAGTCAACGGTCGGGGGAACGTCTCGCCCGGCTTATCCTGGGGCCCTGAGATCTGACAGAACCGTACAGCACTTGCTCGGTGCGCATCAGCGTGCTGCTCATCACTCTCGCTCCCCGATGACTTACACTCGACAATGATCCACCGGTCACAAAGAAGTCGAAGAGGTCCAACTCGACGTGCAACACATCGTCAAGCGCTAACTCGATGTTGCTCAGTAGGTGGGTAGGGGGACGGGGAGCTCGTCGGGGCCGAACCCTGCCAACGTGCTCGCAGCGGTCCGCGAGATCGCCCGCGCGTAGACAGCCGCCGCAAGCCCTCGATCCCGCTAGCATCATCGAGCGACCGCAGGACGGAGGGCCGAGTGGGCGCGATCTTGGTGGTCTCGGACCTGGAGAAGCAGTTCGGGGGAAATTGCGCCGTCGACCACGCTTCGTTCGCGGTCGAGGCGGGAAGCATCACCGGTTTGATTGGCCCTAACGGCGCCGGTAAGACAACCTGCTTCAACTGCATCAGTGGATTTCTGGGCACCGATCGGGGCTCGATTGTCTTCGACGGCCGACCGATCACCAACCTCCCGCCCCACAAGATCGTCCATCGCGGCCTAGTCCGGACGTTCCAGATCCCGCAAGAGTTCGCATCGATGACCGTGCTAGAGAATTGCATGCTCGTCCCGGTCCAACAGGCCGGCGAGCGAATCTGGGACGCCTGGCTGCGCCCCTGGCTGGTACGGAATCAGGAGCGTGCCATCGAGACCCGCGCGCGCGACGTGCTGGATCGCGTCGAGCTGGGCAACCTGGTGCACGAACGCGCTGGCAACCTCTCCGGAGGGCAAAAGAAGCTGCTCGAGCTGGCGCGCGCGCTCATGGCGCGCCCAAAGATGGTGCTGCTCGATGAACCCGCGGCGGGCGTGAACCCCACGCTGGCGCGGCGGCTGGCCGATCACCTGAAGAGCCTCCAGCGCGACCTGGGGCTCACGTTCCTCATCGTCGAGCACGACATGAATCTCGTGATGCGTCTGTGCGACCCCGTCATCGTCATGACGGGAGGCCGCGTGCTGATGGAGGGTCCGCCCGCAGTCGTCGTTGAGGATGAGACGGTGCAGGCAGCGTACCTGGGGGGGCAATACCGGTGAGCGCACTGCTGGAGGTCGACGCGATCAGCGCCGGCTATGGCGGGGCGGAGATCATCCACGAGGTGTCCCTGCGGGTGGACACCGGCCAGATCGCCACCATCATCGGGCCCAACGGCGCCGGCAAGTCGACGCTGCTCAAGGCGATCTTCGGGCTGCTGCGCCCGAGCGCCGGCCTGGTGCGGTTCCGGGAGCGCGACGTTACGCGCCTGGCCGCACCCAAGATGGTGGCGGCCGGCGCGGCGTTCGTGCCGCAGACCGAGAACATCTTCCCGTCGCTCAGCGTGCGGGAGAATCTGGAGATGGGCGGCTACAGCAGGCGGGACGGCACGCAGAAGCGGATCAGCGACATCCTGGCGCTCTTCCCGGACCTTGCGAGCCGGCCCAGCGAGCGCGCCTCCCGTCTCTCCGGTGGGCAGCGACAGATGCTGGCCATGGCCCGCGCGCTCATGCTCGACCCTGTCCTGCTGCTGGTGGACGAGCCCACGGCCAGTCTCTCGCCTCTCATGCGACGGGAGATCCTGGACCGGATCCGCGCGATTAGTGGCGAGGGCGTCGCTGTGCTGATGGTGGAGCAGAACGCTAAAGAGGCACTCGCCATGTCGCACCATGGGTACGTCCTCGTCGGCGGCTGCAACGCACTGGAGCAATCGGGTGCGGAGTTGCTCGCCAACCCGGACGTGGGACGGCTCTTCCTCGGCCAGGAGATCGCAGTCTCCAGGAACGCGGACACCGCGACGTAGGGAGCGTTGCCACGGAGATCGCCCAACTCGTCGTTATCGGCATCATCGTCGGCTCGATCATCGGCCTAGGCGCCATCGGGCTGACGCTGACTTATGGCGTGATGAAGTTCGCCAACTTCGCCCACGGCGACCTGATGACGCTGGGAATGTTCCTCGCCTTCATCATCGTGGCCGATATCGGCTTCGTTGGCGGCAGCATCGGACCGCTCTCTTTCGGCTGGGGCATGATTCCAGCGGCCGTCTTTGCCATGGCTGGCGTGGCGTTGACGGCGGTCGCATTGGACCGGGTCGTGTTCCGCCCGCTGCGCAGTCGCGGTGGTGGGTTTATCACGATGGTGGTCGCCTCACTCGGGATCGGCATAGCGCTACGCGCCATCGTCCAGATGATCTGGGGGTCAGCTCCGCTTCGCTACGAGCCCGGCATCCACAAAGCCACGACGCTCTTCTGGGACATCAAGGTGAAGCCGGACCAGTTCTTCATCGTCGGGCTGATGATCGTCCTCGCGGTCGCTGTCTACCTGCTGCTCTACCGGACCAAGCTGGGCAAGGCGATGCGCGCCACGGCGGACAACCCGCAACTGGCGGAGGTCTCCGGCATCGAGACGGAGCGCATCCGCCAGTGGACCTGGGCGATCGGCGGCGCGCTCATCGCGCTCGCGGGGATCATGCTGGCCATCCAGGCGCAACTGCGCTTCAACGCCGGATTCAACCTGATCCTGCCGCTGTTCGCCGCCACTATCCTGGGTGGCATCGGCAATCCCTGGGGCGCGCTCGTCGGAGGGTTGGTGGTCGGCATCTCGCAAGAGGTGTCGACGCAATGGATCAACACGGGATTGAAGCCGGGCATCCCCTTTCTGATTCTCATCATCATGCTGGTGCTGCGACCCCGCGGGATCTTCGGGTCGACGGTCTAGGGAACGCTGATGGACCTCTCATTCGTGGAACCGATGGCACTGGTGACGTTCTCCGGGGGACTGAACTGGACCGTCGGGTTCCTCACCACTGTCGCGATCTTTGGCATCCTCACGTTGGCGCTCAACCTACAGTGGGGTTATTCGGGCGTGTTCAACTTCGGCGTGGTCGCCTTCTTTATGGTCGGCGCCTACGTGAGTGCGATTCTGACGCTCGACCGGCCTGGCGAGTTCGAAAGCTACGTCGGTGGCTTCAGCCTCCCCGTCCCAATCGGCTGGCTGGGAGGGATGGGCGCGGCGGGCGCACTCGCCTTGCTAATCGGCCTGCCGACCCTCCGTCTTCGACGTGACTTCCTTGCCATCGCGACCATCGGGGTGGCCGAGATCCTGCGCAGCAGTGCAAATTCCGTCGAGGGCCTGGTGAACCGAGGGCGCGGGCTCAACGCCATCCCCCGCTTTCTGGACGAGCTCGCGAGCGGGGCCGATTACCGCTGGGTACTGCTGGGCATCACGGTGGTGATGCTGGCGGTGGTATACGTCGCAGTGTGGAGGGCGACAGGGTCGCCCTGGGGGCGGGTACTGCGCTCGATCCGCGAGAACGAGGACACCGCCAAGGCAGCCGGCAAGGACACTGTGAACTTCCGCATGCAGAGCTTCGTGATCGGTGGCATGATCATGGGCCTCGCCGGCGCGATCTTCGCTCACCGCATCGGTACGATTTCGCCCAGCGCGTTCAGCGACCTCTTCGGCACATTTCTCATCTGGACCATGCTGATGGTGGGCGGCAGCGGCAACAACCGCGGAGCGGTGCTGGGCGCGCTGGTGGTGGGCTTCTTCTGGTTCGGGACGCCACTGATTCAGGAGGATCTGCCGAGCTTCTTGGGGAACCGCGTCTTCATGATCCGGCAACTCATCATCGGGCTGCTGATTGTGACTTTCCTCCTCTTACGCCCGCAGGGATTGTTGGCTGAAGAGCGGCGGGTGAGCCGCTACGTAGAGTCGGGGTCGAGCCGCAGGGGACTCGCCACCCGTGTGCGCCGCCGGCTGACGGGCAAGCCCCCCATCGTGCAATAGTCGTCCGGCCCGTCCGATCGTCTGGGCTTCTGATCCGAGGAAGGCTCCAACACATGAGAGCGGGCGGCCGATCGGCCGCCCGCCCCAGTTCGGTGCTTCGTCTCCGCGTCGCGACGACTATTCGAGCGAGAAAGGGATCTCGTCCAACTCGACAATCGCGCCGTCTTGGTACTGCCAGATGCCAACAAAGCCGCTGGTGACGTCGCCGACGTCGTCCCAGTCGAGCGACGTGGCGGCACCGTCGTAGTTGATATCGTTGCCGTCCCGCACGGCGGCCAGCCCGGCTGCGATGCCCTCTGCGCCCGGGATCACCGTCTCGCCGCCGGGGGCACAGACCTTCGGCAGCGCATCACGAATGGCGGCGCCATCGGTGGAGTCCGCGAATTCGGTGGCCAGAGCGATGCAGATCATCGCGTCATACGCCTCACGCACGAACGGACGGGTGGGCAGTTCGCCGAACTCCGCGGTGTAGGCGTCATTCCACGCCCGCAGGGCATCCGTCTCTGGGCCCGCAACCGGCGCTGTGCCTTTGGAGCCATCGAGGAACTCCGCCCCGATGGCGGCAATCATATCCTCGCTCTTGGTGCCATCGACGAAGAGGAATTCCGTGAAGATATCGTTCTCGATTGACTCGCGCAGAAAGATTATCGCCTCTCCTGGGAAGCCGATCGCGACCAACACAGCAGCGCCGCCTCCGGCGATCTGCTGCAGCTCCGCCAGGTACGACACCTGGTCCGGCTCGTAGGAGGCGCTCGAGGTGGTTCCGCCGAAGCTGGCCTCAAAGACCTCGGCCAGCCCCTGCCCATACGCGTCGTTGCGGAAGATCACCGCAATGTTGTCGATGCCTTCGTCCGCGGCAAGCTGTGCCAGAATCACACCCTGCGCGGCGTCCGAAGTCGTACTCCGGAACAGAAAGCCGTTGTCGTTGGCCACCGAGATCGCTGGTGATGTAGCCGACGGTGAGATGGTCGGCACACCTGCGAGACCGGTCACGCTCTCGGCGACGGCCAGCGTCACCGTGCTGGAGAGGGGCCCGATGATCGCGTGCACGCCCTCGATATCTACCAGGCGACGCGCCTCCTCCACACCGATGGTCTCGTCTACTTGCGAGTCGCCGGTAACGAACGTGACATCCTGGCCCAGCACGCCGCCCGCGTCATTGATATGCTTGACGGCCAACTCCACGCCCGTCTGGGTCTCCGGCCCGAACTCCGCCAGCGGGCCCGAGAAATCGGCAAGAAACCCGATCTTCAACCCCTCATCCTCGTCGTCATCGCCGCAGGCCGCGGCAACCAAGGCGATCGCGGCCAGCGCGGCCATCAGCAACAAGGCATACCGCCTGCCTGGCAGCCGCCAATTGCCGTGAAATCCACCGGCTCTCCCGCGCATCGCTATTCCTCCTACCTTCTGGTGGCGGCCGATATAGACTGACCTCCTCGTCCCAGCATCGGACGGAGCCTACGGGGTCGCCACGAGGATCGCAAGGCCGAGGCGCGGAGACGCACGCCTCTTGAGTTCACAGACCTCCCCGCCGGACCTGGCGTCGCGGTGTCCGTGGCGGTGGGCACGACGATGGCACCGCAACGGAAGCGGCGGCATGATGTGCGGCGTCAGGCATCGGCGGCTCCGTCGGCGCTGTGCGCCCGTTCGAGGCCGAGGAGGGCACGCTTGCGGTCGACGCCCCAACGGTAGCCGCGCGGCGCGCCCTCCGACCCAACCGCGCGGTGGCAGGGGACCGCGAGCGACACAGGATTCGTGGCGCAGGCCCGGCCCACGGCTCGGGCGGCCTTCGGGACGCCGATCGCCTGCGCCAGCGCGCCGTAGCTGATCGTCTCGCCCGGCGGGATGCGGCGCAGGACCTCCCAGACGCGGCGCTGGAAAGCACTGGCGCGGATGTCGAGGAGGCCGTGGACAAGGTCTTGGATCTCATCCGTTTCAGGTATATCCCGAACCATGTACACCCCAGCGCGATCCTTCAACGGGAGGAAGCGTCACTACGCGCAGAGTTGCTATCCCGCCTGAAAAAGACGAAGGCGTACAAACAAGGTAAGGACGAGCAGGTTTTCGCTGAGTTCGCCAACGTTGCGAAGAAGCTAGTTGCCCCCATTGCGAGAAACCTCATCGAAGGGTTCTGTCAGATCTGAGGGCAGCGGGGCCAACGATGCGTGGTGATCCGGCGAGCGTTGATGGTGTCCTAGGCGACCTGCATCTCCTGGATCAGGGACCGCCAGCGGGCGACGAACAGCGGGCGCCGCGTCGCCAACGGGATCGGTAGTCCGGGCCGGGGCGGAACGCGAAAGTACTGGCGCAGCGCATCGAAGGCCGCGCAGAACTGGGCAGCGGAAGCGAACCTCCCGAAGCCCCGCATCGGATAGTAGCGCTGCTTGATGGCGCGGTGATCCTGCTCAATCCAGTTGTTGAGGTATTGATTGCAGCGATGTCGCACCTTCCGCCCGACGATCCACCGGATCGCCTTGCGATACGCGGGATGCGCGTCGGTCGTGATGCGTAAGGGCTTCCGTTCGGCGATCTGTATGAGACCCCGCAGGAAGCGTCGCGCGGCGTGCTTGTCGCGGTGCGCGCTCAGCATCGAATCGAGCAGCGCGGCCCTCCCGGTCGATCGCGCGATAGAGGTAGCACCATCGCCCGGCGACCTTCACGTAGGTCTCATCGATGTACCAGGAGACGCCCGCGCGACCGCGCCGCTTGGCGCGAAGCCGGTCCGCCAGGAGTGGCGCGAAGCGGAACTCCCAATCGCGGATCGTCTCATGCGTCACCGTGTAGCCTCGCTCGAGGAGCAGTTCGGCGACGTCCCGGAAGCTGAGCTTGTACCGCAGGCGCCACAGCACGGCGAGCAGCACGAGGTCCGTCGGGTACTGGAGATCGTTGAAGGGCGTGCCGGTCCGCTCGTTGAAGCGCCGTCCGCATGCCCGGCAGTTGCAATCGCTGGGGTAGCCGAGCGTGGTGCGGGGCTTGCGCTTGGTCCGTCGCGGTCGAGCGGCAGTGCGGACAGGGCATGGCGTCTCCTCGTCGCGTCATGGGCAAGGCTACGCCACGCCTACGAGTCCTGAGATCTGACAGAACCGACCGTCTTGCGCTGAGTCGGGTCCTGCGACACGTAACAGTCTTGCACGTAGGCATCTTTGTCTCGGAAGTAGCGGAGCGCGCGCTCCCAGCGGCCTTCGAAGACGTCCGGATCCATCGGTTGGTTGTGTGGACCCCACCACACGTGCTCGGCGGTTTCCGGGACGCGGACGACGAACTTGTCCTTCGGGCTGCGACCGGTACGGGCGCCGCTGCGAACGGCGAAGGTGCCGCCCTGAAGGATCTTGCCCTCGCCGCGACGAATGGCGTGCTCATAGAGGACCGGTACGGAGAGATTGCGGTGCACGGTCCGCGCCTCAGCGGTGACGCGGTCACTGATGTGAGACGATTGATTCCGTTGCGATCGTTCGGCCAGCGTCAACAGCCGCTACTCCTCCCGTCGGGGACAGCCGGAAGTCCTGACGGTGCCCGTACCAAAACTGAGTCGTCATCGCCCGCAGCTCTGGCGAGAATATACGATGCGCCCACCGAGTCGCTACACGCGAACCGCAGGCCGCCGCGTCGACAGATCCCCTCGCCTCGCGACGAATCACTCACTGCCCACGCCGACGGGAGGTGCGGCCTGGCCCGCCATGAGCCCGCCGTCAACTGACAGCGCCACACCGGTCACGAAGGAAGCAGCATCGGAACAGAGCCACACCACCACGTCCGCCACCTCCTCCGGCGTCCCGACGCGCCCCGTGGGCGTCATCTTCGCGTACAGCTGCGGGAGTGTGGGGTAAGTCACGAACATACGCTCGGCCATGGCGGTGTGAATGAAGCCCGGGCATACGGCGTTCACCCGGATCCCCTTGGAGGCGTACTCCAGCGCCGCCGTTTTCGTCAGGGAGACGACCCCGCTCTTCGCAGCGGCGTAGACCGATCCCTCGGGCCAGCCGACGAGCGCGGCGGCGGAGGCGGTGTTGACGATGGTCCCGCCGCCCTGCCGCAGCATCTGCCGAAGCTCGTGCTTCATGCCAAGCCACACGCCCTTGAGGTTGATGGCGTGCACGCGATCCCAGTCCTCCTCCTGTACATCGGCAATGAGATGCCCAGGCGTGCCCTCGATTCCGGCGTTGTTGAACGCGTAGTCAAGGCGTCCGTACGTCTCCACGGTCCGCGCGACCATCGCCTCGACGTCGGAAGCGCTGGCGACATCACAGCGCACGAACGTGGCGTCGCCGCCGTCGTCGCGGATGCGGCGAACGGTCTCCTCGCCTCCATCGACAGCCAGATCGGCGACTGTCACCTTGGCCTCTGTGCGTGCGAACAGGAGGGCACTCGCGCGCCCGATCCCTGAGCCAGCGCCGGTCACCAGGGCCACTTTCCCCTTCATCTGTCCCGCCATCTTTTACACCTCCAGCAGCCCCGCCCCCCGGCGGGTGTGGTTGATCAGATCCCGGTAACCGTCGGTCAGACCTCGATGCTCACAGCCAAACTCCTCCCGGATGCGAGAATAGTCGATCAGGTAGGGGAGGTCTGACCGGCCGGTTGTCTCATCAAAGGAGATCTGGGCCTCAGGAAGGAAGCGGTGGATCAACGACGCCATCTCCCAGTAGGAGAGAGTGTGGCCGCCCACGTTGTAGACCAAACGCCGCGGACTCTCGGCCGCCAAGAGGGTCACCACCGCATGAGCGACGTCCTCCACGTGCCCGACACAGACCTTGTCGGCGGCGGCAAAGGGAAGCCGCGCGGGCCTGCCCAGGGCGCACTCAACGGCGGCCACGTTCACTCCCCGTGCTCCCACTCGCCCGCCGGGCCCGTAGACCGCGGGAATGCGCAGGGAGACGACACTCATGTTGGCGCGCATGTTGTAGACAGAGGCAACCGTCTCTCCCAGCCTCTTGCTCACGCCGTAGATGTCGGTCGTCAGGCTGGGACACTCCTCGTCGAGCAGGGTCTCGCCATGCAGCCACTGGGGCCCGTAGTAGTGGATGGAGCTGGGAAAGACTACTCGTCGCACGCCGGTCAGGCGGGCTGCCTCAAACAAGTCGACCGTCTCCGAGACCATCGTCCGAACTTCTGTGCGAATTTCGTCGGCGTTCCCCGGAGCCGATATGAAAAACACCAGATGTGCGATGCGGTCAATGTCGTGCTCGCGGATGATCTCTGTCAGACGCTGGACGCTGGGCATGCCGCCGTCCAGCATCACCGTCCGATCGGCGACATCCGCCAGGCGCCCGGGTGTGCTCTTTAGGTCCAAGCAGACCGCCGCCTGGCCGCTCGCTAGCAACTGACGGATGACCACTGCTCCAATGAAGCCTTTACCGCCGGTCACCAGAACCGCCATGGTTCCCCTTCCGGACACCGACCGTCTCGGCCTTACGGCACCACCACCAGTTTAACCTCAGGCCCGGCCGTTTGGCGGCGCCAGGCGGCCGTGATGTCCTTGAGCGGCACCCGCTCGATCTCAAGGCGCAACCGCCCTGCAATCGCATGCGAGACCAGCCGTCGGTAGTGTTCCGCCCAAACGTCCGCCGGCACAGCGAAGTCGGAGAACCCCAGAAGCTCCAACTGCTTGCCGCGCACGGCAGCGGAAGTGATCGTTGCGGTCGCTCCAGCAGACTGGCCGAGATGCACAATGCGGGCGCGCGGGGCGGCGGCTTCCAGCGCCGCCGCCAGCGGCGGCCCCCAGAGCGGGTCAACGATCAGGTCTGGTCCTTGGCCGCCGCAGGCGTCTCGGAAGGCGGCTGCCAGGTCGGTCCCTGCCGCTAGTTGCACCGTGGCGTCAGCACCGACGTCCACGGTCCGCCTCAGGCGTTCCTCGTTGCGACCGGCCGCGACGATCCTCCCGGCACCCAAAATGCGCGCAGCCTGCACCGCCGTCATGCCGGTCACACCAGTCGCGCCCAGGACAAGGACCGTCTCGCCCGGGCGCAGCGGAGCGCGCCAGGCCAGGGGGAGCCAGCCGGCCATCCCGGCGGCGCCCAGCCCCGCGGCGACTGCGGGATCGGCACCCTCCGGCAGCGACACCAGGCGCGAGTCGCTGGCCATCACCGTGTCCGCCATACTGCCGTCTCGCCGGAGCCCCATGCCGTCGAGACCGGCCCACACGATGGCGCCGACGCTCTGAGCACCCGACTCCACGACCCGCCCCACCGCCTCCACCCCGGGCACGTAGGGGAGGGCCGGATGACCCCCATAGAACTGCCCACCGCCGATCGCGATATCGATCGGGTTCAGCGGCGCGGCGAGGACCTCCAGCAGGGCCTCACCCCGTTCGGGCGCCACCGTCGGAGCCTCGCCGACTGCAGGCGGGCGTCCGAGTACCGAGAGGAGAGCCGCCCGCATCAGGCGTCCACGCTTTCCCGTTGAGAGAGATTGATCCGCTCTACCATGACGTGCTCGCGCCGGTCTAACACGGCGGCTGGAGACCGTCAATTGATCGCCGGCGTCCGGTCTCAGGTCTCCCCATCGAGATCAAGGGAGTGACAGAGCGGTGCGGCGATGGCGCCCCATCGTGCCGCGCGTGAAGCGTGCTCTTTGTAGCGCGACCCACTATCCTTGCCGCCGGATGGGCCGGCGACACGAAGTCGGAAGGAGGAAGAGACGTGGCAACAGAACTGAAAGGGATTACTCCCGCGGGCTGGAAGCGCGGGGGTGGATACCAGCACGCGATGGTGGTGGAGAACTGCAGCCGGATTGCCTATATCTCCGGTCAGGTCGAGGGTAGCGGCGGCCGGCCCGCCGCGGCTTTCTCGAAGGACATGGCGTCGCAGTTCGCCAGCGCGCTCGCCAACTTCAAGACGGTGGTTGAGGCAACGGGCGGCACGGTCAGGGACATCACGTCCATGACTATTTACGTCACGGACGGCGAGAGTTATCGAGCCAACCAGAAGGCGATCGGAGAATCCTGGCGCCGTGAACTCGGCGATGTCTATCCGGCGGTGACGCTCGTGGGCGTCACGGAACTGTTCAACGTGGGAGCCAAAGTCGAGATCGAAGGCACGGTCGCCCTCGGCTGACGCCGGAGAACGCACCGCCCGCTAGCGGCCGCTGGCCACCATCTCTACGCGGCCCGACGTGAGGTCGTCGATCCGTCGGCAGGCGGCCACGTGGGGCACGTTGCCGGCAGTCTGCTCCATCGGGAAGAGCTCCGGCGTCCACTGCTCGCACTCCGGCTCGGAGACGGGACAGCGAGAGTACAGCGGACAGCCGGGCGGCAGGTTGATCGGGCTGGGGATCTCGCCCTCCAGCGTATAGTGCGGCGCGCCGGCCTCGGGATCCGGATAGAGCACCGCGGAGAGCAACGAGCGTGTGTAGGGATGCACCGGCCGCTCGAAGATCACGTCGGTCGATGCAAACTCGACGATCAAGCCGAGATACATCACCGCCACGCGGTGGCTGATGCTGCGCACGGCGGTCAGGTCATGCGAGATGAAGAGATAGGAAACGCCGAATTGCTGCTGCACTTCGCGCAGCAGTTCGATGATCTCCAGGCGTCCCCGGACATCGAGATTCGAGACGGCTTCATCGAGCACGATGAGGTCCGGCTTCATGACCAGCGAGCGGGCGATGGCGCAGCGCTGCTGCTGGCTGCCGGTCAAGGCCTCCGGGTGAGCCTCCGTCAGCGCCGCGGGGACGTGCACCGCGTCCAAGACCTCTTGGATGCGGCTGTCTCGCTCCTCGCGCGATAGCTTGAAGCCCCGCACGGCATCGCGGAGGGCCTGTCGAATCGTCATGCGTGGATTCAGCGATGTGGACGGATCCTGGAAAACCATCTGGAGCTTGGGGCGCCAGCGCCGGAGCTCACTCCCCTGCATGTGGCTGATCTTCTTGTCCTCGTACCAGACCTCGCCGTAGGTCGGGTCCCAGAGACGAAGGATCAGCCGGCCCAGCGTCGTCTTCCCGGATCCGGATTCGCCTACCAAGCCGACGGTCTCGCCGCGGCCGATTGTGAGATCCACGCCTCCCACCGCGACAAGGTTCTCACGGCGCGAGATGCGAAAGTGCTTGGCGATGTTGCGCACATCGATGAGCGGCCGGCCGTTGGCGCCGGTGACGTCTGCGGACGCGGACTCCTGGTCCCCTGCTTCCAACGGCTGCTCCCCGGCTGATGCCTGCGTCATGACCTGCCTACCCGCTCCTAGGAACGACCAGCGCCCACCGTCCCCGTCTGCTCCGACCATGCGGCCGCCTGCTGGCGCTCAAGAATGGTGGCCCGCATCAGCTCCTGACTCACCGGATGCTCCGGACTCTTGAAGAACGTCCGCACGTCCGCATCTTCCACAATGCGACCCTCGCTCACCACGGCCACGCGGTCGCAGTAGTGCGCCACGATCCCGAGGTCGCGGGTCACAATCAACAGCCCCACATGCTCTTCACGGCACAAGCTGGAAAAGTCCTCCAGCAACTGCCGTTGAATCGTCACGTCGATGCCGGATGTCGGCTCGTCGGCCACGAGGAAGCGCGGCCGGTTCACCAGCGCCATCGCGACCAGGGCGCGTTGGGCCATCCCGCCGCTGAGCTCGTGCGGGTAGGCCTCGGCGCGGAGGTCCGCGTCGGGGATCCCCACCCGGTCCAGCAACTCGATGGCCCGCGCCTGGGCCACCTTCTTGCTCACGCTGCCGTCGTGATCGCGCTGGACGCGCGCGATCTGCTTGCCCACCTTCATCAACGGGTCCAGGCGGGCACGCCCCCCGGGGAGCACCAACGCCAGATCCCGTCCCAGGATGGTCTGGCGCACCTCCGCGTTCATGGCGAGCAGATCCTGGCCTTCGAACCGGATGGTGCCGCTACGCGCGACGACCGGCGGCCGCAACTGCCCGGCGATCGCATGCACGAGGAGTGACTTGCCCGCCCCCGCCTCGCCCACCAGACCAACGGCCTGGCCTGCATCGACTCGGAGGGCGATGTCCTCGATCATTGATTCGAAGGATCCGTCTGCGTGGGGGATCCCGACGGTCAGCCCTTCGATCTCAAGCACTGGCCGCCCTCGTCTCTGCCACTGCCCCAATGGCACCGCTCTCCCCGCGCTTCACCGTCCGCATTCGGGTCGCGATGTCCTGGGCAGCGAAGGCGAAAGTGAGCACCAGCACCCCCAGCGCGATCCCGGGGAACACCGACGGCCACCACTCGCCTGTGACCATGTTGCCCGCCCCGCGCGAGATCATCCCACCCAGCTCCGGGGTAGTCACCGGCACGCCGGCGCCCACGAAGCTGAGGCTGGCGGTGAAGAGAACCACGAAACCCATGACCACGGGCATGGTGGCCAGGGTGGAGGCGACCGAGTTGGGTCCCAAATGCCGGAAGATGATCCACACGTTGGAGTGACCCAAGATCCGAGCCGCATCCGCGTAGGGTTGCTCGCGCGTGGTCAAGATCTCCGCGCGCGCCAGGCGCGCGAAGGCAGGCAGATTCACGATGGTCATCGCGATGATCACGTTTTGGGTGCTCTGTCCGGCCACCGCCACTAGCACCATGGCGAAGACGAAGATGGGGAACGACTGCAACACATCCTGAGCACGCATGATCAGCTCGCTGAGGAGGCTCGCCGCCCGGCCGCGTCCGACCGAATAGCCCGCAATCAAGCCCAACGGGACCCCAATGGCCACCGAGAGAAACGCGGCCACGAAGGCGATGACCAGATTGACCCGCGGCGATGCCAGGA
Organism: Dehalococcoidia bacterium; assembly: GCA_963663235.2. Lineage (GTDB taxonomy): Bacteria > Chloroflexota > Dehalococcoidia > Bin125 > Bin125. The sequence goes on from CAXXNO010000004.1 coordinate 55,902, forward strand.
GGCGGCTGAAGATATCGTGGCCCGAGGCGTCCGTCCCCAAGAGATGGCGGGCGTTCATCGGTTCCAGCGAATGAGTGGGGTCCAGCTCTTCTGGGCCCCAGCCGCAGCCGCAGCCGACGTCCTGGAGCCAGGGGCCGATAGACGGGCCGATCGCCGCGAGGAGGAAAAAGAAGATGAGGCCACCATAGATGACCGCCGTTCCAAGGCCCGGTTTCTTGAAGATCGCGCGGCCCACCCGGGCCAGCAGATGGCGTCGCTGGGCGAGCGCGGCGGGGGAGGTGACGCCGGTCACAGCCGCACTCTCGGGTCGACGGCCGCGTGGGCGATGTCCACCACCAAGTAGGTGATCATGACCCACACGGCCGCCACCAGCATGAAGCTCTGGGCGGCGTCCCAGTCCGTCACCAGCACCGCATTGACGCCGTAGTTGCCGAAGCCGTTGAGCCCGAAGATCCGCTCCACCAGCACCGCCCCGCCCAGGAGGAAGCCGTAGATCACGCCGATGATCGTCAGGATCGGCGGCAAGGAGTTGCGGAGCTGGATAAACCGCACGGTCCCGCTCTTCAATCCCATGGCCTGCGCGTTCTCCACGTACTGGCTGCTGCGAATCTCCGCCATGGAGGCGACCACCATCTTCAAGATCGGCCCCCCGTAGACAAACACCAACGCGGCGACCGGTAAGACCAGATGCCCCACGTACGACTTCAGCGCTGTCAAGTTCAGGTCGATGACCGAGTCAAGGAAAGGGAAGTACGTCACTGGGGGCGGCCTGACGCCAAAGGCGAAGGCGCCCGTCGGTTCCGGGGACACGCCCAGCGTGGCGTAAAAGATGAAGATCAGGATCAGTGCCAGCCAGAAATCCGCCAGCGATCCGGCCAGCAACCCGTAGAACCGCACGACCCGCACGAGGTACTTGTCGACCACGGCCATCGGCCCCCGCTGTTTCGGCGCCGCCACCCGCACCCCCAAGGGGATCATGATCCCCAGGGCAACGACGAGGGAGATGGTGATCAGCTCTATCGTGGCCGGCAGGCGCTCCTTCAGGTCCTTCGACACCGGCTGTCCCGTGAACCACGAGTCCCCAAAGTCCCCCTGGACGAGATTCCCCACGTAGCGGATGTACTGAGTCACGAACGGGTCGTTATAGCCCCGCTCCTGCCGCAGCTCCTCGACCTTGGCGGGCGGGGAGAGCGGACCGGCGCGCGCCTGCGCGGGGTCGCCCGGCAGCAGCTGGAGCAACCCGAAGGCGATGAAGGTCACCAGCAACAGCTGCGGAACGAAAAAGAACAACCGCCGCCGAATGAAGGGTGACCGTAAGAGCGCCATCACACCACCACCTTGGGACCCGCTCGTTTCGCACGCCGGGTTCGCGCAGCAAAGTGAACCACTGGAACCGTCGGATCCTCGCTCTTCAGGGTTGCAAGCCTATCACAGTGAGCCCGGCATTCGGCAAGTGACGATCGCGCCGTTTCGAAGCGCCTCGCCCCATCATGCCACCGGCCCAAGATAGGCCATAAGGTAGGGGGCACTCGGTCCAGCCGCAACCCCGGCCGATCTGGGGTGACTGGGGAGCCCCGGCCCGCTCGACTCGGTCGTCATCCGACCACCGCGAGACCGCGCACCCGGCCCAGGCGCCCCGCGTTGAACGCCAGGTCCGGCGGGCTTCGCCGTCGTCACGGGTCCCGCGTCCACCGGCCCGGACCCAGTCCGCCGCATTGACCACGGCAAGGATCTTGCGAGCGGACGGACCGCCCCCGCTCTCGCGGAGCGGCCCGGCCACCCCTCAATTGGACGCGCCCTCAAATTGTGGGGCGCCGCGTATGCCAATCGGTCACCTGCTGATAGGCATGGCCCACCTGCAGCGTCAGCGCGTCGGCCCACGGCCGACCCGCGATCTGCAGACCGATAGGCAGATTCTTATCGTCGAACCCGCAGGGTACCGACAGGGCCGGCTGGCCGGTGATGTTGAACGGCGACGTGCAGTGGATAGCGGCCGGCAGCACGAAGTCTTCCCAGCCGTCCGGAGCGTTGTAGGTTTCCTGGTCCGGCTTGAACGCGGTGCCCGGAGTCGTAGGCGTGAGTAGAGCGTCGATGCCAGTGTCGTTGTACATGCGCTTCATGTCGACGATGAGCCGGCTGCGGTAGCGCTTGGCGTTGAGGTAATCGGTCGCCAGGATGAACTCCCCAGCCAGGATCAGCGCGCGAACGTCATCCGTGTACTGGTCCTTTTGCCGCCGCATCCGCGCCTGGTGATAGGCGGAGCCTTCGGCCAGCCAGATGGCGAAGGCTGCGGGCTTGGCCAGATCCCAGGACTCCGGGATCGTCACTTTGCGCACCTCCGCGCCGAGCTTGGCGATCTCATCGACCGCCGCGTCGACGGCAGCCTGGACCTCAGGGAAGTGGCTCGGAAAGTAATTCGTAGGCACGCCGAACGTCAGCCCCTTCACGCCCCGGCCCAGGTTGGCGGTGTAGTCCTCCGTGGGGACCTTGGAGGTGCTGATGTCGAGGTCGGTGTGGCCGGCCAGGACGTTCATCGCCAGCGCGACATCCTCCGCCGTGTGGCACATGGGCCCCGTGTGGTCGGTGGACCAGGACAGCACTGCGACGCCGTCCTTGGGCACGCGCCCGAAAGTGGCCTTGATCCCCGAGAGTCCGTTGAAGCAGGTGGGAATCCGGATCGAGCCGCCGGTGTCCGTACCGAGGCCGAACGGAACCTGTCCTGCGGCGACCGCCGCGCCGGTCCCACCGCTGGAGCCGCCGGGGAAATGCGCGGTATTCCAGGGGTTCCGCACGGGTGGGGTGGCGGCACCGTAGGCGAACTCGTGGGTCCGCGTCTTCCCGAGGAGGACAGCGCCGGCCTCCCGAAGCCGGCCGACGCAGGTGCAGTCGCGATCCGGGACACGGCCCGCCAGCACCTTGGACGACGATCGCGTCTCGACGCCGGCGCTGTCGTATAGATCCTTGGCGCCGAACGGCACGCCGTCCAAGGGGCCCAGGCTGGCGCCCTGCTTGCGACGCGCATCGGAGGCATCCGCCTCGGTGAGGGCTCTTTCGCCGCAGAGGGTTTCCCACGCCTTCAGCTCAGCGTCCGTCTCTGCGATCCGGTCCAGGCAGCGCTGGACAATCTCCCGGCTGGAGGCCTCACCCGCCGCCAGCGCGCGCCCCAACTCCTGCACCGTGCGATATTCAGCCATCGCGCACCCCTCTCATCAATGCCAGCGTCCGGAGCGCCGGGCGCCGGTGTCCTACAGACAGCTCCTCCGCTCCATCAAGCGCCGACGGCCGCCAGTTCCGGACGCTTCGTGTGCCAGTCGGTGACCTGCTGGTAGGCGTGGCCCACCCGCAGAGTCAGGGCGTCCGCCCACGGCCGCCCGATGATCTGCAACCCGATCGGCAGCCCCTTCTCGTCGAAGCCGCCCGGCACCGTCAGCGCTGGCTGGCCGGTGATATTGAACGGGAACGTGCAGCGGATCGACGCCGACATCAATACCTCTTCGAAGCCGTCGGGAGCCGTGTACTCCACCTGCCCGTGCTTGGCCGCCGTCACGGCCAGCGTCGGCGTGACCATCACGTCGATGCGCTGGTCCGTCCACAGCTGACGCATGTCCGCATTGATGCGCGAGCGGTAGCGCTGGGCGTTGATCAAGTCGGTGGCCAGCACCAACTCACCCACGCCGAGATAGTCCGCGACGTCGGGCTGGTAGTCCTGCTTCTGCCGGCGCAGACGCGGTGCGTGCCAGGCTGCCGATTCCGCCAGCACGATGGCGAAGCCCAGCGGCTGCGTCATGTCTAGGGTCTTTGGGACGGCGACCTCAAAGACTTCGGCGCCAGCTCCCTTGAGCGCATCGACCGCCGCCTGAAAGGCGTTGGTCACCGCCGGGTAGTGGCTCACGAAGTAGTTCGTGGGCACCGCCACCCGCAGCCCCTTCACCCCGCCCGCCAAGCCCGCCGTGTAGTCTTCCACCGGCCGCTTCGACGAGTTCAGGTCCCGCGCGTCGTAACCCGCCAGCACGTTCAGGGCGATGGCCGCATCCTCGGCCGTCCAGCACATCGGCCCGATGTGGTCCAGCGACCAGGACAGCATGAAAACGCCGTCCTTGGGCACGCGCCCGAACGTCGCTTTGAGCCCCGTGATCCCGTTCAAACAGGCCGGAATGCGGATGGAGCCTCCGGTGTCCGTGCCGAAACCGATCGGCGTCTGCCCCGCCGCCACCGCCGCCCCCGTGCCCCCACTCGAGCCGCCGGGGACCCGCGCCGTCTCCATATCCCAGGGGTTCCGCGTCGGCGGCGTCTGCACCCCGTAGGCGAACTGGTGCGTGTTCGTCTTCCCCAGCAGCACCGCCCCGGCCGCGTTGAACCGCTCGACCGTGGAGGCGCTCCGAGTTGGAATGTAGCCCTTGAGCACATCCGATGAGCCCGTGGTCTCGATCCCCTCGGTCTCCACGATGTCCTTGGCCACGTAGGGCACGCCGTCCAGCGGCCCCAGCGCCCGCCCGCCTCGCCGCCGCTCGTCGGATGCCTCCGCCGCTTTCTGTGCCACCTTCGGCGTCATCCGGTTGAACGCCTTCAGCGTACCGTCCGTCCGCTCAACCTGCGTCAAACACCTCTCGGTGATCTCGCGGCTGGAGAACTCCCCCTTCGCCAGCCCCTCCGCCACCGATGTGACCGTGAGCCGCTCTTCGTTGCTCGCCATGGTTAGTCGTCCCAGTCCGGCTTGAAGGTGTCGGCGGGGGCCCAGTCGTCGAAGTCGTCCGGGCGCATTTGGCGCCAGGCGTCGATCATTCCCTGCAGATTTTCCCGCAGCGCTTCGACCTCGGCGTCCGTGACCGGGAGCTCCGCCACCTCGGCCAATTTCTTGATCTGATCCGTCGTGAGCTGTGGCATCTGATCCCTTTCTCTTCCTCGGCTCCACTCCGGGCGCCGCACCGCGCCCAGAGGCTAAGACCGCCCCTCACAGGTCGGTCTTCCATTCACCTGCGGCGTTGATCTTGCACGTTTCCGGAATCACCTCCCGTCCGAACCACTCCACCTGTTCGCACAGTTCCGCCATGGTGCCGCTCGGACAGGCGAGCAGGCAGACCACCAACGAATAGCCAGCGGCGGCGAGCCGCTCTAGGTCCACCAGGATCTGCTCGGCGGTGCCATGACAGAGGGGCCGGGGATCCGCATCAACGACCGGACCGTTGGTCCCACAGATCCGCGCGGCGATACACGTCGACATAGTGAAGTCCGAGAGGTCGCGACCGATCCGATCAGCCTCTCGCCGGACCTCGTCTTGCAGGGCGACGAAGCGGTCCGGATCCGGGAAAGCGTCCACCATTTCCGGGAGGAAACCGTCGCAGTGGCGCGCCGCCCGCCGCGCTCCGGCCTTGGAGACGCTGCCCAGGACGATCGGCGGATGCGGATCCTGGATCGGCTTTGGGTCCATCGAGAGGTTATCGAAGGTATAGAACTCGCCGTGGAAGGAGACGACCTCATCCGTCCAGGCGCGCTTGTAGATCTGGATGCACTCTTCGGACATCGCGCCGCGGGCCTCGTATGGGATCCCGAGCGCGTCGAACTCTTCCCGCAGCCAACCGGCGCCCGTACCCAGAATCACCCGGCCACCAGACAGCACGTCCACCGTGGCGAACTGCCGGGCATCGTTGAGCGGACCGCGATATGGGCCGATCAAAACCCCGGACGCGAGCTTGATCCGCTCGGTGGCGACAGCCGCGGCGCCCATCACGACGGCCGCGTCCAGCATGTTGGCGCCAGGCGGATACGGGCTCTCGCCGCTCGCGGGGTTCCCGGGATAGACTCGCGAGCCGCCAGCCGCCCCGGGAATTGCGACATGATCGCCGAACCAGACGGAGTGGTAGCCCAAGCGCTCCGCCTGCTGCGCAAGCTGTACCGGCCGCATCTCCGTGGCAGGGACGATCTGGAGAAAATAATCCGCACCGCGGTGCATCAGCAGCCCGTGTGTATTCGAAAAGAGGCCGATGTTCATCACAGCGGGCTTCTTCTCACCTCATCGGCCGCATGAACCACTTCTGTTTGCCCGTCTGTCATCGCCCGCGGCCGTGAGCGTCCGGGCCTGAGGGATCGTCTCGGCTTCGAACCGTCCGCCCTTCTCCCCGCGCGCGTCGGCGCCGCGCCGCGCCAGCTCGTGCGCTCAGGCGGCCGCGTCGGGAGTAGTCTCCGTGTAGTCTGCCTTCCACTCGCCGGAGGCCCGGATCTTCTTCGCCTGTGGCAGCAGCTCCCGCCCTGCCCGGTCGATCTGTTCCTCCAGCTCATCCACTGAGCCCGAAGGGCAGTCGAAGTGCAAGATCATCAGCCCGTAACCGGCTCCGGCGAACTTCTCCAGGTCTTCCAACACCTGCTCCACGGTCCCCGCGCACGTCCAGCGCGGGGACTTCTTGGCCAACTCGTGGTCGGCATTCGTCAGGTGCGCGCTCTGGCAGCCGACCATCCAGAAGGCGGAGAGATCCTTGCCAATCTCCGCCGCCTCCCGCCGGATGATGTCCTGCAAGGGGTCGTAGCGATGCGGGTCGGAGTACGGGTCTAAGAAGATGGGGAAGAAGCCATCGCACAAGCGCGCGGCGCGGCGCGCGCCCGCGCGGGAGATGCCGCCGAAGATGATCGGCGGACGCGGCTTCTGCACCGGTTTGGGATCCATTGAGAGATCGTCGAAGTTGTAGTACTCGCCGTGGAAGGACACGACATCGTCGGTCCAGGAGCGCTTGTAGATCTCGATGCATTCCTCGGTCATCTTGCCCCGGCCGTCGTAGTCTAGGCCAAGCGCGTCGAACTCCTCCTTGGCCCAGCCAGCCCCCACGCCCATGATCACGCGGCCGTTGGACAGCACGTCGATGGTCGCGAACTGGCGGGCGTCGTTCAGCGGGCCGCGGTACGGCGCGATCAGTACCGATGGCGACATGCGGATCCGGCTTGTGCTCGCCGCGATCGCGCCCATGACCACCGCGCCGTCCATCATCGTGGGGCGGGGCGGGTAGGCCCGCGTGCGTGTCTCCGGGTTGGCCACGTGGCCGCTTTCCGATTCCAGCGGGAGCGTGACGTGGTCGGAGAACCAGAGGGAGTGGAAGCCGTGCTGCTCGGCCAATTGCGCGATCTTCACGGGCCGCAACGCTGTGGCTGGCGTCGGCTGCAAGAACCAGTCGTGGTCGTCCCGGCGCCCCAGCCCATGCGTGTCCATGAAGAGCGCTATCTCCATCGGTCCGTCACCCCTCACATTCCCCGGTACGGTCGGGCCGCTACGTTCAATTCGTCGTTTAGCCAGCGACGACTGCCGCGCGAGGCTAAGGGAAGTCCCGATGCCTGACAAGTGGCGAGCGGCGGCGGCGCAGCCATGAGGCCACCCTAGACGCTCTGCTTCCAGCCACCGGCGGGCTGGATGAATCTGGCGTGCGGAATCACTTCCGCTCCGATCCGCTCGACCTGCTCCTCCAGCTCCGCGACCTGCCCGGACGGGCAGTCGAAGATGAACACCACCAGCGAGTAGCCGGCATCCGCATAGCGCTGCAGGTCCGAGAGAATCTGATCAGGGGTCCCTGTGCAGATCTTGCGCGGGCTGCGCTGGGCTTCGGGGTCGTCGGCGTCGGTGACACGGACAGAGGAGATGCAGAGCATGGAGAACTCGCCGGGATCCTTCTTGGCGGCATCCAGCTCGCTGCGGATGATGTCCTGCAGCGGTGCGAATCGATGCGGGTCGGCCCACGGGTCGAGGAAGATTGGGTAGAACCCGTCGCACAACTGGGCCGCCCGACGGGCCCCCGCCGGCACCACGCTCCCGAAGACGATCGGCGGCCGCGGCTTCTGCACCGGCTTGGGATCCATGGACAAGTTGTCGAATTTGTAGTGCTTGCCCTGGTAGGCGACGACGTCGTCCGTCCAGGAGCGCTTGTAGATCTCGATGCACTCCTCGGTCATGGCGCCGCGATCCTCGTAGGGGAGGTCGAGGGCTTCGAACTCTTCCGCCAGCCAGCCGGCGCCCACGCCGAGGATGAGGCGGCCGGCGGAGAGGACGTCGATGGTGGCGAACTGCCGCGCGTCATTGAGCGGACCGCGATAGGGGGCGATGAGGACCGACGTGCCCAGCCGGAGGCGGCTGGTGCTCGCCGCTACGGCGCCCATCACGGGAGCGGCGTCCAGCAGGTTGTGGCGCGGGTCGTAGGCGCGGGTGCGGGACTCATTGGCCACGTGCCCGCTGGTTGAGCTGATCGGCATGCAAACATGGTCCGGGAACCACATCGAGTGCATCCCGATGCGCTCGGCCATCTGGGCGATCTTGACTGGACGCATCTCCTGGCCCGGGATGCTCTGGGCGAAGAAGTTCTCCTCGTTGCGAACCCCGATCCCGTGGGTCAGCGCGTACATGCCGATTTCCATGCATCTCTTCCGTTCTGCTGCTCGCACGCCAGTCGCGGCGCCCGGCAGCCTACCAGCCACGCGCCGGCACCACAAGGCACATCGCCCCTCCCACCCGGCGGCCGGCGGGGTGGAAGGCGGGCGCCTACGACTGAGGAAACGGCTCCTTCACCCAACCCGACTCGTACGGAGTCCGGAAGATGATGTTCGACCGAACGTGCTGGATCAGCCAGCGCCCATCGACCTTACGGAAGTCATCGTCATAGGTTGCGGCGAGGTAGATCGCGCGCCCTTCGACCGTCAAGGTTTCCCAGCTGTACCAGTGGCCGCTGGCCTCGGCCCCGGACGCAGCGATATCCACGCTGGGGCCGATGGTGAAGTGTCGAGCGAAGCTCAGACGCTCGGCCCAGCCGGTGAACAGCTCGGCAATCGCCTCGTGGCCCTCGAACCGTCCGTGGATATTGGACTCCCAGACCGCATCGTCGGTGAAGAGCGACATCAAGGCGTCCGTCGGGAAGGGGCGAGCGCCGCACAGACCGTCATCCAGCGCTTGGACGTAGTCCAGCTTCAGCCGCTCGATCGCCTGGAGGTCTTCCAACCACTGGATCTGCGCCTCAAGTGTCGTCACTGAGCCCGCCTCTCCCTACCCCGGTGCGGCTACGATCCGATGGGCGGGATCGTGCGCTCTTTCACCCACCCCTTGTCGTAAGGGGTCATGAAGTGCAGCTTCTGACCCAAGTGGGTGAGCATCCAGCGTCCCTCGACTTTGCGAAGCCTGGCGTCATGCGTGAGGCCACCCAACACCGCGCGCCCCTCGATCGTCGGCGTCTCCATGCCGTACCACGTCGCGGTTGCCTCCGTGCCGGAGGGCGCGATGTCGATCAAGAAGCCGCACCAGTAGTGCAAAGTGAACGAGATGTGCTCGCGCAACCCGGCAATGAAATCATGAATCGCCTGACGGCCTCGGTAAACTCCCATCTCCATCAGATCCATGACCGCGTCCTTGGTCATGAGGGACACAAAGGTGTCGGCGTCGTACGGACCGTCGCAGGATTCGCCTAGGCGGAGCAGTACCCGGCGGACCGCCTCGATATCCTCCAGCCGTTGAGTGCGCTCCTCAAGCGTGGCCATCGTCACCACTCCTTCGAATTTCAGAATCGGCCGGATGCCCCGCGGATCACTCGCGTATAGCTAGTCCAGTTCGGCGAAGGGTACCTTCACCCATCCCGACTCATAGGGAGCCAGGAAGTGGCTGTGGGCCTGAACGCGGTGGAACAGCCAGCGTCCGTCGACCTTCTTGTAGACGTCGTCGTAGGTCGCGGCGACGAACATCGCGCGGCCATCGATCGTTGCGGGCTCCCAGAGGTACCAGTGGCCGGTGGCCTCGACGCCGGACGGAGCGATGTCGATCGCATCGCCGACCATGTAGTGCAGAGCGAAGGTGAACCGGCCGGAGGCGTCGGTCCAGAAACCGTGGATGGCTTGCTTGCCCTCGTACCTGCCGAGCCCAGTCCCCTCCCACACGGCGTCGTCCGTGAAGAGCACCGTGAGACCGTCTGGGTTGTAGTTGTCGTCGCACTGTTGGGCGTATTCGATCTTGAGTCGCCGAATGTCTGTGATGTCCTGCAGCCGTTGCACGCGCTGCTCCAAAGTCCCCATCACTGCTCCTCCACCTCAGAGGGAGCGGTCTTCGCTCCCGGCGGAGGTCGGTTAAGTGACCATCCTCTGCTTGACCCATCCCTTGTCGTACGGAGTCAGAAAGTGGATCTGCACGTTCATGCGAGAGAAGTACCAGCGCCCATCCACTTTCTCGTATTCGTCGTCGTAGGTTATAGCGCCGAGCACGGCCTGGCCCTTGTACGTCATCGGCTCCCACAGGTACCACTTGCCCGTCGCTTTGGTGCCGGATGAGTCCACGTCGATCGTGTGGCCGATCATGTAGTGGAGCGCAAACGTGATGTCGCTGGAGATCTCGTTGAAGAGGTCACGGATCGCGGCGCGTCCCCTATGAACGCCGAATGTGTCTCCGCCGTCCCAGATCGCATCTTCGGTGAACATCGCAGCAAGTTTGTCGCCGTCGTATCCCGTGTCGCACACGCCGGCATAATCGATCTTCAGCCGGCGAATGTCCTCTATGTCCTCCAGCAGCTGCACCCGTTCCTCTTGCGATGCCATTCCGGAACCCCCTTCGTCGGCCGTGCGCGACCACGGCGGGCAGGCTAGCGCCTCGCCCGAGCGCCCACAAGCAGGGCCCGCTGCCCGCGACGTGCGCCCACCGTGGATACAGAGCCCGTGACGATTCCGGCTATAATCTGCGGAGATCGGCAGGCTGGGCGATCCAACTGGACGCGCAGCGTCGAAGCGCTCCTCGGAGAGGGCAAGGTACTCACCATGGAAAACGGCGACGGCCACCGTGGTCCGCTGGACGGGATCAGGGTCATCGAGTGCAGCACCTGGGCGTTCGGGCCGCTGGCCGGCGTCATGCTCGGCGACCTCGGCGCCGATGTGATCAAGGTGGAGAATCCGAGCCTCCCTGACGCGGCTCGATCCATCACCCTGGTGGCCGGCGTCGAGATCGCCATGCCGGACGGCGCCAGCTCACTCTTTGAGATGCTGAACCGCAACAAGCGCTCCATCTCTATCGATCTGAAGACGGAAGGCGGTCGGGATCTCCTGCGTGCACTGGTCGGAGACGCGGACATCTTTCTTGAGAACTTCCGGCCCGGCGTCTTCGACCGGCTCGGCATCGGCTACGAGAGCCTCCGCAAGATCAATCCCCGGCTGATCTACGCCTCCACCTCCGGCTACGGGTTCCAGGGCGCGGAGACACAACGGCCCGCGCTCGATCCCGTAGGCCAAGCCCGCTCGGGCTTGATGTACGCCACCGGCCGCCCGGGGGAGCCGCCCAACTGGAATACGCTGGGTTTCGCCGACGTCATGGGCGCCAACATGCTGGCCTACGGGATCGTGAGCGCGGTGGCGGCGCGCGATCTGCACGGCGTGGGACAAAAGGTGGAGGGCTCCCACGTGATGGCCTCCATGTGGCTGGAGTACGCCGCGATCGGCTCATCGCTGTTCACCGGAGATGGCGAGTGGGAGCGCTTCGACCGCACGACGGCCGTGAACCCGCTGGCCAACCACTACGAGTGCGCGGACGCCGAGTGGATCATGCTCGCGATGCCGGACTCGACGCGGCCTTGGCAGCCATTCTGCGAGGCCGTCGATCTCACCGACCTCGTCGAGGACCCGCGCTTCGCCACCGAGGACCGGCGGAAAGAGAATCGGGAGGCGCTCATCGCCTTGCTGGACGCCCGCTTCGCCGAAGCGACCAGTTCCGAGTGGGAGCAACGCCTCGGCGCGCGCCCGGAGCTCACCTTCGAGCGGGTGCGCCGGGTCACCGATCTGTCCGATGACCCCGGTGTGAAGGCCAACGACTACATGATCGACGTGCCGCATCCGCGCTATGAGAGCCTCCCGATGTTGAGCCACCCGGTGGCGTTCGACCAGACGCCCACCAGCATGCGACGGCCGGCGCCCGAGTTGGGCCAGCACACCTGGGAGATCCTCACGGAGGTGTTGGGCTACGACGGCGAGAAGATTGCTGGCCTCGCCGCGGAAGGCGTCGTAGGGTAAGCGCCTCGCGCGGAGAAGGATCAACCATGGTCACCGGATCCCTCACCGGTCTGACGGTCATCGAGGCGTCGAGCCAGATCCTCGGCCCCCTGGCGGCGGTGATGCTCGGCGACCAGGGCGCCGACGTCATCAAGGTCGAAGGCCTGGACGGGGATCCAGCGCGCTCACTCACCGACTACGCCGGCTACGACATCGCACTGCCGGACGGCGGCAACTCGATCTTCGAGGTCATGAACCGCAACAAGCGCTCGATCGCGATCGACCTCGGGCAGGAGCGCGGTCGATCCCTGCTCCGCGATCTCCTCGCCACTGCCGACGGGTTTATCGAATGCTTTGGGCCCGGCGTGCTTGATCGGCAGGGGCTCGGCTACAAGGATCTCGCCGCGTTGAACCCAAGGCTCGTCTACGCCGCCGGCAGCGCCAACGGAATGCGCGGGCCCGACGCCGGTCGCCCGGCGCTGGACGCGCTGACGCAGGCCCGTGCTGGCTTGATGTGGAACAGCGGTGTTCCCGGCGACCCACCCAACTGGTACAACCTCGGTCTGGCGGACGTGATGGGGGCCAGCATGCTGGCCTATGGCGTGGTCGCGGCGGTCGTAGCGCGCGCACGCACGGGTGTCGGACAGCGGGTCGATGTTTCGAATCTGATGTCTCTGATGTGGCTTGAGTACTGGGCCATTCAGACGTGCGGGATTCTGGGGCTGGGCGAATGGCCGCGGTTCGATCGCGAGAACACGCGGAACCCGCTCTTCAGCCACTACCGCTGCGCCGACGGGGAGTGGATCATCCTCGGAATCATCGATCACATACGGGACTGGGAGCCATTCTGCCAACTGATGGGGCTGGACCACCTCATGGAGGACCCCCGCTTCGGTAGTCCGGAGGCCCGGATCAAGAACGCCAAAGAGCTCGTCGGGGAACTGGACAAACGCTTCGCGGAAGAGCCACGCGCCGAGTGGGAGCGGCGCCTCAAGTCCCACACCGCCATGGTCTTCGACCGCGTCCAACGAATCAAAGACCTCCCCAACGACCCCGCCGTGCAGGCCAACAATTACCTCGTCGACGTAAAGCATCCACGGTACGGGACCGTGACGATGCTGAGTCACCCTGTAACTCTCAAGGAGACGCCGGCAAGCATCCGCCGTCCGGCGCCCGGCCTGGGCGAGCACACGTCGGAGATCCTGGCCGAGCGCCTCCACTACAGCGATGAGGACGTCCAGCGGCTTCGGGCGGAGGGCGTCGTTGCCTGACGCCTCGGCCGCAGACATCGCAGCAGTGCAGCAAAGGAGCCGGCGATGACGCGCTCTCCAAGATCAATCCCCAGCTGATCTGTGCGTCCACGGCGGGCTTATGGTTTCGAGGGCGAAGAGGCCCACAAGCCGGCGCTGAGCATCGTCGGGCACGCGCGCTCCGGCCTCATGTGGACCTCGGGCGCGACCGGCGATCCGCCCATGTGGTACTCGCAGGGCAGTGCTGAAAGAGCGGCTGGGCTATAGCGACTAGCAGACTGCGGCGCTGATCAATACCGGCGCCGCCTGCTAAGCCGGGCCCTCCGGCCCCTGTACCGCCGCGGGGAGCCGTCGTTGGCTTCGGTCTCCTCCCGCGCTGCCTGCGCACCACCGGACGAGCGCGCTAGTCGAGGCCCAGGGCAGCGCGAACCGATTCGCTGTGGCTCTCGAAATGGCGCGTTACGGCCGGAAAGAACGCCTCGATCGTGCGATCGGCCCCGTAACGCCTCACGCTGCGACGCCACTCGGCTTCGTCGAGGTCGTCGAGCAACTGGAGCAACTTGGCATGCCCCGCGTCGTAGGTGGCGGCGATCGATTCGGGTGTCGCCCGACGCCCGTGCCAGCGCGTCCGCAGGCTGTTCTTCGCGTTGAAGTACCACATCGGCGGGTTGTAGCCCTTCCCGCGGCGGGCCTGTTGGAGCCCCGCCGCGATGGCGCCCGGGCCCCAAGCCATGTGCCACATCTGGTCGCGGACGCGCCAGCCGGAGCCGGCGCTCGGTCGCGTCCAGTCGGCGTCAGATAGGCGATCCAATAGCTCGTGGAAACGCTGCTGGGTGGCTTCCAGATCCGCGCGGATCGCGTCACGGTCGGGTACTAGCATCGCGGTGTCGCTCACTGCCGACCTCCGTGCAGGAGCTAGCCCAACGCACCCGCGCTCACGAGCTCCGCGATCTGCTCCGGGCTGTAGTTCAGCTCCTCGGTGAGTACCCCGAAATTGTGCTCACCCAAGTCGGGCGCGGCCGTGCGCGGTTTGACGCGGGATTCGCTGAACCGGACCGGATAGTTCTGGACTTTCGTAGGGCCGTACACGGGATGGTCGATCTCCCCGATATATTCGTTCGCGATGACCTGCGGATCGTGCTGGAGATCCGCGAGCCGCTGCACACGCGTAAACTCCATCGCCCGGTCGGAGGACAGGATTTGCTCCCACTCATCGCGGGGCTTGGTGCTTAAATGCTCCTCGAGGATGGCCACCAGATCAGCGGCGTGCTCCTTGCGATCTTCAACGGTCTTGAAGCGGTCGTCCTCCAGCAAGTGCTCCAACCTCACCAAGCGACAGAAGATCGGCCACTTCTCGTCGCGGATGGTGGCCAGCACGATCCATTCGCCGTCGGCGCACTGGTAGTGGTTGAACAGTGGCTGATTGGCTCGCTTGCGATCTTGTCGCGGCCACGGCCCGCCCACGAGCAGTTGATTGCTGATCGCCCAGTACTGGATCCACATCGCCGCGCCCAGGTTGGACATCTCCACCTTCTGCCCGACGCCGGTCCGCTCCCGCGCGTACAGCGCCGATACGACGGCATGCGACAGCAAAGTCCCGCCGGTCATGTCCGGGAAGCCCGCCAGGTGATAGAAGGGCGGATCGGTGTCGCTTCCGGCGCCGAACATGAGGCCGGAGCGGGCCTGGCCCGTATAGTCGTTACCGGACCGCTGTCCCTGCGGCCCGCGTTCGCCGTAGGCGCTGGCCGTAGCGTAGATCAGCTTGGGATTGCGCTCCCGCAGCGTCTCGTAATCGAGTCCCAGCTTCTTCACCACCGGCGGACGGATATTGAGGATAAACACGTCCGCCCTGTCGAGGAGTTGCAGCGCGACCTCGTGACCCTGCGGATGTTTGAGGTTGAGCGATACGGAGCGCTTGCTCCAGTTCATGACCTCAAAGAAAGCATTCCGATCCCCGGGCATCTGGCAGTCGGTGATCCCCGCCACGTAGCGCATATTGCGCGTGGGGTCTCCCCCTCGCTGCGGATCTTCGATGCGGATGACGTCCGCGCCCAGGTCGCCCAGCATGACTCCGCAGAGCGGGCCCGTGGCGTACATGGACCATTCAACGACCTTGATACCTTCCAGTGGAGCGTTCACGGTGCGCTTTCTCCCGTTCCGGTCTGGCGTCAGCTACGCGGCCACGCCGGCGGCGATGTACGCGGAGATCTGCTCCGGCGATAGCCCGAGCTCCTCGGTCAATACCTCAAAGGTGTGAGCGCCGAACTCGGGCGCGGGACGGCGCTCGCAGCGGGGGGCCTCGCTGAACTGCATCGGGAAGTTCTGCACCTGCGTTGTGCCGTAGACCGGGTGTTCGATCTCCGTGATGTAGTCATTCGCGAGCACCTGCTCGTCGCCGGCGAGATCCTCGACCCGCTGCAGCCGCTCGAACGCCAGCGACGGATCGCGCGCGAGGATCTCCTCCCAATCGCGCCGAGGCCGGGTCTGGAAGTGCGCATCCAGGATCTCATTCAGCTCTCTGGCGTTCAGCCGGCGGCCCTCCATGTCCTGGAAGCGTTCGTCCTCCAACAGCGCGTCCAGCTCCATGAGCTTGCAGAACGCCGTCCAGTTTTCAGGGAGGAGGTTGGCCAGCACCAGCCACTCGCCATCGGCGCACGGATAGTGATTCCACAACGGGTTGCCCGGAGTGTGCCGATCGATGCGCGGGAACTTCCGCCCCGTGAGCGAGACGATCCCCAGCGCCCAGTATTGGAACCACATGCCCGCGCCCAGGTTCGACACTTCGATCTTTTGGCCCTTGCCGGTGCGCTCACGCGCCAGGAGCGCCGTGGTGATGCCGTGGGAGAGGAGGACGGCGCCGCCAATGTCGCAGGGGGCGCCGGTGTGATAGAAGGGCGGGTCTTCCTCGGTTCCCGGGCCCCACATCATGCCGGAGCGCGCTTGGCCCGTGTAGTCGTTGCCGGCGCGCCAGCCATCGGGCCCTCTCGCGCCGAACGTGTCACCGGCGGCGTAGATGATGCGGGAATTGCGCTCCCGAACCGCCTCGTAATCCATCCCAACCCCCTCGATCGCCGGTAGCCGGAAGTTTGTGAGGAAGACATCAGCCTTCTCGATCAGCTGGAACGCCAGTTCCCGTCCTTCCTCAGCTTTGAGGTTCAGGCCGACGGAGCGCTTGTTCCAGTTCGCGATCTCGAAGGACGCGTTGCGGCCGCCCGGCATCTGCGCGTCCACCGTGCCGTTGGTGAAGCGCAAGCCGCGCAGCACATCGCCGCCGGTGCGCGGTTCCTCGATCTTGATCACGTCGGCGCCGAGGTCGCTCAGCATCACGCCGGCCAGCGGACCCATGATATACATAGACCATTCCACAACTTTGACGCCGTCCAGTATGGGCTTCACGATCTCCCCTTCCGTCCTGGGAATACGTCCACCGGGTGCGTTCGTTCGCGTGCGGCGAGACCTCGCCCCGTCGGATGGGGCAAACGATAGCAGGTCGGGCCGCGTCGGCGCTGCCCGCGGCTGGCCGGGACGCGGATGGTATGCTTCCAGCGTCGGCAGCCGGCTGTCCCTCTCGATGGCGGCGTACGGTGGAATGAGATCACGCGAATGAGGCGCCTCGAAGGACGCGCGGCCCTCGTCACAGGCGGGTCGCGCGGTCTGGGAGCGGCGATCGCGCGGCGCTTCGGTCGCGAGGGCTGCGCCGTTGCGATCGGCTGCCGCACAGAGACAGACGCGGCGCGGGCCGTCATCGCCGACGTGGAGGCCACGAGCGGCAAGGCGGTGCTGGCCCTCGGTGACCTGCGCGATGAAGCGACGGCCGAGGCGGTGGTGCGCCAGTCAGCCGAAACCTTGGGTGGCCTCGACATTCTCGTCAACAACGCCGGAATCTGGCGGGGTGGCCGCCTGAGGGACGCTCAGCTCAGCGACTGGCGAGACATCTGGGAGACGAACATCCTGGGCACCATGCAGGTCACCCGCGCCGCCCTCCCCTATCTTGAGGCGTCTCAGCGGGGGCGGATCATCGTGATGAGCTCGATCATCGGGATCGGCGGCTTCCCCGGCGATACCGCCTACGCCAGCACCAAGGCTGGTCTGGTGGGCTTCACCCGCGCCCTGGCAAAAGAGCTGGCGAAGAAAGCGATCACGGTGAACGCCGTCGCACCGGGCTACATCGACGTCGGAGTCACCGCCGAGGTGCCGCAGAAAGGCCGCGATATGATGCTGGAGCGGATCCCCATGGGCCGCCCCGGCACAGCGGATGAGGTCGCCGCCCTAGTGGCGTTCCTGGCCGCCGAGGGCGACTACGTCACGGGCCAGGTTCTGGCCATTGCCGGTGGCATGGAGCTGTAGCGCTACGCTAGGATTGGCATCGGGAAAAGAGGGCAAACATGAGAGACGTTGCGGTCATAGGCGCGGGGATGACCCGCTTCGGCAAGTTTCTGGAACAGAGCATGAAGGAGCTCGGCCAGGAAGCGGTGCAAGACGCCCTGGACGATTCTGGCTTGCAGAAACAGGACATCGAGGCGGCGATCGTCGGGAACGCCGTGGGCGGCCTGATGACGGGCCAAGAGATGGTCCGCGGACAGACCATTCTGCGCCCCTTCGGCTTCGGCGACATCCCCATCATCAATACCGAGAATGCGTGCGCCAGCTCCTCCACCGCCTTCCACCTGGCCTGGATGTACGTGGCCAGCGGCATGCACGACTGCGTGCTGGCGCTGGGCGTGGAGAAGCTCTACCACGAGGACAAGGCGAAGTCGTTCGCGGCCATCGGCACGGCGGTGGATCTCGAGATTGAGGGGGAGGGATCCGATGGCGCTGGCGAGACGCGGACCCGCTTCATGGACTTCTACGCCGACAAGGCCAAGGAGCACATGGCCAAATACGGCACCAAGGCGCAGCACTTCGCAAAGGTCGCAGTGAAGAACCACGGCAACGGCGCGATCAACCCGTACGCGCAGTTCCGCAAGCCGTTCACCCTGGAGGATGTCTTGGGGGCGCGCATGGTGGCGGAGCCGCTCACGCTGTACATGTGCTCGGGAATCGGTGACGGGGCGGCCGCGACAATCCTCTGCTCACCGGAAAAGGCGCGCCAGTTGACCACCGACCCGATCTGGGTGCGCGCCTCGGAGATCACGTCGGGCATGGACCTGCACGAGGGCGACGCGCCGGTGGCCGAACGGGTCTCCAAGCGCGCGTACGAGCGCGCGGGGATCGGCCCCTCCGATCTGGACGTGGTGGAGCTGCACGACGCCGCCGCGCCAGCCGAGATCAGCCTGACCGAGGAGTTGGGCCTGTGCGCTTATGGCGAGGGTGGCGCGCTGATCGACTCCGGAGAGACCACCATCGGCGGCCGTATCCCGGTGAACCCCAGCGGGGGCCTGATGGCCCGCGGCCACCCCATCGGAGCGACCGGGTTGGGACAACTCGTGGAGGTCTGCTGGCAGTTGCAGGGCAAGGCCGGCGATCGGCAGGTCCGGGACGCAAAGGTTGGACTGACACACAATGCGGGCGGGGAGATCCGGGGCGAAGCCGCCGTCAATACGGTGCACATTCTCAGCCGCTAGGGCTCTGGCGCGGCGCACTAGGGCCGGCCCGTCCCCCGGGCCGGCCCTTTCTTATGCTCCCTGCGCTAGAATCGGGTGCCGCTTCACATCGTCAGGCTGACGAGCGAGCTCAAGCACGGAGGAACCAGGATGGCGCTGCGAACCCCGGAGGAATACAAGGAAAGTCTGCGTGACGGGCGCCGCTTGTTTATCAGCGGCGAGCGCGTCGACGACGTCACGACCCATCCCATCCTCCAGATCACAACCGAGCACTCCGCCGGCGTCTACCGCCACCAGTTGGATCCCAAGCTTCAAGACCTCTTCACGTTCGTGCCGGATGGCGGGAGCGACCGGATCAGCCGTTACTTCATGCTGGCCCGCACTCCAGACGAGCTGCTCCTGCGCGGGGACTTGATTGAGGAGGACACGCGCCTACACAACTCCACCTTCAACATCACCAAGGCCGTCGGCAGCGACGCCATGCACGCGCTGACCGTCTGGGCCCACGAGACGGACGCGGACCTCGGTACCGAGTACGCGCAGCGAGTAGCCACGTGGATCGAGCACTGTCGCCAGAGCGATCTCTCGCTCGCCCTGGCCCAGACGGACGTCAAGGGGGACCGCTCACTGCGCCCCCACCAGCAACCGAACCCTGACGCCTATCTGCACATCGTGGAGCAGCGCTCGAACGGCATCGTGGTACGAGGAGCGAAAGCGCACACCACGGCCGCGCCGGTCGTCAATGAGATCATCTTTCTCCCCACCCGGGCGATGGGCGAAGAAGACGCCGATTACGCGGTGGCCTTCGCGCTGCCGCTCAACACGCCCGGCCTCACCCTCATCTGCCGCACGACCGGCGATGTCTCTCAGACGACGTTTGACTTCCCGATCAGCCGCCGCAACATCGAGACGGAAACGCTCACAGTGCTCGACAATGTCTTCGTGCCCTGGGATCGGGTCTTCCTCTGCCGCGAGTGGCGACACGCCGGCCAGCTGGCCACCACCTTCGCGAACTATCACCGCTACACGGCGGTCTCCTACAAGCCGCCGTCGGTCGATCTCCTCATCGGGGCGGCGCAGCTCGCAGCCGAATACAACGGGACGGCGCGCGCCGGGCACATCCGGGACAAGATCGCGCAGCTGATCATCTACGGTGAGCTCATCAGGGCCTGCCGCAACGCGGCGGCACGGGAGGCCCTGCCCATCGAGCCCGGGATGGTCTCGCCGAATGGCGTGTATACCAACGCGGGGAAATACCATTTCGCCTCTGGCTTCCATCAGGCCGCCGCGATCGTGCAGGATATCGCTGGGGGCTTGGTGATCACGGCGCCGATGGAGGCCGATTTCCAGAATCCAGAGACCGGGCCGTACCTGGAGCACTACCTGACGGGCGCCGGCGAGACAACGGCGGCGCAGCGCGTAAACCTCTTCCACCTGATTCGCGACATGACCGCCTCCGAGTTCGGCGGCTACAACTTCGTCACGACCTTGCATGGCGAGGGCTCGATGGCGGCGCAGCTCCTGACCACCTACCGCGGATACGACATCGAGCGATGCACGGAGCTCGTGAAAAATGCGCTCGACACGTCGGCCTGAGGGCTGCCTGACGGCAGCGGGCGGACAGCCTCGATCAACGCGCAAGGAGGCGCAGCGGTGGACCTCGGATTAGCCGGCAAAACGGCGATCGTAACGGGCGGCGGCTCCAACATTGGACGGGCGATCGTCCTCACCATCGCCGCGGAAGGCGCCAACGTGGTCATCGCCGACCTCGATCTGCCCCAGGCGGAGCGCGTTGCCGGAGAGGCGAATGACCGCAAGGCGGGCGGACGCACAATCGCCGTGAAGACGGACGTCACCGACGTCGCCTCCGTGGAGGCGATGGTCCAACACGCCCTCCAGGAGTTCGGCCGCATCGACGTGCTCGTGAACAACGTGGGTTGGACTCATGACCGCCTGTTCTTGGACAAGCCGCTGGAGGAGTTGGAGAAAGAGATTCAACTCAACCTCTGGGGCGCCATCCACTGCACCCGCGCCGTGCTGCCGCTGCTGGCGGAGCAAGGCGCCGGGCGCATCATCAACGTCAGCTCGGACGCCGGACGCATGGGCGAGTATCGAGAATCGGTCTACGCAGCCTGCAAGGCAGGACTCATCGCTCTCGCCAAGTCGCTCGCCCGCGAATACGGCAAGTTCGGCGTGACCGTCAACGCCGTGTGCCCCGGCCTGACCGTGCCCGACGAAGATGCCGAGATGGGCGCCGGCAGCATGTGGCGAGAGATGCAGGGCATCTTCACACCGGGAGCGAAAGAGAAAGCCAGCAAAGCCTATCCTCTCCGCCGGCTGGGCAGCGCGCAGGACATCGGCAACGCGGTCGCCTTCCTGGCCTCGGACGCCGCCTCGTTCATCACGGGCCAGACGCTCAGCGTCAGCGGCGGCTACACGATGATGTAGACGGGCCGGAGGCGGGTGGCTCGGCGGAGCCGCGTCCGGCGGCGCTCGGGCCGATCCAGGATTGCGGGGGCACTGGTGCGGGGGCGCGGCTACTCGGCGGTGATGCCGCCCCGGACCACGATCGTGTCCGAAGCACCCGGGACGAGCAAACCGGAGTCGGTGACGCGACCGCCCGCCTCCGCCTGCTTATCCTGATCGTAGGTCTCCAATAGTTCGAGGTAGCTCATAATCACTTCTGGCAGCCGGCCGGTGCGCTCGATCTCCTCGGCGTAACGGTCCGTCAGGTCGAACAGCCGCTGCGCGTAGTGGTAGTCCATCTCCGTTGCTGGCCCCTGGATCGCATCGGTGAGCAGCAGGGTGACGAACTGCCGCGGCTTGCCCAGCAGCTTCTCCCAGCGCTTGCCCAGCAATTCATCCAGCCGCTGGCCGACGTAGAAGCGAGGAGGACGGGCGTATCGCTCCAGATCGAGCATTCCGTCCACCCGGGGGTAGTACTCGGCGTGCAGCTCACGCAGCCGCGGCGGCGCGCTTTCGTGCGTGTCGGTGTGCCGGAGGTCTTCCTGGACGGGCAGTTGCCCCAGCATGAGGTGCTGCTGCAGCGTCCCCACGTTGCCCCTCCTCCGCGATGACCACGGGGCTGGTCCAGCGACCGGCCCCGCTCGATGCGCTTGCTACGCGTGACGGCTAGCCGGCCCCGGTCTCGATGATCATGTTACCGTACTCATCGACTTCCAGGCTCGCGTCCGGCGGCAAGATTGTCGTGGACGTTCCCTCTTCCACAATCGCCGGCCCTGCGAGACGGTTACCGGGCTTCAAGAGATCCCGTGTATAGATCGTGGTCTCCTGGTCGCCGCCGTCGAAATACACCGCCCGCTTGGTTCGGACCGCGGCGCTGGAATCGGCGCCGCCTTTCTTCCCTTTCTTGATCTCGGGCTTGGCCACGGAAGCGCTGCCAAACACCCGCGCGTGGACGACTTGCACCTCCTGCTCCGGGTCGGCGTGACCGTACTCGCGCTCGTGCTCGCTGTGGAAGCGGTCCGTCGCGGCGTCCAGCACATCGTCCGACACTTCCACTTTGCCGTGCGGCGCGAGATCGAGCTGGATGGAGATCGTGCCGGCCTCGGCCACACGAATATCGTCCTTAGAGGGGATATCACCGGTCTTCGCAGCCAGATCGCCCAACGAGACCGCAAGCGAATACACCTGGCCATAATACTGGAGGTCCAGGTAGTACTCCATGGCGACATCCTTGGCGGAGATACCCTGCCGCAAAAACGACTTGTAGATCGACTCTCGCAGGTCGTTGAAGGTCTCTTCCAAGTCCTCGTTCCGCAGCGCCCGGCGTCGGCGCAGCACAGTCTTGCTGCGGTCTTGCACCATATCGACGGTGAGCAGACCCCAGGCCGAGAGAACCCCCGGCGCCGTCGGCACGATTGCCGTCTTCATCCCCAGCTCGCGGGCCAGGTTGGAGACGTACATCGGCCCACCGCCGCCAAGCCCCACCAGGGCGAAGTCGCGCGGGTCGTAACCCTTCTCCACCGTGACGTAGCGGATCGCCTGCATGAGGTTGTTTTCCATGATCTTGAGCAGGCCGTCCGCGGCCTCCTCCAGCCCGAGGCTGAGTGGATTCCCGACCGTCTCGGCGATCGCCTTCTCGGCCAGGTCCTTCCGGATTTTCATTTCGCCGCCCAGGAATTGATCGGGATCGATGCGGCCGAGGACGACCTGTCCGTCGGTGGATGTCGGTTCGGCGCCGCCGATGTCGTAGCACACCGGGCCTGGGTCCGCGCCGGCGCTCTGGGGGCCAACGTGGAGGATCCCGCCTTCATCGATCCAGGCGATGGAGCCGCCGCCCGCCCCGATGGACACCACGTCCACGGACGGGAAGAGAATCGGCATGCCCCACTCAACGACGAGCGGGCTGGTCCAGCGGGTTCGCGATTCGACGATCACCGAGACATCGGCGCTGGTGCCGCCGATGTCGATGCCCACCAACTCCGACCGCCCGATCATCTGCGAGAGCCGCTGCAACGCCATGGCGCCGCCGGCCGGCCCGGACCGGGCCATCTTGGCGGGCACGCTCTTCGCTTCGTCGAGGGTGGCCACGCCGCCGTTGGACTGCATGACGGAGACGTCTGTCTTGAGCCCGGCGCCCCGCAGCCCCTCGCTCAGACTGTCCAAGTACGTCTGCACCTTCGGCCCAACATAAGCATTGGCCGCCACGGTGCTGCCGCGCTCGAACTCGCGCATCTCTTGCGTCACTTCCGATGAGGCGGTCACGAACGCGTCGGGCAGCGCCGCCTGCACCAAGTCCTTGACGAGCATCTCGTGCTTGGGGTGCTGATAGGAGTGGATGAAACAAATGGCGACCGCCTCGATGTCGCGCGCCTTCAGAGTCTCGATAACGTCCTGGACCTGCTCCTCGTCCAGGGGCGTCGCAACCTCGCCGTTCCAGTAGAGGCGCTCCTTGATCTCCAACCGGTTGCGCCGCGGGACCAGAGCCGGCGGCGGCGTCCATTGGGCGTCGTAGAGCTCCTTACGGTTCGCCCGGCGGATCTCCAAGGTGTCGCGGAACCCTTCCGTGGTCAGGAAGGCGGTCTTGGCGCCGTTCCTCTCGATCAGGGTATTGGTCGCCACGGTCGTGCCATGCTCAAGGCTTTCGACATCGGCCAAGTCGACGCCAAGCTTCGCGATACCGATGAGGACGCCGTTCGCGGGGTTCGCGGGGGTCGTCGGCACCTTCGTGATCCGGGTCTCGCCACTGTCCTGGTTGTAGAGCACGAAGTCGGTAAACGTACCCCCAACGTCGACACCCAGCCGGAATTTCGTCATGGCCCTCGCCGTTCCTTTCGCGCCGTCTCACCCGCATCGCCAAGGCTGCGGGCCTGCAGTTTGCGTCGTTGCGTTCCCTGGGGGACGCGTCCGAACGCCGTCACGGTGGATTCACTCGGAGTGTTGAGCGGGCGGCGCTGGTGCACCTCCGCTCCACCCGAGTGCCCCCCTTGATAACGGAAGTCTACTCGCCGGTCTAGCCCCTGGAGTGCTCATTTTCTCCACAGCCACCCGCCCTCGCACCTCCGGCGCACGGGGTGGATCACACCGGATGCGCCCGCAGCGATCGTGGTCAGCGGGCCGCGCGCATCTTCCGGCGCAGCGTCTCGGTCACCTCGGCGTCGACCTCGTACCGGAGCCGGCGCCGATCGACCTCCTTGACGACCACGCCATATTGTGACTTCGCCGAGCCGATCGTCATGTAATCGTCGCGGATGTCCTCCACGATCGACTCTGCCGACCGCTCCAGCGGATCGCCGTAGCCGCCGGCGCCGTTGGACCAAAATGACAGCATTTCGCCCGGTCCCACGGGGACGTTGACGGCGAAGGTGCCCAGATTGCGCTCGCTCTCCGTCCCGGCGTTGACGAACAGTCGCGACGTCCAGCCGCGCCCGCCCCCGAAGACGCCCGGCGGACCCTCCTTCTCCCGATTGGTGATGTTGGAGAGGGAGCCGGGCACGCGAGGCTCCACCAGTTGATCCAGGCCACAGCCGCCGCGAGTCCTGCCGGCGCCGCCCGAGTCGTTCAAGAGCATGTGTCGCCAGAAGAGCACCGGATAGCGGCGTTCTTGAAGCTCGCAGGGGATGTTCGTGGAGGACGCGCCAAACGGCGACGCGAGGTTGTTCGCCCCATCCTTGTATTTTGTGCCGCCCGTGCCACCAAACGCCCAGATGTAGTTGATGAACGGGGCATCGAAGGTGGGGCGCGTATCGTCGCCGGCGAACGTCGAATTCACGATCGCCGACGGCACCCCGACCGCCCGTTCCGGCAATGCCTTGCCGACGGCCAGCATGGTGGCCCCAGTCGTAGCGTCCATGCTCGTGATGGCCAGGCCGGAGATGCCGGAAGGCGGCTGCGCCCAGACAATCGAGCCGCGCGTGGCCTTGATCTCGACCACCCGCATAACCCCGGCGTTCATCGGCATAGGCGGCAGGATGGCGGCCAGACCGATGAAGATCGCGGAGGTCGTTGCGGCGATCGTGCAGTTGATGCCGGACTCGGCGGCGCCATCGCTCGCAGTCAGATCGAAGATGGCGTGGTCGCCTTCGATATGCAGCGTGAGGCGGATCGTCTTCTTTTCCCCGGTGTGCACGTCCTGGTCGACGCTATCTTCGGATTCGTAGCGGCCGTCCGGCAGGCTGGCAAAAGCTGCACGCGCCATCCGCTCCGAGTAGGTCTGTATCTCGGCCATCGCGGTCAGCACGGCCTCCACACCGTGCTTGGCGATGACGACACGGATCCGCTCCTCGCCAGCGCTGACGGCTGCCACCTGAGCGTGCAGGTCTCCCAGTCGCTCCCATGACTGACGCATGTTCGCCAGCAAGATCGCGACGATGTCGTTGTTCATCACACCCCGCTTATAGAGCGTGAGCGCCGGAATCCGCACCCCTTCCTCAAAGTGCGTGCGGGCCGCGCAGTTCAGTGACCCGGCCACCACCCCACCCACATCCGACCAGTGTGCGGTGGACGAGGTGAACGCCACCAGCCGCCCCTCGTGAAATATCGGTTTGACGAAGTGGATGTCGTTGCAGTGGGTGCTGGCCACGTAGGGATCGTTGATCATGTAGATGTCGCCGGGCTCCATGTTCTCCAGCCCGATGGCGCGCACCACCTCCGGCACAGTGAGCAGGGTGAGCCCCACGAAGGCGGGGAGATCAAACTCTCCCTGGGTGACGAGCTGGCCCCCGGCGTCGTAGAGTCCGCCCGCAAAGTCATGGCCCTCGTTGACCGGAGTCGAGTAGGCGGTCTTCGCCACGACCAGCGCCATCTCGTTGCAGATCGCGGTGAACGCGCTGCGCAACACCTCGAAGGTGATGGGGTCAAGCGCAGCGCTGGGCTGTCCGCTGGCGCCGTTGCTCATGGCGATCATCCTTCCGTCAACGCTGTGTCGCTCAGTCGCGAGCGTGGGCCTCACGTAGTTCCGCGCGGAGCTTTTCCGTCGCCGGCAGGTCCAGCTGATACTCCAACGCGCGCTGGTCGATCTCGTTGACGACCACGCCGTACTGCGCGCGAGCGGCGGCGACGGTGACGTACTCGTCCTTCACGTCCTCCAGGACTGATTCCACCGGCCGCTTTAGCGCATCGCCGTAGCCGCCCCCTCCAGCCGACCAGAAGGTGATCGACTCACCAACTGCCGCTGGCTCGTTCACGGAAAAGATGCCGATGTTGCGCTCGTTCTCGCTGCCGCGGTTGAGCACCAACCCCGCCTTGGCGCCCTCTTCACCTCCGAAGATGCCGGGCGGGCCGAACCGCTCCCGATCCCCGATACAGGAGATCGTGCCAACGGCGTAGGGGAACTCCACCAGCTGGATCAGCCCCACGCCGCCCCGCGTGGTCCCGGGGCCGCCCGAATCTTGCACAAACCCGTAACTTCGCCACAAGACGGGATAGCGACGCTCCTGCAACTCCGCCGGGATGTTCTGCGTGCTCGCCGTATACGGCGAGCCCACGACGTTCGCACCGTCGTGCGAACGCACCGCGCCCAGGCCGCCGAAGCCCCAGACGTAGTTGATAAAGCTGGACTGGAACTCCGGCCGCGTATCGAATCCTGCGAAGACAGTGTTGAGGATGCTGAACGGAGTCGCCGCTCCTCGCTCGGGCAACGCCGCGCTCAGCGCTTGCACCACGCAGCCAATCACGCATTCCATGCTGGTGGCGGCCAAGCCGGAAACGGCCGACGGGGGCTGCGCCCAGACAATCGAACCGCGCTTGGCCTTGATTTCCACGGTGCGCATGACGCCCGCGTTCATCGGCATGGGCGGAAGGATCGAAGCCAGGCCGAGGAACACAGCCGAGGTCGTCGCGGCAATGGTGCAGTTGATGCCGGATTCGGCCGCGGTATCGGATTCCGTAAGGTCAAAGACGGCGTGATCGCCCGCAACGGTCAGCTTGAGTTTGATCAGCTTCGGTTCGCCGGTGTGCACGTCCTGATCGACGCGGTCTTCACCCTCGTAAACGCCGTCCGGCAGACTTACCCACGAGGCGCGCGCGAGGCGCTCGGAATGATTCTGCACCTCTTCCATCGCAGTGAGCACGGTCTCCAGCCCGTGCTTCGCGATCAGCGCCCGGATCCGTGCCTCTCCGGCCTTCACGGCCGCGATCTGCGCGTTCAGGTCACCGATCCGCTCCCATGACTCACGCATATTGGCGAGCAAGATCGTCAAGATGTCCTTGTTGAGGACGCCTTGGCGATAGATCTTGAGCGCCGGGATGCGCACGCCCTCCTCGAAATGGCTACGCGCTCGACAGTTCAGCGATCCGGGTGCCACTCCCCCGACGTCCGACCAGTGCGCCGTCGACGCGGTGAACGCAACGAGCTGTCCGTCGTGGAAGATCGGCCTGACCTGATGAATGTCGTTGCAGTGGGTACTGGCAACGTAGGGATCGTTGATCATGTAGATGTCGCCGGGCTCCATGTTCTCCAGCCCGATGGCCCGGATGACTTCCGGCACGGTCAGCATGGTCAGGCCCACGAAGGCCGGCAGATCGGTTTCGCCCTGGCTCACCAGCTTGCCGTGCCGGTCATAGACCGTGCCCGCAAAGTCGCGCCCCTCGTTGATCGGCGTGGAGTACGCCGTCTTCGCCACGACCAGGGCCATCTCGTTGCAGACCGCCGCGAACGCGTTGCGCAGCACTTCGTACGTAATCGGATCAACCGACATCCCGCTGCTGGACGCCATAGACACTCCCCCCGACCGCACGGAAATCGAATGGGCGCAGTATAGGCGGCCTCCGTCTGGAGCGGCAACGGCCGCACCGCCTCGGCTTCGACGCCGGCTGGGGCTCAGCGACTGGAGGGGAAGCTCGGCTCCCGCTTTTCCTGAATGGCGGCCACGCCCTCTTGGATGTCCGGGCCCATGAACTGCATCATCTCCAAGGCCGCCGAGGTATCGAACGTCGGTCCAGCCATGCGCAACCAGTTGTTGAGCACGTACTTCGTCGACTGAATGGCGAGAGCGGACCCGCACGCCAGACGGTCGGCAACAGCAGTGGCGCGATCCATCAGTTCCTCGTGAGGGACGCACAGGCTTACGAGGCCGATCTGCTCCGCCAGGCGCCCGTCGATCTGTTCGGACGTCAAGAGGTAGTACTTCGCGCGGGCCATGCCGCAGAGGAGCGGCCAGATGATGGCGGCGTGGTCGCCGGCGGTCACGCCGATTCGCGTATGCCCGTCCATGAGCTTGGCTTTGTCCGAGGCCACGCTCACATCGGCGAGCAGCGCCACGGCGATGCCCGCTCCAATTGCCCAGCCGTTGATCGCCGAGACGATCGGCTTGTCGAGATTGATCATGTTGTAGACGATATCGCGCGCTTCCTTCAGCAGCCGCGTCACGCGTTCGAAGTCGGCGAGGTCTTGGCCGACCAGGTCGCCTCCGGCGCAGAACGCGCGGCCCGCACCGGTGATCAACGCCACCCGAGTCTCGGGGTCATCGCCGATATCGCGCCAGATCCGCCCCAACTCCATGTGCAGCCGGTCGTTGACCCCATTCATCGCCTCGGGCCGGTTGATGGTGATCTTCAGGACACCGTTCGGGAGGCGTTCCGTGAGCAAGAACTGGTAGTTCGAGTAGTCCATTCCAACGCGTCCTCTCTGACTGCGATCAATACGAGGTGCCCGTTCCGCCGCCGCGAAGCCGCGGTTGGGGCAGACGCCGCGGGCAGGGTACTCCCGTTATGCCCTTCGGGGGCAGATCGGACTCCCGCCCGGCAGGCCAGCGCGTTTCAGCGGCTCCTCCCGAGATCGGCGGGGTGGCGCAGGGTGCTCGCTGGTTAGGAAGGGCCGGCCTCGGCGGGCACTCCGCCTTCCACGGCGGCTTCCGCCTTCGCGATGAGAACATCCTCGCCGGACCGCTTTGCCTTCAGCCGCCCATACCAGGCATCCACGGAGGAATCGGCGAGCGGGAAGCATGTCGACCACCAGGTCGGCGTCGCGCCCTCTTCGCCGCTTCCTTGGATCGCCACCAGCGGAGGGGGTCCCGTCGAGCAGCGCTCCTCCACCAGCGGGCAGCGCGGCGCCAGCGGGCAGCCGGGCGGCAAGTCGATGGGGCTCGGGATCTCTCCCCTCAGACGCAGCCGCTCGCGGCTCCGGTGGGGATCCGGGAGCAGGACCGAGGACAGCAACGCCTCGCTGTAGGGATGCGTGGGCCGCGCGAAGACTTCCTCAATCGGCCCGGTCTCGACGATCTGGCCCAGATACATGATGGCTAGCCGGTGGCTGATGGCCCGCACGGCGCTGAGGTCGTGCGAGATGAAGATGTAGGCAATGTTTTGCTCTTCCTGCAGGCGGCGCAGGATCCCGATGATGCGCACGCTGACCGACAGATCCAGCAAGCCGGTCGGCTCATCCAGCACGATGAACCGTGGCCGAGTGGCAATGGCCCGGGCGATCGCCACCTGCTGCTGCTCCGCCTTGCGCAGCGCGCCCGGTCGCTCCTTGAGCACCCGCTCTTCCAGGTCGGTGAGCTCGAGCACCTCCATGACACGCCGGTCCAGTTCCCGTCGGCCGAGGCTCTCGTGCAGTTGCAGAGGCTCGGCGATGATGTTCCGGACCCTGAACCGCGGGTTAAAGCCCAGCATGGGATCCTGATACACAATCTGCATCTGGGCCCGCTGCCGTCGCATCGGCTCCCCGTCCAGCCTGAGGAGGTTGATGCCGTCGAAGCGGATCTCACCGCTATCAGGCTCGGCCAGGCGCAGCACGACGCGACCGAGGGTCGTCTTGCCGGAACCGCTTTCGCCCACCAGCCCCACGGTCTCGCCCGCGTGCACGTCCAGGTTCACGCTGCTCACCGCGACCAGCTTCTGCTTGTTCCCCACGATGAAAGTCTTGGTCAGATTGCGAATCTGCAGAAGCGGCTCGCCGGTCATCACGTTTCCTCCCGGACCCAATGGCCGGGCCCAACCGGGCGGTACGGGGGCGACGGCGCCGGCAGGCTCTCATGCACGAACGGCGGGGCGGCCAGCTGCTCGCTTGGCGTCTCGATATGCGTGTCCACCACATGCTGCTGTGCGCGCGCCTCGCGCGCCGCGGAGAGGAGTAACCGGCTGTAGGAGTGCTGCGGGTCGGCGAAGAACGAGAGGACCGGCGCAAACTCCAGGATCGTTCCTCCCTTGATGATGGCCACGGTGTCGCAGTATGCCGCCACCAGGCCCAGGTCGCTGCTGGTGATGATCAGCGACGTGTTGCGCTCCCTTACCAGGGCATGGACATGGTCCATGATCTCGGCCTGAATCGTCACGTCCAACCCCACCGTGAACTCGTCGCCAAGCAGGAGCCGCGGAGAGCAAGCCATCGCCTTGGCGATGAGGATCCGCTGGGCCATGCCGCCGCTCATCTCGTGCGGATAGGCGTGAAAGCGAATCTCCGCGTCCGGAAGCCCCATGATCTTGAGAATGTCGATGGCTTGCGCGTGCAGTTCCCGCTTCTTCATGTCGGGGAAGTGCGAACGCAGCACATCGACGATCTGATGTCCAACGCTCTCCACGGGGTTCAGCGAGAACTTGCCCCCGGGAACGATCATGGCCATCTCAAGCCCGCGGATCTCCTCCATCTCGGAGCGCGACTTGCTCAGGACGTCCTCGCCCCGGTAGGTGATGCGCCCCGAGACCTGTTCCACCTCTCGGCTCAGCAGCCGGATAATGGCGAAGAGCAACGGGCTTTTCCCAGAGCCGCTCTCACCTACGATGCCCAGCACTTCGCCGCTGTCCAGCGTGAGGAAGGCGTCTTGAACCAGCAAACGGTCGTCGACGATGTGCCGCAACGTCAGGCCCGCCACCTCCAAGAGGGGGCCGGGCGCGCCCGCATGCGCGGCGGTCTCCAGTGCCGGCTCAGTAGCCACGGAGTCCCGATCCTCGCCAGTGGAGTCGGATCGCCTCCCCGATGACCGCCAGGCTGAAGACGGTGAGGCCTAGGAAGATCCCGGGGAAGACGGACGGCCACCAGGTCCCGATTTGCATGAGCTCGGCACCGTTCTTGATCATCGCGCCCCACTCCGGCGTGGGCGGCGTCACACCCGCGCCCACGAAGGTCAAGCCGGACGTCAGCAAGATCGCGTAGCCCATCGTCGGTGAGGCCTGCACCGTCGCGGTCGTGAGCGAGTTGGGCAGGATGTGCGCGAACATGATGCGGCGGGTTGAGTTGCCCACCGCCCGCTCCGCCTCCACGAAAGTCAGCTCCCGCACCAGCAACGTCTCAGCCCGCACATACCGGAAGAAGATCGGGCTGAAGAGGAAGGAGAGGACGTAGATCACCTTATCGGTACCCGTGCCGATCACCGCGACCATCGCCAGCGCCACGATAAACACCGGGAACGCCTGCAGGATGTCCATGAGCCGGGTCAGCAGTTCGGCCAACGTGCTGGCGACGCGGCCGCGGCCGGGTCCGTACCCCGCCAACAGGCCGAGAAACGCACCGATGAACAGGCCGATTAGCGTGGCAGTCAAGCCAATCACCAGGTCGGTGCGCGGCGCCGAGATCGTCCGACTGAAGACATCGGACCCCTTCTCGTCGGTTCCAAAGAGGTGAGACGTGCTGGGCGCTTCAAACTGCGCCCTGGCGTCCGGGGCCCTCGGGTCGTAGCCCACCAAGTGCTCGCCGATCCAGGGACCGCCGATGGCGAGAATCACCATGATCGTGAAGATCACCAGAGCGGCAGCGAGCAGCGGATCTCGCCGGGCGCCCGCGAGCACGGCCTGCGGTGTCACGCCGGGGGGGCGTCGGAACGGAATGCGCGCGGTTTCGGTGGCTCCGGTCACTTGCCCGACACTCCCGCCCGGATCCGCGGATCCACCGCGAAGTGCAACAGGTCCACGGCGAGATACACGAAGATGGTGAACACGGCCGCCACGAGCAGGAAGGTCTGAATGACGTTGAAATCTTTGTTGGTCACGGCGTCCACGGCATATTGGCCGAATCCACCCCAAGAGAACACCGTCTCCACCAGCACCGCCCCGCCAAGCAGGAACGCGTAGAGGACACCGCTGGTTGTGATGATCGGGAGCAGTGCGTTGCGCATGATGTAGCGAACGATCGTGCGCTGCCGCACCCCCACGGCACGGGCTCCGATCACATATTGCGAATGGAAGACCTCGGCGGTCGTGACGGCCGTGATCTTCAGCACCACGGGAGCGTACACCAGCACCAGAGTCAAGAGGGGCATGATCGTCGACCGGAACGCGACGCCCGCCTTGTTAAAGTCTCCGTCGAGGAGGGAGTCGAGTATGACGACGCTGGTCACTCGATCCGGCTGATCCACGCCCAAGGGCAACTGGCCGGACGGCACCGGTAAGATATCCAGCTTCGTGAACAAGAAGAAGATCAGGATCAGCCCAACCCAGAAATCCGGCAGCGCGCCGGCTAAGAAGCCGTACCCGATGATCCCTCTGTTCAGGAGCCCTCCGGGCGGCGCCAGCGCCGCTAAGTAGCCCACCCCGATGCCCACCACGAGGCAAACCACCAGCGCAAGGCTGATGAGCCACAGCGTGGCCGGGACCTTCCTCCCCAGTTCGTCAACGACGTCTTGCTTCGTTCGGAAGGACCTTCCGAAGTCCAGCTGGACCGTCCGTTCCACGTACTTGGCGTACTGCGTGAACACGGACTTATCTAGACCCAGTTCCTCCCGCACCCTCCGTTCCGCCGAGACATCATGCAGCGGTCCCAGAACGAGGGTTGCAACGTCGCCGGGGCTGAGCTTGATCAGCGTGAAGGCAAGGATCGAAACGATGAACAATTGCGGGATCAGGAAAGCGAGCCGCCGTAACACGAAGCGTTTGATCATCGGCTCTCGCTGCCTCCGGCGCGCCGGCCCGGCGCCTCGCCGTGCGTCAGGCTATCCTACGCGCCCGAACCTGTCACCGTCTCCGCTTGAGGCAATGGCCGCCTCATCTCACCCGCGGGACCCGTCCGGCATCCACCGCCGAGGCGGTTCCAGTTGCTGGTCCGCAATCGCCGAGATCAGCGGATCCGGCTAGCCTCTGATCTACGCCCTCTCCATCGAGAGCGCAAGGCCAACCGCCAGTCGACCGCGCCCACTCGGGCCTCGCCGCCGGGCCCAGAAAAGGCCCGCGCCGCGCCCGTCTCGCTCAATACGCCGTCTCCAGCAGTTGGTAAACGACCTCCTCCGAGACCGGACGCGGGTTCGTAGCGACCACAAGATCCTCCAGCGCGTCCTTGACGATGGCCGGGAAGTCCTCCTTCGTCACCCCCACCTCGGAGAGCCGCGTGGGCACGTCGAGCGCCTTAATGAACGACCGCAGGGACGAAATGAACGCCTGCCCTGCCTCGTCCACGTCCATCGTCCGCGTCTCCACCCCAAACGCCTCGGCCAGCTTCGCCTGGCGGTCCTTGACCACCGGGAAGTTGTAGTCCATCACGTGCGGCAACATGATGCAGGAGGTCACGCCATGCGGGACGTCACGGCGTGCACCCAACTGGTGGCCGATACCGTGGCTCAACCCGACTTGGACGTTCAAGAGCCCGAACAGGCTCATCCAACAGGCCATCTGACACCGCCCCCGCCCGACCATGTCCTCCGGGTCCTTGGAGGAGCCGGGCAGATCCTGCACCAGCATGGCCAGAGCGTCCTTCGACAGGGAATCCACGAAGGGCATGTGCGCCTGCGACACGTACGCCTCCACACAATGGTCCACCGCGCGCATCCCGGTCGACGCCCAGAGCCAACTGGGCGTGTGCACCGCCAGCGCCGGGTCCAAGTACGCGACGATCGGCATAAGCGGCGCGTGAAGATACAGCTCCTTGACCTGCCGCTTGCTATCCGTCATCCCGGCGATGTTGGTGAACTCGCCGGCCGAAAGCGTGGTCGAGATGGTGATGTGCTGCGGGACCCGCTCCGGATGCTTGAGCGGGGGAAACTCGACCTTGTCTGGGTATTCGAACTTGGTGCTGTAGTTATCCATCTCGTCGATGCTGGTCACACCTTCGGCCAGACACATCGCCACGGCCTTGGCGCAATCGATCGGACTCCCCCCGCCGACGCTGACCAGGAAGTTCGCTCCCGCCTTGCGCGCTTGCTCCGTCGCTTCCAGCACCGACTCGCGGTGCACATGCTGCGACACGTGGTGGAAGACGCCCACGCTCTTGCCCGCCAAGATGTGTTCGACCCGTTCCACGACATCCGTCTTCGTGGCCAGCGTGTTGCTGGCCACGATAAAGACCTTCTCGCCCCCGTAGGCGTCAACGTCTTCGCCCAGCGAGTTGACGCAGTCCTGCCCGTACCGGACTCGCTCCATACTGGGGATGTTGAAGACGCCCCGGATTTCGCCCTCTCCGCCTGGCATGGCACAGCCTCTCAGGTCGCAGGCGCAACGCGCCTCTGCTCAACTGGCTCGCCGAGCAGGTAGATACGAAATAGTAGGGCGGAATATAGGCAGTCGTCGCTGGGAGCGTCAAGGAGAGCCGCCCCGGCCCACAGCTCGACGCTCAAGAGATCCGCACAGAGCGGATCGTCTAACCGGCGATCATCTCAAAGAAGGCCTCCCCTGAGCGTGCTGCGGCGCTCAGGGCCAATCGACGCCGTACACCGTGGTTTGCGTGTAAAAGTCGCTCCAGCCGAAGCCGCGGGTGTGACCGAGTTGCAGGCCGGACCGTGCGAGCAGCGCACAGTACAGCCCCGAGAGGCCGAGAAAGAGGGCGACCCATTCCGCGCGCGCGAACTTCTCGCCGATCAGGTGGAGAACGTCGTCGACGCCCATCGCTACTCCAGAGGCGTGTCGACGCCGGCGACCGTCACCTCCGGGAACGCGCTCAGGTAGGAGAACCAGAACGCCGTCCGGGAGGGCAACTGGCGCAGCTGGGCGCCGGCCAGCGGCCCATTCACGGCGCGGCCGCCGCCGTCCCAGCTTGAGCCGGTTTCGGCGTCGACGTAGGCGCCGTCGTCCGAACGGAACCTCAGCACGCGGCCGTCGACGGTGGGATCGAACGCGACGCCAAAGAGCGCTTGAGCGTCGATAAACACGACGACCGGCTGGCCGGCGACCACATCGTTCACAGCCAGCGTCCCGTGCGCCGTTATCGGGTAGGCGCGGGCCGTCCCGTCGACCTCCACGCCCACCACAAGCTCCGTCGCCGGAAGACGCGGATCCTGGAAGATCTCGCTGTCGACGGGGAATGGCGGGCGCCGGTTCGCCTCGATGGCCCCCGCCAGCCCGGCGAAGGGGTCATCGTGGTACGGCCGCTCAAAGCCCGTGTCCGAGCTCAGCACGAGCGTGTCGGGGTGCTCCTCCAGCCAGTTTTCCCAGCGCACCGTGACGGACGGCAGGACGGTGAGCCGCGCGCCGGTGAGCGGTCCGACCACCGCTTCCCCGCCCGTCTGAAACCAGTAGGAGTTGGTCTGGCGATCGAACATCACCAGGTCGCTCTGCAAGAGAGCGTTGGTGTTTCCGAAGTTCAGAACCCGCCCGTCCAGCACACGCTCGTACACCACGCCGCTGCGGCACAGCGGGCAATACGTAATCAGCACGGCGCGACCCCCGAGCGTCTCATCGACGATCTCGTGGAAGTTAAGGATGGAGATCGGAAATGCGTAGGGTTGGCCGTCATCGGCCACGTACCCCACCACGAGGACAGTGTTCCAGAGAAAGTCTGAGTCCGCCGCTTCCTCCGCGGTGATGTACCGCACGGTGCCCACCCGCTGTTGCGCCTCCGGCTCCAAGAGGTCGCGGTTGGCGTCCAGCGGCGGGATAGCGTCCACAAGATCAAGGATGGTCTCCTCGGACGCCTCCGCGAACGAAACCATCTGTCCGCGGAAAAGATCGAAGATGATGTCTTCGAGCGCGACACTGCGGATGGTGGTGTCGACACCGGCGATTACGCCGCGATCACCGGCTTCGTTGAGCGCGGGGCTCGCGGACGACTCCGGCGCAGCCGCCGCATCAACGGCCTCCACCTCCTCAGCGACCGCTCCTGCGGTGACGCCATGCTCGGCGCCCTCGGCGCTCTGCGTATCGCCGTCTCCGCCGCTACCGGAGCAGGCGGCGGCCACGATCCCGCCGACCATCAGCAGCGACGTCAAGCCAAGCGCCAGACGGCTCGATCGAACCGGGAAGCCGGACAGGGCGGTACGGCGCATACACAACCGGTACGAGGCGGTCCGAAGCGCGGATCGGCCTCAGCCGGGATATCTACCCTTATGGGGAGGAGATCAGCTCCTCCGAACGTCGCTCCAGGGTGGTGATCGCATCGACGCGGTTGTACATCCAGAGGGAGATCGGCTCCGTCACCTGCGGTAGATTCACGAGATAGGCCAGCAGTAGCCAGATGACCCCGGCCCACCAACCCACAGCGAAAAAATACACGGCGCGAATGTACGGCCGCTCTCGCACCTCTTGCTCGCGCTCCTTGGGCGTGGGCGGTCCAACGATGCGCTGGGAGGGCTCCGCAAGGCGCATCACCCGGGGCAACTGCTGCAGCGCCCAGGGACGGAATATGTAGCCGATGGCAGTGAAGTTCAGCACAGCCGCCGCGGCCACCAGCACGAGCCCGGCCATCCAGCCAAAGAACAGAAACCAGATGACCCGCTCGGCGGGATGCCGCGGGCGGCGCGTCACCTCCACCACGACGCGCTCCGTCGTCTCGTCCACGCGGATGAACGTCGGCTTGGTCGCGTCCTCGCGGTCGCCGCGCTCGACCTCGGCCCCCTCCATCGGCCCGGCGGGGCCCTCTTCCCCTTGTGGCAATCGCGCCGGCTCGCGGTCTCGGTCCATCGGGCTCTCCCGTCGATGCGCCGTCTCGCGCTCGATGGCGAGGCTGCTCGCCAATCTTAGTGCGCGGCGACCGGCCGTGGAGATCCATCGTGACCGCCAGACGCATCTGCTACCGTTTGAGGCTGTCGTGCCGGCCGAGATGAGGTGCACACGATGCTTCTACGAAACCTGCGGCTGATCGATGGCACGGGCGCGCTTCAGGAGCGCGTCGACGTCCGAATTCGCGACGGCCGCTTCGCCGAGATCGGCCCCGCGCTCAACCCAAACGCCGACGAGACGCACGACTTCGACGGCGCCACTGCCATCCCCGGCCTGATCGATGCGCACACCCACCTGAGCCTGAACGCCACCCCTCACGCCATCGAGGACGCGGCGAGCCAATCCCACCCCTACCAGGCGTTGCTGACCGCGAAACGGGCCGTCGCCCTCTTGGCGCAGGGGGTGACCACGGCGCGCGACATCGGCGGCGTCGCGCCGGTGATCCTGGCCGTCCGCGACGCGATCCGTGAGGGCCACGCGCGCGGGCCACGGATCATCACGGCCGGGCACTGGTTGACAGTGACGGGCGGTCACGGCTGGATGATCGGCGTAGAGGCGGACGGCGCCGATGCCCTCCGCCGCGCGGTCCGAGCGGAGATCAAGGCCGGCTCCGACATGATCAAGGTGATGGCCAGCGGCGGCATCGTGGGGCCCGGACTGGGGCCCAATGCGGTGCAATTCTCCGAAGAGGAGATGAGCGTCGCGGCGGGCGAGGCGCACGGCTCCGGACTGACCATCGCGGCGCACGCCCACGGCGAGGGAAGCATCCGCAACGCGGTGCGCGGCGGCGTCGACAGCGTGGAGCACGGTTCCTACCTCACCGAGGAGTTGATCGGAGAGATGTTGGAGCGGGGCACCTTCCTGACGCCGACGCTGGCGGTCGTCGGTTTCATCCTGGCCCGCGCCGACGACGCCGGCCTGCCCCCGCACAGCATCGAGAGCGCCCGCGCGCTCGCCGACACGCACCGGCGCAACATCGCCCTGGCGCATCGCCGGGGCATCCCGCTCGTGGCCGGCACCGACATGGGTGCACCCTTCACCGGACCCGACGCGCTGCACCAGGAGATCCACGAGCTGGTCGCGATCGGCATGACGCCCATGGAGGCGATTCAAGCAGCGACGCTCAACGCCGCCCGCGCCATGCAACGGGAGCAGGAACTGGGGACCGTGCGGCCGGGCCGTCGGGCGGATCTGCTCGTGCTGGATGCCGACCCGCTCGCCGATATCGGCGCCACGCGGACGATCCGGCGCATCATCAAGGACGGCGAGTTCGTCACCCCCACTGAAGGGTGACCGGCACACGGGAAGGGAGCCGATGATGGTCGCACCGCTTGACGGCGTCCGGGTGGTGGAGGTGGCCAACTGGCTGGCGGCGCCCGGCGCTGCAGCACTGATGGCCGATATGGGCGCCGAGGTGATCAAGGTGGAGCCGCCGGAAGGGGACGCCTACCGCAGCTTCCGTCTGGACAGGCTGTACGACTACCAGTTCGCCGCCAACTATGGGTTTGAGCTGGACAACCGCGGCAAGCGCTCCGTCACCGTGGCGCTTGACCAGCCCGGCGGCCCGGATCTGGTCCTCCGCCTGTGCGAGCGGGCGGACATCTTTATCACCAACTTGATCCAGGCGCGACGCGAGCGCTACGGCCTCACCCCAGAGGCCGTGCGACGCGTGAATCCGCGCCTGGTCTACACCTCGTTCAGCGGCTACGGCTGTGAAGGACCCGACGCCGACCGGCCCGGCTTCGACTACGCCGCCTTTTGGGCCCGCGGTGGCTTGATGGCCGCGCTGCGCCAGCCGCCGGCTCCACCGCCGCTCTGCCGTCCCGGCCAGGGCGACCACGCCACTACCCTCAACCTGCTCGCGGGGACGCTGGCGGCACTCCGTCTCCGCGACGCGACCGGCGAAGGCCAGGTTGTGGATGTGACACTCCTGGGCACGGGGATGTGGACCATCGGCACGGACTTCGCCGCGGCGCTGGTCGCGAAGAAACAGCCGAAGCCCCACGATCACACCATGCCCGGGAACCCGATGTGGAACACCTATGAGACCGCCGACGGACGCTGGCTGCTGGTGGTGATGCCGCAGCCCGACCGCTTCTGGCCGCGCTTCTGCGAGATGATCGGCCTGCCGGAGTGGGCGGCGGACCCGCGCTACGACTCGCTGGAGAAGCGGGCCGGCTTCACAGCCGAGCTGACGGCCGCCATCGCCCAGCGCTTTGCCGAGCACGACCTGGCCCATTGGGCCGAGCGCCTCGATGAGTTCAGCCTGATCTGGGCGCCGGTGGCCGAGATCCCGGAAGTTCTGTCGGATCCCCAGGTGCGGGAGATAGGCGCCTTCACGACCATCGACCATCCCGAGCTGGGACGTTTCGAGACCATGAACACGCCGTTTCGGATTGAGAGCGCCGACATAGGCGTGCGCGGGCCGGCTCCAGCCGTCGGCCAGCACACGCAGGAAGTGCTGGAGGAGATCGGACTCGGCGACGACGAAATCGCCGCGCTCGCCGCCCAAGGGGTGTTCGGCTAGCCGCCCGCGCGCGTGCGGCTTCGGCGCCAGAGGAACGCTAGTAGAGCCAAGGCGATCGCCACACCGCCGATCGGGGCGACGATCGCAGCGATCAGCCCCGCATCAGACGATCCCTCTTTCTCCACCAGGAACAAATCGATGTGCGCGTCCGGCTCGGCGGACGGCTCAGCCCCGGCCTCGGACGGCTCGCCTCTCTGATCTACTTCTTTGCGCAGCACGTCGCCACGCGCTTCGATGGCGGCCAGCGCCCGTTCGAAGGTAGCGCTCGGCACCCGCAGCAGCAGGAACGCCGACTCCTCCTCTTCGTCCACGGTGATGATGACGCGATCCACCACGCCGTCCATCGACGCCACCAGTGCTTGCACGCGTTCCACGCTCTCGTTGAGTGTCGACACGGCCACAGCCAGCGACGCCCTCGGCGGCTCCACGAACGGCGCCTCCGGCGGGAACAACGAGACCGTGATGGTGGCGAGGTCGACGCGGCGTAAGAGGAAGTTCAACTGTCCCTGGAAGACCTCGATCTGCGACCGCACGCGGGCCAGCTCCCGCTCAATCGTCAAAACGTCGGTGAGGTTCTGAACGCGATCGAGAAGCGCAAGCAGGCGCACCTCCTCCTGCTCCGCGGTCCGCAGGCGCGCCTCAAGATCGATGAACTGTTCAGTCACGTCCTCGCTGCCGACGAACTCGTCCAGGACATCTCCCAGCGCCTCGATCCGCTCCAGCGCGGCGAAAAACCCATCCTGCGGGACGCGGATCGTCAGCGT
This sequence comes from Dehalococcoidia bacterium, assembly GCA_963663235.2. Taxonomy (GTDB): domain Bacteria; phylum Chloroflexota; class Dehalococcoidia; order Bin125; family Bin125. The sequence continues at coordinate 96,223 of CAXXNO010000004.1, forward strand.
GGCCTGCTCCCGGTCCGCGCCGCCCGATCGCGATAGCTGCTCGACAAACCCCCCCGACGACTCCGCGATGCCCCGGACTTGCGTGACGGCACTCGCAACCGATTCGACGGCCACCGACACGGAAGCGATATTGATGACCTTCCGCTCGGTGATCTGCGCCGCATCAGCACCCTCGGCCGCGAGTCCGCCCCCCGGCGCTACAGCGGCCACCGCGGCCTCGGCCGCCGCCTGATCGGCTGCATCCTCGAACTCTTCTCCGAAGTCGAAGTCCGGCACCAGGGCTTCTTCGATCACCGACTCTGGGGCGAACTGCGGAATCGCCGAAGCATCGCCGTCACCGCCGCAGGCGGCCAGGGCCAGCGCCAGCGGCAGCACAGTGAAGAGCAACGAGCGCGCGAGGAATCGCATCGGCGTGCCTCTCAAAGCCGCAGACCACCCCAGCATCGGCGCGTACCCGCCGAGCATAGGGCGTCCACTGCCCAGCAATCTGGCCCGATCGAACAGTTAGTTGACACTTACGTAATCCGATGCTTATCATCCCCCCCGATGAACAGCGCGATACAGGCCATCGCCGAGCCGCGGCGGCGCGAAATCCTCCTGTTGGTCCGCGACGCGGAGCTCTCCGTCGGTGAGATCGCCTCCCACTTCGAGGTGTCCCGCCCGGCCATCTCGCAACACCTCCGGGTGCTCCGCGATGCCGGCCTCGTCACGCAGAGGAAAGCCGGAACGCGCCGCCTTTACCAGGTCCGACCAGAGGGGCTGGAGGAGGTGCGCGCTTACCTGGACCAGTTCTGGGCCGATCATCTGCTACGCCTCAAGAAAGCGGCGGAACAAGAAGCGAGGAGAGAGACACTCCATGCCAGCGACCGAACCTGACGCCGTCCAGCAAGAGATCCGCATCGCCGCACCTCCGGAAACCGTGTTCCCCTTCTTCACCGATCCCGAGAAGATGCTCCGCTGGAAGGGGATCGAGGCGGCCCTCGACCCGCGCCCGGGCGGGATGTACCGCGTCAACATCACGGGCAAGGACGTCGCGCGGGGGAAGTACGTCGAGGTGGTGCCGCCGAGCCGCGTGGTGTTCACGTGGGGCTGGGAAGAGGAAGGGAATCCCGTGCCTCCGGGATCGAGCACCGTGAAAGTGACACTGACGCCCGACGGGGACGGCACGCTCGTGCGGCTGACGCACCGCGGCCTGCCGCCCGACGCGCGCGCTCCGCACGGCGAAGGCTGGGCGCACTTCCTGCCTCGCCTGGCGACGGTCGCGGCCGGTGGGGATCCCGGACCCGACCCTTGGGCCACCTCCGCGATGCGTGAGAGCGGACCGACGCGCTGACCCCAGACGATCCACAGTCAGAAACGACGCCGAGAGGAGAGAGCATCATGCCGAATCCGGTCGTGCATTTTGAGATCATGGCCAAGGATGGCGCGAGAGCGGAGACCTTCTACTCCGAGCTGTTTGGCTGGAAGATCGACTCCAACAATCCGATGAACTACGGCATCGTCGACAACGCCGGCGAGGGCATCAACGGTGGCGTCGGAAGCACGCCCGACGGCCAGGCGTTTGTCACCTTCTACGTCCAGGTGGACGATCTCCAAGCCTATCTCGACAAGGCCGTGAAGCTCGGCGGTAAGGTCTTGGTGCCCGTCACGGAGATCCCCAACATGGTGACCTTGGCGCAGTTCGAGGACCCCGACGGAAACCGGATCGGTCTCGTTAAGGAGATGTAGCGGCGCACACGACGGGTGGCAGCGCGGCGCGAGGCGCTGGGGAGTGGAACCGACGATCGAGTCCTGCTTCAATCACGTCGTCAGGCACTTCGCGGCGCACGCCAAGGCGTTCGCAGCGCGCTCGGCCGGATCTAGAGGCCGGCGTCAGCCCTCGGCGCTGAGCCGGATCAAGATCCGGCCCCGCACCTTGCCCGCGAGGATCGTGGACGTCGCCTCCGGCACGCCATCAAGAGTCGTCTCTTGCGCGATCGAGTCCAGCAGGCCCTTCGGCTTGAGATCCCCGGCGATCCGCGGCCACAACTCGCGCCGCAAGTCCATCGGCGCGTAGACGGATTCGATCCCGACCAGTTTGACGCCGCGCAGGATGAACGGCATGACCGTAGTCTGAAACGCGGTGCCGCCAGTCAGCCCAGACAGCGCCACGACGCCCCCGGACTTCGCGGCGCGCAAGAGGTACGCCGTCGTGTCGCCTCCGACGGGGTCGACCGCGCCCGCCCAGCGCTCCTTCTCCAGCGGGCGCTCGCTCGCAGCACTCGCCTCCTCGCGGGACAGGATCTCGCTGGCGCCGAGGCCGCGGAGATACTCATGCTCCCCCGCTTTCCCGGTGCTCGCCGCCACCGTATAACCGAGCCCGGCCAGCATCGCCACTGCCGTACTGCCGACGCCGCCGGTCGCGCCCGTGACCAGCACCGGGCCGGCCTCCGGCGTTATGCCGTACCGCTCCAGTTCGTACACCGAGAGGGCGGCGGTGAAGCCCGCCGTGCCCATCGCCATCGCCTCCTTGGTGCTCAGGCCCGCGGGCAAGGGCACCAGCCAGTCCGCCGGAACGCGCGCCAATTCAGCGAAGCCACCCGGATGGGAGACGCCCAGGTCGTAACCGGTGAGGAGGACGCCGTCGCCTTCCTTGAAGCGGGCATCGCTGGAGGCCGCGACGTGGCCAGCGAGGTCGATCCCCGGCGTCATCGGGTAGTTGCGGATCACCCAGCTTTTGGGGATGCAGGCTAGGCCGTCCTTGTAGTTGATCCCGGACCACTCGACGCGGACCGTGACCTCGCCCGCCGGCAACTGGGACTCGTCGAGCGCGGTCACCTGGGCTGTGAACTGGTCATCGGTCTTGTTCACAACGAATGCGCGGTACGTCATGGCACTGCCTCCGGGCCGGGAGTTCCATCCTCACGCCGCCCCTGAGGCGGCGCCTGCGACCCTATCGCACGCGGGCACACCTGTCACGGGGGCACCCCCTGAGATGCGCATCGCGGGGACGGGCGGGCTGTGATTCCTCAGCAACGCCGACGATCGTCGCAGGACTTCTGCGCGCCGGGGGTCATTCCCTTTAGAATCGACATGCAGTCGGGGTAGCGGGTGCTCCGACCAGGACGTGGAGCGGGACGATGAGTGGCGCCGATCCCGACGAGCTGGACCGACACCTGATCACGGAGCTGGCGGCGGACCCGCGTCGCTCGTATGCCGATCTGGGCAAGCGGCTGGGGACCTCCGGCACCACCGTGTCCGCGCGGCTCGACCGGCTCCGCTCCACGGGCGTGATCACGTTCAAGGCGGCTCCGAATCTCGCAGCGTTCGGGCTCACGACCGAGATCATCGGCAACGTCGAGGCGGACGTCGGGCAGACGGCCGAGACCATCCGCGTGCTGGAGACCTCGCCCAACGTGTTGCGGATCGACCAGATCGCCGGCGAGTTCAACCTCCATTTCACGGCGGCGTTCCCCAATGACAGCGCCGTCGCGGACTTTCTGCGGAAGGTGCGGGCGACACCGGGCGTGCGGCGCGTAGCGGTGGAGCACGTCGTGGAGAACGTGAAGCAATCCGACGGGTGGAGCGCCGCCTTCGCCACGACGGCACCCGGAGAGCCTCGCACTTACGAGGTCGCGGCCGGCACGCGGGTGCCCAGCCATCTCGAGCCCTTTCTGGACACCGTCGCGAAATGGGCCTACGCCTACGTCGCGGGAGACCTTGAGCGGCTGCGCGACGTGTCCGATCCCCACCTGGTCCTCGAGATCATTCGGCCCCAGTCACACGCAGGGACGTTCGAGGGGCTGGAGGCTGTGGCCTTCGCTGGGCACAAGATCCGCGAGCTGTACCGGCGCTGGTGGTATCGCATCGTGGCCGTCAACGAAGCGGCGCCGCCGTTCACCCTGGTCGTCGATGCCATGAGCCCCGCCGAACGTGACGACGGGCGGGTGACGACCATCTTCTCCCGCAACGCCTTCGCCATCGAGGGGGAGAAGGTCGTGCGGGTCACCGGCTTCGGCGCCGTGCCTCTAGAGGATCCAGCCGTCGAGCTGCCGCCGGAGGCGCAGCCGACTCGCTGACCGGTCCGTGTTTCCCGCAATCCCAAACGTCCGAATCCGGCGGCGCAGCGTATGAATGGACATAGAGCGCCAGTCCGCTGGGTCGTGCCGGAGATGTGAGTGTTGCCGAGGCGCAGATTGTGGGCGATCGGCGGGATGCTAGCCGCGGGCGGGCTCGCCGCCGCAGCGTGTAGCGGGGGTGGCTCCGGCGACGAGAATGCCATCGAGACCACCGCAGAGCAATCGCAGCGCGACGGCGCCTCGCCCGCGCCCACAGAACCGGAGGAGGCGGGGGCGGACGCCGTCGAGCCGTTCCTGCCGCTGGATGTGACCACGACACCGGCGGGCGACCCGATCTTCCGCGACCCCACTGAGCCGCACCCCTCGGGAGTCCGATGGAACACGAACTGGGACATTCGCATCATCGATCTCCAAGAGCTGCTATCAGGCGGTCCGCCACGCGACGGCATCCCGCCGCTCGATGAACCAAAGTTCGTCGACATCACTACGGCCGACGAATATTACAAGGGCAATTCGCCGGTCATTCAATTCGAGGTGAACGGCGACGTCCGCGCCTATCCGCTGGCCATCATGACCTGGCACGAGATCGTCAACGACGTTGTCGGCGGCGTGCCGGTCTCTGTCACCTTTTGCCCCCTCTGCAACAGCGCCATCGCCTTTGAACGCACAGTAGGTGAGCGCGTGTTGACCTTCGGAACCTCCGGGCTCCTCCGCAGGAGCGACCTCGTGATGTGGGACCGCCAGACCGAGAGCCTCTGGCAGCAGATCGGCGCCAGAGCCCTCGTGGGCGACCTCGTCGGTGTGGATTTGACCCTCCTGCCGGCGCCCATCGTCTCCTGGCAGCAGTTCAAGGAGAACTTTCCGGACGGCCTGGTGCTCTCTCGGGACACCGGTTTCCGCCGCCAGTACGGCGCCAACCCGTACACCGGCTACGACGACATCAACGACAGCCCGTTCCTTTTCATCGGCGAGGTGGACGATCGGCTCAGCCCCTTCGAGCGCGTGGCCACCGTGCAGTTCGAGAGCGAAGTGGTCGCCTACCCATTCCCGCTCCTGCAGACCGTGCGGCTCTATGAGGACACGCGGGACGGCGACTCCCTCGTCGTCTTCTGGACGCCGGGGACATCCTCCGCTCTGGACACGTCCGTCATCGACCAAGGTCGCGAGGTCGGCTCCACCGGCGTCTTCTCACGCGAGATCGATGGAGAGACCCTCTCCTTCATGCCGAACCCAGACGACGATCAGACATTCCTCGACACCGACACCAGCTCGGCATGGAACATCTTCGGCACGGCCGTGTCCGGGCCGCGGGCCGGCGCCCAACTGACGCCGATCGTCCACGCCAACCACTTCTGGTTCGCGTGGGCGGCCTTCATGCCGGATACGGTGATCGTCACGGGGGCGGGGGACAACGACGCCGGAGCCGGATAGCGACGGGCCGCTGGGGAACGCTCAGGCAGCCGGTAAGCACTCCAGCAGGCGTCCGGCGTGGGTTTCGCGCCGGGGGGCCAGACCACAAAGGTGAACCGGTAACTCAGCGCCACCGTGCCGTCTCGCTCGACGCACTGGAGAAGCCGCTCCCCCGTCGCGACTTGGCCGCGAGATCGCGCCCGCGCCTCGCTCTCCGTAAGCGCCCTTCCGAGCGATTGCACCTCCAGGATGGCGCCTCGGCGCTCCACATGCACGGGAGGGGGCGTGGACGCGAGCGTCGATTGCAGCACGAAACCCGGTAGCCGGTCTGACACAGCAGGCCCTTTCGTTTGATAGGGCCACTGTACCGGGGCCGGCTCGGCCCGCGTCATGGTGGAGTTTCCGAGCGCACCGCGGAATCTCCCCTAATCACCCGCCCCACTCCCCGGCCGGCCCTTAGGTGGGGCGGGCAGCCCTGGAGCCTCACCCCCGAGCGAGACGAGCCATCGAGCCACCCTGAGACGCTTGAGCTAAAGCGCGTGGGTGGCGTACAACCTGTGCAGGCCATCCTGGCGCCGCCCTGATCGGCCGGCAATCGCAGAAATGGGGAGGTACATATGGCGAAGCAGCAATATCGGATCGACGCCACGGACACTCCGCGGACCAAGACGGACATCCATCGGATTATCGCGGAGAACACCGACCTGTCGCGCAAGCAGGTCGGCGAAGTGTTCGAGACCCTGTCCGCCCTCATGAAGAAGGACCTCGGCCGGCGTGGGCCAGGCGTCTTCAACATACCGGGGCTGATGAAGATCATGGTCCAGCGCAAGCCCGCTACCCCGGCGCGGGAGGGAGTCAATCCCTTCACCGGCGAACAGACCGTGTTCAAAGCGAAGCCCGCCCGCAACGTCGTCAAGGTGCGGCCGCTCAAGGGCCTCAAGGACATGGTCTAGTCCGTTCCCCGTCCAGCGCCGCCCGCGCCGGATCCCTGCCGGGGCCGGGGCCCGGCGCTTCCGCTCTAGTACGCTAGGAGCGGAGACAAGGAGGGGCGCCATGGGCGGAAGCGCGAAGAAGGAGCGGGTACGCGCCGCGCTGGCCGGTCGCCCGGTTGACCGCGTGCCGACATCGCTATGGGGGCATGATTTCCTCCGCGAATGGGAGCCGCGCGACCTGGCTGGGGCGACGCTAGAGGATTATCGCGCGCACGATTGGGACTTCATCAAGCTCAATCCGCGCTCCACGTACTTTGCCGAAGCCTGGGGCAATACCTACGATCGCCCCAGCGAGCAGCGGCAGCCGCGCCTCCTCCGGCCGGCTGTGCAGGGGATCGAGGACCTGGCCGCCCTGCGCGCCGTCGATCCCGTTGGTGGGGTATTCGCCGAGCATCTCACCGCTCTCCGCCTGGTGCTGGAGGAGGTCGGCGACGAAGTAGACGTGATCCAGACGATCTTTTCGCCGCTCGGAGTGGCTGGCGCGCTCTGCGGCGGCGAAGCGGCGTTTCGCGAGCACGCCGCCGCCGACCCGGCCGCCGCCCATCACGCACTCTCCGTGATCGGGGGGGTATTGGACGCCTACGCCGCAGCCTCGATCGACGCCGGATCGGCCGGGATCTTCTACGCGCCTCTGGCGTGGGCCAGCCACGACACGTGCACGGAGCCGTTCTACCGAGAGTTCGGGCGACCTTACGACCTTCAGCTCCTCCACCGCGTGCGGGGCGCTCCGTTCAACGTTCTGCACGTCTGTCGCAACCACAACATGATCGATCTGCTGCTGGACTATCCTGTGGCGGCGCTGAACTGGGCCGATCGCGGAGTTGGCAACCCCAGCCTCGCGGACGTGAAGGCGCGCACGGCCAAGGCCGTGATGGGCGGCATCGACCAAACACGGTTGACGGAAATGGCGGACGACGCCGTAGCCGAGCAAGCTCGCTCGGCGCTGGCGGTGGGGCCGGAGCGCCTCTTCCTGACCGCCGGCTGCTCCATTCCTCCCGCCACATCGGCGGCCAATCGCGCCGTAGTCCGCCGGGCGGCGCGCGCGGACTGAGCCGCGCCGGAAAGGAGGCTGCAAGTGACCGAGCAGGAGATTCGTCTCTCTCAGTTGGCCGTTTGCGGCGGCTGAGGCTCCAAATACGGGGCTGAACCCCTGGCGCAGGTGCTGCGCCACCTCGCCGATTCGTTCCCTTCGGCCGACTTCCCCGCGCTGCTCGTGGGACTGGACCGGCCGGACGACGCGGCTGTCTACCGGCTGAACGATGAGCAGGCCATCGTGCAGACGCTGGACTTTTTCCCGCCGTTCCTGGATGACCCCTACATCTATGGGGCGATCGCCGCGGCGAACGCCATGAACGACATCTATGCCATGGGGGGCGAGGTGCTCTTCGCCCTGAACATCGCAGGCTTCCCCGAGGACCTGCCGGTGCAGGTCGCGGCGCGCATCCTGGAGGGCGGCGCAGCCAAGGTGCGCGAGGCGGGAGGCGTCGTGGCCGGGGGGCACACGGTTATCGACATCGAGCCGAAGTACGGACTCTGCGTCACCGGCTTGGTGCACCCGCAGCGCATCCGGACCGTTGCCGGGGCCCGCCCAGGCGACATCATCGTGCTCACCAAGAAGCTGGGAACGGGTGTCCTGATCAGCGCGTTACAGAAGGGCCGAGCACAGGCAGAGCACGCCGAGGCAGCCATCCAGCAGATGCAGCAGTTGAACGCCGCCGCCGCCCGCGCCACCCACGACCTTGACGTGCATGCCATGACCGATGTCACTGGCTTCGGGATCGGCGGGCACCTGATCGAGATCGCACGCAGCAGCGGTGTGGAGATCCGGCTTGCGATCGGGGCGCTGCCCGTCCTGGACGGGTTCCTCGACTACGCGACCATGGGACTGACGACCGAAGGTCAGCGCCGGAACCAGGAGCACTTCGGCCGAGAGGTGTACGCCGAGGGTCCGCTCACCCCGGAGCAGGAGGCGCTGCTCTTCGACCCCCAGACGGCCGGCGGGCTCGTCATTGTGCTGCCGGAAGGAGAAGGCAGCCGCCTGCAGGAGCGTCTGGCGGATGCGGACGTCCCGAGCTGGCGCGTGGGCGACATCGCCGCGGGCAGCGGACTCTCCGTCTCGCCCTGACGCCCTGTCCATGGCATCGATCCTCGACGTGGCGGTGATCGGCGGCGGCATCATAGGACTCGCGACGGCTATGGAGCTGACCGGCCGCTACTCGGGCCTGCACGTGGCCGTCCTGGAAAAAGAGCCTCGCACCGGCGCTCATCAGTCGAGCCACAACAGCGGCGTCATCCATTCCGGCCTGTACTACCGTCCCGGCTCTGCCAAAGCGGAGATGGCGGTCCGGGGTGCACGCGGCATGATGGCATTCTGCGACGAGCACGCCATCCCCTACGAACGCTGCGGCAAGGTGGTGGTTGCCACCTCGGCGCAGGAGATCCCGCGGTTGGAGGAGCTCGAACGGCGGGGGCGGGCCAATGGCGTAGCGGATCTGCGGATGATCGGCCCCGAGGAGCTACGGACGCTGGAGCCGAACGCCGCCGGTTTGCAAGCCTTGCACGTGCCTGGCACCGGGATTGTGGAGTTCGCTGCGGTGGTAGACGCCTACCGCGCGATTCTGGAAGCGCGGGGGGGCGAGGTCCGCGTCCGCGCGGCGGTCCGCGCCGTTCGATCAATGGAGGACGGCCTCACAATCACGACTGCCGCGGGGCCGATCAACGCGCGGTATGCCATCAACTGCGCCGGGCTCTTCGCGGACCGCATCAGCGCGCTCGCGGGGCGACCGCCGTCCCTGCGGATCGTGCCCTTCCGCGGCGAGTACTACAAACTCAAGCCGACGCGGCGCGCCCTGGTGCGAAACCTGATCTACCCCGTGCCGGATCCCTCGTTCCCATTCCTGGGGGTGCACTTCACGCGGCGGATCGACGGCAGCATTGAGGCCGGCCCCAACGCAGTGCTCGCGCTCAAGCGTGAGGGCTATCGCTGGCGCGACGTGGACCCGCGCGACACGCTGGAGACGCTGCGCTACCCCGGCTTCTGGCGCCTTGCGCGGCGCCACTGGCGCCCCGGCATCGGCGAGGTGTATCGCTCACTACATCGGGCCGCACTCGTGGCGGCGCTGCGTAGGCTGGTACCGGCGCTGGACGCGGACGACCTGGTGCGCGCCGGTGCGGGAGTCCGGGCCCAGGCGCTCGACCGCGACGGCGGCTTGGTGGACGATTTCCGGATCGTGGAGTCGGAGCGGATGATTCACGTGTTGAACGCACCCTCGCCCGGAGCCACGGCATCCCTGTGTATTGGCGGCGCCATTGCGGACATGGCGGCGGGCTGGCTGGGGCCCGCCTCCCAGCGTCACTAGCGCTTGACCACGCCATGCACCTCACGACGCTCACGCTGGACCAGTTTCGCTCGTATCCGCATTGCTCGCTGACGTTACAGCCAGGGCTGACGCTGATCCTCGGCGACAACGCCCAGGGCAAGACCAACCTCCTCGAAGCGATTTACCTGCTCGCCGCGCTGCGCTCGCCGCGCGCCTCCAGTGACGGCGAACTCATCGCCTGGTCGGCGCCGCCCCCAGCCATCGTGCGGGTCGCGGGGACCGCGCAGGGTCGGGAGGGGAAGATCACGGTCGAGGTGGCCGCCGCTACCCGCACCGACGCGAATGGCGCCGTGCGGCGGTCGCAGAGCGGCGCACCGCTCGTGAGCAGGCGGGTGCGCCGCAACGGCATCGCCCGACGCGCCGCCGACGTCGTGGGCGCGATCAGCGCGGTGCTCTTCACCACGCTGGACATGGAGATCATCACCGGCGCACCATCGGCCCGGCGCCGCTTCCTGGACTTCACGATCGCGCAGAGCGACCGCGCGTATGCGCGCGCGAGCAGCGCGTATGAGCGGTCGCTGAGCCAGCGCAATGCCGCGTTGAAGCGGATCGCCCGCGGCGAGGGATCGGCGAGCGAGTTGGAGCCGTGGGACGATGCGCTGATCGCCGCGGGCAGCACACTCGTCGCGGGTCGGGCGGCCGCGGTGCGAGAGTTGACGGAATCGGCGGTGGGGCATCATGCGCGGCTCACGGGCGAAAGTGGTGAGCAGCTCCGCCTGGAGTACGCACCGGCGCTCGGCGGCCTGGACCTTCCGCCCCCCGCCGATGTGGAGCGCGTGTCCGACAGCCTCCGCGAGGCGCTGACCAGGCTGCGACCGCGCGAGACGGCCGCCGGCGCCACTCTGGCCGGGCCCCACCGTGACGATCTTCGCATCCTGCTGGACGGGCGGGCCGCGGCCATGTATGCGTCGCGCGCACAGCAGCGCAGCATCGCGCTCACCCTGCGCCTGAGCGAGGCGGACTTGCTCCGCTCCCGGCGCGACGACGAACCGCTCCTGCTGTTGGACGACGTGTTCTCCGAGCTCGATCGGCACCGGCGGGCCGCCGTCGCCCAGGCCGTTGCCGGCAGTGAGCAGGTCATCCTCACGAGCGCCGACCCCGCCGCCGTACCGCCGGAGCTCCCGCCGCCCGTCGCGACCTATCGCGTGGAGCGGGGACGGCTCACGCCCATCTAAGGCAGCGGCTGAAACACCGGCCGACCAGCCCGGGGGACGAGCATAGTGACCGCCGCCGGCTCAACAGTGAAAGCCGTCGCGGCCTGCGGCACGGCATCGCCATCGAGCTGCATAGGCGGCGCAGCGCCCTCGATGACGATGCGGCGCGCGCGCCGATAGAGCACGTGACGGGAGCGGAGATGGCGCCGCAGCAAGACCAGCGCCAGCATGCGCAGCGTGCCCGGCACGCCGCGGCCGCGAAAGACGACGCAGTCCAATAGTCCATCCACCGCGGAGGCCTCTGCGGTGATCGTGGCCACGCCGCCATAGTTGCGCGTATTGCCCAAGACGATCATCGTCGCCTCCACGTTAACCGCGGGGTCGTCATCGAAGCGCACGGCCGCCTGGAATCCCGGATAGCGTGCGCCGACGCGCAGCCCCGTCCACGCATAGGCCAGCGGGCCGGTGCATCGCTTCAGGCCCGGGCGCACCGCGGCGACCGTCGCCGCGTCCAGTCCCAGACCGGCCATCAGCAAGAAGCGGCGTTCCGCCGCCCGGCCCAAGTCCAGGCGCACGGGGGTGCCGCTGAGCTGCGCTCGCAGTGCGCGGTCGGCGCGGCGCGGGATCCCCGCCTCCTTGGCCCACACGTTGGCTGTGCCTCCGGGAATCACGCCGATGGGCAGGTCGGGCCGCCGGAGCCCATTCAGGACCTCGTTGAGCGTGCCGTCGCCCCCGCACGCCACAATCAACTCCGCCCCGGCGCTCTCCGCTTCCGCCGCGATCTGGGTGGCGTGGAGGGGGCCGTCCGTCTCGCGGATTTCCGGCGCGATCGAGTGATCGCGCCCCGCCGCCTCGATGGCGGCGACCAACACTTCGCGGGAGGGAAGCGTCCGCGCCGCGGGATTCACAATGAAGACCGCTCGTCGCATCGGCATAGCAGTTGACTGGCTCCCAGTCCGGTGTAGCAGGGCCCGATCGGAAGGAAAAGGTACGGCAGATTGACCCAAGCCGCGCGCCCCGCCGATCATGGGGCGGCGTGGCGGCAAGGCCGCAGCTCGACCAACGGAAAGGGGAGTTCGTGCCAAAACGCCCAGGCGTCAAGCGACTCGACCACGTCAGCATCGCCACGAGTGATGCGAAGCAGACGCTCGCCTTCCTCAGCCGCTTACTGGGAGCGGAGATCGCCTGTCCCATTGCCGAGGAGGGCGAAGGGTACCGTGGCGCCTATCTCTATTTTGCCGACAGCCAGGCCCGCGTGGAGGTCCTGGAGCCCTGCGACGCGCAATCCTTTCTCAGCAAGTTCATCGCCGAACGGGGTCCCGGCGTTCATCACATCACGTTTGAGGTGGACGATGTGGAGGAAACTGCGGCGTTCCTCAAGGAAGAGATGGGAATTGAGCCGTACCGCGGCGTCTGGTCGGATCACGAATGGAAACAAACCTTCGTGCACCCCAAGGATACCGGCGGCGTCCTGCTCCAGTTTTACGAATGGTTGCCGGGGAAGCGTCCGGACAACGCCCCGAAGATCGAGGAGATCTGATCCGCCATGGCCGCGCGTCCGGACCTGCCACCGATCCACTACGTGGACGGCGAGTTTGTCTCCACGCGCGACGTCCCCTTTTCTCCCTCCCTGGACGAATTGATCGCGGAGATCCGCTCGGGCCAAGCGCCCAACCTGGGCCGCTTCTGCGGCTACTGCTGCACCCCGCTGGGCGCCGACAGTCAGCGCTGCGCGACCTGCGACACCCGCATCGACGACGTACCGCCGCGCAGCAAGATCCCACGTCCCCTGGCCGCCGTCTATACGCGCAAGCGCAAGATTGAAGCGCGCATCATCCACAGCGCGGCCTGGCTGGGCATCGCCCTGGGCACGGGGATCGGAAGCGGGCTGATCCTGGCGCTCCCAAGCTGGACCAAGATCGTGGGCGTAATCTTCCTGCTGGCGGGGTCGTTCTACATCGCGTCGTACTTCGGTAATGTCCTGGCCCAAAACTACGCCTACCGCCGCGGCTTCAAGGCGTTTGCACAGCGCTGGCAGGAGTACCTGCGGGCGCGCGCGAGCGGAGCGGCCGAAGACGATGCCTAGGCGCTGGGCGCCCGTGATCCTCGCCGCTGGAATCGCGCTCGCCGCGCTCGCCGCGGCCTGCGGCGGAGGCGAGGACAGCGACGAGCAAGCGGTTGACGAACTGCCAGTCGCTCAGAGCGCTGTTGAGCAAGTGGCCGACGAGCAAGCCTCCACGACGCCAGCCGAGCCCGCGCCTCCACCGCCCGCGGACCAGCTCGAACCCGAAGTGCCGCCGCCGCCCGAAATCTCCGCCGAGGAACAGGGGGACTGGGTCCGCATCTCCCCCAGTGGGGACTTTGAGCGGATCGCCGTCGACGAGAGCGGACGCATCATCATCGCGGCCGGGCGCGGCGCGGGGATCATCTCCCGCGACGGCGGCGCCACCTGGGAGCTGCTGGACTGGCCGGGCGATCAGCGCTTCGGCGTCGCGGTATCACCGGATGGCCTCCAGATCCTCGTGAGTGGAATCGGCGCGCTCGCGGGTCAGGAGAACACGTCGCTGTGGAGTACGGATGGCGGCCTGACGTGGACCGACACCGGCCGCCTCGTCCAGACGGCCGTGGCGCAAGTGACCGACCTGTTCCTGGTTGGCTCCGCCGGAACCGGTCTCATCTCCACCAGCGACGGCGGAGCCACGGGCCCGATCCTCATTCGCCAGGGAGTCGATGGCGACGGTAACTTCGCGCCGGTGAATATCACTCTGAACGCGCGCCGCATCGACGACATCGTCCTGATCAGCGCCAGCGAAGGGGGGAGCGTTCTGCTCACGCGCACCCGCGATCGCGGGGAGACCATCGAGTTGCTGGAGACCGGCTTCGAGCTCTCCGGCGCCACGGTAGTGAGCTTCTTCCCCGTCGGCTTCGTGCTCATGAGCCAGGGAAGCGGCGTCCTCCTCAGCTTTGACGATGGCGCTACCTGGTTCTCTCAGAATGTCGGCCTGGAGAAGTTCGATCAGAGTGGAGCCTATCCCGCTCTGGTCGACCTCGTCGTGATGCCGGGCAGCGCCCTGCCGATCCTCGCGTCCACTACGCTGTCGCTACGTTTCGACCCCGGCGGGTGGGAGGCTATCGGCCGGCCCGGCTCGCAGATCCGCGACCTGGTCGTACTCCCCGGTGCGCCACCCGCCGTCCTGGCGGCGACCGCGGACGGCGTCTACCGCCTGGAAGATCCGGCGGCCGCGATAGTCACGCCCGGCCCCTGACGCCGGGGGGTTAGGGCTGGACACTCAAGAACTGTTCGATCGACTCAGGGGCGCCCAGCACTTCGCCGGCCGGTGATCAACGTCGGCGAGATCATGCCGTCCGCGCCGGCCTGCCGCAGCTTCGGCTCGGAGCCGGGCTCGTTGAAGCGGACCACCACGTAGGGGTATGGAAGCTGGCGCTGTGGAGGAAGCGCGCGCGACCGCCGTTCAGGGCTCGCTACCGTCTAACTCCTAGGCCGCGACCCTAGGCCCCACGGAGCGTCTTGCGACGGTTGGCCACGAAGTCCACTAACAAATACTCGCCCAGATTGTCGGGTGTGGTGTAGAAGACCCGCCCCTTGTTCATCTTCGCCATCTGGTTCACGAACTCTTTGAGGTAATAGTTGCGATCCAGCATGAACGTGTTGATCACGATGTCCTTTTTGGTGCAGCGCTTCACTTCGCTGAGCGTCTCGCGGATCGTGATGGGGCTGGGCGGATAGGCGAAATAGCTGCGACCGCGCTCAAGGTGAGCGGTGGGTTCACCATCGGAGATCATGATGATCTGGCGGCTGCCGACCTTGTGCCGGGCAAGCAAGCCCTGCGCGATCATCAGCGCATGGTGCATGTTGGTGCCCAGGACGGTTTCGTCCCAGCGCACATAGGGCAGCTCCTCCTGCTTGAGCTCGCGCGCATAGGCGCTAAAGCCGACGAGGTAAAGGCTGTCCCGGGGATAGAGTGTGCGGATCAGATTGTTCAGCGCCAGCGCGACCTTCTTGGCCGACTGGAAGGAGCCCCGCAGCGCCATGGACCAGGAGAGGTCCAGCATGAGGACAGTTGCTGTCTGGGTGATCAGCTCGGAACGAAACACCTCGAAGTCCTGGGGGGCCAGCTGCACTGGCACGGACGGCCCCGCGCGGTAGATGGAGTTCATCACCGTCTTTTCCAGATGGATGAGGAAAGGGTCACCAAACTCATAGAGCTTTGAATCGTCGGCACGCTCTCCGTAGCGCCCGTACTTCACTACGGGATGCTTGCCGAAACTTTGCTTCTTGAGATTGGCGTAGATCTCGATCAGCGCCTTCTGGCCAATGTGGCGCGTGCCGCGTGGCGTCAGCTCCCAAGTCCCGCCGCGCTTGCGAATGTAGCCGGCCTTCTCCAGGATCTCCAGGAAGGACCGCAATCGGTCCAGCGTCTCGCGCGCCTCGTCGCCCAGCAACTCCTCTACCTCGTCGGCGTCGATGTCCGACAGGTCGCCGCCATACTGCGTGCGCTCTAGTTGCCGTTCCAGCTCATCCAACCCCTGCATCTCGCCCATGAGGTGCATCGCCGCCTGGAGGTCCAGCTCCGCATCGCCGCGGAAAGGGTACTGGTTCCGCAGATCGCGCATGGGGTAGAGCCGCTCCAGATTGGCGCCCAGATCCGCCAGCTGGCCCCGGAACTCCTCGTCGCCGACTTTGTCGGCGAGCAGGTCTTGAAGTTGGGAGCGCATGTCGCCGGGCAGCGAGTCAAGCAGACTCTGCATCTGGGCGGCCTGGTGTTGCATCTGCTCGATTAGCTCGTCGAGCGACTGCGGCGGATTGTCGCCGAAGAGGTCGCCGTATTGATCCATGAAGGCGTCGAAGTCGGGTTCTTCGCCGACCAGTCGCTGCTGCAACATGGCGTTGAGATCGTGCACCATTTGCTGCATGCGAGACATGTCCTCCAGGGACATGTTCTGGATCATCTGCGAGAGATCCTTGAAGAACGTTTGCATCATGGCTTGCTTCAAGGATTCCAGCAGCTCTTGGAAGCGCTGATGGGCCTCAGGGTGCATGAACTCGTATTCCTGCAAAGCCCGCACCTGGCCGCCCGGATCTTCCGGGAGAGCGTCCAAGGCCCGCTGCTTGCGTTCCACAATGTCGCGCAGCATGCTCGCAAACTCGTTCGGTTCCGCGCCGGATGGCTGTGCGTCGGACTGTGCCTCAGCGGACTCGGCGTCGTCTCCGGCGGCGCTCTCTCCAGCCGACGTCTCGGCGTCGGCCTCCGGGGCGCCTCCGGCCTCCGCCGCGTCCGTCGGAGGCGCCGACTGCGGTTGTGCCTCCACTTCGTCCAGCCGCTGTTCCAGAGTGCCGCGTTCCAGATCCAGGATCTCGTCGAGCTTGCGCTGGATGTCGTCGAAGACGGACTGGAGGTTGAACTGTTCGAGGGCGTCGCGTCGCTGCTGCCGGAGCTTTTGCAGCAGATCCCGCAGACCATCCGTGCGGGACCCGTCCGCGTCGCGCAGGCCGCGCTGGAGCAGGTTGCGCAGAGCGTGCTGCAGGTCGCCGAAATTCATCAGGTCGTCGGTCAGACCGTCGAGCAGTTCGTCGGCATCGAGCGGTGCGACGTCCTGGGTGCCGTCCCATTCGCGGTAGCGAAGTCGCTCGGGCATGCCGCCCCGTCCTCCGCGACGAACTAGCCGCGGTACTGCGTCTGGGAGCCGACGCGGTCCCGGTTGAGCCGCTTGTTGAGGTGCAGGCCTTCCAGGACGAACTCGACGGCGCTGGCCGTCAGCGCGGCGTCGCCGTCCGTCCCGAGCGGATGGACAGCGTCGCTCATCCCCTCGATCTGGTCGAGTAGGTCTTGATAGTCACGGGCAGACATCCGGTCACTCACCTCGACAGAGAGGCCGGCCTTGAACTGGCTCACGATCTCTTCCAGGTCCACGACGTTAAAGCGTCGATTGAACACGGAGGCGACGGCCCCTTGGATCAGTTTCTCGACGATCTGATCCTCGCGGCCCTCCTCCACCATCTCCAACTCCAGCTTGCCCTGCACAGCCGGGTAGATCGACGGGAGATCGGTGATCCGGGGCACCACGTGCTCCTCGCCCAAGCGGATCGCCCGCCGGGCCGCGTTGGCTACCACGGTTTCGTGCGCTGCGATGGAGGCGCGCACGGACACGCCAGAACGCTGGTTGACGTCCGGGCTCCGGCGGGCTAGACGGGAAACCTCTGTGACGATCTCCTCCACGTAGTCCGGCACGGTGATGCGCAGCCCCTCCAGGTTGAGCGGCGACCGCTCCTGCCGGACGATCTGCACTTCGGTCTCGATATCAGTGGGGTAATGCGTGCGGATCTGGGCGCCGTAGCGATCCTTGAGTGGTGTGATGATCCGGCCGCGGTTGGTGTAATCCTCCGGATTGGCACTCGCCACGATGAGCACATCCAGCGACAGGCGGACACGAAAGCCCCGGATCTGGACATCGCGCTCTTCCATCAAGTTGAGCAGTCCCACTTGGATCCGCTCGGCCAGGTCCGGGAGCTCGTTGATGCAGAAGATCCCGCGGTTGGAGCGTGGCACGAGGCCGTAGTGGATCGTCATCTCGTCGGCCAGATACCGGCCCTCGGCGACCTTGATGGGATCAACCTCACCGATCAGGTCCGCGATGGTGATGTCCGGCGTGGCGAGCTTCTCGCCGTAGCGCTCCTCCCGGGACAGCCATCGGAGCGGTGCCTTGTCTCCCTGCTGTTCGACAAGCTCACGCCCAGCCTTGGAGATCGGCGCGAACGGGTTCTCGGGAAGCTCGACGCCATCGAGGATGGGGATTTCCTCATCCAGAAGGGTGGGGAGCAGCCGCATCAGGCGGCTCTTCGCTTGCCCGCGCTCGCCCAAGAAGATGATGTCCTGCCCCGCCACGATGGCGTTTTCCAGCGCGGGGAAGACGGATTCCTCGTAGCCCAGCACCTCCGGGAAGATCGGATCCTCGCTCCGGATCTTGGCGATCACATTCTTGCGTAACTCTTCCCGAACGGTAAGAACCGTGTAGCCGCTCTTGCGCAATTCGCGGACCGTGCGTGGTTTCGCTGCCACTCAGGATCCCCCTTACCCTCGCCCGCCAGCCAGACGGAGGCCGTCACGATTCCCGCGCCAGGATGCGTGCGACTTCATCCGGCTCGAAGCGCGGAAGTGGAGCAACGCCTCCGTCTTGCACCAGTATAGCCGGATCTCCGGGCTGGCTCAGATGACCGATCTGCGCGGTCTCGACGCCAGCGCTCCGCAGTTGCCGTAGTGCTGCATCGGCGTGCGCCGACGCCACAGTGATCAATAACGATCCCGACGCCAAGAGACCCATGGGATCGGCTGCGAGCGCGCCGCAGACCTGCCGCGTGAGCGAATGGAGTAGGACGCGTGACGCGTCGACCACCACACCCAGCCCGGCTGCTTGGGCGATCTCCCAGCACCCAGTGGTGATCCCGCCTTCTGTCGGATCATGCAGCGCGTGCAAGCCGGGCAGCGTCCAAGCCATCCGGGCCACAGGAAGAACGCTGATGCCTGGGTCGAAGAGGAGCGCGGCGGCGGCGGAGACCGTCGCCTCCGAAACGCCGGCCGCCGCGAGCCGCTCCGGCGCCTCGCGCGCCAGCAGCGCCGTACCTTCGATGGCGGCCGAGCCCAGTTGGAAGAGTGCGTCCCCCGGCTGTGCGGCGTCGCTACGGCGCAGGCGATCGTGACGCACTTCCCCGGCCATGGTGCCGATCACGATCACCTGCGCCACAGCCGAGGTCACTTCGGTGTGGCCGCCGACCAAGATCGCGCCCACGGCGTCGCAGGCGGCGCGCAGATCGGCGAAGATCGCCGCGACGTCGTCCTCGTCGCTGGTGAGCGGCAGGAGAATGGTGGCGAGAAACCAGCGCGGCTCGGCGCCGAGGCAGGCCACGTCATTGGCGCTTACGTGCACGGCGTACCAGCCGGCCCGCTCCGCCGTAAACGAGACCGGGTCCGACGTCAGGACCAGCGCACGGTCGCCCAGGTCAATGACGGCGGCATCGCGGCCGATCCCCGGCCCGATCAAGAGGCGATCGTCGCTGGGGAGGCCGCGCAGGAAGCGGTCCAGGAGCTCTGGCGGAACCTTTCCCTCACGCACCTGGCGGGTCGATGACAGCCGGGCTAGCCGTTTTCCAACTCCGACGAATGCTGGAGACAGGACGGGCCGCCGTCCTCGTCGTCGTGCGCGTGAGCGCCCCCGGAGATCTGCGGCTCCGCGACAACGGCCGAGGGAAACTCCAACTCCGGACTGCGGCGGCGCACGCTCCCGGCGACGAGTTCGCCGCCCTTGTAGACCCGCTCCAGCCGCTCGTGTCGCTGCAGGATGCTGATGTCGGCCAGCGGGTCCCCATCGATGACCAAGGCATCGGCGTAGTAGCCGGGCGCGAGGCGGCCCACCTCGTCACCCATGTAGATGGTGTCCGCGCCCACGCGCGTGGCCGACTGGATCGCCTCCATGGGGGTGAAACCGGTCTCCGTCACCATCAGCTCCAGCTCGATCGCGATGACGGACTGGGGGTTGAAGCGATGTCCGGAATCGCTGCCGACCACCATAGGAATGCCCTTGGCGCGGGCCAGCTTGACGCTCTCCATATGCAGAACCAGGTCGCCGCGGAACTTCTCCACCACCCACTGCGGGAAGCCGGCCTCGGCCCCCTTGTGGACGTAGAGGTAGAGCACCGAGATTGTGGGCACCAGGATGGTTCCCATGCGTAGCATCAGGTCGGCGCCTTCTTCGTCCAGGAACGAGCCGTGCTCGATGGTCCGGACCCCGGCGCGCACGGCGTTCTTGATCCCCTCCGTGGCCTGCGCGTGACAGGCGACTTGCACGCCGTTGCGCTTCGCCTCGTTCACAACGACGGCCATCTCCTCCTCCGTCATGGTCTGCTTGGTGGACGAGGAGAAGGGGCTGATGCCGGTGCCGCTGGCCTCGACCTTGATGCAGTCGGCGCCGTACTTGATCTCGGCGCGGGTCGCCTTAAGCATCTCCTCCGGCCCGTTTACCACGATGCCCAGAGCCGTGCGGTTGTCCACCCAGTCGCCGTACATGTCGGCCAGCCCTCCGGTAGTGGTGAGGATGCGGCCGCCGGCCTTCATTCGTGGCCCTTTGATCACCCCCTCGTTGATCATGTCGCGCAGGGCGATCGAGATCAGGCCCCGGGCCCCGACGTCGCGGGCGCTCGTGAACCCGATCTCCAGCAGGGTCTGAGCGTTGCGCGCCGCGAGGATGGTGGAATGCTCCATGGGGCGGCGCAAGTCATAGTCTTCGAAGCAGGTGACATCCGTGTAGGTGGGATGAAAGTGACAGTCGATCATGCCCGGCATGATGGTGCGGCCCGAGAGGTCCACCGTCTCACCCTGGCCGTGGGGCGGCGCCTTCACCTGGTCCACCGGGCCAACGGCGGTGATGCGCTCGCCCTCGATGAGCACGCTGCCTCGATCCAGCGGCTCGGGGCTCACCCCATCGATGATGCGCCCGTTCTCCAGCAACAGATAAGCGTCCATCACGCCCTCCCGCGACGATCGTGGCGTCGGCGTTCACCGAGAGATCGCCAGTGTGTCTCGCTGATCTCCTCCTCGTCAACAGCAGCTGTTTTACACCATTCGATCAATCGCTTGACGCGCCCTTCACGTGCGCGGACGACCCTGGGATCGGGGGTGGGCTGGAAACGGGCGGCATACAATGGCGTCACGACGTTGAGCCCGGGTTT
Source organism: Dehalococcoidia bacterium (assembly GCA_963663235.2). Classification (GTDB taxonomy): domain Bacteria; phylum Chloroflexota; class Dehalococcoidia; order Bin125; family Bin125. The sequence goes on from CAXXNO010000004.1 coordinate 116,959, forward strand.
CGCCCGACGAAGCGATGAGGACGTACCGTGAAGACCATCCTGATTGCCGACGATGAGGAGCACATCCGCGAGTTGTGCACACTCTATCTGGAAAAGGAAGGCTATCGCGTCCTTGCCGCGGAGGACGGCGAAGCGGCGCTGGAAACGGCGCGCGCGAGGCGGCCGGACCTCATCGTCCTAGACGTGATGATGCCGAAGATGGACGGCCTGGAAGTGTGCCGCACCCTCCGCAAGGAGTCGGAGGTGCCGATTCTCATGCTCACGGCCCGCGCGGACGATATCGACCGCATCGTCGGGCTGGAGCTGGGTGCGGACGACTATGTGGGCAAGCCGTTCCACCCTCGCGAACTCGCCGCCCGCGTTAAGGCGATCCTGCGGCGCGCCGAGGGCGAGAGCCGATCGACGCACGGCGTCGTGCGTGCGGGACCGCTCACTATCGACTGGCAGCGGCGCGAGGCCACCGTCGACGGCGAGGCGATCTCGCTTCGCACCAAGGAGTTCGACCTGCTCCGGGCTTTGGCCGAGCACGAAGGCATTGTGATGACGCGGGAACAGCTGCTGGAGCGCGTCTGGGGCTACGACTTCTACGGCGAGACCCGCACGGTCGACGTTCACGTCACGCAGGTGCGCCGCAAGCTCGGCGACCACGGGGTGAGCATCCAGACGGTGCGCGGCGTGGGCTACAAGCTAGTAGTCGACCCGGCGAAGCCGTGACGGTGGCGCCGGCGGAGCGGGAGTCGGCGTGATCCTGGCAAGCCTCCAGGCCCGCATCATCGGCGGATTCGCGCTGGTGATCCTGCTGACGCTGGTCGTCGCCGGCGTGGTCTTCTTTTCGCTGCTGGGCGGATACCGGCAGGCGATCGACCGCAACGCGCTGATTCCCCTGGCCGACCAGGTCACGTTCGGCTTGAGCCAGTTCGCCGCCCGGAACCTGCCGCCGGACGCACTCGCCAGCTACGTGGCCGTCCAATCCGAGGAGACCGGCGTGCTGGTGTTCATCCTGGATTCGTCGGGCCGTGTCGTGCAGGATCTGTCGCCGGCCTCGGAGTACGAGCGCCTGCAACTGCCGGTCACGCTGGCCGACGTCCGCCGGAGCCCGACCCGCTACGTCGAGGGTGAAGTGGACACCGGTGATGGGCGGATCTCCTTCCTGGCCCGCATGCTGCCGGTACGACCGTCGCAGCGCGGCTCCTTTGTGGCGATTGCGCTACCGGACACAGCGACCTCGGACATCATCGGCGACCTCACGCCGCGGCTGCTGCTATCGGGCCTGATCGGCCTCGCGGTGGCCCTGGTGGTTGCATTCTGGGTCAGCCGGTCGATTTACAACCCTCTGGAGCGGGTCACCGCGGCCGTCCGGGCCGTGGGCGGCGGCCGCTACGAGACCCGCGTGCCGGAGAGCGGGACCGTAGAGGTTCGCGATCTGGCGCGCGCCTTCAACCGCATGACGACCCAGGTACAGACCAATCAGGAGACGCTGCAGAACTTCATGGCGGACGTGAGCCACGAGCTCCGCACGCCCCTGACATCGATTCGGGGCTTCACGCAGGCGCTGCTGGACGGGACCGTCCGGGACGAACCGCGCCGCGCCAGCTCCCTTGCGGTCATCGACGACGAAGCGCGACGCATGCTGCGCTTGGTGGAAGACCTGATGGACCTCTCGCGGATCCAGGCGGGCGAGCTCAACCTGCGCCCGGAGCCGGTGGACGCCGCCGAGTTGCTCACCCACGTCGCGGAGATCTTCCGGCAACGTGCGGCCCACAAGGGCATCGACTTGCGCGTGGAGAGCGCCCCGGACCTGCCACGCGCGCACTGCGACTACGATCGCATTGTCCAGGTCATCACGAACCTCGTCGATAATGCGATCCAGTACACGGCGGTCGGCAGCGTGACACTGCGGGCCGGGCCCGGCGACGGATCGGTCGTTCTGATCGTTGAAGACACCGGCGAAGGGATCCCCGCCCAGGAGCTGCCGCAACTCTTCGATCGCTTCTTTCGCGGTGAGCGCTCCGAACGCCGCCGAGGCACGGGCTTGGGGCTGGCCATCGCTCGCGAGATCGTGCGCGCTCAGGGTGGCGAGATCGTCGCCACCAGCGATCCCGGCGTTGGCACCACGTTCCAGATCACCCTCCCCACCCACATCCCCTCGTCGCCCTGGCAGGGCGGCTCGTGAGGGTGCTCGTCGCGCGGACACGGCGCTGGTAGCATTCGGCTCGGCGGCCGTGCGCCGGCGCTCGTCCGCTTTTCGTCCGGAAAGGTACGGCCTTGGGGGACCCGAGCACACAGGTCGCGCAGGTCGCGGGCGAGCTCGTCGCCGAGTGGGCGGAGCGCGAGCGCGGCCTGACCGTGTCCACCGGCGGCTCCGAGCCCGTCGATGCCGGTCTGTCCCTTCTCTCCCTCAGCATCGACGGCCGCAGCCTGGCGCTCGCCGTGGTGCCGCTCTTTCCGGTACAAGCGACCGCCGACACGCTCCGCCGCAAGGCGGCGATTGAAGAGCGGTTGGCGCAAGTGGGCGCCGGCTCCGTGGTCGTCTGGGTTCCGCCCGGGGCCGAGGTCCCGATGGACGACGGGGACGCGTTCGTCTCGCGCGTCGCGGAGGCGGCGGCGGCCCTCGGGCCGGGCGAGCGCGGCGAGGTCAAGTTTCCCGTTCTCCTGGACCTGCGCAGGAACGACGACAACGGCACGTACCTGAGCGCGGTTGGGGGGCTAGCGCCCCATTGGGCGCGCTTCACGAACCGCGTGTTCGGCTACTACCAGCTAGACAGCAGCGCCATTCACCGCCTCCCGGAGGATCCGGAAAAGGTCACGCAGCTCATTGAATTCATCGTGCTGGTGGCCAACGGGATCCGGACGGTGGGGAAATCGGCGGAGGTGAAAGCGGAGGACACCTGGATCGTGCAGCGGCTGCGCTCATTGCCCGGCCCGGTTCTGCTCGCCGCCGCCCCCGACGCCGCCCCGGACGACGGCGCCATTGTCCGGCGGGCCCTACGGACGGGCGTCAAGCTGGCGGCGAGCAAGCTCTCCACGGTCCAGGCCGATACCAAGGCGCTGGCCTTCGTGGGGATCTATCGATCGCTGGCGGAGGAGAATGCGACCATCGCGTTGCGGGGAATGGATCCGTCCGTCTTCGCCCACTTCGACTTTGCCTGCCTGCTTGCGGACGGCAGGCTCAAGCCGCTCTTCGGCCCGAAGCCGGGAACGGCTCTCAGCGCGTGAGGACGGCTCGCTAGAGGGTCTTGCTTCGCCGCCGCCGCCGGGCCGCGCGGCGCTCCGCCTGTCGCTCTTTCTCACGGTTGGAGATGAAGTGGCGCCGGCGGCGCGCCTCCTGGAGGACGCCATCGCGCTGGATCATCTTGTTGAAGCGGCGCAGGAGCTGCTCGGAGTCCTCGCCGTCCCTCCTCGTAACCTGTAGCAAAGGCCCCTCCGTGGGACGCTCCGCCGCCGGACGGCAGCGGGAAGCCCCACCCAAATACCAGCGACAGCCTAACACCGCGCCTGCGGAACGGACAATTGGCCAGCACGCACAGGAGCGGCGCGCCCCTCATGCCGGTTCACTTGTTGGATCCGGCCCTTCCCCTCATTTCGCGACGGATCGGCCCGGGTTCCGCATCGAAGTGAAAGGCTAGGGTTTCGTGGGGACGCCGGATAGGCGACGCGTCGATGGTAGACAGGCCGGGGGTAAGCGGTGGACGACTGATGGCGTGGGTCACTCCGCGTCGGGAATCACTCCGAGGAAGCGGAGGAATCCTGGCCGCGTGCCACGGACGTTCCGCCGACGATTCCAGCGCCGCACCTGCTCGGTGTACGCGTCGCTCTGACGCTCATTCCAACGGGAAAGCGAAGACACCTGGCGGCGCGTGTAGTCGCCATCCCAGTCGTGCGGGCACTCCACGATGCGGCTCAATGAGATGCGCTCGAGCGCGCCCGTGTCGGAGACGGTCACGTTGAAGGGATGCTCGCGGCAGGTCACGGGCCGGTGGTCGTAAATCGTGCAACGGTTCTCGTCATCCAGGAAGGTGCAGCGGGGACCACGTTGCCAGCGGAGCGCCATGACGGCCCGCCGATCGCCGAAGCGGAGCCACCAAGGGCTGTCTTTGGCCAAGCTCACGCGCTCCGTGTCGAAGAAGCGGACGAAGTCCTGGGGGTCGCGGCCGGTCCCCTCGGCGATGCGCTGGACGTCGGTGTCGGTCAGCATCACCACCGTGCCACGACAACAGTTGCCGCAGCCGGTGCAGCGGAACTTGAGGTACTTGCGCCAGTCCATCCCCACCGCCGCGGACTTCCTCTCGCGAGCCGGATCGGCCCGGGCATGGCGCGCCCGGAGGGATTCGAACCCACGGCCTTCAGATCCGAAGTCTGACGCTCTAATCCACTGAGCTACGGGCGCTCACTCGAAGTCTAGCATCACCGGGTGTAGCGTGAGAGCGATCGTCGCCCGACGCGCGCCGGCCATCGCCGTGGGGAAAGCGCATGCGCGATGCGATCCGCAGCACGCTCTGGGAGGTCGCGGCCCGGCTCGACGCCGCGGACGTGGACAGCGCGACTCAGTATTTTCTGACCCTGCACCCTGCGGACCAGGCCGACATCCTCACCGAGCTGAGTGCGGAAGAGCGCGACGCGCTGATGGCCAGCCTGGATCCCGAACAGCTGGCCGCGCTGCTGGAGCACCTGACGCCCCAGGAGCGGGCTGACGTCACGCCTCACCTCGAAATCGGCTCGCTGGCAGCGGCGCTGGACGAGGCGCCGCCGGAGACCGCCGCGGACGTTCTGCATGACCTGGAGGAGGAGGAGGCCGCCGGGGTCCTAAACGCAATGGAGGAGGCCAGCGCCGTCGAGCCGCTACTCGCGCATGAGGACGAGAGCGCCGGCGGCATTATGACGCCCAACGTCATCGCCTTGCGCCCAGAAATGACCGCCGGCGGAGCCATCACCTATCTGCGCACAGTGCAGCCGGCGGCCGCCGATGCCTACTACCTCTACGTCGCCGATGAAGGCTCTCACCTGCTGGGCGTGCTCAACATCCGGGAGTTAATCACCGCCGCACCCGAGCGGCGCCTGCGCGACCTCATGGACCCGAACGTCATCTCCACGACGACCGACACCGACCAGGAAGAGGTGCTCCAGACGCTCCAGCACTACAACCTTCGCGCCATCCCCGTGGTGGACGAGGACGGGCGCCTGGCGGGCATGACGACCGGCGACAACCTGATCGACGTCGCGCAGCAGGAGGCGACAGAGGACATGTTCCGGATGGTCGGGTTGACGGAACGGGAGTCGTTCATTGGGCCGGTGGTGCCATCGGTCCGGCGCCGCCTCCCGTGGCTCAGCCTCTATCTGGGGACGGTCTTCGTGGCCGCCGCCACCATCTCCGCCTTCGAGGGCACGCTGACGCGCGCGCCGCTGATCGCGATCTTCTTGCCGGTCGTTGCCGGGCTGGGCGGCAACGCGGGGACGCAGACGCTGACCCTGGTGGTGCGAGCCATGGCCCTGGGCGAATACGACCGGCGCCACTGGCGACGCGTCCTGCCGCGCGAGATCGCGATCGCACTACTGAACGGCGCGGCGCTGGGGCTGCTGGTGGCGCTGGTGGCCGGCGCCTGGCAGAGCAACGTGTTCCTCGGGGTAGCCATCGGGGTCGCGATGGTGGGCAATCTGGTGATCGCCGGGTTGGCCGGCGTGCTGGTGCCGACGACCCTCCGCCTAGCGCGCGCGGACCCCGCCTTGGGGAGCGGGATCGTCGTCACGGCCGTGACGGACGTGATGGGCTTCTTCTTCTATTTGGGCATGGCCGCGCTGCTGATCGAGCGGATCGCCCCCGACTAGGCCAAGCTGGACCGGCTAGGGCAGGCTGCGTCCGCTCGGGGGCGGCGCTGGGATCTCTGGGGACGCCGCCAGCCGCTCTCGCGCGATGAGGAGAACTACGGCCTCTTCGTGCTCCTGTGCGATGCGCAACTCGCCCTCGAAGGCCGGGTTGTCGGCGTCCCGAAACGTGATGAAGTCTCTGAGCCGGATGCGGAAGTCAGTCTCAATGGACCACGGATCACGGTCTAACGCCTCCCGATAGAAGTCGTAGATTGTGTCCGCGCTGGCGTCCGTCTCCCAGCCGACGATGAGCTCACGCATGGCATCGGTGTCCGTAAATGCGGAGCCGAGCAGGGTGAGGCCGTCCGGAAGCGGGAAGTCCGGAGGCAGCGTGTCCACGAACAGCTCGATGCGGACATCGGCGGCAGCCGTGTCGTCCGGCTGCACGAGATAGTTGCGGAACAGCCGTTGGGCGGCGAGCCGATCTTCGTCGTCGGAGGTGTCGCAGGCCGCCAGAGCCAGACCGGCGACCGCCAGGATCGCGGCGATGCCCCACCAGTGGACCCTTCCCATCCCCTCCTCCTCCTCGTACCCCCAGGGCCGGACCCGCAGCGACGGCGCGGCGCAAGACCGGGCGAGGGTGATGGGGTGGACGGTGGGATTCGAACCCACGAATACCAGGGCCACAACCTGGCGCCCTAGGCCTCTAGGCGACGCCCACCACGCTGCCGTCCGTTTGCGGCAGGTCAAGGCTAGACACGGGTACGCACGCGGGTCAATTCACCATTCAGGGTGCCGGTTGCCGCCAGACCTGACGGCCATCAACGCGCACCCAGAGGACGGCCCGAGGCTGGAGTTCCGAGGCGAGCCCGGCAATGGGCAACTCCGGAAAAACCGTGTCAAATTGCTTCCTCTCCGGATTCCAGCGCAAGACCGTCACCACGGAATCGACCAGCGCAAAGAGCGCCTCACCCGCAGACGTGGGCGGCCCCGTCCACGTCACGAAGTTGAGCCCCGTCTGGAGCGAGAGAATCCGGGCCGCGTTCGAGCCCGTCGGCTGGGCCCAGACCACGGCCTCTCCGGGCGTCAGCAGCACCCAGAGGGCGTCGCCGCGGTCGAGCGCGACGAGCGTGCTCACGATAGGCAGGCCGGGCCGGTAGGCGTCCCATTCTTGGCGGGACGCGTCATAGCGGAACGCCGCGACGAGCCGCTCCCCAAGCGAGGCGAAGGCGGCGGCGGCCGCGCTCTGCGGGCCGAACCAACCGGTGGGCGTGAAGCCCGCAGCCAGCACGATGGGGCGCTCCGGGACGAAAGCCTCGGAGAACTCCGAGGTGTCCCCGCTGGCAGCGATGGCGATCGCGCTCAGCCCTCCGCCCGGCGGCAGGGGCACGGTGGTGGTCCAAGCTCCCGAGTTGTCGGCACGCGCTGCGCCGACGAACTCGCCGGGGGCGATGCGGTAGATCTCAACCAGCGCGCGCGGTGGGGCGGTGCCCGTCACCGCGGCGCTCGTTCCGCCCTGGACGACATCCAGGATCACCGGGGCGTTGAAGAGCCCGTTGGGGCCGGCATCGGCATCGTCGGGGTCGTTGGGGGTGAGCCCGTCGCCGCCCAGGTCGATGGCCGGTCCGTCGTTATCGAGAAAAGCATTGCGGGTGATGCGGTTGCGCTGGGTGTTCGCGTCCAGGACGACGACGCCCGCACCTACACTGGCCGCGATGCGGTTCTCTTCGATGATGGCGCCGGTGGTTCCGCGCCGGAGGGTGATCCCGACCCCGTTGCCGGAGGAGACATCGTCGGGACGCAGCCCAATGCGGTTGCCCCGAATCCGCACCTCCGCGACGGTCACGACTTCGATCCCGCTCTGCTCCGAGGCCACGATCACGTTCCCCTCACCGCGCTCTCTCCCGCCGATCTCCACATCATCCGCGTCCATCACGCGGATCCCGATGGTATTCGGCAGCGGTGTCGTCTCGTCGAGGCCGAGCCCGATCACGTTGCCGGTCACCCGCACGTCGCGAGTACTGAAGCCTTCGATCACGATGGCCATGCTGCTGCCGACGATCCAGTTGCCCTCGCCGTCGGCGGGCCCTCCGATCTGGACATCGCGCGCGCCCGCCACCACGGAGATCCCGTCCTCCCGGTTGGGCACCGCCCGCCGGCCGCTCACGTCAAGCCCGATCCGGTTTCCCTGCACGGTGATTGCCTGCGCGCGCCGCTCGATGGCGATGCCCACGCGGTTGCCGGCGATGACATTGGCGGCGCCGGGGCCGCCGATAAAGACGCCGCGGGCATCGCCGTGGACGAAGACGCCAACGTCGTTGGGGACCGCCTCCGTCCCGCTCTCGTCCAAGCCGATCAGGTTGCCCTCAATCCGCAGAGCCAAGGCGCCGGTCTCGCGCACCTCGATCCCGGCCACGGCATTGCCACTGAGGACATTGCCCGCGTTGGGCTCGCTTCCGCCGACTGTCGCGTGGGCGTCATCGACGATCAGGATGCCGTCGTCATTGGGCAGCGCCTCACCATCGATGTCGAGGCCGATGACGTTGCCGACGATCCGGGCGCCGACCGAGCCCGACCCGGCGACCAGCACTCCGTGGCCCGTGCGCTCGGGACCCGCGTTGCCGGCGATCCGGTTCCCACAACCCGTGCAGTCATCGCCGATCCGGGCATCGCCTGCGCCCAGCAGCACCGCGATCCCGCCTATCCGGTTGGGCGCAGCGGTCCGCCCATCGAGCGCCAGGCCGACCCAGTTGGCGAGAAAGCTATTCCGATCGGCGGCATCGCCGATCGCCGCCAGACCGTAGCGCTCGAAGTTTCCTACGGCGAGGCCACGAATCTGCACGTCGGGCGCGGATGAGACCAGCCCGCTGGCGGGCCCCGCATCGCGCCCATCGAGCATGATGCGCGGCCGCGAGGGATCACCGGGCTGCGACGTCCCATCGATGATGGTTCCCGGATCGTCAATCGTCGGCAGCGGCGTTGACGGCGCGATGATCACGGGCCCGCTGCCGATGGCGAACCGGATGAGGTCCGGGCCGGAGTTCGCGTTGGAGGCGAGCAAGGCGTCGCGCAAGGTGCAGGTCTGGCCGCAGACGCCATCGCCGTCGTCGGACGCGGAGTTCACCGTCAGCACGCGCGACTGCGCCGTGGCGGGGGGGGGCGGGACCAACGCCAGCGCCGCCAGGACGACCAAGAGAAGGACAGGCCTCAAGCCGATCCCTTCGCCCCCGCCTCCCGGGCCACTCTATGGGGCACTTCGGCCAGGGGCCAGGCGCCCGCCCCAGTCTCAGGGAGATCACCGCTCCGTGATCAAGGCGTTGACGGCCGCTAATCCGGGGCGTCCCCGACCGCGGCGGTGGAGATGGGCGCGCAGGATGGAAGGAGGCGGGAGCCGACAGAACACCAGCAACATGGCAAATCCCCATCGACGGCGGCCGCACGGGCCCGCAGCGGGTAGGGGCGTCCTGCGCGTCCTGCTCACCACTCTCGCCGTTGCCGTGCTTCTCGCGGTCAGCGGGGATCGTGTGGCGAGCCGAAGCGGCGCCCGCTCCTATCCTGCTCAGCGCCACCGCCAGCGACGCGTCCACAGGTGGCGCCGGCGTCCAGGCCGGCGATCAGGTGGTCGTTCGCTTCGACTCATCGACGAACGCGGTGGCGATCACCGCCGCCAACATCGCTGCGGCCCTGCCGCTCAACAACGGGCATTCGTGGCTGGACGGGGCCGGCGCGATCGCAAGCGCGGTGTGGAGCACAACCACCTTCGCCAACGACACCCTGACGGTCACGCTCTCCGCCGGTACCGCGACACCGACGGTCGCCATCGCGGATACCGTCTCGACCGGCACGGTCATCGCCGACGTCAGCAGCGCGAATCCCGCCACCGGCACGGCGGCACTCGCCGGCTCCTTCGGCGTCGACAGGTTGACGGTAGCCGGCATCGACCGGGCGCCGGCCTCGACAACCCTCGGCCGGCGACACGCCACCGTCGCCAACGGCGTGAAGGTCTACGACGACCTCAACGACGACGGTGTCCTCGACACGGGAGAGCCGGCGCTCGGAAGCCGGAGGCGTCCCGGATGGTCCCAGCGGCGATGGTGATCACGTCATCGGCCGCCACGGTGGGCGAGCCGCCGGCGGAAGCCGAGAGGGCGATATCGTGAGGTCCCTCACCGCGGCCCGGGCCGGCACGACCACCCTGTAGCGGCCGTCGCCCGACTCTAGGACGGTGTCGGCGCCGACCTGTGCCAGTGCCGTCGAGCCGCTCAGCGATGAGATGGAGGGCGTCGCGTCAGCTCAGGGGCCACACGGTCGCCGTGCGGGCAAAGACCGATAATCGGTCGCCGGAGCGGATGGAGAAGTTGACCCCTAGAGCGAGCCCCGGGAAGTAGCCCTCCCAGCCCTGCTCGAGATCGAAGCGCCAGACCGCCACAATCGCCCCTGCGTGCGACTCTGTGGCCTGGCGCACGGAGATGGTGGCGCTGGGCCAGATCACGACATTCAGACCGGCGGAGAGCGCCAGGCCCTCCAGCGCCGTCGATTCCGGAAGCGCGACGCTGTCCTCTACCTCGGCGATGATGCCCAACACGACCGCGCGGACCGTCACACCAGCCCTAGAGCCCAGGAAGGTGAGCGTCGACTCCGCGACGCCGTCCCGTACCTCGGCGACGGAGGGGTCAAACGCCGCCTCCGCGTCGTCTGGGAGGCCTGAGGCGCTGTAGCGGACACGGATGCCGTCGGGCACGTCGAAGCCGTCGGCGTCGGTCACGGTCGCGCGCAGGCGAAAGAGCCCAGGCCCGGCCGGCTCGACCGCCAAGGAGATGGCGGCCGCAGGGCCGGCCACGCGCACCACGGCGCTGGCTTCCAGCCCGTTCACCCGCACCGTGACGGTGACCGGTCCGGCTTGTTCGGCGTCCGCCGCCGACAGGTGCCCGCTCGCGCGGCCGCCGGAGTCGGTCGTTGGGGACTCGCCGGCGCCGCTGTGGACCACGGCCACGCCGGGGACGTCCGTGCTGAAGTCCACGCGGACTCGGGGCACAGGGCGGCCACCGTCGTCAAGGAGGATGGCGACCAACGTGCTTTCGCCCGCCGCGATGGGGTCATCGCCGAGGCTGATGCTGGAGCGCAGCAGGAGCAGTTCCAGGTTGGCGGGGGGGCCGTGGATGGTGACGTCGATGGCCGCCGACACCTCACCCGCGGTGGCGCGAATGGTCACGGCGCCGGGCTCCGCTTCCAAAAAGGCGGAGACCTGGCCGCCGGCATCGGCATCGAGCCGGATCTCCGCGCCCACCACGTCGGCGGCGTCCGGCGCGTCCGGCGCGGCGGAGCGCAGCAGGCCGGCGCTGGTGGAGAGCGTGACCGCGACGCCGGGCACGGCTTCACGCTCGCTGTCGCGGACCTCGACGATCACGCGCGACGGGACCGCGGCGCTGAGGACGGCGCCGTCGCGGGGGGCATGGAAGCTGATGGCCGCCGGATTGCCGACCAGCGTGACGACGGTGGAGCGCACGCTCTCGCCGACGCGGGCCGTAACCGCCGCGGTCCCCTGCCGCCCGTCACCGACGAGCGTCGCCGTCGCCACGGCTTCGGAGCCGTCGGTTTGCTGCAGAGCCACGCTGATGCGGCTGGGCCCGTTGGGCGTGCCGAACGCGCCCAGGGTGGTCGTGAGCGTGAGCCGAGTCTCCGGCGTGACGTCGCCGCCGACCGTCACCTGGACGGTGCTCTCGCCGCCATCCGCGAGGATCTTCGTCGGGCTGGCGGTGATCGCCCGGACTGTCGCGGTGCTACCGGCGTGGAGCGGCGGGGACCAAGTTCCGACCGCGCTCAGCGCCACCAACAGCGCAAGCACCAGGAAGAGCGACCGGGAGTGGCGGCTGGCAAAAGTCATAACGGCCGCCAGATCAAGAGGCGGAGCAGCCGCGCCCCTGCGCAACTGCTCCGCCCCTCTGGGCGAATCCCCCAATGCGGGGGATTCGACGCTGCCTTCTGCTAGCGGACGCTCAAGGACGAGCGCCGCACCGCCGCGACGCCGCCCAGCGCGACGATCGCCGCGATGGCCAGAGCCAGCGGCAGGGCCGGGAAGCCGCTGCCGGAGGAGTCTGCCAGGCCACCGCTACCGGTGTCCGGCAGGGCCGAGGGCGCAGCCATCGCCATCGACGCCGACTCCAGGTCAAGCGCGACCTCGGTGAGGTCACCGCTCACGATCGGGAAGGGGTCGCTCCTCGAGCCGCCGTCGATGCTGAAGACCACACTGGACGCCGCGTCCGCGTCCACCTGGATCAGCCAGGTGCCATCGGCGATTGCGCCGGTGCCGACCGCGTCCTCGGTGTCGGCGTTCCAGGCGGTGACGACCGCGTCGTCCGCCGCCGGCTCGCCGTCCAGGAGGGCGCCGGTGCCGGTTTCCACGCTGCCGAAGAACTGGTGCGGCGGCAAGGGCGGGGCCTGTGCGAACGCGCTCGTCACGAGCGCCAGCGCCAGCGCGGCGGCGCTCAATGCGACCGCCCAACGCCAGGCTTTGCGAGTTTTGGCCATGAGTAATGGCTCCCTTTCTGCTTCTTTCTGCTGTTGCGTTGTGGGGGACCGCCGCGCTTGACGGCGGCCCCCCACCTCTCACGTCCTCCGCGTTCCCGCGGAGGTTCGATCCTTGCTACGCCTCGATGACGATGTCCTGCGCCATCTCGGAGTACGCCTCGATGACGATGTCCTGCGCCATCTCGGAGACGACCCACAGGATGGCGCCATCATCTATGGCGAAGTCGACGGCGCCGAGCGCCGGGAAGAAGTTCGTGTCCCACTCGTTAATCGACGGGTTGAACAGCCAGGCGATCTTGACGGTGGCGAAGACATTCGCGGCCGAGGCCGGGCCGAAGGCCCAGGAGACGAACTGCCCCCCCGCGTTCAGCGAGAGGACGTCGTCACCGTCCACGGCCTCGTCACCGTCCACGGCGTCCTCACCGTCCACGGCGTCCTCACCGTCCACGGCGTCGTCACCGTCCACGGCGTCGTCATGCGTCCACGGTTATGTGGTAGATCGCATTCTCCGACCCCATGCTGACCACGATCTCCGTGGCCCCCTGGGACAGGCCGAACGCCGTAATCACGGCACGGCCACCAGCCGTGCCGCCGATGGTCTCGACAGGGGCCGCGAAGCCCGGCAAGGCCACTGGCGGTCCTGAACAGGATCCTCGTACTCGTCGAGATCCAGTGCGTGGCCGTGCCGTCCGCCACCGGGTCGCCGTCGAGGTCCCAACCGGACGCCGTGTACATAGCCGTCCATGCCGACGTCGATGTTCGCGGGACCGTCCACCGTGACATCCACGACCGGCCCGGCCGTCACGAACTCATCCGTGTCGCTCGATCATCGTCGACACGCAGCCATCCGTGCAGGTCGCGGTGATGGTGAAGGTGTCCTTCACCAGCGTGTCGTCATCGAAGTTGATCACGCCCACGTGCGCGATGCCGCCAGCGTTCCCGGCTCCGAGCTTCGTCATACCCGCACACTTCTCGCCGCCGGCAACGCAACCGCTGCCGCCCGGCCCGGTGGGCAGACCATTTCCCTTCGGCGCCAGCTTCGCCAGCAACGAAGAGGCTCTGCGACACGCCCGCCGAATTCGTCACGGTGAAACTCAACTTGCGCCGGCCACTTCCAGGCCAGCCGCGTCGAGCACGCGGCCCACAACGTAGACCTCATCGTTGGCCGTGCCGCCCATTCCGCCGAATCCTGGCCGAGGACGATGTCCTGCGGGACGTTCGGAACCCCCGCATCCTGCCGTGGTGCTAAAGGTGTCCACCTCAACGGTGACGCCCTCGCCGACGCAGTTACCGACGATCGTGTTACTGACGACAGCGCCGACCCTCGCCGTGATCTCGAAGGGGCCGGCCACGCCGGCACACTCGAACGACACGGAGGCGACACCCTGCCCTCAGGCTCGGCCGCATTACTTCGCCGTCGTTAACGTCTCCGTGTTCCCGACGCAGGACTGCAGGGCCGCACACACCATTGGCGCAGCCGTCGCTCCCGCTCCGTTGCCGCGTCGGCGGCGGAATAGGCCAGCACCATTGAGGACCGCAGAGTTCACGACGTTAGCGGTGCCAAGAGTGTCCTGGAAGAGGCCCTGACCTATGACTTGGAACGTCGTCGGGGTTCCCGGGGCCGGTTCGCCATGGTGTCCCGCACGATCGCGCTCAAGACGATCTGATCGCCTGGCGCCGCAGCAGCTGTGAGCGGCAGGTTCACCAACGAGGGCGAGTCCGCCGCCTTCGGGTCTGCGGCTCGGCCCGGGTCAGGCCTCAGCGGTACCATTCGCCGCGACGAGCTTGAATGCTGGAGACCACCGCAATCTGCGTGTAGGCCACCTGGATCGGACTGGAATCTGCGCCCGGTCCGCCCTGGGTGATGTTGACCACGACGTTACCCGCGGTGCCTGTACCCGTCAGACCGACAGTAGTAGCTTCAGTTTACCTACTCCGCATCCTTCATCGATGTCACAGAGTGCCTCGTCATTGAAACAGATGAGGGACTGGCCGGCGTTGGCGGTGAACTGCGCCGAGCCTGTGCTGACCTCGTCGATGCTGGACACGTAGAAGGTCGTGCCATCGGCGTCGGGACGTATTCCCCATGATTTTCAATTCCGTGGCACCGTTGGCCGAGATATCGTCCGGCTCGAAACTCGCCGTGTGATCGGCCTCTGCCTGCCGGAACGGCAGCGCGGCAAACGCCACCGCGGCAAGCAGGGCCAACGCCAGCGCTACCAAGAGATAGTGCGGGCTAATTGTCAGAGCCCGCATCTGTGTTCTGCTCATTAATCTATGTCTCCATCTTCTCTTTCAGGAGTTTGAGAACGCTCCGTTTACCTGTTCGTTCGCTCGCTCGCGTCCTTCTCTTCCCCCTTCGCTTCCGCAAAGGTGGCGCGCGAAGGACTAGGGCCTCCTCTCCGTGCCGTTTCTCACCCGCGAAGGGTGAAGGATCGAATCCGCCTGACTAAGAGTCCTGGCCAACGGTAGAAGGGGGCGGAGAGTGAGGCAATCACCTCCCGGCCGGTTTTACGGAGGCTTAACCAGATAGGCGAGGCATGTTATGTTATGCGCCCCACCCCACCAGACGAGGCGTCCGGGGCGGTCTTCTCAAGGCCCCGGGGGCGGAGGACCCATGGTACGCGCCCACAAGATGGACGCGGAGAATCCGGCGCTGATGGGAGCAGGGGATCAAGTAATTGAGCAAAGAGCCGAACTCACTCTCCGCCCCCCTCTGCATCATCAGGCGATGCGGAGGGGGAGGCGGGGGCTGCGGGGTCGAACGCGGCGACCCGCGCCGCCAGACTCCGCACCAGCGCCTCGATGTCCACGGCCTCGGGCGCCGGCACCTCCGCCCCGGCGTGCGCGAGCTCGCTGCGGGCGCTGAAAAAGACGCTGCCACCCACGCGCACCCAGATGACCGTCGTGTCCCGCGCCTCCGCCGGGCTCTGGCCCCTCACCTGGTGGCGGATGCGGTAGGCGAGCGATTCGTCGCCCAGCCCGGGGTCCGCCAACCGTTGGAACGCCTCCAGCTCCAGGTTGGCGTCGGTGATCGAGAGGATCTGCGCGCCGTCGGCTCGGCGGAGGCTCTCGAAGGCCGCGGCGGCCAGCTGCGCGTCGGCGGCCGGGTAGAGGGAGGTCGAGGCGAAGCCCGCCTCCACGCCTTCCCCTTCGCGCCAGCCCTGTAGCGCCAGCAGGCCGGGGACCTGCATGTAGTCGCTCCAGGCGTCGAAGTGCGGGTCGCGACTCACGAAGAGGAGCCCTAAAAAGGTGTGACTCCCCGCGGCCGCCGCCGACGGGGGGATCAGGCCCGGCTCCGGCTCCACCAGGGCGCCCAGCGCCCGCTCCAGGGGGTGCTCGTCCAGCGGCGAGGCGCCTGGTACGCCCGCACCGCCGTGGGGATGCGCTACCCCGTCCAGGTGCAGATGGACGAACTGCCGCGCCTCCGGCGCGTCGTCGTCGTCGCCGCCCGCCGTCAGCACGGCCACGACAATAACGATCACGGCCCCGACCGGCAGCACCACCAGGTAGGGGAGCCAGTGGGCCCGCAAAAAGCGGAGCGGATGCCAGCGCGCTCGCACGCCGTGCCGGAGCGATGCGCGGCGCAACGAGCGAGTTTTGGGGCGCGCCATTGCGCGCAGGATAGCGCACGCCCGCCTCTGCCTGCAGCGGCCCGCTCCGAGCGGCCGGCGAATTCCGCCGCCCCACGCTCCCTGCGACGGCAGCAGTTCTCGCTATGGGAGCGGCGGCGGCCAGATCACGGTGCGGCTGACCCGCACCCAGACGCCGTCGCCGTCGTTGAGCGTCCTCAGCGTGTTGAGGATGGCGAGATCGCCGGGGCCGTAGCGGAGGAAGGCTTGCGCCTGGGCCTCCCACGTGAACATGGCGATCAGCGCCGTGCCCAGGTCGGCCGCGGCTTCCGCCACCACTGTGCCGTCGGGCCCGGTCCAGGCGACCAGGTTCCAGCCCCGCAGGCGCGTCACCTCGCGCACGACGGCCGGAGGCGGCACGGGCTCCGCCGGCGGGTCGCCGCTGACGACCACATTGTCGACGCGCGCCTCGTGGGTCCCCAGCGTGGTGTTGCCGGTGAAGCGGATCTCGATCAGCCCGCCCTCCGCGCCGGGCAGCAGCGCGTCAACCGTGTTGGCTGCAGGTCCGGTGGTCAGGTTGAGGGCCAACTCGTGCACCTGCACCGTGCTCCAGGTCCCCCCTCTCAGACGCCACTCGACGACGAGCGAGCCAGGGTCGATGTTCCCGGCTGCGGTGCTCTGCCCCCAGGTGGACTCCAGGTGGACGTTCTGCAGGCCGCCCGTGTTGACCTCGCGGGACGCGCGCCCGCCCGTGACCAGCCGCAAGGAGCCGTCTCCGGCGCCTGTGAGCCGGATCGAGGCGTCACCAACCGCGCAACAGGGTCGAATTCCGCCCAGCCCGGTACGTCCCCACTGGAGGTCGTCCCGAAGTTGTCACTGAAGCGGATCTCCGCTTGGGTCGCTTCGGCGCCCCCGGCCTAGGGGCCAACGATTGCCACGCCCAGGGCACCCATCGGCCCGAGCGTCATCGTGCCGGCCAAGACCCAAATTCGGGACGGTCGTCCAGGCATTCTCACCCTCCGTAGTCCGTAGCGTTGCTCGATGACGCGTTGCTCGATGAGTAGTCGGTGTGCAGCCATACTTCGCGCGGGATAGGAGATTCTGACACAGACGATCGGAGCGAGGGCTCCCAGCGGGCGTGAACCGCCGGCAGGCGCGACGCGCTTGAGTCACGGCCATCGATCCGGGAACGACGCGAGCGTATAACGCCGGCATCAATAGACGCTGTACTCGGCGAGCGAAGTGAGCCTAACATAAGCGTGGTCGACGGGAAGAGACGGAAAACCGACGTGACCACCGATCGAAATCTCGTGGCGAATCGTCGCAACGCGCTCCGCAGCACCGGCCCGCGCACGGCGGAAGGCAAGCGGCGCGCCAGCCAGAACGCGCGCACGCATGGGCTCCTCGCGAGGACGCTCGTCGTGGACGGTGAGGACGCTGCCGCACTCGATGCCTTGGCAGGCAGCATACGGGACGCTCTCCTGCCGGAGGGCGAGCTCGAGGCGGCCCTGGTCGACCGGATCGTAGCCGCGCTCTGGCGGCTGCGGCGCTGCGGGCACGTCGAGACCGCGATCTTCGCACAGGATCTGGAGTGGATCACCGCGACCTCGCGGGAAACTGGACCTGGGCCTCCCCTTCATCCGCGCCTCCGACGCGTTTTCCAAGCTGTCGCGATACGAGACGGCGATCGAACGAACTCTCTACCGGGCACTGCATGAGCTGGAGCGGCTGCAGGAAAAGCGCAAGGGGTTGGCCGTGCCGCCGCCGCTGGCCCGTGACGTCACGATCCGTGGGGAAACAGCCACAGGGTCGTGACCCCGGCGCGCCCCTGCCGCACGTCCGGCGCGCTCGTTCGGACGCCGCCGGCGCGCGATGGCCGCGGCCCCACGCCTCGCCCAATCGTCCAATCCCGAGGGCGCTCCCGATCCATGGCTTGATCGGCCAGGACGGCGGGAGCCGGGAAGAGACAGCGGGCCGATCCACTGCTCTTCCTGGATGAGCCAAGCGAACCGGTCTCCCTTGACCACTCCGGCGACGCCTCCGATTGCTGCGCGAACGCGCGCAGCTCAATCAGTGGGAGGTCGCCAGGGAACTGGGCCGAACGGATACCCAGTTGAACCACATCGAAAACGGGCGGGGTGTCCCGGATGATCCCGATGAGTTTGGGCGGAATGACGGGATCGCCGTCGCGCGTTCGCTCATAGGGAAGACGGATGAATTGCAGGCCCTGCTTGGGGAAATGGGGCGTCTCTCAAGTCGGGAGGCAGGCGAGCTGTCCCTGGCGCCTCGGCATCGTCGCGGCACGGGATTACGTATTACGCAACGGGGCATGCCCGCAGCTCGCGTCGACGAGGGCATCGAAGGAATCACCCGAACGATCGAGGGCTCGGGACAGTCGGCACGATGAACCAAGCGGAGGGATGCAGGGAAGAACACCTACCGAATCGTCATTGACTTCCTGGAGGAGGCAGAGGGATCCTCACGGGCGACCACGTGATCAGGTCCGCTTCGGCCACCGGTTCCAGAGATGGACGTGGTCATCGACTCTCCGAAACGCCGCCGGCCCTTCCCCCGAGCGGAGATCGTAGACCGTGGCCGCCCGTCGGCCCCGCAACCACTGGCGACGGTGCCTTCGCCCGGCGACCCTGCTTCGCCGAGCAAGCCTGCTCGGCGGGACGGACGCGATCGACGCCCAGCGCTGCGATCCAGATGAACGGGACGCTCGCTCGCATCACTCCTCCTCACCGCGGTGCGCTCCGCCTCTTGGAAGCGTGCCGTCCGGCGGGCGTACCGATCCCGCAGGCCGGGACCGGACGAGCCGGCGCCGGTCATCGGTAGGACAAAACTTACGAAACGAACCCCATGCTGTCTGGGATTCGTCCGCCGGATCCCGCGGCAGCGGGCGGTAGCGCGCCCGCGATTCTCCCGTATCGTTGGCGACGATTCGCCGAACGAGGCCGCCGGATATGCGATGGAGCCCCCCAGGTGGCCGATTCCGCCGCCACGCCCGTATCGGCCGGGTCTGCCCCGGCGCCGCCCGTCCCCCCACGAGGGACAAGCGCTCTCCCGACACAGCCTCGGTGCGCCGTGGCTGGCGGCGCGGGCGCGTCCCAACCACGCCTTCTCCCAGCAGGAGGACAATCGCGCGGGCGGCGCCGAGTCAGGCCCGCGGGTACTCGTAGACGCCGCGGCCACTCTTGCGACCGAGCCAGCCGGCCTCGACGTAGCGCCGCACGATAGTCGGCGGGACCAGACGCGGGTCGCGCAGCTCGTCGTACATGCTCTCCGCCACGTCGATGAGCACGTCGAGGCCGATGAGGTCGGCGGTGGCCAGCGGTCCCATGGCGTGGCTGAAGCCCAGGTGGCAGGCGTTATCGATGTCTTCCGCCGTGGCCACGCCGGACTCGAGCAAGCGGAGCGCGTCCAGCACGAAGGGGACCAGCAGGCGGTTGGAGATAAAGCCGGGCGTGTCCTTGGCGCGCACGGGCGTCTTCTCCAGGCTGCGCACGAACCTCTCGGCCAATTCCACGGCGTCGGGGTCGGCGGTGTAGGGCACGACGATCTCCACCAGGGGCAGCACCGGCGCCGGATTGAAGAAGTGCAGGCCCAATACCCGCTGGGGCGTCTGCGTCGCGCCGGCCAGGTTCTGGAGGGAGAGCGAGGACGTATTGCTGGCCAGCAGCCGCGCCGCGGGGCAAGCCTTATCCAGCTCCTCAAAGATGCGGCGCTTGAGATCGAGGCGCTCGCTGGCCGCCTCGATCACGACGTCGGCGTGAGCCAGGTCGCCTAGATCCGTGCTGCCGCGCAGACGGGCGAGGGCGGCGTCGCGGTCGGCGGCGCCCATGCGGTCACGCTGCACCAGCCGCTCCAGCCCGCGCGTGGCCGAGGCGATTCCCTTCTGGATCAGCGCGTCGTCGACATCCCGCAGCACCACGGCGTAGCCGCGCTGCACCGCGACCTGCGCGATTCCGGCGCCCATGGTCCCGGCGCCGACGACGGCGACCGTCTTGATCTCGGATAGCGCTGCGCTCATGTCGTCCTCGCTCTCGTGCGGGAGGCGGCGGCTTCAGGAAGCGGGCTCGCCCACCCCCTCCGGGATCGTGACCTCCGGATGCTGCGCCAGCGCGTCCCAGATAATCGCGCGGATGGCATCGTAGCGGTCGCGGCTCTGGGCCTCGATACGGACGGAGAGCACCGGGCCGGTGTTGGAGGCGCGCACCAGCGCCCAACCGTCGTCGAAGTCTATGCGCGCGCCGTCGATCTCCATGACGGAATAGAGGTCGCGGAAGTGCGCCGTGATCTCCGCGGCCACGCGAAACTTGGCCCGATCCGGGCAGGGCAGCTTCAGTTCCGGCGAGGTCACAAACGCGCGCAGCCCCTGGAAATGCGCCGAGAGGGGCTGGTCATCGGCCGCGAGCATGCGAGCGAACAGGCAGGCGGCGAAGACCGCGTCGTCGAGGCCGTAGTAGTCCTCGGCAAAGTAGTAGTGCGCGCTGCCTTCCCCCCCGAGGAGGATCCCCTCGTCGCGCATCTTGCGCTTCCCGAGGGAGTGCCCCGTTGGGGCGAAGACGGGAACGCCGCCCCGCGAGCGGATGTCGTCGACCGCGGTGAGCGAGGTCTTGACGTCCACCAGCACGCGCTCGCCGGGACGCCGCGCGAGCAGATCACGGGCCAGCACCGCCAGGATCTCGTCCGCCTGGTAGCGGACGCCGCGCTCGTTTACTAAGCCGAAGCGATCGCCGTCGCCGTCCCAGGCGACGCCGAGGTCGGCGCCATGTTGGAGCACGGCCGCGCGGAGCGCCGTCATCGTTTCCGCCACCTGGGGATCGGGCAGGTGATGGGGGAAGGTGCCGTCCAACTCGGCAAAGAGCTCGACCACGTCACAGCCGATGCGTCGCAACGCCTCCGGGCCCGTCAGGGTCGCGACGGCGTTGCCGGCGTCCGTGACCACTTTGATGCGCCGGGGCAAGGCAAAGCGTCGCGTGAGGAGATCCCAATACTCCGGCTTGGCGTCGCGCTCGCTGAGGGCGCCCCGGCCGCCCTCGAAATCGTCGCCCTGGGCGATCTCGCGCACCCGCTGGATCTCATCGGGGGCCAGGGGAATGCCGCGTCGCTCCAGCAGCTTCATGCCGTTCATATGGGTCGGATTGTGGCTGCCGGTCACGCTGACGCCGCCATCGAGGCCCCAGTGCGCGGCGGCGAAATAGAGCAGGGGCGAAGGCGCCAGCCCGATATCGACGACCGAAACGCCCGCGGCGCGCACACCCTCGACGAAGCCATCGCGCAGCGCCACCGAGGAAGGACGGTTGTCCCGCCCGGCGACGATCTCATGCACATCGTACTGGCGAACGAGGTAGGTGCCGTAGGCGCGGCCGATGCGCTCCGCCACCGCCGGTGTCAGATCGTCGCCCACTGTGCCGCGAATGTCGTAGGCACGGAACATCAAAGGGTTCAAAGTGATCGGTGGCATTGGCGTCCGTGATTGCGCGATTGGATCGAAGTCCGTGACGCCCGACCCGCTGCGATTCTATCCTCCCGAGGGCGCCGGTTCGCCGAAGTCCGGCGGCAGCGTCACCTCGGGATGCTCGGCCACCATCTGGAAGACGCGCGATCGGATCGCCTCGTAGCGGTCGCGATCTTCCGCCTCCATCCGGATCGAGAGGACCGGATTGGTGTTTGAGGCGCGCACGAGGGCCCAGCCATCGCCGAAGTCGATGCGCGTGCCGTCTGCATCGACGGCGACGGCGGCGGCGCGCAGGCGCTCCGTGATCGCCGCCGCGACGCGGAACTTGGCCTCGTCCGCGCAGGGCAGCATGATCTCGGGGGAGGTGACCAAGCGCTGCATGCCGGCGAGATGCGCGGAGAGCGGCCGGCTCTCCGCCGCCAGGATCTTGGCGGCCGCGCAGGCCGCGTACACGCCGTCGTCGATGCCGTAGTAGTCCTCCGCGAAGACGATGTGGCCGCTGGCCTCGCCGCCGAAGAGGATCTTCTCCGCCT
Source organism: Dehalococcoidia bacterium (assembly GCA_963663235.2). GTDB lineage: Bacteria > Chloroflexota > Dehalococcoidia > Bin125 > Bin125. Next base: position 138,858 of record CAXXNO010000004.1, read on the forward strand.
CAATGCGCCGGCGGAGCAGCGAATATCCGGTTGGAGTCAGCACCGGCTCGCCGCCGTGGGCGCGGACGTCCCGGATGGCGCTGAGCGAGGTCTTGGCATCGAGCAAGATGCGCGCACCAGGATGGCGCGTGAGCACGTCGCGCGCGAGCAGGGCCACGAGCCAGTCCGCGTCATAGCGGACGCCCCGCTCGTCCACCATGCCGACGCGGTCGCCGTCGCCGTCCCACGCGAAGCCCACATCGGCGGCGTGCTCTTGGACCGCCGCGCACAACTGCACCATGGTCTGCGGATCCTGCGGGTTCGGCACGTGGTTGGGGAACCCCTCCAGCAACTCCGTGTACAGCCCGATCACGTCACAGCCGATCCGCCGCAGCGCCTCCGGCCCAGTCAGCGTGGCGACGCCGTTGCCAGGATCGGCGACCACCGTGAGGGGGCGGGCGAGACGAAAGCGCTCAGCCAGGAGCGCCAGGTATTCGGGTTTGGGATCGCGCTCGTCCAGGGCGCCGCGACCGTGGTCGAGATCGCCCGACTCGGCCAGCCGCCGGACCTCCTGGATCTCCTCGGGCAGCAGCGCCGACGCCCCGCGCTGCACGAGCTTGGCGCCGTTGAACTCGATCGGGTTGTGGCTGGCCGTGACATTCACCGCACCGTCCAGCCCCCAGGCCGCCGCGGCGAAACCGACGACCGGGCTCGGACTCAGCCCCACGGCAGTGACATCGACCCCAGCGCCCCGCGCTCCCGCGATCAGGGCGTCGTAGAGCGCGGGCGACGAGGGGCGGCTATCGCGGCCGACCGCGATGCGCCGGCCGTCGAATCGTCGTCGCAGATAGGTGGCGAACGCCGCTCCGAGTCGCTCGGCGACCGCAGGCGTGAACTCCTCAGCGGCGATCCCGCGGATGTCGTAGGCCCGGAAGATATGAGGATCGAGGGCGAGGTCCGGCATCTGGATCCATGCTAACCGGGCCGTAGCCGCTGCCATAGCGCACGCGCGACACGCGCCGAATCCGCCGGGCAACGCCGCGGGGGCTGACTAGAGCTCTGCGAGAGCCGGACGGCTCGCGGCCCAGGCGAAGGCCTCCTCCAGGGCGGCGGCGGCGCGTATCGCCGTGACCTCCTCGCCGCCGCGGGCGACGATCTGGATCGCGGTGGGCAGCGCCTCGGGGCTGAACCCGGTGGGCACGGAGATTGCGGGCTGGAGGCTGAGATTGAAGGGCACGGTGAAGGGCGTGGCGCCCCAGAACTTGATCGCCGGCTTGCCCTCGATCTCCTTGACCCACTGGTGGTGCGGGAACGCCGGCACCGCGGTCCCCGGTGTGAGCAGCAGGTCATAGTCAAGGAAGAAGAGACGCATACGCGCCCGATAGTCCTCCAGGGTGGCGTACGCCTGCACGACTGTCGCGCCGTCCTGCGCGCGACCCTCCTCGACGGCGCGGCGGACGTAGCGGGTGAGACGGTCACCGTCGGAGTCGTAGAGCGCGCCGTGGTTGGCGGCGGCGCCGGCCATCGCGATCGGAGGGAAAATGTCAAAGGGGTAGGGGACGTCGGGGGTGGCGGCTTCGACGGTCGCGCCGCGCTCGCGTAGCTGCGCCAGGGCGCGCTCGCAGTTGGCCAAGACGGACGACTCGACCGTCGCGAAGCCGAGGTCCGGGCTCCAGGCGATGCGCAGGTCGCGCAGATCGGTGCGGTCGCAGGCGGCGAGGTAGTCGTCGGGGTCGTCGGGAAGGGCCGTGGGGTCTCGCGGGTCGGGCCCGGCCATCACTTGCAGCATCAGAGCGGCGTCGCGGACGGTGCGCGCCAACGGTCCCTCGGTGGAGATCCGCGGCATGCCCGCAGCGCGCGGGCGGGCGGTGGGGATGCGTCCTTGGGTGGGCTTGATCCCCACAACGCCGTTGAAGGCGGCCGGGAGGCGGATCGAGCCGCCGCCGTCGCTGCCATGCGCCAGAGGTCCGAGACCGGCCGCGACGGCCGCTCCGGCCCCACCGCTGGAGCCGCCGGCCACGCGCTCCAGATTCCAGGGCGTGCCGACGGGATCGCCGAGCAAGTTCTCGGTGACGGTGACCAGGCCGAACTCCGGCGTGTTGGTCTTGCCCAGGAGCACGGCGCCGGCCGCCTCCAGGCGCTCGTAGGGGATGCCGCTGGAGTCGGCGATGTGGTTTTCGAAGATCTTGGAGCCCTGCGTGGTGCGGACACCGGCAACATCGTGCAGGTCCTTGATGGAGACGGGCACCCCGAGCAGCGGCGGCAGCGCATCGAGGTCGCCGCGCGCGCGCGCATCGACGTAGCGCGCCTCCGCAGCGGCGGCCTGGCGGCGGGCGATATCAGCGGTGACGGTGAGAAAAGCGTGCAGGACCGGATTGAGCCGGTCGATGCGCTCCAGCACCTCGTCGACGACGTCGCGGGGTGAGGCATCGCCAGCACGGTAGAGCGCGACCAACTCCACAGCGGATCGAAAGGCGTGGGACATCGGGCACCCCCCAAATCTGAGGCAAGTCTGAGGCGACGCGTGGCGCGAAGCCGGGCGAGTATAACGCTGCGCGCATCGCGTCCGTCTGGACGCCACCAGGCCAGGCCCGGCTCCGCTAACCGGCGGCGGGCGTCCCCTCCGCGAGCAAGGCCAGCAGGGCGTCCGGCGTGGTCACGGGCAGGCTGCACGTGAAGCCGTGACAGACGTAGGCCGTGGCGACGCCATCGCGCGGCTCCTTGCCATCCAGTTGCGGCACCTGCGTCGGCGCGCCAGGCGCTCTCTGCGCCAGGGCGAGGGTGGGGAAATAACCGTCCCGGACCGCGCGCAGGAGGGCTTGCGTATCGGCGCTGTCGGGATCGCCGACTACGGTGACGGTCTGGTGTCGCTGGAGCCAGTCGAGCGTGGTGACCAAGAGCGGCATCATCGTGGGCGCGCGCGCCAGGATCAGGGCGTGCGCGCGCGCCGTGGCCTCCAAGCGGTCGGCGAACTTCCCCTCCCCGGTGAGCGCGTAGAGCCGGGCCAGCACCTTGGCGGCGTGGGAGTTGCCTGATGGGGTGGCGCCGTCGGAGGCGGGCTTGCTGCGCGTGATCAAGGCTTCGTTGTCACTGCCGGCGGTGAAGAAGCCGCCGTCGGCCTCATCCCAGAACTTCGCCAGCATCTCCTGCCCAAGCGAGAGCGCCTCGCCGAACCAGCGCTCGTCGCCGGTGGCCTCGTGGAGCGAGAGGAGAGCGTCGGCAAAGGCGGCGTAATCCTCCAGGAAGGCTGGCACCGACGCGCGTCCGCCCGCGTAGATGCGGAAGAGCCCGCCGTCGGGCCGCAACGTGTCGAGGAGGAAGGCGGCGGCCTGCTCGGCGGCTTCCAGGAAGTGCGGCGCGGCGAGCGTCGCGCCACCCTGCGCCAGCGCGTCGATCGCCATGCCGTTCCAGGCCACGATGATCTTGGTATCGGTCGCCGGCGGGATCCGGGTGGCGCGTTCGGCCAAGAGAGCCGCGCGCCCGCGCGCCAGGAGCGCCGCGACGTCCTCAGCGGACCGCCCCTGCCAGTTGGCGACGTCCTCCACACTCGCCGTCGGGTGCAGGATGGACTTGCCCTCGAAGTTGCCGGGATCGGAGACGTCGTAATAGCGGTTGAAGACCGGCGCGTCGTCGGGGCCCAGCAGGCGCTCGGTGTCGGCCGGCGTCCAAACGAAGTACTTGCCCTCCTCGCCTTCGGAGTCGGCGTCGGTGCTGGAGTAGAAGGCGCCCTCGGGCGAGCGCATGTCGCGAAGCAGGTAGTCGAGCGTCTCCTCGGCAATGCGTGCGTAAAACGGGTCCTCGGTGAGTCGCGCCGCGTCGAGGTAGAGCGGCGCTAGGAGGGCGTTGTCGTACAGCATCTTTTCGAAGTGCGGCACCAACCACTCGGCGTCGACGGAGTAGCGGTGGAAGCCGCCGCCCAACTGGTCGTACATCCCGCCCTCCGCCATCTTGCGGAGCGTGAAGAGGGCCTGCTCCCGCGAGCGCTCGTCGGCGGCGGCGTGCGCGTAATGCAGGAGCAGGCGGGGGAAGAACGGCTGCGGGAACTTGGGCGCCCCGCCGAAGCCGCCGTCGCGCGGATCGTAGGCCTCCATGATCGCGGAGGCGGTGGTGCGCAGCGACTCGGTTGCGTCGGGCGTCGCTTCGGCGGGGGCGAGGGTCGTCGCCTTGCCCAAACTCTCGACGAGCTTGCCGGCCTGCTGCGCGATGTCTTCGCGGCGATCGCGGTAGGCGACTGCAACGGACTCCAGCACTTCGGTCCAGGACGGCATGCCCATTCGTCGGTCCGGCGGGAAGTAGGTGCCGCCGAAGAAGGGACGACCGTCCGGGAGGCAGAACACGTTCAGCGGCCAGCCCCCCTGCCCGCGCAGGAGCTGCACGGCCTGCATATAGATCTCATCGACGTCGGGGCGCTCCTCGCGGTCAACTTTGATGCTGACGAAGAGGTCGTTCTGGCGTTGTGCGGCGGCCGGATCCTCGAACGACTCGCGCTCCATCACGTGGCACCAGTGACAGGCGGCATAGCCGATGCTCACCAGCACGGGTTTGTCCTCCTGCCGCGCCTTCTCGAACGCCTCCGGACTCCAGGCGTACCAGTCGACGGGATTGTGGGCGTGCTGGAGGAGATAGGGGCTGGTCTCACGCGCCAGGCGGTTGGTATAGCTCGGTTCGTCGGACACGATCAGGCTCCCGTCCCAGGGCGCACCACCACCGAGGCAGCGGTTGGTCGGCTTCTTCAACCATATCGTTAACCATGTCGGCCTGGTTGGCATGGAGGGCGCCGTCGACGCGCGCCGCGCGCGTTCGTGGACACGGCGGCCGGCGCGGTCGTGGGGCTGCACGCCACCATCGCCGGGCGCGAACGCGAGCCGGAAGGTGGGCGGGGCTCTTAGCCGCACTGGTCCCTATACCTGATCTCACCGTCGCCGGAGGGCGGAGCCGTCAAGGTCGAAACGGGATCAACTCCGTGAGGATGCCGCCTACGTCGGTGGGAACGAAAAAGGCGGCGGGGAGGCGTGAGGGGTCATGGCTGGGGCCGAGGTCGATCTGCGTGACGCCGTTCTCGCGCAGGCGTCGGATCTCACCTTCAAGGTCGTGCACGCCGAAGCAGATGTGGTGCAGGCCGGGGCCGCGTTTGGCCAGGTAGCGGGCGATGCCGCTGGTTGTGTCCTGCGGGATCAGCACTTCGATGCGGGCCTCGCCGGAGCCGGGCCGAACGAAGTAGATGCGGGTGTTCTGCGGCTTGAAGAGCGTGCCCTCCGGGAGGGTGGTGCGGGTCTCATCGACCTGGAGGCCGAGCCGGCCGAGGAGGACCTCCGACGCCTCATCCCAGGTACGCGCGACGATGCCGACGTGGTCGAGTTTGTCCAGCATGAAATCGCCACCTCCCACGGTCGCGGGCAATATAGCGGCCACGTCCGTGCGAACAAGGGAGCGTGAGACGTTCGTTCGTGCCGGTTCTCCGTTGAGGTGCCGCTGCGCGAGGACTAGACTCCGCGCACTTCGGTCGAGGGAAAGAGGCAGCAATGGAGCAGGTACGAATCCCGAGCGGCGGGGTGCGCATCGCCGGCGACCTCCATATTCCGGAGGGGATGCGGGCGGGGGAGCGGCGCCCTGGGCTGGTGCTGGGACACGGCTTCGGGATCCTGAAGCAGTCGCTGGTGACGCCCGCGGAGCACTTCCGTCGGGCGGGGTACGTGACGCTGGCCATCGACTACCGGACCTTCGGCGAGAGCGAGGGGGAACCGCGGGGGCAGCTCTTTCCGCTCAACGAGGTGGAAGACTACCGCAACGCGATCAGCTACCTGCAAACGCGACCGGAGGTGGACCCGGAGCAAATCGGGATCTGGGGGGCGAGCTTCGGAGGGGCGGTAGTGATCTGGACGGCCGCGGTCGATCGACGGGTGAAGGCGGTGGTGTCGGAGGTACCGGTGGTCAACGGGCGGCGCTGGATGCAGGCGCTGTACACGAGCGCGGGCTGGGAGGCGCTGCTGGACCGGTTGGAGGCGGACCGGGAGCGCCGCTACGAAACGGGCGCGAGCGAACGGGTGCCGCCGACGCAGCGCCTGGGGCCCGAGGGGATCATCCCGATGAACCCACGGACGATGGCGTTCTTCGACGCGTACGCGAAGACGACGGATGAGCCGCTGCTGGTGGCGGAGCCGGAGATCACGCTGGAGTCGATCGAGAAAGTCATCGAGTTCAACCCGGAGAGCGTGATCCACCAGATCGGGCCGCGACCGCTGACCATCGTGACCACGGGCGGTTGGGACGTTATCCACCTGCTGGACCAGATCCAGGACGCATACAAGAAGGCCAACGAGCCGAAGCGGCTGGTGCTGATCCCCTGCGAGGCCTACGAGATCTACCACGAGCCGGCGCAGACCTGGGCGCTGGACGCCGCGTTGCAGAGCTTCCGGGAGGCGCTCCCCGTCGGAACGTAGGCGGACCGCGAAGGAGTGCAGCGTGGCGCGTCGCTTCGAGCAGAAGGTTGTCGTGATCACGGGCGCGGCCGGCGGCATCGGCCGGGCGACGGCGGAGCGGTTCGCGTCGGAGGGGGCGCGACTGGCGCTGGTCGACCTGGCGGGCAGCGCGCTGGACCAAGCGGCGGCGGCGATCGAACGGGCCGGAGGCGAGGTGATCGCGGTGGCGGCGGACGTGAGCGACACCGCCGACGTGCAGCGCTACGTGGGCGAGGCGAGGAGCCGTTTGGGCGGGATCGACTGCTTCTTCAACAACGCGGCGATCGAGGGCGTTATCGCGCCGATCGTGGAATACCCGGAGGAGACCTGGGAGCGGGTCTTCGAGGTCAACGTGAAGGGGGTGTGGCTAGGGCTGAAGCACGTGGTCCCGGCCATGCGGGAGCGGGGCGGCGGGGCGATCGTGATCACGTCGTCGACGTCGGGGCTGCGGGGCGAAGCGAACAACTCGGCCTACAACGCCAGCAAGCACGCGGTGCTGGGGCTCACACGGACGGCGGCGCAGGAGTTCGCGGCGGACGGGATCCGGGTGAACGCGATCTGCCCCGGGCCGATCGAGACGGAGATGCTGCACCGGATCGAGCGGATGATCGAGCCGGACCAGCCTGAGGCGGCGCAGGCCCGGCTCCAAGAGTGGCCGCTGCTGAAGCGCTACGGCGAGCCGCGCGAGGTGGCGGCGATGGTGGCGTTCCTGTGCAGCAAGGACGCGTCGTACGTAACGGGCGGGGTGTACGTGGTGGATGGGGGGACGGTGGCGTAGGGGGAGGGAGCGACGCCGATTACGGCGGCTGCGCGTCGACTATCTCGATCACCCGGCGGGCAGCGCGCAGTCCTAGCCCTGGGCGGCGGTCACAATCAGATCGGCGGCTTGCTCCGAGCTGAGGATGTCGGTGTTGATGACGAGGTCGTAGTGAGTGGGCTGCTCCTCCTCGATCTGGTAGAAGCGCTTGAGGTAGCTGCGGCGGTCGCGATCGGAGGCCTTGACGGTCTTCTTGGCGTCACGCTCACTCATAGAGGCGGTGTGCACAAGGCGCTGCGCCCGCGTGTCGGGGGAGGCGGTGACGAGCACGCGCAAGCAATCGCTCTTGCCGGCGAGCGCCATGCTGGCCCCGTGCGCCGCGATGACGACCCGTCCTTCGTCCCCGACCTCGCAGATCACCTCTATGATCAGGGGCTCGTAGCTCGACGGTGGGGGGTTGGCCGCTTGGTGGCCGGCGAGGACGCCGGTGGGGTCGACGGTGGCGGTGGTGGTAATCGCTTGCACGATCCGTTCGATGAGCGGCCGCTTGCGCTCCGCGGCGACGACGTCGGCCGGGGAGACGTGCGCCTTGGCCGCCGCTTTCATGATGATGGCGCCGTCCATATAGCGATATTTGAGGCGGCGAGCGACGCTGGCGCCGATCTCTTCTCCACCGGCGCCGAGCGAGCGGGAGATACAAACGACCGCAGTGGCCATCGATCTCTCCTTCCGCGCTGATCGCTGAGGATCCCTCGGGCAGGCCTGGGATAGCAGTTTCGAGCCGCCGGACGCAAGAGACAGGGGCAGGGTCGGCGGGGAAGGAGCCTGTAGCGGTGGTGACGTAGATGCGGCGATTGGCGGGCGGAGGGGACATGCGCCGATCGTCGCGTGGGGCGCGCGGCGCGTCTACGAGGCGCCCGCGCTCTTTTCTTTGTGACGCGCCACGAGGGCACGGAACTTGGGGCCGTGCGCATCGCTCGATCGGAGGTCGGCGAGGTCGTTGTCCGTCTCGGCGTAGCCGAAGCGGGCGAAGTCGAGATCGAAGGTGCGCTCGAGATCGGCGAGGGCGTCGTCGAAGCGTTCGAGGCGGCTGAGGGCGCAGGCGCGATCGTAGAGGACGCTGGGGACGTCCGCCTCGAGCTCGAGCGCTTGGTCGAGAGCGTCGAGTGTTTCGTTATAGCGGCCGATCATCAGCAGGAGGCTGCCGTGGATGCCGTGGATCGTTGCGCTCTTCGTATCGAGCTTGAGGGCGGCGTCGACCGCGCGCAGGGCGTGCATGCCGCGCTGCAACCCGGCGAGCGGCATGGCGCGGTGGGCCAGGGTGAGGGGGTCATCCGGCTCCAGCTCCAGGGAACGGTCGTAGGCGTCGAGGGCCTCCTGGTAGCGGAAGAGCTGCGCCAGGGCGAGGCCGCGCTTGGTGTGAGAGGGGGCGTGGTCGGGGCGGAGCTCCAGCGCGGCGTCGTAGGCCTGGAGCGCCTCCTCCCAGTGGGTGGTGACGGCGAGGCCGTCGCCGCGGGCGAGGAGGGCGTCCGCGTCTTCGAGGCCGGCGTCGGGGGCGCTGTCGGCGTCGGGCATGGGGCGGGCCTCTCGCTCGATGCGGGCGCGGAGGGTCGAGTATAGGAGGTGGCCGGAGCGTTAGGATCGGTGCATGGCGCTGGACCTGACGGGGATCATGGTGGCGACGGTGACGCCGTTCACGGGGGGCGGGGCGGCGGTCGACCACGAGTGGATGGCCGGGCATCTGCGGTTCCTGGAAGACGCAGGGATCACATCGGTGTTTCCGCTGGGCACCAACGGCGAGGGGTCGTCGGTGGGGGTGGAGGAGCGCAAGCGGGTCATCGAGACGGCAGTGCGACACAAGGGCGGGATGGGGGTGGTGGCGGGGGCGGGGACGCCGTCGCTGCCGGACACGATCCGCGCGGCCAACGACGCGCTCGACGCCGGGGCCGACGCCGTGGCGATCCTGCCGCCGTACTTCTACGCCGACGCCGACGCGGCGGGGCTGGTCGCCTACTACAGCGCGGTGATCGAGGCGCTGCCGTCGCAGGGCCGGGTGCTGCTGTACAACATCCCCTCCAAAGCGCAGGTGGACATTCCCGACGAAGTGGCGCTGGCGCTGCTGGAGCTGCACGGCGAGCAGGTGATCGGGATCAAGGATTCGAGCGGGGAGGTGGAGCGGACGCGCCGGTACGTGGAGCTTTCGCCGGAGCTGGCCGTGCTGGCGGGGTCGGACCGGCACCACGCGGAGCTGTACGGCGTCGGGTGCGTGGGCGGCGTCACCGGGCTCGGGAACGCCGTGCCGCACCTGGTGCTGGCGATCCAGGCGGCGCACCGTCGTGGCGGCGACGCCGCGCGGGCGCAGGCCGAGCTGGAGCGGCTGCGGGCCGTGCTGGCGGGCTTTCCGGCGTTCGGCGCGCTCAAGCACCTGATCACCCTGACGGCACGGCTGCCTCTGACCCAGGCGCGGCCGCCGAACCGGGACCTGACGGAGGAGGAGCGTCGTGACCTGGAGACCGCGGTCGGCGCCTACCTGCGGGTTGAGTGACCGTTATACTGCGCGCAGGCGGCGGACCCAGGAAGCGGCCCGATGCGCATCCTTGTAGCGGACGACGAACCGCACATCCGTGAACTCATACGCATGTACCTCTCGAAGGAGGGGTACCAGGTTGAGAGCGCGGTCGACGGGCAGGACGCGCTGGACAAAGCGCGCCGGCTGCAGCCGGACTTGATCGTGCTGGACCTGATGATGCCCCGCGTTGACGGGTTTGAAGTCACCAAAGAGCTCCGCGAGGAGTCGGACGTCCCGATCCTGATGCTCACGGTGCGCAAAGAGGATGCCATCAAGGTGAAGGGGCTGGAGCTGGGCGCGGACGACTACCTCACGAAGCCGTTCAACCCCAAGGAGTTGGTGGCCCGGGTCAAAGCGATCCTGCGGCGGGCGGACGGCCTGCAGCGCTCGGGGGTGGACGTGCAGATGGGGAGCCTGCATCTGCATCGCAAGCGGCGGGAGGCCACGCTGGGCGCGCGCACGCTCAACCTTCGCACCAAAGAGTTCGACCTGCTCTTTTGCCTGGCGCAGAACGCGGGGGCCGCGCTCTCGCGCGAGCAACTGCTAGAGATCGTGTGGGGCTACACCTTCGCGGGGGAAACCCGCACCGTGGACGTGCACGTGAACCACCTGCGCCAGCGACTCCAGGACAGCGACATACGCATCGAGACGCTCCGGGGCGTGGGCTACAAGCTAACGGCGGCCCCCAGTGGCGACGCTTAGCGTCGGACTGCGGCGGCCGCGCGCCCGGCTGACGCGTCCGGGCCTGAAGCTGCTCTCGCCGCTGCAAGGGATCCGTGCGCGGGTCTACGCCACGCTCGCGCTGGTGATCGTGCTGACGCTCGTGATCGCGGGCGTGGTGCTGTTCTTCCTGCTGGGCGGCTATCAGGACCGGCTCGCCACCTCCACGCTGCGCCAGATCGGCGGACCGGTGTATGAGTCGGTCGCGACGCTGGCGGATGCGAACTTCCGGGCCTTCGAGGTCAGCCGACAGTTGCAGGGGACCGTCGGGGGAGAATCCGACGTACTGATCCTGTTCGTCAACGCAGACGCGGTTGTGGTCAGCGAAGCCAGCCGCGACCCGCGCTTCCGCGGCGAGCGCCTGGAGATCGACCTCGCCAAGGTGGGCGTGGGCACGGACGGGTTTGCGGAAGGCAATCTGAGCAGCGCGGACGGCACGCGCCTGACCTACTTGGCCACTGGACTGGAAGCGGAGGCGGCGGAGCGGTTCAACGCGTCGCACATCATCTTCGCGCTGCCGAACGAGAACCGGCAGGCGGTGCTGGGCGATCTCACCCCGCGGCTGGTTGTGGCCGGGGGCATGGCCCTGGTGGTGGCGATCATCGCGGCGCTCCTGCTTTCGCGCTCGATTTATCGGCCGCTGGAGGCCACCACCGCGGCGGCGCGGAGCGTGGCGCGGGGCCGCTTCGATCACAAGGTGTCGGTGAGCGGCACGAAGGAGGCGCGCGAGCTGGCAGAGTCGTTCAACCAGATGACCGACGAAGTGCAAAGCCAGCAGGCCGCCCTGCGCGACTTCCTGGCGAACGTCTCGCATGACCTGCAAACGCCGTTGACCTCGATCCACGGCTTTTCGCAGGCGCTGCTGGACGGCACCGTCGACGACGGCGCTGCGCAGGGCAACGCGTACCGCATCATCGAAGAGGAATCGCGGCGCCTGCTGCGGCTGGTAGAGGGGCTGCTGGACCTCTCTCGGATCGAGGCGGGGCAATTGGAGCTGGTCCTGCAGCCCGTCGCCGTCGGCGACTTGCTCCAGCACGTCCACGACCTGTTTGCGCTGCGGGCGGACGAGCTGAACGTGCAGTTGCGCCTCGAACCGACAGACGTGCCAGCCGTCATTGGCGACGTGGACCGGCTGGAACAGGTGCTCGCGAACCTAGTCGACAACGCCTTGCGCCACACGCCGCCCGGCGGGCAAGTGCGACTCAGCGCCCGCCAGGAAAGCGAGGCCACGGCGAGCATCGAGGTGAGCGACACCGGATCGGGGATCGCCGCCGACGCCATCCCACACCTCTTCGATCGCTACTACCGCTCCGACCGCAGCGGCGCGCAGGGCGGGACGGGTCTGGGCCTGGCGATCGCGCGCGAGCTGGTGCGCGCCCAACGCGGGGAGATCCAAGTGGAGAGCGGGTCGCAGGTGGGGACCAGCTTCCGCATCCTCCTGCGCACCCCACGCGACAGGAACACGACGAGCAGGCGCCGGAGCCTGGTGTGACGGTGCGCAGCCCGGTCTCTCGTCGGGCGCGGCCAGCGCTCGCGCTGCTGGCCGCGCTAGGGTTGGTCCTGGCGGCCTGCGGGGGCAACGGCAGCGAGCCGGCCGTAGAACCCGCGCCCGAGCCCGAGCGCAACCCAGGTGTCATCGTCGAGGTGCTGGCGGAAGACATCGCGGCGGGTTTCGAGGAGATCAACTTCTATCACGACATCCCTGGGCTGTTGCTGGAGAGCGACGATCCGGTCCTCTCGGGGCTGGGGAGCCTGGCCAGTGAGGCCGGCCGCTCCGACGGCCAGGGCTTCGCCAATCTCGAGACCGGCGAGTTGGTGTTCGTGATCACGGTGGTTCTCAACTCGCTTGACGACGCGCACGGCGCGTTGGACTACATCGCGGCGCAGACGGTCGAAACCATCTTTCAGTTCATCAGCCCCGATGAGACGCTGTTCGATCGCGAACGACTGGCCGACCCTCGGATGGGGGAGCGGGCGGTCCGTTACTCCCTGCGATACGGATCCGAGGAGGGGGGGCGGCGCACGCGAGACGTGGCGACAGACCTGATCATCTTCACCACCGGCGGCAGCCTGGTCTTCGTGCTGCAGTCCGTGACCACCGGCGACAAGGCGAGCGCGGCAGGACAAAGCGTGGATCTCGTGACGCTGAGCCGTACGATCAGCGATCGCATCGTGGACGAGCAGGCGGCGGCGCCAGAGCCCAGCGAGATGTCCCCCTAGCCCTGCGGCCAGGGACCGCCGCGCCCCTCCACCAGCACCCAGACGGCCTCAAAGTGGGGAAGTTCAGTGAGCGTCGGGGGCAGAGGGCTGCGCGAGATGTAGGCGCGGAAGCGCTGCCGCTCCTCGGCCCAGGCGTAGACCGCCACGATCTCCGCAGTCGTTTGGGTGAGCGCCGTTTGTGGGTCGGTGGTGGGACCAGCCCAAACGACCAGTTGCCACCCTGGCTGTAACGTCGGTGCCTGGAAGAGCGCACGGAACTGCCGCCAGGGGACCGGAGGCGTTCGTCCCATGAAGATCCAGAGCCCCTGGCCGGTACGGATCTCGTCGATGGTGAAGAGGGGGTCACCGGGCACGGCCAGTTCCCACGCCTCCCCGTTGCGGGCGAAGACGCGGCGCGCGGCGGGGGGGAGATCGGCCAGCACGACGTCGCCGGGGCCGGTGGGGCCGGCCCAGCTCACCAGGTTCCAGCCGGGACGCAGCACCACATCACGCGGCAAGGCCACGGTCAGCGGCGTGGAAGGACGCGAGGCGCCACCGGCGCTCGTGGCGACGGCGGTGAGCGCGACCTGGGCGACCGTGCCATCGAAGCGCTGCAGCAAGACGCGCAGCGTGAAGTGGCCCGTCGCGTCGGCTTGGACAGTGGCGATCTGCTCGCCCGGCGGATCGGCGGAGACCGCCACGGCGCTGCCCACGGCGGCGGTCCCTTCCAGCTCGATGGCTGTGACGGCCACGAGCGCCTGGGTGATCGCCGGCGGCGCGGGCGCGCCGGCCTGGAGGGCCGTGAGCGTCGCGCCGAAGTGCAAGCGGCCGCTGCCGTCCCAACCAGGCGCCCCGGCGTCGGGGAGGTCCACGGCGCCGTCGCTGAGCAGGCGGCGCACATCATCGGAGGAGGCGGCGGGATCCAGGGCGCGGATCAAGACGACCGCGCCCGTGACGAAGGGAGCAGAGAAAGACGTGCCAGTGCCCGTGTCGAAGGTGGGCTCGCCGGTCAGCGCCTGCACGCTGGTGGACAGGACGTCTACACCGAGCGCCACGAACTCCACCTCGGGGCCTATCGGGGAGAAGAGCGGACGGACGTCCGGGGCCTGCTCCCCATCGTGCGAGCCCACGGCGATCACATCGGGCAACGCGGCGGGGAAGGTCACGTCGAACCCGGTATTGCCGGCGGCCCCCACCAGGATCAGGCCGGCAGCGGCTGCGGCCTCCACCGCGATCTGGGCCGACTGCGGGAGCACACTGGCCGCGAGGCTGATGTTGACGATGTCGGCCCCGTTGGCGATGGCGTACTCGAGGGCGGCGACGAGACCGGAGAAGAGGCCGTCGCCTTCCGGGCTGGTGACGCGCAACGCCATGATCGACACCTGCCAGGCGGCGCCGGCGATGCCGAACTGATTGTTGCCCACCGCCGCGATGATCCCGGCAACCTGCGTGCCGTGCCCGACGGCGCCGTCCGGGACGCCGTCCTGATCCTGGTCCTCGCCGTCCCCCAGGGCGGAGTCACCGGGCTTGGCGTCGGGGTCGTTGTCCTGGCCGGGCCGGCCCGAACCGCTGCCCTGCCAATCGCTGATGAAGTCGTAGCCGTTAATATCGTCGACGAAGCCGTTGCCGTCGTCATCGAGGCCGTTGCCGGGCACCTCGCCGAGGTTGGTCCAGATGTTGGAAGCGAGATCCGGATGGTCGAGGTCAACAGCGCCGTCGATGAGCGCGACCACCACGTCGGGGCGGCCGGTGGTGACGGCCCAGGCCTCGGGCCCGCCCATGAGGTCATAGAACCAAGCCTGGTCGGTAGCGTACTGGGGGTCGTCGGGCACCACCTGCGCCAGGCGCAGGCTGTAGTTCGGCTCCGCCAGGTCGACCAGACCGGCGGCCAAGAGGCGGTGGCGTGTCTCCTCCACGGTCCCGAGCGGCACGCGGAGACGAGTGATGCCTGTCAGGGGATACTCATCGAGGATCTGGACGTCGAGGCGGTCGAGCGCGGCGACGCGCAGATCGGGCGTCGCCGCCGTCTTGAAGCGCACGAGTAACTCGCCGTCGAGAAAGCTTTCGGCCCCAGAGGACGGAGGCGGCGGCGCGGGAGCATCGGCGCGGAGGCCCCCCCCGGTCAGTACCGCGCCGGCAAGGACGAGGGCCACCCAGAGTGCGGGGAACAGGGAGCGGCGTCGCAGCATGGCCCTCAGTCTAGGGACAGCCGGGGCAACGAGCAGAATGCGACGCGCGGGCCGCGCCGGGACGCCCACCCAACCCAGGCTGCGCCACGGGCGGGCATGCGCGATATCATGACGCCATGGGCTGGCCGCGGCTGAGCGAGCGCAGTAGAACGTCCGTGGAGCACGCGGCGACCTCCCTCCACGCCGGATGGCACCGACCAAAGAGCGCGCGAGACTGGGCGCGCCTGGCCGCCTGGGGGCTGTTGGCGTTTGGGCTGGCGGCGCCGATCATCCGCCTCACCGTGGGCTACGACAGCATCGGCCTGGCGTTCACGCTCCCGGTTGCGCTGGGGGCGCTGCTCTGGGTCACGCCGCGCCGCTATGAGCTGCGCACGTGGCTGTTCTACGTCGTGGCCCTCTACTTCTTCACCCAACTCCGGGACGCGGCGGATGAAACCTCGATCAAGGCGAGCACCGGCTACGTCCTGGACTGGGAGCTGTGGATGTTCGGCGGGGACACCCCCTCCGCCTGGCTGCAAGCGCGCGCGGGCGGCGCACAGGGGGATCCGGGAGCGCTGGCGTTCTTCTCCG
Source organism: Dehalococcoidia bacterium (assembly GCA_963663235.2). GTDB lineage: Bacteria > Chloroflexota > Dehalococcoidia > Bin125 > Bin125. Next base: position 154,299 of record CAXXNO010000004.1, read on the forward strand.
CGTTCGTGCATTGGAGCTGGTTCATCTTCCCGCACGCCGTGGTGGTGGCGACCTTCTTTTTCGCGCGGGCGATGTTCTTCCGGGTGGCGGTGATCATGGCCGGCACGTACTTCTTTGCGGTGGCGCTCTACTATCTCGTGCCCACCGTCCCGCCTTGGATGGCGGTGGAGCAAGGAGCACTTACGGGGATCCGGCGGATCATGGAGGACGTGGGGCCGCAACTGGTGGGACAGAGCGTCTGGGACAGCGTGTTTGGCGTCTTCGCCGATCCCAACCCGCGCGCGGCGATCCCATCGCTGCACTTTGCGGCGTCATTCACCGCGCTGATCGTGGCGGTGTTCCTGCGGGCCCCGCGGCTCTTCGCCTTCGCGCTGCTGTACTGCATTGTGCTCACGTTTGCGTTGATGTACTTGGGCGAGCATTACTTCGCCGACATTCTGGCCGGCGGGGCGGCGGCGCTGGCCTCCGTCTTTATCGTGGAGACGGCGCTGGGCAACGGCCCCGGCGTGGGCATCGCCCGGTGGGTGCGCACCCGTGTGGCCGCAACCGGAAGGGCCCCGCAACCGAGCGGCGCGGCGGGCGCTCCGGGCCGTGGCGGATTCCCCACCGCTCGTCATCGATGCCGTGGCACCCGCGCCAGGAGGTAGGGCCGTGCCCGTCCGCCTGATGCGACGCCTGCTGGGGCTCAGCGTGAGCCCGGTGGGGCGTCTGCTTCTGGGCATGGCGGTGAGCGCCGTTTTCGCGGTGCTGTTCCTGCGCGGCACGGACTTTGGGGCGGTGGGGAGGGCGTTCAGCGAGGCCGACGTGCGCCTGATCCTTCTGGGGCTGGCGGCCTATTTCGCGGGCGTCTGGCTGCGCGCCGTGCGGTGGCACTACCTGTTCATGCCGGTGCGTCCGATACCGGCGCGACAACTGTTCCCCATTGTGGCCATCGGCTACGCGACCAACAACGTGCTGCCGGCGCGCACGGGCGAGGTGGTCCGCGCGCATGTTTTCGGACGGCGGTTCGGCGTCAGCCAGATGAGCGGCCTGGGCAGCGTGGCCATGGAGCGGCTGTTCGACGGACTCATGCTCACGATCTTTCTCTGCGTGGGCGTGGCGGCGAGCTTGGTGGGGATCTTTGGGATGGACTACGCCGGGGACGCCCTGGCCGCCGTCATGGGCTTCCTCATCTTCGGGGTCAGCATCGCGTTCGCGTTGAGCTACCGGATTGCGACGCACCCGGAGACGGCGGAACGGATGGTGCGGTGGGGCCTGCGGTTGGTGCCGTGGCTGCGCTCCCGCGACCACGGGTGGATCGGGGCATTCATCGCCGGGCTGGGGGCGTTGCGGAGCCGACGGCTGTTTACCTCCGCCCTCTGGACCAGCGCCGCGGCCTGGGGCTTCGAGGCGCTGATGTACTGGCTGGTGGGGGAGGGTTTCGGGCTGAATCAACCGTTCCCGGTGTATTTGCTGATCGCCGCTGCGGCCAACATCATCATCACGGCCCCATCAACCAGCGGCGGGATCGGCCCGTTCGAATGGGCGGCGAAATCCGTGCTCCTCATCTTCTTGGCCGGTGAAGTCCCAGATGCGGAGGAAAAAGCGATCGCCTACGCGGCGGCCCTGCACGGCTTAGTGCTAGTGCCGATCACGATCGTGGGGATGGCGTTCCTCTGGTACTACCACGTCCCCCTGGCGCGGCTGGCGCGCACCCGCACGCTGGAAACGCCCGAGGCCGAGTCCGGCGTGAAACCGTTGCCGCGCTAGCAGCGCCAGGCTGCTAGGCGGCGCTCTCCGCGGGTACGCGGAGGGCGCCGGAGCGGTAGACGGCGCGCAGGTCGCCCTGCGCGAGCGACCAAGCCACCAGCACAAGCACAAAGACGATGGCGGGGCCGACCAAGAGCGGGCGCACGCCGATCACGTCCGCCGCGCCGCCGTTGGCGAGCATCATCAGCGACATCACGCCACCGGCGGCGAGCAGGTAGAGGCTCATCACCCGTCCGCGGAGCGCGTCCGGCACCACCGACTGGATCAACGTGAGGGCGAGCGCCATGAAGATCGCCTGCGAGGCTCCGATGACGACGACGGCGGCGATGGCGGCCGTCACCGTGGGGGCCAGTCCCAGCGTGAGCACCGCCAGCCCGGAGATGACGCCGGTCACGAGGAACAACGCGCCCCGGGAGGTCCCGCTGCCGATGGTCGAGAGGGCCAGCGTCCCGATCAGAGCGCCGACGCCGATGCCGGTGATCATCCAGGCGAAGAGGCGCTCGCCGCCGGCCAGCTCGTCGCGGGCGAGGATGGGGAGGAGCGTGTCGAACGACATGGTGAGCATGCAATGCAACGCGGTGAGGGCGAAGATCATGCGCACCTCCGGCACTCGTCCGACGTAAGCGAGCCCCTCCCGGAGGTTGTCCCGGACCTCCTCCACCACGCTCCCCTGCACCCCCTTGAGATCGCCCGTCGAGCGGACGCGCACGCGCGTCAGCGCCAGGATGGACGTGAACTGGAAAGCCGCCGCCAACACGAAGACACCCCCGGCGCCGCCGCCAGCCAGCAGCGGCCCGCCGACTGCCGGGCCGATGGCGCGCGAGCCCCACATCGCGAGCGAAGAGAGGGCGACGGCGTTCATCAGCGCGCTGGGCCGCACGGTGTTGGGAAGCAGGGCGAACTCCGCGGGCTTCTCGACGGAGCGGGCCAAGCCATCGCCGAAAGCCAGCAGCGCGAGTTGCCAGAAGGAGATGACGTCGGTGAAGGCGAGAACGGCCAGCGTCACCGAGAGGAGGAGTGAGATCGACCGGGCGCACTGCAAGATGCGGGCGCGATCGAAGCGATCGGCCAAGACGCCGCCCAAGGGCGAAAGCATGAAGGGCCCGATGGCGGCGAACGTGACCACGCCGATGGCGAGGCCGCTATCGGTCAGCTCCAGCGCCAGCCAGGCCCGGGCCATGATGGTGGACCAGAGGGCGACGGAGGAGGCGGCGGATGCGCCCCAGAGCCAGCGGTATTCCCGATGACCGAGAGCCGGGAAGCGGCCACCGGGCTCGGCGGTGTCCGGCGGGGCCGGAGTGTCGTCCATATTGGAGCGCAGTGTACTCTGCCGGATCGCGGCCGGCATCGGGCTGAAGGGGAGCGGCCGGTCCACTACCCTGGGCGGGCGCGGGCCGGCGGTTCGCGCTCGGCACTCCGATTCGACCGGCAGGAGGATCCCGCATGCCTCTCGACCCTCGTCACCGCAGCCACGTTCTCGTCGACGGGCCGGGCCGGGCGCCGGCGCGCTCCTACTTCAAGTCGGTCGGGTTCAGCAGCGAGGACCTGCGCCAGCCGCTGGTGATGGTGGCGCATAGCTGGATCGGCACGATGCCGTGCAACTACAGCCAGCGGGCCCTGGCCCAGGAAGTGATGGCCGGCGTGCGGGCGGCCGGGGGCACGCCGATGGAGGTGAACACGATCTCGATCAGCGACGGCATCGCCATGGGCACGGAGGGGATGAAGGCGTCGCTGATCAGTCGTGAGGTGATCGCGGACTCGCTCGAGTTGTGCGGCGTGGGGTATGCCTTTGATGCCGCGGTGATCATCGTGGGGTGTGACAAGACGATCCCGGCCGCCCCGATGGCGCTGGCGCGGTTGAACATCCCGGGGGTGGTGCTGTACAGCGGGTCGATTGCGCCGGGGCGGTACAAGGGGCACGACATCACCATCCAAGACGTGTTTGAGGGAGTGGGGCAGGAGGCCGCCGGCATCATCAGCGCAGCGGAGCTCACGGCGATCGAAGAGGTGGCCTGCCCAGGGGCCGGGGCGTGTGGCGCGCAGTACACCGCGAACACCATGGCCATGGTGATGGAGTTCATCGGGATGGCGCCGCTGGGCAGCGGGAGCGTCGGCGCGACGGACCCGCGCAAGAACGAGGTGGGGCGGCGCAGCGGCGAACTCTTGATGCAGGCGCTGCAGCGGGGCACCCTGCCGCGGGAGATCCTCACGCGCAAGGCGATCGAGAACGGGATCATCTGCACCGCGGCGACGGGTGGGTCCACCAACGCCGTGCTGCACCTGCTGGCGATCGCCGCAGAGGCGGACGTGCCGCTGACCCTCGACGATTTCGACCGGATCAGTGAGCAGACGCCGATCATCGGCGACCTGCGGCCGGGCGGGCGCTACGTGGCGCTGGACGTCGATCGGGCGGGGGGGACGCCACTGCTGGCGAAACGGCTGCTGGAAGCGGGCAAACTGCATGGCGACGTCATGACGGTGACGGGGAGAACGATTGCGGAGGAGGCGGCCGAAGCGGTGGAGACGCCGGGGCAGGACGTGATCCTGCCCGTGGAGCGGGCGCTCAAGCCGACCGGCGGGCTGGTCATTCTCAAGGGCAACCTGGCCCCAGAGGGCTGCGTGATCAAGGTTGCGGGCCATGAATGGCTCACGCACCGCGGCCCGGCGCGCGTCTTCGAGCGGGAGGAGGACGCCTTCCAGGCGGTCACGACGGGGCGGATCAAGGCGGAGGACGTGGTGGTGATCCGCAACGAAGGGCCGAAGGGCGGGCCGGGCATGCGCGAGATGCTGGGTGTCACCGCCGCGCTCGTCGGCGAGGGGCTGGGCGAGCGCGTGGCGCTGTTGACGGACGGCCGGTTCAGCGGCGCGACGCACGGGCTCATGGCGGGGCACGTGGCGCCGGAAGCGGCGGTGGGCGGGCCGATCGCCGCGGTGCGCGAGGGCGACATCATCAGTTTCGACGTGGCCAAGCGGCGGCTGGACATCGGGATCGACGAGGCGGAGATGTCGCGCCGGTTGGCGGAGTGGAAGCCGCCCGCGCCTCGCTACCCGCGTGGGGCGTTTGCGAAATACGCGCGCAGCGTGTCGAGCGCGTCGCAGGGGGCGATCACCGGTTAAGGGCGCAGAGAGGAGCGAGGCATGGCCGAGGAGGACAACCGCGCGATTGTGCGGCGCGCGATCGAGGCGTTCAACAAGCAGGCGGATCGCAGCGGCTACTTCGACATGTACGCGGCGGACGTCGAGCTGCACGGGTTTCCGCCGGGGCTGCCGCCGGGCCGTACGGGCCTGCAGGCGTTCTATGGACTGCTCTGGTCCGCCTTCCCGGACGGGGAAATCACTCTGGACGACCTGTTCGCGGAAGGGGACCGGGTCGCCGCCCGGTTTCACATGACGGGCACCCACAAAGGCGACTTCATGGGGCTGGCCCCGACGGGGAAGCCGGTGACGATCGAAGGGATCACTATCCTGCGCTTCACGAACGGTGAGTGCGTGGAGCGGTGGAACCGCATCGACGACATGGGATTGATGCAGCAGGTCCGCGCGCTGGCGGCGCAGGGCGGCTAGCCGCCGCGGCCGCGAGCCGTGACGCTGCGCAGCGGGACCGCAGTGCGATGGGCGATCGTCGGGGCGGCATGCGCGCTGGCGGCGCTGGCCGCGGGCTGCGGAGGCGAGGCCGCAACGGACGGGGAGAGCGCGTCGCGCGCCGTCGTGGAGCCGGCGGTCGAGATGGCGGCGATCGAAGAGGTGGCGGCAGAGCCGGAAGTGGCGGCCCCCGAACCGCCCCCAGCGGAACCGCGCGCAGCCGATGACCCAGCGCCGAGGAGCGAGGCGCCGCGCCGACCGGTGGTTGTGCTGGACCCCGGACACGGGGGCACCGACGTGGGCGCGATGGCGCACGGGGTCACGGAGAAGCATTCCAACCTGGCGATGGCGCTGCGCATCAAAGCGCTGCTGGAGGCGGCGGGCATTGACGTGGTACTGACGCGTGAGAGCGACGAGCGGCTGGCGGAGGCGCCATTGGAGACGGAGCTGCCGCGGTTCGCACGGTTCGCGGCCAATCGGGCGGACCTGCAAGCGCGAGTCGATCTGGCCAACGGCGCAGAGGCCGACCTGCTCGTGGCGATCCATTCGAACGGGCATCCGGAGGGAAACGTGCGGGGGGTGGAAGCGTGGTACGACCCCACCCGGCCGTTCGCGGACGAGAACCTGCGCATCGCCGAGTTGTTGATCGCGCACGTGATCACGGAGTTGGGAGCGTTCGGATATGCGGCGTTCGATCGGGGGGCGCTGGACGACACCTGCTGGCGATCGTTCGAGGGGAACTGCTTTGCGCTGTTCATGCTGGGCCCGCCGCGCGTGATGCAGCGCGAGCGGCTGGAGGACTTCGGCATCGATCCGGCGGTGCTCGGGTTCGCCCCCGACCAGGAGACGCTGGTCACGCGCGCGACGCAGATGCCCGGCGCGCTGGTGGAGCTGCTCTTCATCTCGAACGAAGCGGACGCCGCCGTCCTGCACAGTGATGCCGGGCAGGAGGCCCTGGCCCGAGGGGTCGCGGGGGCGGTTCTCGCCTATTTCAACATTGAACCGACTGAGGGCGAGCCGGACTGATCGGTCAGCGCCCGGTTCCCGGGCGGTCCCGCCCGGAGCGGCGCGGGGTCAAGCGGGCGAGAAGGGGACGGCGCGCGAGGCGAGCCGTGGCGGCGAGCGCCACGAACCCCGCAGCCGCTATCGCCGCGAGCAGCGCCGCGAGCAGCGCCGCAGATGCGCCGCAGATGCGCCGCCGTCACCGGCGCCGGCCAGGCCGCCGCCGCCCGCGGCGGGCAGGGCAGCCGGCGGGGAGTCCTCCGGGCCAGCCTCCACCTCTGGAGCAGCCTCTTCCACCGGCGCCGAGACCGTGAACGCGACCGTCATTCCGGCCTCGTAGTGGAAGGGGACGTTGCAGATAAGCACGTAGTCCCCGGGTGCGAGCGTGAAGGTCGCGCTCTGCGTCAGGCCGGGGGCGACCTCCTCGATCTCGCCGATCACGTCGAGCGCGCTCACGTCGACCTCGGCGCCGTCCGCGGTCAGCGGCAGCGCGGCGGGGGCCAGATCAGTGCGGATGACGATGAGCTCGTGCTCCCCCGAGCCGGTGTTGGCGGCCTCGAAGGTGACGTCCCCGGCCTCGACCGAGCCGACGTCCGGCGTCACGCTCCATTCGTGCAGGTCAACGTTCACCGTCGCGGCGTGGGCTGATACGTCGCCGCCTTGGGCCGCGACGGCGAACAGCGCAACTGCCGCGGTGAATCCCACGAGCGTCAGCACAGCGGTCGACGGGCTCATGCATCGCTCCTTGTCATTTTTCATTGCCGCGGGCTGCGGAGGCGACTCCGCGGCGGACGGGGAGAGCGCATCCCCCGCCGACTCTGCGACGGCGCGCGAGGCTAGAACGGCGGCGGGCACCGTTCAGCATTTGTTTCGATGATGAATCATACAGCGTCATCCGGGGACGAGGGCACGTCGATCATGGCTGTTCGAGGCGGAGCTCGTAGGCGACGGTGACGGCGGGCGCGGCCACAGCGGTGTGGGGTCAATCGGGCGAGGGGTGTCACGGCGGGGAAGGTTGAGCGGATGGGCGCGGAGGGCATCGTGGGGTCCGGCCCGGAAGGGAACGGGTTTTCTGTCACCCCGCGCGAGGCGCGCCGCATCTGGTGGAGCAGGGCGAAGGCGCGTCGGAGGGGGCGGAAAGGGACAGAAAGGGACGGCAGCCGACGCGGGCCGGACACGGATCGGACGGGGCGTGGACGTCGATCGGACAGGGGGGCGGCACGGCGTCGCAGCCGGGGGCCGCGCGCGAGGCCGTGCAGGAGGGCGCGGACCCGATCGTCGGTGGGGGGAGGGACGGAGAGCAGGGGATCGCGACACTCGAACATGTGTTCTATTATAGCGGACCCGGGGTGCTCTGTGAAATGGGCAGCCGGAGGGGGCTAGCGGAGGGCGTAGACGTCGGTGATGGAGCCGCCGAGGTCCGGGTTGACTTGGGCGATGCCGACGGCCTGGACGCGGTTGAGCCAGAGGTAGTCGGGGTGGGAGGTCTCGAAGCGGGGGAGGGTGCGGACGATCTTGGCGGGGGGCAACTGGCCGCGTCGGATCTGTTCGAGGGCGTTTTCTCCGAAGTCGGCAAGGCCGCTGTAGTAGTTGTAGATGAGGGCGCCGTCGTGGGTCTCGATGGTGCCGCGGGCGTCGACCACGCCCATGCCGTCGGGGCGGACGATGAGCCAGTCGCCGCCGACGGGGAGGAAGCGGCCGCGCAGCCTGGGGCCGACGAGCTCGCCGCCCTCGCGGTAGACGATGAGGCGCAGGCCGGCGGGGCTCTCGCCGATGAGCTCGGGCGGCAGGCGCAGCTTGGACTGGCTGCTGTAGAGGTACTCCAGGTCGTACTTGTTGTGCGGTCCGCCTTCGAGCGTGGATGGCATGGGTGATCCTCCTTCGATCCTTCGACAAGCCTTCGACCTCGCTCAGGCCAGGGCTCAGGACAGGTTTGCTCAGGATACGCGGGGGGAGGGGGAACCTCACCCTTCCGCTGTGCGAAGGGCGCAAGCGCCCCCTGGCCCTCCTTCGACTCGCCTGCGGCTCGCTCAGGAGAGGGGGAGAAGAAGGGCTAGAGCGGGGGGCGGCGGGTGTGCCAGTCGGTGGCCTGTTGGTAGGCGTGGGCGACGCGGAAGAGGCCGACCTCGTCGAAGTGGCGGGCGGCGATCTGGAGGCCGATGGGCAGGCCCCGGCTGTCGAAGCCGCCGGGGAGGCTGAGGGCGGGGACGCCGGTGACGTTGAAGTCCATGATGTAGCGCGCGAGCACGAACCTGGGGTCGCCCTCCTCGATGGTGGGGGCGACGACGGGGCTGGTGGGGGAGATCAGCACGTCGACGTGCTGTAGCGCCTCGCGGGTCTCGGCGATCAGTTGCGTGCGCAGGCGCTGCGCGTTGACGTAGGCCGTCGCCGGGATGAGGCTGCCCGCCTCCAGCAGGGCGCGGGACTCCGGGCTATAGCGGTCGCCGTACTCACGCAGCCAGGGAGCGTGGTAGGTGGCGACCTCGACGGCCAGGATGGGAAGGCGACGGTTGGCAGCAAGGAGCGGAAGCGAGACGTCGCGGACCTCCGCGCCCAACCCGCGGTAGAGACCGAGCGCGGCCTCGCAGGCGGCCTCGACCTCCTCATCGCAGCGGTTCCAGAACAGGTCGCGGGCCAGGCCGATGCGGAGCCCCTCGACGCCCTTGCCCAAATCACGGGTGAAGTCCTCGACCGGCTCGTCGGCGGAGCCGGAATCGGCGGGGTCGTAGCCGGCCATCGCGTTGAGCATGAGCGCGGCGTCCTCCACCGTCCTAGTGAACGAGCCGAGGTGGTCCAGCGACCAGGAGAAGGCGAGCACGCCGATGCGGCTGATGCGACCGTAGGTGGGCTTGAAGCCCACGAGATTGCAGAGCGCCGCGGGGAGGCGGACCGAGCCACCGGTATCGGTCCCGAGCGAGCCCAGAGCGGAGCCAGCGGCCACGGAGGCCGCGCTGCCGCCGCTGCTGCCACCGGCCACGCGCGTCGTGTCCCAAGGGTTGGCCACCGCGCCGTAGAACGGATTGATGCTGGTGGTGCTGAGGGCGAACTCGTGCAGGTTGAGCTTGCCGGTCAACACCGCGCCCGCCTCCTTGAGGCGAGTGACCACCGCGGCGTCCACCTCCGGGACGCGGTCGCGGAGGAAATCGGAGCCGGCGGTAGTGGTGATGCCGGCGGTATCGATCACGTCCTTGAGAGCGAGAGGGATGCCGTGCAGCGGACCGCGGTCGCGGCCGGCGCGGAGCTCATCGTCGGCGGCGGCGGCGCGCTCGCGGGCGAGGCCGGCCGTGACGGTGATGTAGGTGCGGAGGGCGGGCTGGGTCTGCTCGATGCGAGCGAGGACGGAGTCGGTGAGAGCAGCCGAGGTGAGGGAGCCGTCGCGCAGGGCGTCGCCGGCTTGGCGGATGGTGAGGTCGTAGGGCTCGCTACCCATCGTTAGTCCCTCCGGATACGCAAGGCGAAGGCGGGGTGGGTGTCGCCCAAGTCGAGGGCGGTGTACTGCCCGAAGCGCGAGAGGAGGGCCTCGGCGAGGGGCGCCATCGCACGGAGGCGGTCATCGGGGAGGTCGAGGCCGGCGGCTTCGGCCAAGACGCGCAGGCGGGCGAGGCGCTGGGCCTCGTCGAGGTCGTCGGTGGGCACGGTCGGGCTCCTTCGCAGCGCGGGGCGCGGGGCCGCAGGATAGCAGCGTGGGGGCCGGCGGGGGGGCTGGAAGCGAGCGGCGGCTTGGCGGCGGCGGGGGCGTACGACAGAATGGCCGCACGATCCAGAGAACCGCAAGAAGGAAGCGCCATGGACGACGGCCGGGGCATCCGCGACAAGGTGTGCATCGTTGGAGTGGGGGAGTCGGAGTACGGACGGCACGGCTCGATCGACCGTCCGGAGTTTCAGCTGGCGCTGCAGGCGATCCTGGCGGCGTGCGCCGACGCGGGGCTGGACCCGCGCCGCCTGGACGGGTTTGCGTCGTACGCGAACGACCGCAACGACCCGATGCGAGTGGCGACGGCGCTGGGGGTCCCGGATTACGGCTTCAGCAACATGTACTGGGGCGGCGGGGGCGGGGGAGTGGCCGGCGCGGTTGGCAACGCAGCGGCGGGGATCGTGGCGGGGTACGCGGACTACGTCGTCTCGTACCGGGCGCTGGCGCAGGGGCAATTCCGTCGCTTCGGGCAGTTGCTGATGGAGGGGCGGGTGAACGAAGCGAACGCGTTTCGCCTGCCGGCAGGGCTGCTCACGCCGGCGCAGCGGTTCGCGATGCCGATCAAGCGCTACATGCACGAATACGGGATCACGAGCCGACAGCTGGGACAGATCGCGGTGGCATCGTACAAGCACGCGCAGCACAACCCGCGGGCGGTGATGTACGGCAAGCCGATCACGATCGAGGACCACCAGAACTCGCGGATCATCGCCGACCCGCTGCGGCTGTTCGACTGCTGCCAGGAGACCGACGGCGCGGCGGCGGTGATCCTGACGACACCGGAGCGGGCGCGGGACCTCAAGCGGAAGCCCGTCTACCTGGGGGGTGCGGCGCAGGGGAGCTCCTACCGGCAGGGCGCCGGGGGCGAGACGCGGCCGGACTACAGCACGGCGGGGTTCTCGACGGTGGCGCGGCGGCTGTTCAAGTCGGCGGGGATGGGGCCGGAAGAGATCGACGTGGCGCAGATGTACGAGAACTTCACGGGCCTGGTGCTGATGTCGCTGGAGGACCACGGCTTCTGCGGGCGGGGCGAGGCGGGGCAGTTCGTCGAGGGGGGGCGCATCGAACACAAGCGAGTCGCCGAGGTGGACGCCCCCCACGCCGGCGAACTGCCGATCAACACCAGCGGCGGCAACCTGGCCGAAGCGTACACGCACGGCTTCGAATTGATGGTGGAAGGGGTGCGGCAGATGCGCGGGGACTCCACGCTGCCGGTGGAGGGGGCGCGGACGTGTCTGGTGTCGAGCGGGCCGGGGGTGGCGCCGGTCAGCGACGTGATCCTGCACAACTGAGACGAGCGAGAGGGCCATGAGCAAAGACGGCGCGGAGTTCGTCGATAGCCGCTACTTCCCCGAAGGGGTGCCCGAGCCGGACCCGGACGATCCGCTGAGCAAAGGGTTCTGGGACGCGGCGAAAGAGGGGCGGCTGGTGGTGCAATGCTGCCAGGGCTGTGGGACGTTGCAGCATCCGCCGGAGCTGATCTGCCACCAGTGTCTATCGTTCGACCACCTGAGCTGGCAGGTGATGGCGGGAACGGGGACCGTGTGGTCTTGCATTAACGTGGTGCATCCCGCGAACGCCAAGGTGAAGGAGCGCGGCCCCTATAACGTCGCGCTGGTGCAACTGGACGACCACCCCGAGATCCGGATGCTGAGCAACGTCATCGACGTAGAGTTCGACGAGTTGGAGATCGGGATGCCGGTGCGGGTGGTGTTCGAGCGGACGGCGCCGGACCTGGTGCAGCCGCGGTGGCGCCGGGCGGAGTAGCGAGCCGGAACACCAGTGCGGGTGACCTTCCTGGGCACGGGGATGAGCGTCCTCAGCGCCGAGCGGGCGGGGGCGGCGCTCTTCGTGGCCGAAGAGGAAGCGGGCATCCTGCTGGACTGCGGCCCGGGCGCGCTGGAGCGCGCGGCCGCGGCCGGGATCGCGCTGGAGCGCATCCAGGCGGTCTTTCTCAGCCACCTGCACTTCGACCACGCGCTGGGCATGGCAGAGTTGTTGACGCGCCTCGCCTTCACCGGCAAGCCGCTGCCGGCGGTCTACGGGCCCGCGGGCACAGGCGACTACGTGTCGAGCGCGGCGGAGTACGGGCGGACGCAGTTGCGTTACCTGGGCGGCGGGCGGTTCGTCGAGCGGCTGGAGCGCGTGGAGGTGGAAGAGGTGGCATCGGGCGACGAGCGGGTGGTGGCGGGGCTGCGGGTGGCGTCGGTGGCGGTGCCGCACTCGGTGCACATCGCGGCGCAGGCGCGTCGGGTCAGCGTTGCGGATGCGTCGGGATCGGAAGGCGCGCTGATTTATGGCGGGGACTGTCGCCCCGCGCCGGAGGTTCTCATTCCGTTCGGCCGTGACGCGGCGGTGCTGGTGCACGAGTGCTACAGCGAGGAGGGGCTGCGCGCCTACGCGGAGACGCTCAGCGTGGAAGCGGGGGCGGCGATGCGAAGCGCGTTCGCGCGGTCGCACAGCACGGTGGGAGAGGCGGCGCGGATCGCGCAGTTGGCGGGGGTGCGGCGGCTGGCGCTGACACACCTGCTGCCGACGGAGCGCGAGGAGCGGCTGTTCGAAACGGCGCGGCAGCACTTCGCGGGGGATGTGATCATCGCGCGGGACGGCTTGAGCATCGCGGTGTAGGCGGGGAGGCCGAGTGGAGGTCAGCGAGCTGACGGTGATGGTTGGGAGCGAGCAACCCGAGCGGCTGGCGGCGTTCTATCGCGACGCGCTGGGGCTGCCGCTGCTGCCCGAATTTCACGACCCGGTCTTCCGCGTCGGCGGGGCGAAGGTGCGGATCATCCGCCACTCGGCGGTGGAGGGACGGAACCGAGAGCCGGCGCGGGTGCAGATCAACCTGTTCGTGGAGGACGTGCGGGCGGAGTGGGAGCGGCTGACGGCGCTGGGGGTGCCGTTCGCGCGGGAGCCGGAGCGGGAGGGGTGGGGCGGGGTGGTGGCGACGATGGAGGACCCGGACGGGAACTACGTGCAGATCATCGAGCAGGTGCGAGGCTAGGGGGGCTGTCGGCGGACCTCACCCGCCTCTCCCCCTCTCCATCGGCAAGCGATGGAGAGGGGGAGAGGCGGGTCGGGCGGGGAGGGGGCATTCGGCGTCGGGCGGGGAGAGCTCACCCTTCCGCTGTGCGAAGGGCGCAAGCGCCCCCTGGCCTCCTCCATAGGTGGGGAACGAACCTCACCCGCCTCTCCCCCCTCTCCATCGGCAAGCGATGGAGAGGGGGGAGAGGCGGGTCGGCCGGCGAGGGGGCGTTCGGCGTCGGGCGGGGAGACCTCACCCTTCCGCTGTGCGAAGGGCGCAAGCGCCCCCTGGCCTCCTTCGACTCGCCTGCGGCTCGCTCAGGACAGGCCCTCTCCATCCTTCTCAGGAGGGAAGGATGGAGAGGGGGGAGAAGGGTCGGACATCGAGGGGCTCAGGGCAGGCAAGGCGAGCGGAGCAGGGGGGAGGAGCGATCTGTAGGGCGGGCGGCGGTCGTCTGCTCAAGAGTGATATTGATACAATCACTCCATCACACCTAGTCTGCTTAGGTGGAGGTTGAGTACCGCAGCAGGTCTCTGGCGAGGCGGGGCGCCGATGAGCGGGAGGCCGCGAAGGCGTGGGGTGTGTCTGTTGCGCGCAAATACATCCAGCGCTTGCAGATCATCGCCGCGGCACCGACGTGGGAAGCCCTGCGGTCGTACCGCGCTCTGGGCCTTCATCCGCTCAAAGGTACGCGCCGGGGGGAGTACGCGATGACGTTGACGGGTCGTTGGCGGCTGATCGTGCGGCCTGAGGGCGAGACGGTTTGGATCGAGGAGGTATCACAGCACTATGGCGATTAACCGGACCCAGATTGCGGAACTGCCGATCCCGCCGGGGGAGCTGCTTGCCGAGGAGTTGGAGGCGCGAGCGATGACGCAAAAGGCGCTTGCGGAGGCGATGGGGCGACCGGCCAAGGTGATCAACGAGATCATCAGCGGTAAGAAGGCGATCACCGCCGAGACGGCGCTGCAGCTGGAGCGAGTACTCGGGACCGACGCGACGACGTGGGTGCGACTCGAGGCGGACTATCAGCTCCGCAAGGCGAGGCGCGCGGCGGAGGAGCGGGAAAGGGCGGCGGCTACGGGAGCCTGAGGCGGGCGCAACCTCACCCTTCCGCTGTGCGAAGGGCGCAAGCGCCCCCTGGCCCCCTTCATAGGTGGGGAACGAACCTCACCCGCCTCTCCCCCCTCTCCATCGGCAAGCGATGGAGAGGGGGGAGAGGCGGGTCGGGCGGCGAGGGGCGCTCGGCGTCGGGCGGGGAGACCTCACCCTTCCGCTGTGCGAAGGGCGCAAGCGCCCCCTGGCCTCCTTCGACTCGCCTGCGGCTCGCTCAGGACGGGCCCTCTCCATCGGCGAGCGATGGAGAGGGGTGGAGGCCGCTAGGCGGGCTTGCGAGCCAAGAGGTGGGCGAGGGGGCGTTCGGCGTCGGACGGGTCTTCGCGGAAGAGGATGGGGTCGAGGGTGGGGAAGAGGGCAGGGAGCTCGCCGCGGTTGAGCACGTACTCCTTGTGGACGGGGGGCGGGCCGGTTCCGCCTTCGACCATGGTGACGAAGAGCAGCAGGCCGCCGGGGGCGAGGACGGCCTCGATCTGGGGGGCGAGGTTGCGCTGGAGGTAGAGGGTGTTGACGACGAGGTCGTAGGGGCCGCGGAGGAGGGGCGCCTGCTCGAGGTCGCGGCAGAGGGTGGCAATAGGCAGGCGCTCTTTGCGGGCGCGGGCGGCGATGTGGTCGCAGGCGACCTGCGAGGCGTCGATGGCGAGGAGGGCGAGGCCGCGGCGGGCGAGCCAGAAGGCGTTGCGGCCGAGGCCGGCGGCGATGGCGAGGGCGGCGCCGGTGGCGGGGAGTTGGTCGGCGACTTCGAGGAGGAAGGGGTGGGGGGCGTCGTCGGGGGGGCCTTGGGCCAGGGCGGCGCGGTGGCGGGCGTCCCAGTCGGGGGAGGGGGGCGACGGTTCATCGCCAGCGGGGCAGTCGCGCGCCATCCAGAAGAGCCGTGCTAGCCGCTTGGCGCGGGTTGTTCGATGACGGCGAAGTCGGACTGGTCGAGGTCACTGAGCTCGCCCTTGCGGTAGGCGTCGTAGAGGTGGAAGAGCTCGGTCTTGTGGGGGCGCTTGCGGCCGAGGGGGCAGGCCTGCCAGGCGTCGTAGTCCTCGTCGCAGTAGCCCATGCGCAGCTCGCCACACTTGGGCTGGAGGTAGCGGCCGAGCTCGGGGACAGCGCGGACGACCTCGGCGCGCATGAGGGCGGCGACCTTGCGGAACTCCCATTGGGCGCGGGTGCAGAGTCGCTGGTCGCAGATGTGGAGGAGCTCGAGGAAGTTCACGCTGATCTTGAAGTTGGTGTTAGTGGCGTTGGGGAGGACGAAGCGGGCGTCCTCGGTGGGGACGCCGGCCTCGACCATGCGGCGGTAGAGGTCGCCGGTGGAGCCGAAGTGCTCGCGCATCTCGTCGGCGAAGCCGGCGCCGTCGACGGTGGCGGGGACGGTGAAGGGGAAGGTGCCGTCCTTGTAGGTGACGTAGCGCTGGCTCTGCTGCTCGAAGGAGATGCCGATGCGGTGGCGGACGAACTGGTGGCTGAAGGCGCGGGAGACGCCGCTGATGCCGAACTCGAACCAGACCTGCTCGAGAGGCGAGGAATGGCCGGTCTTGAGTCGCTCGGCGACGAACTCCTGCATCTTCTGGGGCGCGATGCGCTCATCCGCGACGCGCTCCAGCACCTGCTGGGGCGTGAGCGTCGAGTAGCAGACGCGGTAGGCCATGTAGAGAGCGCGGATGGGATCCTTGGTGTGTTCGATCAGCGTGACTTGAATCGGCACCGACGGCTCTCCCTACCGACCAGGCGAGAGTAGCACTGGGTCGACGCCCGGGCTCCCGGACGGAGCGGATGGTTCACGAGTTACGTGGCCCGGTTAGCGGGAGTCGAAGTCGCGGTAGGGGTCGATGTCGCCGCGGCGGCGGCGGCGGAACCATCGGAGCCAGCGACGCCGGCGGGGGCGGGGGAGCGAACCGGGGCGGGTGATGGCACGCGAGCGGATATCGATGACGACGCCGGTGCGGCGACTGGTCTCTTCCAGGCTCTCGACGTCGGAGACGGCGAGGTCGGTGCGGGGGCGGTTGCGGGGCCGGAAGAAGCGGCCCGCGCCGGGGGGCAGGTTCCAGGTGGGGCCCACGGCCGTGGCGGGCGCGCGCCAGCGGCCGATGAGCATGGGGTACAAGAGGAGCATCCCCGCCGCGAAGCCGCCGAGGTGCGCGAACCAGGCGGTCCCGCCGCTGCCGACGCTGTCGGAAGCGAAGGAGCCGATGCCGTTGACCAGGTTGATGAGGAACCAGAAGCCGATCATCAAGGGCGCGGGGACGACGAGGGGGATGAGGAAGACGATGGGGATGAGCACCTGCACCATGGCGCGGGGGAAGAGCAAGAGGTAGGCGCCGAGCACGGCGGAGATGGCGCCGCTGGCGCCGATGACGGGAACCAAGTCGCTGGTGTCGAAGAAGATGTGGGCCGCGGTGGCGAGGTAGCCGCCCAGTCCATAGAAGAGCGCGAAGCGGACATGGCCGATGCGGTCCTCGACGTTATCGCCGAAGACCCAGAGGAAAAGCATATTGCCGATGAGGTGGATCCAGCCGCCGTGAAGGAACATGGCGGTGAGGGGGGTGAGCAGCAGCAGGAAGCCGTCGAGGAGGTTGATCCCCCGCCCCTCAACGGGGACCAACCGGCCTAGCTCGTTCGGCAGGAAGCGGCTGCTCTCGACGACGTCGTGCGAAGTGTCGTCGCCATCGAGGTAGCCGGTGACGAACTCGGGGACCGCGCCGTAACGGAGGACGAACTCGTCGCGATCGGAAATCCGGTAAGGCACGACCGAGGGTACCGAGGTGGATTCCTGGCCGCGCGCCGCGAATTCGGAGTCAGGAATTTGGACAAAGGCGCTGGGCTGCGTGTCCAGAGTGAGCATGAAGAGGAAGACGAGGACGTTGATGGCGATGAGCGCGCGGGTGACGTAGGGCGTGGTGGCCCGAAACTGCGTGTCATGAATGGGGATCATGAATCGAGAAGCGCTCCGGGGATCATCGTAGCCGACGGGGACGTTGGGGCAGGGGCCCTTCGACACGCTCCCCTCGACTCGCCTTCGACAGGCTCAGGGCAGGCAGGACGAACGGGGGGCATCAGGCGAAGGGGCGGTGCGTCGCCTCCTATGGATCGATGACGAAGAAGCTGGCCAGGATGCGGTCCAAGGCCTCCACGTCCGCCTCCGTCACCAGCTGGATCTGCACGCTGATGATGAAGGAGCGGTCCTGGGGCACGGCGGCCAGAGAGATGTAGACAACCTCCTCCCCGCCGCAGCCCTCGAACTGGTCGAAGAAGCCGGTGTAGGCCGGGTCATCATAGGGAAAACGCCCGAGGTAGTTGCAGGAGGAGAAGTTGAACTGCGTCTGGGCAAAGTCCAGGAGCGCGTTCTCATCGAACCGCTGTGTGAGGATCTGGGAGGCGGCGAAGAACACGCCCGGCTCGGTCCACGTGCCGAAGAACGCGCCGCGGTTCCCGGCGGCGGAGATCGAGGGGCCAACGCTGTCTCCGTCCACCATCCAAGCGGTGCCGTCGACGTCGGCCCATTCGATGGGGATCTCCACCACGAGGAGGCCGGTCTCGTCCTCGACCCGGACGAAGCCGGAGTAGCGGGCGGCGGCGGGCGCCGGCTCGAACTCTTCTTGGAGCTCGGCGGCGAAGGAGAACGATTCCGCCAGTTGCTCGCCGGCGTTGAGGCGGCCCTCCAGGACCTGGCCGGTGTCAGAGCGGAGCACCTCGACGGAGAGCACGGCACCCGGGCCCTGCGTGCGGAGGATCTGGCAGTAGTCGGACATGGTGCCGTCGGTGGCGAGGAGGAGGCCCTCCATGCGGGTGATGATGTCGCCGGACTGGATGCCGAGGTCGTCGGCGGGCGATCCGGAGGCGACGGAGGCGACCCAGATGCCGCTGAAGTCGGGACCCAGGATGGCCTGGCCGTTCACGCCGATGGAGGTGACGTCCTCGTCGGCGATGAGGCGGTCCAGGATGCGCTGCGCTTCATCGGCGCGGATGGCGAAGGACTGGCCCTCGAAGCTGCCGGCGTAGTTGATGCCGACGACGCGGCCGTCCTCGGTGACGAGCGGGCCGCCGGAGTTGCCGCCGAGCAGCGTGGCGTCATGCTCCAGCACGAAGTCGACGGAGGCCCAGACGCTCTCGCCGTCGGCGTCGGCCTTGGAGACGATACCGCCGGTGAGAGTGTATTCGGGGTCGCCCAAGGGGTAGCCGGCCGCGAAGGTTTGCAGGCCGGGGGTGGTATCACCCTGGTACCACTGCAGGAAGGGGTGGCCGTCGCCTTCGATCTGGATGACGGCGAGGTCGGAGCACTCGGAGACGCCGAGGATGCGGGCGTTGCGCGGGCGGTCATCGTCGCTGAAGAAGACCTCCAGCAGGGCGGCGCCGGTGACCACGTGGTTGTTGGTCACGGCCAAGCCGGAGGGGTCGATGATGAAGCCGGTGCCGCTGCCGGCCACGTTGAGGAGCTCGCCGAACTCGGGATCGCGGAAGGTGCCTTGCGCGACGATGCGGACGACGGCCTGCTCCACGTCCGCCACTGCGCCGATTGCGCCCGCGGGCAGGATTTCCGGTTCGGGCTCGGCCTGGATCGTCGGTTCCCGCTCGGCTCGCGGCTCCGGCTCAGCCTGCTCTGTGACGGTGGGCCGCGGCGCTTCTTCTTCCTCTTCGGCTTTGTCGCCGCCGCCGCCGCAAGCCACCAGCAGGAGCGAGAGCATCGCGAGCAAGCCCGCAAGCACGAGCAGGCTCTTTTCGGGTCACGCAACCATCGCATCTCAGATTCCTCCCGATATCCCGGTATCCGACGATACCGCGCGAAGACTAGCAGAGCCGCATCGCAGGCGAATCAGGCGCACTCCGTAGAGATCGAAACTCGTGCCGCCTGCGAGCGAACCGATACGCGCGGGCGGCCGCGGAGCCGATCAGGGGGTGTCGAGGTGGGAGGTGTCGTTGAGGAGGACGAGCACCGGCGTCTCGCCGAAGTGGTCGATGCGGGTCAAGCCGACGTTGGCGATCTTGAGCCGCCAACTGGCGCTGTAGGGCAGGTCGAGCAGGGCGGCGACCAGCGCCTGGGCGGCGTTGCCGTGGGTGACGAGCAAGGTGGAGCGATCGACCTGATCCGACACGACCTCGGAGTAGACCGCGAGCATCCGGAGCCGCAGCTCCGCAAGGGACTCCCCGCCCGGGGGGCGGAAGTCGGCGGTGGGATTGAGCAGGGCCTGCCACTGATCCTGATGGCGGTTCTTGACAACCTCGCCGGTGAGGCCCTCCCATTCGCCGTAGTGCATCTCGCGCAGGCGGGCATCGCAGCGCAGCGGCAGATCGCGGCCGGCGACGACGGCCTCGGCCGTCTCCCGCGAGCGCGCCAGGTCCGAGGAGATGATCGAGTCGAGCGTGACGCTGGACAGCCGACTGGCGAGAGCGCGCGCCTGGCGGCGCCCGAGGTCCGTGAGCGGCGGGTCCGCGGCCCCAGCGAAGACGCCGTCGCGGTTTGATTCGCTCTCGGCGTGGCGGACGACATAGACCGTGGTCGTCACAGCGGTGTCAGCGGCCGCGGCGGGCGCGGGGACGCGCGATCGCCAGCCCGACGATCGTGAGAGCGACCAGCGCGGCCCCCAGCAGCGCGACGCCGCCGTGGATGCGTCGTGCGCGGGCGACGTCGTCCTGGGTAGCAGGAGGCGCAGCGGCCTGCAGCGGTGCGCCATCCTCGCCGACGAGCGCAACGTTCAGGGCCGCCGCCATGACGGCGCTGCCGGACGGAACGGGCCGCCGGCGAAACGCCCAATCGGTGAAAGAGGCGGCCAGCCCCGGCCAGACCCGACGCGAGCGCCCGCCCCCAAGCGGCGCGGCGATCGCGACCAGAACGGCTTGCAGATAGGCGGCCTGCGTCCGCAGCTGCTCCCCTCTCCAGGCCGCGGCTCGCGCGAGGAAGCGGAGCCAGCCCGGCGCCGGCGAGTGCTCCAGCCAGGCCGCCAGGCGGTACGTCATCGCGCCGGGCAAGCCGAAGAGCGCGTAGGCGAACCAGGGCGCTAGGTATGCGTCGGCGGGGCGCTGGGCCAGCTCCGTGATGGTGCGGGAAGCGACGGCAGCGGCGTCGAGATCGGGAAGGGGGGCGCCGGCGAGCGACTCCAGCGGCGCGCGGGCGGCGGCCACATCGCCGGCTTGGAGGGAGCGCTGCACGCGGGCCGCGAGCCGGTCCAGGCGGAAAAGATCGAAGGTCGAAGCGAGGAGCACCGACTCAATGGCCACAGCGGCGACACCGGGACGCCGTCCCAGCCGTGAGAGGAGCGGGGCCGAGACGCCGAGGAGCAGCAAGGGCCGGACCAGGACGCCGCCGCCCCACTCGAGCGCCCAGCCGAGCCAGAACGGCGAGAGGCGCCCCGGGGGATCGCCGAGGGCGCGCCGCACGGCCAGCGCGCAGAGGAAGACGCCGATGCGGCGCGCCGGCCGTCGCACGTCAGGCCGCCGGGCCGGGACAGTTGAAGGAGGCGGAGGCGTCGACTGGCCAGAGCGCGCCATCACGGACGGCGAGGCCCTGGAGGACGGGGGCCTCTTCGAAGCGGAAGGCGAGGCCCTCGAGGGCCAGCGCCGCGGGCGGGGCGGGTTGCACATCCATGCGGGGTTGAGTCTACGTCGTGATGGGGTGTGGGGCGGCGCTCAACAAGCCCGCGCGGCGCCGGAGGAAGCCGAGCGCCCCGGTGGGCGCGGGCGGGCCGACGGCGGCAGACAGCCGCCCGCGCGGGTCTGGACGGGACCCGCGCCGGCAGCGCAGCAGAGGGAGCCGAGGAGAATCAATGCGTTAGGAGCTCGGGCGCATCTTGGAGGCTCTGAGCGCCGCTTCGATCCGGCGGACGCAGATGCGCCCGGAGATCACGTCCTCCTCGCGGCGTCGCGAGCCGTTCACGGCGTGGATCACGTCCCGCAGCGGACTTAGTGGCGCCTGGAGGATCGGCATCGTCTTGACACACTTCATGTCCCTTAGAGGGTTCAGCGAGTCCGACGTGACGGCCATGGGGCCGAACTTTTCGCGATTGGCCAGCGGAGATCGCGGATCGTCAGGGCGTGCCGCGGGTGAAAGGCGGCGCGAAGCGACGGAAGTCGCGTTAAGAGGCCGTAAATTGCGGCACAAACGAGGCTTGAGGAGCGTTATTGGGGGAGAACGCGGGTTGACAGCCGACCGCGGCGGCGCGCAGAATGTGCGAGAATTCACAAGTGATGGCGGCGGCACATTGTCAAGAGCGGGCTCCAGAGAAGGGAGCCGCCCGTCGGCCCGAGGGGGCCGCAGCCTCACCGGCGGCGGCTCGCCAGAGCGGGCGGAAGCGGCAGTTCCCTGGAGGACTGAGAAGGAGGCACCCCACCATGGCCGTCACGACCCAGATTCGATGTCCTCGCTGCACCGGCGCAATGCTGGCCGAATCCGACGCCCACGGGCAGTTCGGCACCTGCATCGCGTGCGGCTACGTGCACGAGAGCAAGGTCATCTCGGTCTTCGAGTTGGAGGAAGAGCAGGCGGTGGTGGAGGGTCGGCAGCGTCGTCGCCAGCCGTCGCACGGTAAGTTGCGCCTCTAGGCTCGGTCCATCGCCTAGGCTAGTCCCCGCGTTTTCCCGGCCGCCCCGCGCCGGCGGGCCTCTCGTGAGACATCCCGCCTGGTGCCGGGCGTAACCGAATTCACACCCGATCTCCCAGCGGCAAATACATCTGGTCCTGCCCCTCTAGGGCGTGCCGCGGCGGCGCGTAGGTCTATCCCCGATGCCGACCGGCCCCTAGGTGAAGAGAATGCCCCCATCAAGCGCGGCGAGAGCGGAGCCGCCCGCAGGGCTCCCGGGGGGAGAGCGAACGGACCATGACGCGATCATGCCGGCACTACTGGCTCCTGGCACAGCCCGACGGCGCGATGGTCGCCGGGCAGTGCAAGCGCTGCCGGCGAGAGCGGGCGTTTCCCGCCCATCTCGAGGAGACCGAGCGCAGCAACGACTACCAGGACCTCCAGCGCGAGCCTTCGGCGCCCCGGGCCGAGCCGTGGCGGGCGGGCGTCGCCGCCTAATCGCGGGGGGATCCCGTCGAACCGGCACGGAGATTGTATCCAGCGGGGCTCACCGCTAGAGTAAGGCCCCTTTTCCGGCGTGCGGCGATGAGCCGATACGCCGTGCAGCAGCGACGATCGTCAGGACGGCGCAGCGGAGGAGGATTGGGTTGGAAGCGAAAGTGAAAACGGACAAAGACAGCAACGCGATCCGCAGGGTGCGTCCGAGGATTCGGGTGCTGATCGTGGATGATCACTCGGTCCTGCGGCAGGCGTTGCGCCTGCTGCTGCAAAGCCACGACGACTTGGACGTGCTGGGCGAGGTGGCCAATGGGCGCGAGGCGGTGGCGGCGGCGGAGAAGCTGCAGCCGGACGTGGTGCTGATGGACGTGGTCATGCCGGGGCTCAACGGCCTGGACGCGACGCGGCAGATCCGCAAACGCTGCCCGCGGATCCGCGTCCTGATGCTGTCCGGCTACGAAGAGGATGAGCAGATCATCGAAGCGCTGCGGGCAGGCGCGAGTGGGTACCTGATCAAGGAATCGGACATTAGCGAGCTGCTGCTGGCGATCCAGTCGGTGGCGCGGGGCAACACCTACTTCTCGGCGTCGTTCTCGGAGCGGGGCGGCGGGGGCGACTTTCTGCTGCGCGCGCGGGGGAACGATTCCGAGGTGGGGTTTGACCGGCTCACCGACCGGGAACGCGAAGTGCTGCAACTGATCGCCGAAGGGCATTCCAACCGATCGATCGCCGAGGAGCTGGTGATCAGCGTGAAGACCGTGGAGGCGCACAAGGCGCACATCATGAGCAAGCTGGGCGCCCGCAATCGCACGGATTTGATCCGCTACGCGATCCGGCGGGGGATCATCGGACTGGAGCCGATGCCGAACCTGCACGCGGATGAATCGCGGGAAGCGAGCGCGTGAGCGCGGCCGAGGCGGCCAGCGACGGGGGCAGTGACGGTGCCATGCCGGCGGCGGAGAGCGCGCAGTTGCTCCTGCCCCGCCTGGAACGTCTGGTGGCGTTGCGCAGCCTCCACGCCGAGCACCTGAACGACGAGGGCCGACGCTTGATCCAGCGTGCGATCTTCTCGACGTACGTCGATTGTCGCGAGCTGGGGCTGGCCGATGACGCGCGCGCGCTGATCAGCGAGCGCTCCTAACCCCAGCCGCCCGTCGCTCTCTCCCCAGCGGTCCATTCCGGCCGTCCCTGTCGCCGTCCTCGCACGTCCCTGTCGCCGTCCCTGTCGCTGTCCGTGCACGTCCCGACGCCCGGCTCTGCCGGGCGTCGGGACGTGCACGTGAGGGGCGCCGGGCGGATCAGATCGGGAAAGGGTGTGGTGCGTTTCGGGAGGCGCGCCGCACGGCCTAGGGGCTCTCCCACTACTGAGCGCCAGAGCGCCTGCGCATACTGCTGAGAGGCTGGAGGTGCGGGTGATCGCGCTGACGAAACTGGACGGCGCCACTGTGTACGTCAACCCGGACCTCATGCAGTACATCGAGGCGCACCCGGACACGCGCATCACGTTGATCACAGGGACCCGCCTGATTGTGCGAGAGGACCCGCCCACGATCGTGGAGCGCTTGATCAAATACCGGCGGGCGGTGGCGGTGGAAGGCAACGCGGCGCGGGCGATGCTCGGGCGCGTGGCGGCCGTAGGGAAACCCTAAACGATGGACACGGCCACGCTGGTGGGGTTGTTGCTGGGCTTCGTGGGGGTGTTCGGCGGGAACATGATGGAAGGCGGATCAATCTCGGCGCTGATCAACATTCCGGGCTTCATGATCGTGGTGCTCGGATCGATCGGCGCGGGGATCGCCAACTACCCCCTGGAGACGGCCAAGCGCCTGCCCAAGATCCTGGGCAAGGTGTTCAAAAAGCAGGAAGTGAACACGGCGCGTGTGGTGCCGATATTCGTGCGCATGGCGGACAAGGCGCGGCGGGAAGGGCTGCTCTCGCTGGAAGAAGAGAGCCAGCAGATAGACGACGCGTACATGCGCAAAGGGCTGCAGCTGATGATCGACGGGACGGACGCGACCGAGCTGCGGGACATCATGGAGATCGAGACCGAGGCGATGGAGGAACGGCACGCGACCAACCGGGGACTGCTAGAGGCGATCGGCGGCTACGCGCCCACGCTGGGCGTGATGGGCGCAATCATGGGGCTGATTGCGGTGCTCTCCAACCTGAACGACACGGAGAGCCTGGGGCACGGTATCGCGGTGGCGTTCGTGGCGTCGTTCTACGGGGTGTTCACCGCCAACCTCATCTGGCTGCCGTTCGCCGGGAAACTGAAGCTCAAGACTCAGGATGAAGCGCGCATGCGCAGCGCCATGCTGGAAGGGCTGCTGGCGATCCAGTCGGGCGACAATCCGCGGATCGTGAAGGAGAAGCTGGAAGGGTACCTGGAGCCGTCGGCGCGTGGCGTCAGCGACGAGCAGGGCGAGGCGCCGACGGCGGACGCGGCGGAACCGGAGGCCGCATGAGCGCCCGCCGCAAGCACAAAGAGGAGCACAGCGAGGGCGGCGAGCGCTGGCTGATCACGTACGCCGACCTGGTGACGTTGCTCTTCGCGGTGTTCATTGTGCTGTACGCGGGCTCCAACTCAGACGAAGAACGGTTCGGCAGGACGGCGGAAGGGATCCGCCAGGCGTTCGATGTCGGGTTGGGGGTCCTGAGCGGCGGCGGCTCCGATCCGGGCGTCTTCGAAGAGGGCGGCGACGCCGTGCCGCTCCCAACGGTGCAGGGGAACAGCGATGCGGAGCCCGTGCTGCGCGAGGTGAACGCGCTGGCGCAAAGCCACGGCCTCAGTGGACAAGTCAACGTTCGACTGGAAGAGGGGCGGCTGATTATCGCGTTGGCGAACGACCTGCTCTTCGACGCCGCGAGCGCCAGCATCGATGAGCAGGCGATCACGTTCTTGAGCGACCTGGGCGGCGTGCTGGTCGATCTGCCGCAGCCGATCCAGGTCGAGGGGCATACGGACAGTGTGCCGATCAACACAGAAGCGTTCCCGAGCAACTGGGAGCTGTCCACGGCCCGGGCCACCGTGGTGCTGCGCTTCTTGGTGGAGCAGGCGGGAGTGAGCGCGTCGCGGATCCACGCGGCGGGCTTCGCCGACCAACGGCCGATCGCGGACAACGTGAGCGCGGAGGGTCGCGCGGCGAACCGTCGCGCGAACGTGGTGATCCTGTTCCCGCCCGACGAGCTTGCGGAGAGCCTGCCGGCGCCGATCGGGGAGACCGGGGCGGAAGTCGAGGCGGCGTTGCGATGAAGGTGCTGAAGAACCCCAAAGCGAAGAAGGGGATAATCCTGCTCGTGGTCCTGGCGGCGGCGTATTTCGTTGTGTGGCCGCGCCTGCAAGGCGACACGAGCGAGATTGAGCTGCCGGCGCACCCGAACCCGGGCCCGACGTACACCGTGGGCCCGCGCGTGTACAACCTGACGGTGCCCGCGGGGGAGCCGCCGCGGTTCGTGAAGCTTGCGGCCGTCTTTGAGTTCGCGGAAGAGGAACCGGCCTTCTTTCTGCTGGAGGGGGAAGCGCTGCACGCGGCGCTGGAAAGCTTCGCGGAGGAGTTGGGCCCGAAGCGGCCGGTGATCGAGGACGCGGTGGGATCGACGGTGAGCGCCGAGACGTACGAGGACCTGGCGACCGTTGCGGGTCGCGAGCGGCTCAAGGAGGAGCTGAGCAAGGCGGTGGCCGTCGCCGTGGGCGAGCCCGAACTGCTCACCGTCTACTTGACCGAGTTCGTGATTCAGTAGCGGCCATGCCTCCTAACAGCCGACTCACCCAGCGCGAGATCGACACCCTCCTGAGCGGCGGCCCAGGCGAGGGCGAGCGACAGCCGGCGAAGCAGCCAGGGGGTGTCTGGGGGGAGCGCGGCTTCGGCAAAACGGTGAGACGGTACGACTTCCGCCGTCCCGACAAGTTCTCCAAGGAGCATCTGCGATCGCTGCAATCGCTGCACGAGACGTTCGCGCGGGCGGCGGGGACGGCGCTGACGAACCAGGTGCGCTGCAACGTGGAGATCAAGCTCTCATCGATCGAGCAGGGGTTGTACGAGGAGTACGTGGGGCAGGTGGCAGGGGCGTCGTTTGTGCACACGCTGGAGATGTCGCCGCTGGATGGATCGATCGTCATCCAGTACGGGCAGGACGTGGGGCTGTTGATCTTCGACCGGCTGCTGGGCGGGGCGGGCGCCCAGTTGGAGAACGGCCACGAAGTGACCGACGTTGAACTGCACTTGTTGCGGGGCTTCGCCGAGATGCTGGCCGCCGCCATGGGCGAGGCCTGGTCCAACCTCTGCCCGGTCACGCCGTCTGTCGCGGACACGCAGATGGACATCAACCTGGCGCAGATTGCGCCGCCTTCGGAGGTGGTGATCACGGTGCTGATGGAGATCACGCTGCTGGACACCGTGGGCGTCCTGAGCGTGTGTACGCCGTACAGCGTGCTGGAAGGGGTGCTGTCCCGGCTGAGCGCGCAGTCATGGGTGGGGACGGGGGGCCGCAAGCAACCGGGCGAGATTGTGGGACAGCTGCTGCGGCGGCAAATTGAGCGCACGCGCGTGCCGATCAGCGCCGACTACGGCAGCGCCTCCGTTCGGGCCCGCGACCTGGCGCGCCTGGAGGTGGGGGACGTGATCCGGTTGGATGCCCCCATCACCCACACAGTGCCGGTGCGCGTGGGCGGGGTGCGCAAGTGGCTGGCGCGTCCGGGGCGGTCGTCGGGGCGCATGGCGGTGCGCATTGAACGGTGGGCCCCGGAAGAGGTGGCGGGCGTGGGCCAGAGCGCGGCGGGCGCGGGTGAGGGGACGACGCCGTTGCCGTCGCCGACGACGGCGGAACCGGCGGCAGAAAGCGAGCGCAACCGTGCCGCCTGAGAGCGAGCCCGTGAACGGCGACTGGGGGGAGCAGGCGGCGCTGTGCGCGTTTGGGGTGAAAGCGCGCGAGGCCGGGCCGGTGGCGGTGGAGAACGTGCTCGGCAAGGCGGTGCGGCTGGAGCAGACCAGCCTGCGGCCGACGGCCGACGCCGACCTGGAAGAAGAATTCGGCGAACTGCGGCACGTGGCGATCGAGGCACGGGTGGCGCTGTCCGAGGTGGAGGCGCACCTCAGCACGCTGCTCATCCCCTTGCCGGGGATTGGGGCGTTGCTGGATGACGCGGTGGACCCGGAGGCCCTGGACGAGAGCGCGGGGATGGAATCCGTGGAGCAGCGCAGCAAAGAGCTGCTGCATCTGCTGAGTCTCATGCTGTTCGGCGATTCGCCGATCCCCGGCGAGATCACCCTGTCCGCCGTGCGGGTGGACGGAATTGACGAGAGCGCGGGGATGGTGGCGGACAGCGCGGGCGGGGCGGCGCTGCACCGCATCGATCACGCCCTCACGGTGGGGGAGAACGATCCGGTGCGGATCACGTTGGTCGCGCCGGAGACGCTGCTCAGCGGCCTGGTTGCGGCGCTGGCCGGCGACGGCGCGTCCGACGAGCAGGGGGCGGACGCGGCCGGCGCGGTCGACGAACAGGGAACGGACGAGGCCGACGAGGCGCCGATGTTCGACGACGAGGAGTTGATCGCTATCGACCCGGTGGACCTGCCGGACCTCGACACGATCAGCAGCATGTCCGTGGAGGGCGAGCCGCGTCCGCTGGACCTGCTGCTGGATGTCTCGATGCAGGTCAGCGCCGAGTTGGGCCGCTGCCAGATGACCGTGGAGGAGATCCTCAGCATCAGCCCCGGCTCCGTGGTGGAGTTAGACAAGCTGGCCGGCGAGCCGGTGGACGTGCTGATCAACGACCTCCTCATTGCCCGCGGAGAGGTGGTGATGGTGGACGAGAACTTTGAGGTCCGGATCACGGAGATCCTGAGCCCGCGGACGATCCCCACGGCGCAAGCGGAACCGGTATGAAGACGGCGAAACCGATGTGGTTGATCGCCGGGGTCGCCGGGGTGGGGATCGGCGTGCTGGTGGTGGGGCCGGCGGCGCGCCTGGGCGAGGGGGGGGATGCGCTCTTCGCCGAGCCGCCCGATGCGGGCGAACTGGAGGAACTGGGCACGATTGGAGGCGCGAGCGCGGCGGCGGCGCCGGCCGACACGGCGGCCGACACGGCGGCCGACACGGCGGCCGACACGGCGGCCAGTGGGAGTGACGCGGCCGAGGCGGGGGAGATTGTCGGACGCAACGTGTCCTCGTTCGACGCAGGGGACATTTTCGGGCTGCTGTGGCGGCTGGCGCTGGTGGGCGGGATCATCTACGCCTCCATTTTCCTGCTGCGCAAGTTCGTGAATCGCAGCAGCCGGTTCCGCAGCGACTCGGGCGCGCTGCAGGTGCTGGAGACGATCGGCCTGGGGAGCAACCGGCTGGTGTCGCTGGTGGAGGCCGGCGATCGCATCCTGGTGGTGGGGAGCGCGCCCAACCAGGTGACCCTGCTGGCGGAGTTGAGCGATCCGGAGGTGGTGGCGGGGCTGCGCGGCAGCGCGGACCAGAGCAGTCCGGGCGTCGCCACGCTGGGCGAGATGATGCGCAAGTTCGGGCAGAGCGCCGTGCAGCGCGTCGTCACGCGCGACGTCACCAGCGACGTCACCGGCGACGCCGCGAGCCAGCCGGCGGAACGGCTGGACGTGCGGGCGCTGACGCCGGTCCTTGAGCGGCTGATGGAAACGCAGGCGGCGATTGCGAAGCAGTCGGAGCGGCTGCAGGCCCAGGGCGACACGGTCGCCACCCCGGCGCGATCGGAAGCGGAGTGAGCGCATGGACCGTGGGGCGACGGTCGCTTCTTGCGGGCATTCGTTTGCTTCCCGCGGCATACGGCGGCGCAAGGGAACGGTGCTGGTGTTGCTGCTGGGCGGGGCGCTGCTGTTGAGCGGGTGTACGGAGGACGGCTTCAGCATCGACATCAGCCTGGGCGAGGGCGAGGGCGAGGGTGGGGTCACCGCCGTCGATGGAACGTCGGAGGAGACAGCGGGAGTCGGCGTGGGCACGATCCAGTTGCTGAGGCTGCTCACTGTGCTGGCCCTGGCGCCGGCGTTCCTGATCATGATCACGTCCTTCACGCGGATGATCGTGGTGCTCTCGTTGGTGCGGAACGCAATCGGCGTGCCGCAACTGCCGCCCAACCAAGTGCTACTGGGCCTGGCGCTCTTCCTGACGCTGTTCGTGATGGCGCCCACGTTCGAGGAGATCAACGCGACGGCGCTGCAGCCGTACTTCGCGGGCGAGATCACGCAGGGCGAAGCGTTTGAGGCCGGGCAGGAGCCGCTGCGGGAGTTCATGTTCAAGCAAACGCGAGAGAAGGATCTCGGGCTGTTCATCAAGCTCAGCGGTGAGGAGCAGCCCGCGACGCCGGCGGACGTGCCGACGCACGTGTTGATCCCGGCGTTCATCATCTCGGAGCTGAAGACGGCGTTTCAGATGGGGTTCATCGCCTTTGTGCCGTTTCTGATCATCGACATCGTGGTAAGCAGCGGGCTGCTGTCGATGGGGATGATGATGCTGCCGCCGGTGATTGTGTCGTTGCCGTTCAAGATCCTGTTGTTCGTGCTGGTCGATGGGTGGTCGCTGATCGTGGGATCGCTCGTGAGCAGCTTCAACTAGGCGGGGCATCGAGGAGAGGCGCACATGTCCGAGGATTTCGTGGTGGCGCTGGGGCGGGATGCCCTGACGACGGCGTTGTTGGTGGGAGCGCCGGTCTTGGGCTTCAGCCTGGTGACGGGGCTGGTGGTGTCTATCTTCCAGGCCGTGACCCAGATCAACGAGGTCACGCTGACGTTTGTCCCCAAGATCCTGGCGGTGTTCGCGGCGCTGGCGCTGTTCGGGCCGTGGAGCATGCAAGTGCTGCTGCAGTTTTCCGAGCGGCTGTTGGGCAACCTGGGCGCGGGCCTGTGAGCGGCCCGCCTGGGGCCGCGATGGCGGGAGCGAAGTGAGCACGGGTGTTCGGCCTCACAGAAGCGCTGCTTGCGTCGTATGTGCTGATCGTGGTGCGGCTGAGCGCGGCGCTGGTGGTCATGCCGATGTTCGGGGGCCATCAGGTGCCGCCGCACACCAAGATCGGGCTGGCGCTGTTCCTGGGGTTGATCATCGCTCCGCTGCAGGGGCCGCTGGAGCTGCCGCCGGGGCTGGGGCCGCTGTTGGTGGCGGCGGGGGGCGAAGCGATCGTGGGGATGGCGATCGGCTTCGCGGTGCTGCTGGTGTTCCAGGGCTTGGAGATGGCCGGCGGGATGATCGGGGTGCAGATGGGGATGGGGCTGGGCGAGGTGCTCGACCCGATCAGCGGCGCGGCGTCGAACGTGTTGCGGCGCTTCTATGGCGTCCTGGCCACGCTGATCTTCTTCATGGCCGACGCCCATCACCAAGTGATCGGGGGGCTGGTGGGGAGCTTTGCGCTGATCCCGCCGACGACCTTGAGCGCCGAATCGTTGAGCCTCCCGGTGCTGTTGCAGATCAGCGCGGCAATGTTCGTGGTGGCGGTGCGGATCGCGCTGCCGGTCCTAGCGGCGCTGTTCATCGCCGATCTGGGCCTGGCGATGGTGGCGCGCACGATGCCGCAACTGAACGTCCTGGTGGTGGGGCTGCCGCTGAAGATCGGGCTGGGGCTGCTGATCCTGATCGCGGCGCTGCCCGCCACGGCGCAGCTGATGCACCTCACTTTCGGCGGCGTGCTGGACGCGCTCACCTTGCTCCTGACCCCAGCCGCGGAGCAGTGACGTAGCCCATGCCCGGCGAGAAGACTGAAGCCCCCACGCCCAAACGGCGCGAAGAGGCCCGCCGACGGGGCCAGGTGGCGCGCAGCCAGGAACTGAGCGCCGTGGTGGTGCTGCTGGGCGGCTTGATGCTGCTGCGGTTCGCCGGCGCCGGGATGGTGAATGGGCTGACGGGCCTGATGACGGGCGCGTTCCTGAACCTGGGCACGGAGGAGTTCACGGCCGCCGGGATTATGGGGGGCGGCAGCGACGTGATGCTGCGCGTGATCCAGATCCTGCTGCCCTTTCTGCTGGGAGTGGCGGTGCTGAGCATCGCCGGCAACGTGCTGCAGACCGGGCCGGTGTTGAGCGGGAAACCGCTGCGTCCGCAGTGGAGCCGCATCAACCCGGGCAAGGGGGCGAAGCGGATTGTGGGCAAGGACGGGATGGCGACGTTTGCCCGCAACCTGCTGAAGATGTCGTTGGTCGGCGGGGTGATCGTCTGGGTGGTGCGGGCCCGCTTCCCGGAGTTCAGCGCGCTGGGCAATGTCAGCGCCGAGGCGGGGAGCACGCGGTTCGCGGCGATCGCGTTCGAAGTGTTGTTCGCCGGGGCGGCGATGATGCTGGTCATCGCGCTGCTGGATCTGCTGTGGCAGCGGCGTCGCTTCCAGCAGCAGCTTCGCATGAGCAAGCAAGACGTCCGCGACGAACTGAAACGCAGCGAGGGCGACCCGGGCATCCGGGGCCGGATGCGGCAGCTGCGCCGGGACCTCTTCAACCGCATGATCTCGCAAGTGCCCAGCGCGACGGTGGTGGTGACCAACCCGACGGAGATCGCCGTGGCGCTGCGCTACGACCCGCTCTCGGACAAGGCGCCGGTGGTGGTGGCCAAGGGGCAGACGGCGGAGGCCCTGCGCGAAACGCTGGGGCGCGAACCGGAAGATCACGAGGTGGCCGAGGCGGCCGGCGTCACGGTGGATCGCTACTACACGATGCTGACGGACGCCTCCTGGGTGACCGTGAGCCTAGACAACCTACTGGCTTCGAGCGCCGACGGTGAGGGTTATCCCGCCGCCGAGATGCCGAAAGACCCTGATGCCACTGACGCCGTCCGAACGATAGAACGGAAGGAGTTAGTTAAGGCGCTGGCACTTGCTATTGAGCAGTTGCCGGACCGAGAGCGCTTGGTGGTTGCGCTGTACTACCAGGATGAGCTGACCCAGCGCGAGATCGCCAAAGTGCTGGAGATTTCGGAGTCGCGGGTCTGTCAGTTGCACGCTCGATCGCTGGAGCGGCTACGCACCACGCTGCGCGTGCATTTGGCGGCTTAGCAAAGGGGTCTAGGAAGCTTCCATGATCTGGCTGCTGCTCGGCCTGGAGATCCTTCTGGCGCTCGGCTTGCTGGCGTTGGCGTGGCGCGGGCGGCGGGCGACGGTGCACGGCATCTTGAGCGAAGAAGAGGCGCAGGCGGAAGCGTTTCTGGCGGCCACCGTGGAGCAGTTGCTGCGGGACCTGCAAGAGTCGGCGAACCGGACGACGCTGCGGCTCTCGACGCAGACGGAGGCGCTGGAAGCGCTGCTGCGCGAAGCCGACAGCCGCGTTGCCCCCGAACGTTCCTCGGCCCGGCGCACGCGGAAGAGAGCCCG
Organism: Dehalococcoidia bacterium; assembly: GCA_963663235.2. Lineage (GTDB taxonomy): Bacteria > Chloroflexota > Dehalococcoidia > Bin125 > Bin125. The sequence goes on from CAXXNO010000004.1 coordinate 186,767, forward strand.
CAAGGACGAGCCCCCGGCGGCGGCCACGCCCGCGGCGTGGACGCAGCAGGCGCGGACGCTGTCGGAGAGCGGGTTGGGCCCGCTGCAGATCGCGAAGGAGATGGGACGGGGCACGGAAGAGGTGCGTCTGGCGCTGGCGGGGGCATCGAAGGGTTAGCGATGCGGGGAAGAACCACCCAGGCGAAGGCTGCCGCGGCCGCGTTCTTGGCGGCGCTGTTGGCGGCGCTGTTCATTGTCGCGGCGGGCGGGACGGCGCCGAGCGGCGTGGCGCACGCGAACGGGGTGCCGCAGACGCTCCAGTTGCTGTATCTGGAGTCGATCTCGAACTGGGGGCCAACCGACGCGCAGGGGGATCTGGAGTTCTCGTTCTCAGAGGGCTACATGACGCTGGACGTCCGGGGCCTCCCCCGCCTTATTGGCCAGACCTATGAGGGCTGGTTCGTGCGCTCCGCGACCAACGAGGCGATCAGCACGGGGCCGTTCAACACCAGCGCCGACGGCAGCGCCCACTACGAGGCGACGCTGCCGAGCATTCGAGACTATTCGCTGGACCTGTTCGTGATCACCGTGGAAGTGCTGGAGGAGCGCGACGACTCGCCGGACCAGCGACGCTCGATCGCGGGGTACTTCTCGGTCATCGGGTCCGACGCTGAAGAAGCGAGCGGGGGCGAAACCAGCGGCGCCGCGGCAGGGGCCGGGGGCGTCGGGGATGCCGCGAGCGACGGGCCGGCCAACCTTCCCGAAACCGGCGATTCGAGCGGGTTCGCCGGCAGCGCGCGGGGGTTGTTGATCATCGTGCTGGGAGGCTTGGTGATCCTGTGGGCCGTTGCGCGCACGCGGGCGCGCGTGCGGAAGGAGCGGCGGCCATGAGCCGCGGGCTCTACACGGCGGCGTCCGGCCTGGTGGCGGGCATGGAGCGGCAGAGCACGCTGGCCAACGCCCTGGCGAACGTGAACACGCCGGGCTACAAGGCCGAACTGTTCACGACCCGATCGTTCCCGGGGGTGTTCCTGTCGGCGAGCGGCAGCGGGGCCTTGCGATCTCGGTTCGGGACGCTGAGCAGCGGCGTGGTAACGGATCGCCTGGGGCTGGACCTGGGGGCCGGCGCCATCACGCCCACGGGGGCGACGTTTGACTTGGCGATCGATGGGGATGGGTTCTTTGTCCTGCAGGACTTCGACGGCAACCTGCGCCTCACGAGTGACGGCCACTTCCGGGCCGACGCGCGCGGCGTTCTGGTGAGCAGCGACGGCTGGCAGGTGCAGTCGCGCACGAACGGGCCGATCTCTGTGGCGGGAGGCGCCGTGGAGATCGGACGGGGTGGCGTGGTGCGGGTCGCCGGGGAGGCGGCGGGCGTGATCCGCCTGGCGGCCGCACCGGCGGGGGGGCTGCTGCACGCGGGCGACTCGACGTTCCTTGTGGGCGCCGGGGAGGAGCTGACGGAGGCGACGGGCGAGATCGTGCAGGGCAGCCTGGAGGGCTCCAACGTCAATAGCACCCAACTACTCACACAGATGGTGAGCGTGTCGCGGGCGTACGAAAGCGCGCAACGGATGTTCGCCATGCACAACCGGATCATGGGCCTGACGGCCACGGACGTAGGACGGGTGTAGAGAGATGGGAATGTCGAACGCCGTCGATGCGGCCCGCTCCGGCATGATCCAGCACGAGCGGAACCTGGAGGCCATCGCCAACAACCTGGCCAACATCAACACCCCCGGCTACAAACGCGTGGTGGTCCACTTCCAGGATCTGCTCACGAGCGACGCTGCCCTGGACGTGCTGTTCGCCGGCGAGGCGGTGGCCTCTTCGAGCGGGGTGTCGGTGGACACCGTGACGCGGCAGTTCAGCGCGGGCGCCATCGTGCCCAGCGACGTTCCCACAGCGATGGCGATTGCGGGTGAGGGCTTCTTCGTCGTGCTGCTTGAGGACGGAAGCACGGCCTACACGCGCGACGGCACATTCGGTTGGGACGCCGAAGGGTACCTGGCGACGGTAAACGGCTACCGGGTGCAGCCGCCGATCCAGAACCAGGGCGCGGCGGGGGACGTGCAGGTCTCGGCCGAGGGCATCGTGACCGCGCGGAGCGGGCGGGACGATCCGCCGGAGGATCTGGGGCGGATCCAGTTAGCGCTGGTCGCCGATCCCACGCAGTTCGAGGCGATCGGGCAGAACCTGTATCGAGCGACCGCGGAGAGCGGAGAGCCTCAGTTGTTGGAGCCAGGGACGGATGGGGCCGGGGAGATCGTGGGGCAAGCCCTGGAGAGCTCCAACGTGGAGATCGCCACCGAGTTGACCAACCTGATCGCCGCGCAGCGCGCCTACCAATTCAACCTGGCCGCGTTCCAGACGGCGGACGAAATGATGCGCCAGATCAACGAAGCCATGCAGGTGTAACGGAGGACGATATGACCATCCCTCCCGACCTCCCTCCCAGCGTTCCTGGCGCCGACGGATCAGCGATCGTCAGCGCCCGCAGCGGCCCCGCCCGCCGCGCGGGTGAGCCCGTCGCGGCCGAGCGCCCGGCCGCGACGGGCGACGGAGACCAGGACCGCATCGAGTTGTCCGAATTCGCGCGGTTGGTGCACCGGGCCACGGATCAGGTACGGGCGAGCCCGGCGGAGCGCGCGGACCTCATCGCCAGCCTGCGGGCGGAGATCGACGCGGGGACGTACACGGTCGATGCGCGCCTGGTGGCGGAGCGGCTGCTGGCCGGGCTGGTGACGGCATGAGCGCGCCGACCCTGTCAGGGGGCGTCGACCTGAGGGCGCTGCTGGACAACCTGGCGGCCCAGCGAGATGGATACGAGCGACTGGCGGCGCTGGCGGAGCGGATGCTGGCCGGGCTGATCGGCGGCGCATCGGAGGACCTCGCCCTCCTCATTGGGGAGGAAGAGCGGCAGATCGCGGCGCTGCGGGCGCTGGAAGCGGAGCGCCTCACGATCCTGGCGCCGCTGGCACGGGCCTGGAACCGGCCCGCCACGGAGATCAGCGCCCGCGAGCTGGCGAGCGTGGCCGCGCCCGAGATGGGGGCGCGGATCAGCGCGGCGCGGACGGCGCTGCTGGAACGGCTCACCATCCTGCGCGACCTCAACGAGCGCAACCGGCGGCTGCTCAACAGTGCAGCGGGCATTCTCACGCGCTGGCGCACCCTGATGACGGCGAGCGTCAGCGCCGGGCCGATCTACTCCGAGCAAGGCCGCGTGAGCGCCGCGGTGACGCCTTGGGCGCTGGACCACGGGGCGTAAGGGAGCAGGGGACACGCGATGGGGCTCTCCGTTGGCCTGGATATTGCTGTCACCGCACTGCGGGCGCAGCAGCTTGCAGTCGATGTGGCGTCGCACAACATCGCCAACGCGAATACGGCCGGCTTTTCGCGGCAGGAGGTGGGGATGACGGCGGTGGTGGCGGTCGCCGGCAGCACGATGACGCGTGACCTGCGGAACGACAGCACCGGGCTGGGCGTGGATGCCGGCACGGTGCGGCGGCTGCGGGACGAGTTCATCGACGCGCAGATCCGGACCGTGATCCAGTCACAGAGCGGGTTCGAGGCCGAGGCGCGGGCGTTGGAGCAGACGGAAGTGATCATCAACGAACCGTCGGAGAGCGGCGTGGGAGCGCTCTTCGCGTCCTTCTGGAACGCTTGGCGCGACCTCAGCAACGGGCCCGAGTCCAGCGCTGCCCGCGCCAACCTGGTCGCGGAGAGCGGGACGCTGGTGGCGGCGCTGCGCGATACATACGACCAGTTGCGGCGGCTGCAGCGCGGCCTGGACACACAACTGCCGGCGCTGGTATCGACGCTCAATTCGCTGGCGAGCGAGGTCGCCGACCTGAACCGCGAGATCATGAAGACCAGCAACGCGGGTCAGAACAGCGCCGACCTGCTGGACCGGCGGGACCGGAGCGTGGAGGAAATCTCGCGCCTGGTCGACGTCACCGTGACGGTCGCCGCTTCGGGCGCCGTGAACGTCTCGCTGGGGGGGGCGGGATCTGGTGGCCGGCGCGCGCGCCAACGCGCTCACGGTGCAGGCGGAGCCGAGCAACCTGGGCTACAAGTCGGTGCGGTGGCAGAGCGATGGGACCGCGGTATCGATCGCGGCGAGGGAGATCTCGGGGCTCCTGCGAGCGCGCGACGGCTCGGTGGCGACGTCGAACACGGACCTGAACACCCTGGTGGCGGAGGTGATCACCCGGGTCAATGCCGTGCATGCGGCCGGGTTTGGCTTGGACAACAGCACGGGGCTGGCGTTCTTCACGGGCACCAACGCGTCGGACATTGCGGTCAATCCGATCGTGGCGGGGGACCTGACCAAAGTCGCTGCGGCGTCCGGGCTGAACCTGGCGGGCGACGCGAGCAACGCCCTGGCGATGGCCGACCTGCAGCGGACCCTGACGATGAACGCGGGGAGCAGCACGTTTGAGGATTTCTATGGCACGGCGGTCGCCAACCTGGGCGTCCGCGTGCGGGAAGTGGGGAATGCGGCGCAGACCCAAGCGTTCCTGCGAGACCACCTGATCACGCTACGGGACGCGGTCTCCGGGGTCAGTTTGGACGAAGAGATGACCAACCTGATCAAGTTCCAGCGCGCCTTTGAAGCGGCCGCCCAACTGATCAGCGTCGTGGACTCCATGCTGAACACCCTGATTAACCGCATGGGACTGGTGGGGAGGTAGCGCGGGTGCGAGTCACGCTGCGCATGTCGGTTGTTCGAGCGTTGGCGAACATCACGCAGGCGCACGAACAGCTGGCGGAGTTGGGGAATCGGCTGGCCACGGGGAGGCGGCTCACGCGGCCCTCCGACGACCCCGCCGGGATCACGCACAGCCTCTCGCTGCGGGCGGGCATGAAGCTGGGGCTACAGCATCTGCGCAACGTGAATTCCGGCGTCGCGCGGCTGAGCGCCACGGAAGCGGCGCTGGACGCGCTGACGCAAGTGATGCAGCGTGCGCGGGAGCTGACGGTGGCTGGGGCCAACGACACGCTGGGAGCGTCGCAACGCGTGACGATCGCCAGCGAGATCACGCAGTTGCTGGACGAGGCGATCGCGATTGGGAATACCAGTTTCGGCGGGCAACGGATCTTCGGCGGGCACCAGACGACGAGCGCGCCCTTCACGCCGGTCGGCAATCCCCCCACGGCGGTGACCTATACGGGTGACAGCGGCGTGATTGAGCGTGAGGTGGGGATTGGGGTGCGGGTGACGGTGAACGTGCCGGGGGATACCGTCCTGAGCCCGGTGCACACGGCCCTCATCGACCTGCGCGACCACCTCTTGAGCAATGACACGACGGCGATCCGTAACACGGATCTGGTCGCGCTGGACGGCGCCCTGGAGAACCTGGTGGAGATCCGCGGGAACCTTGGTGCGGCCGCCAACCGGCTGGAGATCACGCGGACCCGGCTGGAAGATGCCGGGCTGGCCAACCAGCAGTTGCTCTCCGACGTGGAGGACGCTGACCTGGTGGCGACCATTGTGGATCTGAACGTGCAAGAGAACGTCTTCCAGGCAGCGCTGGCGGCCAGCGCGCGGAGCGTCCGGGTGACGCTCTTGGACTTTCTTCGATAGGGGTGAGGGTCATGCGACTGCGAATTGAGCGGATGGGCCAAGAATTGGACGTGGAAGTGAACGAGGCCGATCTGATCCGCTTCGAAGAGGGCATCCTGGGCTTCGCGGCGATCAAGGAGTACGCGCAGCTCAGCGACGCCGACAGCGGTCTTGTCTGGCTGCACGCTACGGGGGACGAGCGAATCGCCTTTCCGGTGATCGATCCGTTTCTGGTGTGGCCCGAGTACGACATCACCATCCCGGACGGGGACCGGGAGGCGCTGCAACTGAGCGAGCCGGGGGAGGCGCGGCTGCTGGTGATCGTGACGCCGCAGGAGGACCCCACGGAGATCACCGCCAACCTGCGGGCGCCGCTGGTGATCAACCGGGCGCTGCGCGTTGGGCGGCAGGTGGTGCTGGAAGAGCCCGCCCCGCCGCTGCACGCGGCGATCCTGCCGGCGCTGGGCGACCGCAACGCCGAGCGGGAACGCGCGGAGACGCAGCCGTCCCGCCCGGTGAAAAAGGCCGCGGCCAAGAGCCGCGCCGCATAGCGAATGAGCGGAAGGACGGACGCACACGTGGCGGACGATGGACCAGGCAGCGACGTGACCGGGGAAGCGGGCAGCCGTCTCCAACTCCAAGCGGACGAGACCGATATCGTGCTGTTCCTGGAAGACAGCACGGATCAACTGGAGCTGTTGGACCGGGATCTGGTCCGCCTGGAGCAAGAACAAGACGACGCGATTCTGCAAGGGATCTTTCGCGCGGCGCACTGCCTGAAGGGCTCCTCCGCCACCATCGGGCATACGCGGATGGCCGAGCTGACGCACGCCATGGAGAGCGTGCTGGACGCGCTTCGCAACCACTCGCTCGCGGTCAGTACGGCGGTCATCGATACGCTGCTGCAAAGCCTGGACGCGCTCCGGGTCTTGACGGATGAGGTCTCGACGCTGCGTCACTCGGGGATGGAGGTGGGCGCGCTGGCGGCGCGGTTGCTGGCTTTGCTGGAGGCCGCCGGCGAAGGGGTGGCGGAGGAGCGGGGCCCGGCGGCCGAGCGGCCGGGGCCGGAGGGGCCCAGCCGTTCGCCCGACGCTGAGCTGGATGCGCAGATCGCCGAGCGACGGGGCCGCGGCCTGAACATCGTGCAGGTCAGCGTGGCGCTGGAGGATGGCTGCACCATGCCCGCGGTGCGGTTGCTGCAATGTTTGATGGCGCTGGGCGCGGCGGGTGAGATTCTGGACTCGCAGCCGAGCGAGGCGGAGATCGAGCGGGAGGACGTGGGCTCCGCGCTGAGCGTGCTGCTGGCCACGGATCGCGAGGCCGCGGAGGTTCCCGCGCCGGTAGAGGCGGTGCCGGACGTGCGGTCTGTGGCCGCCGTGATCCACGAGGGCGGGGAACCGCCGGCGGCGGAGGTGGACGAGCGGCAGCCGGAGAGCGGCGGCGGCGGGGAGGGAGATGACCGGCGGATCATCGACCTGGGACCGGAGGCGCGGGGGGCGTCGCAGCCGGATCAGTTGCGGCTGGCGGCGAGCAAGTTGAATGTGCAGGCGAAGTCGATCCGCATCGATGTGGCGCGGCTGGACAAGCTGATGAACTTCACCGGCGAGCTGGTGATCAATCGAGGCCGGCTGGCCGCGCTTGTGCCGCGCTTCGGTGCGGCGGACGTGGCGCACGAGCTCACCGAAGCGCTCAACGAGGTGGCCGCGCATCTGGGCCGCACGACGACGGAGCTCCAGGACGAGGTGATGAAGAGCCGGATGCTCCCCATGGAGCACGTGGTGAATCGCTTTCCGCGCATGGTGCGGGACTTGGCGCGCAAGGCGGACAAGCGTGTGGACTTCCAGATCACGGGGCAGGAGACGGAGCTGGATCGATCCGTGATTGAGGAGATCGGGGACCCGTTGACGCACCTGCTGCGGAACGCGATGGACCACGGGATTGAGCTGTCAGCGGAGCGGACGGCGGCCGGCAAAGCGGAGACCGGCACGATCCACCTGGACACATCGCATGAAGAGAGCACGATTGTGATCCGGGTGCGGGACGACGGCCGCGGGATCGATCCCGTGCGGATGCGGGAGCATGCGGTGCGCGCCGGCGTGCTGAGCGACGAAGCGGCGGCGGCCCTCAGCGATCAGGAAGCGCTGGATCTGATCTGGATGCCCGGCTACACCACGGCGAAGACCATCACGGACGTGTCCGACCGTGGCGTGGGGATGGACATTGTCAAGACGAACATCCTGAAGCTGAACGGCAGGGTGAGCGTTCAATCGGAGGTAGGCCGCGGGACCACGGTCCAGGTGCGGGTGCCGCTGACGCTGGCGGTGATCGAGGGGCTGGTGCTGCGGGTGGCGCAGTCCGTGGTGGTGGTGCCGATCTCGAGCGTGACGGAGGCATTGCGGATCTCCGCGGACAAAGTCAAGACGGTCCAGAGCGCGCCGACGATGCGCGTGCGAGGCGTGATCCTCCCGCTGATCGACCTAGCCCAGATGTGGCGACTGGGGAAGAGCGAAGCGGAGGGCGAGGAGCCAGCCGCCGACGTCCGTTACGTGGTAGCGGTTCACGTGGGGGATCAGCGCGCGGGCCTCATTGTGGATGAACTGTTGGGGGAACAAGAAGTGGTCATTAAAAGCCTTGGAGGTCTCCTGCGTGGGATGCGGGGGATCTCGGGCGCGACTCTCATGGGTGATGAGGTGGCGCTCATTGTAGACGTCCCGAACCTCCTGCAATTGCACTACGAGAGACAGCGAGCAGCATGAGTAAACACGCGACTCCGAACGTCAGGATCGATGCGACGCACCTGGGCGACATCGCCGCCCGTGGTGCGGCGCGCGCGGCGGAACAGTTGACGGAGATGCTGGGCCGTCCGATCTCGGTCGAAGCGACTGGGATGCACTACGGGGACAGCGCGCGGCTGATGCCGCTGGTGGGGGGAGCGGATGCCGCGGTAACGGCCGTGTATCTGGCCATGGGGGACGAGATCCGGGGCCACATCATGCTGCTGTTCACCGTGGAGCAGGCGCACCAGTTGGTGGATCAGCTCTTGGAGCAGGAACCGGGGACCACCAAGTTTCTGGACCCGATGGCGGAGTCCGCGCTGGGCGAAGTGGGGAGCATCACGAGCGCGGCGTTCTTGAACGAACTGGGCGACGCCGCCGGGATCCAGATCCATCCGTCGCCGCCGACGGTGGTGGTGGACCTCGCGGGAGCGTTGGTGGACTCCGTGTTGACGGAGATCAGCCAGCTGGGCGGGGAGTTGTTGGTGGTGGAGACGGGCTTTCGCCAAGGGGACACGCGGATCGATGGCTTCATCTTGCTCACGCCGGAGCCGAGCTCGCTCAGGCTGCTGTTGGAGCGCCTGCGGAAGGCGGTATGAGCACCGAAGTGGAGCGAACGCTTGCGGTCGGCATCGGCGATTTGGTGGTCACGTCCGATCCGGATGTGGTGTTGGTGGCGCACGGCCTGGGGTCGTGTGTGGCGGTGATCGGGCACTGCCGCAAACCGCTGGTGGGGGGAATGCTGCACGTGATGTTGCCCAACTCCAGCGATCATCAAGACCAGAGCAACCTCACCCGGTACGCGGATACGGGGATCGCGGAGCTGGTGGCGCGCCTGAAGGCCGCGGGCGCCGATCCGCGCCGTGCGGCGTTCAAGCTGGTGGGGGGCGCGGCGGTCCTCAGCGTGGCGAAGGGCCACGGCGGCCGGTTCCGTGTGGGATCGCGCAACGCCGAGGCGTCGCAGGCGATGTTGCGCGAGCTGGGGCTGCGGGTGCAGGCCGAGGACCTGGGTGGCAAGCGCGGCCGGACGGTGGAGTTTGCGGTTGGGGCGGGACGGGTGATGGTGCGCAAACTCGGCGAAGCGACGACCGAACTGTAGGTCGGTGAAGAGAGATCCACGATGCCAACTATCCTTGTCGTCGACGACGCGGCCTTCATGCGGAAGCGCTGCGCGAAGTTCTTGCAAGAGCGTGGCTACGACGTCCTGGAGGCTGACAACGGCCTCAAGGCGCTGGAGATGTACAAGGAGGCGCGCCCGGACGGCGTCCTGCTGGACATCACCATGCCCGAGATGGATGGGCTGTCGGCGCTGAAGGCGCTGCGGGAGATTGACCCGAATGTGCGGGTGGCGATGGTCACCGCCATGGGACAGCAATCGATCATCATGGACGCGATCAAGAACGGCGCGCGCGACTTTGTGGTCAAGCCGTTTGAGAAGGACCGCGTGCTGGCCGCGGTCGAGAAGATGCTGGAATAACGCGGCGACGTGACAGGCCCACCGAGATGACCCCGACTTCGGCGCGCACGCGGGTGCTGATCGTGGACGATGCGGCGTTCATGCGCCACATGGTGCGCAAGATGCTGGAGTCGGATGCGGCGCTGGAGGTGGTGGGGATCGCGCGCAATGGGGTGGAGGGGCTGGAGAAAGCGGCTGCCCTGCGTCCCGACGTGATCACTCTGGATATCGAGATGCCCGAGATGGACGGGCTGTCCATGCTGCGGCTGTTGCTGCAGCAACAGCCGCTTCCGGTGGTGATGCTTTCCTCGCTGACCCAAGAGGGGGCGGCGGCGACGCTGGAGGCGCTGGACCTGGGCGCCGTCGACTTCGTCTCGAAGTCGACGGCGGGCCGGGCCGGCGAGATGGACGTGATTCACGATGCTCTGTTGCGGGCCGTGCACGCCGCGTCCATGGCGCGGGTCCAGCGGCGTCCGCCCGCGGCAGCCGCGCCCCCGATCGCGCCGCGCGCCGCCGCGAGGGCGCGGGCGAGTGAGAGCGGCCGGCTGGTGGTCATCGGCAGCAGCACGGGAGGGCCATCCGCGCTGGCGCAAGTGGTGCCGCGGCTGCCGGCAGATCTCGGGGCCCCCGTGGTGGTGGTGCAGCACATGCCGCCGCACTTCACGGCGTCGCTGGCAATGCGGCTGGACGACATCTCCGCGCTGCGGGTCCGCGAGGCGCGGGACGGGGAGCGGCTCCAGCCGGCGTGCGCCTACCTGGCGCCGGGCGGCGTCCACCTGACGATCACGGCGAACCGCAGCGTACGGCTGACGGAGGACCCGCCGCTGCACGGCGTGCGGCCGTCGGTGGACCAGACGCTGCACTCGCTGAGCTCCAACCTGGCCGCGCAGACCGTGGTGGCGATCCTCACGGGCATGGGACCGGATGGCGCCGACGGAGCGGTCCGCGTCAAAGAGGCGAGCGGCAAGATCATCGTCCAGGACGAGGCGTCCTGCGTGGTCTACGGCATGCCGCGCGTGACGATGGAGCGGGGAGTGGCGAAGCGGGCGACGCCGCTTTCGCGGGTGGCCGACGCGATTCATACAGCGCTACAGCGGGCAGCCTGAAGGAGAGCGAGAGCTGATGCTGGTGCTGCGACGCCGGACGGGGCAGGGAATCGTCATCCAGTCGAACACGGTGGTGCGGATGCTGGCCGTTGAGGGCGAGCAGGTCAAGCTGGGCGTGACGGCGCCGGCGAGCGTGGTGGTGTTGCGCGAGGAGCTTGTCGACGCCGTGCGAGACGAGAACCGCCGGGCGGCGAGCGGCGGGGCGCAGGAACTAGAGCCGCTGCGCCGCACCCTCCGGCGCATGCGCCGGGCGGACGCGCCGGGCGACACGCCTTAGCGAACCAGGGTCAACGTGGGCCGGGCGCGGCCGGGCTGCGGTTGCCGGCGTCCGCCCGGGATCAGCTGGAGGCGGGGCGACTCGCACACCTCCTGCCGGTAGGAGACGGGCAGCGTCTGCCCGCCCTGGCGTGCCGATTCCCAAAGGCGTTCGGACAGGCTGAGGCCGTAGGCCAATGTGGCGAGGTCATCGGCGCCGCCGTTATTGATGCGGCGGAGGAAGCGTTGCATGATCGCGAGCAGGGGGTCCGGCACGGGCAGGCGGCGGCGGGTCAGATCGAGCGGGGGGGGATCGGACTCGGCGCCGGCGGCCGCGGCCAGCGGCTGGGCGTCGGCCTGCACGCAGAGGAGGCCGACGGCAGCGGTTTCTTCGAGCAGTAACGTGGCCGCGTCCGTCACGACCCGGATCCGTCGTGCGGGGGCGCCCGGGCCCGCCGCCACGGCCAGGCTTGCGGTGGCGCCGTTGGCGCAGAGGCCGGTGGCGAGCACGGCCCGGGCCGGACCGTCCGCGACGGCGGCGGAGACCGCCGCGACGCGCAGGGGCCAGCCGTCGGCGAGGTGCGCGAGTGTCACCGCCCCCTCCAGCAGCGCCTGGCGGAAGTGGGAGACCGACGGCTGGGGGGCGATCTGCTGCTCCACTTGAATGGAGAGGGGGAGGCGGCCTTGGGCCCAGCGCGAGAGCTCCAGCTGCAGCGCGGCCAGGCCGGGGGTCACTGGGCCCGCCCAGCCCACGGTGACCATCGACGCCCGGTCCGCCGCTGCCCCGCGGAGGGCGGCCGCCTGGGCGGCGGTCAAGCCTTGCGGGCAGGTGATCAGCAGAGGCAGGCCGGCCTGCACGACGCGTGCCGCCAGGTCGGCAGCGGGAGGGAGGGCGGCGCAGAGGGCGACGCCGTCCCAATCGCCGGGCCGGATGGCGTCCGCGGCGCGCTGCGGCTGGAGGCGGCAGACGCCGTCGCGGGCGCCAAGGGTGCGCGCCAGGGCTTCCTGCGCGGCGACGGATTCCCAGCCGGAGCCGACGATAAGGAAAGTCACTGGCCCACCCTAGGGAGCGAGCGGGTGTGGCGAATGGGGCATCGCCCTAGAACGGCGGCCCGCGCCCCCGCATCCGGTGGCGGAAGGTCCCCAGACTCCGCCGCCGGCCGGAGCGAGGGGCCAGCACGGGGGTGCACCTGCGGCGACATTGGGGTAAACCCCTAGACCGACCACTCTAGGGAGAGCCCGCGCGTTGCCGATGATTGGGTTGTGCACAACGAGCGCCGGAGGAACCGGCGTCTCATGGGTGACGGTTTGCCGCGCCCAACCCGCGTCGACGCAACGACAACGAGTCAGGACCGGGCGCCGCCCGGTCCGCAAGGAAGCAATTGAGGACTCATCATGGGATTTCGAATCAACACGAACGCGGAAGCGGGCAATGCCCGCCGCAACCTAAACATCAGCAGCATGCGCATGGGCCGGGCGATGGAGCAGCTGTCGAGTGGTCTGCGGACCAACCGGGCCGCCGACGACGCCGCGGGCTTGGCGATCAGTGAAAAACTGCGCGCCCAGGTCCGCGGTCTGGGACAGGCCAGCCGCAACGCCCAGGACGCCGTCTCCATGATCGGGACGGCTGAGGGCCCCCTGGCCGAGGTGCACTCCATCCTCCAGCGGATGCGAGAGTTGACCGTCCAGACCGGCAACACGACGCTGTCCGGCGCCGACCGCACGGCCATCGGCGAGGAGATGCTCGCCCTCAAGGACGAGATCGACCGGATCGGCAACACCACGAAGTTCAACGGCAACCAGCTGTTGACCGGCGCCCTCGTGACGGCGCTAGACGCCGCCAGCGAGATCAAGGTTGGGGTGGCCGTCAGCAACAACGTGGTCGCGTCCGTGGACGTGAGCAAGGCCAACGCCGGCACGACGTACAAATTCACCTACGTCGCCGGCACCAACGCCCTCACGCTCACCAACGCGACGACCAGCGTGGCCGAGACCATCACCTTCGCCACCGCGGGCGCCGCCGGGGACAAGGTGCTGAGCTTCTCCCAGCTCGGCGTCACGGTCACCCTCACCGGCCCGGCCGAGGCTTTGGCCGACGACATCGGCACCGCCCTGGACGCCGCCGGCACCGACGACGTGATCACCGCCGCCGGCAATAGCTCGGCGCAGTTCCAGGTGGGCGCGGATGCGGGCCAGAACATCACCGTGGCCTTCGCGGACATGCGCTCCACGGCCATCGGCACCGGCGTGGGCAACCAGGTCTCCGACAAGGTGGCGGACAACCAGGCGGTGTCCACCACGGCCAAGGCGGACGCGCTGCTGACCATCCTGGACGACGCCATCGCGGACGTGTCCACGCAGCGTGGCATTCTGGGCGCGGTGCAGAACCGCGTAGAGCACACCATCGCGGCGTTGGGGATCGTGGTGGAGAACTTGAGCGCGCCGGAGAGCCGAATCCGCGACGCCGACATTGCCGCCGTTTCATCGACGCTGGTGACGCAGCAGATCCTGCAGCAAGCGGGCATCTCCGTGCTGAGCCAGGCCAACCAGAACCCGCAAGCGGTCCTGTCCCTCCTCCGGTAGGACAGCCGCCCAACGGCACGGATTGGCACCTCGTAGCGGGGGCCCCAATGGGGCCCCCGCTCGTTTTTAACCCCGCGGGCGCCGTGTACACGGTCTCGAGCGGCCGCATGGTGCGTTTTCCGGGCGGACATGGGGGGCTCGGCCCATCCGGCCGGCCGGCCCGGACCCGATGCTCCAAACGAGCGGGCAGCGGCGGCCAAGCGGGCACGGATGAAGCCCCGCGGCCGGACCCCCCAGCCGCCGTCCCGCCAGCGAGGAGGCGGGAACCGTGAGGCTACAGATCAACACCAACATTCAAGCGCTCAACGCGCAGCGGAACCTCAACGCCACCAGCGCGCGGCTGGGAAAGGCCCTGGAGAAGCTCTCGAGCGGCCTGCGAATCTACCGGGCCGCCGACGACGCCGCGGGCCTGGCGATCAGTGGAAAGCTGCGCGTCCAGATCCGCGGACTGGGACAGGCCAGCCGCAACGCCCAGGACGCCGTCTCCATGATCGCGACGGCTGAGGGCCCCCTAGCCGAGGTGCAGAGCATCCTCCAGCGGATGCGGGAGTTGGCCGTCCAAGCCGGCAACACGACGCTGTCCCCCGCCGACCGCACGGCCATCGGCGAGGAGATGCTGACCCTCCGGAACGAGATCGACCGGATCGGCAACACCACGAAGTTCAACGGCAACGCGCTGCTGACCGGCTCCCTGGTCACGGCGCTAGACGCCGCCAGCGAGATCAAGGTTGGGGTGGGCGTCAGCAACAACGTGGTCGCATCCGTGGACGTGAGCGAGGCCGCCGCCGGCACGACGTACAACTTCACCTACGGCGCCGGCACCAACGCCCTCACCCTCACCAACACGACGACCAGCGTGGCCGAGACCATCACCTTCGGCAGCGCGGGCGCGGCCGGGGACAAGAAGCTCAGCTTCTCCCAGCTCGGCGTCACGGTTACCCTCACCGGGCCGGCCGAGGCGGTGGCCGACGACATCGGCACCGCCCTGAACGCCGCCGGCCTCGACGACGTGATCACCGCCGCCGGCAGTAGCTCGGCGCAGTTCCAGGTGGGCGCGGATGCGGGCCAGAGCATCACCGTGGCCTTCACGGACATGCGCGCCACGGCCATCGGCACCGGCGCGGGCAACCAGGTCGCGGACAAGGTGGCGGACAACCAGGCGGTGTCCACTCCGGGCAAGGCGGACGCGCTGTTGACCATCCTGGACGACGCCCTGTTGGACGTCTCGACGCAGCGCGGCATCCTGGGCGCGGTGCAGAACCGCGTGGATCGCACCATCGCGGCGTTGGGGATCGTGGTGGAGAACTTGAGCGGGTCGGAGAGCCGCATCCGCGACGCCGACATCGCCGCCGTTTCATCGACGCTTGTGACGCAGCAGATCCTGCAGCAAGCGAGCATCTCCGTGCTGAGCCAGGCCAACCAGACGCCGCAGTCGGTCCTGCAGCTGCTCCAGTAGTGGACGCGAGGGCGCGCCAGTGAGGGTCGCGGGGACAGCCCGTCGACCGCCCCCGCGCCGCGTTCCCCGGAGAATCCTGATGTGGAGGGGGGCGGGGGCGGTCGATGATCGGACGGAAGCGGGGCGGTGCGTGGCGGCCGCGCCAGCGGGGCAAGCAGCATGGACGACCTGACGATCCGAGCCGACCCCGCCGCCGCCGTCAGGCCCGCGGGCCGTGAGGGCGGCGGGTCCCGCGAGCAGGGCCGGCGATCCGCGGCGCAGGAGCGGGAGCGTCGCGAGGCGCTGGCATCGTTGCTGCAGGAGCAGGGCGTGGAGGCCGGAGAGGATCTCGATCTGGTGGTACAGCTCGTCACCGATACGACCAGCGGCGCCGTGCGCGTCCGGGTGATCGACGAGCAGAGCGGGGCGCTGCTGGCGGAAGTCGACGCGGAGGAATTCGCCGCAGCGGCGAGCGCCCATCAGGCGATCGAGGGGCTGCTGCTGGAGCGCAGGTCCTGATGCCGGCGATCAACTTCACCGGCCTGGCCTCTGGTCTGGACACGGGCGCGATCGTCGACCAGTTGATCGCCGCCGCCAGCCGGCCGATCGTGCGGCTGGAAGAGCGGATCGACACGTACGACGCGCGGAAGGACGCGATCGGCGACGTCCGGAGCACGGTGGCCAACCTTCTCACGCAGATTCAAGCGCTGACCAACGTGGCCGGGCTGAACGCCCGCACGGCGCTGGCATCGAAGACGGCGACGGGGGACAAGACAGTCGTCAGCGTGGCGGTGGACAGCACGGCGGCGGTGGGGAGCTTCCAGATCTCGGTGGAGCAGCTGGCCACGGTGACGACGGCGGGCTCGGCGACGCCGATCGGGGACCCGATCGTGACGAACGTGGCGCTGAACAGCGCCGGATTCGCCACGACGATCACGACGGGCACGTTCACCATCAACGGGACCACGATCACGATCGACGCGAACACCGTGCTATCGGACGGGGTGGACGATGGGACGTCGAACTCGATCCTCGGGCGGATCAACAACGCCGGGGTCAGCGTGACGGCGGCGATCGTGAACGATGCGCAGAGCAACCCCAACCTGCTGCAGCTCACATCCGCGTCCGCGATCACGCTGGGCGCGGGCGACGACACCAGCAACTTCCTGACGGCCGCCCATCTGCTGGCCTCGCCGGGGACGACCACGCGCACGAGCACCCAGGCGATGGGCCAAGTGAACGCCGCGGTGAACCTCACCGTGGCGCGGCTGGCGACGAGCCTGTCGGCGACGACGGGGACGTTCAGCATCAACGGGGTGCAGATCGCCTACGACGCGGACAACGAGTCGCTCAACGACATCATCAGCAAGATCAACGGAGCGGGCACCGGCGTCACCGCGACCTACGACGGCACCGGCGACACGCTCAAGCTCAGTGCGGACGCGACGGGGTCCATCGCGATCAGCCTCGTGGACGTGAGCGGCAACTTCCTGGCGGCGACGGGGCTGTTGAGCGCCACGCAGACGCTGGGACAGAACGCAGCCTACAAGATCGACGGCGGGCCGACGCAGTATGCGTCATCCAACACGATCACGACGGCGATCACGGGGGTGAGCCTGCTGTTGCTGGATGCCGCAGCGGGCGACAACGCCACCGTGACGGTGTCGGACAACGTGGAGGCCGTGGTGGATGCGGTCGACGATTTCGTCATTCAGTTCAACTCCACAATGACGATCCTGGAGGACGTGACGAGGCTGAACCTGGAGGGGGAGAACGCGCCCTTGGCGTCGGACAGCAGCGTGCGCCTGCTGCGAACCCAATTGCGCTCGCTGGCGGTAGGGCTGGGCGACAACCTGACGACGAAGTACACGAGCATGAGCGACGTGGGGGTGACGCTCGGCGCCGTCGGCGCGGTGGTGGGCACCACGGGCACGATGCTCTTGGACCAGACGGTCCTGCGCGAGAAGATCGCTGAAGATCGCGACGCCGTGGTGGAGTTGTTCGCGGCCCTGACCGTCTCCGCGACCTTGCAACCCAACGACGGGAGCTTGGCCAGCGTCTCGGGATCGCCGGACAAGAAGCAGGCGGGGACCTACACCGTCACCGACGACGGCACCGGCAACCTGACGGTCTCGTTCGTTCCCGGCGACGGCAGCGCCACCACCAGCACGACGGGCACGATCACCGCCAGTGGCACCAACACCATCCTGATCCTGGGCATGACCCTGACCGCCAAAGCGATCCTGCAAGCGGGATCGGACAGCATCGTGGTCACGCGGGACAAGGCGGGCGTGGCCGTCAAACTGGAGGAGTTGCTGACATCCTACACGCGCGCCGACGGCTTCCTGGACTCGAAGGGGACGCGATTGACGAGATCATCGAGGACTACAACGACCGGATCGCACGCCTGGAGGACCGACTCACGAGGCAGCGGCTCACGCTGGAGGCCAAATTCACGGCGATGGAACGGATCTTCTCCCGATTCCAGGCGCAGCAGAGCGTGCTGACGAACCTGAACTCGACGTTCGACTCGATAAACCGGCTGCGGTCGTAGTAGCGAGGATCGCGCATGCAGAACGGGTACGAGGCCTACCAACGCATCAAGCTGGAGACAGCCAGCAAGCCACAGTTGCTGCTGGCGCTCTACGACAGCGTGTTGCGGTTCCTGGGACGCGCGCAAGCGGCCGTGGCGAAGCGAGACGTCGAGAAGGCCCATCACGACCTGGTCCGCAGCCAGGAGATCATCACGGAGCTGATGAGCACGCTGGACCCAGACTATGGGGAGATCCCGCAACAACTGCTGGAGCTCTACATCTACCTGTACGGGGCGCTGACCGAGGCGAACCTCCGCAAGGACGCCGCGAAGATCGCCGAAGCGGAGGCGATCCTGCGGCAGTTGCGGGACGGCTGGCGCGTGGCCGTGGCGCAGTGCAACGCGGAGGCCGCCCAGTCCGACGGGGGCTCCGCCCAGGCCGGCGGCTAGGGAATCGCAGGCGATGGACCCCGCTGAGGACACCAAGTTCGCGCTGCTGAAGCGGATCTTCCGGATCGCGGAGGAGCAGCGGGGCGCGCTGGAGGCGGACCGGCTGCAGCGGTTCGAGGCGCTGCTGGACGAGCGGCAGGGGCTGATGGAGGCGCTGCTGAGCGCGGCGCCGGGCACGCGGCCGGAGAACGTGATCGAATTCCCCCGTCGGGGGCAGGGCGAGGACGACGCGATCGCCATCGAGGCGCTGATCAAGGGGATCGTGGAGATCGACCAGCAAAACGGCGAGAGCCTGCGCGCCGCGATGAGCGAGGTGGCGCGCGCGCTGGGCACCCTGGCCGAGGGGCGTCGGGTGGCCCAGCGCTACTGGAGCGTCCCAGAGCGCCGCCCGCGCCTGGAGCGCCGCGGATAAACCGCGCGGAGGGCTGCATTAATGCGAGGAGCGGTCGATGATCTGGTGAAGGCCGCGGGGCCGTCTTCCAGCGCAAGGAGGACCCAGATTGCCAATCTCTGAGATCGGACGTTTTTCAGCAACGCCGCCGCCGTCCCCCGGGGGGGCGCGCGGAGCCGAGCCGGGCCCGCGACCCACCAGCGGCGCGCCCGCCGTTTCCAGCCAGGTCAGCCCGCGCGCGCGCGCAGTGCGCGCCGCCGCCGCGGGCGTCCAGGAGGCGCCACCGATCCGCACCGAGAAAGTCTTTGCGTTACGCGGCGCTATCGCCAGCGGCGCCTACCGGATCGACGCGGCCCGGATCGCCGAGCGATTGCTGGATCAGCTCTAACCCCCTGACCCGTCGCCGCCGCCTTTCCCCTCCCACCGCACATCCGTGTGGCGCCTTTCCGTGCCTGTGCGAATCAGGCCTTTGTCTCCAGGGCATCAGGCGTCCCGATCCGAGGCCTAAGGAATCATGCTATGAAGCCCGGTGCGCGGGCTTCATAGCATGATTCCAGACAGTCATCGCATCACACGGAGGCGACGTTTTCTTGGGATTCCTCAGCAACCTGCCCCGCGACCTGAGTTCCGTTTGGAACCGACTGCCGCGGGGGCAGAAGATTACCCTGCTTTTTCTTGGTGTCACAGCAATCGTGTTGTTCGTGCTGTTCACGTCCTGGTCGAACACGCCGGACTACGTGCCGCTGTACTCGGGCCTGGACCCGTCTGACGCCTCCGCCGTGGTGGACCGCCTGCAAGAGCAGGGCATCCCACACCAGATCGGAGACGGGGGGGGCACGGTGCGCGTGCCGTCAACGCGAGCGGCGGAAGCCCGGCTGGACCTCGCCGCGGTGGGGTTACCGAGCGGCGGCGGTGTGGGCTTCGAGATCTTCGATCGGCAATCGTTCGGCGCTACGGATTTCGTGCAGCAGATCAACTTGCGGCGCAGCCTGGAGGGTGAGCTAACGCGCACCATCAACCAATTCGACGCCGTCCAGGGGTCGCGCGTCCATATTGCGATACCGCAGGAACAGCTGTTCAGCGACTTTCAGGCGCAATCAAGCGCGTCCGTGGTGCTGTCCCTGCATCCAGGCCGCACGCTGTCCGGCGCGCAGGTGCGCGGAATCGCACATTTGGTGGCGCAGAGCGTGGACGTGCTGGCGGTCGAGCAGATCACGATCCTCGATACGCAAGGGGACATCCTCTACGACGGCAGTGAAGACATAGCCGGGGGCGGCAACACGCAACTGGAGCTCACCCAATCATTCGAGACGCAGATCGAGCGGGACCTGGCCACGTTCCTGCGCACGGTGCTGGGACCGAACAAGTCGGCCGTGGCAGTATCGGCGGTGCTGGACTTCACGCGCGCCGAGACGACACGCGAGACGTTCACCCCGGTGGAGGGCGCGTCGCGCTCATCGCAGAGCGTCACGGAGACGTTCAGCGGCAGCGGGACGAGCGCCGACATCGCCGTCCCGGGCGCGGTGGCGAACGTTCCCGGCCTCGCCGAGGTGGGGAGCACGGCCCCCGGGGACACGAGCAGCTCCGAATACAGCCGCAGTGAGAGCACGACGAACAGCGAGCTGAACCGCACGCAGGAAGTGATCTCGACGGCGCCGGGCGACGTGGAACAGATCTCGATCTCGGTGCTGCTGGACGAGTCGATTCCGGACGAGGAGGCGACGAGCCTGCAGTCGGCGATCGCGACAGCGGCCGGGATGGAAGCGGATCGTGGCGACACGATCACCGTGACGCGCATCGCCTTCGACACCACGGAGATCGAGGAGGCGAAGGTGGCGATCGCGGCGGCGGAGGCGGCGGCGGCGCAGACGAACATGCTGCGGCTAGCGATCCCCGTCGTGGCGGTGGTGCTGGCGGGCGGGATCTTCTTTTTCTTGCTGCGCAAGGTGAGCCGCGCGCAGGCGGGGCAGGGCTACGCGCTGGCCGTGGGCGAGGGGCCGGCGGCCCTAGGCCCGGGCAGCGAAGTCGCCAACGCCATGGGGGCGCTCCAGGCGGCCGAACAACGGCGTCAGAGTGAGGCGAACCAGGAGGTGACCACCTTCGCGCGGGCGCAGCCGAAGGCCGTCGCCGAGGTGGTGCAGACTTGGATGCGCGAAGACTGATAGTGCGAGCGAGCGATGGCCAGCGCGACGACATCTCCGAAGGCGAGCCGACTGCGCGGCATGAGCAAAGCGGCGGCGCTGCTGGTGGCGCTGGGGCCGGAACTCTCCGCCCTGGTCCTCAAACACGTCAACGAGGAGGACATCGAGCGTCTCACGGCGGCGGTGTACGGCATGAAGGCGCTCCCGCCGGAGGCGCGGGACGCGGTGCAATCCGAGATGTTGCACACGGCGAAGGCACGGGAGTACGTCCTGGCCGGCGGCGTGGATTACGCGACGGAGATGCTGGAGCGGGCGGTGGGACCCGACAAGGCGGCGATGATCGTCGGGCGGATCGCGGAACACGAGCAGGGCATTCGCTTCGGCTTCGTGCGCGAGGCCGACCCCATGATGTTGCTGAACTACCTGCAGCGGGAACATCCGCAGACCATCGCGCTGATACTGGCGCATCTGCCGCCAGGGCGGGCATCACAGGTTCTGGAAGGGCTGGAACCCGCCTTGCGAGCGGAGGTGTCGATCCGGATCGCCACGATGGGGCGCACGTCGCCGGACATCGTCACGGAAGTGGAAGAGGTGCTGCGCAAGCGGCTGGCGAGCATGCTCACGTCCAACCAGGAGTTCACCGGGATCGGGGGCCTGACGGCGCTGGTCAACCTGCTCAAGCAGGTCGACCGCGGCACGGAGCGATCGATTTTGGAATCGCTGGAGCGGGAACGACCCCAAGCTGGCCGACGAGATCAAGAAGCAGATGTTTGTCTTCGCCAACATCACGCAACTGGACGATCGATCCATTCAACGGGTCCTGCGCGAGGTGGAGACGAAGGACCTGGGCCTGGCGCTCAAGGGAGCGAACGAGGAGGTGCGTGAGCGGGTGGTCCACAACATGTCGGAACGGGCGGCGCAGATGCTGGAAGAAGACATGGCCTCGCACGGCCCGGTGCGGCTGCGGCACGTGGAGGAGGCCCAGGGGCGGATCGTGAGCGTGATCCGCAACTTGGACGCGGCCGAGGAGATCATCATCTCGCGCGGCGGCGAGGACGAGATCCTTGTCTGAGGCGCGCTCGGCCATTCTGCGGGGCGGGCGCCAAGCGCGGTCGGCCGTCGCATTGCGGCGGGCCCGCGCCAACGTGGTGCGGCTGCGGCGCGTCCACGGGCGGCCCGTGGTCCCGCGCCGGGCGCAGGCGTCGGAGGCGGTGCGGCTGGCGGCTACCCAGCTTCAGGCTGAGGAGATGATGCGAGCCGCCGAGGAGGCGGCGCAGCGGAGAGGCGACGACGCCCAGCAGGCCATCGACACCGCCACGGAAGCGGGGCGGGCGCAGGGCTACCGCGACGGGTACGCGACCGGGCGCGAGGCCGGACGCGCGGACCTCCTGGAGGCGCTGGAACTGGTGCGGAGCGTGGCCAGCGACGGCAAGCGCCTGCGGGACGCCATCCTGGGCAACTCCGAAGCGCAGATCGTGCGGCTGCTGGCCGCTGCGGCGCGGCGGCTGGTGGGGGAGATCGCGGAGCGTCATCCGGATCTGGTGCTCCGCGCGGCCCACGAAGCGCTGCAACAGGCGGGGAACCAGCACATCTTGCGAGTGCGCGTGCATCCGGATTCGAAGGCGGTGCTGGAGGCGCGCTACGGCCCCACGGATCGCGACTGGGAGGTCCGCGGCGACCGAGGGATCGCGGCCGGCGGATGCATTGTGGATACCGAGGCGGGCGTGATCGACGCGTCGTTCGACGGGCAGGTCAACGAGATCGGCGCGGCGTGGGAAGAGCTGGCGTCGTGAGCAACGACCCGACGCCGATCGCGCTGGACCTGCGCCGCTACGAGGCCATCCTGCCCACGATCACGCCGGTGCGGGCGCGCGGCCGCGTGGTGCGGGTGGTCGGTCTGACTGCCGAGGCGGAGGGAGTGAGTGCGCGGACGGGCGAGGTCTGCCACATCTACGACGACGAACGGGGCGAGCCGCGGGCGGCGGAAGTCGTGGGGTTTCGCGACGGGCGCCTGCTGCTCATGCCGCTGGACACGCTGGCGGGCCTGGCACCCGGGAGCCGCGTGGTGGGGAGCGGGCGGCTTTCCCGCGTCCCCTGCGGCGAGGCGTTGCTGGGCCGGGTGGTGGACGGCTTGGCCCGGCCGATCGACGGCGGCGGCCCTATTGAGGCGCGCGACAGCGTGGCCGCGATGAGCGGTCAGCCGCCGGCGCCGCTGACCCGGGCTCCGATCAACGAGCCGTTGACCACCGGCGTGCGGGCCATCGACGGCCTGACCACGATCGGAGTGGGCCAGCGGATGGGGATCTTCGCCGGCTCCGGCGTGGGCAAGAGCTCATTGCTGGGGATGATCGCGCGCTACACCAACGCGGAAGTCACCGTGATCGCGATGATCGGCGAGCGCGGACGCGAAGTGCGCGCGTTCCTCGAGGAGAACCTGGGGCCCGAAGGGCTGCGTCGCTCGGTGGTGGTAGTGGCGACATCGGATCAGCCGCCGCTGCTGCGGACGAAAGCGGCCTGGCTGGCGACGTCAATCGCGGAGTGGTTCCGCGACCGCGGTGCGCGCGTGCTGCTGTTGATGGACTCGCTCACGCGCTTCGCGCTGGCGCAACGGGAGATCGGATTGGCCATCGGCGAGCCGCCGACGGTGCGCGGCTACCCGCCGTCGGTCTTCGCCGCGCTGCCGGCGCTCCTGGAACGGGCAGGGACCGCAGACACGGGGTCGATCACGGGGCTGTACACGGTGCTGGTTGAAGGGGACGACCTGAACGAGCCGGTGAGCGACACGGCGCGCGCCGCGTTGGACGGGCACATCGTGCTCTCGCGCGCGCTGGCGCAAGAGAACCACTATCCGGCGATCGACGTGCTGGCCAGTATTTCGCGGCTGGCGCCCGCCATTCAGAGTCCGGAGCACCAGCGGGCGGCGGGGCGGCTGCGGGAGCTGCTGGCCGCCTACGAGGACGCCCGCGACCTGATCTCCATCGGCGCGTATCAAGCGGGGAGCAACGCAGACGTCGACACCGTGATCCGCGCGCGCGCCGACATCCAGGGCTTCCTGCGGCAACCGATCGACGAGGCAGCGTCGCTGCCGCAAACCCTGACCGCCCTGCTCACCCTCGCGCCGATGGGCGGGCCAGCGGGCGCGCTGGTCGCTCAGGAGACGGAGGCCGCGAATGCCTAGAGCGTTCCGGCTGCAGAAAGTGCTGAACTACCGCCAGCTTCGCGAACAGGAGCAGCGGGCGACGGCAGCGCGCGCGCAACGAGAGGCGACGGCCGCCCAGGCCGATCTGGACGGTGAGCGCGCCCGCCTGCAAGCGGAGCAGCGCCGCGCGCGCGCGACCGCCCCCGGGCGGATGGATCTGGCAGAGACCGAGCAGGCGCAGGCGTATCGCGAGCTGCTGGAGCGTCGGATCGGCGAGCGCGCCGACACGAGCGAGGCGCGGCGGCATGAGCAGGAGCGGGCCAACGCGGATCTCCTGGTGCGCCGGCAGGAGCGGCGGGCGCTGGAGAAGCTGCGCGAGCGGCACGAGGCCGCCCGCGCGACCGCGGATCAGCGCCGCGAGGCCGCGTTCATGGACGAGATCACGGCGAGCCGTGAAGGCCGCCGCATGAGGCAGTAGGAGCGCCATATGTCGCGCATCGACGTGGAGTTCATTCGGCAAGCGTTGGACGGGCTGGCCCAGCGGCAGGCCGCGATCGCCACCAACATCGCGAACGCGGAGACGCCGGGCTACCAGCGGGCCACGGTCAACTTCGAGGCGCTGCTGCGGCAGCAGTTGAGCCGTCAGGAGGCCGCCGGGCGGAGCGTCACGCGATCGCTGGAGGGCGGGCGGGTGGCGCTGCAGCGCACGGACGCGCGGCACCTGCCGGTGAAACTCCGGGGCGGGGGCGGGGGCTTCGCCGACATGACGGCGGGGAGAGCGCGCGACGTGATCGGAGGCGGCTCTCGCAACGACGGCAACACGGTGGATCTGGACCAGGAGATGACCGACCTCGCGCTCACGCAAGTGCGCTATGCGGGCCTCGCCGCGGCGCTCAGCGCGCGGATGCGCACGCTGCGCGCCGTGATCGAGAACGGCTAGGAGACGATCATGGGATTCCTCGACTCCATCCGCATCAGCGCCTCCGCCCTGACGGCGCAACGATTGCGCATGGACGTGACGGCCAACAACGTGGCCAACATGGAAAGCACGCGGGGGCCGGAGGGCGGGCGGTTCCGCCGGCAGATGGTGACGTTCCGCGCGCTGCCGGCCGGCCCTTCCACATTCGCGGCGCTGTTCAACCGGCGGACGGGGGCCACGCCGCCGACCGCGGGAGTGGGCGTCGACCGGATCCTGACCGACAACAGCCCCGGACGCCTCGTCTTCGACCCGAGGCACCCGGACGCCGACGACGACGGCTTTGTGGAGATGCCGAACGTAAACCTCGTCGTCGAGATGACCGACATGGTCGCGGCCACGCGGGCATACGAAGCAAACGTCACGGTACTCAATGCCGCCAAGAGCATGGCGATGCGAGCGATCGAGATCGCCCGACGCTAAAGGAAGGCGCGATGGATATCCCCAAGATCGGAAGCCAAGGCGACAGCCTGCAGATCGGCAGCGGGCCGGTGAAGGCGCCAACCGGATCGGGCGGCGGCTTTGCCGACGTCCTGGAGGGCTTGGCGAGCAACCTGGAGAGCGCCCAAGCGAAGGCCGACGTCGCGATGGAAGCGATTGCGCTGGGAGAAGACGTGGACCTCCACGACGTGGTCATCGCCACGGAAGTGGAAGCGCTCTCCATCCAATTGGCGCTGCAAACCCGCAACCGGCTGGTAGAGACCTTCAACACCGTCTTCAACATGCAAGTCTAGCACAACGAGAGAGATTGGAGGAGCGATGACCGTTCCAGCACCGCCGCCCGCCCGTGTGACGCCGGTACCAACGCCGGGGCCCGGAGCCGATCGACCGATGGCCGACGGCCTGGCGAGCAAGTTCCCGGCGGCACTCGCGTCGGCGGAGACGGAGCAGCCACTCGTGCCCGACGCGGCCGCCACGCCGGGCGCTGCCAGGGACGCAGCCGCGAGCGCGAACCCGCCCGCAGGGAAAGAGGCCGGACCCGATCCACCTCTCGTGCCGACCGAAGAGCGCGCAGCGGGGCTGCTGGACCACTCGGTGGAGGCGCCTCGCGAAGCCGGAGCGATCGCGATCAAGTCGATCCCCCTGCCGACGCCGATAGGGACGGCCGCCGTCGACGAATCGACGGAGCCGGAGAAGGGATCGAGCGCGACGGGGGCGGCCCGGCCGCCGGCCAACGCCGGCGGCGATGGCCCGGTAGGGCCCAACGGCAACGGCCCGCCCGGCCCCGACGGCAACGGCCCGCCCGGCCCCGACGGCAACGGCCCGCCCGGCCTCGACGGCAACGGCCCGCCCGGCCTCGACGGCAATGGCCCGCCCGGCCTCGACGGTGACGGCCCGCCAGGTCTGTTGCGTGAGGAGAGCCACAACCGCGCGAATATCGACCCCATCGCTGCGGGCATCGCGCCCGTGGGTCCGAACGGCAAGGGAGCCGTGACGCCGGCCGGCAGCGCCGCGCCCGGCCCGGCAGCGGGCCGGGCCCTCCCGTCGCAAGGCGGCGACGCGGGCGGGCGAGCGGGCGCGGGGCAAGCCGCGTCCGGGGCGGAGCAGCAGAGAGCATCGAGTGCGAAGCCTGTAGCGGGTACGCAGCCGCAGGGCACGCTGGAGAGCGGGCCGCGCGCGGTCGACGGGCCCGCGCGCGGCGAGGGTTCGGGGGGCGACGCCGCGCTCCCAACTCAGCCGGCCGCGAAGTCAAGCGAGAGCGCAGCGCCCACACCGCGACCCGAGAGCAGCGGGCCGAGCCTGCCGACGAGGCAGCCCGGATCCGCCGATCGAAGCGGAGCAGCGAGCCTCGAGACGGGTGTGCGGGGCGAGGACGACGGCAGCGAGGCGGCGCGAGCGAGCGTCGGGCCGCGCACGCGCGCTGACTCTCAAGGAACCGTAGAACGCGAAGCCACGGAGTCGACGGCCCCTGCGGCGCCGCATCGAGGCGGGGGCGAAGCGACGGTGCAGGCGGGAGCGGCGGCGCCGCTGAACGGCCCACCCGAGGGAGCGGCAGGCACGACAGCCGTGGCCGCGCCGCAGCGGCCGCCGCCGACCCCACCGCTTGCGGAGCAGATCGTGACATCGGTGCGGCTGCTGCGAGCGGAAGGCCGCGACGAGATCCGGATCCGCCTGGATCCGCCCGAGCTGGGCACCCTGCGTATCCGCGTGATCGACGCGGAGGGAGGACTGTCCGTGCAGATGCGCGCGGAGCAGGCCGCCGCCTTTGAAGCGATCCAAAAGGCGCTGCAGCAGGCGCAGGTCCCGTCGCACGAGCTGGATGTCACGCAGGGTGACGGGTGGGACTTCCAAGCGGGCCAGCCGCACCAAGACAGCGGCGACCGTTCGGCTCCCGAAGGAGGCGGCGCGGCGCCGGACGCGGAGAGCGGGAGCGCGCCCGCCGCCGAAAGCGACCCGCGAGGCGGGAGCCTGGTGGACTACCGAGCGTAGGTGCGGGGCTAGAAAGAAGGAGCGAATGGAAATCTTACCGATCGGCGCGCAGTTCGAGCCCAACGCGGGGCAGCAATCGCTCGGCGATGCATCGACCCTGGGGCAAGAGGACTTCCTGCAAGTGCTGGTGGCGCAACTGCGCAACCAGAACCCTCTTGAGCCGCAGAGCGACAGTGATTTCTTCGCGCAGATCGCGCTGTTCGAGCAGTTGGCATCGCTCAACCGGATCGATGGGCGCTGCGCACGTTCGTGGAGCGATCGCGCATCGGACAAGCGAGCGGCCTGCTGGGCCGGGAGATCCTGGCGATAGCGGGAACGGAGGCTGAGCCGATCACCGGGATCGTCGAGGGCGTGGAGATCCACGAGGGTGTGCCGATGCTGCGCGTCGGCGACACGATCATCGACGTCGACAGTGTGATCGCCGTGGGCTTGGCCTAGCGGAGGAGGGAGAGTCCAGGGTGGATCGCATCGACAGCAACTCTCTCGGGCGGATCGGGCCGTCCCCGACGGGGGGCGCCGCCGGCAGTGCAACCGGCGCCGACGCGGACGTGGCGTTCGCGGAGGTGCTGCGCCGGGAGGCGGCGTCGCAGGACGGCGTGCGCTTCTCCAAGCACGCCCGGGAGCGACTGGACCGGCGTGACATCCAGCTCACGCCGACGCATCTCACACGGCTCCACAACGCCGTCGCGCGGGCACAGGCGCGCGGCGCGCGGGAGTCCCTTGTCCTCATGGATGACCTCGCGTTGATCGTGAGCATCCGCAACCGGACCGTGATCACCGCGACCACGGCGCCGAGCCGACAGGAGAACGTCTTCACGAACATCGACAGCGCGGTTATCGCCTGAGAGCCAACCACGCGGGGCCGGACCTCTAGGAGGGAGCCCCGCCGTCGCGCCCCCGAGGAGCGCGGCGCCACCAGAGAGGATCACGACCCATGACCATGCGAGCGCTTTTCTCCGCCATTTCCGGCTTGCGCAACCACATCACCTTCATGGATGTGGTGGGGAACAACATTGCCAACGTGAACACCATCGCCTTCAAGTCGAATCGGGTGTCGTTCCAGGACGTCCTGGGGCAGACCCTCCGCGGCGCCGCCGCGCCGCAGGCCAGTGTGGGCGGGACGGATCCGGTGCAGATCGGGCTGGGGATGCAGCTGGGCGGCGTGCGGACGATACACACCCAGGGCTCGTTGCAATCAACGGGGAAGGCCACGGACTTCGCCATCCAGGGAGACGGCTTCTTCCTGGTGAGCGATAGCGCGCGCACGTACTACACCCGGGACGGATCGTTTGACGTGTCCGTGAACGGCGATCTGGTGAGTCCGATCAGCGGCCTGAAGGTGCTGGGCTGGGCCGCGAACCAGAGCGGGATCGTGGACACGACCATCGTGCCGGCGCCGATCTCGATTCCATTCGGCACGCAGATCGCCGCCAAAGCCACGACCACGGTGGGTCTGACCGGCAACGTGGACGCCAACCACAGCGTCGGCCAGGCGTTCAGCACCACGGCCACGATGATCGACTCGCTGGGGGTGGAACACCCCGTGAAGATGGCGCTGACGAAGAAGGCGTCCAACCAGTGGACGGTCACCACCTCGGCCGATGCCACGGCCACGCTGCAGGGCGGCGGCACGGGGTCGGTGGACACCGTCACCGGGACGCCAACGCAGGAGATCCGGCCCGGCAGCTGGAGCATCATCTCAGACGTGGGCGGGAACCTGACGGCCGTCTTCACCCCCACGGGTGGCTCGGCGGAGCCGGCGGTGGTGGGCACGATCACCGCGAGCGGGACCAATACCACGCTGATCCCGGGCTTGACGCTGACAAACGGGGGTGTGCTGCAAGCGGGCACCGACCAGATCGACATCGCCGGTGGCACGGACGTCAACTTTTCATCAACCGGGCAGTACCTGGCGACGAACCCGGCGATCTCGATAAACCTCACGGTGACCACGGGCGCCAATACCCCGCTGAACGTGACGCTGAACCTCACTGGGGTGACCCAGTTCGCCGACTCGGGTCAGATCGTCGCAGGCTCGAACGACGGGCAGGCCGCCGACTCGCTCGTGTCGTTCGCCGTCGGCTCGAGCGGCAATGTATCAGGCATCTTCTCCAACGGGTCCAATCAATCGCTGGGGCAGATTGCGCTGGCGCTGTTCACCAACCCGGCAGGGCTGGCGAAGGAAGGCAACAACCTCTTCGGGCTCAGCGCCAACTCGGGCGATCCGATCGTGGGGCTGCCGGGTACCAACGGCCGCGGTGTGGTGACTCCGGGCGCGCTGGAGGGCTCCAACAGCGACCTGGCGCAAGAGTTCACCAGCGTGATCATGGCGCAGCGCGGCTTTCAGGCCAGCGCCCGCGTGATCACCGCGGCGGACGAGATGTTGCAGGACCTGGTGAACATCAAGCGGTAAGGGCTTGTCGGGGGGCGGGCCGCGCGGCCCGTCCCCCGACGGAGGCCGGAGAGGGAACGAAAGCATCAGGATGGGACGCCGAGTCGAGCTAGAGGAAACCGCCGCAGCGCGCGCCGCGTTCGGCGCGAGCCATGAGCAGGGGGCGATGATCGTCCGCGAGGGCGAGGGGGAGAGCGGCCTGTACGTCGTCTTGAGCGGCCGGGTGGTGCTGTCACGCGGGCGGCAAGGCGCGCACAAGAACCAACCGCTGCGCATCATTGGGGCGGGGGAGATGTTCGGGCTGGTCGCCGCCCTCACCGATGCGCCGTCCGACGTCACAGCGCGGGCAGTGGAGGCGGTGGAGATCCTGCACGTCCCGCGAGAGCGCCTGGCGGAGCTGTTCCGAATGGAGCCGGACATCGGGCTGACCGTGGCGCGGGAGCTGGCGGAGCGGCTGTGGGCCAGCGAGGGCGGTGCGGAAGCGGCGGCGGCGGCAACGGACCAGGCGGAGCGAAGCGGGCGGCGGGCGCCCGTCGATCCGGGCGGCGTGGCGGCGGCGGCAACGGACCAGGCGGAGCGAAGCGGGCGGCGGGCGCCCGTCGATCCGGGCGGCGCGGCGGCGGCGGTCCGACGAGGGAGCGCGGCGGGCTCGAGCGCCGACGGCGGAGACGCAGCCGAAGGCCACCGGGCGGGTTCCGGAGGAGAGCAGACGCCGGACGCCTTCTATCAGGAAGCGGTGCACTGTCCGGTCTGCGAGAGCGACTTCGAGGCGCGGCGCGTCCGTTCAAGCGCCGTCCGCCCGGTGCGGCGCGACAGCGACTTCCGCACCGTCTACGAGGGCGTGAACCCGACCCACTACGCCGTGACCATCTGCCTCCAGTGCCGCTACGCCGCCTTCGCGGACGGCTGGGCCGGGGCTGAGCGACGAGGAACGCCGCCACCTGCAAGCGGACAGCGAAGGGCGTGAGGAGGCCGCGGGCGGGATCGAATTCGCAGGAGAGCGGGATGCGGAGGCGGCGTCGATCGCGTACCGGCTGGCGCTGCGCTGCTACGACCTGCGCGAGGCGGATGCGCGGCGTCGCGCCGGGATCCTCCAGCGGTTGGGCTGGATCGCGCGCGAGCAGGCGGACGATGAGAGTGAACAGCGGTACCTGGCATTGGCGCGCGACGACTACCTGCAGGCGTTCCAGCGCGACGATCGGGTCAGCGAGGACGCCGCCGTCACGTTGAGCTACCTCGTGGGGGACCTGTCGCTCCGGCTCGGCCTGATCGATGAGGCGATGCGGTGGTTTGACGCCACGCTGCAGATGGAGCGCGCCAAAGGCCACCCGGAGATCATCCGGCGGACGCGGGACCGCTGGGGGGAGGCGCGGGATCTGGCCCGCGCCAAGCGCGCGGCACCCTAGCCCAGGGAGACCGGCAGCGGCGGCGGCAGAGCGAACTCTTGCGCGAACGCCCGCACCAGGCGGTCGCGCACGCCGGCCATGGGCGGGGCGACGGGCAGGTGCTGCGCCATGGACGCGGCCGGGGCATCGGAGCGGCCGCAGGGCGCGATCAGCGCCCAGTGCGCCATGTCTGGATCGACGTTCAGCGCCAGGCCGTGGATCGTGACCCAGCGCGACACATGCACGCCGACAGAGGCGATCTTGCCGCAGGCGGTGAAGACGCCGTGCTGGTCCGGGTCACGCCAGGCATCGATGCCGCACTCCGCCAGCAAGCGGATGACAGTCCCTTCCAGGCGCTGGACGTACCAGCGCAGGTCGGTATCGAAGCGCCGCAGATCGAGGATGGGATAGGCGACGAGCTGACCGGGGCCGTGGTAGGTGACGTTGCCGCCCCGCTCGGTGTGCACGACGTCGATGCCGGCGCGGGCCAGCGCGTGCGGAGCGAGGATGCCGCCGCGGTCCCCGCGTCGTCCCAGCGTGACCACGGGATCATGCTCCACCAGGAGGAGGGTGTCGGGGGCGGCGCCTGTGCGCACGGCGTCGCGGGTGGCGTGCTGGAGCGCCAGCACCTCGGCGTAGGGCATGCGACCTAGATCCCGCACCAGCACGCAGCGCCTCCTCCAGGCGGATGGCTAGATATGGATGGCGCGACCGTGCGAGGCCATCGCCGCCTCGGCCAGCGCCTCCGCCAGGGTGGGGTGCGCGTGCACGGCATGGAAAAGCGACTCGGCGGTCGCCTCCAGGCTGAGCGCGGCCGAGGCCTCGGCGATGAGCTCAGTGGCGTGCGCGCCGATGATGTGCACGCCCAGGACTTCGTCGTACTGCTTGTCGCTCACGATCTTCACGAAGCCGCGCGTGTCGTTGAGGATTTTCGCCTTGCCGATGGCGGAGAAGGGGAAGGAGCCCACGGCGACATCGTGTCCGCGGCGGCGCGCCTCCTCCTCGGAGAGGCCGACGGAGGCGACCTCGGGGGCGCAGTAGGTGCAGGAGGGGACCTTGTCGTAGTTGAGCGGTTGCGGCGGGCTGCCAGCGGCGTGCTCCGCGGCCACGATTCCCTCGTGCGAGGCGACGTGGGCCAGCATGGGCGTGTTGACAATGTCGCCGATGGCGTAGATTCCCGGCTGGGCGGTCTGCATCATCTCGTCGACCTCGACGAAGCCGTCTTTCAGACGGACGCCGGCGCCGTCGAGGCCGAGGTCGTCCGTGCGGGGCGCGCGGCCCACGGCAACCAGCAGCGTCTCCGCCGCCAGGCCCAGCGGCTCGCCGTCCGTCGACGCGGTGATGCGCACGCCGTCGCCGTCCAAGTCCACCTCCTCGACGCGGGTGTTGGTGTGGACGGCGATCTTGCGGGCGCGGAAGGCTTTTTCCAGCTCCGCGCCGAGATCGGCGTCCTCCAGGGGCAACAAGCGGGGCAGCAACTCCACGAGCGTGACCTGCGCGCCGAAGGAGGCGTAGATCGAGGCGAACTCGACGCCCACGGCGCCCGCGCCCAGCACCACGATGGAGGCGGGCAGGCGCGCCATGGCGACGGCGTCGTCAGAGCTGATGATGCGGTCGCCGTCGAACTCGATGCCGGGCAGCGCGCGGACGGTCGAGCCCGTGGCGAGGACGATGGCGCGGGTCTCGATGATGGCCGGCGGGGCGTCGGGGCGAGTGACCTCCACCCGGCCCGGCGCGGCGACGCGCCCGCGGCCGGCGAAGGCCGTGATGCCGTTTTTCTTCAAGAGGTACTGGATCCCCTTGGCGTTGGACTGCACGATCCGCTCTTTGTACGCGTTCAACGAGGGGAGATCGACATCGGCGCTGGGGATGGTGACGCCGAAGCGGGCGGCCTCATGCGCGCCATCCAGGGTCTCGGCGGCCTGCAGCAGCGCCTTGGTGGGGATGCAGCCCGAGTGGAGGCAGGTGCCGCCGGGGAGCGGGGCCATCTCCACTACGGCCGCCCGCAGCCCCAGTTGCGCGGCGCGAATGGCCGCCACGTACCCGCCCGGCCCG
The DNA here is from genome assembly GCA_963663235.2 of Dehalococcoidia bacterium. GTDB lineage: Bacteria > Chloroflexota > Dehalococcoidia > Bin125 > Bin125. Next base: position 219,813 of record CAXXNO010000004.1, read on the forward strand.
CTGCCGATCACCGTGAAGTCGAAGGCGCCGTCGGAGGTCACGCAGGCCTCCCAGCCGGCGCGCCGCCATCGAGGAGGAGCAGGGAGGGGCGCTCAAGATAGCGTCGCACGATCCGCAGGAACTCCGCCGCCGGCGCGCCGTCAAGGATGCGGTGATCGATCGTCAGGCTGAGGGCCATGAACGAGCGCCGCTCGATCTGCGTGCCCGTCTCTCCCACGAACACCGGGCGATCCGCCACCCGTCCCACACCCAGGATGGCGGCCTGGGGCGGATTGATGATGGGCGTAAAGGCGTCGATGTCGAGCATGCCGAGGGCGGTCACGGTGAACGTGCCGCCGGTGACATCGTCGGGCGAGAGACCGCCCTCGCGCGCCTTGCGCGACAACTCCCCAGACTCCAGCGCGATCTCGCGCAGCGACTTGGTGTCGGCGTTGGGGATCACGGGAGCGATCAGCCCCTCGTCCAGGGACACGGCAAAGGCGACGTGGACGGCCGACTGCACGCGGACCACGTCGCCATCGAGGGTGACGTTGACGCGGGGAAAGTCGCGGAGGGACAGCGCCACCGCGCGGATCACCATATGGGTGTAGGTGACGCGCAGCCCTTGCCCCTCCCAGGCTTCCAGCAGATCGCGGCGGAGCCTGATGGCGTCCGTCATATCGGCTTCCGTGACCAGCGTGAGCTGCGCCATGTCCTGCAGCGAATCGTGCATGCGCTGGCCGACGGTGCGTCGCATCCCGCGGTAGGGGATGGCGCCCTCAAGCGGAGCAGCGGCGGGCTGCGGAGCGGCGGCGGCCTTCTCCACGTCCTCGACCACGATGCGGCCGCCGGGGCCGGAGCCCTGGACCGAGGCGATATCGACGCCGCGCTCGGCCGCGATCCGCTTGGCGGCGGGTGAAGCCTTGACCCGCTCGCCCGGGGCCGCAGGCTTGGGCTGAGAGGGCGCGGGCCTTGCATCGGCGGCTTTGGGGGCATCGACGGCTTTGGGGGCGGCCGGAGCAGGGGCAGCGGACGCTTCGGGGGGCGATTCGCCCGGATCGAGGATGTAGCCGGTGACGGCGCCGGCGTCGAGCGTGGAGTCCACGGAGGCGACGATGCTCAGGATGCCAGCCGCCTCCGCGGCGACGTCGTAGTTCACCTTCTCCGTCTCGAACGAGAAGAGCGGCTGGCCCAGCTCGACCGTATCGCCGTCGTCAACGAACCACTCGGTGACGGTGCCTTCGACCATTGTCATGCCCTGCTTGGGCAGCACGACCGTGAACGCCATCTGTGTTCCCTCCTCAGAAGCTGGGGCGCGTCAGTCGCGCCGCAGAAAGCCCGTCTCCCAGGCCGCGGCGAGACAGCGAGAGATATCCACCACGGGCGGGCCAGAGCGGGTCACATAGAACGTCGCCCGCGCGTCCGGCCCCAGCCTGAATTCGCGCTCGCCGTCGAGGGCGACGAGAGCGGGGCCGGTCACGGCGACCATATCACCCAGCCCAAGGCGGCAGGCGCGGGCCAGGGGCACCTCCCGGATGAGGCCGGGGGCGATGGCCGCTGCGAGCGTGGAACCGCCCGGGCCGAAGGTCAGATGGACGCCGCCGTCCTCGTCGGGCCTGGTGGGGAGGACCATGCCGCCCACCGCCGCCATGCCGATAGCGTCCGGCACCGCGCGGGTGAGCACGACTTCCTTCACATTCTCGATCTCCCAGATAGCGCGGCTGCCCACGAAGCCATCGGCCATGACCACGGCGTCGATCAGGGCGACGTCGCGGCCCACGCCGTCGACGGCGACTTCCACCCACTTGCAGGGACGCGCAACGGCGGTGAGGTCGACGGCCCCGACCGCCACGGCGCCGGCGGCCAGACCGGCCACCGTGCCCTCAATCATCACAGGGAAGACGTTGTTGGTCCCCGTGGAGACGGCGACCAGCGGCAGCTTGTGGCTCCCCTTGGCCAGGGCGCGGTTGGTGCCGTCCCCACCGAGGGAAACCACCACATCGACGCCGGCCTGTTCCATGGCCGCGGCGGCGGCGGTGGTGTCCTCCGCGGAGGCGTGGATGCGCTTGATGACGGGCTGCAACGGAAAGGGAAGGTGGAGCCCGTCAGCCGCCTTCTCGCAGATGTGGAACGAGTCCGGCATGTAGAGGACGCGATCCACACCGGCCGCCGCGAGGCCGTTCAGCACGCGGCGGACGATGTTGATCTTCTCGAAGTTGTTGAAGACGGACGCATGCGCCACCAGCCGGCGGATGTCCCTGCCGGACGCGGGATTGGCGATGATCCCAGCCGTGCCAGCCACCGCGCGCTCTCCGTCTTCCCTCACCTGAGGCGACCACGGCCGTCGGGCCGCGGGAAGGGCCGGGCGCTAGGCCCGCGCGCTTGCGGGCACCACCGCCTCGACCGCAGCGATGATGTCGTCTTTGCCGGGTAGCCAGGCGCGCTCCAGCGTCGGATTGAAGGGGACCGGGGAGAAGGGAGCGCCGACACGCTTGACGGGCGCGTCTAAGTCATCGAACGCCTCTTCCGCGATCTGCGCGGCGATCTCGGCGCCGACGCCGCAGAAGGTCACGGCCTCGTGGGCAACGACGGCGCGGTGCGTCTTCCGGACCGAGGCGAGGATGGTCTCCGAGTCCAAGGGAAGCAGGGTGCGGGGATCCACGATCTCCACGCTGACGCCGCGCTCGGCCAGCTCCTCGGCGGCCTGCAGCGCATCCTGCACCATGGAGCTCACCGCAACGACGGTGACGTCGGTCCCCTCTCGCTTGACGTCGGCCAGGCCGAGGGGAATGGCGTAGGCCTCATCCGGCACGTCACCGCGCCAGCCCAGGCGGCGTTTGTGGGTGATGTAGAGCACAGGGTTGTCGTCGCGGATGGCGGCGACCATCAAGCCCTTGGCGTCGTAGGCGGTCGCCGGCGTCACCACCTTGAGGCCGGGGATATGGCAGAACCAGGCCTCCAGGCTCTGGCTGTGCTGCGCGGCCATGCTCAGGCCGCCGCCCTGGTGTGTGAGCAAGACGATGGGCAGTCGCGCCTTGCCGCCGAACATGTACTTCATCTTGGCCATCTGGTTGACGATCTGGTCCATGGCCACGGGCGTGAAATCGATGAACTGGATCTCCACGACCGGCCGCATGCCCACGGCCGCCGCGCCGATGCCCAGGCCGACGATGGCGGACTCCGAGATGGGCATGTCGCGGACGCGATCGGGGCCGATGCGCTCGCGCAGGCCGGCGTTGGTGTTGAAGATGCCGCCGTGCGCCACGTCGAGGCCGGCGAGGAAGGTGTCGGGGTCGCGCTCCATCTCGGCGATGAACGCCTCCGCGATAGCGCGCGAGTACTTCTTGCCCTCTGCCACTAGGCCGACGCCTCCCGTCCCCGCGAGCCCTGTCGCGCGGGCTAGGCGGTGACCGCCGCCGGCACGATCTCCTCGATCGCGGCGATGATCTGCGCCTTGCCGGGCAACCAAGCCTGCTCCAGCACAGGGCTGAAGGGAACGGGGCTGAAGGGCGCGCCGACGCGCTTGACCGGCGCGTCCAGGTAGTCGAAGCCTTCGTCGGCGATCTGGGCGGCGATCTCCGCCCCAAAGCCGCAGAAGCGGACCGCCTCCTGGGCCACGACCACGCGGCCGGTCTTTTTCACCGACTCGAGGATGGTTTCGGAGTCCAAGGGAGAGAGCGTGCGGGGGTCGACCACCTCCACGCTGACGCCACGCCGGCCGAGCTCCTTGGCCGTGTCGAGGGCGTCTTTGACGAGGGCGCCGGTGGCAACGACGGTGACGTCGGTACCCTCGTGCTTCACGTCCGCCTTGCCCAGGGGAACGGTGAAGGGCTCATCCGGCACATCGGCGCGCAGACCCAGCGCGCGCTTGTTGGTGATGTAAATGATGGGGTCGTCCGAACGGATGGCGCTGTGCATGAGGCCCTTGCCGTCGTAGGGACCGGAGGGCATCACGACTTTGAGACCGGGGATGTGGCAGAACCAGGCTTCGAGGCTCTGGCTGTGCTGCGCCGCCATGCTGGTTCCCGCGCCCTCATGCGTGACGATGACCAAAGGGAGTTTGGCCTTGCCGCCGAACATGTACTTCATCTTGGCCATCTGATTGACGATCTGATCCATGCAGACGGCCATGAAGTCGATGAACATGATCTCGACGATCGGCCGCATGCCGGCGGCGGCGGCGCCGATGGCCAGGCCGGCCATGGCCGACTCCGAGAGCGGCGTGTTGCGGACGCGATCGGGGCCGAACTTTTCGCGCAGGCCGGCGGCGGTGGACCAGAGCGAGCCCATCTCGATGTCCTGGCCGGCGAGGAAGATATCGGGGTTGTGTTCCATCTCCCAGGCCTGCGCCTCGGCGACGGCCTGCCAGAACTTTTTGCCCTTCTTTTTTTCCTTCGTTTCGGCAGCCATTACGCCGTCACCTCCGTGTAGACATCGTCTAAGAGGGTGGACACATCGGGCTCCGGGCTCTCCTCGGCGAATTTGATGGCCTCTTCCACATCGTTGCGGATCGATTCCACGATCTCGTCGGCCTGGGCCTGGGAGAGGACGCCGCGCTCCGCCAGCAGGGAGCGGAAGAGTGCGATGGGATCGCGCGACTTCCAGTGGGCGACCTCGTCCTCGGGGCGGGGGACCGCGCCGTAATCGCGGCCCACGTGGTCGTAGTAGCGGTAGGTCTTGGTCTCGATGAGAGAGGGCCCTTCGCCGCGGCGGGCGCGGGCGACGGCCTCGCTGGCCGCTTCGTGGACGGCGAGGACGTCCTGGCCGTCGACGGCGACGCCGGGCATGCCGTAGCCGTTGGCGATGTCGGAGACGTCCTGAATGGCGTGCTGCGTGTCGAAGCGCATGAACTCGCCGTAGAGGTTGTTCTCGCAGACGAAGACGACGGGCAGTTTCCAGGTGGCGGCGAGGTTCATGGCCTCGTGGATGGCGCCCTCGGAGGCGGAGCCGTCGCCGAAGAAGCAGACCACCACCTGGCCCTTGTCCCGGTGCTTGCAGGCATAGGCGGCTCCGGCGGCGATGGGCGCCCCGGCGCCGAGGATGCCGTTGGCGCCGAGGATGCCCAGGTCCAGATCCGCCATGTGCATGGAGCCACCCTTGCCGTGGCAGTAGCCGGTGGCCTTGGCGTAGAGCTCGGCGAACATCTTCTTGATGTCGCCGCCCTTGGCGATCAAGTGGCCGTGGCCGCGGTGGGTGGAGGTGATGTAGTCGTCGTCGTTCAGGGCGGAGCAGACCCCGACGCCGGACGCTTCCTCGCCCACGTAGAGGTGGACGGCGCCGACGACCTTGGCCTGCTCGGAGAGGACGCCGGCGCGCTCGTCGAACTCGCGGATCCTGACCATGCGCGTGAGCATGTCGATGAGCTTGTCGTTGCTGATCTCCATCCGCCACACCTCCCGTGCCGGTAAAGCGCCCGGATCCGGAGACAGTCCGGCCCGGTGAGTCTGCCGCGCCAGACTAGGAGCCGGGATCAGAACGTGTCAATTGAGCCCGCGGGCCGCGCGCCAGGCGGCCAGCACGTCGGGGTCGGAGGGGAAGGCCGGGGGCGGGAGGGCGTCCCAGGGAAAGTAGCGCAGCGCCCGCGCCTCCGGGCCGGGGCGAAGCACGCCCCCGACAGGCCGGGCGCGATAGACCACGAGGACGACGGGATCGCCACGATGGGAGAAGACGCCCAGCAAGCCGTCCAAGGCGACCTCCAGACCGGTCTCCTCCCGCACCTCGCGGATCGCGGCCTCGGGCACTACCTCGCCCCGATCGACGAAGCCGGCGGGGAAGGCCCAAGCGCCCATCTGGGGCTGGTGATCGCGCTGGGTGTAGAGCAAGCGGCCCTCGTCGTCCTCGATGAGCACCGCCACCGCCAGTTTGGGGTCGGCATAGTGCACGAAGTCGCAGCGGGGGCAGGCGGGCCGGCGCGCGCCCTGGACGTCCCGTGGCTGGAGCGGTGCGCCGCAGGCGGGACAAAAGCAAGGGTCGGCGTTCTCCATGGAACGAGCAGCCAGCGCTAGAAGGGGAATTGCAGGCGCCGGAAGCGCTCATAGAAGCGCCCGTCCTCGTCCTTCCAGCGGGCGCGGACGAAATCGAAGAACTCCTTCTCCCGATCAGCGAACTGCGAGGTGTGCTGGAGCAGCGCCTTGATCTTCAGTTCGACGATATCGGTGATGTCGACACGGAAGTTGGGGTCGTTGCTGCCGAAGACGAAGAGCTCGGCGACGTTGTGGGTCTCGAGGCCTGCGTCCAGCTGCTCAGGGAAGTTGAGATGGTCGCGGGCGGTGGGGTAGACGGCGTCGATGGCCATGGTGCCGGCCATGCGGTGGTCGCGGTGATTGACGAAGCCCATGAACTCCGGCGTGTCCGGGGTGCGGGTCGACTCGGTGGGAAACTGCAGGACCTCCGGGCTGTGCGTAAAGACGGCATGGGGCCGCAGCCGGCGGATCTCCCGCACGATCATCCCGAGCACGTCGCGGTGGTACTCCAACTCGCCGTCCTCCCAGCCGAGGAAGGTGCAGCTGAGCACGCCGAGGGTCTCGGCGGCGGCGCGCTGCTCGGGCTCGCGCAGGGCGATCAGGCGCTCGCGGGGCATCTCCCGGTCGGCGGTGCCTTTGGCACCGTTGGTCACGACGAGGTAGTGGAACTGCCAGCCGTCGCGCGACCAGAGCGCCGCCGTGCCGCCGACGCCGAAGTCGGGGTCGTCCGGGTGGGCGGCGATCACCAGCGCCACCTTGGGTGGCGTCTCCTCAGGGGGTTGCGTCTGCTCAGGCGTTTCGTCCACCGGCAATCCGAGCGCGCTCCTTTTATCGGTCGTTGGGCCGGCGCGGCCGGCCACCAGCCCTGTGGGGTGCGCGGCTGGACCGCAACGGGACTGAGTCTCTCAGCCATTCTAGGAACGACGAGGCTTGAGGCGGAGGAGGGAGGCGTTGCATCGCGGCGAGGGCGGTTGACATAGGCGAAATCGCGGTGTTATGGTACCGCCGCTAGAACACACGTTCCATCTGTGGATAAGATGTTGGATAATCCGTACAAGTCCGCAGGGGGCGTGGAAGGCACGGGCCGGCCAACGAGACGCAGGGATCCCATGAAAAGCCGCTCTGACAAGCAAGAACGCATCCTGGCATTCATCGGCGCCTTCCTGGAGGAGCACGACTATCCGCCCAGCATCCGGGACATCCAGGCGGGGTGCGGGATCTCGTCGACCTCCGTGGTGGACTACAACCTGAAAGCGCTGGAGGCGCAGAACCTGATCCGGCGCGACCGGGAGGTCTCGCGGGCGATCCAGCTGGTGGAAAGCAGCAGGCGGGGCAACGGCACCGTGGCGGTGCCGGTCCTGGGCACCATCGCGGCCGGGCAGCCGCTGCCGCTGCCGGACGTGGAAGGGCTGGACGCGCGGGGGGCGGAGGAGACCGTCAGCGTCACCCGGGAGATGCTGCGCGGGCGCGCCCACGTGTTCGCCCTGCGGGTGCGCGGCACGTCGATGATCGACGCCCTGGTGAACGACGGGGACATCATCCTGCTGCAACCGACGGACAGCGTGGATGACGGAGAGATGGCCGCCGTCTACCTCAACAGCAGCAACGAAACGAGCTTCAAGCGCGTGTTCCGCGAAGGCCCGCAGGTACGGCTCCAGCCGGAGAATGCCACGATGGAGCCGCTCTACGCCGCCGCCAACGACGTCACCGTCCAGGGAAGGTTCGTGGGTGTGGTGCGGGCGCTCTAGCGTCGTGCCGCAGCGGCGCGTCGGCGGCCGAGGCCGGCCAAGTCCGCAACCAGCAACTCCACCGCCAGGTCCTGGGGCATCCCCCCGGGCCGGTCCTGCCAGTAGTCCTGAATCTGCACCTCACAGCGCAGGATCCGCTGCATCGCCGCGCCGAGCGCCGCCAGCGAGAAGCGACGGGCCTGCTCGACGACGCGCCGGGCGACGAAGTCCTGCACCTTGAGCTGCTCCTGGACGTCGGCGGGGGAGCCGCCCCGGTCCAAGATCTCCCGCGCGACCACCAACATGCGGAACTGACGGGCGAGCATGGCGATGATGCGTTGGGGGGCCTCGCCCTCGTCGCGGAGGCGTTCGAGGGCCTGGAGAGCAACGGACCCGCGGCCCTCCGCTACGCCGTCCACGAGGCGGAAGATGTTGCCCTCGCGGCTGCGGGCGACGAGGGCGCGGACGTCCGGCTCATCGACGGTGTCGGCGCCGGCGTAAGTTTTTAGTTTGTCCACTTCCGAGGCGAGCACCCAGAGGTTGCGCCCCACCCGTTCCACGAGGAGGCGCACGGCCGCCGGGGTCAGATCAAGGCCGAGCGCGCGGGCGCGATCGCGCACCCAGGGGGCGAGCTGGCGCTCCGCGGGGAGCGGGAACTCCCGCACCTCCCCGGCGGCGTCGATCATCTCGCGGATAGGGTTGCGGAGACGCACGGCGTCTTCGACGAAGACGAGGAGGGTCGTGTCGGGGACGGCGGCGAGCAGATCGGCGAGCGGCGTCCAGTCGCCGACGTCACGGCGGCGGCGGCCGGCGCCGTTGCGCGCGTCGAAGCGGCGGCAGAGCCCCTCGACGACGACGAGGCGGTACTCGGCCAAGAACGGCACCGTGGTCGCGGCGGCGCGGAGCTCGGCCAGCGTGATCGATGCGCCGTTGAGGGTGACGGTGTTGGTGGCCAGGCCGCCGTCGCGGTCGTGGGCGGCCTTGAGAGCGGTTAAAGCCTCGCGGCGGGAGAAGTCGTCGGGGCCGGTGAGGAGGAGGATCACGAAGTCACGCGCCGATCACCACGGTCAGTGACCCAGTGTAGGGGGCTCCGTGTGTGGCGGCGTCTCGGCCGCGGCTAGTCCGGGACCAGAGTGACGCCGTCCTTGCGCGAGAGCCCGGCTATCTGAAAGCCGGGGTGGGTGTCCTGCGGCGGGCCGCCGTCAGCAGCCATTGTGTGCTTCCGGTGGTGTCGATGCGCTAGGGCCAGCCCACGCCTTCGACCTCGACCTGGACCGCGCGGATGCGGGCGTTGCCGGGGCCTTTAATCTGGTGGAGGCGGCCGCTGAAGGCTTCCAGCAGGAAGAGGGTGCGGCGGTCGGGGCCGCCGAGCATGCAGGCGAAGCCGTTGCGGTCATCGGCGAAGATCTGCTCTTTCACCTCGCCGCCCTCGGCGACGCGGACGAAGCGGCCGGGCGGGCGGGGGACGGCGAACCAGACGCAGCCCTCGGCGTCCAGGCAGATGCCATCCGGGAGGCCGTCGACATTGGCCCAGAGGCGGCGGTTGGAAAGCGAGCCATCGGCGGCGACGTCGAAGGCGGAGAGGCGCTTGGCGTAGGTCTCCGCCACGATCAGCGTGCGGCCATCCGGGGTGATGACCGCGCCGTTAGGGAAGGCGAGGCCGGAGGCGGCGACGCGGGCCATTCCAGAAGAAGGACCGTCCGGGGTGACGAGGATGAGGTCGGCATCGCGCTGGTCGGCGCCGCCGAGCATGTCGAAGCCGAAGTTGCCGACGTAGGAGCGGCCCTGGGCGTCGGTGACCATGTCGTTGCAGTGGCCGGTGGCGAGGGCGGAGAGATCGGCGTGGAGGGCGAGGCCGTCGGGGTCGAGGCGCATCAGTTTGAGGTCGGTCATAGAGACGACGAGGAGCCGACCGTCCGGCAGGAAGCCGAGGCCGGAAGGCCAGTTGGGGACCGCGACGATGGTCTCGCGGTTGCCCTGGAGGTCGACGGCGACGACCTCGTGGGCGTGCATGTCGGAGAACCAGAGGCGGCCCTCGTGCCAGCGCGGTCCCTCCGCGAAGAGGAGGCCGTCAAGCAGGACGGTGGGCTTGCGCTCCGGCATCAAGGATCCTTTCTCAGGCCATCTGCGGCCAGCCAGATCCGGCCGCGGCTCAGCCCGTCACGGTGAACGCCGTCATGGCGGTTGCCGCGGGATCGGCCTGGGTGGCGGTCATGGTGAGCACCTCATCGATCTCGCCGAAGAACTGGTAGTTGAACGTGGCCGTGCCGGCCGCGTTCGCGACCGCCATCAAGGTGTCGCCGGTGACGATGTCCAGAGTGATGGTCGCTCCGGGCTCGGCGCCGACGACGGTGATGGTGGCCATGGTGCCGTTGGGGCCGCTGTCGGGGCTGACGGAGACGCCGAAGGGCGGCGGCTCGGTGATGGTGAAGGTGGCGAAGGCGGTCTGCTGATCGCCCGTCGGTCCGGCCGTGACCTCGAAGTTAAACACGTCCCCCGGCTCGCCATCGGCGAAGAAGAGCGAGAGGACGCGGCCGTCGGCATCGGCCGTTCTCACGTCGGTGCTGAGCAGAACGCCGCCCCGCAGGACGCGAATCACGATCGGGTCGCCGGGGAGGGCGCCGGTGATGATGATCTCGCCGGTGGTCCCGACGAGTCCCGACGATGGCACAATCGCCACCGCCAACGCTCGCTCCTCGATCTCCATCACCGGCTCGGCAGCCGTCCCGGTGATGGTGAACTTGGTGGTGGCCGTCTCGGTTCCAGCGGTGGCCTTGATGGCGATCTCGTCGCCGGGCTGGCCGGCGAACTGTTCGGAGGCCGAGGCGCGGCCGTTCCGGTCGGCGGTCAAGAAGTGCCGAGGCGTGCCAGCGACGTCGATATCGACGGCCTGGAAGGGGTCGGCGCCCTCGACGCTGATCTCGCCGGTCGTCGCGGAGGGCCCGCTGGCGGGCGTTACCGTCACGGTCAACGTCTGCGCCGCTCCAGCGCCGGCCTGGGCCGCCTGTGGCAGCCAGAGGAACTGCAGCGTGGAGGTGAGCCAGTAGACCCCACCGCTCATAAAGCTGGTGAAGCCTTGCAACGTATCGTCGCGGCCGGGCACCCAAAGCAGCCAGCTGGCGACCGGGTCCAAGTACCAAATGCGAGTGACGTAGGCCAGAGCGTCAGCGCCGAGAACGTCCGCCACGGGGGCAGTGACGCCCGCGTACCCATACGGGTTGGAGCCACGGTAGAGTTGCGCGCCTTCGCGGCCGGTGATCGTGAACGTCGCGCGGACCTCGATCTCGCCGGTCGGCAGGAGCCACTCGATGGCCCGGATCTCGATGGTGTCGCCGGGCTCGCCGCGGAACGTGTCCTGGATCTCGATCACGCCGTTCTCGTCGGCGACCTCGCCAAGATTGACGGTGGGCAATTCGCGCAAGGCCACCGACCCGCCGGGGCGCACGCCGGTGACGCGAATCGTCGCGACGGTGCCGCTGGGGCCCTCGGATGGCATGATGGTCACCGCGAGGCCGGCGGCCCCGCCGCCGACCACTCCGCCGCCCTGCTCGCCGTCTTGCGGCAGGGCGGTGATCGTGAACTGGGCCGAGCCGGTGCGGTCATTGCCACCAAAGCCGGCCGTGGCGTCGATCGGGACGACGTCGTCCACTTGCCCGTTGAAGGTGTGCGTGGTGGTAGCGCGGCCGTTGGCGTCGGCGGTGAGGTTGGTCGAGCCCTGGCCGATCTGCAGAGTGATGGGTGCGCCGGGCTCAGCGCCCTCGATGGTGATGGTGGCGGTCGTGCCGGTGGGGCCGGAGTCCGGAGACACGGTCACCGTGAGAGCGGCGGCGTTGCCGTCGCCGGCTGCCACCGGGAAGAGCCAGCGGAAGCCCGCGGTGGTGACGAACCAATAGAGCTGTCCGTCAACGAACTCCGGCGGGGGCTGCGTGCTCAGATTCGGGGGGAGGGGAGAAAGCGGCCAGACGAGCTGCCACTGCTGGGTGGCGGCGTCGAAGGTCCAGATCCGTTCGACGTTGTCGAGGTTGGACCCAAGCGCGGTGTCGATGCTCACGGTGGGGCCGGAGTAGACGACGGCGCTGCCGCCGGCCGCGACGTCGACGCCGGTGGGGCCTGCGGCCTTGATCGTGAACTGCGTCGAGGCGGTGGGACTGTCGGCCGAGGGCCCCGCCTGGGCGCTGATCGGGATCACCTCGTCGGGCCGGCCGAAGAACGTATGGGTGAAGGTGGCGTTGCCGTTGGCATCGGCGATGCCGGTGGTCAGGCCCCGGCCGATGGTCAAGGTGATGGGGTCGCCGGGCTGAGCGCCGCTGACGGTAATGGTGGCCTGCGTGCCGGAGGGGCCCTCATCGGGCGACACCATGACCGCGAGCGACGAGCCCCCCTGCGCGTGCGGCCCCGCATCCGCAAGCAGCGCCGCGAGCAGCATGGCGGCAAGCAGTGCCGCAACGACCCCGACCCGGTGTATCCGTCTGGCCACGACGACCTCCCTTATCATGCAGGCGCAGGAACGGCTCGCAAGCGGCCCACCGCCGCAGCGGAGCGCGCCCGCGGCGAGTCCTGGGGGATCTTAGGAGAACGGGAGACGGAGCGCATCGGCGCCGGGGCATCGGACGGTCGTGCGAGTATTGACGCCTCGCGGCGCGGACACCTAGCCTCGGCCGAACTATCGGAGGCAGCAATGACACTCCTCTTCCGTCGTTGGTCTGGAGCCCTTGGCGTCCTCGCACTGGTCGCCGCCGTCGTGGGGCTCTCCGGTGCGCCGGACCCGAGTGCGGCCGCCTCGCCCGACGTTCGCGCGCAACAGGTCGACGAATCGGACGGCGCCCTCACTCTCAACGACGGCGGCCAGTTCGTCTTCTGGTCCTTCGGGCCCTTCGACGCTGCCAACATCTTCGGGACTGTCAAGATCGCCTGGCTCTTCGACCCCGGCGCCGTGACCTGGACGGCCTTCATCCCCGCCCTCGGCACCGTCAACTTCCCCCTCGCCGATGGCGACGTGCTCTGGATCGTCTCCGAGGGCGATCAGGTCATTGACCTCGCGGGCGACGTTGTCACCGCCGACGATGGCAGCGCCACCCTCACCATCCCCCCCGGCGCGCTCCCCGAGGGCGTCTCCCCGGCCGACATCCGCATCCTCCCCGCCGACCGCGGCGAGGCCCTCGCCGCCTTCGAACTGCTCCCCGATGGGCTCACCTTCGCCGCGCCCGTCACGCTCACACTGAGCCTGGAGGAGGGAGTGGAGGGCGCGGTCATCTTGCTGATCTCATCGGATGGCGCGGTGGAGTTGCTCGACACGGCGATCAGCGAGGATCCTGAAACCGGCGGTCTCTCCCTCAGCGCCAGGCTGAGCCACTTCAGCTTCTCCTACGGGATCGATCTCATGGGCGTGATGGACACCGACCTCGCTCTCGCGGACGCCAGACCACAGGTCGGCGAACAGTTCGACGCCACGGTGGAGATCGACTTGGGCTCCGGCGCGTCGGGCACGGTTCCGGACCCTCTCACCGGCGAACCCCTCTTCGTGTTCTTCCAGCCCGTTAGCGACGCGGGGTTCCTCGCCGGTGGGCGACTCACGGCGGAGGGCCCGCTGGATCCAGCCACAGTCGATGATCTCCCTGCCGACCGCTCCGATCCCGGCACAACCGCGCCCTTCTTCTTTGAGCGCGCGATGTTCACCTGCCTGACGCCCGGCGCCTTCAGCCTGAATTACGCGGGCGAGGCTGAGTTGACGATCGGTGGCTCGGTGCTGCCAGAATCGGGTGATCTGCGGTCCCTGAAGCCGCGCGTTGTCACGGTCCGCCTCCGGGACGTGGTCCGCGACGAGTGCGGCCCCAACCCCACCCTCGCCTGGGAAAACGTCTACACGCCCTTCGACGACACCAACGTCTACACGGCCGGGCTCCTGGATCCGTTTGATGAACTCGACGCCGACACCAGCACGGTCGAGTGGATACTCATCAATAGTGTCTGCGGCGATCCCCGGCGCACGGGCGAGTTCAGCTACGCGTACTCTCACGGCATCAACAGCGCCGACGGGGAGGGCCCGCTCTCCTCCTGTAGCCTCCCGCAGGAGGAAGTCTTCAGCCTGGCGTTTGTCGTCACGCTGACGCTCCGCTCCGGCGGAGCCTGCGAGTTCAGCTACCTCCAGGAGACCGCCCGCGCCCTGCAGAACCGGGGCCCACAGAACGTCCAGTGGACCGGCTTGTTCTGCGACCTGCCGGGAGGTTGAGCGGCCGACTTCACCGTGCCCGAGGAGACCCGCCTCACGCTCGACGGCCTGCGCGCCTTCGTGCGCGCCGAGGTGGAGCCGCGTGAGGAGCAACTGCGCGACGTGCTGGACGATCCGCGCCGCCGGCCTACGAGCCGGTCGCGTCCTCGGGGGGCATCGGCGATCCCGATGCGTCGCTATCGGTCTCCGCTCCGTCCGCCTCCGCCGGGGGGGGGGGAGGGGGGGGCGCCCACCCCGGGAGATCACGGCGTAGGGGTCGGGTTGGTCCTTGACGGCCTCGACGAACTGGATGATGTCGGACGTCGCCGTGTACTGGCGGTAGGTGGAGAGCGCGACACGAACCGGGGGGTCGCGATCGGTGTAGTAGCCGTACTGGTCGATGCGGCCGGCGAGCGCGGGGAAGGCGAGCTGCATGAGTGCGCTCACGCCGGTCTCCTCAGCGTAGTTGTCCGCCAGTTGGTCGAAGGGCCCGTCGTAATAGTCGTTCCGGCGGACGTTCAGCAGGCGCACGCCGGCAAACACCTTCCGGCCGAGTGAATCCTCCCAGAACGCAAAGCCGCTCCGCCGGCCGATGAGGAGCTCCTCACCGAATGCGTCGAGGACGTCGGGCACGTCGCGCTCCTCGTTGAGCACCCAGATGAAGTAGTTGTCCTGCTCGTTGAAGAGGAGATAGAACTCATAGCCCGATTCATCGAAGGTCCGCTGCACGAACCGTTCGTCCGGAAGGAGGAACAAGGCGTCGGGCAGCGTCTGGTCAAGCGGATGGAGATGGAAGATCACGCGCTTGGCTTTGAACTCCACGGTGTACGTGAGCGGATCCCGCTCCGTCACGAGGACCCCGTCCTCCTCCGAGAAGAAGCGCGAACCGCTGAGGCTCTGGCTGCCGAAGGTGGGAAACTCGATGAACTCAAAATACCCGAACGAGAGCACGCCCTCCTCCCGCTGCCCGGCGGCGAGACGGATGTTCCCCCAGATCTCGCGGCCCTGGACGTCCAAAATGAAGTAGTAGTAGTTCTCCGAGGGGTAGACGATCACCTCGTCCGGGAGCCCGGCGAATACGGTGGCGAAGACGCTCGCGGGCTGCTCCAGATCGACGCCGTCGGCGCGGAACCCTTCGACCAGCACTTGATTGAACGTCAGGTAGGCGCCGGGGGCGGCGCTCACATCGCTGCCCTCGGGCGGTGGCGCTGCCTGGGGGGCAGACGCCGAATCGACGGTGGTCGCGGTTTCGGCGGCCGGGGCGGAGGGCGCATCGGGAGTGTCTTCGTCCTGACCCGACGAACAGGCGACGGTGAAGGCGGCCACGAGCGGCAGGAGGAGCCCGAGCACATAAAGCGGGCGCAGGTTCACGGAAGCACACCTCCCTCCAGATGCCGGTGTGCGGCGACCGCCCGCAGCGCCGACGGGATCGGCGACCAGCCGGGATCACCGCCTTGCCCCCCCGACCGAGCTCGACATCAGAGCGCCGGGCCTGCGCGGTTAGGATAGCCACGAAGCCTCCTTGAAGTATCTCCGATGCGGCTGCTGGAGTAGAATCGCGCCGCATCCGACTCGGCACGGCATCCAGACCGGGCCGCGGGGCGGGTGAGGGTTGGAGTGTCCGATACGTCGTCGCCTCCTTATTCTCGGCCTGCTGGTTCTTGGACTGTCCGCCATCGCCGGAACGGTCATCGTCACGCAGCAGTCCGGCGATAGCGTCCACGCGGGTCCGGGCGGCCCCGGTCCCGGTCCCGGCGGCGGCTGCCCGGCGGGGGTGGCGATCGACGGGGGAGGGGGATGCCCCGACGGCGGCCTGATCTGCCCGGCAAGCACCGGCGGGGGAGGGGGATGCCCCCCCGACGACGGCGTGATCTGCCCGGCGGGGGTCACGCTCAAAGGGGAATGCCCCAGTGGTCGTGACGGCGGCGGTTGCCCCCCGTTGCGGACCGGCGGCCAGTTCGCCGTCCCTGGTCCCAACGCCGATCCCCCGCTCGGGGTGGTCAAACCGGACGGACTCGGCGGCGGCTGCCCCGACGGCGGTGTGATCTGCGTCGCCGGGGATAGCGGAGGGCCTCCCGGTCCCGTCTGCCATGACGCGGCGCTAAGCGGGATCCACGATGCGGCTCTGAGCGCCACCCATGATGCGGTGGCGAGCGCCCTCCACGACCCGACTGGCAGCGCTCTTCACGATCCGGGTCTCAGCCTGGTCCACGACGCTGTGGTGAGCTCTACGCACGACCCGGTCCTCAGCGTCATGCACGATCCCGCACTCAGCCTGATCCACGATGCGGTCCTCAGCGCGGCCGGCCCGGTCTGCGGGGGAGACCTCGTCGTGCTAGGAGAAGTCGACGGCGGGGGCAGGCTCCCCAGCTGCGACATACACGGGGGCCTTTTGAGCGACCTGCATCTCCCGGACGCGAGCCTGGAGCACGATCCAGCCCTCAGTCTCGTCCATGACCCGGCACTGACGGGCAGCGGCCACAGTCCGCTCCTCAGTGGCGGGCACGATCCGGCAATCACCGCCATCCATGCGCCCTTCTCCACCGCACTCCACGACCCGGTTCTCACCGCCGTGCACGACCCGACCTCGACCGCCGGCCACGACCCCGTAGCGAGCGATCTGCACGGTGCGGTGATCAGTGGTGCGCACCTGCCGGAGTTCAGCCTGGTGCACGAGCCGCTCCTCAGCGCCACGCACGATCCCGACTTGAGCCTGGTGCACGATCCGGCTCTCACCGCCGCGGGCCCGCTCTGCGCGGCAGGCGTCCCGGCCTGCCATGACCCGGTGGTCAGCCCGCTCCTCGGGCTCCATGACCCGGCCCTCACTGCCCTCCACGACCCGGCGCTGAGTGCTTTGCACGATCCTGGGATCAGTACGCTCCACGATCCGGGGGTGAGCGTTCTCCACGACCCCGTCCCCAGTAGTGTCCACTTCCCGCTCGTCAGCGGTGGACATGCCCCTGTAGACAGCGCCATCCACAATCCCGTCGCGAGCGCCATCGGGGGCGACCCCCCAGTCGTCGACTTGTGCGCTCTCTTCGGCTTTTGCCTTGGGCCCGCAGCCGCGTCCTTCGCGGACACCCTGCCGGCCGGGCTGCACAGCGCACAGCTCGGGGGCTGCGACGCTGCGCAGCTCGCGGACGCGGAATACAGCGTGACCACGCTCGACGACGCGACCTCACTGGAACTGGGCTACGGCATCGGTGGGCAACTGGCGACACTGGACGCCTGCGTGCAAGTCTTGCTCCCGGCCGACTTCACCTTCACCGACGGCTGGCAAGCGCCGCCGCAGGGCGCCGTATTCGATTTGGACGAGAGCCTGGAGGGGTTGGAACTCGCGGCCATCGGCTCCGTGCTTCCAGCCAGTCTCGAAGACTGGAGCCTCGACTTCTTCCTGCCGGTTGATTCCGGCGAGGTCCTTGCCTTGGTCACGGGCGGGCAGTTCCTGTTCTGGCAGTTCGGGCCGGCGAACGCGGCCGATGTGTTCGGCACGGTCAAGATCGCCTGGCTGTTCGATCCCGTGGCGATCAGCTGGATCTCGTTCATTCCCGCGTTGGGCATCACCGACTTTGCGCTCGACGCCGGCGCCGTGCTGTGGATCGTGTCGGAGACCGATCAGGAGATCGCCATCGGCTAGCGAGGCCCGATTCGTCACCGCGGCTGCCACGCGTCCGGCCAGCCTCGTGCTGCGCGACGGAGCGGCGATGGGCAGCAGCAGCTCGTTGCAGACGCCGCCTGCCTCACGTCGCGGCGGCGGTCAGGCGGATGAAGAAGGCGTCGCCGTTGGCGAGCGTCTCCAACGTGTTACCGACGGGTGCGCCGCGGCGCCAGGTGTCGTAGCCGACGCCGTTCCAGCGGAAGACGGCGTCCGCGGCGTCGAGGCCTGCGAGGGCGGCCTCGATGTCCATGGCCGGGCCGGTCCACATCGCCAGGTTGAGCCCGGCGAGGAGGGCGACGGATCGGGCGTCGTTGAAGGCGGGCTGCTCCCAGGTCGCTGCCTGGTCCATGACGATCCAGAAGGCGTCGCCGGTGTTCACGTCGGTCAGGCCCTGCACCGCCGCGGGCAGGCCGGGGATGAAGGAGACGTAGCCCTGGGCGGCGGCGTCCCAGCCCAGGATCTGGCTGAAGAGGCCGGCGATGGAGGCCGTGGCGTCGAGGATGGCGGTGTCGCCGGTCCAGCCGACGAGGTTGAGGCCGGGGACCAGGCTCACGCTGCGGGTCTGGGCCACCACCTCCATCACCTGATCCGGCGTGCCGAGGAAGCCGTAGAGGGCGCCGGTGGGGGCGGCGAAGGGGCTGCTCTTGTGGAGGCGGGCCGTGACCACGAGGTCGGGGAGGCCGTCCAGGTTGATGCCGGCGACGTCCAGGTCGCCGCCGAAGAGCTCGCCCGGGGGCCCCACGTAGGCGCGGGTCGCCAGTTGCGCGAGGGTGCCGGACTCAAGCGGGCCTTCGACGACGTAGACCACGCCGGCCTCGTCGCTGACGCCGGCCTGCGCGGCCTGGACGTCGGCACTGTCGGCGCCGGGGACGCCGATGAGCAGGTCGAGCGCGCCGTCGAGGTTGACGTCGGCCAATTCGAGCGCCAGGCCGCGGTGCCCGTTGGGGATGCCGGAGATGCGCGCGGCCCAGGGCTGGGCCTCGTCAATTTGCTCGTCCGCGCCTTGCGGGCCGAAGGGGAGCACCGCGTCGATCAGCCAGACGGAGGAATCGCCGGCGCCAGCGGCGGCGCCGACAGCGACGCAGGCGCCGGCGCAGAAGCCGCTGCGGCCTTGCCCGCTCACGGCGAGCGTGCCGCCGAAGGCGGGGTCATCGGCGCGGACGGTGCGGACAGGGGCGGGATCGAAGGGCGTCTCCACCCCGCCGGAGCGGACCAGCATCTCCACACGGCCGCCGGCGCCGTCCGCGCCGGGAATCCCCACGATGATCACGCGGCGCGTGACGAACAGCGCCTCGCCGAAGGCGGGCTCAGCGCCCGGTTCCCAGATCGTGATCGGGACGTGCGAGGGCACCGGGACTTGCTGCACCGAAAGGGAATCCAGGGGCGTGAGGGCATCAGGGTGATCCGCGGGAGCGGGGGAGACTTGCGTATCAACTGGAGTGAGAGGGCGCTGGCCGGGGCCTAAGCGGCCGAAGGGTAGGTCGTCCGACGTGGGGTCGTCGTCCGGCGTGGGGTCGCCGCCAAAGGGGTTGTTGCCGTCCGACGAGATGTCGTCGCCAAAGGTGTCGTCGATACCGCTGTCGTCGCCGGGGACGCCCGGCAGGGGGTCAAAGAAGTCGTCATCAGGTTCGGCATCCGGAGCCAGATCGCACGCCCCGAAGAAGACGCCGAAGCCGGGGTTCGTCTCGCAGATGTCCGGATCCAACTGCCCCAGATCGACAAGCTCGGCCCCGCGCTCCGTGAGGACGAATGTGGGACCAGCAGAGGTGTTCGCCGTTCGCGCGACCCGAACCTGGGCGCTGGTCGGAGGGACGGCGAACACGATGTTCAGAATCCCGTCTCCGTCGAGGTCGAAGATCTGCGGATTGCGGTCAAGGGAGCCGAAAGCGCGGCCAACCAGAGAAACGGCGGCCACCCTCGACCAGGGGCGGCCGTCCAGCCGGGTGCAGTCGGGCGCACCGCCGACCTGGGGGCATAGGACCGCGAACGACTCACCGGCGCCGACGGGGAGCGTGTCGGCAAGGGGGTCCGTGATGAAGAAGGCGGCCTGTCCCGCCGCCGGGCTGACGCCCGCGAGGACGTTGACGGGAAAGAGCAGGGGCGCATCGAAGTCACCGGCCTCGCGTACGTCCAGGACGGGACCGCCGAGGAGAAGGAAGTCGGCGTCGGCGGCGTCGATGACGTTGAGGCCGGTGATCTGAGCGACTTCCGTCGCCGCGTGTGGTCCCGCCGCGCGGGACGGGGCGGGGTTCGCGGTCAGACCAGCGCTCAGAACGATGGCCACCATGACGGCAGCGAAGAGCAGTCTTGTCCGGGACATGCGCGCCTCCGTTTCCGCAGGGCGCAAGGGCTAGTCGTCGGGGCGCGGGGCGTCAACGCGGCGGCACGTGCGGCGATACGGTCCGCGTCGCGCTCGATGCAGCGCAAGCGTCGATCTGAAGGGTGGCGGGAGCGCGTGGGAGTCGAACCCACCCAGGACGGCGTGGACCGCCCCGCAACGGTTTTGAAGACCGCGAGAGCCACCGGGCCCCCTCCGCTCCCTCGCAAGCGCTGCCAGGATAAAGCGCGGCGCACGCCTCCGCTGTACCGCTCTGGGCGCGGCCGACGATCAGGGCCGGGGTCTGGGTGGGCTAGACGAGCGCGTCGTCCAGGCGCTTCTTGAGATCGCCCTTGGGCCGGAAGCCGACGATCTGCCCTACCTGCTCGCCGTTCTTGAAGACGAGCAGCGTGGGGATGCTGCGGATGCCGTACTGGGTGGCAATCTTGGGGTTCTCGTCCGTGTTGAGTTTGTAGAAGGCGACGCGCCCGTCGTACTCCGTGGCCAGTTCCTCAACGACAGGGGCCACCATGCGACAGGGACCACACCAGGGCGCCCAGAAATCCACGAGGACGGGAACCGCGCTATCCAGCACATCTACTTTGAACGTGTCGTCCGTGACTTCCGCGGGCTTGGTCATCTCGGGTGATCCCCTTTCCCGGCTAGTTTAGTAATCGACCATAGGATCGGTCGACTTTGACAACTTCGTTATTAGTAAATACGTTATTAGTATACCCCGTGGGGGTATCTGATCCGGCGGCGCTCCGCCGCCCTGTTACCTGAGCGACAGAAGCAGGGACCGAGTGAGGAGGGCCCATGGCGAGCAACCCCGTGCAGACCCGCCTCCGCCGGATTGAGGGGCAAGTGCAGGGCGTGCAGCGGATGCTGGACGCGGACCGCTCTTGCGACGAGGTGCTCACCCAACTGCTGGCGGTCCGGGCCGGGCTGGAGCAGGTGTCCGTGCTGGTAGGCGAGAAGCACCTGCGGGAGTGCGTCCTGGACGGCCTGGACCCCGAGGACCCGCGGATTCCGGCCGTCCTAGAGATGCTGCGGCTGTGCGTCCGCTGCGGCCCCTAGGACGAACGACGCACCGGCGCGTCGGGTGAGCCCCAGGCCTGGGCGGGGTCCGGGGAGCGCCCGGATCCGGCGGCGGGCTGGGGGCGCCGGTCGGGGGGCGCGTCTCGCAGCACCTCGGCGATGGCATCGACGAAACCGGACTCGCTCACGCTGCGGGCGAGCCGCAGTCCGCTGACCACGGCTTCGGCGTCGGCGCGGCCGTGGCCGATGATCACGACGCCGTCGACGCCGAACAAGGGGGCGCCGCCGATCCGCTGATAGTTCAAGCGCCCCTTCATCTGCCGGAAGACGTCTCGCAGCAACCAAGCGGCGAGCATGTAGCGGCGCTTGCTGCGCACGGCCTGGCGCAGCTCGCCGGTGATGAGATTCGTGATCGCCTCAGAGACCTTGATGGCCACATTGCCCGCAAATCCATCGCTGACGACGATGTCGGCGACGCCCTCGACCAACTCCTTCCCCTCCACGTTGCCGATGAAGTTGGGCTCGCGCTGCGACAGCAACTCGTAGGCCTGGAGCGTGAGGTGGTTGCCCTTGGACTGTTCCTGGCCGACGTTGAGCAAGCCCACGCTGGGGTTGCCGTGGTGCAACACGCGCTCGAAGTAGGCCTTTCCCATGGTGGCGAACTGCGAGAGAAACGCCGGGCGGCAGTCCACGTTTGCGCCGACGTCCAAGAGCAAGGTGCGGGATCCGCGAGCGTTGATGAAGAGGACGCCCAAGGCGGGGCGGTCGACGCCGGGAATGCGGCCCAAAGTCCGCAAACTCGCGGCCGTCACCGCGCCGGTGTTGCCGAACGAAAGAAAGGCCTGCGCCTCCCCGCGCTTGACCGCCTGCAGCCCGACGATGATGGAGGAGCGCGGCTTGCGTCGCAGGGAGGCCACCGCCGACTCATCCATGGCCACGGCGTCCGGGGCATCGACGAAACGGACGTTGGAGGGAAGCGTGGGCGCCAGAGGGCGCAACTCATCGACGCGGCCGATGAGGAGCACCTCCAAGCCGGGATCGGCGGCGGCGAGGAGCGCGCCCTGGACCGTGGCCTTGGGCGCGTTGTCGCCGCCCATGGCATCAAGCGCGATGATGGTCATCGGCACTCCCTCCCGGCGACCTGCGATCACTCAGCGGCGCAGCGGAAGCCATCCAAGCTGGGCTGCGCCAGCGCCCGCACGTCGTCCGGGCTGAGGGATTGTAGGACGAACGATCGTCCGGTGTCCTGGCAATACCAGGCGAAGACGCCCAGTTGCCCGCTGACGCCGGGAAAGGCCACGTCGACGATGACTGCGCGGCCGGATACGCCGGCGTTGAGTGCCAGATCGCTGCGCTCCACCTCGGTGAAGTCGGTCGCGGCTCCCTGAAGGCCGGCGACCACGATGCTCACCGCCTCCTCGGGGTCGAAGAACTCCGCATTCACTGTCTCCCAGCGGAGCAGGAACTCCAGGATGCCGTCCGGCGTCCGCTGCTCGAAGAGGCCGAGATCGAACGTGGGCAGGGGCGTGCCCAACTCCGAGGTGACGGAGGTGGCATTGTAGGGGAAGAGGAACCCAAACCTCGATCCGTAGAGCCCCGGGCGGCTGGGCGGAATGGCGCGCGCGATGAAGGAATCCTGCGCGCGTTGGAGGTCCGTATCCAGGAGGCCAAACTCGTCGGAGGCCGCGCCGGCCTCGACGAAGTAGCCGAGGGGGCCCACCTGCACGATCAGCGATCGCACGCGCAAGAGATCGCCGCCGGATCCCCGAGCGTCGACCTCCCACTCCAGGAGCAGGCCCGGCGTTTGCCCGTCCGACGCCAGGACCGTCGTGCGGCGGTCTGTCACGGCGAAGGAGGGGTTGGCGCCGCGGCGGTCGAGCCATTCCGCCTCCAACCCGTTCAGCCCCGGGTCCAACCCGAGCGACTCCGGGTCGAGCACGGAGATGTCGATGAAGGCGCGTCCGCTATTGGAGACGAAGACCACACGGTCCACGCCGTTCGTCGTCACGTCGCAGAAAGCGCCGCAGACCAGCTCCAGACTGAAGCCGTAGGTGTCGTTCAAGTAGCGGCGGAGGATGTCCTCGGCGAGATCCAAGTCTCCCAGGTCGTTGGGATCGTCGGCGGGGAAGGCCGGCTCTTGCTCTTCCGCGGGGGCAGCATCCGCGGGGGCGTCCGTTTCGGCGGGCGTGGGAGGCTCGATCTCCTCGGAGGGCTGGACCGTCTCGGCGACAGGCGCGCGGATGAACGCGTCCGCGTCGATGCCCGTGTCGGGGTCGCCGCCGCAGGCCACGAGGCCGAGGGCGAGGAGCAGGAGCGCTCCCCCCAGCGCGCCTGCCGGCCGAGGACCGGCCGAGCGCCAGCGACCCCGCCATCGATTCCACAGCCACGTCATCGCCTCGCCCCTTCGTCGCGCCCTACCCGCACGGTTCATCTTAGAGGGCTCCGGAACGGGGTAGCGGCCACGTCGATTGACCGACGCGGGGCCCCCTCCGTAGGCTGAGTCCCCGCAACGGGAGAACCATGAGCGACGACCTGCGCGCATTAATCCGCGACATTCCCGACTTCCCGCAGCCCGGCGTGCTGTTCCGGGACATCACACCGCTGCTGCGTCAAGGTCCCGCGTTCCAACACGTGATCGACTGGCTGGTCCGGCTCTACCAGGACGAGAACCTGGACGCGGTGGTGGGGATCGAATCGCGCGGGTTCCTGTTCGGTGCGCCGTTGGCGGACCGGCTGGGGATCGGCCTGACGCCGGTCCGCAAGCCGGGAAAGCTGCCGGCCGACCGGTACATGGAGGAGTATGCGCTGGAGTACGGGAGCGGCGTGCTGGAGATACATCGCGACGCGCTCAAGGATGGGGAGCGGGTGGTGATCGTGGACGATCTCCTGGCGACGGGCGGCACCGCCGCGGCGGCGGCGAAGCTAGTGGAGCGGACCGGCGCGCACGTCGTTGCGCTGGCGTTCCTCATCGAGCTGAGCGACCTGAAAGGGCGCACGCGGCTGCCCCACTACCGGATCGACGTGCTGCTGCCGTACTAGCACGGGCCTGCCCGTAGCGCGCCCGGGCTGCCCGAGCGGCCATCTTGACGAGGCCAAACGCCCCCCCATACGGTATTTGAGCGAAACGGCCTAAGTTCTCATCAAGAGTGGTGGAGGGACCGGCCCGACGAAGCCCAGCAACCGGCCGGCATGGAGCAAAGCCGGAACGGTGCCAAATCCGGCAGACGCGAGTCTGAAAGATGCGAGCGGTGCGCGGGCGTTCCCGATCACCGCGGAGCGCCTGAAATCATTGGCTAACGTAGAGAACCTTCCCGAGGGATTGCCGGCTGCGGTCGCGTGGCGCGACGGGCAGGTGCGGCTGCTGGACCAGAGCCGGCTGCCCGAGGCGGTGGTGTTCATCGAGTCCGCCGACGTGGACGAGATCGCGGACGCGATCCGGACGATGCGGGTGCGGGGCGCGCCCGCCATCGGCATCGCGGCGGCCTACGCGCTGGCCGCCGCCGCCGAGCACGGACCGGAGTCGATGACGGCGCTGCGGGCGCACCTGGACGCCGCGGCGGCGCAGCTGCGGGCCACTCGCCCGACGGCGGTGAACCTGGCCTGGGCGATCACGCGCACGCTGCGCGCCGGAGCGGGCGCGGACACGACAGCGGAACTGCGGTCGCGGCTGTACCAGGAAGCCCGCGCCATCCACGAAGAGGATGTCAGCGCGAACCGCACCATCGGCGCGCTGGGAGCGCCGTTGCTGCCGGCGGAGGGCGGCGTCCTCACGCACTGCAACGCCGGAGCGCTGGCGACCGGCGGCTACGGCACAGCGCTGGGCGTTGTGCGGGCCGCGCGCGAAGCGGGCCAGCGCCACACGATCTTCATCGGCGAGAGCCGCCCGCTCCTCCAAGGCGCGCGGCTGACCACCTGGGAGCTGATGGTGGACGGCTTCGACGTGCGGCTGGTCAGTGACGCCGCGGTAGCGAGCCTGTTCGCGGCCGGCCGCATCGGGGCCGTGGTGGTGGGGTCCGACCGGATCGCCGCCAACGGCGACGTGGCCAACAAGATCGGGACGTACGGGCTGGCCGTGCTGGCGCAGGCGCACGAGGTGCCGTTCTACGTCGCGGCGCCGTGGAGCAGCGTGGACGTCGCCAGCGCCAGCGGGGCGGCGATCCCGATCGAGCAGCGCGACCCGGCGGAGGTCACGGAGCTGTGCGGCATCGCGATCGCGCCCGCCGGGGTGCGGGCCGAGAACCCCGCGTTCGACATCACGCCCAGCCGCCTGGTGAGCGCCATCGTCACGGAGCGCGGCGTGCATCGCGCCCCATACGGGCCCGCCCTGCGCGCCGCGGAAAAAGGAGAAGCGGTCCGTGTCTAGGCCGACCGCGCAAGTGGCGGTGATCGGCGGATCCGGCTTTTACGACCTGGCCGACTTGGTTGAGCGCGAGAGCTGGACACCGGAGACGCCGTTCGGCCCGACCAGCGATCCCGTGGTGGTGGGAACGCTGCACAGGAAGCGGGTGGCCTTCCTGCCCCGGCACGGCAGCGGCCACGTGTTGCTGCCGCAGGAGATCCCCGTGCGCGCCAACCTGTGGGCGCTCAAAGCGATGGGGGTGCAGGGGATCATCGCGGTCAGCGCCGTGGGGTCGCTGCGGGAGGAGATTGCGCCGCTGGACATGGTGGCGCCGGACCAGATCATCGACCGGACGCGGCACACGCGGCCGACCAGCTTCTTCGGCAGCGGTGTGGTAGCGCACGTGGGCTTCGCCGACCCGTTCTGCCCGGACCTGAGCACTCGATTGGTGCAGGCGGGCCGCGCGCTGGGCCAGACCGTGCACCAAGGCGGCACCTACGTGTGTATAGAAGGGCCGCTGTTCTCGACGCGGGCGGAGTCACAGTTGTACCGCTCCTGGGGAGCGGCGGTGATCGGGATGACGGCGATCCCGGAGGCGAAGCTGGCGCGGGAGGCGGAGATCGCCTACGCCATGCTGGCCACGGCCACCGACTACGATGTCTGGCATGAGAGCGCCGCCGACGTGAGCGCCGACCTGGTGGTCGAAACCCTGCGTAAGAACGTAGATACGGCGCGGCAGATCGTCGCGGCGGTGATCCGGGATCTGCCGGAGGACTGGCGCAGCAGCGCGGCGGGCGCGCTGGCGGGCGCGATCGTGACAGATCCCGCGCGCATTCCAGCGAAAGCGAAGCAGGACCTGGCGCCGATCATCGGAGCGTACGTGTCATGACGGACGCGCGCTCGCTGCGGTCAGGGACGAAGCGCCGGAGCTACGCGGTGGAGCGCGGACGCGACCAGCATCGCATTGTGGCGTTGCTCCAGCGAGACCGGTTCTTCACCGCCTACGCGCTGGCGCAGCTGGAGCCGCAGGCCTTTGCGCGCTCCGAATGGTGGCTCTGCGAAACGCCGGAGGGCACGGGGCTGGTCTGCCACTCCCAGGCGGGGCTCGGGAACGCGACGGTCACCTTGGGCCCAACGGAGGCGGTAGCGGCGATCCTCTCGATCCACCCGGGCGCGACACAGACCTTCGCCACGGCCAAGACCGATCACCTGAGCATGCTGGAGTCCGTGCACAGCCTCCCGGAGCGGCACATCATGTGGCGGCTGCATGTGGACGCGGAGAGGTTCCGCCCGGAGCCCGGCGGGGCCGTGCGTCTGCGCGGGACCCAAGTGCGCGAGCTGAACCGGCTCTACGGCAGCGAAGGCGGACCGATATCGTACCGCGCGCACCACCTTGAGGAGGGATGCTACTACGGCACCATGGACCAGGGGCGCCTGGTGGCGGTGGCGGGAACGCACGCGATCAGCCCGACGTACCGGATCGCGGTGATCGGCAACGTGTTCACGCACCCGCAGTTCCGGGGGCGGGGCTACGCGACCCAGAGCACCAGCGCGGTCACCGCGGAGCTTCTGAAGCGTTGCGATGACGTGGTGCTCTCCGTGGACCCGACCAATACCCCCGCGCTGCAGGCCTATGAGCGCCTGGGCTACCGCCCGGTCGGCGAGCTTGTGGAGGCGCCCGCCTGGCGACACCTCAGCGGACTCAGCAGCGGCGCGCGACGGATCGTCGCGGGGCTGCGCGGCCGCAAGCGCGGCGTCGAGATCGTGCGGGCGTAGGGGAAGCGGAAAGAGAGACCATGGCAGAAACGCAATCGCTCCCGTCGGCGATCGCCGATCCCACGCTGGCGGAGACCGGCAGTCAACGGATCGAGTGGGCGGCGCGGGAGATGCCGGTGATGGCGCAGATCCGCGATCGGTTCGCGCGCGAGCGACCGCTGGCGGGGGTGCGTCTTTCCGCCTGCCTGCACGTCACTGCGGAGACCGCCAATCTCGCGCTGGCGTTCCAGGCCGGCGGGGCGACGCTGCGGCTGTGCGCCAGCAATCCGCTCTCGACCCAGGACGACTCCGCGGCGGCGATGGTCGAGCGGCACGGCATCGCCGTTTTCGCGATCAAAGGCGAAGACGACGCCACCTACTACGAGCACATTCACGCCGCGCTGGACCACGGGCCCCAGATCACGCTGGACGACGGCGCGGACCTGGTCGCCACGCTGCACAAAGACCGGCGCGAGTTGCTGGAGGGCATGATCGGCGGCACCGAGGAGACAACGACGGGTGTGATCCGGCTGCGGGCCATGGCCGAGAGCGGGGCGCTGCGCTATCCCATCATCGCCGTGAACGACGCCAACACGAAGCACTTCTTCGACAACCGCTACGGCACGGGGCAGAGCACGCTGGACGGCATCATCCGGGCGACGAATCTCCTGATAGCCGGCAAGACGGTGGTGGTGAGCGGCTATGGCTGGTGCGGCCGCGGGATTGCGTCGCGGGCGCGGGGTCTGGGAGGGCACGTGGTGGTCACCGAAGTGCAACCGCTTCGCGCCCTGGAGGCGGTGATGGACGGCTTCCGGGTGATGCCGATCCAGGAGGCCGCGGAGGTGGGCGATCTCTTCATCACGGCCACCGGCGACAAGCACGTGATCGATGGCGCCGCGCTGGAGGTGATGCGGGACGGGGCGATCCTTGCGAACAGCGGGCACTTCAACAACGAGATCAACATCGACGCGCTGGCAGCGATGAGCGAGGAGAAACGGACGGTGCGTCCGTACGTCGATGCGTACCGGTTCGCGGACGGACGCCGTCTGTACGTGCTGGCGGAGGGCCGGCTGGTGAACCTGGCGGCGGCCGAAGGCCACCCGTCCAGCGTGATGGACATGAGCTTCGCGAATCAGGCGCTGGCGGTGGAGCACTTGGTGCGCGCCGAGCCGCGGCCCGCGGCGGGCGTGCATCCCGTGCCGGCGGAGATCGACGACTCCATCGCGGCGCTCAAGCTGGCGGCGATGCGGATCCGCATCGATACGCTGACCGACGAGCAGGAGCGCTACTTGCATTCCTGGGAGTCCGGAACGTAGAGGCATAGCGATGACCACGACCTTCACCAGCGCGAGCTCGCTGCTGTTGACATCGGAATCCGTCACGGAGGGGCATCCCGACAAGCTCTGCGACCAGATCTCGGACGCCGTGCTGGACGCTTGTTTGACGGAGGACCCCAACTCGCGGGTGGCGTGCGAAACGTCCGTGACGACCGGCTTGGTTCTGGTCTTCGGCGAGATCACGACGCACGCCCGTCTGGATATCCCGCGGATCGCGCGCGAGGTCATCCGCGAGATCGGCTATACGGACTCCGGCATCGGCTTCGACGCCGACACCTGCGGCGTCACCGTGGCGATGGGGCGGCAATCGCCGGACATCAAGGAAGGCGTGGACCGGTCGATTGAGGTGCGCGAGGAGGAGGGGGCGGTCGACCGATTCGACCGCCAGGGCGCCGGTGACCAGGGCATGATGATCGGTTTCGCGTGCAACGAAACGCCGGAGCTGATGCCGCTGACTATCTCGCTGGCGCATCGGCTGACGCAGCGCCTGGCAACAGTGCGGCGTGACGGAGAGATCCCCTATCTGCGGCCGGACGGCAAGTCGCAAGTGACGGTGGAGTACGCCTACGGGATCCCCAAGCGCGTGGCGGCCGTGGTGGTGTCCGCGCATCACGACGGCGGGATCAATATCGAGCAGATCAAGCAGGACATCCATCACGCCGTGATCGAGCACGCGATCCCGGCGGAGTTGATGGACGAGGGGACGCATCGCTACGTGAACCCGGCGGGCCGCTTTGTCCGCGGCGGGCCGATGGCGGACGCGGGGCTGACGGGGCGCAAGATTATTGTGGATACGTATGGGGGCATTGCGCGCCACGGGGGCGGGGCGTTCTCGGGCAAGGACCCGTCCAAGGTGGATCGGTCGGGCTCCTACGCCGCGCGCTGGGTGGCGAAGAACGTTGTGGCGGCCGGCCTGGCGGAGCGCGTGGAGGTGCAAATCTCCTACGCCATTGGGGTCGCGCGCCCGACGTCCGTGGCGATCGAGACGTTCGGCAGCGCGGCGATCGATGAGAACCGCATCACCGAACTGATTAACGAGCACTTCGACCTGCGGCCGGCGGCGATCGTGGACGCGCTGCGGTTGCTGCGGCCGATCTACCGCCAGACGGCGGCCTACGGCCACTTCGGCCGGGAGGACCTGGACCTGCCGTGGGAGAGCACGACCGTGGCGGAATCCCTGCGTCGGGCGGCCGGGGGGTAGAGCGCCGGCGCTCCGCTGCTCCGCGCTGGGTATTCTAGCGCTTGGTGTACTGAGGCGCCTTGCGGGCGCGCTTGAGCCCGTACTTCTTGCGTTCCTTCATGCGGGAATCGCGGGTGAGGAGGCCGGCCTTCTTCAGCGGCGGGCGCAAGGACTCATCCGAGGCGGTGAGGGCGCGGGCGATGCCGTGCCGAATGGCGCCGGCCCAGCCGCTGGTGCCGCCGCCCGCGCACTTGATCTGGGCGCTGAACTTGCCTTGGGTACCGGTGACCACGAAGGGTTCCTCGATCTGCTGGCGGTGGATCTGCCGCGCGAAGAGCGATTCAGCGGGCTTGCCGTTGACCACGATGGCGCCCTCACCGGGGTAGAGACGCACACGCGCCACGGCGTCCTTGCGCCGGCCGGTGCCGTAGTAATAAAAGTGCCCGCCCGTGGTCATGCGTCCGCTCCTTCAGTTGTGGGCGTCGCCGGCATCTGTCCGGCGTGGGGATGATCGGGGCCAGCGTAGACCCGCAGGTGCCGATACTGACCCCGGCCCAAGCGGGTCTTGGGCAGCATGCCACGCACCGCCTTCTCGATCACGCGCTCTGGATGCGAGGCCAGCAGGTCCCGGAGGCGGATCTCCCGCAAGTTGCCGGGATACCCCGAGTGACGATAGTAGCGCTTCTGGTCCAGCTTGCGGCCGGTCACGGCGACGCTGGCAGCGTTGACGACGACGACATAGTCCCCGACGTCCAGATGCGGCGAGAAGGTGGGCTTGTGCTTGCCGCGCAAGAGCGTGGCGACCTCGGTGGCGACGCGGCCCAGGGGGCGGCCGGTGGCGTCGATCACGTGCCAGGTCCGTTGGATATCAGCCTGGCGTCCAACATATGTCTTCATCGTCTTCGTCCCAGCCCTCCAACTCCGCCAGATCGTAGCGCACCCGGACAAGATACAGTCCTTGCGGCGGCGCGGCGGGCCCGGCTGCACCGGTGCGGGGCTCTGCTAAGAGCCGCGCGATGATCGCGGGATCGGCCCGTCCCCGGCCCACCGCCAGCATCTGGCCCACCATGCGGCGGACCTGGTGGGGGAGGAAGCTGGGGGCCCGAAAGCGAAAGCCGACCCCGTGGCTGCTCTCCCATAGCGACGCCTCCCGGAGCGTTCGCGCCGTCCCCGGGCGGGAGGGCCGGCCGGCGAAGGCGGCGAAGTCGTGCTCCCCCTCCAACTGCGCGAGCGCCTGCCTCATCGCATCGTAATCGAGCGGGCCGGGGATGGCCCAAGCGCCGCCCTCCCACATCGGCTGTCGCTCCGGCGCCAAGCGCACGAGGTAGCGATAGATCCGCTCCTGGGCGCAGCGCCGGGGATCGAACGCCAGCGGCACTTGGCGCGCGGCCTGCACGGCGGCGGCCGGGGGCAGGAAATGATTGAGGCCCCGGACCCACCGCTCCGGCGGCAGGGTGGCGGTGGTCGTGATCGCGGCCACCTGCCCCAGTGCATGGACGCCGGCGTCCGTGCGGCCCGCAAGATCGACCCGGCGCCAGCAGCCGGTGAGCGCGGCGGCCGCGCTTTCCAAGGCGTCCTGGACGGTTGGGGCGTTTGGTTGTCGCTGGGAGCCGGCAAAGGCCGCGCCGTGGTACTGGAGGCGCAGCGCAATCCGCTGCGGGGATGTGCCCACCGTGGGGCTCAGGACGCCTCCTTTCCGCCGAGCTCGGTTGTCTCCTCCTGCGGCCCAGGCTCGAGCCCTTCCACCAGCTCGATCTGGGCCATGTGCGCGCCGTCGCCCACGCGGGGGCCCAACTTGGTGATGCGGGTGTAGCCGCCGGGCCGGTCTTGATAGCGCGGGGCGATATCGTCGAAGAGGCGCCGGACGATCTTGGGGTCTTGGAGCAGGGCGTGCGCCTGGCGGCGGGCATGCAGATCGCCGCGCTTGCCCAGCCCGATCACGCGTTCCGCGAAGGGGCGCAGCTCCTTGGCTTTGGCCTCCGTGGTCACGATCCGTTCGTGGCGAAGGAGTTCCATGGCCTGATTGCGCGCGAGCGCCTTGCGATGAGCGGCGGTCCGCCCGAGGGCGCGGCCGGTGCGTCGGTGTCGCAGCGGTTACTCCTTGCCCAGCGTGTCGGACTCCTGGCCGGCCTCGCGCAAGGCGTCGAGGAGGGCGGAGCCAAGCGAGCTGATCTCTTCGTTTTCCTCTTCGCGCGCGACCTCGGCGGGGGCTTCTTCGCCGGCGGCCGCCGGGTAGGGCGCGGCGTCGGCGGCGGCGGCGACCGTCTCGGGGCGGTGGCCGCGGGCCTCATCCTCGGCGACGAAGCCCAGTTCGCGCAGCCGATCCATGAGCTCGTAGAACGACTTATCGCCGAAGTTGCGCAGGGCCAGGAGTTCTTCGTCGCTCTTCTCGAGGACTTGCCCGACGGTCATGAGCCCACTGCGTTTGAGGCAGTTGTAGGCGCGGACCGAGAGATTCAGCTCCTCGATGGACGTGTTGTAGCGTTCCGGCGACATGCCCAGCGTCTCGGCGGCGCCGATCTCCTCGGCGGGCGGCGGTTGGCCGAGATGGATGAAGAGGCTCATCTCGCTCTGGATGACCTGCGCGGCGCTGTGGACGGCGTCGGAGCCGCTGATGGTGCCGTCGGTCCAGACTTCTAGGATGAGACGATCGAGGTCGCTGCGCTGGCCGACGCGGGTGGGCTGCACGAGGTAGTTGACTTTGCGCACCGGGCTGAAGATGGCATCAACGGGGATGGCGCCGATGGGGAGGCCGTCGCCCTCGATGGCGGGGACGTAGCCGGTGCCCTGCTCGACGTCGAAGGTGGCGGTGAGCCGGGCTTTGGGCGTGTCCAAGGTGGCGATGTACAGGTCCGGGTTGACGATCTCGTAATCGCCGGGGACCTCGAGATCGCCGGCAGTGACGACGCGCGGCCCGGCGACGTCCAGGAAGAGCTTGGCCGGGCGGTCGGAGAGCGCGCGCAAGCGGATGCCGCGAATGTTCAGGAGTAATTCGGTGGTGTCTTCCCTGACATCGGGGATGGTGGAGAACTCGTGCTGCACTTGGTCGATCCGCACGGCCACGATGGCGGCCCCCGGCAGCGCGCTGAGGAGGACGCGGCGCAGGGCATTGCCGATGGTGGTGCCGAAGCCGTGTTTGAGGGGCTCCACCACCAGGCGGGTGTACACGTCGGTGGAGTCTTCGATCTCCAACCGCGGGAGTTCTTGGTCCGACATCACGATCAAGGGTTCCTCCTGGACGGGATCTGGTAGCGCGCTAGCGGGAGTAGTACTCCACGATGGCGCTCTCGTTGAAGCGGGCGTCCACCTCATCGGGGGTGGGGAGCGCCACGACCTCGCCTTCCAGCGTGGACGGGTCCACGCTCAGCCATGCGGGCACCTCGCGTCCGCCCTGCCACTCTTTGACCATGGTGAAGAAGGTGGTCTTGCGGCCGCGCTCGGTCCAGCCGATGCGATCGCCGATGCGCAATTCCACGGAGGGCACGTCGGTGGTGCGGCCGTTGAGGGTCATGTGGCGATGGAGGACGACCTGCCGGGCCTGGGCGCGGGACTCTGCGAGACCCAAGCGGTAGACCACGTTGTCCAAGCGCCGCTCCAGCATCTGGATGAGGATCTCGCCGGTGACTCCGGGGCGGCGGGTGGCCTCGCGGTAGAGCCGGCGGAACTGGCGCTCCAAGAGGCCGTAGGTCTGCCGCGCCTTCTGTTTCTCGCGCAGCTGGAGCCCCCGGTCCGACATCTTGCGCCGCCGCGGGGAGCGCTGGCCGGGTGGATTGGGGCGGCGCTCGATGGCGCACTTGGGCGTGAAGCAGCGCTCGCCTTTGAGGAAGAGCTTCTCCCCGCTGCGACGGCAGAGGCGGCAGACGGGGCCGGTGTAGCGGGCCATTTGCGATCCTTCGCTAGACGCGGCGCCGCTTGGGAGGGCGGCAGCCGTTGTGTGGGATGGGCGTGCGATCGCGGATGCTGGTGAGGGTGAGGCCCACGCCCTGCAACGCGCGGACGGCGGCCTCGCGGCCGCTGCCGGGACCCTTGACGTAGACGTCCACTTCCCGCAGGCCGTGGTCCATGGCCTTGCGGGCGGCGCGCTCGGCGGCGATCTGGGCGGCGTAGGGCGTGCTCTTGCGCGAGCCTTTGGTGCCGGCGCTGCCGGCGCTGCCCCAGGCCAGCGCGTTGCCCTGGGGATCCGTGAAGGTGATCAGGGTGTTGTTGAACGTGGACTGGATGTATACCCGGCCGCGGGGCACGTTCTTGCGCTCCCGCCGCCGGGTCCGCTTGGACGCTTTGCGATCTGCCATTCGTGCGCCGCCCCCTACTTCCGGATCGCCTTGCGCCGACCGGCCACGGTCTTGCGGGAGCCGCGGCGGGTCCGCGCGTTGGTGCGCGTGCGCTGGCCGTGCGCCGGCAGGTTGCGCCGGTGGCGCTGGCCACGGTAACAGTTGATATCGATCAGGCGCTGGATGTTCTGCCGGACCTGGCGGCGCAAATCGCCCTCGACCATGTAGTCGCGGTCGATCACTTCGCGGATGCGGGTCATCTCGACGTCGCCGAGTTCGTGGACGCGGGCCTCGGGGTTGATCCGGGTCTTGTCCAGGATCAGGCGGGCGCGGGTGGAGCCGATGCCGTGGATGTAGCGCAGGGCGAACTCCACGCGCTTGTTGTCAGGGATATCGACGCCGGAGATGCGAGCCATCGATGCTTGCCTAGCTCTTGAACCGGTAGGTGATGCGGCCGCGGGTGAGATCGTACTCGGAGAGTTCCACGAGTACGCGGTCGCCGGGGAGGATCTTGATGAAATGCTTGCGGATCTTGCCGGAGACATGCGCCAGGACTTTGTGATCGTTGGCCAGCTCAACGCGGAACATGGCGTTGGGCAGGGCCTCGCGCACGAGCCCTTCGACTTCGATCTTGTCTTGTTTGGGGGCCGGCTGGGGCCGGGCCTGAGCGCGTCCGCGTGCGGGTGATCGGGCCATGCGGTTCTCTTCTTTCAGTTCACCAGGGTGAGGACGTCCGCGGGGCCATCGCGCAGCGCCAGGGTGTGCTCGAAATGAGCACATAGCGTACCGTCGGAGGTGGAGACGGTCCAGCCGTCGTCCGCGACGACGGTTTCCGGGCTGCCCATGGTGACCATGGGCTCCAAGGCCACCACCATACCGCGGCGCATCTGCATGCCGGTCCCGGCGTTGCCGAAGTTGGGCATCTGGGGCGGCTCATGCATATCGCGGCCCACGCCGTGGCCCACATAATTGCGGACGATTCCGTATCCGCCCGTCTCAATCACCTCCTGGATGGCGGCGCCGATATCGCCCTTGCGGACACCGGCGCGGGCCGCGTGGATCCCGGCCCAGAGGGCTTCGTGCGTGACATCGATCAGCCGCTGCGCCTCGCGCGCGAGAGCGCCGCAGCCGACGGTGATGGCGGCGTCGCCGACGAACCCGTCGACGGTGGCGCCGAGATCGATGGAGATGACATCGCCCTCGTTGAGGATACGCCGCTGGGGGATTCCGTGGACGAGCTGTTCGTTTACGGAGACACAGACCACATCCGGGTAGCCCTGATAGCCCTTGAAGGTGGGGGTCACGCCGAGTTGGGCGAACTTGCGGACGACGAAGGTGTTGAGGGCGCGGACGTCGGAGCCGGGGCGCACCATGTCCGCCAGTTCGCTCAGGGTCTCGCCGACGACGCGCCCGGCGCGGCGCATGACGTCGATCTCGGCGTCGCTCTTGATGATCACTTGCGCTTCCCGCTCGACGATCATGCGGAGACGGCCTCCAGCGCCGCCAGCAGATCCCGGCTCACTTCGCGCGGGCCTTGCTCGCCATTCACGCGCACCAGCTTGGCGACGCGCTGGTAGTAGGCGATGAGCGGCACGGTCTGCTCGCGATAAACCTGGAGGCGATGCTTGACGGCGCTGGGTTTGTCGTCGTCCCGCTGGCTGAGGGGGTGGCCGCAGCGGTCGCAGTGGCCGTCCACGCGGGACGGGTTGGTGGCCTCGTGGTAGATGGCGCCGCAGTCGGGGCAGGACCATCGCCCGCTCAGCCGCCGGAGGAGCTCGGCCTCGCCCACGCCGATCATCAACACCTTCTCCACCTGCCGTCCACGCTGCGCCAGCGCGTCATCCAGTGCCTGCGCCTGTTTGATGGTTCGGGGGAACCCGTCCAGCGTAGCACCCCCGGCCGCGTCCGGGCGGCCGATGCGCTCCAGCAGCATGGCGATGGTCAGGTCATCCGGGACCAAGGCGCCGGCCTCTATGGAGGAGCGCGCCTGCTTGCCGAGGTCGGTGCCGCGGCGGACGTTATCGCGGAACATCTCGCCGCTGGCGACGTGGACCAGACCGGCCGTTTCGGCAAGCAGCGCCGCCTGCGTTCCTTTTCCTGCGCCCGGCGGCCCGAGCAAGATCACATACATGGGCTAGCGGATGAATCCTTCGTAGTTGCGCATGAGCAGTTGCGCCTCGATCTGCTTCATGGTGTCCAGCGCCACGCCCACGACGATCAGCAGGCCTGTGCTGGAGATCGTGAGCGCTTGACTGTCGGGGATGAACTCGGTGCCGAGGAAGGGGACCACGGCGACGAAGCCGAGGAACAGCGCCCCCGCCCAGGTGATGCGGAAAAGGACACGATTGATGTAGTCCTGGGTGGGACGGCCCGGCCGGATGCCGGGGACGAAGCCGCCCTGTTTCTGGAGGTTCTCCGCCAGGTTCTGCTGCTGAAAGGTGATCAGGGTATAGAAGAAGGTGAAGGCCACCACCAGCACGAAGGCCAGAGCCCAGTAGAGGGGACGCCCCGGGGAGAGGTTGTTCTGGGCCCAGTCGGCGACGCGGCCGATCAGCGGCAGCCGCTCGCCGGCCGTCTGTCCTTCGACCACACCCGGAGTCAAGGGGTCATCGATACCGTTGAGGTCGAACCCGCCCGCCTCCAGCTCGAACACGGTTGCGAGGAAATCGCCCTCCAGGTCTTCCAGTGCGATCAGGTCCGAGCCGGAAGCGCTGCTCCCGATGCGCCACTGGGTCGCCCCGGTCGCCGGATCGGTGTCCACGAAGGTGAACACGTTGGCATGACGGTCCGAGTTGATGTCGCCGACAAGGTCGTCGAAGGAGTCCTCCGCCCCCACGTAGGCGAACTCGGCATCGTTGACGCTGAAGCGGCCCTCCGGGTCCAGAGCGGGCAAGGTCTGGGCTAAAGGCTGGGAGGCGTCATCCTCGGTGAACGGGATCTCCGCGCGAATTGTGGTGTTGCGGTCCACCGCTGCCCCCACCACGTAGCCCGCGACCACCGAGGGGAAGATGATGATGGAGAAGGCGAAGATGAGCGGGATCATCCCGGCGCTGTTCACCCGCAGGGGAATGAAGCTCTGCCCGCTCTGCCGATACATGCGGCCGCCCCGGAAGACGCTGCGCGCGTACTGCACGGGGATGCGGCGCTGCGCCTCCTGGAAGAAGACGATCAAGGCGACCAAGATGAGCGCGATCACGATCACCACCGCGATGCCGGCGAACCCGGTGTCGCTCTGGCGGACGGAGTTGAAGAGGGTGGGGAAGCTGGCGATGATGCCGCCGAAGATGATGATGGAGATGCCGTTGCCGATCCCCTTCTCCGTGATCAACTCCCCCAGCCAGACCAAGAACATGGTGCCGGCGGTCATGGTGATGACGGCCGAGATGGTGGGCAGGGCGGCGTCCCCGCTGAAGCCGACCCCCTCAATGGCGTTGGCGTTCTGCAGCAGGAGGAGCTGGCCGTAGCCCTGGACGATCGACATGGGGAGGGCCAGCCAGTAGGTGTACATCTGGATGCGGTTGCGACCCTGCTCCCCTTCGCGGGCGAGGTTCTGCAGCCTCGGGACCATGGGGGTCATGAGCTGCATCACGATGGAGGCGGTGATGTAGGGGTAGACCCCCAGCGCCACGAGGCTCAGGTTCTCCAAGCCGCCGCCGCTGAAGAGGTTGAGGAACCCCAGAACGGGGTTGTTGCTCAGGGCGTTGTCCAGTTGCGTGGGCCGGACGCCGGGGATGGGGACGTGCGCCACGAAGCGGAACACCACCAGCAGGCCCAGCGTGAACAGGATCTTGCGGCGGACGTCCGGCTGCCGCCAGGCGTCGACGAGGGCTTGAAGCAGGCGCGGCCTAGTCGGTGCGGCGGCGCTCTGTGATCGTTGCATCCACATCCTCTACGCGGCCGCCGGCCGCTTCGATCTTGGCCCGAGCGGCGGGGGAGACCTTGGCGGCCCGGATGACGAGCGGCCGGTCCAGGGTGCCGGTTGCCAGGATTTTGAAGGGCTCCGTGGCGCGGTGCAGGAGGCCGGCTTCGACGAGCGCCTCGGGCGTCACCTCCGCGTCGGCCGGGAAGCGAGCGTTGAGCTTGAAGAGGTTGATTGGGGTGACTTCCACGCGGAACGGTGGCGTGAAGCCTCGCTTGTGTCCCATGCGCCGGACCAAGGGCAACTGGCCACCCTCGAACCCGATGCGCGGTCCAGACCCCGCGCGCGATTTCTGGCCCTTCAAGCCGCGACCGGAGTACGTGCCGGTGCCGGAGGCGTTGCCCCGGCCCAGGCGCTTGCGCGGC
Source organism: Dehalococcoidia bacterium (assembly GCA_963663235.2). Taxonomy (GTDB): domain Bacteria; phylum Chloroflexota; class Dehalococcoidia; order Bin125; family Bin125. Next base: position 257,869 of record CAXXNO010000004.1, read on the forward strand.
CGTTTCGCCCCGGCAGGGGGGCGCAGATCGTGTGCCCGGAGCGGCATGGTTAGGCCTCCTCCACCTCTTGCACGGCGACCAGGTGCTGCACTTTCCTAATCATGCCGCGGATCGCCGGTGTGTCCGGCCGCTCCACGGTCTGTCCGAGGCGGCGCAGTCCCAGGGAGCGCACCGTCTGCGCTTGATCGGAGCGGTAGCCGATGCTGCTCTTGCGGTAGGTGATTCGCAGTTTGCTCACCGCGGGCATTCCCTACTCTGAAGCCGTCTCTGGAGCGGGCGCGGCGGGCTGGGTGGGCGCGGCGGGTTGGGTGGCCGCGGCGGGCTGGGTGGGCGCGGCGGGCTGGGTGGCCGCGGCGGGCTGGGTGGGCGCGGCGGGCTGGGTGGGCGCGGCGGGCTGGGTGGCCGCGGCGGGCTGGGTGGGCGCGGCGGGTTGGGTGGCCGCGGCGGCGGCGCGGGGTGGGGCGCGGCGGGCTGGGTGGGCGCGGCGGCTGGGTGGGCGCGGCGGGCTGGGTTGGGTGGGCCGGCGGGTTGGGTGGGCGGGGTTGGGTGGGCGCGGCGGGTTGGCCGGCGGAGGCCGGGGCTTCGGGCGGCAGGCCGGCCAGCGCCAAGCGCTGCCGCCGGACGGCTCTCGGGTCGCGCAGGCTGGCCAGCGCTTTCATGGTCGCCTGGACAACGTTGATGACGTTCTGCGATCCGAGCGACTTGGTCAGCACATCGCGAACGCCAGCCGCCTCCATGACGGCGCGCACGCCGCCGCCCGCGATCACGCCGGTCCCGGGAGAGGCCGGCTTGAGCATCACGCGGGCCGCGCCGTATTTCGTCGTCGTCGGATGCGGGAGCGTGCCGTTGCGCAGGGGAACGGTGACCATGTTCTTGCGGGCGGTGGTTGCGCCCTTGCGGATGGCCTCGGGCACTTCGTTGGCGCGCCCGATGGCCGCGCCGACCGAGCCCTGCCCGTCGCCCACGACCACTACGGCGGTGAAGGAGAAGCGCCGGCCGCCCTTGACCACCTTGGCCACGCGGTTGATGGCCACCACTTTCTCGATGAGGTCGCCGGGGGCGCGCTGGGACATCTGCGGGTGCGCCATTCTCCGTCCTTCCACGCTAAAACTCTAGGCCGCCCTTGCGGGCCGCCTCGGCCAGGGCCTGCACGCGCCCGTGATAGCGGTAGCCGCCGCGATCGAAGACGACGGTCCGGATCCCGGTGGCGCGAGCGCGTTCCGCTAGGCGAGCGCCCACGGCCGTGGCGCGGTCCGTCTTGCCGGGCCCGTTGTGGCTGCGCAGGTCACTTTCGAGGTCGGAGGCGGCGGCGAGCGTCACCCCTTGTTCGTCGTCGATGATCTGGCTGTAGATGTATTGGTTGGAGCGGAAGACGGTCAGGCGCGGGCGGGCGGCGGTGCCGCGCACCCGCCGGCGCACGCGGGCGTGGCGCCGCAAGCGGGCGGCCCGAACGGTACGGCGGCGGCGGCGGGTCCCCATCCTCACGCTCCCAACGCGGTTCGTGCGCCCTTGCCGGCCTTGCGCCGGACCCACTCGCCCTGGTAGCGGATGCCCTTGCCCTTGTACGGCTCCGGCGGGCGGACCCGGCGAATCGTCGCGGCCTGCTGGCCGACGACTTGTTTGTCGATGCCGCGCACGTGGACCAGCGGGCCTTCCAATTCGAAGGTGATCCCTTCCAGGGGCTCGACGTGCACGTCGTGTGAAAACCCGACGCGCAAGACCAGGGTGGCCTCTTCCATCTGAGCGCGATAGCCGGTGCCCTGAATCTCCAGCGTCTTCGTGAACCCCTGCACCACACCGATCACCATGTTGTTGATCAGCGTGCGTGTCAGCCCATGCAAGGCGCGGTGCTTCCGCTGCTCCGAGGGCCGCGTGACCTGGACCCGGCCGTCGCCGATGGTCACCTGCATGTCGGGGTGCAGCAAGCGCGTGAGGACGCCGTTGGGTCCGCTGACCTCGATGCGGCTGCCGTCCAGGGTGGCGGTGACCCCGGCGGGCAGGGAGATGGGTTCTCGGCCGACGCGGCTCATTGCATCACCAGACGTAGCACAGGACTTCACCGCCCACCTGTTCGCGGCGGGCGCGCTGGCCGGTCATCACGCCGCGAGGCGTGGAAAGGATGGCGACGCCGAGACCACCGTAGACCCGGGGCACCTCGCGCCGCTGGACGTAGACGCGCAAGCCGGGCCGGCTGACACGCTGGACGCCGGTGAGCACGGGCTCGCCGTCCTCGCTGTAGAGCAACTCGATATCGATGTCCCGGCGCACGGGCGTGCGGCCTTCGCCGACGGTGTAGCTCTTGATGAAGCCCTCCTGGGCCAGGACATCCGCCAGGGCCACCTTGAGCTTGGAGGCGGGGATGCGCACCCGCTCATGGCGGGCGGCGATGGCGTTGCGGATCCGTGTGAGCATGTCGGCGATGGGATCAGTGACGGGCATACGGCTATCCTCCGCTACCGGCGCGCGCGAGCGGCATGCCGAGCAGTTCCAGCAAGCGCCGGCCTTCTTCGTCCGTCTTGGCGGTGGTGCGGATGTTGACCTGGAGACCGCGGATGCGGTCGACCTGGGCGTAGTCGATCTCGGGGAAGATGATCTGCTCGCGCAGGCCGAGGCTGAAGTTGCCCCGCCCATCGAAGGCGGTGCGGGAGACGCCGCGAAAGTCGCGGATGCGAGGGAGGGCGGCGTTGATGGTGCGGTCCAAGAACTCCCACATCCGGTCCCCGTGGAGTGTGCAGGTGACGCCCACGGGGTTGCCGGCGCGCAGCTTGAAGTTGGCGACGGATTTCTTGGCGCGCATGATGACCGGCTTCTGTCCGGTGATGGCAGCGATGTCATCCGCGGTGGTATCCAGGGCGCGGGCGTTTTCCAGCGCCTCTCCCAGCCCAACGTTGACCACGACCATGGTGACGCGGGGGACCTCCATGACGTTGCGGTAGTGAAACTCCCGCATCAGCGCGGGCTGCACTTCGTCTTGATAGCGTTGGCGGAGACGTGGCGCGGGCATCAGTCGAGTTCCTCGTCGCAGCGTTTGCAAACTCGCACCTTGACGGTGTCCGCGCGGATGCGGAAGCCGATGCGCGTGGCACGATTGCAGCTGGCGCAGACGGGGGCCACGTTGCTCCAGTGCAGGGAGGCCTCCATCTCCACGATCCCGGCCTGGGTGCCGAGCTGGCGCGGCTTCAGGTGCCGCTTGACCATGTTCACGCCTTGGACGATGACGCGCTCGCGGCGCGGGATGACCTGGCGCACCTGTCCGCGCTTGCCGCGGTCCCTGCCGCTCAGCACCTCTACGAGGTCGTCCCGCTGGATGCGTCGCATGCGCTAGACGACCTCCGGCGCTAAGGAGACGATCTTCATGTAGTTCTTCTCCCGCAGCTCCCGCGCGACCGGCCCGAAGATGCGCGTGCCGCGTGGATTCAGGCGGTCCGAGAGGATCACTGCCGCGTTCTCGTCGAACTTGATGTAGGAGCCGTCGGCGCGGCGGTAGCCTTGGGCGGTGCGCACCACCACGGCGCGGACCACGTCGCCTTTCTTGACCTCGCGGGCGGGGTCGGCCTGTTTGACGCTGGCGACGATGACGTCGCCGACGCGGGCATAGCGGCGCCGCGTGCCGCCCAGCACGCGGATGCACTTGATCACTCGCGCGCCGGAGTTATCCGCGACTCGCATGGCTGTTTCTTGCTGGATCACGGGGCCGGCTCCTGGTCCGTGTCGGGCGGATCGCCCTCCGTGTCCTGGCGGGGCGCCGGGGGATCGGGCGCGGCGGTCGCGGCGGGCGGCGCCGACGCCGGCGGCTCGGGCGTCGTCGCGTCCGGTTGGAGGGATGGAGCGGGCGGCTCAGCGGCGGGGGCGGCGGCGATGGCCTCCGGCTCCACGGCGATCTCGCGCGGCTGAACCTCGGCGACTTCGTGGCGCTCCAAGATCTCGACCACGCGCCAGTGTTTCAGTTTGGAGAGCGGGCGGGACTCCTCGATCAGCACGCGGTCTCCCAGGCGGCAGTCGTTGCGCTCATCGTGCGCCTGGTAGCGCTTGCGGCGGCGGAGGCTCTTGCGGTAGAGGCGGTGGGTGATGATGCGCTCGATCTGTACGACGACGGTCTTGTCCATTTTTTCGCTGACGACGGTCCCGGTGCGTTGTTTGCGCGCCATCGGCTAGCCCGCCTCCTTCTGCTCAGCGTCACCGGCCGCCTCGTCGTCGGCGGCGGGCTCCTCGGCGGGCGCCGCGGCCACGGCCGGCTCGGCGCTCTCGGCGGACTCGCTCTCGGCGGACTCGGTCTCGGCGGCGGGCTCTTCGGCGGGCGCCGCGGCCACGCCGGCTCGGCGCTCTCGGCGGACTCGCTCTCGGCGGCTCGGTCTCGGTGGACTCGGTCTCGGCGGCGCTCTCGCCGCGGCCACGGCCGGCTCGCTCTCGGCGGACTCGGTCTCGGTGGACTCGGTCTCGGCGGCGGCGGCCTCCGCCTCGACCCGCTCGCGTTCTTCCTGGGCGCGCCGCTTCTGGGGCGAGATCTGGCGCTCGGCGGGGGTGGCGAGGGGCGCGACGAGGACACCGCGCGCCCGCTCCTGGCGGATGGTGCGCAGCCGTGCCACCTGGTGTCGCGCTTGGGGGATGGCCATGGTGTTGGTCAGTTGATGGGTGCCCTTCTGGAACTGCAGGGTGAAGAGTTCGCGGTAGGCCTCGTTGATGGCGGTGGCCAGGTCATCGTCGGAGAGGGCGCGAGCCTCGTTGGCGGCGGGGTTGGGCATGGCTAGATGACCTCGGCGTCGCGCACGATGACGCGCGTGTGGATGGGCAGCTTGTGGGAGGCCAGCCGGAGGGCCTGCCGGGCGTCATGCTCGCTGACGCCGGAGATTTCGAAGATCACGCGGCCGGGCTTGACGACCGCGACCCAGTGATCCGGGGCGCCTTTGCCTTTGCCCATGCGGGTCTCGGCGGGCTTCTGTGTGACGGACTTGTCGGGAAAGATGCGAATCCAGATCTTGCCGCCGCGCTGGACGTAGTGGGTGATGGCGCGGCGGGCGGCCTCGATCTGGCGGCTGTCGATCCAGGCGGGGTCGAGGGCCTGGAGGCCGAATTCGCCGAAGGCCACGGTGTTGCCGGTGGCGGCGACGCCGCGGCGGCGGCCCCGGTGGTGCTTGCGCCAGCGGACGCGCTTGGGCTGGAGCATCAGGCCGTCCCTGGGGGCGGGGGCGGCGTCTGGCCGTCCGCGGTGGCGGGAGGCTGCGGCTGTTGCGCGACCGGGGAGGTGGGGGGCGGCGGGACGGCGCGGGCGGGCCCGGTGACCTCTTCCTCGGCGAGACCGGGGGCGCTGCCCTCCGGCGTGATCAGGCCTTTGTAGATCCAGACCTTCACGCCGATCCGGCCGAAGACGGTGCGCGCCTCGACGCGCCCGTAGTCGATATCAGCGCGCAAGGTGTGAAGCGGTACTTGGCCGTTGCGCTCGGTGATGCGTCGGGACATCTCGGCGCCGCCGAGGCGGCCGCTGATGATGATCTTGACGCCCTTGGCGCCCCGTTGCATGGTGCGCTGCGCGGCCTGTTTGATGGCGCGGCGGAAGGCGACACGGCGCTCAAGTTGCTCGGCGACGTTGCGCGCCACCAAGCGGGCATCGAGCTCCGGTACGTGGATCTCTTGGACGTTGACCCGGATCCGCCGGCCGGTGGCGCGCTCCAGGCGGTTGCGCAACTCATCGACCTTCTGGCCGCCGCGCCCGATCACGATGCCGGGCTTGGCCGTGTGGATGGTGACGGCGGCCTGGTTGGCGTTGTTCTCGATCACGATGCGGGAGACGCCGGAGTCGCCGAGGGTGTCATTGATCGTGCCGCGGATCATGCGGTCTTCGGCCAAGAAGTCCGCGTATTTCTCTTCCGCGTACCACTGGCTCTGCCACCCGTAGATGATGCCGAGGCGGAAACTGGTGGGGTTGACCTTTTGACCCATCGTTTACTTCCGATCATCCGAGACGATGACAGTGATATGGCTGGTGCGCCGGCGGATCATGCCTGCGCGCCCGCGGGCCCTGGGCTTGAAACGGCGCAGGGTGCGCGCATCGCCGGCGTAGGCGGCGGCAACGCGCAGATCGTCGCGCGCGAGGTTGTAGTTATTCTCCGCGTTGGCTATTGCGGACTCCAGCACCTTGGCCACCGTGCGGGCGGCGGGTTTGGGGGTGAAGCGCAGCGCCAGCAGCGCGTCCTCCACGGACATCCCACGGAGTCCTTGCAGGATCAGGCGCGCCTTGCGCGGCGTAATCGGGGCGAACTTGGCGGTGGCGCGGACGTTCATCGCTAGCGTACCTGTGTGCTCCTCTCGGAGCGGCCCGCGTGGCCGCGGAAGGTCCGGGTGGCGGCGAATTCGCCCAGCTTGTGTCCCACCATGTTCTCGGTGACGAAGACGGGCACGTGCCGGCGGCCGTCATGGACGCCGATTGTCAGCCCGACCATCTCGGGCATGACGGTGGAAGCGCGCGACCAGGTCTGGATCACGGTGCGCTGTCCGCTCTTGCGCACGGCGAGGACCTTCTTGAGCAGTTTGGTATCGATGTAGGGACCCTTTTTCGTAGAGCGCGACATTCGCTGCGTCCCCCTTAGCCGCGGCCGCTGCCGCGGCGGCGCACGATGTACTTGTCGGACGGCTTGCGCCCGCGGGTGCGATAGCCCAGGGTGGGCTTCCCCCAGGGGGTCTTGGGACCGGGCAGCCCGATGGGCGCCTTGCCCTCACCGCCGCCGTGGGGATGGTCGACGGGGTTCATCGCCGCGCCGCGCACTTGCGGGCGCCGGCCGCGATGGCGGGTCCTGCCGGCCTTGCCGAGCTTGATGATGCCGTGCTCGGCGTTGCCGACCTGGCCCACGGTGGCGTAGCAGGCGCTGCGGACGCGTCGCATCTCGCTGGAGGGAAGGCGCAGGAGACAGTAGTCGCCTTCCTTGGCCATGATCTGCGCGGCGACCCCGGCGCTGCGTACCATCTGCGCGCCCTTGCCCTCCACCAGCTCCACGCAGTGCACCTGCGTCCCGGACGGCAGCCCGGACAGCGGCATGGCGTTCCCGGGCCGGATGGGCGCGTCCGGACCGGTCTCGATCTGGTCGTTCACCGCGATCCCCAGAGGGGCGAGGATGTAGCGCTTCTCGCCGTCCGCGTACACCACTAAGGCGATGCGCGCGGAGCGGTTGGGATCATACTCGATGGCGCGGACGCGGCCGGGGATGCCGACGCGGTCGCGGCGCTTCCAATCGATGATGCGGTAGCGGCGCTTTGCGCCGCCGCCGCGGTGCCGGACCGTAATGACGCCGCGATTGTTGCGGCCGGCCTTGCGCTTGAGCGGCGCAAGCAGGCTCTTCTCGGGGCGTTTCTTCGTGATCTCCGTGAAGCTATAGCCGGAGGCGCCGCGACGGCCGGGCGAGGTGGGCTTGAACTGCTTCAACGGCATGGCTACACCCCCTCGAAGAGCTTGATCTGATAGCCCGGGGCGAGGGTGACGACCGCCTTCTTGCGGCTCGGTTCCTGGCCGGTGCGCCGGCCGAAGCGCCGGCTCTTGCCCCGCACGGTCATCACGTTGACCTTGCGCACGGCCACGCTGAACGCGATCTCGACGGCCTCCTTAATCTGCATCTTGTTGGCGCGGGGATCGACTTCAAAGACGTACTTGCCCGTTTCGGCCAGCTCCGTGCTCTTTTCCGTCAGGATGGGACGACGCAACACGACGTAGGGATGGATCTCCTTGGGCATCAGGCATCCTTCCCGCCGGCGATGGCGGCACGGCGCAGGCGGGCGCGATCGCCGCCCCAGAGCGCCTCCGCCCGTCGCACGGCGGCTTCGGTCATGATGATGTGATCATGCCCAATGAGCGCGGCGACGTTCAGCGTATCAGCCGGGCAAGTGTGCAGATTGGCGAGATTGCGAATGCCCAGCTTCAGGCCGGGATCCGTGGCGCGCGTCACCAACAGCGCGGTGCGCGTGACGCCCAGCCCGTCCAGCATTGCCTTCATGGTCCGCGTGCGGGGCTCGAACTGCACGTCGTCTTCGAGCACGAGGATCCCGCCCTCGGCGGCCCGCTGGGAGAGGAGCGATCGGATGGCCAGCCGGCGCATGCGCTTGGGCAGCGCCTGCCGATAGGAGCGCGGATGGGGCCCATGCGCCACGGCGCCCCCGCGTCGCACGGGTGAGGAGACAGCGCCCTGCCGCGCGCGGCCGGTGCCCTTCTGGCGGAGCGTCTTGGCCGTGCTGCCGCGCAGCTGGGAGCGGCTGAGGGTGGCGTGCGTGCCCTGGCGTTGGTTGGCGCGGTGGGCCAGCAGCGCCTGGTGCACGACGGTCAGGTGGGGTTCGATCCCGAAGACGGCGTCGTCGGTGTCGATCTCTCGGACTTTCTGGCCGGCGGCGTCGACGACTAGCAGCTTCATGACGCTGACTGCGCCGATTGTTTGTAGGTGCGCCGCACCATGATGACTTGATTCGGAGGCCCGGGGACAGATCCGTTAACGAACAGCAAGCCCCGCTCGGGCTGGATGTCGACGATCTCGAGGTTGATGCTCGTACGCCGGACGCCGCCCTGGCGCCCGGCCATCTTGGTCCCTTTGAAGACGCGCCCCGGCGTGGTGCCGGCCCCGATGGACCCGGGGGCGCGGTGGCGGTCGCTCTGCCCGTGCGTCTTGGGGCCGCCGTGAAAGCCGTGGCGCTTGACCACCCCGGCGAAGCCCTTGCCCTTGGAGGTGCCGGAGACGTCCACGCGGTCGCCGACGGCAAAGAGGTCGGCGGCGGTGAAGGATTGCCCGACCTTGAGCGACTCGTAGTCCGCCTCATCGGCGCGGAACTCGGCGAGGTATCGCAAGGGGCCATTGGAGCCGGTGTGACCGCGCTGGGCCTTGGAGAGCCGCCATTCGCGCCCCAAGCCGAAGCCCAACTGCACGGCGCGATAGCCGTCGCGCTCGGGCGTCTTGATCTGGGTGACGGCGCAGGGGCCCACTTGCAGCACGGTGCAGCCGCTGACGCGGCCGTCCGAGGCGATGGTTTGGACCATGCCCAGCTTCCTGCCCAGGAGTCCCTGTACGGCCACGGTGGTCTGACGCTCGCCTTCCGTCACTTACAGTTTGATCTCGATATCCACGCCGCTGGGCAGTTGGAGCCGCATCAGCGTATCAACCGTCTTGCCTGTGGGCTCAAGGATGTCGATCAGGCGTTTATGGGTGCGCATTTCGAACTGCTCACGGGAGTCTTTATCGATGAAGGGTGAGCGGATCACGGTGTAGCGCTGGATTTTCGTCGGGAGGGGGACGGGGCCGGCAACTTCCGCCCCGGCCTTCTCCGCCGCCTCCACTATCTGGCGCGCGCTCTCATCCAGAATGCGATGGTCATAGGCCTTGAGTTGGATTCGGATCTTCTGGCGCGCCACGGCTCTACTCCAGGATCTCGGTGGCGGCGCCGGCGCCGACGGTACGGCCGCCCTCGCGGATGGCGAAGCGCAGGCCGGGTTCTAGGGCGATGGGGCTGATGAGGCGGATGGTGAGGGTGACGTTGTCGCCGGGCATGGCCATCTCCACGCCGGCGGGCAGCTCGATGGCGCCGGTGACGTCGGTGGTGCGGATGTAGAACTGGGGCCGGTAGCCGGGGAAGAAGGGGGTGTGGCGGCCGCCCTCTTCCTTGGAGAGGATGTAGACCTCGGCCAGGAAGGTGGTGTGGGGGGTGATGGAGCCGGGGGCGGCCAGCACCTGGCCGCGCTCGATGTCCTCGCGCTCGATGCCGCGCAGGAGGCAGCCCACGTTGTCGCCGGCCTCGCCGGCGTCCATGCTCTTTTTGAACATCTCCACCCCGGTGACCACGGTGCTGCGGGTGTCTTGCAGGCCGACGATCTCCACCGTGTCGCTGGTGTGCACGGTACCGCGCTCGATGCGCCCGGTGACCACGGTGCCCCGCCCCTTGATGCCGAAGACGTCCTCGATGGGCATGAGGAAGGGCTGGTCCTTGGCCCGCGGGGGCGTGGGGATGTAGGTGTCCACCGCCTCCAGCAGGGCCTGGATGGGGGCGTAGGCCGGGCCCTGGGGGTCGTCTGCGGTCGCCTCCAGGGCTTGGAGGGCGGAGCCGCGGATGATGGGTACCTCGTCGCCGGGGAATTCGTAGCGGCTCAAGAGCTCGCGCATCTCCAGCTCCACCAGGTCCAGGAGCTCGGGGTCCTCCATCTGGTCCACCTTGTTGAGGAAGACCACGATCTTGGGCACCCCCACCTGGCGGGCCAAGAGGATGTGCTCCCGGGTCTGGGGCATGGGGCCGTCCGGGGCCGCCACGACCAGGATGGCCCCGTCCATCTGCGCCGCGCCGGTGATCATGTTCTTGATGTAGTCGGCGTGCCCGGGGGCGTCGATGTGGGCGTAGTGGCGCGCCGCCGTCTCGTACTCCACGTGGGCGATGGCGATGGTGATGCCCCGCTCTTTCTCCTCCGGGGCGTTGTCGATGCTGGCGAAGGAGCGGAACTCCGCCCCGCCGCCAAAGCCCAGCACTTTCGTGATCGCCGCCGTCAAGGTGGTCTTGCCGTGGTCCACGTGGCCGATGGTGCCCACGTTGGCGTGCGGCTTGGTCCGCTCAAACTTGCCTCGCGCCATGATTCTCCATCTCTCCGCGGCGGGCCGGGCCCGCCATCGCGCTAGACGCTGGCCACCGCCTCGGCGACGCTCTCCGGCGCTTCAGCGTAGTGGGCGAACTCCATGCTGGAGGTCGCGCGCCCCTGACTCAAGGACCGCAGCCCGGTGGTGTAGCCGAAGGTTTCCGCGAGGGGCAACAGGGCCTGGATCACCTGGCTGGTTCCCCGCGCCTCGACGCCCTGCACCGCGCCGCGACGGGCGTTGAGATCGCTCACGACCTCGCCGAGGAACTCCTCCGGGGTGACGATCTCGACCTTCATGATCGGCTCGAGCACCACGGGGGAACCCCTGCGCACTGCTTCTTTGAAGCCCATGCTGCCCGCGGTGCTGAAGGCGAGCTCGCTGGAGTCGACAGGGTGGAAGTTGCCGTCGAGGAGCGTCACCTTGACATCGACGACAGGATAGCCGCCGCGGGGACCGCTGGCCATGGCCTGGATGACGCCCTTGCGCACCGCGGGGATGAACTCCACGGGGATCGCGCCGCCCCGAATCTCGCTGGCGAACTCAAAGCCCTGACCGCGATCGCGGGGCTCCACCCGCAAGACCACGTGGGCGAACTGACCGCGGCCACCGGTCTGCCGGATGAAGCGGGTCTCCGCTTCCGCCGCGCGGCGGGGGGTCTCCCGGTAGGCGACCTGGGGCCGGCCGACGGTGCAGCCGACGCCGAACTCGCGGGTCATGCGATCGACGATGACCTCCAGGTGGAGCTCGCCCATGCCGGAGATCCGGGTCTGGCCGGTCTCCTCGTCAAAGGTGGAGCGGAAGGTGGGGTCCTCTTCGGCCAAGCGGCGGAGGGCTTCTCCCATCTTGTCCTGGTCGGATCGTGTCTTGGCCTCGATGGCGACGGAGACGACCGGCACGGGGAAGGCGATCTCCTCGAGGACCACGGGGTTGGCGAGGTCCGTGAGGGTATCGCCGGTGAACGTATGTTTGAGGCCGATGATCGCGGCGATGCCGCCGGCGTAGACCTGATCGACATCCTCGCGGCGATCGGCGTGCATGCGCATCAGACGGCCGAGGCGCTCTTTCCTCTGGCGGCTGCTGTTGGTGACCGCCGCGCCAGTCTGGAGCGTGCCGGAGTAGACGCGGACGTACGCCAGACGCCCCACATGGGGGTCCGCCACGATCTTGAACGTCAGCGCGGCCAGGGGGCCATCGTCCTGCGCCGGCCGCTCGATCTGTGTGCCGTCGGGCGCGGCGCCCACGACGGGTGGGACATCGATCGGCGCCGGGAGGTAATCGACGACGGCGTCCAGCAGGAGGCGGACGCCGACGTTCTTGAGGGCGCTCCCGCAGAGCACCGGCGTGATGGTGTTGGCGATGGTGGCCCGACGGAGGGCCTTGCGGATCTCATCTTCGCTGAGGGCGTGGCCTTCCACATAGGAGACCATGACCTGGTTATCGTGTTCGGCGATGCGCTCGATCATGGTGTCGCGCCAGCGTTCGGCGTCGCCGCGGAGCTCGGCGGGGATATCGCCCTCGGTCGGGGGGGCATCGCGATCGCCGCTGAAGAACCAGGCGCGGCGGGTGATGAGGTCCACGACTCCTTGGAACTGCCTCTCGCTGCCGATGGGGATCTGGACGGGCACGGGGGCCGCGCCCAGGCGGCTGCGCACCATCTCCATGGTGCGCCAGTAGTCGGCGCCGATGCGGTCCATCTTGTTGATGAAGCAGAGCCGCGGGACTTGGTAGCGATCCGCCTGGCGCCAGACGGTCTCGGATTGGGGCTCGACGCCGGCGACGGCGTCGAAGACGACGACGCCACCGTCCAGCACGCGCAGGCTGCGCTCCACCTCGACGGTGAAATCGACGTGGCCGGGGGTGTCGATGATGTTGATGCGGTGGTCGGCCCAGGAGACCGTGGTGGCGGCGGCGGTGATGGTGATGCCGCGCTCCCGCTCCTGGTCCATGAAGTCCATGGTGGCGGTGCCGTGATGGACTTCACCCATTTTGTAGGTGCGGCCCGTGAAGTACAGGATGCGTTCCGTGACGGTGGTCTTGCCGGCATCGATGTGGGCAATGATCCCGATGTTGCGGACGCGTTCGATGGGGATATCGCGGGGCATGGCTAGGCCCGGCCGAGCGGCCGACGTGAGACCGCCCGACGCATGTCGGGCGGTTGGGGGGTCGGGTTACCAGCGATAGTGCACAAAGGCACGGTTCGCCTCCGCCATACGATGCGTCTCTTCGCGGCGCTTCACGGCGGCGCCGGTATCGTGATAGGCGTCCACGATCTCGGCGGCGAGCCGCTCCGCCATCTTCTTGCCGCCGCGGGCGCGGGCGGCACGCAGGAGCCAGCGGATGGCGAGGGCGTTGCGGCGCTCGGCGCGGATCTCCACGGGCACCTGATAGGTGGCGCCGCCCACCCGCCGGGGCTTGACCTCCATTTGCGGCGTGACGTTGCGGAGCGCCTGCGAGAAGACCTCCAAGGGCTCCTGGCGCGTGAGCTGTCCGACCTCCTCCAGGGCGCCGTAGACGATGCTCTCCGCCACGCCTTTCTTCCCGCGCTGCATAATCCGGTTAATGGTCTGCTGCACGGTGACGTTCTGATAGCGCGGATCGGGCGGGATCTTGCGACGCTCGGGCCGGTTTCGTCGCGGCATGATACTCCATCCTGGGACGGCCAGCGGCCGTCTTTCTCAAAGGCGCACGGGACTCGACTGCGGAGCGGGGGCCGAGCGCCTGCCCCCACCCAACCGCTAGGCGGTTGGGGACGCTGCCGTCTTGCGCGTGCCGTACTTCGATCGCCCGCGGCGGCGGTTGGAGACGCCCTGGGCATCCAGGGCGCCCCGGACCACGTGGTAGCGCACGCCCGGTAGGTCCTTCACCCGGCCGCCGCGGATCAGCACGACCGAGTGCTCTTGGAGACTGTGTCCTTCGCCCGGGATGTAGGCGGTGACCTCGATGCCGTTGGTGAGGCGCACGCGACAGACCTTGCGCAGCGCCGAGTTGGGCTTCTTGGGGGTCACCGTGCGGACAGCCGTGCAGACGCCGCGCTTCTGCGGCGCGCCGCGGCCAACGGTGGTGTGGTTGGTCAACGCGTTGTGCATGAAGCGCAGGGCGGGCGCCTTGGTTTTCTTTGTGACGGGCTTACGCCCCTTGCGCACGAGTTGATTGATGGTGGGCACTATGCTCTTCCGCCAGACTCCAAACACGACGAACGGCCGAGAGCCGTTCGCTGAACCACTCCGGCCCCGGGGAACGGGTGCTGCCGGCGGTCTTCGGACGGTGACGGCTTCGACCGTAGCTCGCCCACCGCAGGGCAAGCATACAGGCTACAAATGTAGGAAGGGGTGGAAACGCGTGTCAAGCAATTCGGGCGCGAGTTTACGCCCGGGGCGCCTCAGACGCCGGCGTAGGAGTGGAGTCCGCTGATCCAGAGGTTGACGCCCAGGTAGGTGAAGAGGACGGCCATAAAACCCCCCACCACGATCCAGGAGCCGCGCGCGCCCTTGAGCTGGCGGATGCCGCGGGTGTGCATGTAGCCGGCGAAGATCAGCCAGGTGACCAGGGCCGCGGTCTCCTTGGGGTCCCAGCCCCAGTAGCGGCCCCAGGCGTCGTGGGCCCAGAGGGCGCCCAGCGCGACGCCCACGGCCAGCAAGGGGAAGCCCACCAGCACGGAGCGGTAGGTGAGCTCGTCGCAGCGATCGGCGGTGGGGAGCCAGGCGTGCCGCCGGCCCTTGCTGCCCTGGAGGATGTGCATCACGGCCGCGCCGAAGGCCACCGCGAGCGCGGCGTAGGCCAGGATCATCATCGCCACGTGAATGCTGAGCAGGGTGGGGCTCTGCAGGGCCGGCACGAGCACCTGCTCCCCCTGCGACGGGAAGGCGAGGGCGCTGGCGTAGAGCCCGAACGACACCGGCATGACGAACGCTCCCAGGAGACGGCTGTGGAAGCGCCATTCCGCGATCACGTACATCAGCGCGATGGCGAAGCCGAAGGCCATGGAGAACTCGAAGAGGTTGCTGTAGGGGGCGTGATCCAGCGCGATGGTGCGGAAGACCAGCCCCAGCCCCCCGAAGACGACCGACGTCCAGGCGGTCAAGCTGGCGACGCCGCCCAGCGTGCGGGAGCGCTGAGGGCGCTGGGACGTCGGGACCGAGGTCGTGAGGGTGAGGGCTCCGGCGTCGGTGGCGGCGACCGCGCGCGCCGCGCCGAAGGCGAGGCGCGGCTGGAGGGCGTAGGCCACGTAGGCGGCCGCGGCGCAGCCGGCGGCCACCAAGCCGGACCAGAGAAGGTAGAGCGCGAGGTCCTCCACCGCTAGGTCTCCGTTTCCTGCGCCGCCAGCAGCTTGGCCCGGTTCGGGGCCGCGCGCTCGCCGAAGAGCAAGCGGCGGAACCCCTCCGCCCAGGGCACCTCGCCGACGGCGGCGGCCTTGTCTTCCTCCCGGCGCCAGCGCTCCATGCGCTCCTCCCAGGTGCCGCCACCTCCCTGGCTGGCGTGGCAACGTAAGGCCTGGAGCCGCCGCTCGAATTGGGCGTCGACATCGACAAAATAATCGGGCTCGCGGGTGCCCGCCAGCAGGACCTCGTTGACGCGGTGGGGCTGGAGGCCGTCGTCACGGTGCTGGGGGAAGTAGTGGGGCGTTCGGGCTAGGGGGAAGGCCGCGTCCAGCGTGACCGTGCCCACCGTGCGGTGGTCGCGGTGGTTGAAGCCCCGCCAGCCGTCCCAGGTGATCAGCAGGTCCGGGCGCACCTCGCGGATGACGCGGACGATGGCGCCGCGGAGCTCGGGTGAGTCCTCCACGAAGCCGTCCGGCCAGCGCAGAAAGCGGCAGGTATGCACGCCGAGGACGCGCGCCGCCGCCTCTTGCTCGGTCTCGCGCACGGCGGCGAGGTCCCAGGACTGGAAGGCGCTGTCCCGGCTGCCTTTATCGCCGCTGGTGACGAGGCAGAAGGTGACGTCCGTACCGGCGTCCGCCAGCTTCGCGACGGTGCCGCCACAGGTGAACTCGATATCGTCGGGGTGCGCCATGATCACCAGCGCCCGTTGCGGGGCGCCCGATCCGTTGGTCGCGGGCGGTGCGGCAGCGCTCATGGCGCCCTCAGTTTAGCGGGCCGGTCCCGGAGGGCTAGTGAGCGTGACAGCAGGCGGCCGCGCGGGCGGCCGGGCGGTGCACATGGTGGCCGCCGCAGCAGGGCTGCGCATCGTGCCCTGCGAGGAGGCGCTCATAGACGGCGCCGATGCGATCAGCGACGGCGCGCCATTCAAACGCCGCGACGGAGGCGGGGGCGGCATCGCCGAAGCGCCGGCGCAGGTCCGGGTTGGCGAGGAGCGCCTCGATCCGTTCCGCGAAGGGCTCCGGGCAGCGCCAGGGCACTAGATAGCCGGTCTGGCCGTCGCGCACCGTGTACTGGAGTCCGCCGACGCGTGTGGCGACCACGGGCGTCCCGCAGGCCAGCGCCTCCACCGCCACCAGGCCGAAGCTCTCGTAGTAGGAGGGCACCACACAGATATCGGCCGCGCGATAGTAGAGCGGCAACGTCTTGTGAGCCACCGCGCCGGGGAAGCGCACCCGATCGGCGATGCCCAGCGAGCGGCCCAGCGCCTCCAGTTGCGCGCGCTGCCCGTCGGCCTGCTCATCGCCGCCGACGATGAGGACGGTTAGCGGGGTATCGACGTCGGCCAGGGCGGCGGCCCGCAGCGCGATGTCGACTCCCTTCAACGGCTCCAGGCGCCCGACGACGAGGAGGATGGGGCCATCGCCCAGGCCCAGTTGTGCGCGCGCCTGGGCGCGGGGGCCGGGTTGGAAGAGGATCCGGTCCACCCCACCGGGCACCACCGTGACGCAGTCGGGCTGGGCGCCGTAGAGATCCGCCAAGAAGTCGCGCTCATGAGGAGTGGCGCAGATCAGGTGGTGCGCCCGCTGCACGATGCGTCGCTCCGCCTCGATGCGCGCCTGCGATTCCTGCTCGCCGCGGCGGGCGCGATTCTTGACCGCCCCCAGCGTGTGGAACATGGCGACATGCGGGCAGCCCCACTCGGCGGCCAGATCCGCCCCGCTCAACCCCGAGAGCCAGTAGTGCGAGTGGATGAGGTCGTAGGTGTGCCCGTGCCGCCGGGCGAAGCGGCGGACGGCATCGGTGAAGGCGGGCAGCAGCGGCTGGATCTCGGGGGGGGAGAGCGGCGCGGCCGGGCCCGCGGGCAGCGTGATCAGGCGGACGTTTTCGGCGCAGGTGATGGTCTCAGCGGTCTGGGGATTGTCACGGCGCGTGTAGATATCGACCTGGTAGCCGAGGCGGCCCAACTCGCGCGTCAGTTCCCGGATGTAGACGTTCATGCCGCCGGCTTTGGTGGTGCCGGGCTGCGCGAGCGGCGAGGTGTGGGTGCTGAGGAACGCGAGTCGATGTAACTGGTGCGGCATAGCGCGCTCCTAGCGGGTCAACAGCAGGCGAGTCACCGGCGAGGGCACGCCACCCAACTGATATTTGTACGCTTCCTCGCCGCGGAGGAAGTTGACCGCGCGTTTTCGCTCCTCGATGCAGGAGCGCAGGCAATACACCTTGGAGGCCAGGCCCACCGCCAGATCCCGATAGTCGGGGTCGTAGCCGCTGTTGTACAGGAACAGGGTGTCGCCGGTGTCGAAGCCGAGGATCGCGGCGACCGTCTTGCCGTCGAGTTGTAGGAGGTAGAGGCGCGCCCAGCCACGGGAGGCGAGGTTCCGGCCGAGCGCGAGGAAGAACGCCTGCCGGGGCTCGGTCAGGAAGCCCGCCTTATCGCGGCGGGAGTCGCGCATCATGGCGAGGAGGTGGGAGACGCCGGCCACCACGGGATCGGGGTCGCGCTCCACGGTGAGCGAGACGCGCGCGCCGCCTTCGGCCAAGTTTCGCAGCTTGCGGCGCACCTCATGCCGTTGCTTGCCGCCGAGGCCGTCCAGATAGGCCTCCCACGTTGCCGGCAACGCGACCGTGGGACAGACGGCCTCCTGCTCCGCGCGCACGGCCCAGCCGCGCGCGCGCGCCGCCGCCGGCAGGGACGCCAGCGTCGGCGAGCCCTCCGCGAGCCCGCGCAGGTCGACGGCGCGGCAATCGTCGCGTTCCAGGTGTTCCAGCAGCGCCTGCGCCACCTCGTCCTCCCGCCCCGGCGCGGCGATCAAGTCCATGTAGTCGCAGACCTCCGGATCGCCGATGAAAGAGACGGCATTGTCCCGGCGCATAAGGGGCAGCACGCCGATCAGCGTGCCATCGGCCGCGCGGACGGAGCAAAGGTCCAGCGTGGCGTCCTGGGCGAAGAGATCCCACCAGACGGACTGAAACTGCGGATAAAGGAAGACGCCGGCCGGCGGCGCGGCGCGTGACGCGAGCGCCGTCCAGTCATCGGTGAGCGACGCCCACGTCTGGGGGTGAACACACACGGTCACTCAGAGCCCCGACGGAGGAGCGAGAGGAACTCCGCGCGGGTCACGGCCTGCGACGAGAAGGTGCCACGCAAAACGGAGGTCACCATGCGGCTGCCGGGCTTCTTGATGCCACGCATGGTCATGCAGAGGTGCTCGGCGTCCATTGCCACGGCGACCCCCTCCGGCTCGATCACGGCCATCAGCGTATCGGCGATCTCACAGGTCAGCCGCTCCTGGACTTGAGGGCGACGGGCGACGGCGTCCACCAAGCGAGCGATCTTGCTGATGCCGACTACGCGGCCTCGGGGCACGTAGGAGACGTGCGCGACGCCGTGAAAGGGGAGGAAGTGATGCTCGCACATGGAGTAGAAGGGAATATCGCGGAGGACCACCATCTCGTCGTGGCTCTCCTCGAAGCCCACCTTCAGGAGCTGCCTGGGGTCTGTCGTGAGACCGGCGAAGATCTCCTCGTAGGAGTCGGCGATCCGGCGGGGCGTGTCGAGCAGGCCCTCCCGCTCGGGGTCTTCACCGATCGCGTACAGGATCTCGCGGACCGCAGCGGCGATCCGCTCTTTGTCGATTGCCGGTGGGCCGATGGACGCATCGCTTTGTGTCGTCATCCTGCTTGGACCTCCTTGCCCAGCACGAACAGGCCTGCCAGGAGCCACGAGCGCCGTCCCGCCAGGTCTCGAAGAAGATACGCCAGCCCGCCGGCGCGCGATGGCCGTGGAGCCGCCGTACGAGCCACCCGCGCGCCGGCGGCGCCCGCGCGCCAAGATCGCGGCGCATGGTAGGGAATCGCCACCACGCGAAGGCGCAGCACGGCTAGTCGAGCGCGCCCTCGACGCCGGCGAGCGTGGCGGGCACCTCGCGGCGGTCGGGCTCGATGGCCAGGGCGCGCTCGGGGTCTTTGAGCCCCGATCCGGTAATCACGCAGACGACGCGTTTGCCCCGCACGTCGATGCCGCGCTGCTTCAGAGCCAGCAATCCGGCGACGGAGGCGGCGGAGGCCGGCTCGGCGAAGACGCCTTCCCTGCGAGCCAGGTGCTCGTAGGCGGCGAGGATCTCGGCGTCGGACACGGCCAAGATCGCGCCGCCGGACTCGTCGCGCGCCGCGATGGCGCCGGCCCAGGAGGCCGGATTGCCGATGCGGATGGCCGTGGCCAGCGTCTCCGGCTGGGCCACGGGCCGGCCGGTGACCAGCGGCGCCGCGCCCTCCGCCTGAAAGCCGTACATGGCGGGGAGGTGGCTCATCCGGCCCAGTTGCCGGTATTCGCGGTAGCCGCGCCAGTAGGCGGTGATGTTGCCGGCGTTGCCGACCGGCATGCAATGGATGTCGGGCGCGTCGCCGAGATCATCGACGATTTCGAAGGCGGCGGTCTTCTGCCCCTCAATGCGGTGGGGGTTGACGGAGTTGACGAGGGCGATCGGCCGCCGCTCGGTCACCTCGCGGGCGAGGCGGAGGGCGTCGTCGAAGGAACCGTCGATGGCGAGGATGCGCGCGCCGTGCGCTACGGCCTGGGCGAGCTTGCCGCGCGCCACGGCGCCCCGGGGGACCAGGACGAAGACGCGCAGGCCGCATCGCGCGGCGTAGGCGGCGGCGGAGGCGCTGGTGTTGCCGGTGGAGGCGCAGAGCACGGCGGGGAAGCCGACCTCGAGCGCCTTGGCCACGGCCACGACCATGCCGCGATCCTTGAACGAGCCGGTGGGGTTGCAGGACTCCAGCTTGAGCATCACAGAGGCCGCGCCGGTCAGCTGTTCCAGGGCAGGCGCCGGCACCAGCGGCGTGCTGCCCTCGCCCAGCGTGATCCGCGGGGTCTGATCCGTGAGCGGCAGATGGTCGGCGAAGCTGGCCAGCACGCCCTGGGGCGCCGAACCTTGGAGGGTGGGAGGGTCAGGCATTCGAGTTGGGCGTTCGCTCGGGGCGGTTGTAGCCCTTGATCTCGCGGACCTCCTGCTCAAGGTCGGCGATCTGGCGACGGCGCAGCTTTTCCTGGAAGGCGCTGAAGCGCTGCGCCTCGGCGATGGCGAGGTCGCGCACCTCCTGAACCAAGTTCCGCAGATCCGAGAGCGCACGATCCTGCTGGTCGGTCTTGCCGCGACTGCGCTCGATCATCCGCTCGAGGTCCTCGAGGCGGCTGGTGAGCGCGGTGTGGTCGCGGGCGACGCCGCTGGACCGCTCGGCGGTCGCTTCCGTGGTGATGCGAATCGCCTCGAGCCGCTCGCGAGCGACTTCGAATTCGCTGCGCAGATCCTCGACCCCCAAGGGGCCTTCCAGGACGCGCCCGAGTTGTTCCTCCGCGATCCCCAGCCGTTCGCCGAAGTCGCCGGCGGCGCGCTGGACAATGTCCATGTCCTCGGCCCAGGACTCGGCTGTCGCTTGGCCGCGCCGCTGGGCTTCTCCCGTGGCGGCCAGGCGCGAGTCCAAAGCCGCAAGCGTGATGTCGATCTGATCGAGGCGCTGGGACTGGAGGCTGAGGTCGTTGCGAAGGTGGCGTCCGGAATCATCGAGGCTGCCGAGTTTGTCGTGGACGCCGCTGGCCACGCGCTCGGCGGACTCCGTCTGGCGGAGGACGCGTCCGCGATCATCGCGGTCTCCCTGCATCTCCGCCCGCAGCTGGCGGGCGAGGTGCTCCGTCTGCTCCTGGTCCTGCGCCACCAAGGACTGCACGCGGTCCACGCGCTCGCGCAGCCCCCGGACTTCGCCGGAGATGCCGACGAGCGCGTCCATCTGGGAAGCGAGGTTGTTCGCCCCGCTCTCCGAGCGCTGGAAGCGCTCGACGAGGTCCCACAGCTGGTCGTGGTCGTGTCGCAGTTGTTCGGACTGCTTGGCAATGTCCAGCTTGAGCTGGTGCATCTCGCCTTCCATCCACTCCAGCATGGCCTGGGCGGTTTCCGGCGGGTCAGATGACGCGGTCACGGCCGGGGGCTCTCCATGCGAATGCGGATGCCGATCTCCAGCAGTGCGTCGAGAGCCGTGGCCTGCTGGAGGAAGCGATCCATATCCGCTTCCTGGGCGGCGTGCGTGGTGATCACGATCTCGGCCGTACCGGCGACAGGGTCGGCCTCCATCTGGAGGAGGGAGGCGATGCTGATGTGGTTCTCCGCAAAGGCTCGCCCGATCTCCGCCAGCACGCCAGGCCGGTCCCGGACCAGGGTACGGAGATAATACCCCATCCGCAGGGCGCCCATCGGTTGGATGCAGGGCGTGGGATCGGAGGGACGCTGCGGGCGGGGCCGCTGCCCGGCGGCGATGCCGTAGACGACATCGAGGAGGTCGGCGACGACGGCGCTGGTCGTCGGCCCGGCGCCGGCGCCGGGCCCTTCAAAGAGGGCGCGTCCCAGCAGATCGCCCTCGACCGCGACGGCGTTGAGCACGCCATCAACCTTGGCCAGCGGATCCTCCAGCGGGATGAGTGTGGGATGCACCCGCACTTCCAGGGCGCCGTCCGTGCGCCGCGCCGTGGCGATGAGGCGAATCGCATAGCCCAGGCGGCGCGCGTATTCGAAATCCTTGGGCGTCAAGCGGGTGATGCCCTCGCGGTAGACATGGTCCGGATGGACGGTGGTGTGAAAGGCCAGGCTGGCGAGGATGGCCAGTTTGTAGGCGGCGTCGATCCCTTCGACATCGTTGGTGGGGTCGGCTTCGGCGTAGCCGCGGCGCTGGGCTTCGGCGAGGGCGGCCTCGTAGGAGAGGCCGTCACGGGCGATGGCGGTGAGGATGAAGTTGGTGGTGCCGTTGATGATGGCATGGATGGCGCGGATCTCGTTCGCCTGGAGGTCCCGCTTGAGCGGCGCGATGATGGGGATGCCGCCGCCCACGCTGGCCTCGTAGAGCAATTCGACATGGTGCTGGTGGGCGAGCGCGAGGAGCGCGGGGCCGTCTGTCGCCATCACCTCTTTGTTCGCGGTCACCACGTGCTTGCCGGCATTCAGAGCGGCGCGGATGCAGCCGCGCGCGGGCTCCAGCCCCCCCATCACCTCCACCACCACATCAACGCGCGGATCGGTGGCCACGGCCAGAGGGTCGGTTGTGAGCAGGGCGGGGTCGAGCGCGAGCGGGCGGGGGCGGGCGGGATTGCGCACGGCGACGCGGCGGACCTCAATAGGCCGGCCACTGCGCTGCGCGTAGTAGTGGGCCTGCGCCTGCAACGCGCCGAAGACGCTAGCGCCCACGACGCCGAGTCCCAACAGGCCGACGCCAACCGGGGCTGCCGCGGGGGACTCCGCCATGGGCTACACCGCGGCGTCCGGCGGCCGGGTATCCGGCGCGGGAGCGTCCGCCTCATCACTGTCCGCCTCGTCACTGTCCGCCTCGTCACTGTCCGGAGGGGGCGCGTCCGGCTCGGGGCCGGCGGCGGGGGCCTCGGCCGGCGCGGCGCTCTCCTCTGCGACGGGCTCCTCTGTCCCGGCGGCCTCGGACGGCAGCGGTTCCGGCGGAGCGGGCGGCGGGGTCGGGGTCTCCGGCTCAGCTGCCTCCGGCGGGGCAGCCTCCGCGGACGGGACTTCCGCTGCCGGAGCTTCGGGTGTCGGGGCTTCGGGCACGGCCGCCTCGGCAGCGGCGGGAGATTCGGGGGTCGGAGCTTCGGGCACGGCCGCCTCGGCAGCGGCGGGAGATTCGGGGGTCGGAGCTTCGGGCACGGCCGCCTCGGCACCGGCGGGAGCTTCAGGTGTCGGGGCTTCGGGCGGCGTGGCTGCCAGCCCCGCTTCGCGGGCCGCCGTCTCTTCGGCGGTAGCCGGGGGCGGCACGCGGGCGGGCCGCGTCTGCGCTCGGTAGTGAGACGCGAGGCGCATGTGCTCCGCGGTGTATGGCAGGAGCGCCACATGCCGCGCGCGCTTGATGGCTATCGTGAGGCGGCGCTGATCCTTGGCCGTCAGACCGGTCTTGCGCCGCGGCTCGATCTTGCCGCGCTCCGAGATGAGCCGCCGCAGCTTCTCGATGTCTTTGTACGTGATGTGCTGGACTTCGTCCGGGGTATATACCGGCGCGCGGCGGCCGTAGCGGCGTCGGGGGCCGCCGCCACGCGGTCGCGGGCCTGAGGACCGGTCGTCCGCGTCTGAGCGCCGGTCGTCCGAGCGCCGGTCGTCCGAGCGTCGGTCGTCCGAGCGCCGATCGTCCGAGCGCCGATCGTCCGAGCGCCGGTCGTCCGAGGGCGGGGAGCGGGGCGGGGCCGAAGGCACCGGAACCGGCGCCGCGGGTGCGGAAACCGCCGGGGCGGGTTCCGCCGGCGCCGCGGGTGCAGGTTCCGCCGGCGCCGCGGGTGCGGAAACCGCCGGGGCGGGTTCCGCCGGCGCCGCGGCGGCGGGCGCGGCCGATGGGGACGAGTCTTCGCCCTCGGTCTCGGTGGGCATAGTCGGCTACTCCTTTGGAATCCTTCGCGGAGAAGGATGCCCTTTATTCGAAGGGCAGGTCGTCGGGGCTGACCTGGCCAGCGTCGGCGCTAGGTGGTGGGCCAGCGTCGGCACCAGGCGGGCCGGTGTCGGTGAAGGGCGCGCCTTGGGCGCTGTCGAGGAACTGCACGTCCTGCGCGACCACCTCGGTGGTGTACCGTCGCTGGCCGTCCTGATCATCCCACTGCCGGGTCTGCAAGCGCCCTTCGACGTAGACGCGCCGGCCCTTGGTGAGGTACTGACTGACGATCTCCCCGAGTTTGCCCCAGGCGACGACCCGGAACCACTCGGTTTCTTCGCGTCGCTCGCCGTCTTGGGTGGAGTAGTTGCGGTTCACCGCGACGCGCAGGTTGGTGACCGCGGTCCCGTTGGCCGTGTAGCGCATTTCGGGGTCGGCGCCCAGATTTCCGATGATCATCACTTTGTTGAGGCCCGCCGCCATTGGAACCCCCCGTCGCTATTTGTCTCGACGCAGCAACAGGTACCGGAGCACCGACTCATCGATGCTCAGTGCCTGTTCCACTTCGCGATTGCCATCGCCACCCGCCGCGCTGAACTGGGCGATGACGTAGTCGGCCTCGAAGTGCTGCTTAATCGGATAGGCGAGCCGCCGTCGCCCCCAGTGGATCAGATCGGTGATCGAGCCACCGTGGCCGGCGATCAGATCTCGCAGCTTCTCCATCTTCTGGGGGAGTTGCTCCTCCCCGCCCTCGGGGTTGAGCACCACCATCAACTCATAGTCGTACGCCACACCGACCTCCCGACAGCGCAAACACCGCGCCACGCGCCCGCCTTCGAGCGGCATCAGTATAGAGCAGGGACCGCCTCTGCTTCTGTTCGCCATGAGCACCAGAGAACGCTGCGTCTCAGGGAGAGATGCCGGGGACGGGAAAAGCACGGACCATCTCGGCGACCTCCGCCCGCACCGTCGTCTGCACGGCTGCGTCATCGACATCGGCCAGCACACGGCCGATCAAGCGGGCGATCCGGCGCATCTCGTCCGGGCCCATTCCGCGGGTCGAGAGCGCGGCCGTGCCGACGCGGATGCCGCTGGCGACGGTGGGTTTGCGCGTGTCAAAGGGGATGGTGTTCTTGTTGACGGTGATGCCGGCGCTGCCCAGCGCCTCTTCGACGGCCTTGCCCGTGAGGTCGAGGACGCCCACGTCCACCAGCAGCAGGTGATTGTCGCTGCCGCCGGAGACGAGGCGCAGGCCGGCGGCCCGCAACCCCTCCGTCAGGACCTGCGTGTTTTCGATGATGGCGGCCGCGTAGCGGCGGAAGTCGTCCGTGGCGGCCTCTTTGAACGCCACCGCCTTGGCGGCGATGGTGTGCATGTGCGGCCCGCCCGAGGTTCCGGGAAAGACGGCGCGATCGATCGCGGTCGCGTGTTCGGCGTCGCAGAGGATGAAGGCGGAGCGCGGGCCGCGCAGCGTCTTGTGGGTGGTGGAGGTAATGACGGGCGCCAAGCCGACCGGCGACGGATGCAGCCCGGCCGCCACCAGCCCGGCGACGTGCGCCATATCCACCACAAGCGTCGCGCCCACGCTCTCGGCGATCTCCGCGCTGCGGGCAAAGTCATAGCGGCGCGGGTAGGCGGTGGCGCCCACGACGATCACCTTGGGGCGGTGCGTGCGCGCCAGTTCCGCCATGGCATCGTAGTCGATGAGCTCCGTCTCGCGGTCCACGCCGTAGGAGACGAAGTTGAACCATCGGCCGGAAAGGTTGACGCGCAGGCCGTGCGTCAGGTGACCGCCGTGGCTGAGCTCCATGCCCAGGGCGGTGTCGCCGGGTTCCATGAGCGCGTAGTAGGCGGCGAGGTTGGCCTGCGCGCCGGAGTGGGGCTGGACGTTGGCGTGCTCGGCGGCGAACAGCGCTTTGGCGCGGTCGATCGCCAGCGTCTCCACCTCATCGACGTGCTCGCAGCCGCCGTAATAGCGCTTGCCCGGATAGCCCTCCGCGTACTTGTTGGTGAGGATCGAGCCCATGGCGGCCAAGACGGCCGGGCTGGTGTAGTTCTCCGAGGCGATCATCTCCAGCGTGTCGCGCTGGCGGGTGGCCTCGCGCCCCAGGGCGGCGGCGATATCGGGGTCGGCGGCGGCCAGGACGTCGACCGTTCCGGTCTGAACCATTCCCACACACTTTCGAGAGACGGCGTGGCGGCAGGGCCAGTCTAGGAGCGCGCCGGAGAGCCGGTCAAACGAACGCGCCTTCGAGCCGGCGAGCGCTCCGCGTCAGTCATCGCGGGCCAGGGCCCAGGCGTGGACCGACTCCGCGCCGGCCGCGCGCAGCGCTTGCGCGCAGGCGTCGAGCGTTGCGCCGGAGGTGGTGACGTCATCGACGACGAGGATGCGACGCCCGTGGACACGGGAGCGCTCGGCGGTGAATGCGCCGCGCACGTTCCGCCGTCTCGCTTCCAGATCCGGCTGGCGCGCCTGCGGCGGCGCCGCGCGGGTGCGGCGCAGCGCGCGCGAGTCGACGGGGACGCCGATCCGATCGCCAAGGCGCGTGGCGAAGAGGTGGGCTTGGTTGAAGCCGCGGACCCGACGGCGGCGGCCGGCCATGGGGACGGGGACGACGCGGTCAAGCGCGTCCGGGAGTGAGCGGAGGTCCACCGCGGCGACGAGCGGCCCCACGGCCGCCGTCGCGCCCTGGTACTTGACGGCGTGCACCGCATCACGCACGCGTCCCTCAAAGACGTACGCCGCGCGCAGGCTGTCGAACGCGGGGAGGGAGGTGGCGCAGTGGGCGCAATCGGAAGCGCCACGGGGGCTCCAGCAACGCGCGCAGCGGTCGCCGGCGGCGGGGAGGAAGTTGTTGATACAGCCATCGCAGAGCTGGGCGCCCGTCCGGTCGCAGGCGACGCAACGGGGCGGGAAGAGGAGATCCAGGAGGCCGTTCCACGCCTGCCTGGCCATCGGCGGCGACGGGATCGGGTACGCCTTCGGCACGACCGGCCCCCTCGCGCGCCAGCGGTTCGCCCCGGACGGAGAGAAGATACACTGCCCGCATGGAGATCACGGTGCGGCTCTTCGCCAGTCTGGCCGAGACGGCCGGGGCGCGGGAGGTGCGGCTTCCCGACATCCCACGATCGGCGACGGTTGGGGACCTGGCAGAAGCCGTGTTCGGGCGCTACCCGGCGCTCAGCGAGCTGCGTGAGTCGGTGATCTACGCCGTGAACAGCGAGTACGTGCGGCCCGATCATCCGGTGCGCGCGGGGGACGAGGTCGCGCTGATCCCGCCCGTCAGCGGCGGCGCGTCAGGCCGTGACGCCGATGCGCTCTACCGGATCAGCGCAGAGCCGCTGGACATCCAAGCGCTGCACGACCTGGTCCGAGCCGACAGCAGCGGCGCGGTCTCGCTGTTCGTGGGCGTCGTGCGCGCGAGCAACCAGGGCCGGGACGTGGCCTACTTGGAATACGACGCCTACCCGGCGATGGGGACGAAGATCATGGCGCAGATCGGCGACGAGGTGCGGGCGCGCTGGCCCATCACAGCGATCGCGATGCACCACCGGATCGGGCGGCTGGAGATCGGCGAGGCGAGCGTGGCGATCGCGGTGGCGGCGGCGCACCGGGCCGAAGCGATCGCCGGCTGCCACTACGCCATCGACCGGCTGAAGGCGATGGTTCCGATCTGGAAGAAAGAGGTCTGGACGGACGGCGCGCACTGGATCGAGGGAAGCCTGACGCCGCGCGACGAGGCGGCGCCGAGCCCGGAGCCCGCCCAGTCCTGAGCAACCGACCTGCGCTGTTATCTGCGGCGCCGGCTCCAAGAGTTGCCGCGAGCATCGTCCTGCGTTCGGTCGTGCCGCGGCAGTTCCCCCGCACGAAAGTCCGGCGTGTCTAGCTTGGCGACGCTGCCGATGGTCACGTCGATCATGCGGGAGAGGATCCGGTCCGGGATGGCGTCCCGATCCGTCAGGTCGACGTTGGTGGTGATCACGGTGGGCAGCACGTTGATGTAGCGGTAGGAGAAGATCTGGTAGAGCTTCTCCTCCGCCCAAGGCGTGGTGCTGTGCGCGCCCAGGTCGTCCAGGATCAGCAGCCCAGCGGTACGGACCGCGTCGAAGAGATCGTCGTAGCCCTCCGGGTTGGCCGGGTTGTAGGAGGCGCGGAGGTGATCCAGCAGGTCCGGGACCACGGCGAAGTAGACGTTGTCGCCGGCGGCCAACCGTTCATGGGCGATGGCGGCGGCGAGGTGCGTCTTTCCCCGGCCGGTGTTTCCCCAGAGCGTGAGCCAGCCGGTCCCCTGACGCGCGAAGCTTTGGGCCATGGAGAGGGCGTGCCGAATGCTTTCGCTCTCCTTGGGCGTCAAGCCGCCGCGTCCCTGCGGGCGAAAGGTCTCGAAGCGGTGCGCCTGCAGCCGTTCGCGGGTCATGCCGCCGATCTGGGAGTACGCGTCGCGCGGTCCGGCATCGAGGCACTGCTGCCGCAGGCCCGGGCGGGGGGCGAGACGTCCGGCCAGCCACTGGGGCAGTTCCTGAGGGGCGCAGGTGGTGACCACCACCGTGGGGAGCGCGGCGTTGGCGCGATGGTTCAGGAGTTGGAAGAGTTTCTCGCGCGTCCAATCGGTCGGGTTGACCGCGTCGAGGTCGTCCAGCAGCAGGAAGGGCGCGCCGCGCACCTTGTCAAAGAGATGCGGGAAGGCGATCTCGGCATCGGCGCTGTAGGCGGCGCGGAGGTGATCGAGCAGGTCCGGGACCGAGAAGTACAGGGCCGGCAGCCCCGCCTGCAAGCGCCGCTGATTCGCCATCGCCGCCGCCAGGGAGGTCTTGCCGCTCCCCGTCTTGCCCCAGAGGTGGAGCCAGCCGTCCGGCTCATCGACGAACGCCCGGGCGACGCGGAGCGCCTCCGCGAACGCCGGCGAGCGGTCCACGTCCAGCGCATCGAAGGTCACCTGCAACAAGGGCCCGAGGTTGCTGTAGCGCTGAAGCCGCGCCTGCTGCTCGTCGCGGGCCTCGTTTTCCGCGCAGCGGCAGGGGAGGGCGCGGCCGAAATCCGGATGCCCGGGCGGGCGGGCGCGGCGGACGAAGCCGGCGTCGGCGCACTCCGGGCAGGCGGGCTCCGCAGGCGCAGGCGCCGACGGGGCCTCAGCCCCCGAAGAGGTGGCCGTATTCTGAATCGCGCCAGCGGCCAGAATGTCGCCCAAGCGCCTCATCGTCCCGTCCTTCTTCCTGCCAGCGCTCGAGAATGCGGCGGATGTAGCGCCAGCTCCGCTTGTTCAGCTCCGCCGCCTCGCCGAAGGCATCTTCGATCCAGGTCCATTGATAAAGTCCCTCCGCCTCGGCCAGGTCCTCGGCGATCTGGGGGGTGATCGGCCCGACCGTCTGCTCGTAAAGCACGAAGATGGAGCGCGGCGGCCGCGGGGCAGGCTGGTGCACGGTCAGCGCCGGCCCGAGCGAGAGCTCGCCACGTCGCACCCGCTCCACGGTGCGGCGGTCGGCGGCGCTGTTGATGGTGAGCAGAGGCCGCGGGCCGCGGTCGCCGGTGGCGTCGACGAGCAGCAGCGTGCCGCGGCGGACGGCGGCGTCGAGGCCGCGCTGGAAGGCCGCGCCGACCTCGTCGTCGGGGAGCATGCGGGCCAGCGCGTCGACGAGCGGGCGCTCGGCGCGCAGCGCGGCGACATCGAGCAGGCGGGGGAAGCGGCGGAGCCGCTGCACGGTGACGATGGTGTAGAGCGTGACCAGCAGCTCGGCGGGGTCATCCATCGCCGGGATCAGGCTCCCGAACAGCGCGGCCGGAACCGGCAGCGTCTTGGCGGCGGCGGGAAAGCCGGCGAACGGGAGCGGGTCAGTCGTTGGGGAAGGCATCCAGGCTCCACTGGGGATCGGGCTCGGAGACCTCCTCCTGGCGGAGGAGCAGATCCTCGAACTTGGCGGTGATTTTGACGAAGCGGAGATGCACGTTGCCCGTGGGGCCGTTGCGATGCTTAGCCACGATGATCTGCGCCACGCCGGCGGGGTAGTGCGCTCCCGGCTCCCCGGGATGCAGATCCTCCCAGTCTTCCCGCTGGACGTACATGTCCTCGCGGTAGATGAAGAGGACCACGTCGGCGTCCTGCTCAATGGAGCCGCTCTCGCGCAGGTCGCTGAGGAGGGGGATGTGCGGCTGGCGCGCCTCGACGGCGCGGGAGAGCTGGGAGATGGCCAAGACGGGCAGTTTGAGCTCGCGCGCCAGCTCCTTGAGCGAGCGCGAGATGTAGCTGATCTCGGCCACGCGGTTGTTCTCGTTGCCGAAGCCGGTGTGCATCAGTTGCAGATGGTCGACGACCAGCAGGTCCAGCCCGACTTCCATGGCCAAGCGCCGCGCCTTGGCGCGCAGCTCGGCGACGCTCATGCCGGGGGTGTCGTCGATGTAGATCTCGGCCTGCGAGAGGTTGCCGATGGCGCGGCTGATGAGCGCCTCCTCGGCCTCATTGTGGCGACCCCAGGGCAGCCGGTGCGAGTCGACGCCCGCCTCCGCCGACACCAGCCGCGCCGCCACCTGCTCGGCGGACATCTCCAGACTGAAGAAGGCGACGCGGCCTTGCTGTCCCAGCGCCAGGTTGCGCGACATCGCGAGCGCCAGGGCGGACTTGCCGACGGACGGCCGCGCGGCCAGCACGGTCAGGTCCGATCGCTTGAGCCCGTCGAGCAGCGAGTCGAGGTCGGAGAAGCCGGTGCGGGCGACATCGGTGAGACGGAGCTCATCCGATTCGGAGGGCGGGCTGAGGAAGCCCTCCAGCAGGTCGCGCAGCGGGACGAAGTCGCGCAGGCGCTCGCCGCCGCGCAGCTCCAGCAGCAGGGACTCCGCACGGGCGAGCGACTCCGAGACGTTGGCGCCGCCGTCGAAGCCGATGCGGGCGATCTTGCCGGCGGCGTCGATCATGCGCCGGTAGACGGCGTCGCGGTTGACGATGCGGGCCGAGTGCTCGACCCCGACCGAGGTCGGCAGGTCGGCGACGATCTGGCCGAGGTAGGCGAAGCCGCCAATGTCCTCCAGTTTGCCCCGCCGGGCCAGCTCATGCGCCACAGTGACTTGGTTGACCGCCTCATCGCGATCCCAGATCGCGAGGGCCGCCTCGTACATCCAGGCGTGGCGCTCGTCGTAGAAGTCGAGAGGCTGGAGGATAGAGGCGACGCGGGGCAGCGCCGCCGGGTCCACCACGATGGAGGCGATGACGGTCGTTTCCGCCTCGGCGTCGCTGGGAGGAGCCTTCTCGAGTACCACCGAACCCCCTCCGCGGGGGCTCGGAATGTGCGCGCCCCCGCGCTAATCGCTCTCGGCTTGCGGCTCCTCGTCAGTGGGAGCCGCGCCCTCCGCCTCCGCCGCCGCGCCCTCGTCGACGGGCGCGCTCTCTTCACCTGCCGGCTCACCGGCCGCCTCGGCCTGCGGTTCCGCCTCGCCGCCCTCCGGGCGGACATCGACGGTGACCGTGGCGGAGACGTTGCGGGTGAGCCGCACCCGCACCTCCTGGCTGCCGATCGCCTTGATCACCTGGCCCAAGAGCACCTGGCGATGGTCGACGGACTGCCCGGCGCGCTCGGTCAGTTGCTCGGCGATATCCGTCGCCGTCACCGAGCCGAAGAGCCGTCCTTGCTCGCCGACGCGGGCGGTCAGCGTGACCGTGGCGCCGTCGATGCGGTCGGCCACCAGGCGGGCCTCGACATCGACCTTCTCCTGATGGACGGCGTCGACCTTGGCCAGTTTGGCCGCCCGCTCCATCTGCACTTTGGTCGCCGGCGCCGCCAGACCGCGGGGGAGGAGGTAGTTGCGGGCGTAGCCGTTGCGGACCTCCTTGATCTCACCGACCTGGCCGGAGCCTTCGACCTCTTCGAGAAAGACGACCTTCATCGCGACCCTCCGTGCGCCGGATGCAATCGCACCTCCGTTGTGCCGCATCCGCTTCGCTACGCCAACCGCGGGATTGTGGACTACACCGCTTATGCGCGATGCGGTCCCCACAGTTCACATCGTTCCAACACGATAATGGGCGGCGTCTTTAGAGGGAGCGGTTCTGTCACGGAGTGCGCCCGGCAAACGGGACACGCAGGCCGCTTGTTCCTCCTCCCGCCGACCACGCAGGTCACGATAGAACGGAAGTTCTGGCCGGTCAAAGGTCGTGGCCAGCGAGCGCACGTTCCAGGCCACCGCGGTAGGCGTCTGTGACATCGGCGAGAGGGAGGTCCAGCGGCCCGAGGCGCAGGCGGTCGCCGCCGACGGGGCCGAAGGGAGTCACGGGGACACCGTGCTCCGCGGCCAGCGATTCCAGCGCGGGCAGATCCGACGGCCGCAGGCTCACCACGGCGCGGGCCCCGGCCTCGCCGAAGAGGGCGGCGTCCAGGCGGGGGCCGAGGTCAAGCGAGGGCGCGTCAAGGCCGAGACCGGCGGCGACGGCGCATTCGGCGAGCGCCACGGCGAGGCCGCCGTCGGAACAGTCGTGCGCCGATCGCAGCAGTCCGCGCCGCGCGGCCGCGTTCAGGAGGCGCACCAGCGCGGCCTCGGCGTGAAGGTCCACCGCCACGGGGCCCGCCTCCAAGCCGTGGAGGACGGCGAGGTACTCGCCGCCGCCGAGCGTCGAAGCCGCCTGCGGCAGCATCGCCCCCAGCAGCGCCACCACATCGCCCGGCCGTTGAAAGGGCATGCGCACGATGCGGTCGACGTCCTCGATCAGGCCCAGCATGCCCACGACGGGCGTCGGGGTGACCGGCACGCCGTTCGTCTCGTTGTAGAGGGAGACGTTGCCGGAGACGACCGGCGTGCCCAAGGCCCGGCAGGCGGCGGCGATGCCCTGCACCGCTTGCGAGATCTGGAAGTAGATCTGGGGCCGCTCCGGGTTGCCGAAGTTGAGGCAATCGGTCACCGCCAGCGGGGTGGCGCCGGCGCAGGCCACGTTGCGCGCCGCCTCCGCGACCGCGCGGGCGCCGCCGGCCCAGGGGTCCAGCCATGTGGTGCGGCCGTTGCCATCCGTGCTGAGGGCGATGGCGCGGCGCGTGCCCTTGATCCGCAGCACCCCGGCGTCGCTGCCCGGGCCGATGACGGTGTTCGTGCCCACCTGCTGGTCGTACTGGCGCGTAACCCAGCGCTTGTCGGTGATGTTGGGGGCGGCCAGCAGCGCGCGCAGCGCGGCGTTGGCGGCATGGGCATCGGCGACGTCGGGCAGCGAAGAGGGGTCGAACGCCGCCGCGGCGGCCGCCACGGGGTCAGGCGCCGCCTCGCCCTCGTAGGTCGGGGGGGAGGTGAGCAGCCGCACGTCGATGGCCGCGACCTCGTGATCGCCGTCGCGGATGCGGGCCAGACCGTCATCGGTGACCGTGCCGATCGTCACGGCAGTCAACTCCCAGCGGCGGAAGAGCGTGGCCACGTCGTCTTCATGCCCGCGCTTCACGACCACCAGCATGCGTTCCTGGGACTCGGACAGCATGACGTCGTAGGGGGACATGGCCGTTTCGCGTCGCGGGACGCGGCTCACGTCCAGGGTTACACCGGTGCCGGCGCGAGCGGCGCACTCCACGGCGCTGCTGGTGAGGCCGGCGGCGCCGAGGTCTTGCAGCCCCACGATCCAGTCGCGGTGCTGGGACACCAACTCCACGCAAGCCTCCATGAGCAGTTTCTCCATGAAGGGGTTGCCCACCTGCACGGCGGGGCGGCGCTCCTCGCTGCGCTCGTCGAGCTGGACCGAGGCGAAGGTGGCGCCGTGGAGACCGTCGCGGCCGGTATCGGCGCCGACGAGCAGTAAGGCGTTGCCGGGCCCCTCGGCGCGAGCGCCGATCATCGCGTCCCGCCGGGCGATGCCCACGCACATGGCGTTGACCAGCGGATTCCCGCTGTAGCCCGGTCCGACGCGCACCTCACCGCCGAGGTTGGGGATGCCGAGGCAGTTGCCGTAGCCGCCGATGCCCGCGACCACCCCGCGCAGGAGCCGCCGGTTGTTGGGGAGATCGAGGGGACCGAAGCGGAGGGAATCGAGGATGGCGATGGGGCGGGCGCCCATGGCGAAGATGTCGCGCACGATGCCGCCCACGCCGGTGGCGGCGCCCTGGTAGGGCTCGATGGCGCTGGGGTGGTTGTGGGACTCGATCTTCATCACGACGACCAGACCGTCGCCGATGTCCACCGCGCCCGCGTTCTCGCCACCCAGCGTCGTGAGGACGTGCGGGGCCTCCACGGGGAAATGGCGGAAGAGCGGCTTGGAGTGCTTGTAGCCGCAGTGCTCGCTCCACAGCGCGCCGATCATGCCGAGCTCGACCGGCGCGGGCTCGCGGCCCAGGCGCTGGCGCGCCTGTTCGTACTCCGCGCGGCTGAGGGCGATCTGCTGCAGGGTGGCGTCGTCGACCGCGGGGGCGGGATCGGTCATGGGCCTCAGCCCCAGCGCTCGATGATCGAACGCCAGATAAGGAGGCCGTCCTCGCCGCCCATGAGGGCCTCGCTGGCCCGCTCCGGATGGGGCATCATCCCCAACACCGTGCCGGCGGCGTTGACCACGCCGGCGATGTTGTGCAGCGAGCCGTTGGGGTTGGCCACGGCGGTCACCGCGCCCTGCGGGTCGCAGTAGCGGAAGAGCACCCGCCCGTCCGCCTCCAAGGCCGCGAGCGTTTGTTCATCGGCGTAGTAGTTCCCTTGGCCGTGCGAGATGGGCAGCATCAGCGCCTGCTCTCCCCGACAGGCGCCGGTGAAGCCGGTATCGGTGCGCTCCACCCGTACGTAGGCGGGCTCACAGCGATACTCCAGGCTGTCGTTGAGCAGAAGCGCGCCGGGCAGCAAGCCGGCCTCGCAGAGGATCTGGAAGCCGTTGCAGGAGCCGAAGACCGGGCGGCCGGCATCGACGTGGCGCTGGAGCGCCGCCATCACCGGGGAGAAGCGGGCGATGGCGCCGCAGCGGAGATAATCGCCGTAGGCGAAGCCCCCGGGGACCACGACGGCGTCATAGCCGTCCAGGCTGGAAGCGCGATGCCAGACACGGTCCGTTGGGTGGCCGAGGATGTCCTGGAGCACGTACTGGCAGTCGTGGTCGCTCCAGGAACCCGGAAAGACCAGAACGGCGAATCGCACCCGTTGCCCCTCTGCGTGCAGCGTAGCATCGCCCGGCCGGCGAGGACGGCGACCCTAGGACGCCTCGGCCTCGTGCGGCCCGGGCCGGTGGAGCTCCGGCAGGGCGCTGCCGTCGACCGGCTGGTCGCTGGTGGGCGCGGGCGCAGCGCCCAGATCTTGGGGCAGCGGGGCCGCGGGGTAGCGCCGGCGCTCGGCGGTCGTGGGAGCGGGGTATTCGATGCGCGGGTGGTAGACGCCCCGCAGCGTGACCTTGAACGAATCGCCGATGAGCCGCAGGTGGCGCAGCGTCAGATCGCTGTCGTCCAACTGCCGCTCGGCCAGCCGCTCACTGACGACGCCGTCGACGAGGGCGTCGATGACTTCCGGTTCGCGATTGCGGCTGGAGCGGACCACGGCCTCGCAGGAGTCGGCGAGCATGACGATCGCCGTCTCGCGCGAGCGGGGACGGGGCCCGCCGTAGGTGAAGAGCGCCGCGTCGATGGCGGGATCGATCTGCGCGGCCTTGCGATAGAAATAGGTGACGAGGCGCGTGCCGTGATGCTCCGGGATGAAGTCGCGGACGCGCTCGGGGAGCCGTTGCCGCCGGGCGAGCTCCACGCCCCAGCGCACGTGCTCCTGGATCACGCGCGCGCTCTCCCGCGGATCCAGATCATCGTGGGGATTGCTGCCCTCCGCCTGGTTTTCGATGTACATGTGCGGTTGGGCCAGCTTGCCGATGTCGTGATAGAAGGCGCCGACGCGCACGAGCAGGGGGTGGGCGTCGATCTGGCCGGCGGCGCGTTCCGCCATCGTCGCCACCAGCAAGGAATGGTGAAACGTCCCCGGCGCCTCTTCTTGCAACCGACGGAGGAGCGGCTGCGTGAGTTGCGCCAGCTCAAGGAGCTGCAACCGCGTGGTGATGCCGAAGGCCGTGCCCAAGAACGTGAACGCCCCGATGGTGACGACGCCAGTAAACAGGGCGGCGAGCGCCGAGGCGGCGGCGAGCCAGCCAAGGCCGGCGGCGGCGCGATCGGGGTCGAGCAGCCAGAAGCTCAAGCCCACGAGGAACATCACGCCGCCGACCAGGGCGCCGACCAGGGCGTACTGCGTCACCCGCTCCACGCGGCTGCTGGCGAAGACGCCGGCGATCCCGGCGAAGAGGAACACGGCCGCGGGGCGCAGCGCCTGCGCGCCGACGGGCGCCTCCCCCAGGGCGAAGTCCGGATGCACTGTCGCGGCGAAGCCCGCCAACCCGGCGACCAGGATGGCCAGGATGAGCGCCAAGGTGGTTTCCAGCAGCGCCGCCGCCAGCACCGCAACCGCCGCCAGCGGCAGGATCAACTCCAGGGACTTGCCCTGCTCATCCGGCAGCACCGCCGGGAAATACCAGCGCGCGGCGAGGGCCGCGATGACCACCAGCGCGCCCACCAGCAGCAGACGTCGGTCGCTGGAGACGGCGGGGGGATGCGTCAGCGCCAGATATGTGGCCACGGTTGCGGCGACCGCGACGGCGAGGAGGAGGACGGCCATGAGCTCGTCGGCGGGCAGGCCACCGCCACCGGGCGCGAGCAAGGGGAGGGCGGCGATGGCGATGGCGTCCAGTTCGTCGGAGGAGAGGGTGTCGCTGTCGATGGTGCTTGGGAGCGCGCAGTGCGCGGCGAGGTCCGCGCCACCTACAGGCGCGCCCCCCGAGAAGACGATCTCGCCGGCGGCGAAGGTGCAGAGCACCGGCGGGACCGCGGCGATCGCGGCGTCCCGCGCATCGGCCATGGCGACGGCATCGACAACGACGTTGGCCGCGATCAGCGGGGCCACGATCGCCACCAGCACCTCTTCCTGCGTGGGCGCGAGGGTGATCTCGATGCGATCCGGGAGCGCCTGCCGGAGGTCATCGACGTCCTCGTCCAGGATGTTGGACTCAAACAGGCCGGTGAGCAGCGCGGTGGCGGCGGCCCGCACCAGGGCCCACTGGGCGGCGGCGAAGCCCAGGGTCAGCACCTGCCCGCGCGGGTCCAGTGACAGCCCGGGCACCTGCGCCAGCGCGTCGGCGCGCTCTTCGCTGGAGAAGTCGGGGTCCGAGCGGACGCCGTCGATGCGAGCCAAGAGGCGTTCAAGGGCGGCCGTCTGGTTGAGCCCCACGTTGCCGTCGGTCGTGACGAAGGTCGGCACGACCGCAGCGGCGGCGGCCTGGGCCCGTTGCGTGAGGATGTCGCTTTCAAATTGCAGATCAGCAGGGGCGCGGATGTCAATGTTGGCGATTTCGCCGAGGTGAGGGACGGGTTGTTCCGGCTCGATGGGGATTAGCGCCAGGGTCAGGGCGATCGAGAGCACCACCACGAAGGTGGCGATCCGCAGCGGCGAGAAGAACGGCTGGCGATCCATGCAGGCCCTCGGCCGCGCGCGGGCCGGATTCCGGGCCCCATCATAGCGCGGGCGCTTCGCTCAACCGCCCAGCAGCTCCGTGACGACTTCGTTGATCAGGCGTCCATCAGCGCGGCCGCGCAGGTCGGCCATCAACGGCCCCATGACCTTGCCCTTTTCCTTGGGCCCCTGGGCACCCACCGTGGCGATCACCGCCCGCGCCGCCTCCGCCACGTCTTCCAGACTCATCTGCGGCGGCAGGTACTGTTCCAGCACCGCCATCTCCGCCTCTTCGCGCTCGGCCAGGTCCGTCCGTCCACCTTTGCGGAACTGCTCTACGCTCTCGCGCCGCTGGTTGATCTGCTTTTGCACCAGGGCCACGATGTCCATCTCATCCAACGGCCCGCGCCGCTCGATCTCCGCGTTCTTGATCGCCGCTTGCAGCAGGCGGATGGTCTCGCGACGGGTGACGTCGCGGGCGCGCATGGCGTCGTGGAGGTCTTGCGGAAGTCGCTCGCGCAGTCCCACGGTCGCTCCTCGCATGTTCCGGCCCGCCGACCGAATCGGCGCGCCGGCAGGCCGACATTAAGAGGCCGCCGACTGACGCCGACGGCCTAGGGTGTCGCCGCCCGCGCTTAGTCCGCGGAGGGCAGAACCTTGGGCTGCATCAACTCCATGGGCCGCGCGCCGACGCTCAGGTTGCCGTCGCCTGGCTTGATGCAGAGCACCTCGATGCCGCTCTCCTCATCCTTGTAGCGCTTGCCGAGTTGCACCGCCATGCGTCGCCTCCGCTACTTCTTCTCTGCCACCGGGATATCGCAGCACTTGATCTCCTCGTCGCCGCCGCGGGTGACGATGTACTCGGCGCCGCACTTGGAGCAGATGTACCGTTTCCCGGTCTGAGCCGCCGTCATGCTGGTCACATACCTCCGTGCCCTGGAACGGATCAAGTCTATCGCAGGGCAAAATGGGCGGTCAAAGCCGCGTCCGCGCCGCCTATTCGAGGGTCTGGAGCCACGAGTAGATGGCGAACACGTCCTCATCGGGGACGAGGTCCGCGTCCACGGTGAAGCCGCTGGTGTCAATCTCCTCGACCTCGACGGGGGCAGCGGCGGTGGTGGGGGCCGCCGCGCTGCTGCGCTGCCCGCAGGTATTTTCGGTGAGGGAGGGCGTGGCTTCCTGGAGGGGGAGGCCGGCATCGACCCGGGCGTGAGCGTCGTCGAGGGCGGCCTGGGCGTCGGCAGCGGCGGCATCGTCGCCCTGGGCGGCGCGCAGGGTGGCGGCGAGGCTCTCAAGGGTCGCCTCGTCCTCCTCGATGGCGATCTCCAGCGCGTGATCCCAGGCGTTGCCGGCATTGGTGCTGACGAGCGCGGCGAGGTTGGCGATGTGCGCGAAGTTGAGAGACCCGCCCTGGTCGATGGCCCAGGGCGGCATGGGCGTGCCGTTGCGCCCGCAGGCGATGGTGTCGCGGAAGCGGGCCTGTATCTCCGCAAGTTTGTTCTCATCTTCCGAGCGGAAGGCGAGGGTGTTGGCGGGGTCGTTCAGGGCGGGTCCGATCAATTGGGGATGCCCGACCCGGCCGAGCCCGACGTTGCCGTGGCAGACGCGGCAATTCTTGGCGAACAGGAGCGCGCCTCGCTCGGCCGCTTCCACGGCCTGGAAGTCCGCGGCATCCGTGCGCGTTCCGGCTTCAAACCAGGTGTAGGCGCCCAGCGAGACGACGCCCAGAAAGAGCAAGACAACCATTGCCAGGATCTGCTTGTTGGTGTTCATGCGGGGTAGGGCTCGGCCCGGGCCGGGTTGTCCTGGCCGCCCTTGGTGATGGAGCCGGTGTCCACGGTCAGCGAGCCGTCCGTGTTGACGCTGATGGCCATTGTGTCCATCGGGCGGGGCGCGGGACCGAAGGTGCGGACGCCCGCCTTGGTGTAGGTGGAGCCGTGGCAGGGGCAGCGGAACCAGCCGGTCACCCCCTCAAACCCGAAGGTGGGACGCCAGGGCACGGTGCACCCGAGGTGCGGGCACTTCCACCAGAGGGCGAGGAGCCCCCCAGCGCCTTGTTCGCCGAAGCCGCCGTGCGTCCCTTCACCGGGTTCCAGATTCACCAGCCAGAACTTGCCGATGGCGAGGCGCACCGGGTCATCGCCGGGATCAGGCACCAAATCCGCCGCGACGCCGATCTGGCCACCAAACCCTGTGAGGCCCCGGGGCCAGAAGAAAGCGAGGAAGGCGGCGACGGAGCCCGTGAGCCCGATCCCGAACACGCCCCAGAAGGAGGCGCCCAGGAACTGGCGGCGGGCGACCTGCATGCCGCCGGCGCGACCCCGCTGCGCCTTGCGGACGATGGCCCGCTGGGGCGCGGCCTCGGCGCTGACGCCGCGCTGGTCGCCCGCGCCGAGATGGGGCGCGCGCTGGGGCCGCACGGCGGACGAGGGCTCGTCGCGGGAGGGGGTGCGGCGCGGCGGGCCGCCTTCGCCCGTGCCGCCCTCCGCGGGCTCGGGGGCGCCCGCGCGGGCGGGGACCGCCGCCTGCTCTGGCTCCTCCGCGGGCTGCGCGCCCTCGGCTGGTGGCTGCTGTTGCTCGTCCGTCATACCGCTCCGGCGTCCGTCTCTATTCCTCTACCACCACGATATCCCACGGCGGCCGTAGTTCCTGCGCCTCGCCGCGGAAGGCGACCCCGATAACGATTAGCGTGATGTACGCGGCGATGAAGCCGCTAAAGATCAGGATGGCGATGTCACGCCGCGACCGGATCCAGCCGAGTTTCCTCTTGGTAAAGAGGACCAGCAGGATGGGCAGACCCACCATGGCGGCCACGGGGATGACCTGCTGGGATAAGAACGAGGGGAAGTTGAGATTCAGCAGCCAGGGGTCGTTGGTGGTGCCGGGGATGCCGAGGGGGATGGCGCGCCAATCCTGGAACATCTTGAAGTCGCCGATGGTGAAGCTGAGGTCATCCCAGTTGATCTTGGTGTCGATGGAGCGCAGGTCGCGGGCCCAGTCGAGCCCGCCCGGCCAGGTGAAGTCGCGGTTGAGACGGAGGCCGCGGATGACGTTTTCGGTCCACTCCACGTGCTTGGAGGCGTCATAGAGGACGAGCCAGATGGTGCCGAAGAGGCCGACGCCCGCGCCCCAGATCGACAGCCGGACCGAGTTCGCCGTGCCAAACCACACCCCCTGCTTCTCGTTGCTGCGATCCCAGTAGGGGATGGCGGCCAGGAGCACGAGGGCGATGGTGGGCACGATGACCCCCGCCCAAGCCGGCTCCATGTGCAGCAAGAGTTCCTGGAGGTTGAGGAAGTACCAGGGGGCCTTGGAGGGGTTCGGCGTGGTGTCTGGGTCCGCGCGACTGAGCAGCGGGGCGTTGATGAAGGCGGACAGGCCGACAAGGATGACGGTGAAGAGAACGGCGGAGATGAACTCCACGAAGACTAGGTCCGGCCAGACCAGGACCTCTTCTTCGCGCTCGCGGCGCTGTCGAGGCCGGGCCGCCGAGGCTACGCGTTCAGCCATCGCTCCCTAACCCGGCGCCGGCTGGCCCGGCGCGGCGGCCCCTCTAGAGGGGTCGCGCCATTCCGCCATCGCGTCTGATCCGCCAGAAATGCACGGCCATGAAGATCGCAGCGAGCAAAGGCAAGGCGATCACGTGCAGGGTATAGAAGCGGATCAACGCGTTGGGGCCCACGGAGAAGCCGCCCAGCAGCAGGAACTTGCTCTCGTCGCCCAGGATCGGCGCCGAGCCGATCATGGTGGTGCCCACGGTGATGGCCCAGAACGCCAGTTGATCCCAGGGCAGCAGATAGCCGGTGAAGGAAAGGAGCAGGGTGAGCACGAAGAGGATCACCCCGATCAGCCAGTTGAATTCGCGGGGGGGCTTGTAGGCGCCCGTGTAGAAGACCCGCATCATGTGCAGCAGCACGGTGATGATCATCGCGTGCGCCATCCAGCGATGCAGATTGCGCATCAGCGTGCCGAACCGCACGGTGGTCTCCAAGGCCTGGATGTCCGCATAGGCCCGCTCGACGGAGGGGACGTAGTAGAACATCAGGAGCACGCCGGTGACGGTCAGCCCCAGGAACATGAAGAAGGTGAGACCGCCCAGGCAGTAGGTGTGCGTGATCTTGACGTGCGTGCGGTGCAGCCGGGTGGGATGCAGGTGGAGAAAGACGTTGGTGGCGACCACCAGCATCTGATTGCGGGGCGTGTTGGGATAGCCGGTGCGGAAAATGGAGCGCCAGACGTAGTTGCCGAACAGCGCGTCGTAGAGCTGGTCGTTGAGCCCTTTACGTGGGGGGCGCTCCGCCGTAGCCATGCGCGGCTGCCGCTCTCTAGTGATCCCACCAACGCCCGAGGGCGACCATGGCGCCGAGCCCAAAGACGATCGTGATAAAGACCAGCGGAAGCTCCATGATCTCGGAGCGGAAGGGGATTTGCAGCAGGACTTCCACGCCGCGCGGACCTCGCTCTCGGTCAGGCCTGACCTGCGCCTCGCTTGCGTCGCGCCGCGCGCCCATCCCGCGGCCGAGCCGAAGACGAGGGCGCGCTTCGTGAAGGATTGTGCAATCGCGAATCTAGCATGCCGCTTGGGAGTGTCAAGCGGGCCGGCCGGCGGCGGTCAGCCGGCGCCCGCGATCTCGACGGCGGGCGCGCCGTCCGCGGCGGTGATCTCCCCGACGACGCTCGCCGCCGGGTCGACGGCCAGCAGCGCGGCGACATCCGGCGGCGCGACGGCCACGATCAGGCCGAGGCCCATGTTGAAGACCCGGAACATCTCGGCCTCGGTGATATCACCGGAGCGCTGGATCAGGGCGAAGATCGGCGGCTCGGGCCAGCTCCCCCGTCGCAGCCGAGCCGCAGCGCCGGGGGGCAGGATGCGCGCGAGGTTCTCGGCGATGGCGCCGCCGGTGATATGGGCGATGCCCTTGCAGCGACCGAGGACCGGCTGCAACTGCGTCGCATAGCAGCGATGCGGCCGCAGCAGCGCGTCGCCCAGCGGGGCGCCGAGCTCGGCGGGCGCGGCGAGCAGGATGCGCTGGTCCTGCTCCTCATCACCGCGGCCCAACTGAAAGACCGCCCGCGCCAAGGAGTAGCCGTTGGTGTGGAGCCCGCTGCTGGGAAAGCCGACGAGTGTGTCCCCCAGGGCGATGGTGCTGCCATCGATCTGGCGGCCCTTTTCCACGACCCCCACGATGGTGCCGGCGAGGTCGAAGTCACCCGAGCGGTAGAGCCCCGGCATGTCCGCCGTCTCGCCGCCGAGGAGCGCCGTCTCCGTGGCCCGGCAGGCGCGCGCGACGCCGGCGACGATCTCCACCTTGTGGTCCGCGGTGAGGTCGCTGCCGGCCAGGTAGTCCAAGAAGAAGAGCGGACGGGCGCCCGCCGTGAGGATGTCGTTGATGCAGTGGTTGACTAGGTCTTCGCCCACCGTGCCATAGCGCTGGAGCGTGCGAGCGATCAGCAGCTTGGTGCCGACGCCGTCCGTGGAGGCGACCAGGAGTGGTTGCTTGAAGCCGCTGATATCGAAGAGGCCGCTGAAGGCCCCGAGACCGCCGATGACCTCAGGGCGGCCAGCCGTGGCGGCGAGAGCGCGCAGGCGCGGGATCAGCCGCGTGTTGGCGTCGACGTCGACTCCGGCGGCAGCGTAGCGCGAGGCCTCAGCGGCCACTCCACTCCTTGGACGGCATGGGGGCGCTGTGCACGGTGGCGTTGGAGACGAGACGTGGGGAGTCGCCGTCGATCTCTTGGCCGTTGCGCTCGAAGGCGAGTTTATCCATGTCCAACTGCACCGGGACGGGATATTGGCCGGTGAAGCAGGCCAGGCAGTGGGGCTCCCCGGCCAAGTTCACGGCGCTTTGCAGCCCTTCCAGGCTGAGGTAGCCGAGGCTGTCGGCGTTGATGTGCTGCCGAATCTCATCGACCGAGAGTTGGGCGGCGATCAATTCGCCGCGCGTGGCCATGTCCACGCCGAAGAAGCAGGCGTTGGTGATAGGCGGCGCGCAGATGCGCATGTGCACCTCGGCCGCCCCCGCGTTGCGCAGCAGCGCGATCACGCGCGGGGTCGTGGTGCCGCGGACGATGGAGTCGTCGATCACCGCGATCCGCTTGCCCCGGATGATGTCCGGGAGCGGATTGAACTTCAGGCTGACCCCCAGCTCCCGCAGGTGCTGGTCCGGCTGGATGAAGGTGCGGCCCACGTAGCGGTTCTTCACCAACCCCTCCGCATAGGGGAGGCCGGCCGCGCGCGCGTAGCCGACCGCCGCCGCGGTGGCGGAGTCGGGGATGCCGATGACGAGATCGGCGGTGGGCGTGGGATGCTCCTTGGCCAAGCGCTCACCCATCGCCAGGCGGCTGGAGTAGACCAGCCGGCCGTCGAGCTTGGAGTCGGGCCGGGCGAAGTAGATGTGCTCGAAGACGCAACCGGCCCGCTGCTCGACCGGGGCCACCTGCTCCGACTTGAGCCCCTCAGCGCTGATGGTGAGCAACTCCCCGGGAGCGATATCGCGCACGTATTCGGCGCCGATGTGGTCCAGGGCGCAGGTCTCCGAGGCCACGGCGTAACCGCCGTCGATGCGGCCGAGGCAAAGCGGCCGCACGCCGAGGGGATCGCGGGCGGCCATGACCCGGTCCGCGGTCAGCAGGACGAGGGAGTAGGCCCCGTTGAAGGCGCGCATCATCTGCGCGAAGCGCTCCGCCCAGGACCCAGCGCCGGCCAGCAACGCGCGCCCAATGATCTCCGAGTCCGTGGAGGTGGAGAAGCGCTGGCCCTCGCGCTCCATGTGGGCGCGCATCTCCACGGCGTTGACCACGTTGCCGTTGTGGGCGAGCGCGAGCTCGCCGTCGGCGCCGTTGAGCAGCAACGGCTGCGCGTTGCGTGGGTGGCTGGAGCCCGTGGTGGAGTAGCGGGTATGTCCGATGGCGGCGAGGCCGCCGCGCAGCGGCTCGAGGTCGCTCTCCTCGAAAACCTGGGACACAAGCCCCATGCCCGTGTGCAGGCTCAGGCGCTCTCCG
Source organism: Dehalococcoidia bacterium (assembly GCA_963663235.2). Classification (GTDB taxonomy): domain Bacteria; phylum Chloroflexota; class Dehalococcoidia; order Bin125; family Bin125. The sequence goes on from CAXXNO010000004.1 coordinate 301,593, forward strand.
TCCGAGGCGCAGATCCCGGCGCTTTCCTGCCCACGATGCTGGAGCGCGTAAAGCCCGTAGAAGGTGAGTCGTGCGACGTCCAGGCCGGGGGCAAAGACGCCGAAAACTCCGCAGGCCTCTCGCATCTGGTCGCCCACGGTTACCTCCCGCGACACCGACCCGAGACACTGCCTGTTCCGCGTCCGCGTGGGAGCGGAACAGCCCTGCGTGTCCTCAATGTAACACAAGGCCGGTCTGGTTCCAGCGCGAACCGCCGCGAGCCTTACGGAGCGGGCGCCGCCCAGCGCTGATGCTCCACCGCGATGCAGCGGTCCTGCACGGTGCGCAGCCCAGCGCGAGCCGCCCGCTCCAATCCGGCGTCGTTGCGGATGCCGAGCTGGAGCCACACGGCCCCGGCGCCCACGCCGACGGCCGCATCGATGGCGGGGCCGGTCGCCTGGGAGCGGCGGAACACGTTGACGCCGTCGATGGAGTGGGGCACGGCTTCCAGCGTCGGGTAGACCGGCTCACCCAGGATGGACCCGCGCTCACGCGGATTGACGGGGATGATGCGGTAGCCGTGTTCCTGCATGTAGCGGGCCACCTGGAAGCTGGGGCGCTGCGCTCCGGCCGAGAGGCCGACCACCGCGATCGTGCGGGCATCGTGGAGGATGGCGTCGATCAGCGCGTCGAGGCGGGCGGGCATGACGGCTCCGCGCCCTACCAGATGGGGCCGCGCAGCGGCGCGTCGCTGATGGCGGCGAACGCCTCCGCCACTTCCATCACCCGGTCGAGCCCGGTTTCCTCCATCTCGCGCGGAACGGAGAGCCCGCCGACGCGGAGGCGTTTCCCGTTCTTCTTCACCAGCGTCAGGTCCCACTGGGCGAAGGCGTGCGCCTCCTCCACGCCGTCGGGGTGCTGGATCTCCCGGCCCGCGTCCTCCACCACGAACTCCCGGATCTTCCAGAAGGGCACCAGGTCCGTCGTGCCCACGCCCATGCCGAGGACGGGCTGCTTCCAGGCCACCGAGCGACCGGCCCCGTCGGCCACGACGTTGGCCCCGAAGAGGGAGTAGACGAGCCCCAGCCCGGCGATCGGCAGGGCCAGCACGGCACCGGCCAGCAGCACCGGCAGCGACCAAAAAGGTAAGGAGCCGGACCACTGCACCAGCGCGAAGAGGAGGAACGCGGCCAGCGCGACTCCCATCGCCGGCAGCACGATCAGCGAGCGGGGGCGGCGGACCTCGATCCGGTCCGCCGAGATCTGCACCACCCGCCGGTGGAGGAGAACCTCGCGCGGACGCAGCGGCTCGGCATCGCGCGCCGCGGGCTCGACGGCAGCACGCCCGGCGACGGGAGTGAACGGGACGCTCATGGCGCTCCCGAGTATACCGAGCCAACACCGACGCAGCCTGGACGGGCGCGAATCCCGTTCCTATCCTCGCGCCATGGACCGTACCCGCCTGACCGGCCTGGTGCTCATGGCCGTGACCGTGGCGCAGCTGGCGCTGTTCGTCACCATGACGGCCCGCCGCAGCTACGCGGCGCTGGCCGTACCGGTGACCGTAGGGGTCACCGTCGTGTCGGTCCTCGGTTTCTGGGTCGGCTGGACCGTCCTCGCGATGGAGGATGACCTCTCCGGCCTGGAGTTCGAAGCCGAGCCGCTGGACGAAGACTAGCCGGCGGCCGGCGTGCCCCAGCCCGCATCCGCCAGCCGCACGAGATCGCCCGTATCGACGCCGGCCAGGGCGGCCCGCACGTCCACGCTCCAGCCCGGCAGGCGCCGCCGCGGCGCCACGTCCGCCAGCGGCCGTAGCACGAAGCCGCGCTCGGCAATGCGCGGATGGGGAATCGTCAAGCGCTCATCCTCAAGGCGCCAGTTGTCGTAGAAGAGGATGTCGAGGTCGAGCGGGCGCGGCCCCCAGCGCGGACCGGGGCGACGACCGACGTCCCATTCGATCCGCTGGAGGCGCTCCAGTAGCGGATGGGGAAGGAGATCCGTCTCGGCGAGGCACACGGCGTTGAGGAAGCGGGGCTGCTCCGTGACCCCCACCGGGGCCGACTCGTACAGCGCCGAGAGCGCCGTCACGCGCACCGCGGGGGGCAGGAGCGCCAGGCCGCGCCGCAGATTGGCCAGCCGGTCGCCGAGGTTGGAGCCCAGCGCGATGCCGACCTCAGCCACCGCCCGCGCCTCGTGCCCAGCCGCGCACGACGGCGTCCGTCATCCGGGCCACGCGCACCATCTCCCGGACATCGTGCACGCGCACGACATCGGCTCCGTTGGCGATGGCCAGGGCGACGAGCGCCGCGGTGCCCTCCACCCGTTCCCCCACGGGCAGGTCCAGCACCAGCCCGATTGTGCTCTTGCGCGACGGCCCCAGAAGGATGGGGTGGCCGAGACGGCGCAACTCGCGCAAGCGCCGGATCAACTCCAGGTTCTGCTCCGGCTCCCAGCCGAAGCCAAAGCCGGGGTCGACGATCAGGCGCTCGCGGGCCACGCCCGCGCGGCGCGCGGCCTGGAACGACTCCTCCAGTCCCCCGCAGACGTCGGCGACGACATCGCGGAACGGGCGGCCGCGCTGGTTGTGCATCACGACCGCCGCCGCGCCGGCCCGGGCGACGGCGTCGGCGACGCCCGGATCGGCGCGGAAGCCGTTGGTGTCGTTGATGAGCGTGGCGCCCGCCTCCAAGGCGGCGCGGGCCACCGGCCCCTTGCCGGTATCGACGCTGACGGGGAGCGCGAACTCCGCACACAGCCGCTGGACCACCGGCGCCACGCGGGCGATCTCGACCTCGGCCGGAACGGGCGTGTAGCCGGGGCGGGTGGACTCCGCGCCCACGTCCAGGATGTCCGCGCCCTCCGCCACGAAGCGGGCCGCCTGGGCCAGCGCCGCCTCGACATTGGCGCCGAGGCCGTCGCCGGCAAAGGAGTCGGTGGTGAGGTTGATGATGCCCATGACGTAGGTCCGGTGGCCCCAGGCGAAGGTGCGGCCGGCCAGGGTCAGAGGCTGCGGATCGGGCATGACGGCGTCAGGGGGAAAGGGGGACCTCCGTCACAGACACTTTGAGCGGTCCGCCGCTGCTCTCCAGCCGGCAGCGCCGACTCCCCGCGTCCGGATCGCCGCGGCGCAAGCGGACCTCGGTCTCGTGGCCGTCCTGGATGCGCCACGCGCGCACGTCCGGCGGCTCCTCCGAGAGGGAGACGAGCACCCAGTAGGGCCAGGGGTCGGGCCCCTCCAGCATGCCGGCGAAGCGGAGGTCCGTGAGGGAGGGCCGAGCGTCCGTCTGCGTATGGGAATGATAGATGGCGAAGAGGTCGGCGCGCTGTTTCTCGATGGCGCTGAAGAGGTAGTGCAGCTCCGCGGGGGGCAAGGCAAAGCGATAGGGGCTGGCTTCGGCGTTGGTGGCGCGATAGAGCTTGAGGGCGCCGTCCGGGTAGCGGACCACCACGCCGCAGCACTCGTTGGGCGTGTCCTCACGGGCGTGGACGATCATCTCATCGATGAACGACTGTGGGAGCGTCAACGAGTCAGCCACGCCGGCGGTGTCCCCCTCTCTGCACTAGCCCTCAGCGGGCGGCCTCTGGCGGCCGCCATTTGCGGATGGGGCCATCGTCATGGCACGAGCCGGGCGCCCGCTGCATCCGGAGGAGCGACCGGCTGAGCGGCGGGGAGACGAGATGCTCCAGCCAGTGATCGCGCTCAGCGTCCGGGAGCCAGCCTTGCAGGTCACCGAGGCGCAGGTGGATCAGCCGGTCGCTCTCCACGATGCCAAAGTCTAACGCCGACCGACCGGGCACCAGCAAGCGGCCGACCGTGTCCGTGCGGAGCACCTGGGCGCCGGACCGTTGCAGCGCCTGATTGAGGACCGCGGCGCGAAAATGCAACGGTAGGAGCGCGCCGTCGTTCCAGGCGCGCCGTACCAGGTCCTGCGCGAGTGCGTCCGCGTCCTGCATGGCCTCCCCAGGCGATGCACGCCGGGGCTAGGCGGACGGATTCTCCACAGGCATGCCCACCATGGAGCCCCACTCCGTCCAGGACCCATCATAGTTGCGGACGTCCTGGTAGCCGAGGAGGTGCCGAAGCACAAACCACGTGTGCGAGGAGCGCTCGCCGATGCGGCAGTAGGCGATCACGGGCGCGGAGCCGTCGACGCCCTTGCCGCCGTAGAGCGCGCGGAGGTCATCGGCGGACTTGAAGGTGCCGTCCTCGGCCACCGCCTGGACCCAGGGGATGCTGGCGGCGCCGGGGATGTGGCCCTTGCGCTGCGCGGTCTCCGCGAGCCCCGGCGGCGCCATGATGACGCCGTTGTACTCGTCCGGGGAGCGCACATCCACCAGGGCGGCGGAGCCGTCCAGGCGGGCGAGCACGTCCGGGGCCTTGGCCCGGATGGACTCGTCCCGGACGCCCACGCTCATGGATCCGGCGGGGGGGTGAGTCGGCGTGTCCTTGGTCGTGGCGCGGCCCTCGTCCAGCCACTTCTTGCGCCCGCCGTTCATCAGCTTCACGTTGGAGACGCCGTACATCTCCAGAATCCAGAGCGCGTACGCCGCGAACCAGTTGTTGTTGTCGCCGTAGAGGATCACCGTGGTGCCGGCGTTGACACCAGCGGCGCGCAGGAGCCCCTGCAGCGTGGCGCCGTCCACGACGTCGCGGCGCACCTGGTCCTGCAACTGGGAGGTCCAGTCCCAAGCGACGGCCCCGGGAAGATGTCCTTCGCCGTAGGCGCTGGTATCCACGTCCACCTCGATGAAGCGGACGCCGTCGTCGTTCAAGTGCTGCGCCGCCCAGTCGGTGCTTACCAGTTTGTCGGGGTTTGCGTAGTCAGCCATTGTCGTTCGTCTCCTTGTCCACTCCTTGGGCCCAGACGAATGTATTAGGACGCGGCTGGGACCTCGCGGAGGCGCCCAGTCGCCACATCGTAGACGAAGCCACGCACGCGCTCCTTGTGAGGAATGAAGGGGTTGGCCTTGATTGGAGCGATCGACCGGCGCACGTCCTGAACCGCCAATGGAGAGATTGTTCGCGGGCGAACGTAGAAGACGCTCATGCTCGGCCTGGGCGGACTTGCGGGCATTTTGACTGCGCGAGCGTGCCAGTCGTCGCGCAACGGGTCAGCCAACCGTTCGACGACCGGGATCTGTAGTGCGGACGCCAAGCGCCGGTGCTGCCCAGCCTACCACCAGATCTTGCCTTCGATCGTTTCGTCGCCCCGGAGCTCCTCGTAGTCGCGTTCCCAGAGGCGGGTGGAGAGGTACTTCCAGCCGCCGTCGGCCAGCACGACCGCGATGTCGCCGCCATCCAGTCGCTCGGCGACGCGCTGCGCGGTCCGCAGGGCCGCGCCGGAGGAGATGCCGGCGAAGATCCCTTCGTTGTCCATCAGCGCCTTGGTCACGGCAAACGACGTGCGGCTATCGACCATCATGCGGGCGTCCAGGATCGACTCATCCAGCACCGGCGGGATGTAGCCCTCCTCCAGGCTGCGCAGCCCCTGCACTAGATCGCCCGGGTGGGGCACGGAAGCGATCACGCGCACCTCCGGCTTGTGCTCCTTCAAGCAGCGCCCGGCGCCGGTGAGGGTGCCGCCGGTCCCCAGGCCGGCGACGAAGTGGGTCACCTCCGGCAAGGCGCGCAGGATCTCGGGACCGGTGGTGTCGTAGTGCGCCTGGGGATTGGCCGAGTTCCCGTACTGGAAGGGCATGTAGAGCGACGGATCCTGCGCGGCCAGGTCCTCCGCCATCCGCACCGACCCGTTGGTCCCCAGGTCACCGGGCGAGAGGATCACCTCCGCCCCGTAGAACTTCAGGAGGTCGCGCCGCTCCGCGCTGACGCTCTCCGGCATGACGCAGCGCACGGGATGCCCGTAGATGCGCCCGATGAGCGCCAGCGCGACGCCGGTGTTGCCGCTGGTCGGCTCCAGGATGGTCTGGCCCGGCCGGAGCGAGCCATCGGCGCGGGCGGCATCGATCATGGCCTTGGCGATGCGGTCCTTCACCGAGCCGGAGGGATTCTGGCCCTCCAGCTTGGCCCAGATGCGGACGTCCGCCTTGGGCGACATGCGCTGCAAGCGCACCAAGGGCGTATCGCCGATCAGGCCGAGCACCGAATCGTAGCGATGGGCTTGCGGTGACATGGCGCGCCTTAGCCGCCGGCCAGGGCCGGGAGGATGGCTATGGTGTCGCCGTCTTTGAGGGGCGTCTTGAGCTGCTGCAGGAAGCGGACGTCTTCGTCGTTGAGGAAGATGTTGACGAAGCGGCGCAGTTCGCCGTTCTCCACCAACTGATCGCGGAAGCCGGAGTAGTCTCCGTCGATCGCGTCCAGCAACTCGTCCACCGTGGCGCCTTCGTACTGGAGCCGCCTCTGGCCGCCGGTGAGCTTCTGCAAGACCGAGGGGATGCGGACCTCCACGGGCATGCGATCCTCCCGGCTAGGCCGGCGCCGCCACGGCGCCCTCGTGGAAGGGCGAGCCGCAGAAGGCTTCGTAGTCGATGAGCTCGGTCACCGTCGGGTTGTCGCCGCAGATGGGGCAGTCGGGGTCGCGACGGATGTTGACGGTGCGGAACTCCATGACCAGGGCGTCGTAGAGCAAGAGGCGGTTCTGCAAGGGCTCGCCGACGCCCAAGATCAGCTTGATCGCCTCCGTGGCCTGGACGGTGCCGATGGTGCCGGGCAAGACGCCCAGCACGCCGGCCTCGGCGCAGGACGGCACCATGCCCGGCGGCGGCGGGCTGGGGTAGAGGCAGCGGTAGCACCCTTCCCCGGGGATGAAGGTGGTGACCTGCCCCTCGAAGAGGAAGATGCTGCCGTCCACCAACGGCTTGCGCGCGAAATAGGCGGCGTCGTTCACCAAGTAGCGGGTGGCGAAGTTATCCGCGCCGTTGATGATGATGTCGTAGTTGGGGATCACCGCCATGGCGTTCTCGGAGGTGAGCGGGGCCTGGTGCTTGATCACCGTCACGTTGGGGTTCAGATCAGCGATGTGATCGGCGGCTGAATCAACCTTGGGACGCCCGATGTCGCGAGTGCTGTGCACGATCTGGCGTTGGAGATTGCTGAGGTCGACGGTGTCGAAATCGACGATGCCGATGGTGCCCACGCCCGCGGCGGCCAGGTAGACGAGCACGGGCGAGCCGAGCCCCCCCGCGCCGATGGCCAGCACCTTGGCGCCCTTCAGCTTGCGCTGCCCGAGGGGGCCGACCTGGTCCATGATCAGATGGCGGCTGTAGCGATCGACCTCATCCGGCGTCATCACCGAGCCGCCGGCGATGACCGGGATCAGGGAGAGTTCGTCCCCGTCCTGCACGGGCGTCTCGGCCCCGTTCAGGGCCGAGATCTCCTGAGCGTTGACGTAGACGTTGATGCCCTCGGGGATATTGTGATCCGCGTCAAACAGCATCTCCCCAAGGTTGGGGAACTGGTGTTGCAGATCCCGGAAGACGCCGACCACGTCGGCGCCGTCCGCATCAACGAAGGCCCGGCTGTCCGTGAGGCTCCGGAACGACGTGGGAATATATACCTTCACCGCCATGCCACTGCTCCCTCCCGACCACGCGGCATCCCTACAGGCGGCCGCGTGTCGCGTCGCCGGTCCGCCGCCGCCGATCCCTCCGCCGCCAGGTCCGCGATGGTCCGGGCGCCCAGCACGTCCAGGATGGCGGCGCGGACCTCGTCCCATATGGCGCGCTGACCGCAATGCGGCGGCCGTGCGCGGTCATCGTCCGGGCAGATTGAACCCTCCAGGCTGAGGACCACGTCGTCAAGCCGGATCGCGTCGGCGGCGCGGGCCAGTTCGTGGCCGCCCTGCGCCCCCCGCACCGATCGCACGAAGCCCGCGGCCCCCAGGAGGCCCAAGATCTGCCCGACCAACGACTCCGGGATTCGCTGGCGGGCGGAGATCTCGGCGCTGGGGATCGGGCCGCGGCCGTCGTGCTGGGCCAGGTCCACGAGGGCGCGGATGCCGTAGTCGGCCTTGGAGGAGAGCTTGAACATCGGAGTCCTTGCCGGGGCCTGCCCGCCGCGCAGATGCGCGATTGAATGTGGACCAGAATGGTAGCATTTCGGGCCCGCGCCTCGACAGCGGGGGACGGCCCGGACTGACAAGCGCGGCACACTGGCATCAGCGCTCGCGGCGCGCGCATGTGGGGGCGCCGCAGGGCGGACCGCGGCCCTCCCCGCATGGAGAGCGCCCCCCGGTCCGGCCTACGGTGGATGGGAGGCCGGACGCCGGTCCTCGACGCCATGGAACTAACGCCACTCCACGAGCCAAGCTCAACGTCGGCAGCCGCCCCAGGTGGGAGCGGCGCGATCTCGCAAGATTCCGCGCAGCAGTTCGTGACCCTCTTGCGTGCGCAAATGGACGGCATGATGGCCGCCGCCGCGTTCGGCGGCCTGGGCGGGAGCGGCCAGGGTGGCGGCGGCATGGGGCTGTTTGGCGGCGGCGGCATGGGGATGTTTCGGCGGCGGCAGCGCGGGGCTGGGTGGCGGCGGCGGCATGGACAGCCTGCTGCTGATGCAGACGCTGGCGCCGCTGACCGAGGCCCTCACGCGGATCGTCGATCGTCTGGACGCGATGGGGGGTGGCGGATGGGGCGGCGCGTCCGGCCCGGTGAGCCCGATTGCCACGCCGGGATAGCTGCCATACCGCGATCTGATCGAACGGCTGGGGCAGCTGTATAACGTCCCGGCCGCCTTCCTGGGCGCGGTCATGATGGCCGAGAGCGGCGGCAATGCGGCCGCCGTGGGCGACGAGGGGCACTCCGTGGGCCTCTTCCAGCTGCACGACGCCGGCATGGGACGAGGCCTGGGCGATCTGCGGCTGGACCCGGAACTCAGCGCGGCGATTGGGGCGCGGGGGCTGGCCGCGGGCTGGCACGAGGGGCTGCGGCGCGGACTGACGGGCGAGGAGCTGGCGCGCTTCGCCTACGACTACCGCTTCAATCCCGGCGGCGGGGACGGCTACCAGAGCGACTCCGTGATGTCCCACTTCCGCTTCTACGAGAACCTGGCCGAGCGCGACACGATAGCCTAGCGGCGGCGGTCCGGCGACGCGGGGGTCCCGCTCAAGGCGCGGGCCATTGCGGTGCGGAGCCCGCCCTCGTCGATCGGGGCCTGCGCGACCTCGTGATCTCCCAGCGCGATGACCGGAACGCGAGCGCCGAAGCGCGACGCCAAGGCCGGGTCCGCATCGACGTCGACGGCCTGCCAGCGGAAGGCGAAGTCCGCGGCCAGCCGGTCGAGCATGCCGGCGGCCTCCTCGCAGAGGTGTCAGTCGTGGCGGGTGTAGAGCGTGACCGGCGGCTGATCGGGCGGCATGGGATCCGTCAGCGGCGGCGCTTGCGACGGACGCGCACGCGCTTGGGGGGGCCGGCGCTCAGCCCAGGCAACCGGGCGGCGCGCGCCGCGGGCGTCGGCGGTTGGGCGGGCGGCTTCGTCATCTCGGCGACCTTGGCGATGCGCTGCTGGGGATGCCGGAAGAGGTACCAGGCCATCCAGGCCGCCGCGGCGCCGGTGAGGATGGCGAGCAACTGGGGCACCGAGAGCGCGCCGCCGATGGTCTGCTCATCCGTGCGCAGGAGGGCCAGGAGGCCGCGCACGGCACCGTAGGCGACGACGTAAAACAGGAAGCTCCAGCCGGGCAGCACGCGCGTGCGCCGCAGGTACAGCAAGACGCCGAGGATCATGAGATCGAGGATCGGCTCATAGCCGCCGGCCACGGGATGGACAGGGACGGGGGCCTCGGCGAGGGCACCGGTCTGGCCCCGGTCCCATGTGTTGGAGGCGGGGACGATCCCGTCGGCGATGGAGGCCCAGGGGCCTTCCGTCTGCGGATGGGTATAGCGGAAGGCCCAGGGCAACCCGCTGGCCTCGGCGAAGTGCTCGCCGTTCATCAGATCGCCGAAGCGCCCGACCGCCTGACCCAGGATCATCCCCGGGGCGGCGATGTCCAGGGCCATGAACTTGGGGAACTGCCGACGGAAGAGGAGGATGTAGATCATCCCGCCGACCACGCCGGCGATCATCGCGCCGTAGACGGAGATGCCGCCGTCCGTCACGCGGAAGATGTCGCCCAAGCTATCGATCCGGTCGGTGTGCTCCAGGACCCACAGGGCCCGCGCGCCGACGATCCCGGACGGGACCGCCACGAGCGCGACGTTGAACACATCGTCCTCGGTGAAGCCCTTGCCGCGCGCCAGCCGAAACGAGAGCCAGACGCCGAGCGCGATGCCGACGGCCGTGAAGAGGCCGTGCCAGGTCACCGAGAAACCGCCCCGGGTGATGTTGGGGTCGATGTTGATGTCGATCGCGGCGACGAGGTCGAGGATCATTCCTCGCTCCAGCCGTCGTCGACGTCCTCGACATCGCGCGCGCCGGCTTCTCGCGCGTAGCGGGCCAACTCGCGCCGCAGGTTGACGGTGTGGCCGGCGAGGCCGGCCAGGTAGGTGCGCTCCGGCGTGATCCGGGCCCAGACGCGGCGCCGGGGCACGAAGAAGGTAATCGACAGGCCAACGATGCCCAGGACGATGGCGACCCAGAAGATGTTCGCGCCGGGGTCGCGGCGAACGGTCAGGCCGGTGAACTCGCGCGAGCCCAGGAACGTGTACTCGTGGTCGCCGAGCGTCACGGACTCCCCTTCGTCAAGGTCGATGCGGGGCAGCCCCCCGCCGAGGCCGAGGCCGAGGCGGGCGGGGCGCGCGGCATCGCTGCCGGTGCTGCCGGCGGTCGTGTCGGCGCGCGCGAGCTCCACGTTGTCCCCCTTGCGCGCGTCGAAGGTCTCGGCCGTGCGGCCCTGACCAAAGCGCTCCAGAAGGACGAGGGCCTCGCCCTCGGCGCCCGGGATCTTCGGCTCGATGCGGTAGTACACCGGCTCCGCGCCGAGGTAGGTCAACCTGACCGGCCCGATGCGCTGGCTTGCCCCCGGCTCCAGCGCGCCCCGGAGCGACCGGTCCGGCTCCGCCCCCACGTATTCCAGGATGACCGCGTCCAGCGTTACGCGGCCGCCCGGTTGCAGCAATCCCCGCTGCGATTCGTCCGCGGCGTTGAAGTAAAAGAACTGGCGCCCGCTGCGCGTATCGTCGAAGCCGACGGCCAGCGTTTCGCCCTGGGCGAGCGGGATGAAGCCAAGCCGCGCCTGCGCGCGCTCGTCGAGCGAATCCTCGCTCAGGGTGATCACATCGTCGGCGAGGAGGGCGCCGCCGGCGGCGGCGTAGAGCCGGACGCGAGGCGCGGGGGGCGGCGGGTCATTGAGCCGCAGGGCGGCGGCGGCGAGCGGGGGCGCGACGGCCGCGTCATCGGCCGGGAGCGGGAGCACGCTGTAGGAGAATTGCAGCTCCCCGGCGGGATCCGTCGCCAGGATCAGCGCCAGGCTGCGGTCGGAGCCGAGCGGGATCAGCTGATAGCCGCTGTCCGGAACGTCCGCGATCCCCTGCAAGAGTTGGATCACCTCCTCCGCGACGAGCGCGCCCGTCTGCGTGTTGGTGATACGGACGCGCGGACCGACGAACTGCTCGTCGAGCATGAGGGTCTCGGAGTAGAGCAGTTGCCCGCTGCCGGCGTCGCGGACCTGCAAGGCGGCGCCGTGTTCCCAGTAGGCCGCCTGGTGCACGCGATACCCCGCCGCGCTCAGGGGCCCGTTCACGGTGACATCGCCGACGACGAGCTCCTCGCCGGCGCGGGTCACGCGCACGCGACTGCGGAAGTCCAGCGCTCGCCCTTCGTCGTCGAAGCGGGCGACGGCGTCGTCCACGATGACTTGGATCTGTTGCCGGTCGCCGGCGGTGGCGAAGAGCGGGTGGCTCTGGCCCTCGCCCACCCAGAACTGGAACTCCTCGCCCCCGAACTTGGTCAGCAACGTTCCCAGCACCAACACCAGCAGCGCCAGGTGCGACGCGAAGGTGGCGAACTGCGCCCAGGCGAAGCGGTCGGCGAAGAGGTAGCGGCCTCCCTCCCCGTCCTCGCCGCGGACGGAGAAGTGGTGGCGGCGCAGCACGGCTTCCAGCGCGCCGGCGTTCGCGGGCGTGGCGAAATCGAAGCGGTGGCGGGCGCGCTCGAAGTAGGCGTCGTTGACGCGGCGCTGCGGGCGGCGCGCGAAGCGATAGATGGGCGGGAAGCGGCTGACGGTGCAGACCGTGATAGACAGGGCCACCAGCGCCACCAAGGCATACCAGTACGGCTGGCTGAACAGATTGAAGAATCCGCCGTGGGTGTCATAGAACCAAGGGAACTCGGCGAGGACGTCGGTGAAGGGGCCCCAGGTGCCGCGCTGGTCGTCGATGAACTGGCCGACGGCCGTCTGCTCGCCGGCCAACTGCGGCGGCACCTGGGGGATGATCACGGCGGCGAGCGAGAACAAGGCCACGACGGCGATCAACCCGATGGCGAAGCGCACCGAGGTCAGTTTGCGCCAAACCCAGTAGACAGGGTCCGGTAGCTCCGTCGCGCGTGGCCCTCGCTGCGCCGGGCGTTCCGCAGTCGTCATCGTCGTCAGTCCAGCGCCCGCGTCCGCTTCGCGCCCCGGGGCCGATCCACGGTACGCGCGGGGCCGTGCCGGACGCACCCAGGCGCGGCCAGGGCTCAGCGTACCCGCTCACACGGGCTCGCGTCGGCTACGGAGCCGGCGGCACGACGATCACGGAGCCGGCTCGGCGAGGCCGAAGGCCTCCAGATAGAGCCGACGGGCGTCGAACGGATCGAGGCCGTCGCCCAGGAACGCGTCACCCACGCGGATCTCGAAGTGCAGGTGGTACTCCGAGCCCGGATCCGACACGCTCGCCGGCGTACCGGACTCGCCGATGAAGGCGACGATCTGCCCGACGTCGACCGGCTGCCCCACCTCGATCCCCTCGCAGCGATCGCGCTGAGATGCGCGAAGCGAGTCATCACCCCGCCGCCGTGGTCGATCCAGACCTGCCGGCCGCGAAAGAGATCCAGCCACTCCGCACCCTGAAAGCCGGCGGCCTCCGCCGCGGCGAATTGGTCGGCGGTGAGGTTTTGATAGCCATAGTCGGCGCGGACCACGACGCCTCCCTTGGCGGCGAGCACGGCCGTACCGAACGAGGCCGGTGCGCAACTGGCCCACTCGTAGAAGTCGAGCCCTTCGTGCGTGCCGTTGCGGTAGGCGCGTTCGGCGCCCGGGAGGTGTCCCTCGAACTCGGAGATGCAGACGTCCACCAGCGGGAGGGCGAAGCCGGTCAGCACCGGCGCGACGGCGACCGGCTCGACAGCGATGGGCTCGACAGGGGCGGGCTCGCTGGGGATGGGGGCCTCCGGCACGTCCGGCGACGGGCTCTGGGCGGCCGGCTCAGCCTCGGCCGCCGGTAGTGGCGGGTCCGTGCCGGGTAACTCGGGGGACGCCGCCGTTGTGGCCGGCGCGGGGGAGGGGGCGGCGCCCTCGGCGCCGTCGTCATCGCCGCCCCGGAGGCCGAAGGCTAGGCCGACCGCGAGCGCGAAGGTCGCGGCCGCCAGGCCGATCCAGAGGAGCGGGGAGCCGGGCAGCCACGTCACAGACGACGGCGGGGCCGCGATGGGGGGATCGATCTTGGGCGGCTCCGGCACCCGCTGGCGGGCATCGGGCGTCCGGCCCTTCGAGGTTTCGGGCTTGGCGGGGATGTTGTCGTCGGGCGGAGGAATGCGTCAGTCCTTCCGCGGCTCTGTACGGCGGCCGCGGTCAGCGGGCCGCACGCAGGCTCCGGTGCAGCGTCTCCGCATGGGCCCGCGTCTCGACGACATCGGGCAGCGGCGCGAGCTTCCCGTCACCGTAGCGCCGCACGAGCGCTCGCTGAAGAACGCGGTCGGCGAGGCGCGGGTTCTTCGGCAAGAGGGCGCCGTGCAGATAGGTGCCGAAGGCGTTGCGGACCCGCGCGCCCTCGGTGCCGTCGCCACCGTTGTTGCCGAAGCCCGTCACCACTTCGGCGAGCGGCTCCACGCCCTCATTGAGGTAGGTGCGTCCGCCGTGATTCTCGAAACCGACGAGCGTCTCCCCGTCCCAGATCGCGACCACGTTTCCCACGCAGCGCTGAATCGCCGATCCGGGGTGGATCGAGACGGCGTCAAAGACCCCCGCACCCGGGATCACATCTCCGTCGCTATCGCGATAGGAGACGCCGAAGAGTTGATAGCCGCCACACACGGCCAGGATGACGCCGTCCGCGTCGCGATAGTCGCGGAGCGCCCCGGCCTTCGACTGGAGGTCGGCCGCGATCCGGCGCTGCTCGCGGTCCTGGCCGCCGCCGATGAACACGATGTCCGTGCGCTCCGGATCCCAGACGTCCCCGATGTGGATGGGGTCGACCTGCAGGTCGATGTCGCGGGCGGCGCAGCGCGCCCGCAAGGCCATCACGTTGCCGCGATCGCCGTAGAGGTTCATCAACGACGGGTAGAGGTGGGCCAGCCGCAGCGAGCGCCCTGCCATCATGCCCCCTCCCAGATCGGCGGCACGCCGGCGCGCCGCCCCAGCCGCTCGCGGACCTCCAACATCGCGGTGTAGGTGGGCAACACGGTCAGCTCCGCGTCCGGCGGCAGCGTCTGCAGGGCGCGCTGGAGGGCCGCCTCGATGTCGCGCTCGACGGGCGCGTCGGCGCCGGGAAAGCCCGCGTACTGAAGGCGCAGGGCCATATCGGCCGCGCGCGCGCCCCCCACCACCACCGACTGCACGTACGGGGTGAGCGCCTCCCAGTCCGTATCCCAGATCCAGGAGACGTCCGTGCCATCGGCGACGCGATCGTTGAGCAGCACGAGCAGGTGGTGTCGGGCCCCCGGCGTGTGCAGCGTGCGCAGCGCCTCGTTGAGGCCGGCCGGATTTTTGCCCAGCAAGAGCCACACCGGACGCCCCTCCACGACCAGCCGCTCTTGCCGGCCGAAGGCCGCGCGCGTGTGATTGAGGGCCTCGGCGGCGACATCCAAGTCGACGCCCAGCACCCGCGCGGCGGCGGCGGCGGCAAGCGCGTTGTAGACGTTGTAGAGCCCGCGCAGCGGCAGCCGCACGCGCGCCGTGCGTCCCTCGGCGGAGAGGTCAAAGGCAACGCCGTCGGCGGCGTCGCGGTCGACGGCGGTGGCGCGGACCTGCGGCGTGGGGCGCTGCAGGCTGCCATCCGCGCAGCGCCAGTGTCCGATGTGGGCGTAGAAGACGCGATCGTAGACGAAGTCCGCGCCGGTGGTCGGGTTCCAGCGCGCCTCGGCCGCGTGGTCGCTGACGCTGGGGAGGGGGTCGTCGACGCCGAAGAGGACGACGCGGCCGCGCGCCTCATCGGCCAGTGTCGCCACGGAGGGGTCGTCGGCGTTCAAGGCCAGCGCCGTCGCGGCGGGCAGGTCCCGGATGGTCCGCAGCCACTGGTCGCGGACGGCATCCACCTCGCCGTAGCGGTCCAGCTGGTCGCGCAGCAGGTTACCGATCACGAGCACACTGGGACGAGTGGCGGCCGTGGCCGCCGGCAGCGTGGCCTCGTCCACCTCAAACACGCCGGTGGCGGCGGCGGGCAGGCGGCCGTCGGCGCGCGTCGCTTCGATGAGCGTCGAGGCCAGCCCGCGCATCAAGTTGGAGCCCGCCCGGTTGTGCACCACGCGCCGACCGTCGGCCGCCAGGATGCCGGCCAGCATCCGGGCCGTGGTGGTCTTGCCGTTCGTGCCGGTGATCAGCGCGCTGCGGTCGAGCTGCGCGCCCAGGCGGCGCACGATGGCCGGATCGATCTTCTCGGCGATCAGGCCGGGCAGCGCGGTGCCACCGTGCCCCCCGCGTCGCGTCGCCGCGCGTGTGAGCTTGCCTGCCAGCACCGCCACCTGTGTGCGCGTCTCCATGCGGCGCTAACCAGCCGGGCGGGGCGCCCGCGGATTGCCGCGCAACGCCTGCGCCACCTGCTCCAGGCTCACGAGCCCGAGGAGGCGACCGTTCTCCACCACCGGCAACACGCCCACGCCTTCCTCCTGCAAGCGCACCAGAGCCTCGGCGCCGGAGGCGCTGGGCTCGATCGGCGAAGTGTTGTCGGCGGTGATCATGACATCCGCAACCGTCGCGTCGCGGAAACGATCGGGGGACAGGCGGCGGAGCATGTGGCCGGTGATGATGCCCACGACGACATCGTCGCGAACGGCGGTGTAGACGGCCGCGGGGTCGGCGGCGGCGGGGTCGGCGGCGATCCAGCGCAACTGCTTTCCGGCATCGAGGCTGCGGAGCTGCGTGGACATGAGTTCGCGCACCGTCAGGCCGCCGAGGTCGTGCTCCGCCTTCGCACCACGCAGCGTCTGGCTGGCGGCGTTGAAGAGGAAGCCGCCGATCAAGATCAGCCAGAGGCCGCGGAAGGCGCTCCTCTCCAGGCCGATCTCCTCCACGCCGACGAAGTTGAGCAGACCGAAGCCGGCCAGGGCCAAGGCGACGGCCTGGCCCAGCCGCGCCGCGCCGATGGTGGCGCGGAATCGGGATCGGGTGATGGCCCACAACGCGGATCGCACCACCCGGCCGCCGTCCAGGGGGTAGCCGGGGATCATGTTAAAGATCGCGAGGACGATGTTGATGAAGCCGAGCCACTCCAGCGCCACGTCCAGCGGGCCATTGCCCTCGCCCATCGCCCACCACACCCCGAGCAACGCCAGGCCGAGGACGGCGCTGGTCAACGGCCCAACGACGGCGATGAGAAACTCCTGGGACGCGCGCGTGGACTCCTGCGCGATCTGCGAGACGCCGCCCAAGATGAACAGCGTGATGCTGCGCACGGGGATGCCGTACAGACGCGCCACGATGCTATGCGCCAACTCATGCAAGAGGATGGACGTGAAAAATAGGATCGCGGTGACGACCGACAGCGCCCAGGCCGTCACCTTGGAGGGCTCGGGGTCGATCACGTCGGGGAAGACCTGCGTCCCCAGAATCACCGTGAACAAGGCGAGGGAGATAAAGAACGAGAAGTCCAGGATGATGGGGATCCCGATAATTCGGGCAATGCGGACGCCGCCGATGGAACGCACCGATGGACCGCCTTCCGTGCGTTTATTGTAGGTGGTGGAGGGATCAGCCGCCGGGATGAGCCCCGGGGATCGGATCAGGCATGAGGTGCAGCCATTCGGGTTTGAGCTGCACGAGGAACTCGCGCCGGCGATCGATCCCCAAGCGATAGTACGCGTAGGCGGGCAGTTCCAGACGCAAGGGCGGGGCCTCCGGAGCGTCCAGCACTAGCAGGTCAAGCCGGACGCTGTCCCGCGCCGGCTCCCGGCGCAGCGCGCGGCCGGCGAGCACGTTGGCGGTGGCCAGGAGCAGAGCCAGCGCGAGCGGCGCGGCGACGACGAACGCGCGCACGAATCACGCTTCAGGGTTGAGCAGGCCGCGCGCGTCGAGGGCCGGGATCAGCGCATCGACGCCGCCGAGGCGCAGGTCCGGCTGCACCCCGTCGATCGCCGCCGGGCCGACGAGCGCGGTGAGGCCCAAGCCGAACGCCTGCGCGCCCACGATGTCGGTTTCCGGGGTGTCGCCGACGAACGCCGTCAGTTCCGGCGGCACGCCCAGCGCCGCCACCGCAGCCGCGAACATGCGCGCATCGGGCTTCCAAGCGCGGACCTCATCCGAGAAGATCAGCGCATCGAAATACCCGGTAATGCCCAAGCGCTCCAGCGTGCGCACCAGGACCGGGCCGGGGCTCAGACCGGTATTCGAGACCAGTGCCAGCGCCACTCCGCGACGGCGGAGGGCGTGCAGCGTCTCGTCGGCGCCGGGGAGGAGCTCCGGCGGCACCCGCTCCGTGCCCCCGAGGATGGCCTCCGCGATCGCCGCGCGGGCCGGAGGCTCAAGGTCGCGCTTGGGCCGCAACGAGGGATCGAGGTGCTCGTAGAAGAGCGCCAAGCGCTCGTCCGCGCCGAGATCATCGTTGCGCTGATGCACCGCGACGAGCGCATCGATTGTGTTCTGGATCGCGCCGGCGATCGCTTCCGGCGGCGCGGGCCGGCCGGCGGCCTCAAGCGCGCGCTCGACGGCGCGGGCGCGATCGGCGGCGCGCTCCTCGCCGCGGCCCGGGGGGTCGGCGACGAGGGTTTCCCAGAGGTCAAAGCAGACGGCGCGCAGCACAGGCGATCACCGGAGGGACCATCGCAGCGGAGCCGTAGAACTTAGACAGCCCGTCGCTCACGACGGGCTGTGTTGTGACCGTGCGGCAGATCGGAGCCGAAAGGGCAGAGCGCGGGCTAGGCCTGCCCCTGTGTGGATTCGTCACTGGACGACGCTTGCACACTGGCCTGGCCAGCCTGTTCCGCGTCCTCCGCCTCTTGGTCGGTCGGCTTTTTCGCTTCCGAGCGGAACTCGCGCACGCTGGTACCCAGCGCCTTGCCCACTCCGGTCAGGCGGCCCGCGCCGAATACCAGAATGATCGCAACGATGATTAAGCCAATCTCCCAGGGACCCAATCCTACGAGGACCATACGTCACTCCAACTCCCAGCCCAGTGATCCCGCGCTCTCGGATCACCCCGCCAGTTCACCGGGTCGGTTATGCCACTGTAGCACGCGGCGGCGGCGCTATGGCCGGCCCGGACTCAGCCGCTCGACGAAGACGCGCATGATGCCGCCGCAGATCTTGTCTTCGCCATCGGTGGGCTCGGTCAGATCGACGGTGACGATACGAGGCCGGCCGTCCTCCATGGCCGCCATGGCCTCTTGCCAGACCTCGGCCTCGCCGCAGCCGCCGCCGATAGTGCCGACGAACGAGCCGTCCTCGCGTACCACCATCTTCGCCCCCGTGCCCCGAGGCGTGCTGCCCAGCGTCTGCGCCACCGTGGCCACCACCAGCGGCTTCGACGCCGCCAGCGCTTCGCTCACCGCTTCGTAGACATCGTCCTGGGCCATGCCCACACTCCGGATCTCCGGCCGTGCGCCGGGGGCATTGAGAGTGTACGGCCTCCGCCACCGGCCTCGCCAGCGCGCTAACGGGGAGCCTCCTGGACGAGGCGCAAGCCGTGGTCGGAAAGCGGCCGCGCCGCGCCCCCCCGCCGCACCAGCACGATCTCCGCCAGCACGGCCAGGGCGATCTCCTCGGGTGTCTCCGCGCCGATATCAAGGCCGATCGGGGTGAACACGCGCGAGAGCGCCTCCGCGTCGAAGCCGTCGCGGCGCAGGTGCTCCAGGACCGTGCGCGTGCGGCGCTTGCTGCCGATCATGCCCACGTAGGCGGCGCCCCACTGGACCACGTGGCGAAGGCTGATCTCGTCCTGCTTGTGGCCGCGGGAGACCAGCACCACGAAAGTGTTGCCCGTGACGGGAAAGCGGTCCAGCTCCTCGTCGACGTCACCGCAGATCACGCGGTCGGCGAAGGGGAAGCGCTCCGGCGCGGCGTACTCCTCGCGGTCGTCGAGCACGACCACGCTCATGCCCAGCAGCGCCCCGAACTGCCCCATCGCGCGGCCCACGTGGCCGCCCCCCACGACCAGCAACACCGGCTGCGGCTCCACCACCTCCAGCAGCACCTCCACGACGGCCGACTCCGTCTCGACGGCGCGCCGTCCTGCCAGCCGTCTACCGTCCGCGGCGAAGGCCAGCGTCTCGACGGCATGCCGCGGGATGGCCTTCCGCGCCGCCTCCACGACGGCCGCGTCCAAGGGGCCGCCGTCCAGACGGCCGCGCGTCCGGCCGTCTGGATAGACGAGCAGCTTGCTCCCGACCGATACGGGGCCGTCGTCGGGTGCGGAGATCGTGGTGCACGCGACGAGAGGCGGTCCTTCGCGGCCGGCGCGCAGCATCTCGCGGGCGGCGGTGGCGTTGTCGAGGGCGCTATCAGCCGTCATGCTGCGAGCAGCATAGCGCTCCGCTCCCGCACGCCGCGGAGAGACTCCTAGACGTTGAAGAGGATGTGGAGCACATCGCCGTCCTGGACGCGATAGTCGCGGCCCTCCGTGCGCAGAAGCGCGCGCTTCCGCGCCTCCGCTTCCGAGCCGGCGTCGATCATGTCCTGCCAGGAGATGATCTCGGCGCGGATAAAGCCCCGCTGTATGTCGCTGTGGACCTTGCCGGCGGCGTCCAGGGCGCTGCTGCCCTGGACGATGCTCCAGGCGCGGCTTTCGTCCTCGCTCAGCGTGAAGAACGAGATCAGGCCCAGAACGGCGTAGGAGAGGCGGACGGCCTGGGCCAGCGCGCCCTCCGTGGCGCCGACCTCGCGGCGGTAGGCGTCGGCCTCGTCCGGGGAGAGCGCACCGAGCTCGCGCTCGAGCGCCGCACAGACCGCGGCGGTGGCCGAGCCGGGCGGTTCGTCGTCGGGCCGGAAGTCGGCGGCGATGGCCTCCGCGCGGCCCGCGTCGGCCTCGTTGACGTTGACGACCGTGAGCAGCGCATGGTTCGTGAGGAAGCGATAGTGCCGCAGGCTCTTGCGCTCCTCGGCATCGAGCGACACCGCGCGCAGGGGCACGTTGCTCTCCAGCGGCGGGCGCAGCCGCTGGAGCAGCTCCACCTCACGCTCCGCCTGCGCCCGCTCACCAGGCTTCAGGGCTTTGCTTTCGGTCGCGATGCGCTGCAGCCGTGTCTCGATCAGCGCCAGGTCGGCGAAGGTCAACTCGAGCGCCATCGACTCGATGTCGCGGGCGGCGTCGACGCTGCCGTGCGGGTGGGGGACGGAGTCGTCGTCGAAGGCGCGTACCACGTGGACGAGCGCATCCACGTTGCTCAGTTGCTGCAGGAAGCGCGGCGCGGGCCCTTTCCCGCCGCCGAAGCCGCCGCCGGGAAAGTCAATGTACTGAAGGTCGGCGGGAGTGGTCTTGCGGGACTTGAGCAGCGCGCTGAGACGGTCCAGGCGAACGTCCGGCACTTTCACCATGCCGATGTGGGGGTCGGTATGCGTAGCGAAGCCAACGGCGTGGTCGGCGCCGGTGACGGCATTGAAGAGGGAGGTCTTGCCGCTGCGCTCGAAGCCGATGATGCCGAGGTCAGGCATGGGGGGTCTCGGAGGGCCGCGCGAAGCGACCGCCGGCCGTGCGTTGGAGGGTGAGCATCTCAACCGCGCCGCCGCGGGCTCGGAGGGCGTAGACGCGGACGAGGTTCGATCTCAGGCGGGGCACGGGTCGCTCCAGTCGATAGCCGCTGGCGCCGCGGCGGCGGCCGGGCGGAGGCCGACCTCGGCCCGGCCGGTGGGACAGAGATCGAGGAGGGGACAGTCGGGGCAGCGAGGGCGCTTGCGACATGTTCGCTTCGCGTGTGTCACCAACAGGGCGTGGTACTCCGCGTAGAGCGCCGTATCGCCCGGAAGCGCGGCCATGAAGAGGGCGCGCAGCTCCTCGTACCTGGGCTCGTGCCGGACCCAGTCGAGCCGATCCAGGATGCGACGCGTATAAGCATCGACCATGAAGGTCGGCTGACGAGCGGCGAAGAGGCAGACAGAATCCGCCGTCTCCGGCCCGAAGCCGTGCGTGGCCAGCAGCAGCGGGCGCAACTCCGGCAACGGCTTCGCCAGCAGGACGTGGACATCGCCGTCTCCCTCCTCCGCCACCAACTGGGCGAACGCCTTCAACTTGCGGGCCTTGCTCTTGTAGTAGCCGGAGGGCCGGATCAACTCGGCCAGCTCCGCCTCGGGCGTGTGCAGGATCTCCGCTACGTCCAGCTTGCCCCGATCGATCAGCGCGTCCAGCGCGCGGCGGGCGCTGGTCCAGGCCGTGTTCTGGACGAGGAGGGCGCCGATGATCATCTCCAACTCGGTGCCCGCCGGCCACCAGCGCTGCGGGCCGTAGTGCGAGCGCAGCCGACGGTACAGCCGGCGCAGATCCGCCGCCGAGACGGTGTCGGGCACGGCGGCGGCGGCTACTCGGCCCACTTGGGGATCTCGGCATCGACGAAAGCGTCGTAGAACGCCACGTACGGCTTCACGTCCAGCACCGGGGTGCCGTCGGTCACATCCAAGCCCAGCACCTTGACCACGTTGTCCCGCACCCACTCCAGCGGCACGATGCTGATCGCGATGGGATTGGGGCGGTGCGCCGTACGCGTGGCGAAGACGCCCACCTCGGGCGAGGCGGCGTCGCCGGAGGGATGGATACGGAGCAAGGCCCGCCCCTCGTCCGTGGCGCGGTCCAGCCAAGTCACCACGAAGACGTGCGAGAAGCCGTCCAGGCCATCGAGCGCGGGCACGAACTCGTCGCGGAAGACCAGCTGCGACTCCACCTGCGCCCAGCGGCGCCCGTCCGTATCCGTGATGCCGTTGCGCACCACGGCCACGGGCGTCAGATCGGCGATGACGTCCGGCAGGCTTCGCAGCGCCGTCTCGCGGGCCTCCTTCGCGCTCTTGAGGCGCAGCTTCTCCCGCCAAGTGACCATCGCCGCCTCCCGCCCGCCCGAGACGCGGCCAGTGTCGCACGACAGCGTCCCCACGATCCCTCGCCCAAATCGTCAGCCAGTTGCTAAACTTGATCCAGAATGCTCGCCGAGATCGCTCCCGAATCACCCCTGAGCAGCGCATGACGACCAAGAGCGCCCGGTACACGGCCTCCGACATCCAGGTGTTGGAGGGGATGGAAGCCGTCCGGCGGCGGCCCGGCATGTACATCGGCTCCACCGATGAGCGGGGCCTGCATCACCTGGTCTACGAGATCGTCGACAATGCCGTGGACGAAGCGATGGCGGGTGCGTGCGACCGTATCGAAGTCACGCTGCATGCCGATGAGTGGGTCACGGTCCGCGACAACGGCCGCGGCATCCCCGTGGACAAGCACCCGAAGACGGGTCTCTCCGCCGTCGAGACAGTGCTGACCGTCCTTCACGCCGGGGCGAAATTCGGCGGCAACGGCTACCGCGTGTCCGGTGGCCTCCACGGAGTGGGGGCATCGGTCGTGAACGCGCTCTCGGAAACACTGGAGGTGGAGGTCCGGCGCGACGGGCGGGTCCACCGGCAGAGTTACCGCCGGGGCGCGCCCCAAGGGAAGCTGCAGGCCAGCAAGGCCAGCAGTGCTATTGAGGGCGAGAGCGGCACGACCGTGCACTGGCAGGCGGACAGGGAGGTGCTGGAGCACCTGAACTACGACTTCGCCACCCTGGCCCAGCGGTTCCGGGAACTGGCCTACCTGAACAAAGGGCTCTGGATTCAGTTGGTGGATGAACGGTCCGAGCCGGTGCGCGAGGTCAACTTCTACTTCGAGGGCGGCATCGCGTCGTTCGTGCGCTATCTCAACCGCGACAGCGAGACGCTGCAGCCGTTTCCCTGCTATGTGCAGCGGGACCTGGAAGGCACAGCCGAGATCGAGGTGGCGCTCCAGTACAGCGACAGCTTCAACGAGCACGTCCTCGCCTTCGCCAACACGATCAACACGATCGACGGCGGGAGCCACCTGACCGGCTTCCGTTCCGCCCTGACCCGCGTCCTCAACGACTACGCGCGCCGCAACAAACTGCTCAAGGACCAGGATACCAACCTCACGGGCGAAGACGTGCGGGAGGGGCTGACGGCCGTCATCAGCGTGAAGCTGTCCGAGCCGCAGTTCGAGGGGCAGACCAAGACCCGCCTGGGCAATCCCGAAGTCAAGGGACAAGTGGAATCGGTGGTGGCGGAGGAGCTGGCCGAATACCTGGAAGGGAACGCGCGCGAGGCGCGACGGATCATCGAGAAGTGTCTCACGGCGGCGCGGGCCCGCGAGGCGGCGCGGAAGGCGCGCGACCTGGTGGTGCGGAAGGGCGCGCTGGACGGGGCCACCCTGCCGGGCAAACTGACCGACTGCACCGAGCGCGACCCGGCCAAGAGCGAGCTCTACATCGTGGAGGGAGACTCCGCCGGCGGCTCCGCCAAGCAGGCGCGCGACCGGTACACCCAAGCGGTGCTGCCGCTGCGCGGGAAGGTCCTCAACGTCGAGCGGGCACGGCTGGACCGGCTGCTGGCGCACGAGTCGTTCCGGGTGCTGATCACCGCGTTGGGCACCGGCCTCAGGGAGGAGTTCGACCTCAGCAAGCTGCGCTACCACAAGGTCATCCTCATGACGGACGCCGACGTCGACGGGGCCCACATCCGCACGCTGCTGCTGACGTTCTTCTTCCGCTACATGCCGCAGATCATCGTGCAGGGGTACCTGTACATCGCGCAGCCTCCGCTCTTCCGCGCGCAGAACGGCAAGCAGGCTGAATGGCTTTATTCCGACGCCGAGCTGGAGCGGTTCATGAAGCGGCAAAAAGACGGCACCAAGACCACCGTCCAACGCTACAAGGGGCTGGGAGAGATGAGCGCCGAGCAGTTGTGGGACACCACCATGAACCCAGAGGTACGCACCTTGTACCAGGTGGAGTTGGGCGACGAAGAGGGCATCGAGGCGGACCATGTCTTCCGCCAGCTCATGGGCGACGACGTCGCGCCGCGACGGCGCTTCATCGAGATCCACGCCAACGAAGTCAAGAACCTGGACGTCTGACGCCCGCCGGGGCGTCCTCTCATGCCGCACCTGTTCGTCGAGAGCGACGCCGCCGAGCCCGGGCCGTTCCACTTCACGCGCGACGCGGAAGATCTCCTGGCGCTGCTGTCTTTCGGCGTGGCTGAGCCGTTCGGGTCCATGCACCCGCTGACCCAACTGGTGCGTCGCCTGCGACGGGAGCGGGGCCTGGACCTGACGCCGCTGCTCACCTTCTACGATCGCAACGTGGAGGATGCGGCGGATGCCGCCAACCTGGAGGCCGCCTGGCAAGACGCGGCCGCCCTGCGCGAGTGCGTGGTAGCCGTGCGGGCGGCGCTGGCCGAGGACGCCGAGGCGGTCCCGCTCACGGCGGACTTCCCCGCGATCCCACCGCTGCTGGGCGAACTGGAAGGGATGGCCGCCTGGGCGGCGGAACGCGAGGCGCGCATCCGGATTTCGTTCTCGTTGGACTCGTGACGCGCCGGGGTGAGATCGTGACGAGGCCGGCACACGACCCACACCAACCGCCACCGCTTACCTGGCGTGAGGCCGTGCCCCCCGCGCTGCGACGCTGGTGGCAGGGCATGCCGCGCCTGGCGCTGGAGAACACGGGCGCGCTGCTCCTGCCGTCGCTGCTGCCGCTCCGCCCCGGTGATCGGGTGCTGGAGGTGGGCTGCGGCCGCGGGGCGCTGTCGGCGTTGCTGGCCGCGCGCGTGCCGTTCCGCACACCGCCCCTCGGGATCGACGGCGACGGGTCGCTTCTGCGGCCGCACGCCCCGCGCGCGAAGGTGCGGCTGATCCAGGCGGAAGCGTGGGCGCTGCCGTTTCGCGACCGGCAGTTCACCGTGCTGCTGGCCGGGCACCAGATTCGCGCCTGGGATGATGGCCATCTATCCCGCTTCTTGGCAGAGGCGTGGCGGACACTGACGCACAACGGCGTCCTGGTGCTCTGGGAGGTGGCGCCGTCGCGGTCGGCGGCGGTGAACCGGATCTGGAGTCGCCTGCTTTCGCCGCCGGGACTGCGCGCGCAGCTGCGGCCCTTCGCGGAGATCGGGCGGCTGGGGCGTGACGCCGGCTTTGCCTGGATCCAGACGCTGCGCGTGCAGCCGATGCTGTGGCCGCCTGGTCCTCGCGTCGCGGTGTTAATGCGCAAGGAGTACTACGACGCGAAGACCGTGGACCTCGGGCCCGGCGAGACGCCGGACTAGCCGGCGCTCCGGTACAACCCCTGCGCGCGGATGTATGCCAGGACGGCGGGCGGGACGATGTCCTCTACCGACTCTCCCGCCGCGAGACGGGTGCGGATAGCGTGGGCGCTGATGTCGCACGCTTTCATGGGGACCCAATCGACGGCAGCAGCCAAGCCAGGGAGTAGAAGGTCTAATCGCTCACTGCTGAGTGCGTGGTGTGGGCGCATGACAACGGCGAGGCGCGTCAGGCCAATCAGCCGCTGAGGCTCGCGCCAGTTGGGCAGATCCTCCAGCGTGTCGCTGCCCATGATGAACCAGAGGGTATCGCCGCCTTGCGCGCGCAGCGCCTCCAGCGTGTCGACGGTGTAGGTGAGGCCGCCGCGGCGCACCTCGAGATCGGAGTCGGCGAAGCCCTCAATTCCCTCCAGGGCGCAGCGCACCATCGCCAGTCGCTGCATCGCCGGCGTGATCGAGCGGTCGCGCTTGCGCCAGGGATCGCCCGCAGGAATGAAGAGCACTCGATCAAGGCGGAGCGCGTCGCGGGCGGCCGTGGCGATGCGCAGATGCGCGGCGTGCAAGGGATCGAAGGTGCCGCCGAGCAGCCCCAGCCGCTCCTCCGTCACTGCTCCCACTCCCACTCGATATCCCCCACGCGCACCCGATCGCCGGCCTGGACGCCGGCGCGGCGCAAGGCGGCGACTACGCCGCGGCGTGCGAGCCAGCGGTACGCTTCCTCACGCGAGAGTTCGTTCTCCATGTCCATCATCTCAACGAAGGTCTCGATCTGTGCGCCCGCCACTCGGTAGACGCCGTCCGACTCCTGATGCACGTGGAAGCGGCGCGAGTCGGCCTTGGGTTTGATGATCGGCAACTCACGGGGAACGGCAGGTATCGCCTCGCGGACCTCTTGGAGGTTTCTGGCGCAACGCTCGGCCAGTTCGCGGGCGCCGATCCCCGCTGCGGCGGAGACGAACAGCGGCTGGATGTCGCGCGCGCGAAATGCGGCCTCGATGTCAGCGCGGCGTGCGCCGACATCATCCAGGTCGATTTTGTTGATCACGACCAGTTGGGGCCGGCGGGCCAGCTCCGCGCTGTAGGCCTCTAGCTCGTGACAGATCGTGTCGTAGGCGCCGACGGGATCGGTGACGCTGCCATCGATCAGGTGGAGCAGGAGACGCGTCCGCGCCGTATGGCGGAGAAAGTCGTGGCCCAAGCCGACCCCCTCAGCCGCCCCTTCGATCAGGCCGGGGAGGTCCGCCAGGACAAATTCACCCCAACCCACCGCTACCACGCCGAGCGCCGGCTCCAGTGTGGTGAAGGGGTATTCGCCCACTCGCGGCCGCGCGGCGCTCAGCGCGCGCAGGAGCGTCGACTTGCCAGCATTCGGCAGTCCTACCACCCCCACGTCGGCGATGAGGCGCAACTCCAGGCGCAAGCGCACGGTTTCGCCGCGGTGGCCCCGCTGTGCGACGCGCGGCGCTTGGTTTATCGAGTTTTTGAAGTACGTGTTGCCCCGCCCGCCGCGGCCGCCGCGCGCGAGGAGTGCCACTTGCCCGTCCGTCCGCAGATCCGCGATCACCTCTTCCGGCTCATCCTGTGCGCTAAGCCGGATGACCACTGTCCCCGCTGGGACGTCCAGAATTGTGTCCTCCCCTGCACGGCCATGCCGGTTGTTGCTCTCGCCGGGCTGCCCTGCCTTGGCATCAATGCGGCGCGTGTGGCGGTAGCGGTTGAGAGTGTTGGTTTGTGCCGTCGCCAGCGCGCTCACGTGGCCGCCTCGGCCGCCGTTGCCGCCGTCCGGCCCGCCCAGAGGAACGAACTTCTCGCGGTGGAACGATACGCAGCCGGCGCCACCGGCTCCAGCGCGCACTTCCACTTCCACTTGATCCAGCATTCGGCCGACGTTTCCTGGTTAGGGTTTTCCCTAACGTGCACAGCGCTACTAAGACCTTGCTAACACAGTAAGGATAGGGATCATGGATCGTCGAAGTAGTCGTAGCGCAGTGGACTTTCTGGATAGCGTGAAGAGTGGCGTAAAGCGCGGCGAAAACCAACGTGGCCATCCCCGTAGATAGTCTGGGTTTGGGCGGAAGCGTGGATGGGTGTGGAGAAGGAGCCGATGCCCAGAGTGTGGGCCGGTCAACACTGAAGCAGTGATGCGGGCGAGTTATCCACTGCGGGAGCGCCTTCTCCACCAAGAAGGTGCACTTATCCACCGAAAAGGGCGGGGTGAATGTAGGGCGGGCGCTCAGCGCGCGGCGATGGCGGCCCGGATCTCCATCAAGTCACGCCGGGCATCGGGGTCTTCGTCGATCAACCGCTGGATGCGGCGGAAGCCGTGCAAGACCGTGGTGTGGTCGCGGCCGCCGAGCAGGCGGCCGATCTGAGCGTACGACTGCTGCCCCACGTCCCGGAGGAGATACATCGCCATGTGCCGGGCGTAGGCGACCTGTTTCTCCCGGCGGGCGCTGGTTAGGGCCTCGACCGGGACGCCGGTGCATTGGGCCACCGCTTCCAGGATGATCGACGGCAGCGGCACGGCGGAGCGCGGGGTGGAAGTGATCGCGTTGAGGGCCTCCGCGGCGAGGTCACGGGAGATCGGCTGGCGGTAAAGACGCGCCAGGGCCGCGACTCGCGTCAGGGCTCCCTCCAGTTGGCGGATGTTGTCTTGCACTCGATGTGCGATCAGCAGCAGCACCTCTTCCGGTGCGTTGAGTTCCTCGAGTTCCGCCCGGGAGTGCAGGATGGCGAGGCGTGTCTCCACATCGGGCGGGGCGATATCGACGATCAGGCCCCCCTCGAAGCGAGAGCGCAGCCGTTCCTCGAGAGCGGTCAACAGCTTGGGTGAGACGTCGCTGCTGATCACGATCTGTTTGTTCTGGTTGTAGAGGGCATCGAAGGTGTGGAAGAACTCCTCCTGTGTCTGCTCGCCGCGCGAGATGAATTGGATATCGTCGATGAGGAGGACATCGACGTTGCGGAACTTCTGGCGGAAGCGCTCCATGCCGTGCTCACGCAGCGCGGTCACGAACTCGTTGGTGTATACCTCCGTGCTGAGGTAAAGGGTCTGAAGTTGCGGCGCGGTGATGTGCCCGATGGCCTGGAGCAGGTGCGTCTTGCCCAGGCCCACGCCGCCGTAGATGAAGAGCGGATTGTAGGTGCGCCCGGGCCGCTCCGCGACCGCCGTGGCAGCGGCGTGGGCGAGCCGGTTGCTGCGACCGACGATGAACGTGTCAAACGTGTAGTGGGACGTGAGGACGGGGCGAGAGCGGCGGAACGGCGGAGGCTCGCTGGCCGGGAGCGGTTGCGCCGCTCTCTCCACGGGCGCTTCGTCGTGCGGGCGCACGACGAAGTCGACCTGGATGCGGCGGCCGGCCACGGCGGCGAGGGCTTCCGAGATAGCGGGATAGAACTGCGTGGTGAGGGCTTCGCGGGCGAAGTCGGAGGCGACGCTCACCTGCAGGACGCCGCCGTGGATGCCGCTGGCTTGCGTATCGGCGAACCAAGTGTCGAACGAGGGGGTCGGCACGACGCGCCGCAAGCGCTCGAGGGCGCCGCGCCACAGTTGCGAAGGGGAGGGCAGCGCGCCGCGGTCCTCGGGCTTGGGGTTTGGGTTTGGGTCGCTGGGGGCAGCAGGCATCGGCGCGCGCGACTCTCGACTGCTTGGGGACCCGATCGCCGCGGCATGTGAGCCCGAGGCGCCCGAGGCCCGCTCCGAGCAGAGGATGCCGGGGGACAATCGTCCGTTTCTTATCTGGGGCAAGCCTGGACGGGAGCGATAGTAGGGAGCGCAAGGCGGTCCTGACAAGAGGCTCCTAGACGGATTACAAGCTTCCGCCGGATCTGATCGTGTGGCGGGCGTTTGTCGAGGGGGGAAAGGGGCCCGTATAGTAGCCGTCACCCTCAGGAAGGGCGCCGGTGGTGAAGCGCGCATATGTTGCTGGCAATCGACATCGGCAACACGACGGTGCAGTTAGGGCTGTTCACGGGCGATAGGCTGGGCCCCACCTGGCGGCTCGCCACGGCGCACGAGCGGCTGGCGGACGAATACGGCGTTCTGCTGCAAGCCCTGCTGCGCACCAAGGGGATCGAGCAGGAAGCGGTCGACGGGGCCATCATCGCCTCGGTGGTGCCCGCGCTGGCCCCGGTGTTTCAAGAGGTCTGCCGGCGCTATTTCGGGGTCGAGCCGCTGCTGGTGGGGGGCGGGCTGAAGACGGGGCTGCGCATCGTCTACGACAGCCCGCGGGAGGTCGGCGCCGACCGGGTCGTCGACGCCGTGGCGGCCCTCCAGCACCACGGGCCGCCGCCGCTGATCGTGGTGGACTTCGGCACGGCGACGGTGTTCGACGCGATCGACCGGGAGGGCAGCTACATCGGCGGGTCCATCGCCCCGGGGATCGGCGTGGCGGCGGAGGCGCTGTTCGAGCGGGCGTCACGGCTGTACCGGGTCGAGCTGCAGCGGCCGGAGAGCGCCATCGGCTCTAACACGGTCGCGGCCGTGCAGTCGGGCATTCTCTTTGGGTACGTTGGGCTGGTGGAGGGCATGATCAGCCGCTTCAAAGCCGAGTTGGGCGGAGGCCGGGTGATCGGGACCGGCGGCTGGGCGGAGCAGATCGCCCAGGAGACCACCGCCGTGGACGTGGTGGCGCCGGATCTCACGCTGGAGGGGCTGCGGATCCTCTACGCCCTGAATATCGAGGGACGAGAGTGAGCGAATTGGCGACCGGGCCCCTGGAACCCGGACCGGCCGCCCTGGACGGGCGCCGAGTGGTGCTCGGTGTGAGCGGCTCCATTGCCGCCTACAAGGCGTTCGAGATCGCGCGACTGCTGGAGGGGGCGGGCGCGACGGTCGACGTGGTGCTGACCGAGAACGCGGAGCGCTTCGCGCCCGCGCTGACGTTCCGCAGTCTGGTCCGTGGCTTGGTGGCCGCCGACATGTTCGCGGAGGATGTGCCGGCGGAGTTGCACGTGGAGCTGGGACGGCGCGCCGACGCGCTGGTGCTGGCCCCGGCCACCGCTACGACCGTCGCCAAGCTGGCGCAAGGCATCGCCGATTCGCTGGTCACGCTGACGGCGCTGGCGACCACCGGGCCGGTGCTGGTGGCGCCGGCGATGGATGCCGTCATGTACAACCACCCGGCGACGCAGGCCAACGTCGAGCGGCTGCGAGCCCGGGGAGTCCTGCTGGTGGGGCCGGAGACCGGCCGCCTGGCCAGCGGGCAGGTGGGGATCGGGCGGCTGGCGGACCCGGAAGCGATCGTCGGGGGCGCGCGGGCGCTCATCGGGCGGGAGCATGGCGATCTGCGCGGGCGGCACGTGGTGGTCTCGGCCGGAGGGAGCCGGGAAGCGCTCGACCCCGTGCGCTACCTCGGCAATCGCTCCAGCGGCAAGATGGGCTTCGCCCTGGCCGAAGCAGCGCGAGACCGCGGCGCGGCCGTCTCGCTGATCAGCACGGAACCGGTGCCGGCGCGGCTGTTCGGGGTGACCGTCGATCGGGTGGAGAGCGCGCAGGAGATGCTGGGTGCGCTGGAGCGGCGCGTCCGCAGCGCCGACGTTCTGGTGATGGCCGCCGCTGTTGCAGACTTTCGGCCAGCCGAGGCCGCTGTCGAGAAGCGGAAAAAGCAAGGGGACGGCGCCGGCTGGTCGTTGGATCTCTGCGAGACGCCCGACCTGCTCGCGTCGCTGAGCGGCCGCTTCCTCAAGATCGGCTTCGCCGCGGAGACGAACGACCTGGTGGCGAACGCCCAGGCCAAGTTCAAGAAAAAGGGGCTGGACCTGATCGTGGCCAACGACGTCAGCGACCCCGAGTCCGGCTTCGGGGGCGACACCAATCGGGTTGTCCTCATCGACGGAGGAGGCGAGCCGGAGGCGCTGCCGCTGCTGTCGAAGTACTGCGTCGCCGGGCGGGTGCTGGACCGCGTCGCGGCGCTGCTGGCCGGTCGCTAGGCGAGCTCTTCCTTCAGCGGCCGCCGATCCGGCGGCAGGCTGAAGAAGTTACAGAAGCACGTGCCCTCAAAGTCCACCAACCCGTTCGCCACGGGCGGGCAGACGCAGATCGTCTCGTCCGTGTTCCCCGGCTGGCAGGGGCAGAAGAACTTGCCGAACTTGAGGCGCATGGTGACGAAGTCCTCGATGGTCTGGTCGCCGTTGGTGAGGATGTAGCCGCGCTCTTCACAGAAGCGTTGCGCCAGCTCTCGCATCTCGCGGCGGTAGGTCTCCCGCAGCGCCGCTTCCTCATCGGGCGGCAGGTCCGTGGTGCGCTCGGCGGTCATGGCATCCTTCCGCAGGGCGCCTAGCGGCCGGCCGTGGCCAGGGCGAACTCCACCAGCGTGCGCACGGGCACGCCGGTGGCGCCCTTTACGAGGACGCCCTTGTCCTTGTCCGAGTCGTCGATGCCGGCGATGTCGAGGTGCGCCCAGGGCGTCTCGCCCGCGAACTTGGCCAGGAACTTGGCCGCGGTGATGGCGCCACCGAGACGCCCGCCGGTGTTCTTGACGTCGGCGATGTCGCTCTTAATCAGTTCGTCGTACTCCTCAAACATCGGCAACTGCCAGATGGGCTCCCCGGCGCGCTTGGCTGCGGCCTGTAATTCGGCGACCAGCGCGTCGTCGTTGGCCATGAGGCCGAAGGCGACGGTGCCCAAGGCCACGGCGCAGGCCCCGGTGAGCGTGGCGATGTCCACTAAGGGCGAGAGGTGCAGGTGGTTGGCGTAGCAGAGGGCATCGGCGAGGATCAGGCGCCCCTCGGCGTCGGTGTTGATCACCTCGATGGACGTGCCGTTCATGGCGGTGAGGATATCGCCTGGTTTAATGGCCGCGCCACCGGGCATGTTCTCTGTGGCGGGGACGATGGCGGTGACGTTGATCGGCGCCTGGAGACGGGCGAGCGCGACGGTGGCGCAGACGGCCGCGCCGCCGCCGCTCATGTCCTGCTTCATGGCCCCCATGTTGTCGGCGGGCTTAATTGAGATGCCGCCGGTATCGAAGGTGATGCCCTTGCCGACAAAGCCCAGCCCCGGTTCCGCGCCGCCGCCGCGATGCCGCAGCACGATCAACTGCGGCGGCTGGTGCGACCCGCGGGCCACGCCCAGAAAGGCGCCCATGCCTAGGGCGCGCAGCGCTTCTTGATCCAAGATCTCGCAGTCCAGCCCCGTCTCCGCAGCCAGCGCCTGAGCGCGGCCGGCGAACTCCGTCGGCGTGAGGACGTTGCTGGGCTCGTTGGCGAGGTCGCGCGCTAGGTTGGCCGCCTCCGCCACGATGCGGCCGCGATCGCGGCCGCGGTCGAGCGCGGGCCCATCGCCGCCGAGCAGTACCAGGCGATCGATCGCGTGGCGCGGTTCCGGCGGGGCGGACTGATAGCGCTCGAACCGGTAGAGCCCCAGCACGACGGCCTCGGTCGCAGCCTGGGCCAGCGCTTCCTCGCCGAAGGCCGTGAGGGAGGGGCTCTGGAGGTCGATTGCCAGACTGCCGTCCGACAACGCGCGCGCGCGGCGCGCGGCGTCCGCGGTCACGGCCCGGACCCGGTCGAGATCGACGGAGGCGGCATCACCGAGCCCCGCCAAGAGGACGCGCTGGGCGGCCAGCTTGCCGAGCGAGTGGACCACCACCACCTCACCCTTGCGGCCGGTGAGCTCGCCCTGCGCCGCCAAGGCGCGGAGCGCACCGTCGAGCGCAGCGTCGAGCGACTGCAGCGGGCCGCCGCCGACGGGGTCATCACGACGGTCGACGAAGAGCAGCAGGTTCGTCGCGTCGATGACGGCGGGGTCCATGGTCGCGGTATCAATCGAGAGGTCCGGCACGCGGCGATCGTAACACGCGCGCCTTGGACGCCTCGGGCGGCGGGGCTACGGTGTGGCCATGATCGAAGCGGCGGTGCGGAGGGGACTGGGGATGGCGAAGGGCGGCGCGCCGCGCCTCTTCCTCGCCGAGTTGGGCATCGTCGCGCTGGGCGGCCTGGCGTACTTTCTCGTCCGCGGCGCCGTCAGCGATCGCGCGGTGGAAGCGGCCGAGCGCGCCGCCGGGATCATCGATATCGAGCGGGCGTTGGGGATCTACTGGGAGCCCGCGATGCAGGGCTGGATCCTGCAGTCGCGTCCGCTGATCGAGCTGTTCAACGGCATCTACTTCTGGACGCACATGCCTGTCGTGGTGGTGGTGGCGGTGTGGCTGTTCTGGCGGCGTCGCGCGCTGTACCTGTTCACGCGGAACGCGTTTCTGTCATCGGCCATCCTGGCGCTGGCGATGTACTACGCGCTGCCCGTGGCGCCGCCGCGCCTCCTGCCGGACGCCGGCGTCGTCGATACCGTGGCGCGCTACAGTCAGGCGTCGTACCAGGCGCAGGAGCTGGAGCCGTTCGTGAACCCGTACGCCGCTCTCCCCAGCCTGCACTTCGGCTGGGCGCTTCTGCTGAGCGTGGCGCTGGTGCTCGGACGGCCGCGCGGTCGCTGGGGGGCGGCGGCCGTGGTGGCAGCCGTGGCGCTGCCGACGGCGCAGCTCTTCGCGGTGGTGCTGACGGGCAACCACTTCATCCTGGATGCGGTGGCGGGGGCAGCGGTGGCGGGCGTGGCGTTGGCGCTGGCGCTGGCGTGGCGGCGGTATGGGGAGGCGGCGCTTGGAGTCGCAGGGCGACCAGAAAGGGAGGCCCCATGGCAGTCACCTTGAGCGCGGCGAACAGCGTGCCCGGATGGGAGATCGCCGGGACGCTCGGGCTGGTGACGGGGAGCGCCGTTCGCGCCCGGCACGGGGCCCGCGCCCAGTGGGATGTTATTGTGCGTGCGGAAATCGCTATGTTAGGATGGCGGCAGCGATAGACCCGAGGCGCACCGGCCAGCCGGCCGCGAGGTGAGCGCCGACTGCGGGTCTCGTACGCCCAGAGGGAACCGACCCTATGGCTTGTAAATGCTGACGCGCGAGCAAAAAGACGCCACCATCCGAGCGCATCGTGTGCACGAAACGGACACCGGGTCCCCGGAGGTCCAGGTTTCTATGCTGACCGAGCGGATCAAAGGCCTGACGGAGCACTTGCGGGAGCATCGGCACGATCACAGCACGCGCCGCGGCCTGCTGAAGCTCGTCGGGCGGCGCCGACGCCAGCTGGCGTACCTCAACAAGACGGACGTAGAGCGATACCGCAACCTGATCAACAGCCTCGGCCTCCGCAAATAGCGGAGGCCGTACGACTTAAAAGGTCGCGACGGCAAGGACCGTCGGTGGCGCGACGCGCCGGAGCCGCAGGGACATGGAGCGGCCTGAGCGCGGGCGCCGAGGCAGATCACTGTTGACGCCGGCCCTTCAAGGAGGTCGAAGGCGAGCCGGCGTCCCGTGGATGCATGGGTCAACCGCACGTATCACAAGTCCGGCGCGATCGCCGGACGCAGAAGGGCACTATGGAGAAGCATTACGAAATTGAGCTGGCCGGGCGGCCACTGATCATCGAATCGGGCCGCCTTGCCCAGCAAGCAGGCGGGGCGGTGACGGTCCGCTACGGCGACACGATGGTGCTGGGGACCGCGACGGCCAGCAACCCGCGCCCCGGCATCGATTTTTTCCCGCTGACGGTGGAATTCGAGGAGCGGCTGTACGCCGCCGGCCGCATTCCGGGGTCGTTCTTTCGCCGGGAGGGCCGGCCGACCACGACGGGCGTGCTATCGGCTCGGCTGACGGACCGGCCGCTGCGTCCGCTCTTTCCCAAGGGCTACGCCGACGACACCCAGGTCATTCTCACGGTGCTGTCGGCCGATATGGAGACCCCGCCGGACACGCTGGGGACGATCGCCGCGAGCGCGGCCCTGACGATCTCCGACATCCCCTTCGAGGGGCCGGTGGGAGCGGTACGCATCGGCTACGTCAACGACGCGCTCGTGGTGCAACCGACCTTCGCGCAACTGGCGGAAAGTCAGCTCAACCTTGTGGTCTCGGGGACGAAAGACGCGATCATGATGGTGGAGGCCGACGCCGACGAGGTATCCGAGGAGATCCTCGTGGAGGCCTTGGCTCTCGGCCAAGAAGCGATCGCGTCGATTGTGGTGATGCAAGAGCAGTTGCACACCGATCTGGGGAAGCCCAAGCGGCCGTACACGCCCGAAAGCATCGACGCGGGGGCGCTGGCGCGAGTCGAAGGGGCGATCGGCGACGATCTCGCCGCGGCGCTCTCGATGACCGGCGTCACCAAGGCGGAGCGCGAAGCGCGCCTGAGCGAGCTGCGGGCACGCGCGCTGGATCTGGCCGGCGACGACGGCGATGCGGGGCCGTTCGGGGCGGCGTTCTCCGATCTGGAGGGCCGGATCATCCGCGCCAACATCCTGGAGCGCGGCGTGCGGCCGGACCAGCGCAGCCTCACCGAGATCCGACCGTTGAGCGGCGCGGTGGGCATGGTGCCGCGCACGCACGGCTCCGGGCTCTTCGAACGCGGCGAGACGCAGGTGCTCTCGCTGACGACGCTGGCGGGGACGGGGATGGCGCAGCGGCTGGACGATCTCACGCCCGCCGATTCAAAGCGCTTCATGCACCACTACAATTTTTCGCCGTTCTCGACCGGCGAAACGGGACGCGTCGGTTCGCCGAGCCGGCGCTCCATCGGGCACGGCATGCTAGGCGAGCGCGCCATGCAGACCGTGCTGCCCAGCTTCGATGAGTTTCCCTACACGATCCGTATCGTCTCGGAGGTGTTGTCTTCCAACGGCAGCACTTCCATGGCCAGCATCTGCGCCTCCATCCTCTCGATGATGGACGCGGGCGTGCCGTTGCAGGCGCCGATGGCCGGGATCGCGATGGGCCTGATCAAGGGCGAGGGCGAGGACGAGTACGCCGTGCTCACCGACATCGCCGGCCTGGAGGATCACCTCGGCGACATGGACTTCAAAGTCGCGGGAACGCGCGAAGGCGTCAGCGCGCTGCAAATGGATATCAAGGTCAAGGGGATCACCACGGCGGTCATGGGGCAGGCGTTGAGCCAGGCGCGCGACGCGCGGCTGCAAGTGCTGGACGCCATGAAGGAGATCATTGCGGAGCCGCGCACCGAGATGTCGCGCTACGCCCCGCGGATGCTGCGGGTGGAAGTGCCGCAGGAGAAGATCGGCGCCATCATCGGCCCGGGCGGCAAGACGATTCGCAGCCTGGAGGAGAAGACCGGCGCCTCGATCGACATCGAATCGGACGGCTCCGTCTTCGTCTCGGCGCCGGACGAGGCCGCAATGCGTGCGGCGGCCGACGCAATCCGCGCCATGACCAAAGAGGTGGAGCCGGGCGAGATCTACACCGGCAAGGTCACCCGCCTGATGAACTTTGGCGCGTTTGTGGAGATCCTGCCGGGCAAAGACGCGCTGGTGCACATCTCCGAACTCGCCGATTACCGGGTGGCGTCCGTTGAAGACATCGTCAAGGTGGGCGACGAGATCATGGTGCAGGTCACCGAGATCGATAATCTGGGCCGGATCAATGCGTCGCGGCGGGCGGTTCTCGGCGCCAAAAGCGAGCGCCCGCGTGAGAGCGATCGCGAAGGCGCTGGTCCGAGCCGTCCCCCGCGGAGCGGCGGCGGGCCGAGCGGGCCGCGCGAAGGCGGGGCCGAGCGGGCCGCGCGACAGTGGTGGGCCGAGCGGGCCGCGCGACAGTGGTGGGCCAAGCGGGCCGCGCGACGGCGGTGGACCGAGCGGGGCGCGCGACGGCGATGGACCGAGCGGGGCGCGCGACGGCGATGGACCGAGCGGGGCGCGCGAGGGTGGCCGGGACGGACCGAGCGGCCGCGAGGAACGCGAGCCGGAGGAGAGCTCCGGCGATGGCGGCGATGACGGTGACAAACGCCGCCGCCGGCGGCGGCGGCGCAAGCCCAGCGGCCCGCGTCCCGAACCGCAGCCCGATTCCACCGCCGCCCGGCGGCCGCTGGCCCAGACGATGGTGAGGCGCGCCGCGCCGCCCGGTGGGTCGGCAGCGTCCGATGAGCGCCCGGGGCCGCCGCCGCCGCCGCGGCCCGATTTCGGGGCGCCTCAGCGCTAAAGGGCCGGCCGATGCCGTTACGCGTGGCCGTCAGCGGGACCGGTCAGATGGGGACCCTCATCCTGCGGACGCTTGCCGCCGCGCCGGACTTGGAGATCGCCGGCGTCCTGGAGAAGTTCTCCCAGGGAGACACGCACGCCCTGCCCGACGGAGCCGGAACGGTGCCGCTGCGTCAGACGCCGGAGGGCGTTGGCGACTTCGGCGCGGACGTCGTGGTCGATTTCAGCAACGCCGCTTGGACGGAACAACTGCTGCCGCGAGCGATTGAGGCGGGCGTGCGGCCGGTGATCGGCACGTCGGGGCTGTCAGACGCGCTCATTGGGCAGGCGGAGAGCGCCTGCGCGGAGGCGAAGCTGGGCGGGGTGATCGCCGCCAACTTTGCGCTGGGAGCGGTGTTCTTGATCCACCTGGCGCGCATGGCCGCGCCCTTCTTCGACGCCGTGGAGGTGATCGAGCAACATCACGCGGGCAAAGTCGATGCGCCGTCGGGGACGGCCATCGCCACGGCGCGTGCGATGCGCGCCGCGCGCGACGGCGACTTCAGCCACAACGTGGCGGAGCGGAAGAGCCTGCCAGACGCGCGCGGCGCGGAGTTGGGTGGCGTCGGCATCCACTCGGTGCGGCTGCCCGGGCTGGTGGCGCATCAGGAAGTGATCTTCGGCGGCACGGGGGAAACGCTCAAGCTTCGCCACGACACGATGAGCCGCGAGTCCTTCATGCCTGGGGTGCTCCGCGCGGTCCGCGCGACGCCGGAACTCGACCATCTCGTCATTGGGCTGGAGCGCTTGCTGGGCCTGGGCGACTGATCGACCACCGCGGCGCTTGTCGCGCCGCCATCCGCTGCCGCTACTATGGTGTTTCACGCGGAGGGTGAACGCGGAGAGTCAACATGAGCCGCGAATTGACCGTCGCGCTGGTGGGCGCAACCGGCATCGTGGGCGCCGAATTGCTGCGGATCATGGAGGAGCGGCGGCTACCGGTGCGCGAGTTGCGCCTGCTGGCGACCAAGCGTTCGGCGGGGCGCACCCTGCCGTTCCAAGGCAAAGCGCTCCGCGTGGCGGAAACGACGGCGGCCGCGTTCGACGGGGCCGATGTCGCCTTTGTCTCCGCGTCGACCGAGGCGTCGCGGCAGTGGTGTCCCATCGCTCGCGATCGGGGCGCCGTGGCGTTCGACGACTCATCGGCCTTCCGCCTGGAGCCGGAGGTGCCGCTGGTGGTGCCGGAGATCAACGCGGAGGAACTCCGCAGCCATCAGGGGATCATCGCCACGCCCAACTGCTCCACGGTGCCGCTGGCGCTGACCCTGGCGCCGTTGCTGCAAGAACGACGGGTGCTGCGCGTGATCGCGGCCACCTACCAGTCCGTGTCCGGAACCGGCCACGCGGCGATGACCGAGCTGCGCGAGCAAGCGGCGGCCACGCTCGCGGACGAGGCGATCACGCCCGTGATCTACCCCAAGCCGATCGCCTTCAACGCCATTCCCCAAGTGGACGTCTTCCTGGAGGACGGCTACACGAAAGAGGAGTGGAA
The DNA here is from genome assembly GCA_963663235.2 of Dehalococcoidia bacterium. GTDB lineage: Bacteria > Chloroflexota > Dehalococcoidia > Bin125 > Bin125. The sequence continues at coordinate 340,597 of CAXXNO010000004.1, forward strand.
GATGGCGGCGGAGAGCCGCAAGATCCTCCGACAACCAGACCTGGCCGTGAGCGCGACCTGCGTGCGCATCCCCACGCTGGTGTCGCACGCGGTCGCCGTGCACGTGGATCTGGATGCGCCGCTGAGCGCGGCGGACGCGCGCGCGCTGTGGCGTGATCAGCCCGGCCTGGCCGTGATGGATGACCCGCTCCACGCGGGCTACCCGACCCCGCGCGAGTGCGCCGGGCAGGACCCTGTGTTCGTCGGGCGGGTGCGCCAGGATCTCTCCCATCGCAACGGGCTGGTCTACTGGGTGGTGAGCGACAACCTGCGCAAGGGCGCAGCGCTGAACATTGTGCAGATGGTGGAGTGGATGCTGGACGACGGCTGCCTGTAGCGGCGGCCCAGCGATCGGAGGGAGACGATGGCGGACCTCGGACGTCTCCTGACAGCGATGGTCACCCCGATGCGGGCGGACGGATCAGTGGACGTGGAGCAGGCGAAGCGGCTCGCGATCGCCCTCCTGGACAGTGGCAGCGACGGCGTGGTGGTGTGCGGCACCACGGGCGAGTCCCCCACTCTGGAGTTCGAAGAGGAGCGCACGCTGTTTCGTGAGCTGCTGCCCGTCGTCCGCGAGCGGGGCGGCGCGCTGGTGGCCGGGACGGGGTCGAATGCGACGCACACCGCGATCGACTCGTCGCAAAAGGCGGAAGCCCTGGGGGTGGACGCGCTGCTGCAGGTGGTCCCGTACTACAACAAGCCGTCGCAGGAGGGGTTGTACCAGCACTTCCGCGCGGTCGCGGAATCCGTGCGGGTGCCGTGCATCCTGTACAACGTGCCCAGCCGCGCCGCGGTCAACATGACGGCGGCCACGACTTTGCGGCTGGCGGAGATCCCCAACGTCGTCGGCGTGAAGGAGGCCGGCGGGGACCTGGACCAGATTGCGCGGATCATCGAAGGCGCGCCGGACGGGTTCCGGGTCTGGAGCGGCAACGACGGCGACACGCTTCCAATCCTGGCGCTGGGCGGTTACGGCGTGGTGAGCGTGGTCTCACACCTGGCAGGGCGCCAGGTACGAGCGATGATCGAGGCCGCGCTGCACGGCGATCGCCAAGAGGCGGCGCGGATCCACCGTCGGTTGGTTCCGCTGACCGAGGCGATGTTCCTGGTGGGGAATCCGGTGCCGGTGAAGTACGCGCTGAACCACGTCGGCTTCGACGTTGGACCGACGCGGCCGCCGCTGGTGGAGCCGGACGAGGAGACGGCAGCGCGGATCCGGGCGGAAGTGGCCCGTGCCACAATCGATCTGCCGATCTCCGTCTAGCCGGCGGCCGCCGGGAGTGGGCGTGTGACGGTCCTCCTGTACACGCACGAGCGCTGAAGCGCCTGCCGGGTGGTCAAGGAGTTCCTTGACGAGCGGGCGGTGGACTACGAACTGCGACGCGTCGCGGTCGATCCGGCGGCGCGCCGAGAGTTCCTGCAGAGCGGCTGGCGGCTGCCGCCGGTGGTGGTCGTGGACGGCGTGGCGGTGGAGGTGCCGGCCGAGGGGTTCGACATCGAGGCGTTGGAGGCGCTGCTGGGCCTGTAGGCGGCGTCCGGTGGGTGGGGGGCGTTAGTCGGGCAGGGTCTGGAGCCAGGCGTAGATGTTGGCGACGTCGGCGTCCGGGACCAGATCCGCGGAAAAGGCCGGCATGGCCTCCCCGGGGGTGCGGTACTGCTGGATCTCCGCGGCCAAGCCGATCTGCGTCTTGGCGATCTTGGGACCGATCCCGCCCTGCCCCGTGTCGCCGTGGCAGACGTTGCAGCCGTTTTCGAAGAAGAGGGCTTGCCCGCGGCCGGGATCCGCGGCGGCCAGCAGTGCGTCCGGGTCCGCGGGCGGCGCGGCCGGGCCGTCGGAGGGCGGCGGCGGAGGCTTTGGTAGCGGCGCCGCGTCCTCGCCGAGCAGCGCCAGGGCGGGGTCGCTCTCATCCGGCACAAAGAGCCCGGCTTCAAACAGATCGATGGCGGCCTCGTTGGCGGCGTCGATGGCGAAGGCGGGCGTGTCGGTGGTCGCATCGTCGATGGCGAAGCCGATAATCGCGCCGATGCCCGCGATCAGCATCGCGGACAAGACGAGCAACCAGAACGAAACGGGAACCCCACGCGATTGCATGACACCTCAGTCGGCCGCTAGCCGCCGTATGTTAGCGAATGCCGCCGTTAGCCGAAACCGGCGGAGGGACGGGCCGGGCGATCAGGCGCCGCGCAGGGCGAAGGCGCCCTCCAGGAAGCCGGCGGCGATGATGATGAAGATTGAGGCGATCAGCCCGCCGACCGCCAGCAGGACGGACCAGCGCCGCAACGCGCGCGCGCGATCGGAAGCGCGCGCCTCTGAGCGTTCCGCCGCCGCCCGCTGCAAGCGCACCAGGGTGGGGCCGATGAGGAAGGAGTGCAGCGCCACCATTAGGACGGCGAGCGCCACCAGCGCCATCTTGGCCCCGAAGATGTAGCCCCAGCGGACGTCGTAGATGGTGTCGCCGCCAACGGCTCGGGCGATGTCGCGGACTTCGTCGATGCGGCCGGCCACCAGGATGCCGCCGGTGATGAGGAGCCCGAGCATGGCCGGCCAGGCGACCAGGTTGAAGCGGCGGGTGAAGCGGTCGAGCACGTCGATACGGGTGCGGTCGTCGCTGATGCCGTGCAGGGCGGGGATCACAGCGGCCGCCACCAGCACCTGCGGGCCTACCCAGATGGTGGCGAAGAGGATGTGGAAGCCGGTGAGGATGGCGTCACCGGTCATGGTCAGAGAATCGGGCTGACGATGATCGCCTCGTTGCGCTCGCGGCCCACGCTCACGATGTCGGCCGGGACGCCGAGCAAGTCCTCGATCCGGCGCACGTAGCTGCGGGCGGCGGCGGGCAGATCCTCGAAGCGCCGGCAGTCGCTGGTGGGGCACTCCCAGCCCGGCATCTCCTCCAGGACCGGGCGGGCGGCGGCGAGGGCGGCGCGGCTGCTGGGGAAGCGGTCCACGCGTTGCCCCTCAATCTCATAGGCGACGCAGAGTTTGAGCGTTGCGAACGTGTCGAGCACGTCGACTCGGGTCAGGGCGATGCTGGAGCAGCCGTTGAGGACGATGGTGTAGCGGCCGGCCACGGCGTCGAACCAACCGCAGCGGCGGGGCCGGCCGGTGGTGGTGCCGTACTCGTGGCCGCACTCACGGAGACGGTCGCCCTCGGCGCCGGTGAGCTCGCTGGGCATGGGGCCGTTGCCCACCCGGGTCTGATAGGCCTTGTAAATGCCGACGACGCGTTCGACCGCCAGGGGGCTGATGCCCACACCCAGCGCGGCGCCGGCGGCCATGGAGCTGGGCACGGACGAGGTGACGTAGTCGTAGGTGCCGCTGTCCAGATCGAGGAGGCTGCCTTGGGCGCCCTCCAGCACCAGCCGTTCGCCCCGGTGGAGGGCGTCCTGGCAGATGGCGCTGGTATCGGCGACGTAAGGCTCCAGCCGGCTCCAAGATTCACGGTAGGAGTTGAAGATGTCGTCGAAGTCCAGGGGCTCGCGCTCGTAGAGCTTGGTGAAGACGCGGTTCTTGTAGGTCAGGACAAAGCGCAGCCGTTCGGCGAAGCCGTCGGGGTCGGCGAGATCGGAGATGCGGAGGCCGAGGCGCGCGACCTTGTCGACGAAAGCGGGGCCCACGCCTTTGCCGGTGGTGCCGACGGCGAGCTTGCCGCGGAGTTTCTCTTCGGCGGCGTCGGTGATGGGGTGCCAGGGCATGACGAGCTGGGCGCGATCGGAGACGTGCAGCCGCTGGGTGCTCACGCCCCGTTCCTCGAGCGCCGTGATCTCGGCGATCAGCTCGGCGGGGTCAACGACCACGCCGTTGCCGATGATGCAGGTCTTCTCCGAGAAGATGCCGGCGGGCACGAGGTGCAGGGCGAACTCGCCCAGCTCATTCACGACCGTATGGCCGGCGTTGTGACCGGCCGAGTAGCGCGCCACGATGTGCGCCTTGCGCGCCACCAGGTCGACGATGCGGCCTTTTCCTTCGTCGCCCCACTGGCCGCCGATGACCACGACCGCCGGCATGCGTAGCGCTGCTTTCCTGATGCGCGATTGGCCCCGCCCCGCGCGAAACCCGAGGAATCGTAGCATGCCGATCGCCGCGACAGCGCCGCGCGATAGACTGTGGCGAACTCACGCAGCGGTCGATGGGGGCGAGAGACGCGCGTGGAATCCGAGATCGATTTCGCGCCGCTGTTGCTGGTTTTTGGGGCTGGCGTTCTTCATTCCGCTGCTGACGCACCGGCTGAGCGGCGGCGCGATCCCGTCGGTGGTGGGTGAGCTCGCCGCCGGCATCATTTTCGGCCGCACGCTGCTGGGCGTGATCGAGGCGAACGTCTGGCTCGAGTTCCTGTCGCTGTTCGGGTTCGCTTACCTGATGTTCCTGGCCGGGCTGGAAGTGGACGTGAGGCTGCTCGTCCGCCCGCTCGGCCGTCGGCGGCGCCACCCGCGGGCGGCGCTGCGCCATCCGTTGGTGGCGGGCGCTGGGCTGCTGGCGCTGATCCTGGTCGCGACCGCGCTGACGCTCTGGGGGCTGAACCGCTGGGGCCAGGTCAGCGACTTTGAGTTGCTGCTCTTTGTGCTCAGCGCCAGCGCGGTGGGGGTGATGGCGCCGGTGCTGAAGCACCGGCAGGAATCGGGCGCGTACGCGCAGGTGCTGCTGGTGACCGGGTTCCTGCTGGAGTTCGTGGCCATCGTGGCGATCGGGATCATCGCGGCGATCGACCGCGAAGGCCTGGGCGTCGAGGCGGCGCTGATCCTGGCGCTGCCGGCGATGTTCGTCGCGCTGCTCTGGCTGGCGACGCAAGGCCGCCGGCGCTTTCCGGAGATCCGCGCGCTGTTCGAGGAGCTGGCGCACGCATCCTCCCAGATCCAGATCCGGGGAGCGCTGGCGCTGATGGTGGTCTTTGTGGTGTTGTCGCAGGTGGTGGGCACCGAGCTGGTGCTGGGCGCCTTTTTCGCCGGGCTGGCGCTGGCGATCCTGACGCCGCGGCAGGGCTCGTCGATGCGCGTGAAGCTGGACGCCCTCGGGTACGGGTTCTTCATTCCCATTTTCTTCATCACCGCCGGCGCCGAGATGGACCTGGAGGCGCTTGGGGCCGGCGGCTCCGGCATCGTGCTGATTCCGGCGTTGATCGCGGCTGGACTGGTGGTGAAGCTCCTGCCCGCGATCGTCATGCTGTGGGGTGGGTTCGGCCTGCGGCGCGCCGTGGCGGGCGGGCTGTTGCTGAGCGCAAACCTCAGCATCGTCCTGGCGGCGACGACCATCGCCGTCGATTCCGGACGCCTCGGCGAGGCGGAGACCGCGGCGCTGCTGGTGCTGGCGCTGGTCAGCACGGCCGCGGCGCCACTGGCGTTCAACGCCGTGCTGCCGGTGCGGAAAGCGGAAAAGGTGAGCCGCGCGATCGTCGTGGGGGCGGGGCGCACGGGCCGGGAGCTGGCGCCGCGCCTGTACCGGGCGGGGCTGGCCGTGACGGTGATCGACGTCGACGAGGAGGCGCTGAAGCCGCTGGCGCAGGTGGGCTGCGAGACGCTCGTCGGCGACGCCCGGGATCCCGACGTCATCGCCGCCGCGCGGCCCGAGCTCGCGCAGGTGGCGGTGGTCTCCACCGAGGACGCGACGCTGACCTACGAGGCGGCGGCCCGGTTGCGGGAACAGAGTACAGACCTGCGCATCGTGACCTGGGTCGGCAAGACCGATCCGCGGCTGGAGGCGCTGGGGGTCGAGGCCTACGGGCTGGGCGCGGCGACGGCCATGGCGCTGGAGGGGGCCGTCCTCCGCCCTGGGCTCTACCAGGCGCTGGGCACCGGCCTTTACGGCGGACTGGAGGAGGTGGTCCTCCGCAACACGACGCTGGCCGAGCGGCCGCTCAGCGCGCTGCATCTGCCCGGCACAACGTGCGCGTCATCCTGATCATGCGCGACGGGAACCTGATCATCCCGGAGGGTGAGAGCGAGTTGCAGCTCCACGACTACGTCACGCTGGGCGGCGAGCCGAGCGCCGTGCGCGAGGCGTTCCGGCTGTTCAGCGGCCGGGCTCTGCTGCCCGAGCACGCGGCGCCCCGGGCTGCGCCGCCGCGGGGGCCGGCACCTATCGACCGCGAGCTCCCGGGGGCGACGCAGGCCACGGCGGCGGAGCGGCTGGAGCGAGAGGCCGGGGCCGGGGACGCCGACGAAGGCTAGAGGCCCTGAAAGCGCGGCTCGCGCTTCTCCGCAAAGGCGTTCAGTCCCTCCTGGAAATCCGCGCTGGCCAGGAGCATGTCTTCCAGGTGGTCCTCCAGGGCCAGGGCGTGGATGAGGGGCATCTCCAGGCCGCGCAGGAGCGCCTCCTTGCTTGCGCGCACGGCCAGCGGGGCGCGCTTGGCGATGGTCGTGGCGATGGCCGTGGCGGTGGATAGCAGGTCTTCCGGCGGCACGATGCGGCTGATCAGGCCGATGCGCAGCGCCGTCTCGGCGTCGATGGGGTCGCCGGTGAGGAGCATCTCGGCGGCGACGGCCAGGGGGATGGCACGGGGCAGGCGCTGCGTCCCGCCGCCGCCGGGGATGGCGCCCACCGACACCTCCGGCACGCCGAAGCGGGCGTGGGGCACGGCGATGCGGATGTCACAGCAGAGCACGATCTCCAGCCCGCCGCCGAGGGCCAGCCCGTTGACGGCGGCGATGGTCGGCTTGTCGATGGGCGGCTCTTTCGTCATGCCGCCGAAGGATATTCCATCGTGGTGCGGGCCCTCGCCGGTGGCCCGCTGGGCTTTGAGGTCGGCGCCGGCGCAGAAGGCGCGGTCGCCCGCGCCGGTCAGGATGGCGACGTGCAGGCTGTCGTCGTCACGGAAGTCCTGCCAGGCCTGGTACAGCTCGCGCGACGTGTGATTGGCGATGGCGTTGAGGCGCTCCGGCCGGTCGAGGGTGATGCGGGCGATGGGGCCATCGCGTTCGTAGCGGATGTGGTCGAAGGCGAAGTCAGCCATGGCGCGGCTCCGATCGGGATCGCGCGGAGGTTAGCATGGCGGCGATGAGCGCGCCGTTGCCGCCGCCGCCGGCCGAGCGGATCCGCGAGGTGAAGGAGCGGCTAGACGGTTCCACCATGAACTTTTCGCTGGAGCGGTGGCTGGTGCGCGAAGGGTTGGTGGTGGGGCGTTGGGTGGCGGAGGACGATCGCTACGCGCCCGTGGGGACGGTCTCTTGGGGGGTGTGGTGGCGCGGGCGGCCGTACGGGGCGTACCGCATCCACCGGCCGGACGGGTCGCTGCGGGGCTACCGCGTCGATGTGATCGAGGACGTGCGGATCGCGCCGGAGGAGGTGCGGTACCGGGACCTGATCCTGGACGCGTGGCTCTCGCCGTCGGGCGAGGCGCGGTTCGAGGATGAGGAGGAGGTGGAGGCGGCGATCGCGAGCGGAGTTTTTGACGCCCGGCGGGCCCGCCGGGTGCGGAGGGCGCGGGCGGTGATGGAGCGGGGCGGGGCACGGGTGGTGGCGCGCATCGACGCGGCGATCGCGGAGGCGGTGGAGGCGGTGCGGGCGGGCTAGCCGGGTTGGGGAGGGAACGCCATAGGCGTATTATAGCACGCGAAGTGCGTAACTCCAGATAAGCACGTGGCAGATCGCGGCCCGTTGAGCCGTCATCGATGTCCGGGCGGACGGGATCCGGACGGGGAGGGGCGGAGGGCGGCGGGGTCTGGCCTAGAGGCGGTCAGGCGACGGACAGGGGCCGGTGGGCTAGGCGTACTTCTTCACGGCGGCCTCGATCGTCGGCACGATTTTCTCCATCTCGGCGGGGATGAAGGCGGGGGTGCTTTCGAACTCGGCGTTGAAGGCGAGGAACCAGGGCTCCGCGATGCGGGGCAGGTGGGTGGCGTCCGGAATGTCGATCACGAATACAGACGGCCGCTTGCCGTTCTCGGCGAGGAAGTAGGCGACCTCCGGCTTCAGGCCCTCGAGGATGGCCTGGAGGGTGGCGCCGACCGTGCCGGCCTTGTCGGCGGCGTTGAAGACCTCGGTGTCCATGTGGGCATTGCAGAGCACGCGCATGGGGGGCACGTCCTTTCCTGAGGGGTCTGCGTGCGGCTTGAGCCGGCGGTCAGTCTAGCCCATGCATGGGGCCGGGCGTCAGTCCCGGGGCCGCTTGGGGATCATGGCCTGGCGAGTGAACTCCAGGACGGTGTCGCCGTGCTGGTTGATGCCGCGGGTCTTGACGGTGACGATGCCGCGGTCCGGCTGGGATTTGGACTCGCGCACGCCCAGCACCTCGGTGACGGCGTAGAGCGTGTCGCCGTGGAAGACGGGCTTGGTGTGCACCATGTCAGTGGTGGTGAGGTTGGCGATGGCCTTGCCGCTCACCACGGGCACGGTCATGCCGATCGCGAGGCTGAAGACGAACGGCCCGGGCACCACCCGCTGGCCGAACTGGGTCTCGGCCGCGTACTTGGCGTCGGAGTGGAGGGGGTGGTGGTTCATGGTGAGCATGCAGAAGAGGACGTCGTCCGCTTCGGTGATGGTGTGGCCGGGCCAGTGCTCGATCACCTCGCCGACGGTGAACTCTTCCAGGTAGCGCCCGAACTGCTCTTTGGTGGGCATGCGACCTCTCCGCGGCGCGGCTACTCGACCGCGTACAACTCCAGGAGGCGGCGGGCGATGACGAGTCGCTGGATCTCGTTGGTGCCCTCGCCGATCATCATCAGCGGGACGTCGCGGTAGTAGCGCTCCACGCTCAGCTCCGTGGTGTAGGCGATGCCGCCGTGGATGCGCATGGCCTCCATGGCGCACTCCGCGGCGATCTCCGAAGCGAAGAGCTTGGCCATGCCGGCCTCGAGGTCGACGCGCTCGCCGCGGTCCTTCTTGCGCGCCGCCTCTTGAGTGAGGAGCCGGGCGGCGCGGATCTTGGTCGCCATGTCGGCGAGCTTGAGCTGGATCACCTGGTGCTGGGCGATGGGCTTGCCCATGGTCTGGCGCTGCTGGGCGTAGACGATGGAGGCGTCGAAGGCGGCTTGGGCCACGCCCACCGCGCGCGCGGCGACGTTGATGCGCCCGACCTCCAGCCCCGCGATCAGTTGCTTGAAACCGTGGCCTTCCTCGCCGCCCAAGAGGTTGGCGGCGGGCACGCGGGCGTCCTCGTAGAAGAGCTCGCCGGTCTGCGGGCCCTTGTAGCCCAGCTTGTCCAGCATGCGGCCCACGGTGAAGCCGGGTGTGCCCCGCTCCACGATGAAGGCGCTGATGCCGCGGTGGCGGGGCTGCGCGTTGGGGTCCGTCTTGGCCAACGTCAGGTAGACACCGGCGCGGTCAGCGTTGGTGACGAAGAGCTTGTTGCCGTTGAGGAGGTAGTCGTCGCCGTCGCGCTTGGCGGTGGAGCGGATGGCCTGGACGTCGGAGCCGGCGTTGGGCTCGGTGACGCAGAAGGAGGCTTGGGTCTCGCCGCTGACGATGCCGCGCAGGAAGCGGTCCTTCTGGTCCTGGGTGCCGAAGTTCTGAATGGCCCAGCCATCGATCACGTTGGTGTTGATCATGCCGGCCAGGCCCATCCAGCCGCGGGCGATCTCCTCGATGACCGCGGCGTAGGTCTCGAAGGAGAGGCCGAGGCCGCCGTACTCCGCAGGGAAGGTGATGGAGAAGATCCCCATCTCCAGCATGTCCTTGTGCAGCTCGGTGGGAAACTTGTTGGCGTGCTCGAATTCGTCGGCGACGGGGATGACTTTGTCGTCCACCCAACGCCGGACGTTGCGCACGATGTCGATGCCGACCTCGCCGTCGCCGGCGCGGATTTCGCGGACGTCTGTGATAGCGCTCATAGCCGTAGCGCAGCCTCCTGTTCCTCCACTTGGCGCTGCCAGTCCAGCAGCTCATAGGCGCGGATGACGATGGGCCGGTCGATCATCGCACCGTCCAGCGCTATCGCCCCCAGCCCTTGCCGTTCGCCTTCCTCGTAGGCCTCCACCACGCGCCGCGCCCAGCCCACATCCTCGGCGTTGGGGGCGAACACCCGGTTGGCGATCTCAACCTGCGACGGGTGGATGCAGAACTTCCCTCGGTAGCCCAGGCCGCGCGCGTGGGTGACCTCCTTGTGGAAGTGCTCCGAGTCGCGGAAATCGGACTCGGGCGCGTCGATGGGCACCAGCCCGGCCGCGCGCGCGGCGATGGCGACGTTGGCGCGGGGGTACTCCAGTTCCGTGCCCTCGCGGGTGCGGTGCACGCCGAGGCTGGTGACAAAGTCCTCGCCGCCCAAGGCCGCGCCGATGAGCCGCGGCGAGGCGGTGCAGATCTCGTGGGAGCGGGCGAGCCCTTCGGTGTTCTCGATCCAGGGGATGAGGGTGACGTGGCCCGGCTCCATGTCCCGCGTCTTCTCCAGAAAGGTGAGGTAGTGGTCGATCTGGTGGATGTCCGCGGCGCTATCGACCTTGGGGATGTTGACGCCGTGCAGCCAGGGGCCGACGACGGCGTCGAGGTCGAGCTCGGCGAGGCCCGTGTCGAGGCCGTTGATGCGGACGTAGAGCAGCCGTCCCTTGGCGGGGAAGTCGCGGATGGCTTTGGCGACCATCTCGCGCGCCGCGGCCTTCTCCGGCTCGGCGACGGAATCTTCCAGGTCGAAGCAGATGACGTCGGCAGGGATCTCCTTGGCGCGCTCCAAGAAGCGCTCACGGATGCCCGGGACGGACATCATGCTGCGGAGAATGCGCGCGGCCACGGATCGCCCTCCTCGAATGGAGCAGGCATGGAGCAGGCGCAGGATACCGTGCCCGTCGCGGGCTGCAAACAGGACGCGGCGGCCGCTAGGTCTCGCGCGGCGCAGGGAAGATCGACTCGAAGGCGCGCGCGACCGCCGCGCTCGCGGTGAGCTTGCCGCGCAGGCCCAGCGCCTGGACGCCCCGGGCGGCGGCGATCTCCGCTTCCACCGTGGCATCGGTCTCCGAGCCGTCCACCGCGGGGAGCCCGGCGGCCCGGGCGGCGAAGAGCACGGTGGCGCGCGGGTAGTCGAGGGCGTGGTCAGGGCCGGAGGCGGTGAGATCGAGCTCGGTGCGCAGCGCGGGACCGTCCAGGCCGAGCCAAGTGAGCCGGTGCGAGGCCCGCGCGATGTCGGCGGCGTGGACCAACGCCCCGGCGCTCGCGATCCAGCCGCCGAGGGCGGTGAGGCCCGGGGTGATGCCCGCGTTGCTCTCCGCCTCCTCCAGGGCGCTGTCCACGTACCGCAGTTGCGTGACGGCGAGGAGCCCGGGCACGGAAACGCCGTAGACACCCGGGATCAGGCAGCCGAGAAGATCGTCCCGGACGGCGCGCGTGGCCACGGGATGGACGTGCAGGTAGAGCCGGTGCCCGCGCTCGACGAGTTGGGCGGCGGCCCGGCGTGCGGCATCGCGGTCGGGCGGCTCCGCGGCGGAGAGATCGAGGAGAGTGGCGTCAGGCGTGACATCGGGGGGCCGCGAGCCCGGCGGCAGCAGCAGAAGGGATCGAACGGCGTCCATCAGCGGCTAGGCCGCGACGCGCGACTCCAGCGCGGCGGCGTCCTTGTACGGGCCCACGACAGCGACAGCCAGATTGCCCGGCTGGACCACCCGCTGGGCGACGCGCAGGATGTCGTCGGGGGTGACGGCGCGCAGCGCGTCGACGATCTCTTCCACGGAGCGGATGCGGCCCTCCTGCAGCAGATCCTCGCCGGTGCGGAAGGCGTGCGAGAGCGCCGTCTCCAGGCTGAGCCGAAAGGCGCCGATGGCGTGTTCGCGGGCCTTGTTGAGCTCGTCGATGGGGACGGGCTCGCGGGTGAGGCGGTCCACCTCCGCGAGGATCACGTCGTTGGCCTCCAGCACGTTGTCGGCGGTGACGCCCGCGCCGATGGCCAAGTAGCCGGTATCGGACTGGCGGGCCAAGCGCGAGCCCACGGAATAGGCGAGGCCCCGGCGCTCCCGGACCTCGACGAAGAGCCGACTGCTCATGCCCGAGCCGAGCACGTCGTTGAGCAAGATGAGGGTGTAGCGGTCCGGATCCCGGCGGGGGATGGTGCGCAGCCCCAGCGCCAGGTTGCACTGCTCGATGTCGCGGTGCTCGACGCTCACCCGCTGCGGGGCCATGCCATCCCGCGCGGCGGCCGTCTCGGGGACCGGGCGGTTGGTCGCATCGCTCCAGGCGCGGGCGGCCAGCGCCAGGGTCTCATCGGGATCGACGTTGCCGGCCACCGCGAACACCGAGTTGGCGGGCTGGTACCAGGTTGCGATGTGCTCCACCAAGTGGTCGCGGCGGACGGCGGCGACGCTCTCCAAGTCGCCGGCGATGGCCCAGCCGAGCGGCTGGTCGCCGTAGACGGCCTCGTTGAGGAGCTGGCCGACGCGCTGGGCGGGCTCGTCGTGGGCGTGACTGATCTCCTGCTGGATCACGGTGCGCTCGCGCTCGATCTCTTGGACGTCGAGGAGGGAGTGGCGCACGGAATCCACCAGGATGTCCATGGCCAGATCCAAGCGATCGAAGGGGACGCGGTTCCAGTAACAGGTCAGCTCTTTGCTGGTGAAGGCGTTGAGGGTTCCGCCGGCGCCCTCGATGGCGCTGGAGATCTCGAGGGCCGTGGGGCGGGACTCGGTGCCCTTGAAGAGCATGTGCTCCAGGTAGTGGGAGAGCCCCAGCGTCTCACGTCGCTCGGCGCGGCTGCCCACGCCCACGTAGATCGCCAGCGCCGCCGCCTGCGAGTGGGGCAGCGGTGTTACGACCACCCGCAACCCGTTGTCGAGAGTCGTGATGTGTGAGGTGGTGTCGGCGGTAGACGGGGTCGCACGAGTCACGGCGGGCAGCGTAACACGCCGGCCGCGCCGAGGGCGGCTGTTGCTTTTGGGTGGGGGTAGGCTGCCGGCATGGGAGAGCGCTTGCTGGAGGCCGCGTTCGTCTGGAACTGGAACTCGCTGGTGGGGTCGGTGCAGGGCGCGCTGCGCGCGCTGGGGGCCGAGCACGACGCTGCCTGGGTGAGCGGCACGCTGGGCGAGGCGTTTCGGGCGCCGGCGGCGTCGTTGCTGGAGGCCGAGGTGGCGTTCGCGCGCAAAGGGTACCAACCGCGATCCCTGGACGGCGTGGCGGCGTCGTTGGAGGCGCTGGGGTTGCACGTGCGGGTGGAGGATCGGGACCCGGCGGAGCGCGGCCGGCCGCGCTTCCTGGGGCGCCGGATCCGCCGCCGGATCAACGACGGCTGCCCGGTAATCGCCTACGGGGCTGGAGTGGCTGATTTCGCGCTGATCGTCGGCTACGAGGACCGGAAAAAACGCTACCGCGTCAGCGGCCCGCTGACGGAGCAGGTCGGCGAGTGGCTGCCGTACGACCGTCTGCCCAGCGCCGGCGAGCGCCGTCTGCTGGTGCTGCTGCCGGAGCGCGCGCCGCCCGACCGCGAGGCGGCGGTGCGGCTGGCCCGCGGGCTGGCGCGGACGGCGGAGTCGATCCCGGTGCTGGAGCGCTGGCGAGGGCTGCTGGAGAGCGATGCGCCGATCGACGCCCAGGGCCACGCCTACTGGGCGGCTGTCGTCACGGCGGCCCGCAACGAGGCCGCCCGATTCTGGCGCGCCGCCGGGCTGGACGGAGTAGCGGACGCCTCCCAGCGCACGGCGCTGGCGCTGAGCCGCTTCACCACCCTGTTTCCCTACCCGGCGGGCGGCGGCATCGACGCCGCCGGCGTGCGTGAGGTGGGGGCGGCGGCGCTGGGAGCGGCCATCGCGGCCGAGCGGGACGCCCTTGCTACACTGGCCGCAGAGCGTCCGGGTTGACCGCGTCGTCGCGCGGAGGATCGCATGGCCGTCTCCGTCAAGCTCGCGAGCACGCTGGTCAAACTATCGCGTAGTCAGCAACCTGAGTTCGCGGTGGACCATCGAGACGGCATGACGGTCTGGGACCTGCTCATGGATGAGGGATTCCGGGAGCGGGATGCGGAGGCGATCGCCGCCATCATCAACGATGCGCAGGGCGATCACGACTCGGAGCTGCACGACGGGGATCGAGTGGAGCTGATCGTCAACATCCAGGGCGGGTCGGCGGCGGGCGCGTGATCGCATAATCGCGGTCGCGTTGACACGAGTTCGGCAGGCTCGATAGGATGCCGATTAGAACAGACGGTCGCATGTGGCCGCGATCGTTCGTCGAAGGGGAAGCGCAATCCCGAGGCAGATGCCGAGATACATCTTCGTCACCGGCGGCGTCGTCAGCTCCGTCGGCAAAGGCATCACCAGCGCATCCCTGGCCAAACTGCTCAAGAGCCGCGGGCTTAGCGTCACCGTCCAGAAGCTCGATCCGTACCTGAACGTCGACCCGGGGACGATGTCGCCGTACCAGCACGGCGAGGTGTACGTGACCGCCGACGGAGCGGAAACGGACCTGGACCTGGGGCATTACGAGCGCTTCCTGGATCAGGACCTGACCGGGGCGTCGTCGGTGACGATGGGGCAGGTGCATCAGGCGGTGATCCAGCAGGAGCGCCGGGGCGACTTCCTGGGGGGCACGATCCAGCAAGTGCCGCACATCACCAACGAAGTGAAGCGGCGCGTGCGGGGGCTGGCGAGCGACGCCGGCGTCGACGTGTTGATCATCGAGGTGGGGGGCACGGTCGGCGACATCGAGGGGCAGGCGTTCCTGGAAGCGATTCGCCAGATCCGCTCCGAAGAACCGCGCGAGCGCGTGCTCTCCGTGCACGTCACCCTGCTGCCCTACCTGCGGGCCACGCATGAGTTGAAGACCAAGCCCACGCAGCATTCGGTGCGGGACCTGCGCTCGGCGGGGGTCCAGCCGGACGTGATCATCGCGCGGGCGGAGATGCCGGTCGACAGCGCGGTGAAGGAGAAGATCGCGCTCTTTTGCGACGTGCAGCCCCGCGCAGTGATTCCCCTGGAGACCGCCGCCAGCATCTATCAGGTTCCGCAGATCCTGGAGGATGCCGGACTCACGGATCTCATCCTGGAGCAGCTAGACGTGCCGGCGCGTGCGCGCGATCTGCGCCCGTGGCGGGACTGGGTGGGGGCCCTCCGCACACCCGCTCATCAGCGCACGGTGGCGGTGGTGGGGAAGTACGTGGAGCTCCCAGACGCCTACCTCTCCGTGCGCGAGGCGCTGATCCACGCCGGAGTGGAGCGCCAGGCGGACGTCGATATCCGCTGGGTGCAGTCGGAGGGGCTGGAGACGCGCGACCTGGAGGCCGAACTGGACAAGGTCGACGGCATCGTGGTGCCGGGCGGCTTCGGGGAGCGCGGAAGCGAGGGCGAGATAGCGGCGGCGCGCTACGCGCGCGAGCGCGGCACCCCGTACCTCGGGCTCTGCCGGGGCATGCAGCAGATGGTGATTGGCTTCGCCCGCGACGTTCTGCACCTGCCGGGGGCCAACTCCACGGAGTTCGACCCCGCGTCGCCGGACCCGGTCATCTCCCTGTTGGAGGAGCAAGAGGAGGTAGAGAACCTCGGCGGCACCATGCGGCTGGGACAATACCCGTGCCGGTTGCAGGAGGGGACGCGGGCGCGCGCGGCCTACGGAGTGGAGGCTGTGAACGAGCGGCACCGGCACCGATGGGAGTTCAACAATCGCTACCGGGAGGCGCTGGCGGCGGCGGGCCTGATTGCGAGCGGGGTATCGCCGGACGGCACGCTGGTGGAGATCGCCGAGGTGGAGTGGCATCCGTTCATGGTGGGGTCGCAGTTCCACCCGGAGTTCCGATCTCGCCCCGGGCGGCCGCATCCGCTGTTCGCGGCGTTTCTGGACGCGGTCCTGGCGGCGCGGCCCCCTGCCGGCGGCGGAGCCCAGCGGACCGTGCCCTCGGAGGTGGGGTCGTAAGCGACGGCGGTGAGTGAAGACGAGGCGTTCCGCCTGGTGCACACGTTGTCGCTCTTTCTCTTCATGGCCGGCCTGGGGGGGACGCTGTTGCCCTTGTATCGCGCCTGGGGGAGTGCGGATGTGATGGCGCAGGCGCATCACTTTCAGGCGGCGGGCCGCAGCCAGGTGGGCGTGTTGCTGCCGGGGCTGATCCTGACAGGCGTGACGGGACTGATCTGGGCGATCCGCTCAGAAGTGTACGATCCGGTCGAGACGGGCTGGCTGCTGGCGGTAGAGGGGCTCTACCTGTTCGCCCTCTTCGTCTGCTTCCCGGCGATGGCGGCGGGGCTCCGCCGGGCGCGCATCCTGGCGCTGCAAGCGTTCAAGACCGGCAAGATCAGCGCGGAGTTGGAAGAGACGCTGGCCGACCGCGGGCCGATTGTGGTGGGGACGCTGTTAGTGCCGGTGGTGGCGCTGATGACCGCCTTGGCCGTAGTGAAACCGTTCTGACCCGCGGCGGGACGGAAAGGGGATAGCGATGCGTATCTTTTTGGACACCGCCAACATCGATGAGATCCGCACGGCGGTCCGCTGGGGCGTCTGCGCCGGCGTCACGACCAACCCGAGCCTGTACGCCAAAGAGAGCGGAACCGGGGTCGCTTACCGCGATCGGGTGGTGGAGATCGCGGAGGTGGTGGACGGTCCCGTATCGGCGGAATGCGTGAGCCGCAGCGCGGACGAACTGGTGGCCGAAGCGCGGGAGATCGCGTCCTGGCACGCCAACGTGGTCGTGAAGATTGCCATCGATGCGGCTGGGCTGGAGGCGATCCACCGTGTCAGCGCCGAAGGCATCCGGATCAACACCACGCTGATCTTCTCCGTCAACCAGGCGCTGCTGGCCGCCAATGCGGGCGCCGCCTTCGTCAGTCCCTTCATCGGGCGGCTGGACGACACCGGCCAGGACGGGATGGCGATGGTGCGCGAGCTAGTGGAGCTCCTGGACCGCTACCACCTGCCCACACAGGTGATCGCGGCCAGCATCCGTCACCCGCAGCATGTGTCCGCGGCGGCGGCGGCGGGGGCACACATCGCCACAGTGCCCTTCAAGGTGCTGGAGCAGATGGTCCAGCACCCGCTGACGGACCGCGGCAGCGCGTCATTCTTGGCCGACTGGGACCGGGCGCAGGCGGAGGTGTTGGGTCGGGTCTCCCCCTAGGGGTCGCCGACTTCGCTTGCGCCGCGCGGGCCGCGCGGTTACGATTAAGCGGTAGACGCGGGCGGTTGAACCGCGTCGGAGTCTTCCCTTCTTGGTGACCTAGGCCGCCGCAGACGCCAGCCGGTGCAGGGTCCACTGCATTGAACATCGCCGAACTCGAAGCACAGACACGCGACGACCTGCTGGACCAGGCGAAGGCCATGGGCGTGAACGGCGCCACCGGCCTGAAGAAGCAGGACCTGATCTTCCGCCTGCTGCAAGCCCAGAGCGAGCACGAGGGCAACATCTTCTCGGGCGGCGTGATTGAGATCGTCGACGACGGGTACGGCTTTCTGCGAGGCGAGACGCTGTTGCCGTCCAGCACGGACGTGTATGTGTCGCAGTCGCAGGTGCGGCGCTTTGGGCTGCGCACCGGGGACTACGTCACGGGCCAGGTGCGGCCGCCGAAAGAGGGGGAGAAGTACTACGGGCTCCTGCGCGTGGACCTGGTCAACGGCATGGACCCGGAGGAGGCCAAGCAGCGGCCGTTCTTTGAGAACCAGACGGCGATCTTTCCGCGAGAGCAGTTCATGCTGGAGACCGACGACCCCAGCAATCTGTCGGGCCGGCTGATTGATCTCATATCGCCGCTGGGCCGGGGGCAGCGGGGCCTCATTGTGTCGCCGCCGAAGGCGGGCAAGACGATGCTGCTCCAGAGCATCGCCCACGGGATCACCGAGAACTACGAGAACGCCCATCTGATGGTGCTGCTGGTGGGCGAGCGCCCGGAAGAGGTCACCGAAATGCGCCGCTCGGTTCGCGGCGAGGTGGTGGCGTCCACGTTCGACGAGCCGATCGAAGATCACACCCGCGTCGCCGAAATGGCGCTGGAACGCGCCAAACGGCTGATGGAGTGCGGCCGCGACGTGGTGATCCTGGTGGACTCCATCACCCGCCTGACGCGGGCGTACAACCTGGAGATGCCGACCAGCGGGCGCACGCTGTCCGGCGGGATCGACCCGATTGCGCTGTATCCGCCCAAGCGGTTCTTTGGCTCCGCGCGCAAGGCGGAAGAGGGCGGCAGCCTGACGATCATCGCTACTTGCATCGTGGATACCGGCAGCCGGCTGGATGACGTGGTCTACGAAGAGTTCAAGGGGACCGGCAACTGGGAGGTCCACCTGGACCGCAAGCTCTCGGAGCGCCGGATCTTCCCCGCCATCGACATCGTCCGGAGCGGCACCCGCCGGGAGGAACTGCTGCTGGAGCCGGAGATCTTGCAAAAGGTCTGGCTGCTGCGACGGATGATGTCCGTCCTGGCCGGCAACAACTCCGGCGCCACGGAGCCGACCGAGCGGCTGCTGGAGCGGCTGAGCCGCACCAAGTCAAACGCAGAGTTCCTGGCTTCCCTCACCACCGCGGACGCCTAGTCGCCGCGCGGCGCCAGCACGTGCACAGCGGTGTGCTCCGGCAGCGAGCTGGGCGTGACGTTGATGTGGTTTTCGACCGTGGCGGGCTTCTCGGCGCCCATCTCCTTGAGGAACGGGTCCAGGTTGTCCAGCGGCTCTGTCTCCGGACCGACGCGGTAGAGCATCGGGATCACGAGTCGCGGTTCCAGAGCGCTGATGATCTGCGCCGCGAGGGGGGCATCCATGTGCTCCCGGCCGCCGATGGGGACCAGGACCACGTGCGCCTGGCTCAGCTCCTCGATCTGCGCCGCTCCCGGCAGCGCCCCGAGATCGCCCAAGTGGGCGATGACGACATCGTCGATCTTGATCACGAAGGCGAGGTTGCGGCCGCCCGTCGCGCCTTGGCGCTGGGGCAACGACGTGGGCACGCCGGTGAGCAGGATGTTGCGGATCTCGAACTCACCGGGGGCATCCAACTTCCTGGGGCTCCCGGCGACGCCCTCCACCCAGGCGTACCCCGGAGCGGAGTTGGAGACGGTGACGACGTCGGCCTGGGGGCGGTTCAGGTGGAAGCCGGTGCTTGCGGGGCAGGGGTCGGTGACGACCGCGACGTCGCGTCCGCGCAGGCGAAACGCGGCGTGCCCGATCCAGGCGATGTCCATCGTCGGCTATTCTCGGTGGAGACGCGCCTAGGCTCCAGCCGCGCCGACGATCAGCGCCGCGTTCTGGCCCGCGGCGCCATAGGCGCAGATCGCCGCGCAGAGGAGATGGTCGCGCTGCGGCTGCGCGGCGAAGTCCAGGGCGCAGTCGGGGTCGGACTCGCGGAGGCCGGCGTGTGGCGGCACCACCTGCTCGGCCAGGGAGAAGGCGGCGGCGGCGGCGGCCATCGCGCCGGTGGCTCCCACCGTGTAGCCCGCGACCGGCGTCACCGTGGTGACGTAGATGTCCAGGATGCGGGCGCCGAAGGAGCGCTCCAGGATATCGACCTCCCGCGCGTCGCCGGATTGCGTTCCCGTGCCGGCGGCGAAGAGGACATCGACTTGCTGGGGGCTGATGGCGGCGTCGCGCATGGCGCCCCCCAGGGCGCGGCGGGCGATGTCGACGTCGGTTGGGGGGTGGCCGTCGCCGCGGGGGCCGGCGGTCTCGGCGAAGCCGAGGATCTCGGCGTACATGCGCGCGCCGCGCGCGACGGCGACGTCGCGGTCTTCCAGGACAAGGACCGCTGCGCCCTCGCCGGGGACCAGGCCGTCGCGGAGGAGGTCGAAGGGACGCTGCGCGTCCAGGCCGTCCTGCGATGAGAGCAGCCCTGCGCCTTGGAGGGCGGCCCAGACCGCCGGAACCAGCGGCGCCTCGGCGCCGCCGGCGACCGCGACCTTGACGGCGCCGCTGCGGATGAGGGCCCGCGCCTGGCCGATGGCGATGAGGCCCGATGCGCCGTCGGCCGCGATCGTGTGGGAGGGGCCGGCGATGTTGAGGCCGGCCGTCAGCCCGGCGAGCCCGGTGCTGAAGAGCGCCCAGCCGGCCTCCCCCGCTCCGCCGCCGGGCCCGTGGGCGGTCCCGATGAGGGCGGCGACCTGGTGGGCGTTCTCGGGGGTGAGTTCGATGCGGGAGTCGGCGACGGCCTGAATGGCGGCGTCCAGGGCGAAGCGCGCACTGCGGCTGAGGCGATCGATCAACCCGGGCGGCAGGCCCGACGGTGCGGCATCGCCCTCCACCTGCCCGGCGACGGCGGGACGGCCGGGGTCGAAGCGGGTCAGCGGCGTGGCGCAGAGGCGGGCGTCGAGCAGCGCCTTCCAGTAGTCGAGGGCCGTCGGGCCGGCGGCGCTGACAGCGCCGACGCCGGTCACCACGACGCGGGGCGGTTCCGGGTCCATGCACGCATGATCGCGGGCCACGGGGTGGCTGCCAAGTGCCGCATTCCTTGACCCGCCAGATGGGGCGATGATAGGATCGCGCTATTAGCACTCTCACGGTGAGAGTGCTAATAGCAGGGACGCCGATGCAATCGGTGAGCAACCGCCGGGCCGGGATTCTGCGGCTGGTGGTGCGCGAATACGTGGATACGGCCGCTCCCGTGGCGTCCAAGACGATCTGGGAGAAATACGAGCTGCCGGCCTCTCCCGCGACGATCCGCAGCGAGATGCAAGCGCTGGAGGCGGCGGGCCTGCTGACGCACCCGCACACGTCGGCGGGGCGGGTGCCTTCGGACGAGGGCTACCGTTACTTCGTGGAGTCCTTGATGGGCCCCGAGGAGCTGCGGGACGACGAGAAGGCCACGATCCGGCATCAGTTCTACCAGGCGGCGCCGGAGCTAGACGAGTGGGCGCAGTTGGGAGCCGTCCTCCTAGCGCGATCACTGGGGCTGCTGGCTGTGGTGGCGCTGCCGCGCTCCGAGGAGGTGCGGATCCGCCACTTGGAGCTGGTGTCGCTCAAGGACCTACTGGCGCTGCTGGTCGTGGTGCTGCGGGAGGCTCGGGTCTTGAAGCAATTGGTGACGCTGGACGCCGTGGGCGATCAGGCCGAGTTGAGCCAGATCAGCGCGCGGCTGAACGACCAGGTGGCGGGCAAGACGCTGAGCGAGATCCGGCAGCGGCCGCCGACGCTGGAGGGCTCCGGGACGGCCGTGGCGGAGGCGCTGGTGCAGTTGCTCGAGGATCACGCGCTGCGGGAAGGCGGCGCCCACGTGCAGGGGCTGGGCGACTTCCTGGAGCAACCCGAGTTCCAGGACGACCACGAGGAGTTCGCTAACCTGATCGGCCTGCTCGATCAGCCCTCCTTCGACCGCGTCGTGCCGCTGGGCGCGCTGGCCGACGGCGGGGTGAGTGTGGTAATCGGCGAGGAGAATCCGGCGCAAGAGATGCGGCGGTGCTCCGTGGTGGTGGCGCCGTACAGCGCCGGGTCGCGGCATTCAGGCTTCGTCGGCGTCGTGGGGCCCACGCGCATGCGCTACGGCCGTGCGGTGGCCTCCGCGCGCTACCTGAGCTCTCTGCTGGACGAGCTCATGTATGACGTGTACGGCTAACGCCGCGGCCCGCGGCCCTGTGTTTGCCCCCTGTTGAAAGAACTGGAACGAGATGGCAGAGACTCAGCCCCTCGGCGATGACCGCTTGCCGGGCGGAAGCGTTGAGGAGTCCGAGGAGGGCGGCCGCGAGCAGCCGGGCAGCACCAAGGCGGCTGGCGAGCCGGCCGGCGTGACGGCGGCACGGCTGGCGGCCGAGCTGGCGGAAGTGCGCGCGGAGCTGGACGAGTCGAAGGCGCTGGCCGAGCAGCGGCTCGGCATGGCGCAGCGCTCCCAGGCCGATTACCAGAACCTGAAGAAGCGGGCCGCCCAGGAGACGCTGGATCGCAGCGGCATGATCGCCGAACGGATGCTGGCGGAGCTACTGCCGCTGGTGGATGACGTGGAGCGGGCGCTGGCCAGCGACGTGGAGCGGGACCCCACGGCCTGGCTGCAGGGCATGCAGATGATCCAGCAGAAGTTTTTCCACTACCTGGAGCAGATGGATGTCCACCCCATCGCCGCCGAGGGTCAGCCGTTCGATCCGAACTTCCATGAGGCCGTGGGTGAGGTGGCGGGTCCGGCCGGGCAGGTGATGACGCAGGTGCAAAAGGGCTACTTACTGGGACGGCGCGTGCTGCGTCCCGCCCGCGTCTTGGTAGGGCGCGACGCGAGCGCTGCGCCGGAGAGTGACAACGACGCAGCCCAGCCGTGAGGGCTGAAGGACGGGAAGGGTTGAGATGGGCAAAGTAATTGGGATCGACCTCGGGACCACGAACTCCGTGGTGGCCGTGATGGAAGCGGGCGAACCGATCGTCGTCCCCAATCAGGAAGGCGGCCGGACCACCCCGTCGGTCGTGGCGATTGGGAAGGGCGGCGAGCGGCTGGTGGGCACCGTGGCGAAGCGGCAAGCGATGACGAATCCGGACAACACGGTGTTCAGCGTGAAGCGGCTGATGGGGCGTCGCTTCGAGGATCCCCACGTGCAGCAAGATCTCCAACTGCTGCCGTACAAGGTGGTCCAGGCCAAGAACGGCGACGCCTGGGTCAAGATGGGCGACACCGAGTACGGGCCGCCCGAGATCTCGGCGATGATTCTGCAGAAGCTCAAGCAGGACGCCGAGGCTTACCTGGGGGAGCCGGTGACCGAGGCCGTGATCACCGTGCCCGCCTACTTCGACGACAGCCAGCGCAACGCCACCAAGGATGCCGGCAAGATCGCCGGCTTGGAGGTGCTGCGCATCATCAACGAGCCGACGGCGGCCTCGCTGGCCTACGGCCTGGAGAAGAAGCACGAGCACCACCTGGCGGTGTACGACCTGGGCGGCGGCACCTTCGACATCTCCATCCTGGAGCTGGGCGAGGGGACCTTCCAGGTCAAGTCCACCAACGGAAACACGCACCTGGGGGGCGACGACTTCGATCAGCGGATCATCGATTTCCTGGTGGCGGAGTTCAAGAAAGAGCAAGGCATCGATCTCAAAGAGGACCGGCCCGCGATCCAGCGCCTGAAGGACGCCGCGGAGCGGGCGAAGAGCGAGCTGTCGACCACCCAGTCGACGGAGATCTCGCTGCCGTACATCACCGCGGACGCGAGCGGCCCCAAGCACTTCAGCCACACGCTGACGCGAGCCAAGCTGGAGCAACTCACCGAGGAACTCGTCGACTCCACGCTGGGCCCCTGCCGGGCGGCGCTGGCAGACGCCGGCGCGAGCGCCGGCGAGATCGACGAAGTGGTGCTGGTGGGCGGGCAGACTCGCATGCCGCTGGTGCAGCGGAAGGTCCAGGAGTTCTTCGGCAAGGAGCCCAACCGGGGGGTCAACCCGGACGAAGTGGTAGCCATTGGGGCGGCGATCCAGGCCGGCGTGCTGAAGGGCGACGTCAAGGATGTGCTGCTCCTAGACGTGACGCCGCTGACGCTGGGCATCGAGACGTTGGGCGGAGTGCGGACGTCGCTGATCGAGCGCAACACGACTATTCCCGCCAGCAAGAGCCAAGTCTTCTCGACGGCCTCGGACAGCCAGCCACAGGTGGAGATCCACGCGCTCCAGGGGGAGCGGGACATGGCGGCGGACAACAAGTCGTTGGGCAAGTTCATCCTGGACGGGATCTTTCCCGCGCCGCGGGGCGTGCCGCAGATCCAGGTGACATTCGACATCGATGCGAACGGAATCCTTAACGTGCGCGCCGTCGATGAGGGCACGGGCAAGGAGCAGAAGATCACCATCACCGCCGCCTCCGGCCTGAAGCAGGAAGAGGTGGAGCAGATGCGCCAGGAGGCGGAGTTGCACGCCGAGGAGGACCACAAGCGGCGTGAAGCGATTGAGCTCCGGAATGTGGCGGACAACGCGGCGTATCGTGCGGACAAGCTGATCCAGGACCAAGCGGACAAGCTGGATGATCCGATGAAAGCGGAACTGCAAGGGAAGATCCAGAGCGTGCGTGACGCCCTAGGGGCCGAGGAAGTCGACAGCGAGCGCCTGCGCACGGCCCTGGACGACCTCAACACGGCGCTGATGCAAGTTGGCGAAAAGATCTACGCCGCCGGCGCGGCGGCGGAGCCGGCGGAGGCGGGTGAGGCGGGCGGTGAGGCGGGTGAGGCGGGCGGTGAGGCGGGTGGCGGGCGGTGAGGCGGGGGAGTCGGGCGGTGAGGCGGGGGAGTCGGGCGGTGAGGCGGGCGGTGCGGCGGGGAAGTCGGGCGAAGAGGCCGGCACCGTTGAGGGCGAGTTCCGTGAGGTCTAATGGGCCGTAGCGAAGCAGCGGCTGGACGCTAGACTGGTCTTAGGCATGCGGCGGCAGGGGCCCGCAGTCTGACGGGATCGGAAGTCAGTGACCACCGCACCCCACCGCGACCCGTACGAAATCCTCGGTGTGCCGCGTACGGCGAGCGGCGAAGAGATCAAGAGCGCCTTCCGCAAGTTGGCGATGCAGTACCACCCGGACCGCAATCCGGATGCGGACGCGACGGAGCGCTTCAAGACGATTGGGGCCGCCTACGAGATCCTCTCCGATCCGGAGAAGCGCGCGAAGTACGACCAGTTCGGCGCGGCGGCGGACTTCGGCCAGGGGGTTGGCTTTGAAGGGTTCGACTTCGGCGGCTTCGGCGATATTTTCGAGGCGTTCTTCGGTGGACGGCGCACGCGCGGTGGTCCGCTGCGCGGGGCTGATCTGCGCGCCCACGTGGACCTGGGGTTCGCGGAAGCCGTGTTCGGGGCGGAGCGGGAACTCCACATCAGCCGGCTGGAGGCGTGCGCGACCTGCGGGGGGTCGGGCGCGGAACCGGGCTCCGAGCGGGTCACCTGCCCCCAATGCCGGGGCGCCGGGGAGATCCGTCGGGCGCAGCACAGCGTGTTCGGGCAGTTCGTGAACGTGGCGACGTGCGACCGCTGCGAGGGAATGGGGACGGTGGTGGCCCAACCCTGCAAGAGCTGCGGTGGGGCGGGCCGGGAGCGCCGGAATCGCCGCCTGAAGGTGAAGGTCCCGGCCGGAATCGACAGCGGATCGCAACTGCGGCTCTCCGGGGAAGGCGAAGCGGGCTTGCGCGGGGGACCCCACGGAAACCTCTACGTGGACCTCCGGGTGAAGCCGGACCCGCTCTTTCGGCGGGAGGGGGAAGACCTGCTGCTTGAGCTTCCGCTGAACATGGCCCAGGCGGCGCTGGGCGCACAGGTGGAGGCGCCCACCTTGGAAGGTGACAGCGTGTCCCTGGAGATCCCAGCGGGCACGCAGCACGGAAAGGCGTTCCGCGTACGCGGGCGGGGTGTGCCGCACCTGCGCGGTCGTGCCCGCGGCGACCTGATCGTGCGGGCCGTGGTGCACGTGCCCACCAAGCTGACGCCCGAGCAGCGAGAACTCTTGCAGCAACTGGACGAATCGCTGGGGCCGCCGACCACGGACGGCCAGGAGTCCGGCTTCTTCTCCCGGCTCAAGGATGCCTTCACCACCTAGGCGCGCCCGTGCTCCGCGGCGGCGTCCCGCTGCCGCCGGGGCGCTGGTGGAGGTGAGCGTCCGGGTGCCGGTGGCCGAAGCGGATCGAGCGGCTGCGGTGCTGCGGCCGTTCGCGCCGTCCGGCGCGGCGATCGATCTGCCTTTCGTCCAGGGTGAGGACTTCGGCGCCGCCGCGATTGACCCTGAGGGGCGGGCGCGCGTCCGCTGCTACTTTCCCGCCGGCGACTGGGCCTCCTTGCGGCCGCGGGTCCGCCGCGCCCTGGATCGCGCGGAGTGGACCGAGGCGCCGCCGCGGCTGGCCAGCCGACGGCTGCGGGCGCGCGATTGGGCCGGCGCCTGGCGGGCGCAGGCGAAGATCGAGCGGTTTGGGCGTCTGGTGATCCGGCCCACATCGGTGCGCTACCGGCGGCGCGCCGATGACGTTGTCGTGGACCTGGATCCCGGTATGGCGTTCGGGACGGGGTCGCACCCCACGACCGGGATGGCGCTGGCTGCGCTGGAACGCTGCGTCCGGCCTCGTCAGCGGGTGCTGGACGTCGGGACCGGTTCGGGCATCCTAGCCCTGGCCGCCGCGCGGCTGGGCGCCGTGCGGGTGGACGCCGTGGACATCGACCCTTTGGCCGTGGAGGCGGCGCGCGGCAACGTGGAGCGCAACGCGCTGGCCGAAGTGGTGACGGTGTATGAGGGCCGCCGGCCCGCCCGCCGGCGTTACGACGTGGTGGTAGCCAACATCACCGCCCACACCATCGTCGCGCTGGCGCCGGAGTTGGCGGCCGCAACGCGCGTGGGGGGCCTCTGCCTGCTGGGCGGCTTCACCGCTCCCCAGGCGGCCGGGGTCCGGCGCGCCGCGGCGGCGGCCGGGCTGCGGCCCGAGGAAACGTGCCGAGACGGCGACTGGCGCAGTCTGCGGACGGTGCGGCCGGGTTAGCCGCCGACCGCCACGTCCACCGTCCCCGCCGGCCCGATGGCGGTGGCGGGATCGAACTCCTGCGCGGGGTCCGGCACGTCCTGATCCCGGATCCATTGCACCGGGTCGACGGGGATCCCGTGCACGACGATCTCCCAATGGAGATGGGGGCCGGTGGCGAGCCCGGTGGCGCCGACGCGGCCCAGGGGGGCGCCGCTGATGACCACGGAGCCAGGCGTCACTAAGACCTCTGAGAGATGGTAGTAGGCGCTGAAGATCCCTCCGCCGTGGTCGATGACGATGCCATTGCCGCGCCGGCGCGTCTGGCCGACCCAAGCGACGACGCCGGCGTTCGGCGCCAGGACGGGGTCCCCGCTGTCGCCGGCGAAGTCCAGGCCCTGGTGGTACTCCGAGGGCTCGGCGAAGTTGTAGGAGCGCAGCAGGCCGAAGCTGGAGGTGATGACTCCGGCCGCCGGCAGGTCGAAGAGCCCGCTCCAGTGCCGCTCGGGCGTGAGACGGCGCTCCACACTCTCGCGGATGGCTGTGTCTTCGGCGATGACGGCCGGGTCCAGGAGCGCTTGATTGCTCGCGTCCAGCTCCACCACCTCGATCTGCCAGGCGGCGTCGGTGACGGTGATCAGGGTTTCGCGTCGCAGGACCTGGCGGCCGGCGGCATCGGAGACGGAGATGACGACCGGTGTGGGACCGAGGGGGGAGAGCGCGTCCACCGGGAGGATGGTGAAGAAGCGGTCCCCTTCCCGGAGGAGGGTGAAGATCTGGCCGTTGTAGGCCGTGGAGGCGAAGCCCGCGCCGGGAGCATCGACGGCGATCAGGAATGCCGCGCCTTGGCGGACCTCCTGCGGCACCACGTAGATGCGCGGCTCGCCCTCCAGGCGCTCGGCTGTCTCCTCAGTGGGTCCGATCTGCACCGTGGCCGGAGGAGCGGGGGGCTCGCGGTCCAGGGCGGGCTCCTCCTCGGCGACGGATTGATCGAGGGTCGGATCCGCCGCTTGAGGGGACGGCTCGCTTGGGGCGGGCCCGGCCGGGTCGTCGGCACCGCCGCAGGCCGCCGCGGCGAGCGCTATCAGTGCGGCGGCCGTGAGGGCAGCGAGGACGACGCTGCGTCGCGGTCTGGGGAACCGTGTCGAGCGCAGCACGGTCACAGTTGTCTCAGTGTACGGGGGAGGGCGATATCCTCAACCGGGACCCGTGGCCGAACGGGGCGCGAGGTGCTGATCTGGTCCGGCTCGTCCGCCGCCACGTCCCAGCGCTCGGCCCCCACGGTGAGCCGGTCGACGCCGGGGCGCTCGCGCAGGGCGTCCAGCACGGCTAGGGCCTGCTCCAGCGTGGGCGTATCGCGATCGAGGGGGGCGAGCGCGTCAGCCGACGCTTGCGCTGGCGGTGAGGGGCTCTAGGGAGGCCGAGCCCCGATCTCCGAGTGCGCCGCGCAACGCCTCCAGCAGGGCGTGGGAGCCGCTGCACGACGGAAGCTCCAAGGTCACCTGTTCGCCCACGCCATCGACGGTGAGCATGGCGCCGAAGTCGCCGGGCGACTCTCGGATCAGGTGCATCGCCTGGTGCAGGCGTTCCTGGTCGGCGTCGGGGTCGTCGGTCTCCTGCAAGCGGACGTGGAGGGTGGGCCCGGCGCCGTTGCGGGGCGCCGCGACGGGTGGCGGTGGGCGATCCTCCGCGATGGCGCGGGCCGGCGGGGCAGCCGGCGGTGGCTGCTGGGCGTCCGCGCGTTGGGGGCGCGGCGCTTGCTCTCCCGGCTCCGAGCGGCTCGCCCATCGCGAGGGGTCATCGAGGAGCCGGCCGCCGCCCGTTCCATCGACGTAGGGTGTCACGTCCGAGACGGCGACGGTGAGGCGGTCGCCGCGACTGCGGACGCGGGCGCGGATGAGCAGCACCGTGCCGTCGCGCCAGAGGTCGCGGGTGGTGGCGAAGCGATCGGGCCAGACAGTGACCTCGACAGCGCCGGAGAGGTCCTCGATCAGGGCGGCGCAGAACGGCTCCCCTTTTTTCGTGGTCAGGGGCCGCACGAGGCCCACCATCCCCGCCAGCACCACCTGTTGGCCGTCCAGGTCATCGGTGACTTCGACCGCCTGTGTGGTCACGTAGGGCGCAAGGGCCGCCGCGGTGCGCTGGAAGGGGTGGGCCGTCATGTAGGCGCCCAGCAGCTCCTTCTCCCACTGCAGTTGCTCGTTGGTGGTGGCGTCCGCCTCCTCCAGCAGCAGTTCAGGGTGGGGCGTCTCCACTTCCTCGCCGAAGAGGTCGAACATGGTGGTTTGGCCGCTGGCGCGGAGCTCTTCTTCGCGCTGGGCCCGCAGCGCGATGCGGTCGATGTTGGCCAGGGCAGCGCCGCGCGGGGCCAGGGAGTCGAAGGCGCCGGCCTTGATCAGGCTCTCCAGGGCCCGCTTGTTCAGCGCGCGCAGGTCGGCCCGACGGCAGAGGTCGTCAAGGGAGGAGAAGGGGCCGTCCTTATCGCGGGCGGCGATCAGGCGCTCGACCTCGCCGCGGCCGACGTTCTTCACGTTCGCGAGCCCAAAGCGGATCCCGTGGCGGCCGTCCTCCAGCACTTCCACGCTGAACTGGTCACGGGACTGGTTCGCGTCCGGCGGGAGCACCGGGATGTTGAGATGCGTGCATTCGGTGATGGCGAGGCCGACGCGGTCCTGATCGCCGGCGGCCACGCGCAAGACGGCGGTCATATAGGGAGCGGGGTAGTGGGCCTTGAGGTAGGCGGTCTGGTAGACGATGAGGCCGTAGCAGACGGCGTGGGCCTTGTTGAAGGCGTAGCCGGCGAACGGCTCGATGAGGTCGAAGACCGTCGCGGCCTCGGCTTCGCTGTAGCCCAGCCCGCGCGCGCCCTCCACGAAGCGGCCGCGCTCGGCCTGCATCACCTGGGGGATCTTCTTGCCCATCGCTTTGCGCATGACGTCCGCCTGGCCCAGGGTGTACCCGGCGAACTTGCCGGCGATGTACAGCACCTGGTCCTGGAAGACGATCACGCCGTAGGTGTCATCGAGGATGGCGGCGAGGTCGGGGTGGGGGTAGGAGATGGGCTCGCGGCCGTGCTTGGCCGCGATATAGCGCGGGATGTGCTCCATAGGACCGGGCCGGTAGAGCGCCACCATGGCCGCGAGATCCGTGATCTGGGTGGGCTTGAGCTCCTGGATGTAGCGGCGCATCCCGGACGACTCCAACTGGAAGACGCCGAACGTCTCTCCGCGGGAGAGGAGATCGAAGGTTTTCGCATCGCCGTCGGGGAGGTGCTGGTAATCCACGTCCCGGCCGGTGAGCTCGCGGACGAGATCGGCACAAGTTTCCAGAATCGTGAGGTTGCTGAGGCCCAAGAAGTCCATCTTCAGCAGGCCGACCTCGGCGCACTGGTTCATGGCCCACTGGGTCATGGGGATGGCGTCATCGTCGCCGCGCACGGGGCGCTGGAGGGGCACGTTCTCCATCAAGGGCTCTCGAGCGATGACGACGCCGGCGGCGTGCGTGCCGGCGTGGCGGGCCACGCCTTCCAGGCGCTGAGCCGTATCGACCAGGCGCCGGACCTGGGGGTCGCGGCTGTGGGCATCGCGCAGTTCGGCGCTGTGCTCCAGGGCCGCCGCCAGCGTCATGTTGAGCTGGTTGGGGATGAGGCGGGCCACGCGGTCGGCCTCCGAGAAGGGGAACCCCAAGGCGCGGCCGGTGTCGCGGATGGCGGCCTTGGCGCCCAGGGTGCCGAAGGTGATGATCTGGGCCACGCGGTCATGGCCGTACTTGTCGGCGACGTAGCGGATCACCTCGTCGCGCCGGTCGTCGGCGAAGTCCATGTCGATGTCCGGCATTTCGTGCCGCTCGCGGTTGAGGAAGCGCTCAAAGACCAAGTCGTAGCGCAGGGGGTCGATGTCCGTGATCTCGAGGCTGTACAGGATGATGCTGGCGGCGGCGCTGCCGCGGACGCCCATGGCGATGCGGCGGCTGCGTGCGAAGGCGGCGAAGTCGCGGACGATGAGGAAGTACTCGGCGAAGCCGGTCTCGCGGACGACGTCGAGCTCGTAGTCCAGGCGGTCGAGCACGTCCCGGCCCGGGTCGCCGTAGCGTTGTTGGAGGCCCGCGCGGGCGAGTTCGGCCAGGTGCTCCATGGCGCTCTGGCCCGGCGGCAACTGCGGCTCGGGCAGGCGCAGGCGGCCGAACTCCAGGGTGACGTCGCAGCGCTCAGCGATACGGTTCGTGTTCTCGATGGCCTCGGGCAGCTCGGGGAAGCGATCGTGCATCTCGGCTTCGCTGGTGAGGTAGAAGTCTGAGCCGTCCAGCTTGAAGCGATTGGGTTGGTCGATGGTGGTGTTGGTGCCGATGCAGAGCAGGACCTCGTGCACGTCGGCGTCCTCCGGCCGGCAGTAGTGCGAGTCGTGGGTGGCCACCAGGGGGATGTCCAGTTGCCGCCCGAGTTCCACTGTCTTGGCGATGGTGGGCGTGAACTGGGGGTCGTGATGGTTCTGGATCTCCAGGTAGTAGCGGTCGCCGAAGGTCTCGCGGTACCAGGCGGCGACGGCGCGGGCATCGTCCCGGCGCCCCTCCTGGAGGGCCCGATGCAACTCGCTGACGGGCAGCCGGAGAGCGCGATGAGGCCGTCGGCGTGCTGGGCCAGGAGTTCGCGGTCGACCCGGGGCCGGTAGTAGAAGCCGTCCAAGTGCGCTTTAGTGGCCAGCGCGATCAAGTTATGCCAGCCGCGCTGATCCGCGGCGAGGAGCGTGAGGTGAGTATCGTTCTGCCGGGCGGCGGGATCGCGGCCGTGGTGGTCCCGGGCCGCGCCGTAGGCCTCTATGCCCAGGATCGGATGGAGCCCGGCCTGCTTGGCCTCGCGGTAGAAGTCGATAGCGCCGTAGAGGTTGCCGTGGTCGGTGATGGCGATCGCCTCTTGGCCCAGCGATCGCGCGCGCTCCATCAGCGCGGGGATCTTGGAGAGGCCGTCGAGGAGGCTGAATTCCGTGTGCAGGTGCAGGTGGGTGAACATGGGGGCTGTCCGAGTTTAGCAACCCGGACCGCGGCGTCCGTGAGCGCTTATGCCGAATCGCCGGCCGGTCGCCCCTCCGCGGCGCTCGGTGCGGGCTCGTCCAATTGGAAGGCGGCGTGGAGGACGCGGACCGCTTCGCGGGCGCGGTCGCGGGCCACCATGGCGGTGATGCGGATGTCGCTGGTGGTGATCACCTGGATGTTGATGCCCGCATCGGCGAGGGTGCGGAACATGGTGGCGGCGTAGCCGGGGGCGGTCTGCATGCCGGTGCCGACGATGGAGACCTTGGCGAGGTCATCCTCCACGAGGACCTCCTTGGCGCCGATCTCGGTGGCGACCGGGTCCACGATCCCCCGGGCGCGCTGCGTGTCGGCCCCGGCGATGCTGAAGGTGAGATCGGTGAGGCGCTCGACGCTGGCGTTCTGGACGATGGTGTCCACGGAGATGGCGGCGTCGGCGAGGGGGCCGAAGAGGTGGGCGGCGATGCCGGGCCGGTCGGGGACGGCGCGCACCGTGATGGCGGTGACGTCCTCGTCCAGCGCGATGCCACGGACGCGGTTGGCCGGTTCCATGTTCACCTGCTTTCGGATCAGGGTGCCGGGGGTGTCGTCGTGGAAGGAGGAGGCCACGAGGATGGGGACCGCGTGGAGCAGCCCCAGCTCGACGGCCCGGGGGTGCATCACTTGCGCGCCCTGGGCGGCCATCTCCAGCATCTCCTCGTAGGCGATGTCGCGCAGCATGCGGGCCCGCGGCTCGACGCGGGGGTCGGTGGTGAAGACGCCGTCCACGTCCGTGTAGATCTCGGCGACGGGGGCCCCGAGGGCGGCGGCCAGGGCGACGGCGGTGGTATCGGAGCCGCCGCGCCCCAGCGTGGTGACGTCCGCCTCCGAGGTGATGCCCTGGAAGCCGGCGATGATCACCACCTGGTCGCGGTCCAGTTCGTCCTCGATGCGCCGGGTATCGATGTCCGTGATGCGGGCCCGGTTGAAGGTGGGGTCGGTGCGGACCCCGGCCTGCGCGCCGGTGAGGCTCACGGCCGGATGGCCGACTTCGCGCAGGGCCATGGAGAGGAGGGCGCTGCTTACCATCTCCCCGGTGGACAGCAGCATGTCCAGATCGCGTCCCTGCGGCCGGGCGGTGACCTGGTGGGCGAGGGCGAGGAGATCGTCGGTGGTGTCGCCCATAGCGGAGACGACCACCACGGCCCGGTCGCCGGCCTCGACCCGCTTGGCGATGCGCCGCGCGACGTGGCGCAGGCGTTCGGCGTCGGCAAGGCTGGAGCCGCCATATTTCTGCACGATGGGAGCGGTCATCTTCCGAGCGTACCCCTCAGGCGTTTTCGATCACCCGCGCGCCGGTCTCACAGGGATCGGCGATGAAGCCGCGGCCGGGGATTGCGAAGGCCTGCGCCGCCGCGGCCATGGCGTCGCGCACGGGTTCGGCGCGGGCGGCGTCGGTGAAGGCGATGATCGTGGAGCCGCCACCGGAGAGGTAGGCGGCGAAGGCGCCCGCCTCCGTGGCGGCGGCGAAGAGGTCATACATGCGCGGAAAGAGTTTGCTGCGGGGGCGCTGGTGCAGTCGATCATCGGTGGCGGTCAGGAGCGCCGTCCAGGCGCCGGTGGTCAAGGCGGCGACGAGCAGCGCCGCGCGACTGCTGTTGTGCACTGCGTCGGCGCGGGAGAGCCGCGCGGGGAGCAGTTCGCGGCTTTCCTGCGTCGGCATCGAGAAGTCCGGGATGAAGCCGGCGCAGCGCAAGCCGGGCGCCAGCGGCGGCGCGACGCGTTCGACCGCGCCGTTCTTGACGGCGACGACCTGCAGGCCGCCGAAGAGCGCCGGGGCGATGTTGTCCGCGTGTCCCTCCAACTCCGTGCCGAGGGTGAGCAGATCATCATCGCTGAGGGGGTTGGCCATCAGGGCGTTGGCGGCGACGGCGCCGGCCGCGCGGGCGGCCGCGCTTGCGCCCAGGCCGCGGCCCACCGGGAACTCGGCCTCCACGGCGGCGGCGAGGTTGCGCGGCGGGCGCTGCTCACACCGGGCGAAGGCTGCGCGCGCCGCGGCGAGCGCCATGCGCCGCATGGGATCCGGGCGTTGCCGGCGCTTGGGCGCGGCAGAGATCGTCACGGTCACGTCGGCGAAGAGGGTGAGCGCCACGCCGACGGCGTCGAAGCCGGGTCCCAGGTTGGCACTGGTTGCGGGAACGCGGACGGTGACGGATCGGTCGGCCACGTGATCGTCACTGTATGGCGGCGCAGGCGTCGCGGCAACGCGAGGCCTGCGCTAGCGGCTGCGGTAGCCGCTGCGACGCAGCCGCGGTTCCAGCACGGCCCAGGCGGCCTCCAGCACGTCGGCCTCCGGGCGCACGGCGTCCAGGATGCGCACGCGGTCCGGCGCCTCCAGCGCGATCCGCTTGAACCCTTCGGCGACCCGCCGGTGAAACTCCGGCGGGTCGCGGCCGATGCGATCGCGGCGCGCGGTGCGGGCTCGCTGCAGCCCCTGCGCGACGGGCACGTCCAGGAGCAGGGTGAGGTGGGGCGTCAGCCCGGCGCTGGCGTGACGATTCATTTGCTCGATGAGGCCGAGATCCAACTTCCGGCCGAAGCCCTGGTAGGCGAGCGTGGAGTCCATGTAGCGGTCGCAGAGGACTGCAGCGCCACGGGCGAGCGCGGGCCGGATCACCTCGCTGACATGGGCGGCGCGGTCCGCGAGGAAGAGGAAGGTCTCGGCCCAGGGCGAGAGTTGCTGTTCTTCGGCGAAGAGTTGCTCGCGGATGGCGGCGCCGACGGGGGTGGCGCCGGGCTCGAAGGTCAGCACGACGTCGCCCTCTACGCGGGCGATGCGATCGGCGAGGCCGCGGGCCAGGACACTCTTGCCCGCCCCATCGCCGCCTTCGAGGGTTATGAAGAGCGCTGCCACGATGGTCCTCGGGGTTGCGGGCCGCTAGGAGCGGGAGAAGCGGACACGCCGGTGTGGCTCGCGTCCCTTGCTGGTGGAGAAGAGGTCATAGCGCTGCGCCATCTCGTGCTGCAGGCGGCGGATGTAGGCGTTCTGGACGGAAAGCTCGACGGCTTGGGAGCGGCCGGCCGCGATATCGTCGATGGCCTCTTCCGCCTCGGAGAGCGCGCCGCTGATGGGATCGAAGGTGGAGCGTCCGTGCGTGAAGGCCCGCAGGCTCTGCACCATCTGCGAGACGGTGTTGTGCTTGAGGACGTAGATGGGAAGCCCGAGCCGCTCCGCTTCGCGGATCGGGGCGGGCCGGCGCCGGAAATTGGAGCGGAGGGTGATCAAGGCGTCGGCGTCCTCCAGGCGGTCGACCACGGAGGCATTCAGCGCCGTCTCGCGGATGGCTTCCTCCAAGCGACTGTGCGAGACGGCGAAGGGGAACAGGCGCCGGTGCGGCTGGGGCGGGGCGGACGGGAGCGACAACTCGCGCTCCTCGTTTGGGGTGGTGGCCGGGGCCGCCGAAAGGGTGTGGACGGCGCCGCTCTCCTCCATCTCGCGCGTGAGGGGCTGAACGGTTGTGCCGCGCAGCAGCGCGTCGACGGTGGTGGCGACGTCGCGGTGAACGGAGACGCGGTTGAACGTTTGGATCTCCACCAGGATGTCGAAGGTGGGGGGCGCCTTGCGCTCCAGGATGGACTTGCGGGTACCGCGCCGGCGCGCCTCTTCGTCGGAGAGGGTGACGGACTGGATGCCGCCGATGAGGTCGGAGAGCGTGGGGTTCAGCATGAGGTTGGCCAAGGTGTTGCCGTGCGCCGTGGCGACCAGTTGGACGCCCCGCTCCGCGATGGTGCGCGCGGCGAGCGCTTCCAGCTCCGTGCCGATCTCGTCGATGACGATGACCTCCGGCATGTGATTCTCCACGGCCTCCACCATGACCGCGTGTTGGAGCTGGGGCATGGGTACCTGCATGCGGCGCGCGCGGCCGATGCCGGGATGGGGGATGTCCCCGTCGCCGGCGATCTCGTTGGACGTATCGACGATGACGACGCGCCGGCCGCTCTCGGCGAGGATGCGCGCCGTCTCCCGCAGCATGGTGGTCTTGCCGACTCCGGGCCGGCCCAAGAGCAAGATGCTCTCGCCGGAAAAGACGAGGTCCTCGATCACTTTGGTGGTGCCGTAGACGGCGCGGCCGACGCGCAGCGTGAGGCCCACGATCTCGCCGCGGCGGTTGCGCAGGCAGGAGATGCGGTGCAGGGTGCGCGCGATCCCGGCGCGGTTGTCTTGGCCGAAATCGCCGAGGGGGCGCGTGGTCGTGGCGAGGTCGTCGTGGGTGACGTCGCGGTCGCTGAGCTCCACCTCGCGGTCCAGGAAGCGCGCCGCGGGGCGGCGTCCCAGGTCCATGACGACCTCCAGCAGGCCGCTGCGGTCCGGCTGGCGCTCCACGGCGGCGCGGATGGGGGAGGGCAGGGTCTCCAGGATCAGGGCCAGATCATCCGTGATGCGCAGAGCGGGCTCCGCCGCGGAGGCCGTGGCCGCGTGGCTCTCTTCGGTCGGCGCGGGCAGATTGATGGGGTCCGTCAGTGGCTCCACTTCATGCGCCTCAGCGGACGGTGGCGCCGACGGCGTCGGCGGCGTGCTCGGCCATGCTCAGCCGCCGCGTCCGTTGGGCGATGGGCCGCACCAAGAGCAGGAAGCGCTCGACCGGCTCCAGGCCGGCGGCCTCGGCCGCGGCCGCTTCGGACACGGCGTGGGCCGGAAGCAGCAGGTCCAGGGGGCCCGCAGCGCAGGTGAGGGCGAAGGCCACGGCCCGGCGGGCGTTGTGCGGTGTTCCGTCGGTGAGGAGGGCGACGCGGGCGCCGCTTTGATCATGGCAGTGGCGGACCAGCGCCGCGGGGAGGCTATCGGAGTCGGATGCGATCACCCACTCGCCGCCGCTGCGTCCCAGGGGTTCCGCCGCGGCGCGCCATTCCGCCGGCGAGAGCGCCGTGTGCCAGCGCACCTCTTGCGGTACCGATTGCGTGTAGAGGCGAAAGAGCGCCAGGTCATCGCCGTGGGTGCGGCGGCGTGCGGCGGGAGGCGGCGGCGCCTGCGCGTCGATGGAGCCGTTGCCGTGATAGCGTGCCTCTTCCGTGACCACGACGAAGCCGTGGCGGCGGGCCGCGTCGAGCGCGGGGCTCCGCGTCGAGAGGCGCAGGAACAGCCGGCCCGCGCCCTTCGCGCCGGCGGAAGCGACGGCGCGATCCAGGAGGTCCAGGAGGTGGGCGTCGGAGTCGGGACGGCAGATCAGCTTGTCGATCTCCCAGGCGGCGCGACCGCTGCGCGGGCGCACGGTCGTGAGCCCGACGAGGGACCAGCCGGCGCGGCTGATCCAGAACTGCCGGCCCTGCGGGGTCAGGAGGCTCGCAGCGAGGCGGCCCCAGTCGCTCTTTTGTACGTCGCCGGCACGTGCACAGCGGGCGAAGGTCACGGCCTGGTTGGGGCAGGCGCCGCTGTCATGCGTCAGCAGCGCTGGGACATCGGTGAGGCGCAGCGCGCGCACCGAGGCCGTCATGCGACCCCCTCTGGTAGCGCGGAGCGGCCCGCGCCGACGCACTGGTCTACGAAATAGCGATGCAGGCGGGTGTCCGGGGTCAGCTCGGGATGAAAGGTGGTGGCCAGGAGGGCCCCGCGCCGGACCGCCACCGGCTCGCCGTCCAGCGCCAACAGCGTTTCGACGCCGTCGCGCACCTCGCGGATGCGTGGGGCCCGGATAAAGACGGCGTGCAGCGGCTCATCGCCGAGGGCCGGCCCCTGGAGGTCCGTCTCGAACGAGTCGATCTGGCGGCCGTAGGCGTTGCGCTCGATGGTCATGGGGAGCAGGGAGAGGGCGGGGCGGTCCAGGTCCAGCACTCGGTCGGCGAGCAGGATGGCCCCGGCACAGGTGCCCCAGATGGGGAAGCCGGTTGCGCCCAACTCCCGGAGCGGCGTGTGCAGGTCGAAGGTGAGGAGGAGACGGGCGATGGTGGTGCTTTCGCCGCCGGGGATGATCAGGCCGTCCAGCCCGCTGAGGTCCGCCGCCAAGCGGACCTCGCGCGTGGCCACATCGATAGAGCGGAGGAGGTGTACGTGCTCCCGGAAATCGCCCTGGAGCGCGAGCACCCCAATCGTCGGCATCAGGGCCGGATCACCAGCCCCTCTGGGCCAGGCGCTCGGGCGCGGGGATGTCGTTGAGTTCGAGTCCCGGCATGGCCGTGCCCAAGCTGGCGGAGACCTGGGCGAGGACGGCGTCGTCCTCGAAGTGGGTGGTGCTCTGGACGATGGCCCGCGCCATCTTCGCCGGCTCCGCCGCCTTGAAGATGCCGCTGCCGACGAAGACGCCGTCCGCGCCGAGCCGCATCATCAGGGCGGCATCCGCCGGCGTGGCGATGCCGCCCGCAGCGAAGTTGACCACCGGGAGGCGGCCCAGCCGGCGCGTCTCCCGCACCAGTTCCAGGGGGGCGTCGTGCTCTTTGGCGAAGGCGGCCACCTCATCCTCGCCCAAGGTCTGCATCCGACGGATGCTCCCCTGCACGGCGCGCATGTGGCGGACAGCCTCGACGATGTTGCCGGTGCCGGCCTCGCCTTTGGTGCGGATCATGGCGGCGCCTTCGCCGATACGGCGCAGCGCTTCCCCGAGATCGCGGCAGCCGCAGACGAAGGGGACCTTGAAGTCCCATTTGTTGATGTGGTGCTTTTCGTCGGCCGGGGTCAGGACCTCGGACTCGTCGACGTAGTCCACGCCGAGCTCCTGCAGGATGGCGGCCTCCACGAAGTGCCCGATGCGGCACTTGGCCATCACGGGGATGGATACGGCCGCGATGATGCCGTGGATCAAGGTGGGGTCGCTCATCCGGGCGACGCCGCCGTCGGCGCGAATATCGGAGGGAACCCGTTCCAGGGCCATGACGGCGCAAGCGCCCGCCTCCTGGGCGATGCGGGCGTGCTCCGGTGTGACGACGTCCATAATGACGCCGCCCTTGAGCATTTGGGCCAGTCCGGCCTTCACCGTTGGGGTGCTGGTTTCGATGACCATCTCGGCCTCCGTGGCTGATCACGCCCGCTTGCTCAACCGTAATGCAGGGCGCTAGCCGTATTCTAACACCGGGGGCAGGCCTCCCCGCTGCCGGCGTGCCAGACGTCGCCGGAGCGCCGGCTCCCGGAGGCCGGCCGTGGCTCGGTTGCTCATTGTCGGGTCCGTGACGCGAGACTACCAGCGGCTGCGCGGGCGGCGCTGGTCGCAGCCGGGCGGCGCGCCGTGGCATGCCGCGCTGGCGCTCACTCCTGGGGCCAGGGTGACGGTGGTGGCGCAGGCGGGGCCCTGGACTCGCCGCTACGCCCGACCGGGGCTCGTGGCGGCTGGGGTGGAGTGGGCGGGCGACGAGGCGACGGCGGACACGGTCTTCGAGAACCGCTACGCGGACGGCGGCCTGGAACAGGTCGTCCGATCGATAGCGCCGCCGATCAGGGCGACGATGCTTGGCCCCGGTCCGTTCGACGGCGGGGTCGTCTCGCCGCTGTTTCCCGAGGACGTCGCGGCCGACGTGGCCGGCGCGGTGGCGGATCGGTGCCGCTTTGTGGCGCTGGATGTGCAGGGACTGGCGCGCCGGGTGGATGCCCGCGGACGGGTTCGGCTGGGGCGGTACGCGTTGAGGTCGTTCCTGGTGGGGGTCCATACCGTGAAGTTCGCCAGGAGGGAGTTCGAGGCGTTCATCGGGGCGCCGGCCTCTGCGACGGGGGCCGCGGATCTCGCTCGCTCCCTGCGGGCGGAGGTGTTGATCACGGATGGTGAGCGGGGCAGCACCCTGACCACGGCGGACGGGACGCACCTGACGGCCGAGGGGGCGCGTCTGGGCGATGCGGCCGACACGACCGGGGCGGGCGATGTACTCATTGCGGCCTATGTGGCGGAGCGATCGGTGGGGCGGCCACCGAGCGCGGCGTTGGAGGCGGCCACGGCCCTCACGACGGCGCTGCTCCGACGTCGGGCGGGGGCGGCGGCGCGCAGCGCAGAGGTCGTCCCGCTGCTGCGGCAGATCGAGGCCCGGGCGCTGGTCGCGGGCCGCCGGCGAGGGCGTGGGGCTTCCGCCGCCATCTTCGAGGCGCCGTCGGCGTTGACGGAGGGGCTGGCGGCGCACCTGGGGGCCGCTCCGGAGCCAGCGGGCACTGCCTTGGAGGATGGGGCCGGGGCGCTGCTGAGCGGCTGTGCGGCGCTTCTCTCGCGGGGGTGGCCCGACGACATCGTGCTGGCTCCCGCGTCGCTCCGACGTGTGGTGGAGGCGGCTGATAGGCTACGGCCGTGCTCATCGGGCTGATTTCGGACACGCATGTACCCGAAGCGATGCCGAACGTCTGGCCGCAGGTCTACGAGCGGTTCAAGGGCGTGGACCTGATCCTTCACGGCGGCGATCTGCATACCCTTGATGTGGTGGACCGCCTGCAGGAGATCGCCCCGATCCACGTGGCCCGCGGCAACGGAGACGACGGCGGCGGCGGTCGCCCCCTGGTGCCGGCCGATCCGCGGCTGCGCGATGCCTGGGCCCTGGAGCTGGGGGGGCTCAACGTGGGGATGGTGCACGATCTGGGCTTGCCCGAGCGGCCGCCGGGCTGGACTGTGGAAGCGATCATGGAGCGCCACTTCGGCGGGCCCCAGGATGTCGTGGTGCACGGGCATACGCACGTGGCGAGCATCGAGCGGGTGCGGGGGGTGCTGCTGGTCAACCCCGGCAGCCCGGTCTACCCGCGTAATCTGGAGGTGCGGCTGGGGACGGTCGCGTTTCTGCGGATCGACCAGGGGCGGGCGGAGGCGTGGCTGGAGCAACTGGATGAGCGGGGCAGCCATGTGGTCTCCGAGCAACCCCGCTACCAGTAGGGTCGCGTGTGCGACTGTCGGCTGCGGAGCGCGTCCCTATAATGAGCGTCGGTCAGCGGAGGGCCGGTCCTCCGCGGAACCCGGCGCGAGGAGGTTCGCCCGGCGTGGGCGATGGTCTCGATCTTCTCGTCCCCGTTGATAAATCTGCCGCAAGCCTGCGCGGGCTCGATCTGGCCTGTCGCCTGGCCGGGAGCAACAAGCGTGCGCGGTTGCACGTGGTGTATGTGGTGGAAGTGAACCGGCGGGTGGCCCTGGATGCGGAGCTTCCGGGCCCGACGGAGGAAGGCGAGCGCCGGATCAGCGAGGCGGAGCGCCGCGCCCGCCGCGACAAGATCCCGTGTGACGGGGATATTCTGCAGGCGCGCGAGGCGGGGACGGCGATTGTCGACGAGGCGGTGGAGCTGAACGTGGACACGATCGTCATGGGAGTGACGCCGC
The DNA here is from genome assembly GCA_963663235.2 of Dehalococcoidia bacterium. Lineage (GTDB taxonomy): Bacteria > Chloroflexota > Dehalococcoidia > Bin125 > Bin125. The sequence goes on from CAXXNO010000004.1 coordinate 381,090, forward strand.
GCGCCCGGGAGGGAGCGCCGCTCGATCTGGGCAAGACCGTGGAGTACGTCCTGCGGCACGCGCCCTGCCAGGTGGTGGTGGTGCAAGATGAGGCGCCGCAGTGAAGATCGTGATCATGGGCTGTGGCCGGGTGGGCGCCAACCTGGCGGAACGGCTCGGCGCCGAAGGACATGACCTGACGGTGATCGACACAGAGGCCTCAGCGTTTCGGCGGTTGCCGGATGGCTTCGCCGGTCGCACCGTGCTCGGGAACGCCGTGCATCACGAGACCTTGCGCGAAGCCGGCGTGGAGGAGGCGGATGCATTCGTGGCGGTGACGCAGGGAGACAACCGCAACGCGATGGCGGCCCAGGTGGCGATGCATCTGTTCGGCGTGCAGCGGGTGGTGGCGCGGATCTATGACCCCGAGCGGGAGAAGATTTACCGTGACCTGGGGCTGCACACCGTGAGTCCCACACTCATTTTGAGTGAGCGTCTCCACGAAGCGATCGTAGAGCCGTAGCGTGTACGTCATTGTCGTGGGGGGCGGGAAGGTGGGCGCGCAGACGGCGCGGGAATTGGTAGCGGCGGGGCACGAGGTGCTCGTGATCGAGCGGGAGCGCGCCAAGGTGGAGGCGCTGAACGAGGAGTTGGGGGAGATCGCGGTGGTGGGGGACGGGCCGGAAGTCCGGGTGCAAGAGGAGGCCGGGATGAACCGCGCCGACCTGGTCATCGCGGCGACGGGCCGCGATGAAACCAACCTCGCGGTCTGTCAGGTGGCGCAGGCCCGCTTTGCCAGGCAGCGCGTGATCGCGCGGATCAACAACCCGAAGAACGCAGCGATCTTTCGTGCCCTGGGGATCAGTCTGACGGTGTCCGCCACCGAGGCGATCATGGCCCATATCGAACAGGAACTGCCGTCGCACCCGCTCATCCACCTGCTGCAGCTGCGCGGCGGCGGCTTTGAGATCGTGGAGATCCTGATCCCGGAGGACGCCACGACGGTGGGGCGCCGGATTCACTCCGTCGAGCTGCCGCCCGATGCCCTGGTCCCGCTGGTGGTGCGGCCGGACGGCACGCCGGTGATCCCGAACGGCGACAGCGTGCTGGAAGCGGGTTCCGAGATCCTGGCGGTCACGCGTCCCGAGCACGAGACGGAGCTGCGGCGGGCGCTCACGGGCGGCGCTTAACGCCGCCGGCCTGATGGTGGCACCAATGCGATTGGCCTACCTGGGCCCGCCGGGGACATATTCCGAGCAGGCGGCGCTGCGCTACGCGCCCGATGCCGAGCTCTTGGCCACGCCGTCCATCACAGCGGCGACCGAAGCGGTCGAAGCCGAGCGGGCGGATGAGGCGATGGTGCCCATTGAGAACTCCTTGGAGGGGTCGGTCACGGAGACGCTGGATCTGCTGATCCACCGGCTGACGTTGCGGATCCGTCGCGAGATCGTGCTGCCGATCGAGCATTGCCTCGTCGCGCCGGCGGGGACGGCGATCGAGGCGGTGGAGGCCGTCTACTCGCATCCCCAGGCGCTGGCGCAGTGCCGCGCGTACCTCACGCGCGAATTGCCTCAGGCGCAGCCGGTGGCGGCGATCTCTACCGCGGAGGCGGTGGAGGCGGTGATGGGCCGCGCGAACGCGGCGGCGATCGCGCCGCGCCGCGCCGCCGAACTCTACGGCGCGGCCGTGCTGGCCGAGGGCATCGCCGACGATGCGCGCAACCGCACTCGCTTTGTAGCGTTGGCGCGGGAAGACGCGCCCCCGACCGGCGACGACAAGACGTCGCTGGCGCTCAGTGTGCGGGACCGTCCCGGGGCCTTGGTCGCGATCTTGCAGGTATTCGCCGCCGCGGCGATCAACCTGACCAAGATCGAGTCGCGCCCGGCGCGGGAGGACTTGGGGGTGTACGTGTTCCTCCTGGACCTGCAGGGACACCGCCGGGACCCAGCGGTTGAGGCGGTGCTGGAGCAGGTGCGCCAGGAGAGCACGATGCTGAAGATCTTCGGCTCCTATCCGCGCTTCCGCGAAGCGTAAGCGATGCCCGAGATCCCCGACTTGGAGGCCGCGCGGGCGCTGCTCAACCGCGACGTCTCCGGCCTGCGCATCGAGCGGGTGGACGTGCCCCGGCCGATCGTGGTGCGGGCAGTGCCGGAGTCGTTCCGGGCGCGATTGGAAGGCGCGGCGCTGGGCGAGGTCCGGCGCGCCGGAAAGTTCCTGCTGTTCGCGCTCTCAACCGGTGACGTGCTGGTGGTGAACCCGATGCTCACGGGGCGGTTTGCGCTTGTCGAGGCGGAGCGGCGCCGGCCGGCGCGACTCTGCTTTGCGCTGGCGCTGTCGGACGGGCGCGAGCTGCGCTACATCGACGAGCGTTTCATGGGCAAGGTCTACCTGACGGAATCGGACCACGTGGACCAGGTGCCGCTGTTTGCGGAGATGGGGCCGGACGCCCTGGACCCCACCCTCACAGAGGAGATCTTCTTGGAGCGGCTGCGGGCCTTCCGCGGCCAGGTCAAGAACGTGCTGGTCAACCACAAATTCGTGGCGGGGATCGGCAACGCCTATGCGGACGAGATCCTCTTCGTGGCGGGGATCCATCCGTTTACCAAGGTGCGGGAGTTGGGCGAGGAGCGTCGGCGGTGTCTTTATGGGGCGCTGCGCGAGGTGCTCGACTGGGCCCTGCCCATGGTGCGTGAACGGATGGGCAACGCGCTGGACGAGAAGCCGCGCGACTTCCTGCGGGTTCATCGCAAGGGGGGAGAGGCGTGCCCTCAGTGCGGCGCGCCCATCTCCGAGGTGAGCCCGAACAAGCGGATCACCTCGTTCTGCCGTCGCTGCCAGCCCGGCTAGTCGCGGGCCGGGAGGCGGAGGCGGGCCAACTCCCGCTCGGCGCCGCGGAAGAAGGTGCGCCAGCTGGGGCGGCGCTCCAAGTGCGGCCGCAAGATCGAGTGGAGGCTGGCGCGGGGCCGGACCGGCTTGCGGCGCAGCCGCATGTGGGCCTCGATGGGCGTGCGCCCGGCCTTCAAATGGTTGCAGCGCCGGCAGGCCGCGACGAGGTTCTCCCAGCTATGGTCGCCGCCGCGGCGGCGCGGCACCACGTGGTCCAGCGTGAGGTCGTGGGTGCGGGCGCCGCAGTACTGACAGGTGAACGCGTCGCGGGCGAAGACTTCCTCACGGCAGAGGCGCGCGCAGGGGCGCGGCCGGCGAATGAAGTACAACATGCGAATCACACTGGGGACGTGGAAGGCGCGGGCGACGGTGCGCAGCAAGAGGCTCTCCGCCTCTTCCACCACCTCCGCTTTGCCTCCGGTGACGAGCACAATGGCCCGGCGGGCGTTGCAGACGTTGAGCGGCTCATAGTTCTGGTTCAGCACCAGCACGGACGCACTCGCCGAGGACACCGCTGACTGTCACTCCCTCCCGCGCCGCCGCGCTGCGGCCACGGCTCATCGCTGCAAGGGCGATCCTACCAAACCGCCCCTGCGCGTGGCGCGCCGCGCGTCAGGCCGTGAACTCGGTGAGGGCTCGATCGAACTCGCCGGGCAGAAGCGCGCGGACGAAGGGGGCGGTGTCCAAGAAGAAGGATCCGATCGCGGAGCCTTCGATCACCTGATCCATCCCCAGCGCCGGCTGCGCGATGAAAATGATCGTCAGCGCCTGAACGACCAGGACCGCCTTGAGAAAGCCGAAGACGGCGCCTCCCGCCCGATCGGCCCAGCCGAGGAGGAGCAGTTCCGAGCCGGCGTGGAGGAAACGCCCCGCCACCACCCCCGCGATCGCCACCACGGCGAAGATCGCGACAAAGGCAATGATGCGCAGCGCCGTTTCGTCCTCCGTGAAGACGGTGAGATTCGCGGCCAAGTCATCGTGCAACAGGCCGGCCAGCACAATTGCGGCCACGACCGCGACGAGGCCGACCGTTTCGCGGATGAAGCCGCTGAGGAAGGCGGTGAGCGTGAACCAGGCCATCAGGCCCAGGATGACGAAATCCAGCCAGTTCATGGACTCGGTCGCCTCAACCCCGCCGCCGTACTCTACCATTGGGTGCCCGTAGCCCCTATCCACGCCACATCCAGGCCGAGGCGTGCGCGGGAGGGCGTGGGGGAAGGCGAGCCGAGCATCAACCGCGCGGCGCTGGGCCGGTTACTGGATGAGGTGGCCGCCGGCGAGATCTCGCCGCGGGAGGCCCAGGAACGGCTGCGCGATCTGCCGTACGAGGACCTGGGCTTCGCCAAGCTGGACCATCATCGGGCGCTTCGGGACGGTTTGCCGGAGGTCGTGCTGGCCAGCGGCAAGACGGCCGCCGAGTGCGCGCGGCTGGCCGAGCGCATCGTGGCGCACGGGGACCGGCTGCTGGTCACCCGTGCCGACCCCGAGCAGGCGGCCGCCATTGTGGCGGCCGTGCCGCAGGCCCGCTACCACGAGCGGGCTCGTTGCGTGGCCTGGCGGGAGGAGCCGTCACGCGAGGAGCCGGGCGTCCTGGTGTGCAGCGGCGGAAGCGCCGATCTTCCCGTGGCGGAAGAGGCGGCGCTGACGGCGTCGATGATGGACTGCGCGCCCGATCGCCTGTACGACGTGGGCGTCGCGGGGCTGCATCGTCTGCTGGACCATCTAGAGCGGTTGCACGCCGCGGCCGTGATCGTCGTCGTGGCGGGGATGGACGCCGCGCTGCCCAGCGTGGTGGCGGGGCTCACGGCGGTCCCGGTGGTCGCGGTGCCGACGTCGGTGGGGTACGGGGCGGCGTTTGAGGGGCTCGCTCCGCTCCTGGCGATGCTGAACGCCTGCGCGCCGGGCGTGGCGGTGGTGAACATCGACAACGGCTTCGGGGCCGGTTACCTGGCTGGGACGATCGCCCGGAGCGCGGCCCGAGCCGAGCGGTGAGCCGCCTCGCCTACTTCGACTGCGTGAGCGGAGTCAGCGGCGACATGCTGCTGGGAGCGCTGGTCGACGCCGGCGCGCCCTTGGCCGAGATCGAAGCGGTGTTGCGCACGCTGCCGCTCAGCGGGTGGTCGTTGCGGGCGGAAGCGGTGCAACGGGGCGGGCTGCGGGCGCTGCGGGTGCACGTCGACTGTGGGGAGGGGCCGCCCGAACCCGAGCGGCGGCTGGCCCAAATCGAGCAGATCGTGCGGGAGGGATCGCTGCCGGCTGGCGTGGCCGATCGGGCGTCGGCCGTCTTTCGCCGTCTGGCGGAGGCGGAGGCGCGGGCGCACGGATCGGAGGCGGAGACGGTCGCATTCCATGCGGTCGGCGCGGCCGACGCGATCGTGGACGTCGTGGGGGTGCTGGCCGCGCTGCGGCTGCTGGACATCGAGGCGGTGTACGCGTCGGCGCTGCCGCTGGCGGCGATGGGGGAGACGGAGAGCGGGCATGGCCCGGCGCCGCTGCCCGCCCAGGCGACGCTGGAGTTGCTGCGGGCGGCAGGCGCGCCTCTGCGCGCCGCGGCGGGCGCGGATCACTGGGAGTTGGTGACGCCCACCGGAGCGGCCCTGGTGGCGGAGCTGGCCCGGTTCGAGCGGCCCGCGCTGCGCCTGGAGCGGATCGGGATGGGGGCGGGCGCGCGCGAGTTGCCGCACCGGCCCAACGTGCTCCGCGTCTGGCTGGGCGAGGCCACCGACGTGGACGCGGGCGCCGGCGTGCGCCCGGTCACGGTGCTGGAGACGACGCTGGACGACATGACGGCGGAGCAAGTGGCGTTCGCGCGCGACCGGATTGTGGCGGGCGGCGCGCTGGACGTCTGGATCACCGCCACGCAGATGAAGAAGGGGCGCGCGGGTTTGCACCTGACCGTGATCGGGCGGCCCGAAGACGAAGGCGTCTTGGCGCGGCTCTTGCTGCGCGAGACATCGACGCTGGGGGTGCGGGTCCGGGACGAGCGCCGCTACGAGGCGGAGCGGGAAAGCCGGCGCTTCGAGTCGTCGCTGGGGCCGGTGGCGGTGAAGCTGAAGCGGCTGCCCGGCGAGCCGCCCCAAGTGGCGCCGGAGTTCGAGTCCTGCCGCGCGCTGGCCGAGCGGCACCGGCTGCCGATCGCCCGCGTTTTCGCGCTGGTCCAGCGCGAAGCGGAGGAGCGGCTGGACCTGGGCTGAGCGGTCGCCTCCCGATGGCGCAGGCGGCTGTTGCCCCGCGGCGAGCGATACGGCATCGCCGAACGTCTGCGTCCGGCGACGGATGGTGCCGGCGCACGGTGAACTCGACGGTGATCTCGACGGCGATCTAAGAGTTGGCAGGCGGCTCCAGGAGCCCCTCTGCGCGGAGCGAGGCGTGCCGCCCGCCGGAGCCCACCACGATGTGGTCGAGGACATCGACGTCCAGCAGCCGGCCGGCCGCCACCAGGGCGTGGGTCATCTCTACGTCGTCGGGTGAAGGTGTGGGGTCGCCGGAGGGGTGGTTGTGCACGGCGAGGATCGCCGGGCAGTTGCGGCGCACGGCCTCGCGTAGGATCTCCGCGACCCGGACCGGCGAGGAGCGAATACTGCCCCGGTAGACCGTGTTGACGGCGGTTACCTGGTTCTTCGTCGTCAGCAAGAAGACGCGCAGCTCTTCTTGCTCCAGCAAGGCCATCTCCGCGCCCACGAGAGCGAGGACGTCGTCCGGGCCGCTGATGGTGGGTCGATCTTCGGGCTGGAGCGCCCCGAGGCGCAGTCCGATCTCCAGCGCGGCCTTGATCTGCGCCGCCTTGGCGTTGCCCAAGGCGCGCTCCTGCGCTAGTTCGGCGGGCGCGGCGTTGTGCAGGCCGGCCAGGCCCCGCTGCGCCAGCAAGCGCGCGGCGACGTCCAGTGCGCTTTCGTCGCGGGTACCGGTGCGCAGGAGGATGGCCAGCAGCTCGGCGTTGGAGAGGGCGCCGGCGCCGGCGTGGAAGAGACGCTCGCGGGGGCGTTCATTCTGGGGCAAGTCCCGGATGCGGACGTGATAACTGGGCGGTTCCGGGGTGGTCACGGCGTCCGGCCGGGGCGGTCGTCGGGCTCGTGCTCTACGGGGCGCCGAAAGCTCGGCGGCGCCACGTCCGGAGCGCGGGCCGGCCACAGAGGTTCGTCCGGCGGCGGGGGCGGTCCCGGGGGTGTTCTCGGCCACCCCGACTCTGCCGACGGGGGCTCTGCCGACGGGAGCTCTATCGGCGGGAACTCCGCGGACGAGGGCTGCTCCGCCGGTGGGGGCTCCTCCGCCGGGGGCGGGAGGGGGATCTCACTAGGGGTCAGGGCTCGCCAGTCCACCACCGTGTTCGAGTAGGGGTAGTGGAGAAGGTCGATCCAGCCATCGACGTCGGGCATGGCGCGATAGGTCGCCTTGGGGACGCGGAAGATGCGCTGGTGCACCAGGACGTAGTGGCCGGGGAAGAGGAAGAAGAGGTCCGACTTGGACCACTTCCGGTCGATGGCGCCGCGTGTCCCTATGGGAATGGCGAAGAGATCGCGGAGGGCCTGGAGGGACGAAAAAGCCAGGAGGAGCGCGATCAGCCCGGTCAGCACGGCAACGATCCACACCTCCGTATTTCCCTCTAGGGCGCGGATGAGATTGAAGGCGGTGAGCGCCGTGAGGAGGACGAAGGGCGGCGTCCAGATCAGCGCGCTGCGCAGAAGCGCGCGCCGCGCGCGGCGCTCGTTGGCGCCGTCGTCCTGGATCATTCGTCGAACTGTGGGACCAGGACTTCCTGTCCCACGTCGATGCGGGTGCCGTCGCCGAGGGAGGGGTTGAAGCGGAGGATGTCGTCCACGCTGACGCCGTAGACCACGCTGATATCGAAGAGCGTGTCCCCCGGCTGCACGATGAAGCGGACGAAGGAGTCGGCCCCCTCGGGCTCCGCCGGCTGGGGCGGGCCGGGGAGTTGGACGGCGGGCTCGGAGGTCGATTGGGGGGTTCCGCCCACCGGCGGCGCTCCGCCCGGCAGGACCTCTGGGGCCGGGCCGGTGATCCGGGCCTCCACCGCGGCGGGCGGGGCCGGGGGGGCGTCCTCCGGGGAGAGCGTGGTCCACAGTCCCACGACAATGCCGGTGGTGGCGGCGACGGCTACCAGGCGACCCAGCCGGGCTCGCGCGTCGGCGGGCGGCGAGCGTCGTTGGAGCCAGTGACCGGCGGACCTGGCAACCGATCGCCTGATGAAGGGTGTTCGCGTGGCCATGCGCCGGGGCCCTTCCTTTACGCGGAACGCCACGCTACTGGATCTCGACGGTTGCGCCCGCCTCTTCCAGCTTCGTCTTGATCTGTTCGGCCTCTTCCTTGCCGATCTCTTCCTTCACAGGCTTCGGCGCGCTCTCGACGAACTCCTTGGCCTCTCGTAGGCCCAGGCTGGTGAGCTCACGCACCGTCTTGATCACATTGATCTTATTGGCGCCGAAGTCCTTGAGCACCACCGAAAATTCGGTCTGCTCCTCCTCCGCCGCGTCGGCCGCCCCGCCCGCGGCCGCGGGGGCGGCGGCCACCGCGACGGGCGCGGCGGCGCTGACGCCGAACTCTTCCTCGATCTTCTTGACCAGGTCTCGGGCCTCCAGGAGGGTCATGCCCTGGATCAGATCGAACGCTTCATTAACTTTCGTCATGGCCTGCTCCTTCGGTTGCCGGTGTCGCGGTCGTTTCGAGTTGGGCGGCGCGCGCTTCCACGCCGGCGGCCAGTTGCCGGAGTACGGCGGAGATCGCCGATGCCAGCCCGCTGATTGGGTTGCTGATGCCTCCGGCGAGCGTGGCCATCAATTGCCCGCGGCCGGGCAGCGTGGCGAGATCGGCGACCTGCTCCGAACTGAGGACGGTGCTGTCCGACACGGCGCCGTGGAGGGTGAGCGTGAGCCGATTGGCGCGCAGGTAGTCGGTGATGGCTTTGGGCGGGTTGACGACCTCTTCGTAGCCAAAGAGGAAGGCCGTGGCCTCCTGCACGATCTCGTTGAGGCCGGGGTTGCCGACGTTGTCGGCGGCGCGCTTGACCATGGAGTTCTTGACGACGCGGAGCTCCATGGTGGGCTCCTTCTGGCGTAGGGCGAGGCGCAGGTCGCGCATTTGCGCCACGGTCAAGCCGCGATAGTCGAGGCCGATCACGATGACGGCCCGCCGGAAGCGTTCTTCCAACTCGGCAACCTGCGCGAGCTTGCGCTCCGTGGGCATGTCCGTCCCCTCCGCGCCGGCGGGGGCAAGCGTAACGCCCGCCTCCTCCGGGATCGGCGGGCGCCAGAGAACGGAGCGATTAGGGGCCGACGGGCCCGTCACGCCGCCCAAACCCGCCTGCGCTGGGGATTGAGGCCCGCGCGCTGTGCGCAGCGGGCCGCCAGCGGTCTCTGGCGCGGCCGCAGCTATTCAAGTTTGAGGGCAAGCGTACTCTGCAACTCCAGCTTGACGCTAGGCCCCATGGTGGAGGTCAGGTGGATGGAGCGGACGTAGGCGCCCTTGCCCCCGGCCGGTTTGGCCTTGACGATTTCGTGGATCACGGTGGAGATGTTATTGACCAGATTCTCCTGCTCAAAGCTGGCCTTGCCCACTGGGACGTGGATCAGCGCGAGGCGATCCAGCCGGAACTCAACCCGTCCGCGGCGCGCTTCGTCGATAGCGCCGGCGAGGTCGGCGCTATCGACGACGGTGCCGGCCTTGGGGTTGGGCATGAGCCCCCGCGGCCCGAGGATGCGGCCCAGCTTGCCGACCTTGCCCATCAGATCGCGCTGGGCGATGGCGACATCGAACTCCGTGAACCCGTCGGTGACGCGCTTGATCAGGTCATCGCTGCCGATGTCGTCGGCGCCGGCTTCCGTGGCGGCGCGGGCGCCTTCGCCTTCGGCGAAGACCACGATGCGCACCTGCTTGCCCAGGCCGGCCGGGAGGAGGGCGGTGCCGCGCACCTGCTGATCCGCGTGGCGCGGGTCCAAGCCGGTGCGCACGTGCAACTCCACCGTTTCATCGAACTTGGCGGTGGCATTCTTTTTCACCAAGGCGACGGCGTCCGGGAGGGCGAAGCTCTGGTCGGCGTCGTAGGCGGCGACCACGGCGCGGTAGCGCTTGCCGTTTGCACTCATGAGGCTAGTCCTCCACCTCGACACCCATGCTCCGCGCGGTGCCGGCGATCATGCGTTCCGCCGCATTCAGGTCGTTGGCGTTGAGATCCGGGAGTTTCTTCTGCGCGATGCGCCGGATGTCGGCGCGGGAGATCTGGCCGACCACTTCTCGCCGGGGCGTGGCGCTGCCCTTGTCCAGTTGGGCCGCCCGGCGGATGAGGTCGGAGGCCGGTGGGGTGCGGATCGCGAAGGTGAAGGATCGATCTTCGTAGATGGTGATCTGGGCGGGGATGATCTCGCCGACTTGGCCGCCGGTTCGATCGTTGTAGGCCTTGACGAAGTTCATGATGTTGACGCCGTGCTGGCCCAGGGCGGGCCCCACGGGCGGCGCGGGGTTGGCCTTGCCGGCCTCGAGCTGGAGGGTGAGGACGGCGCGGATCTTCTTGGCCACGGGCGCGCTCCTAAGCCTTTTCCACCTGGATGAAATCGAGTTCGACTGGTATCTCGCGGCCGAACATGGTGATGAGCGCGCGGACCTTCCCCTTTTCGAGGTTGATTTGGTCCACGAGCGCCATGAAGTCCTGGAACGGCCCTTCCACCACGCGGACGGTATCGCCGATCTCGAACCCGACGCGCACGCGGGGCACCGCGACCCGCATCTGCCGCAGGATGGTCTTGACTTCCTCGCGCGGCAGGGGCTTGGGTTCGTCCGTGCCGACGAAGCCGGTGACCCCCGGCGTGTTGCGCACCACGTACCAGGTATCGTTGTCCAGGATCATTTCGACCAGCACGTAGCCGGGCAGCAAGCGGCGTTGGACCTGGCGGCGCTGGCCGCCGCGGATCTCCAACTCTTCTTCGGTGGGAACGACCACGCGGAAGATGCGGTCCGTCACGTCCATGCTGGCGACGCGGCGCTCCAGGTTTTCTTGGACGCGGTGCTCGTGGCCTGAGTAGGTGTTGAGCACGTACCAGGAGCGGGCGTCGGTGGGCGGCGGACCGATGAGTTCGTCCCCTTCGTCCACCTCCTCTTCGGGTTCCGCCTCGGCCGGCTCCTCCAGGACAGGCAGCACCTCCTCGGCTTTCGCAGTGGGCTGATCAAGCCCCAGACGGGCGGCGAGGCGCGTGGCCTCTTCCCGGTCGGCGTCGGCCGCCGGGGCGCGCTTCTCATCCAGGCCGAGTTGCCGCGCCGTTTTCAACGCTTCGCGATACTCACGCTCGGCGGCGCTCAGTTGCGGCTCGTCGGCGGGGGGCGCGGCGGCTGCGTCGGTGCTCGGTGGCGGCTCGTCGGCGGGGGGCGCGGCGGCCTCGTCGGCGCTCGGCGGCGGCTCGTCGGCGGGGGGCGCGGTGGCTGCGTCGGCGCTCGGTGGCGGCTCGTCGGCGGGGGGCGCGGTGGCGGTGTCGGTGTCCACTTGCGGCTCGTCGCCGGAGGGCGCGGCGGCGGCGTCGGCGCGGTCGTCGGTCGGGGCTGTGTCCGGCGTCGACTCGTCCTTGGGTGGCTGGGGAGACTCGGTGGTTCCAGTTGTCATGACATCACGGTAGGAGCACGCGCTCTAGGAGACGTGAGAAGCCCCAGTCGACGGCGCCGAGGAACGCCCCGATGCTGACCGACACGATCACCACGACGGTCGTCAGGCTCCGGGTTTCCTGGCGGCTGGGCCAGACGACTTTGCGGAGCTCGTCGACCACTTCGATGATGAGACGGGGATGGGTGAGCCGGTAGAGGCGTCCGCGCTCCTCGCGGGGCGCACTGGGCCGTTGCGGTTGGGCGCGCCGAGGCCGGAGGGTGACGTCGGCAGCGGCGACATCGGTTGGTGGGGCGATCTGCTGCTGCGCGGGCGGCGGCGGCATACCCTCCGCGTCCTCCGGGGTCGTCTCCGGCGTAGCGACGCGAGGGGTGGCGGGCAGGGTGGAGCGGGCGCCGGGCCGGGCCTGACGGCGGCGGCGGCGAGATCGCCTGTTGGAGGCCGGCGGGCTCATTGATCCGCTGCTCCTCCTCTAGCGCGTTTCCCGATACACCTGATGGCGGCGGCAGCGCGGGCAGTACTTGCGCAACTCTAGCCGATTGGAGTCGTTGCGCTTGTTCTTGGTGGAGTGATAGCTGCGATCGCGACATTCCGTGCAGGCAAGCGTGATGTGGATGCGGTCTCCTTTGGCCACGGCTCTACTCCAGGATCTCGGTGGCGGCGCCGGCGCCGACGGTACGGCCGCCCTCGCGGATGGCGAAGCGCAGGCCGGGTTCTAGGGCGATGGGGCTGATGAGGCGGATGGTGAGGGTGACGTTGTCGCCGGGCATGGCCATCTCCACGCCGGCGGGCAGCTCGATGGCGCCGGTGACGTCGGTGGTGCGGATGTAGAACTGGGGCCGGTAGCCGGGGAAGAAGGGGGTGTGGCGGCCGCCCTCTTCCTTGGAGAGGATGTAGACCTCGGCCAGGAAGGTGGTGTGGGGGGTGATGGAGCCGGGGGCGGCCAGCACCTGGCCGCGCTCGATGTCCTCGCGCTCGATGCCGCGCAGGAGGCAGCCCACGTTGTCGCCGGCCTCGCCGGCGTCCATGCTCTTTTTGAACATCTCCACCCCGGTGACCACGGTGCTGCGGGTGTCTTGCAGGCCGACGATCTCCACCGTGTCGCTGGTGTGCACGGTACCGCGCTCGATGCGCCCGGTGACCACGGTGCCCCGCCCCTTGATGCCGAAGACGTCCTCGATGGGCATGAGGAAGGGCTGGTCCTTGGCCCGCGGGGGCGTGGGGATGTAGGTGTCCACCGCCTCCAGCAGGGCCTGGATGGGGGCGTAGGCCGGGCCCTGGGGGTCGTCTGCGGTCGCCTCCAGGGCTTGGAGGGCGGAGCCGCGGATGATGGGCACCTCGTCGCCGGGGAATTCGTAGCGGCTCAAGAGCTCGCGCATCTCCAGCTCCACCAGGTCCAGGAGCTCGGGGTCCTCCATCTGGTCCACCTTGTTGAGGAAGACCACGATCTTGGGCACCCCCACCTGGCGGGCCAAGAGGATGTGCTCCCGGGTCTGGGGCATGGGGCCGTCCGGGGCCGCCACGACCAGGATGGCCCCGTCCATCTGCGCCGCGCCGGTGATCATGTTCTTGATGTAGTCGGCGTGCCCGGGGGCGTCGATGTGGGCGTAGTGGCGCGCCGCCGTCTCGTACTCCACGTGGGCGATGGCGATGGTGATGCCCCGCTCTTTCTCCTCCGGGGCGTTGTCGATGCTGGCGAAGGAGCGGAACTCCGCCCCGCCGCCAAAGCCCAGCACTTTCGTGATCGCCGCCGTCAAGGTGGTCTTGCCGTGGTCCACGTGGCCGATGGTGCCCACGTTGGCGTGCGGCTTGGTCCGCTCAAACTTGCCTCGCGCCATGATCAACGTCTCCTGCGTGAGAGGGTGGCGGTGGAGCCCACATCCAGATTCGAACTGGAGACCTCGTTCTTACCAAGAACGCGCTCTACCAACTGAGCTATGTGGGCGCGACCGTTTGCTCTTTCTTCTTGCCGCATGATTGGTGCTGGGGGCAGGATTCGAACCTGCGTAGCCCGTCCGGGCGCCAGTTTTACAGACTGGTGGTATTAGCCACTCACCCACCCCAGCGGGGGCTCCGGACCGCCGGCGGCGCTCGGCAGGGCTGGAGCCCGAGAAGGGAGTCGAACCCCTAACCTGCCGATTACAAATCGGCTGCGCTGCCGTTGCGCCACTCGGGCCAGCCGACTCTCGACCGCGCCAACGAAAAAAGCGCACGCTAATGCGCGCGCCTGTCAAGCGAAGTATACGGGCGGTTTCAGAAAGGGGTCAAGCGAGGCCGGGCCGGGCCTAGAAGCGCAGGGTATCGTCTTCGATTGCGGCGCCCTGCGCGGCCGGTGGCTCCGCGGCCGGCGCGCCCGGCTCCAGCGCGCGCCAGCTGGTTCCGTCCCGGCTGTCCTCCATCGCTACGCCGAGCGCGCCCAGCTTGCGGCGGATCTCGTCGGCCAGGGCGAACTGCTTGAGGTCCCGCAGGGCGCTGCGGACATCAAGCAAGAGATCGATGAAGGGGGCGACGTCGGCGCGTTGCGGCGGCGGTGTGAAGCGCAGGCCCAGCACCCCGCCCAACTCCGTCAAGGTTGCGACCGCACCGCCCGCCGGCTGCTGCGCGTCCCGCGCGCGGTTGATCTCGCGGGCCAGATCAAAGAGGACGGCCAGCGCCTGGGGCGCCCCGAGGTCATCGTCCAGGGCGGCGATGAAGCGGTCGCGCGCGGCGGCGGCGTCGAGGTCGCCGTCGCCGGGAGGGAGCGGGGCGGTCACGGCGAGACGCAATCGCTCCGCGCCGCGGCGGGCCGCCGCCAGCCCCTCCTCCGAATAGTGAAGCGGGCTGCGGTAGTGCCCGCCCAGAATGAAGATGCGGAGCGCGTCCGCGCCATAGCGCTCCAGCGCCTCGCGGACGGTGACGAGGATGCCCAGGGACTTGGACATCTTTTCGTCACCGAGTTGCATCATCGCGTTGTGCATCCAGTGGCGCACGAAGGGTGTCTTGCCGTGGAAGCTCTCGGACTGGGCGATCTCGTTTTCGTGGTGGGGGAAGATGAGATCCATGCCGCCGCCGTGGAGATCGATCTGGTCTCCGAGATACCGCAGCGCCATGGCCGAGCACTCGATGTGCCAGCCCGGGCGGCCGGGGCCCCACGGGCTGGCCCAGGCGGGCTCGCCCGGCTTGGCGGCCTTCCAGAGCGTGAAGTCCATGGGGTGCTCTTTTTGGGCGCCGATCTCCACCCGCGCGCCGGCGATCATGTCCTCCAGCACGCGCCGGGAGAGCTTGCCGTAGTCCGCCTTGCCGTGGACGCGGAAGTAGACGTCCCCGCCCGCGGCATACGCCGATCCGGTATCGACGAGCCCCGCGATGATCTCTAGCATTTTGGGGATCTCTTGCGTGGCGCGCGGCTGCACATCCGCGGGGCGGACGTTGAGTTCGCGCATGTCCCGCTCAAAGGCGCTGATCTGCTGGGCGGCTAGGTCGGCGACGGAGATGCCGAGCCGGCCGGCGTGCGCGATCATCTTGTCGTCGATGTCGGTGTAGTTGTAGACGAGGCGGACGCGGCGGCCACGCCATTCCAGATAGCGGCGCAAGACATCGAAGATGATCGCGCTCATGGCGTGGCCCACGTGGGCCTCGGCATAGGGAGTGACCCCGCAGACGTACATGGTGATGGGATCGTCGACGGGCGCGAAGGGCTCGGTGCGTCGGGTCAGGGTGTTGTAGAGCTGCACTGCGTTTCGTGTTCCGCCTCGGTTGCTGCGGCCGCTGGTCGATCCCGGCGTCGCGTCAGGAGCGCGCCGTTCCGATCTGGGCCACGGCCTGTGCGGCGATGCCTTCGCCGCGTCCGAGTGCGCCCATCCCTTCGGCACTGCTCGCCTTGACGTTCACGGCTCCCGGATCGACCCCGAGCGACCGCGCCAGCCTGGCGCGCATGGCGGGGATGTGCGGGGCGAGACGGGGCCGTTCCGCCACGACGGTGGC
The DNA here is from genome assembly GCA_963663235.2 of Dehalococcoidia bacterium. GTDB lineage: Bacteria > Chloroflexota > Dehalococcoidia > Bin125 > Bin125. The sequence goes on from CAXXNO010000004.1 coordinate 396,517, forward strand.
GTCCACGTTGCCCACACGATACCCGTGTCTCGCGAGCAAGGCGACCGTGCGTCCCAGCAGATCCTGGCTGTCGGCGTTGGCCCACTGCGGATCGTCGGCCGGGAAATGCGCGCCGATGTCGCCCAGCGCGGCGGCGCCGAGCAGCGCGTCGATGATGGCGTGGGTGAGGACGTCGGCGTCGGAGTGTCCGTCGAGGCCGTCCGCGTCGGGGATGAGGACGCCGCCGAGGATCAGGGGCCGGGCCGCGTCGAAGCGGTGACTGTCGGAGCCGAAGCCGATACGCGCGTCCATCTCCGCGTGGTCAGGGCCGGAGCGCCGGCGCCTCGGCGCGGGTGGCGAGCAGCGCCTCCGCGATCTCGAGGTCTTCCGGCGTGGTGATCTTCAGGTTGCCGGCGGCGCCGTCATACAGGATCACCGGGACGCCGAGGGCCTCGACCAGCATGGCGTCGTCGCTGACGTCGGGCGCGGCGGCGGCGTGGGCCCGGGCCAGGAGGTCCCGCGCGAACGCTTGCGGCGTCTGCACGGCCCAGAGCCGGTCGCGCGGCAGGGTGCGCGTCACGACCCGTCCGTCATCGCTCTCTTTGACAGTGTCGCGCAGCGGCAGCGCCGGCACGGCGGCGCCGTGGCGATGGGCGAGCGTCAGACCGTTCTCGATGATGGCGCGGGTCGCGAAGGGGCGGGCCGTGTCGTGCACGGCCACGAGGTCGCAGGGGGGCAGGGCGCGCAGCCCGCAGGCGACCGAGTCCTGCCGGCGCGCGCCGCCGGGGACGACGTCCGCCACCTTGCCGGCGCCGTGCTCGGCCGCGAGCGCGACCAGGGAATCGTGGTTGGCGGGCCCGCTGACGATCACGATGGTATCGATGGCCGGACAGGCGGCGAAGGTCCGCAGCGAGTGCGCGGCCACTGGGAGCCCCCCAAGCAGCGTCAGCGTCTTCTCGACACCGCGCATGCGTTCGCTGCGCCCGGCGGCCAGCAGGATCGCGCCGCCGCGCGGCGGGCTCATCCTCGGACCTCGGGCCCCGCCACCGCCGGTTCCAATGCCGTGAAGACCATGCGCCCGGCGGAGGTCTGGATCACGCGCGTGACCTCCACCGCGACCTCCTGGCCCAACAGGCGCCGGCCGCCCTCGACGACGACCATGGTGCCGTCATCCAAGAACCCGACACCTTGGTCGTGTTCGCGTCCCTCCTGCTGTATCTGGAGTTGCAGCGTCTCCCCGGGGAGGAACTGCGCGCGGACCGCCTGGGCCAGGCCGTTGAAGTTGAGCACCCGCAGGTTCTCGACCCCGGCCACGCTGCTGAGGTTGTAGTCCGTGGTCAGCACCACCGCCCCGCGGGCGCGGGCCAAGGCGAGCACTTTGGCGTCGACCTCGGCGTGTTCGGGGAAGTCCTGGTCGTCGATGGTGACGCGCACGTGTCCTTCCGACTGCAGGCGGGTCAGCGCGCTCAGGCCGCGCCGGCCGCGCTGGCGCCGGAGGGGCTCTGGGCTGTCCGCGATGTGCCGCAGCTCATCCAGCACGAAGCGCGGGATCACCAACTCGCCCAGGATGAACCCGGTGGCGGCGATGTCCCGGAGGCGGCCGTCGATGATGGCGCTGGTGTCGACGACGATGCATGGTGGGTCGCGATCGCGTCGTGCGGCGTTGCCGGTGGCGGCGTCGATCGCGCCGGCCAGGGTGCGATTGCGCAGCGCACTGAGCCAGCGCTCGACTTCCGCGCGGCGGCTCAAGGCGACGGCGATTCCGACGGGGGCCAAGACGACGGCGATGCCGATGGGGGCGAAGTCGCCCGCACGACCCGGGACGGCGACCAGCGCCGGCGTCAGGATGGCGGCCGGCACGAGCGCGGCCACGAGCCCCAGGCCGCCCAGCACGATCTCGAGAGTGGTGAGTCGCTCCTGCAACATCAGGTGGATGGTCCGCCAGGGCCAGAACGCCGCCATGATCACCGTTGTCGCGGCATTGCTGAGAGCGTGCATTGGCAACCCTGTGCGCGGCCACGGGACCGGCGCTCGCCAGCCGCCGCGGTGGGGCCCCCGGGGAGGGACCACCTGAATTCATGCTACCGATCGCCGCGAAGGCTGGAAAGCGGAGGCCGCGGGAGCCGTCGCGCGCGGCCGCGGGGGCTAGTCGAAGGAGCCGATCAAGGCTTCCAAGCCCACGTCGCCGCCGAACGCGAGGAGCGTGTTCTTGATGGTCTTGCCCACGAAGACCGTCAGCAGGAAATGCCAGATCGGCATGCGCACGGCGCCCGCGACGAAGCCGCCGATATCGAAGATGGGGTTGGGGATGACCGAGAGCACGAACATGGTGGCGATGCCGTGTTGTCGCATCCAGCCTTCGAGGTGGCGATAGCCCGATCGATTTTCGATCACCGGCCGTCCCCCCAGGCCGGCAACGTAGCCGGTGAGCTCCCCCAGCGTTTCCCCCAACGCGGCGACGACGCCGACCACGAGGAAGAAGGGGATGCCGATCACGTCGTCGACTACCTGACCGCTGCCCACGACGACCGCGGCGCCGGGCAGCGGCAGCGCCACGGAGGCGGAGCCGACCAGGGCGATCAGGAAGATGCCGAGATAGCCGAACTGGCGCAGCTCCTGCAGGTCAAAGTCCAGGAAGAAGAAGAGGAACGCGAGGACGGAGATGAACAGGGCGACGAGGACGAGGACGGTGTACTCGCGCCGCCAGCGCCGCGGTCGCGCGGGTGCGCCTTCGGCCTCCATGGTTTCGTCGGGAGCCGCGCGCGATTCAACCATCAGGGGTGCGTGGCACGATACGCGGGCCCTTCAACCTGGGCAAGCGAAGCGATGGGAGTATCGCGGTGCGGCTAGCCAAGTGGGCGCGGGTTCTTTAGGGTCTTTACAGTAGCGTACCGTTCACAGTGATCGGCCGACCGCCGCTGGAGAGGGAGAGAACCGTGCCTCGGATCGACCTAGACCCGCTGCTGGCAGGCGTGTCCAAGCCTGCCCGCTATACCGGGGGCGAATGGAACAGCATCCGGCAACCGTGGGACGAGGCCCGGGTGCGCTGGGCGCTGATCTACCCCGACATCTACGACATCGGGATGTCCAACATGGGGCTGGCCGCGCTCTACGACATCCTCAACCGGACGCCGGACACCCTGGCCGAGCGCTGCTTCGCGCCCTGGCCGGACATGGAGGCCTCGCTGCGGGCGCATCGAGCGCTGCTGTTCAGCCTGGAGAACCGGCGCCCCCTGGGCGAGTTCGACGTCCTGGGCTTCTCGCTCTCGTACGAGCTGACCTACACAAACGTGCTCAACATGCTGGACCTGGCTGGGATCCCGGTGCGGGCTGTGGAGCGGGGGGAAGACACCCCGTTGGTGCTCTGCGGCGGCTCCGGAGCGCTGGTGCCTGAGCCGCTCGCCCCCTTCGCGGACGCCTTCGTCCTGGGGGAGGGCGAGGAGGTCGTGCTGGAGGTGAACGCGTGCGTCGCTGAGTGGAAAGGATCGGGCGGGAGCCGCCTGGAGTTGCTGCGCGCCTTGGCGCGGATCCAGGGCATCTACGTGCCGCGCTTCTACGAGTGGCGCTACAACGACGACGGCACCGTGGCCGACATCGAGGTCACGGACGAGGCGGCGCGATTGCCCGTGATCAAACGGTTTCTCCAAGGCATGCCGCCGGTGCTGACCTCGCCGATCGTGCCGTTCCTGCAGACGGTGCATGACCGCGCGGGCATTGAGATCCAGCGCGGCTGCACGCAGGGCTGCCGCTTCTGCCAAGCGGGGATGATCTACCGGCCGCTGCGAGAGCGCACGCCGGCGGAGGTGGTGGAGGCGGCGCGCGCACTGCTTGCGAGCACCGGCTACCGGGAGCTGTCCTTGGTCTCGCTGAGCAGCACGGACCACAGTCAGATTGGCGAGGTGGTGCGTGGGCTGCGGCGCGAGTTCGGAGAGGACCTCACCATTTCGCTGCCCAGCACGCGGGTGGACTCATTCAGCGTGGATGTGGCGCTGGCCTGCTCGCCGGGCAAGAAGCACAGCATGACCTTTGCGCCCGAGGCGGGCAGCCAGCGGCTGCGCAACGCCATCAACAAGCTGGTGGCCGACGAGGACCTGCTGACGGCGGCGCGGAACAGCTTTGAGAACGGCTGGACCAACATCAAGCTGTACTTCATGGTCGGCCTGCCGATGGAGACCATGACCGACGTCCAGGGGATCGTGGACTGGGCGAGCCAGGTCAAGGCGATCGGCCGGGAGATCGTGGGCAAACGCGCGCGGGTGCGAGTTTCGACGTCGAACCACGTGCCCAAGGCGCACGCTCCCTTCCAGTGGACGCGTCAGGAGACGGCCGCCGAGCTGGCGCCCAAGCACCAGCTGTTGCGGGAGGGCTGCCGCAAGGCCGGCCTCGATTTCACCTGGAACGATCCGGCGGAGTCGGTGCTGGAGGGGGTGCTCAGCCGCGGGGACCGTCGCGTGGCGGCGGTGGTGGAAGAGGCCTGGCGGCGCGGCGCGCGCTTTGACGCCTGGAGCGAGCTGCACAACGCGTCGGCCTGGCAGGCCGCCTTCGCGGCAACGGGCGTGGACCCCGCCTTCTACTGCCATCGCACCCGCGATCCGTTTGAGCGCTTCCCCTGGATGCACATCGCCAGCGGCGTGAGCGAGGCGTTCCTGCGCAAGGAGTGGAAGCGCACGGAGCAGGAGTTGACCACGCACGACTGCCGCTACGGCTGCGAGGTGTGCGGCCTGGAACGCGCCGCCGACCTCTGTACGGAGCGGCTGGAAGACCTGATCACGGCCAAGCGGGCGCGCTACCGCGGTGAACCGGCGCCGGTGGTGTCGTAGGGAGGCGCATGAGCCGCGCGGTCCTGGAGTTCCTGATCTGGCAACTGGGCGAGGCGTTCGAGCACAAGCTGGAGCACTCGCTGCTGGCGAATCTCTCGTCGATCACCAATGACGATCTGGACGTGCTGCCGCCATCGGGCGGCCGCACCGTGCGCGATTTCATCGCGCACTGCGCGTCGGTGAAGCGCATGCACGCCGATCACGCGTTCGGCGAGGGGCGTCTCACCTGGTGGACGACCTGGGACGGCGAGGAGAAGGCGGAAGAGGCGGGCCTGGCCGCGCTGACGGCGTGGCTGCGACGGGCGCATGCCGAAGTGCTCCGCGGGGTGACCGCCCTGGCCGACGATAGCGAGCTGTTGGTGGAGCGGCCCACGCACTGGGGTGAACGGCGCGCGACGCGTCTCCTGGTCGACGCCATCATCATGCACGACATCTACCACGCGGGAGAGATCAACCACCTCCGCGGCCTGCTGCAGAACGCGGACCAATTCCCGCAGGGCGGGACCAACTAAGCGGCCTCAGGGAAAGATCCCCCGCGTCTCCATGGCCTCGATCACCCGGCGGACCCCCACCAGATAGGCCGCCTCCCGCAGCGTGGCACGCTCCCGATCGGCCGTGTCCCACATCTCGGCGAAGGCGCGGCGCATGATCTGCTCGAGACGCCGGATCACCTCGTCTTCTTCCCAGAAGAACGATTGCAGGTCCTGCACCCATTCCATATAGGAGACGGTCACGCCGCCCGCGTTGGCCAGGATGTCCGGCATCAGAGTGACGCCGTTGCCCATCAGGATCTGCTCCCCGTCCGGCGAGACGGGCGCGTTGGCCGCCTCCACCACGATCGTGGCGCGGATACGGTCGGCGTTCCGGCGCGTGATGACGCCGCCCACGGCGGCGGGGATGAGGTAGTCGCACTCCAGCTCAAGCAGTTCGGCGTTGGTGACGCGCTCGGCGCCGGACGGGGGCTCCAGGATGCGCCCGCCCGGCGATCGGTGCTGCAGCAGGGCGGGGATATCGAGGCCGCGCGGGTTGTAGTAGCCGCACTCGGCGTCGGAGACGGCGAGCACGGTGGCCCCAGCGGCGTGGAGCAGTTCGGCCATCACCGATCCCACCTGTCCGAATCCCTGGATCGCCACGCCCAGGCCGGCGATGTTCTCCCGCCGGCGCCGGCCCAACTCCTCCATGGTGATCAGCACGCCGCGGCCGGTGGCTTTGTAGCGCCCCAGGCTGCCGCCGACGGAGACCGGCTTGCCCGTCACCACGGCCGGTACCGTGCGTCCGTGGCTCATGGAGTAGGTATCCATGATCCAGGCCATCACTCGGGCATCGGTGCCCATGTCCGGCGCGGGGATGTCCCGGTCCGGCCCGATGAACGAGCCCAACTCGGACGTGAAGCGCCGGGTGAGGTTCTCCAGTTCGCAATCACTGAGCGCGTCGGGGTCCACGCTGACGCCGCCCTTGGCGCCGCCGAAGGGCAGGTTCACCAGCGCGCATTTCCAGGTCATCAGCATGGCCAGCGCGCGCACCTCGTCCAGCCCCACGTCCGGGGCGAAGCGCAGGCCGCCCTTGAACGGACCCCGGGCGTCGTTGTGCTGGACGCGGTAGCCCTCGAAGACGCGCACCGAGCCGTCGTCCATCTCCACCGGGAAGCGGACGGTGAGTTCGCGCTTGGGCGTCTCGATCATCGCCAACGTGCCCGCGCTGAGGCTCAGGCGATCCGCCACCGCCTGGAGTTGCTGGACGGCGTCCTGGAACGGGTTCGGGGTCGCAGCGGGGGTAGCGGTGGACATTGGGGCTGCCTTTGTTGCGCCCGTCAGCCGGACTAGAGATGGAGGGCCGGAACGAACGAGTCGATGGTCTCGAAGGGTCCGACCAGGGCGAGGTGCAAGCGCTCGTCGCGGATCAGGGCGTCGGCGACGCGTACCAGGTCGTCGTCGGTCACGGCGTCGATCGCCGCGATGATCTCCTCGACCGACTGCATGCGCCGCTGGAGCAGCGCCTGCCCGCCGTACCAGGCGGAGACGGCGCGGGTGTCCTCAAGATTCAGGAGCATGCGGCCCTTGGTGTACTCGCGGATCTTGGCGAGCTCGGCCGGGGGCACTCCCTGGCGCATGCGCCCTAGCTCGTGCAGCGCGATCTCCATCGCGGGCAGGGCGTTGTCGGGATCGACGCCGAGGTAGATGGAGAGGGCGCCCGTATCGCAGAGCTGCGTGGCGTAGGCCTGCACGTCGTAGACCAGCGCGCGCTCCTCTCGAAGCTCGACGAAGAGGCGGCTGCTCATGCCTTCGCCGAGCACGCCCGTCAGGAGGCCCAGGGCGTAACGGTCCGGGTCTTCGAGCGAGAGCCCGGGCAGCCCGACCATGAGGTGCGCCTGCTCGGTGGGCTTGCTGCGCAGGCCGATGCGCCGGCCGGCGGGCTGGGCGTCGGGCCAGGAGGCGGCTTGCTCCCTGGGCCCGGGGTTTCCGAAGTCCCACCGCTCTGTGGCCGCTTGGACAATGTCGACGACCGCCTGCGGATCGACGGCCCCGGCGACCGCCAGCACCGCATTGTCCGGGGTGTAGTGGTCACGACGGTAGGAGACGGCCCGGTCGCGGGGGATGGAGCGCACGCTGTCCGGGGTGCCGGCCACGTCGCGCCCCAACGCCTGGCCCGGCCACAGGAGCCCGTCCAGCGCCAGCTCGACGAGCTGGCTGGGATGGTCCTCCACCATGGCCAGCTCCTCCAGGATCACCCGCCGCTCCTTCTCCAGCTCGTCGCCGTCGAAGAGGGGGCGGAGGACGAGATCCAGCACCACGTCCAGAGCGAGGTCCAGGTGGGCGGCGGGCACTTTGGCGTAGTAGACCGTGAACTCGCGGTCCGTCCCGGCGTTGAGCACGCCGCCCACTCCCTCGATCGCCTCGGAGATCTGCTGGGCGGTGCGGCGGCGCTCGGAGCCTTTGAAGCAGACGTGCTCCACGAGGTGCGAGATGCCGGCCTCGGCCGGCTGCTCGTATCGGGCCCCGGCCCCGACGTAGAAGCTCACGGTGGCGGAGCGGCTGTGCGGCATCACAGCCGTGAGGACGCGCAGGCCGTTGGCGAGGGTGCAGGGCTCAAGCATGCGACAGTCCGTCCCCTTGACCGCTCAGTCTCGCGCCCAGAGGACGTCGCCGTGGAGGCTGGGTTCATGAGTGCGCGCGGCGAAATCCGCGTACTCCGCTTTGCTCTGAGCGATGGTGCAGTCGTCGCCGTGGCCGTTCACGAGCAGGGTCTCATCGGGGAGGACGTGGAGGCGTTCGCGGATGGATTCGATGAGGGTCTGGAGGGCGGCGGCGTTATCGCTCCGGCCCGGGCCGCCGGGGAAGAGGGTGTCCCCGACGACGCAGAGCGGCGCCGCGTAGTAGCAGAGGCCGCCGGGCGTGTGGCCGGGGGTGTGGATGACGCCGATGCGGGTTCGGCCCAGCGCGATCGTCTCGCCGCCGCGCAGGTGCACGTCGATGCGGGCGTGGTCGGCGTTGGGTTCGTCGGGGTGCATGTGGAAGGGGGCCGAGACCGCGGCCTTGAGCTCGTCGAAGCTCCAGACGTGGTCCAGGTGCGAGTGCGTGAACAGCACCAAGCGGACCTCCGTACCCGCGGCGGCCTCGATCACGCGATCAATCTCGGGCACGGCGTCGATGATGGCGCTCTCGTTGCTGGCTTTGTCGACGAGGACGAAGCCGTTGTTGGCGTAGGGGCCGAGCGATCCCAGTTTGAAGACCTTCAGGGCGTCGGATTCGAAGTGGGCGTCCACGGCAGCTCTCTTTCTACCCGTTCGACGCCCGAGTCTAGAGGAAGCGGCCATCGCAGGGCTATCGCAGCGGCAACGTGGACCGCTTCCGGGGAGATCGATAAGATTGGGCAGTCAAGCGACGCATGCCATCTGCCGCGCGGCCGGAGGCGCCCACCAGCGCCGGAGCCGCGTGGAGGAGCCGATATCTCGTGAGTCAGTCGTCGGACGCCATGCAATCGCTGGCGCCTCTTCTCCCGGTTACCGCCGAGGCGGATGGGGCCGGGCACTTACGCCTGGGCGGCTGCGACGTGCCGGCGCTGGTCGCCGAATACGGCTCGCCGCTCTACATCTACGACGAAGCGACGATCCGCGGCGTCTGTCGCGCCTTCCGCGAGGAGTTCGACCGTCGGCTGCCGGGCACGCAGGTGCTCTACGCCGCCAAGGCGTACCTCAGCCCCGCGCTGGCGGCGATCGTCGCCGCGGAGGGGCTGGGCTTGGATGTGGTCTCCGGCGGCGAGCTGTTCGTCGCGCGGAGCGCCGGCTTCCCGATGGACCGGGTGGCCTTCCACGGCAACAACAAGAGTGCAACGGAGCTTCAGGAGGCGCTGGAGGCCGGTGTGGGCCGGGTGGTCATCGACAACTTCGACGAGTTGGCGCTGCTCGACGGCCTCGCCCGCGAGCGCGGCGTGCGTCAGCCCGCCCTGCTGCGGCTGAACCCCGGCGTCGACGCGCACACGCACGAGAAGACCAGCACCGCCGTCGTGGATAGCAAGTTCGGCTTCCCGCTCCAGGCCGGCGCGGCGGAAGAGGCCGTGCGGCGCGCGCTGGCGGCCGACGGTCTGGAACTGACCGGCTATCACATGCACTTGGGCTCGCCCATCTACGACCCTGCGCCCTACGGCCAGGGCATCGCGGCGGTCGCCGGCTTCGCCGCGCGGATGCAGGACGCCTTCGACTTCACGTGGCAGGAGTTCAGCCCGGGCGGCGGCTTCGCCGTGGGGTACACGCCGGACCGGCCGCCGCCGGCGATCGCGGCTTACGCCGAAGCGATCGGGAGGGCTCTGCACGACGCGTGCGGCAAGCACGACCTCCCGCTGCCGAGCGTGCAGGTGGAGCCGGGGCGGGCGATCGTGGCGCGGGCCGGTGTGGCCGTGTACACGGTGGGGGCGCGCAAGGAGATCCAGGGCGTGCGCGCCTACGTCGCCGTCGATGGGGGCATGGCCGACAACGTGCGTCCGGCGATGTACGGGGCGCGCTATTCCGCGCTGGTGGCCAACCGGGTCGCGGCGGAGGCCGTGGAGCGGGTGACGGTGGCGGGCAAGTTCTGCGAGAGCGGCGACATCCTCATCCGCGAGGCCGAGTTGCCCCGGCTGGAGGCCGGGGACTTGCTGGCGGTGCCGGCCAGCGGCGCCTACAACCTGGCGATGGAGAGCAACTACAACCTGGCGAGGCGGCCCGCAGTGGTCTTCGTGCGCGACGGCGCGGCGCGGCTCGTCCGGCGCCGGCAGTCGTATGAAGAGCTGCTGGCGCTGGAGATCCTGCCCGTGGGCGTGGGGGGACCGGCATGAGCGCGCGCTGGGAGGTGGTGGGCGGCGGCGTTGTGGCCGCGCTGGAGCGGATGCTGGCGGCGGAGCGGGTCCCGCATGCGCTGCTCCTCAGCGGACCGCCCCAGGTGGGCAAGGGCGCCATCGCTCGGGCGCTGGCGCAGGCGCTCAACTGTGAAGGGCCGGAGCGCCCTTGCGGGGAGTGCCGCTCCTGCCGTCGCATTGCCGAAGGCAAGCACGCGGACGTCGAAGTGGTGGGGCCGGGCGCGATCTGCCGGGAATCCGATCACGATCACAGCCGCAGCCGGGTGATCGGCATCTGCGCGGTGCGGCGCCTAGAGTCTGTGGCGGCGCTGCAGCCCTTTGAGGGGCGGCAGCGGGTGTTCATCGTCGATCCGGCGGATGCCTTGACCGATGAGGCGGAGGACGCCTTTCTCAAGACGCTGGAGGAGCCGCCGCCGGCGGTGACGTTTGTGCTGGTGAGCGCGCGGCCGGCTCTGCTGCGGGCCACGGTGCGATCGCGGTGTCGCCAGTTGACCGTGTCGCCCTTGCCGGTATCGGAGCTGGCGGAGTGGCTGGTCCGGGAGCAGGACCTGTCGGAAGACGCGGCGGGCATTCTGGCGCGGCAGGCTCGGGGCCGGATCCGGTGGGTTCGGGAGGCGCTGCGCGAGGGTGATCCGCTGGAAACGCGGCGCGCGCAGGCGCACGAGGTGCGGCGGCTGGTGGATGCCAGCCAGGCGGATCGGCTGTCGTACGCCCAGAGCCTGGCCGGCGGGGGCGGCGAGCCGGTCAGCGCCCTCACCGCGCTGGAGCACTGGATCGCGTGGTGGCGTGACCTGCTGCTGGCGCGGGCGGCGTGCGGGGAGCAGGTCACGCATCAGGACCAACGAGAAGAGCTGGAGGTGGAGTGCCGCCGATTTCGCGCGGCGGACATCGTGCGGTTTATGCGCGCGCTGGTGGAGACGCAGACACATCTCCGGCACGGGGTGAACCCGCGGCTGGCGCTGGAGGCGCTGGTGTTGCGCATTCCGGCGGCGACTGAACCCGCGGCGACGACAGGGAAGTGAGATGAGCGTAAACGTGCTGGGGGTGCGCTTCCGCGAGGCGGCGAAGATCTACTACTTCGCGCCCCCGGAGGAGCCGCTCTATGCGGGCGAGTACGTGGTGGTGCCGACCGCGCACGGCGAGGAGATGGCGCGGGTGGTGATCACGCCCGATGCCGACGCCGGTGCGACGCCCCACGACGTCAAAGCGATCCGCCGCATGGCGACGGGGGAGGACCGAGCGCGGGCGGCGGAGATGCAGGATCGGGCCGACGCGATGCTCCAGCGCTTGCGCGCGATCGTGGGGGAGCTGGAACTGCCGATGTACGTGGCGGCCTGCCAGGTCAACCTGGAGGGCACGGAGGGCACGGCGTTCTTCCAAGCGGACGACCCCGTGGACTTTCGGTCCGTGCAGGAGACGATCGAGATCGAGTACGAGATCCGGCTGCACATGATGCAGGTGGGGCCGCGCGATCGCGCCAAGCTGGTGGACGGGTACGACATCTGTGGACAGCGGCTGTGCTGCTCCTCCTGGATGACGGCGTTCCCGAAGGTGGGCATCCGCATGGCCAAGGCGCAGGATCTCTCGCTCAATCCGGACAAGATCTCCGGTGTGTGCGGCCGCCTCTTCTGCTGCTTGACCTTTGAGTACGACATCTACCGCGACATGCGGGGCAAGCTCCCCAAGCTGGGGAAGCAGGTGTCGACGCCGGTGGGCCAGGGACGGGTGGTCGCGGTCAACGTGCCCAAGGAGTCCATGACGGTGCAGTTGGATGACTCCGGACGGCGCGTGGAGGTGCCGGCAATAGAGATGGGCCTTTCGGTCCGGGTGGAGTCCGCGCCCAACGAGGCGATCGAAGAGACGGTGAGAGCCCGGGGGACGGTCGAGACGACGGTCGAGACGACGGTCGAGACGGGGGCCGAGACGAAGGCGGCGGGCGCCACGGACGAAGGCCAGGCTGCGCCACGAGCGCGCCGGCGCCGCAGGCGGCGGCGGCGCTCGGGGAGCGAGGGGGGAACGCCGGCGACCACCGAGGGAACGCCTGCGACCAGCGAGGGAGCGCCTCCGACCAGCGAGGGGGCGGAGGGTGGCGGCGGCCGGCGCCGTCGACGGCGGAAGCCCGCCGAGGGGAACGGGCCGCCGCCCGCGGCTGGCTAGTCGCGCAGCTCCAGGATCAACTCGACCTCGACCGGCGCGCCGGAGGGCAACTCGGCCACCCCGATCGCCGACCGCGCGCCGACGCCGTCGTCACCGAAGATGTCGCGCAAGACTTCGGAGGCCCCATTGATCACCTTGGGGTGCTGGTCGAAGCCGGGCGCGGAGTTGACGTAGCCCGTGACCCGCACCACGCGGGCAACGCGATCCAGGGAGCCGATCACGCTGCGGGCGCCGTTGAGGCAGTTGAGGGCGGCCTGCCGGGCGGCGTCGTGGCCCTGCTGGATGGAGACCTCAGCGCCCACCTTGCCCTTGCTGGTGAAGGTGCCGGTGTCGTCCGCGTTGACGTGGCCGGAGACGTAGCAGAGCTTTCCGGTCACCACCGCGGGGACGTAGACGCCCGCGGGCGCGATCCGGGTGGGCAGGGTGATGCCGAGTTCCTTGAGACGGTCCGCAACAGTCATGGGGCACCTCGCTTCCGTCGCACCATGTTAGACGGGCGGCCGGGCGGAGGGACAGGCGGCACGGATTGGTGGACTGCTAGACGGCGATCGATTCGGGGATCGCCGGGTGCGGCTCGGCGGCGGTCTGGGCGCGGACGATGGCGGCGACCAGCGCTTCGAGCTGTTCGTCGTCGTACCAGCGGATGACGATCTTGCCCCCCTTGCGCGCGCGTTCCACGCGGACGCGCGTGCCCAGGGCCACTTGGAGCCGTTGCTGCGCGAGGACGTCGCCGGGGAGTTCCCGCGCCGCTGGCGCGGGTGCGTCGGCGGCCGGCGCGCGCAGGCCGCGCGTCGCCTGTTCCGTCTGCCTCACCGTGAGATTACGCCGCCGCACCCGCTCCCAGAGGCGGAGGCGTTGCTCCTCGCCGGGAGCGCCGAGGATGGCGCGCGCGTGTCCTTCCGAGATCTCGCCGGCCGCCAGGCTGAGGCGGATGGCCGTGGGCAGTTGCAGGAGGCGGAGCGCGTTGGTGACGGCCGCGCGACTCTTGCCGACGCTCTTGGCCAGCTGCTCTTGGGTGAGACCGGATCGTTCGATCAGGCGGGAGTAGGCGTGGGCCTCCTCGAGCGGGCCGAGGTCTTGGCGCTGGAGATTCTCCACCAAGGCCACGGTGAGGACGTCTGCGCTGGCGATGTCAGTGACGATCGCCGGCACCTCCGCCAGTCCGGCCAGTTGGGCGGCGCGCCAGCGGCGCTCGCCGGCCACCAGGACGTAGCCGTGGTCCTGGGAGCGCCGCACGAGGATGGGTTGCAGCACCCCGTGTTCGCGGATGCTGGCCGCCAGTTCCTCTAGGGCGGTCGAGTCCAGGTGGCTGCGGGGTTGATCTGGATTGGGCTGGATTTCACCGACGGGCAGCATGTGCGCCGCGGGCAACGCGTGCGCCGCGGCCGGCGCGTCGCTGGGCCGGCTCGGGCCGGGGCCCGAGGGGATGAGGGCGTTCAGCCCGCGCCCCAGTGGCTGACGGATCTTGCTCATGAGGTCGCTCCTAGCGCAAAGGGGGCGACGGGCGCCGCCGTCCCGAGGCTGGCCGCTTGCAGCTCCGCGGCCGCCTGGCGATAGGCCGCCGCCCCCACGGAGTCCGCTGCGTACTGGAAGATGGACTGTCCGAAGCTCGGCGCCTCGCTGAGGCGGACGGAGCGGGGGATCACCGCCCGAAAGGCCTGCGGAAAGTGACGCCGGACTTCGTCGACCACGCGCTGCGACAAGTTCGTTCTTGAATCAAACATCGTGAGGAGGAGGCCACCGATGGTCAGGCGGGGATTGAGATTGCGGCGCACCAACTCGATCGTGGTGGTGAGCTGGCCGAGCCCTTCCAGGGCCAGGTACTCGCATTGCACCGGTACCAGCGCGGCGTCCGCCGCCGTCAGCGCGTTCACCGTGAGCAGCCCCAGGGAGGGCGGGCAATCGATGAGGACGTAGTCGAAGCGGGCGTCGACGCCGCTCAGGGCGCGGCGCAACTGGTGTTCCCGCTGGGGCGCGGCCACCAACTCGATCTCGGCGCCGGCCAGCTCCGGCGTGGCCGGGAGGAGGACGAGGCCGGCTTCGTCCGTGGGCAGCGCGCAGGCATCGAGGGTGGCATCGCCGACGAGGAGATCGTAGACCGTCCGGCGTCCTGCGACATCGACGCCCAGCCCGCTCGTGGCGTTGCCTTGGGGGTCGCAATCGACGAGGAGGACGCGGCTGGCGGACCGAGCGAGCGCGGCGCCGAGATTAATCGCCGTCGTGCTCTTGCCGACGCCGCCTTTCTGGTTGGCGATCACCCAAACGGTCATGCGTCCCGTAATCGCCGACCCCGCTACCCATCCTCACGGTACACAATGGTCACTTTGCGCGCATCACCCTCGCCGACGGACTCGGTCTCGACGTCCGGATCCTCGGATAAGGCGAGATGAACGATGCGGCGCTCGGCCGCTGGCATCGGCTCCATCGTCACCGGGACGCGGGACTCCCGTATCTGGTCGGCCAAGCGCAGCGCCAAGGCGTTGAGCGCCTCCTCGCGGCGGCGCTTGTAGTGGTGAATATCAATGGTGATGGGACGTTGGCCCTTGTGGCGGCGGCTCAGCATCAGGTTCACCAGGTACTGCAGCGCCGCCAGGTACTCGCCGCGGCGGCCGATGAGCAGGCCGAGGTCGTCATCGGGGTGGGCGGGGTTGATGTCCAGCACGGCGGCGGCGTGATCGAGGCCGTCCATGGGGGTCTCCGGCGCGCGCGCGCTAATCTCCGCGTCGATGCCGAGCAAGTGGAGCAGATCGGTGAGGATGTGGAGCGCGTGCTCGACGGGATCGGGGTCCGGCTCGGCGTCTGGCGGGGCCAGCAACTGGAAGGGCATCGCCTCTGCGGGTGGAGCGCCGCGGGGTCTGCGGTCGCGTTCCGGCCGCGTTCGCCGGGCGCCGGGGGTGGGGCGCCGGACATCGGGCGGCGGCGGGGGGGGCGGCGGGGTTGGGGGTGGAGGTGGGGGCACCTCCGGCTGCGCGCCCTCAGAGAGGGGCGTCACGCGCACTCGCGCCGCGGCGGCGCCGATGCCGAAGACGCCGGGACGGCCCTCGCTCAGCACGGTCACGGCGACCTGCGAGCGGTTCAGATCCAAGTCTCGGAGTGCGCGGTGGATGGCCTCGTCGACCGTCTTGGCGCTGAGTTCGATCGGTTCGCTTGGGTGATCGGCCATCGCTTCGCTCAATCCTTACTCTGTTCCGCATCGCGTTGGGCGGCGTCGGCCCTGCGCCGACGCCGGCGACGCGACCGACGTTTGCGGGTGGGCCCGTCCGGCGCCTGGGCGGCCGGCTCCTCGCCGGCGGGTTCTTCGGTGTCCGACGGCTGATCTTGGCGATCGGGCGCGGCGGCGGGCCTGGGGGCGAGCATGGGCTCCATTGTGAAGAGGTCCCGCCAGCGGAAGTTCTCCGGGCCGTTGTAGATGTAGGCGGCGACGATGCCGAAGAGGCTGGTGACCACCCAGTACAAGCCCAGGCCGCTGGGCACCGAGACGGTGAAGAAGGCGAACATGAGCGGCATCATCCAGAGCATCGTGCGGTTCATGGACGCCGACCGATCGCTGGGGGAGATGGCTCGGGCGGTGCTGAGCTTCTGCTGCACAAAGGTGGTGAGGCCGACGAGGATGGCCAGCGGCAGCGAGGGGCTGCCGAGGTCCAGGAAGAGGAAGTCCCGATTGAGCGGCACGGCGCCCGTGATGAAGCTCCAGTCATAGAGGCGGCTGGAGAGGCCGAAGAGCTCCTCCGGGGCGTCGCTGAGGGTGTTGCGGATGACCCGGAACAGGGCGATCCAGATGGGCATCTGGATGAGCAGCGGCACCGCGCAGCCCAAGGGGTTGAACCCCACCTCCCGGTACATCTTCATCATTTCCTGCTGGCGGCGGCGGGGGTCCTTGTACTTCTTCTGGATCTCCTGGAGCCGCGGCTGCATCGCCTGCATCGCCCGAGTGGTCCGAAACTGGCGCAGGGTCAGCGGGTAGGTGATGAGACGGATGACGATGGTGAAGGCGATAATCGCCAGCCCGTAGTTGTCGAACAGAACGTTCGACAGGATGATGAGGAAGTTCGTCATCGGGTTGACGAGGACTTCGTTCCAGATGAATCCGATGATCTCCATGTGTCTGGTTTGGCCTCCGGCGGCTCAGGCGGAGCCGCCGCCATCTGGAGCGGTGCAGGGCTGGGCGGGCTTGGGATCCGGGAAGCACTCGCGCGCGTCGTCGCGATTGACCTGAATCTCGTACAGCTCCCCCGCTTCGTTGGCCACGAGGAACGGTGAGCCGATCGATGTGCCGAGGGCGAGCGGGTTGGCGTAAAACAGGCTGTCCAGCTCCTCGAACGGGGAGACCCAAACCTCGGTGCCCCGCCCGCTGTCGATCGCGTGGGCCTTCCCGGCCCGGGTCATCACCACGAGAACGAGCATTTCGCCGTCGGCCATGAGGAGGGGGCGGGCGCGGATGGCGCCGCCCGCGTCGTAGGGCTCGGCCCAGCGCTCGTCCCCGGTGGCGGCGTCCCAAGCCCAGACGCTGCCGGCGAGGTCGGCGGCGTAGACCGTGCCGTCCCGGATGAGGGCGGAGGTCCAGAACCAGTCCCGGCCCTCGCGGCTCCAGATCTCCGTACCGTCCTCGATGTCGATGGCGTAGAAGCGGCGGTCGAAGCTGCCGATGAAGAGCCGCCCGTCCGCGACGACCGCGTCGCTGCCGATCCCCGCGCCGGCCTGGAAGCGCCAGACCTCGCCGCCGTCGGCGGTGCGCAGGGCATGGATGGTCCCGTCCAGCGCGGGGACGATCAGGAGTTGGCCGTGCTCCCGGCTCTGCGCCAGGGCGGGCGTGCCCCACACCTCGTTGGCGAGGTCGTCGAAGGTCCACAGGTCCTCTTCGGGGTTGTCGGTGTCGACGGCGATGACGCGCTTGTCGGTCGTGGCGATGTAGGCGACGCGGTCGTCCGCCACCACGCTCGCCACCACGCTGTCGGCGGTGTCAAAGATCAGGCGGGCGCTGGAGCCGTCGATGCGGATCGCGTAGACTTTGCCGTCGCTCCAGGTCCCCACCAGGATCTCGTCTTGACCCAGGAGGGTGGGGTCGCCGTAGAACGCGCCCGTGGGGACTTCCTCATCGAGGCCGCGAAAACGGTTGTCCCTGGCCGGGTCCGGGAACTCCCAGATGAGCTCCCCCGTGGAGTCGGTGGGGTCGATGGCGGCGATGCGGTCGCGCCCGGCGGCGAAGATGATCAGGTCGCGCTCTCGCTCGTCGATGACGACGTCGGGGACGAGGAGCGGCGCCGCCCAGCCGTCGGCGTTGTCGCCGATCCCGCAGGCGGCCAGGAGAAGGGGGACGAGGAGCAGGGGCAGGACCGCGAGGGGCGAGTGTTTCACGTGAAACCAGTGGCTCATCAGGAGGCCGTCTCGTGGGGCGCGCGCAGGGCATCGGTGTGGCCGGCGGGAACGGCCGGGTCGTAGCCCCCAGCGTTGAAGGGATTGCAGCGCAGGATCCGCCAGGCGGTCCGGACCCCGCCCCGGAGCAGGCAGTAGCGGGCGATGGACTGAGCGCCGTACTCGGAGCAAGAGGGCTCAAAGCGGCAGCTGGGCGGGGTCTGAGGTGAGATGTGGCGTTGGTAGCCCCGGATCAGCCACAGAGCCAGGCGGCTCACTCCGCCGCCTCGCGGCTCAGCAGGCCGGCGCGGGCCAGCAGGCCGCGCAGGGATTGGTCCAGCGCCGGGAATGGGGCTTCCATCGCCTGGCGCCGCGCGATGACCACGACGTCCGCCTTCCCCTCCGCCCCGCTGAGCCGCGCGGACTCCCGCAGCCGTCGCTTGAGGCGGTTCCGCGCCGGTGCATGCCCCAGCCGCCGCCCGACCGCGAACCCGAAGCGCGGGACCGGGGTGGTGGGGTTGGCTCGCACTCGGAGCACGAGCAACCTCCCCTGGTAGGCCGTACCGCTGCGGTAGACGGCAGCGAAATCTTGGCGATGTCGGAGCCGCTGCGGGCGGCGCATCGGCGGGCGGCCGCGCCGCCCGTATTCACCTTCTAGACCACGGTCAACCGCTTCCGTCCGCGTTGGCGGCGGCGCTTGAGCACCGCCCGCCCTCCCCGCGTGGCCATGCGTTTGCGGAAGCCGTGTTCGCGCTTGCGCGGAATTCGTTTGGGCTGATAGGTGCGCTTGGGCATCGGTAGTTTCGATCCGGGATCGCTCTGCGGCGACCGGACCGCGGGAGGCAGTATCTCATCCGCCGCTGATGCCGGTCAATTCAGCGGGGAGGGCGGCGGCGCGGAGACGGTCGTGTCGCCGGACGTCAGGAGGGTCGGCGCGCCGCCGCCGCCGTAGACGAACTGGTACCAGGCGTAGTTCTCCAGCACCAACTGGATGTAGAGGCGCGTCTCGGCGAACGTGACCAACTCATAGAAGAGGTCGGCGTCGATCGTGGCGTCGCCGCCCGACCAGCGCGCGGCGGTGCCAGGGCCGGCGTTGTACGCCGCCAGCGCGAGCGTCGTGGCGCCGTCGAAGAGGTCGAGTTGGCCCGCGAGGTAAAAGGCGCCGTAGCGGATGGCGCGCTGCGGCCGGAACAGCGAGGCGGGGTCGAAGGCGATCTCGCCCAGCGCGATCGCGATGTCGGCCCCGGTCGGCGCGATCACTTGGGTGAGCCCCAGCGCGCCGGCGGGAGATCCGGCATCCGGGTTGAAGCGGCTCTCCTGGCGGATCAGGGCGTAGAGGAGCAGGTCATCGAGGCCCCGCTCGGCGGCCTCGCGCTGGGCGAGCGCAGGCCAGCCGCGGGGGTAAGCCCAGCGAAGGATCTCCAGGGGGGCGGCGGGCCGATCAGCCGGCGCGAGATTGTCCAGCAGGACGGCAGCCGCCTCCAGGCGCAGGTGCGTCAGCGCGAGCCGGTCCAGGTCACGGCCGAGGCGGTACAGCAGCCAGGGGTCGTGCCGGTTGGCGTCGATGACGGCGGCGAAGCGGGCGTCCGCCTCCGCGCGCATCCCCGCGCCGGCCAGTTCGCGCGCGGCGCGCAGGTCAAGGCTCGCATCCAGGGTTGCCCAGCGGGCCGCGGGCTCCGGTCCCACCGTGGACTTGAGCCAGGCGACGGTGACGGCCGGATCGACGGGGGCCGGATCGGGACGGGAGGCGAAGCTCTGTGCGGTCACGCGAGGCGCAGCGGGATCGCCCGCCAGCAGGGCCTGGGCGCGCAGGCCGTAGAGCGAGAGCGGGTCCAGCGCGACGGCGCGCTGGTAGGCCTCGGCGGCGGGCTGGCCCAGGCGCTCCAGCGTCTTGCCGCTCCAGAGCCAGGCGCGCTGGGCGTCGGCCGTGGCGCTCTCCGTGCTGAGGGCGGTGAAGGCGGCTTCGGCCGCGATGTGGTCACCGAGCAGGAAGCGGTCGAGCGTGGCCAGGAAGCGAGCCCGCGGGGCGAAGTGAGAGGTGGGGCGCTGCTCCGCGAGGCGATCGTAGATCAGGCTTGAGAAGGAGAGCTGCCCCTCCTCCTCCAGCAGGCGGGCAGCCCACCAGAGCGCGTCGTCGGCGAAGGTGCCCGTCGGGTCCACCGCCGCGGCCGCTAGGTAGCCCGAGACGGCCTCGCCGCCGGCGCCGCGGTCCTCGTCGATGGCGGCGCGGTAGTAGCGCGCCACGGCCCACTCCTGCGGGGGCGGCTCTTGCGCCAAGAAGGCGTCCAGGGTGGCGGCCGCGTCGTCATAGCGGAACTGGCGGTAGAGGAAGACACCGCGCGTGATGGGGTCGATGGGGACGGCGCGCTCATCGAGTCCGGCGTGGGCCTCAGCGGCCCGCCAGTGCCACGGGTACTCACGCAGCAGCCGCAGCCAGGCCGTTTCCGCGGCCTCGACGTCACCCGTCAGCCAGGCGACGGCGCCGAGGCGGTGGAGGGCCAGCGCGCGATGCGAATCCGACGGCGCCTCGACAAGGAGCCGTTCGTAGTGAGCGGCCGCCTGGGGGTACTGCTCCTGCGCTTCGAGACGGGCGCCGAGCTGCGCGCGGGCCGCGGCGCGTTCGACGGGCGTGGCGTTGAGGTCCGCAAGGACGGCGTCGAGGTCGGCTTGAGCGGCGGTCGCGGCGCCGGTGCGCGCGAGCAGATCGGCCCGCAGGAGGCGCACGGCGGCCCCGGCGGCGCCGCCGCCTTGGAGGTAGCGGCCGTAGGCGGCGACAGCGACCGCGATCTCGCCGAGTCCCGTGGTGGCACGCGCTTCGAGCAGGTCCAGGCTGCGAAGGGCGGTGGGGGTCGCCGCGTCGCGCTGGACCGTCTCGACTAACGCAGCGGCATCGCCGTAGCGCTCAAGCCGGAGGAGGAGGCGGGCCTGGGCGAGTTGGGCGTCCAGGAGCGCCTCCCGTGGCAAGGCGGCGCCCAAGCCGCCGTCCAGCACCGCGGCGCGTTCGACCAGCGCGGCTTCCCAGTAGCCGTCGTGCTCCAGGGCGGCGGCTTGGGCGAGGAAGGCCTGGGCGGTGTCGACGGCGTCGCGATGGGGGGCCGGGGTGTCGACGGCCTGGGCCTGCGCTTGGGCCTGCGCTTGCGCGTCGGGCGCGGGCGGTGCGAGGGCGGGCGGTGCGAGGGCGGGCGGATCGCCGTCGTCCCCGCAGGCGGCCAGGACGCTCGCTGCCACGATCAGCAGGAGGGCGATGCGGGGAGGGCCGCGACGGCACGGGCGCGCGCGTGCCCGGAGTGAAGCCGATACGCGGGCCAGTGGTTGCGCGATGGCGTGCTCCGGTCCGCAGAGCGCCCACACGTACGATATTGAGGGCGCAGACGGCTGTCCACGACAGCCCGGGCGGTCATATAGTTCGTGTATGAACTACTGTGATCCGGCGGCGGTGAAGGCGGTTGCCCGCGCGCGGGCGCCTGTCTACGATGGCCGGACCATGCGACGTCCGAGAGCGAACCTGCCCCCCGCGGCCTTGGCGGCTTGGGCTGTGGCGGCGGCGGCCATCATGCTCGTGCTCACGGCGCCCACGCCGGCGGCCGCTATCGAGCCGATCGAGACGGACCCCCCGGCCGACTCCGTGCTGGGCGAAGAGCCGGAAGTCATTCGAATCACCTTCGACGAGCCGCTGCTGCTGGAAGCCGGGGCGAACCGGGCGACGCTCGTGGATGCCGATGGCAACCCCGTCCCCAGCCGCGCCGCCGGGCTGGCCGCCTACAGCCCCCGCACACTCTTGCTGCACCCGGGCCCGGCGTTGCCCGAGGACGGCGCGGTGTCCGTGCGCTGGTCCGTGCGATCCGCGGCGACCGGGGAGCAGAGCAGTGGAAGCTTTTCCTTCGCGCTGCTGACTGCGCCGGGAGCGGAGGGCGAGTTCGAAGCGGCGGCTCCGCTGGTCGATCCGCGAGAAGAGGAGCGCAGCCCCCAGTCGATCGTGCTGTGGACCGTGGGCATCGTCCTGGGAGTCGCGTTGGCGATGACGGCGCTGTATTTCCTGCGCCGCGAGATGGGGCTGGGCGAGAGCAGTCTGGAATCCGAAGAGGAGGCGCACTAGCGCGCCGCAGCCGGGCTGCCGCGATCCTCGAACTCCTCCTCCTCGTCTTCGGTTTCGCCGGGCGGCCCCACCTGGGGGAGCGTGGCGGTGGCGGCGCCCGCGGGCGCCGGACGCGAGTGCCGGGGCAGCGAGGTGATGCGGTCGCGCAGCGTCTGCACCTGCTCCGCCGGGGGCCGATCCAAGATCAGCAGGACCACTCCCGAGTCGCGCAGCGCCTCGATCGAGCCCGCAGAGAGATCCGCGTGCACGGGTACAGCGAGTGGAGCGCCCGTGCCGGCGGCGATCTGGCGTAGCTCGAGAATTTGGCGGAGCGGGATGGTCGAGGGAAGCGGCGGCACGACGACGGCGACCGGCCGCAGCGTTCCGATGGCCTTGAGCACGGCCTCCGCCGGCAAGTCGTCGAGGCGCACGACGTAGTCCAGTTCGGGGGCGACCAGGCCGTCGGCCGTCACGTTGTCCAGCCCCACCAGGACGAAATCCACGCCCGCCTCCTGGGCGGTCATCGCTCCGGTCTGGGACAGCGCCGTCGCAGCGATGCCGAGCGGGATATCAGCGGCGGCTTCGACGGCCGACTGCAGGGCCGCGCGGTCGGCGGGGTCGGCGGCGCGGATGAGGACATCGGCGCCGTGGGCGGCGTCGCCGGCCGCGGCGATGAGCAGGCCGCGGTCGGAGGGCGCCTGGGGGTCGCGCGTGCCGAAGCCGATGGGGCGGTCGCTGCGCAGTTTGGCGAGGCGAATGCGGTCCGCCAGCTTGCCCACGGAGAGTTCCTTCCGTTCCCGGGACGGCGTGGAGTGTCGCCGCGTGGAGCGATCGTATGAAGCGGGCGCGAGCACGGTCAAACGTCGGCGGGCGCGGAGCGCGAGAAGGTCGACGGCGGGCGGGGGCTGCGCTAGGGTCGCAGGCGGAGTCGGGCCGGGTCCGTGGAGGGTGCGGTGGATTGGGTCACGCAGCCGTGGGGTGTCGAGAACCTGGAGTGGGCGGCGGTGCCGCTGCGCATTGGCCTGGGAGTGATCTTCGTCGATGCCGGTTTCTCGAAGTGGCGCGGCGGCATCCGAGGGACGGGCGAGTGGATGGGGGGGCTCGGGATCCCCTTCCCCCATCTGGCGGCTCCCGGCGTGGCGACGCTGGAAGTTGTCGGCGGGCTGCTCCTGCTGATGGGGGTCCTGGTGCCCTGGGTGGCGATCCCCCTGGCGCTGAACATGCTGGGGGCGACGGTCCTTTCGAAGTTTCGCATGGGCCTGTCGTTCCGGGGCGGTGAAGCGCAGGGCTACGAGTTGAACGTCATCCTGGTGCTCGCCTTGGTCGCGCTGATCTTTCTGGGGGCCGGCCCGCTCTCGCTGGACCGCCTGTACGACTAGACCGCTGCCGGCAACCGGCCGCGGCAGGCAAAGGAGTGACGATCATGGGTCAACTGGACGGTCGAGTAGTGATCATCACCGGGGCCGGACGCGGGATCGGCGCATCGCTGGCGCGCGTGATGGCCGGTGAAGGTGCGCGGGTGGTGGTCAACGACCTCGGCGGCGCCGTCGACGGGGCGGGCGCGGACAAGGCTCCGGCCTCCGAGGTGGTGGACCAGATCCGCGCCGACGGCGGCACGGCGGTGGCGAACTTCGGCAGCGTGGCGGACAACCATGACGCCGAACAGATGGTCACCCAGGCGCTCAAGGAATACGGGCGGCTGGACGTATTGATCAACGTGGCGGGCATCCTGCGCGACCGCATGATCTTCAACATGACGGAAGAGGAGTGGGACGCGGTCATCGCCGTGCATCTCAAGGGCACCTACAACACCACCCGCTACGCCGCCATCCACTGGCGGCAGGCGCGGGAGGGACATTACCGTCTGATCAACTTCTCCTCGGTCTCGGGGCTGCACGGCTCCCCCGGGCAGCCCAACTACGCGGCGGCCAAGATGGGCATCGTGGGCCTGACGTGGTCGTGCGCCAACGGGCTGGCGCGCTACGGCGTCACCGCCAACGCCATCGCGCCGTCGGCGGCGACGCGCATGCTCCAGGACATCCCCACGGACCGGCAGGGAACGACGATGCAGAACCCCGCGGACGACCCGCAACGCTCGCCGGACAACATGGCGCCGCCGATCGTCTATCTGGCGAGCACCGCGTCCGACTGGCTCAGCGGGCGGGTCATCGGTATCCGGGGCTACAAGATCCAACTCTACTCGAACCCGATGATCGAGCGGGAGATGATCTCGCAGGAGCCCTGGTCGGTCGATGAATGCTGCGCGGAGATGGAGGGGGCATTCCGATCGGCAGTGGGGGGTGGTCCGGTGTTCGTCTGGGCCGGGCTCGATCCGCAGATCGTCTAGGCGCGGGTTTCGGCACGGGGGCGCCATGGCTACACAGCAGCGCGACGCCGCGATCGTGGGGATCTACGAGTACCCGCGTCGCAAGGTGGACGGGCTCAGCGCGCTCCAGATCCGGGCGGAGTGCGCCGCCCGGGCGCTGGAGGACGCCGGGCTGACCTGGAGCGACGTAGACGCTCTCTACGACGCCGCCGACCCGGCGCGCTGGGGGGCCGCGAATTTCGCCGAATACCTGCAACTGAAGCCGGGGATCATCGACACCACGGACGTCGGCGGGAGCTCCTACGAGTTCCATGCCGCGCACGCGAAGCAGGCGATCGCCGCCGGTAAGACGCGGGTGGCGTTGCTGACCTACGGGTCGACCTCGCACAGCAGCGCCTGGGCCATCGGGACCGGTGCGCGGGAGCCATCGGGACCGCCGACGCCGTGGGAGAGCATGGAGGCGCCCTGGGGGCTGACGCTGATCGCGAACTATGGCCTGGTCGCGCAGCGCCACCAGTTCGAATACGGCACACGGCCCGAGCAGTTGGCGGCCATCTCCGTGACGACGCGGGCGCACGCGATGCGCAACCCCGAGGCCGTGCAGGCGATGAAGGATCTGCAGTTCGAGGAGATCCGGGAGATCACGGTGGAGGACGTCCTGGGGTCCCGCCTGATCGCGGATCCGATCCATCTGCTGGAGTGCTGCATGATCTCAGACGGCGGCGGCGCGGTGGTGATCGCATCGGCGGAGGTGGCGCGGGACTGCCGCCGGCCGCCGGTCTGGATCCTGGGGACCGGCGAGGCCACCAAGTATCCGGAGAACGGGGGCGACATCACGACCTCCGCGGCGGCTCAGTCAGGGCCCGTGGCCTTTGGGGAGGCGGGGGTGGGGCCCGCGGAGATCGATATCGCGATGCTCTACGACTCCTTCACCATCACGGTGCTGACGGCGCTGGAGGACCTGGGGTTCTGCCAGAAGGGCGAGGGTGGGGCGTTCGCGTCCGAGGATCGCCTGCGCTTCGACGCGCCGCTGCGACCGGCGCTGAACACGGACGGCGGGGGGCTTTCCTCCAACCATCCGGGAAAACGGGGGATGTTCCTCCTGATCGAGGCGACGCGGCAGCTGCGGGGGCAATCGAACTCGCAGGTTGAGGGAGCGGGCCTGGCCGTGGCGCACGGCAACGGCGGCGCGTTGGGCACGCAGCACAACGCGGCCACCGTGATCTTGGGGAGGGACTAGAGCCATGGCCGCGACACGACCGCTGCCTCGCTTGCCGGAGCCCGATACGCAGCCGTTCTGGGAAGCCACGCGCGGGCACGCACTGCGCTACCAGGCTTGTGAGCAGTGCGACGCGGTGATTTTCTATCCGCGCCGCCATTGCACGAAATGCTTGAGCCAAAGCCTGACCTGGCGCACGTCCAAGGGCGAGGGCACGCTGTACACCTTCAGCGTGGTGCGGCTGAGCCGCCATCCGTTCTTCAAGGAGCGGCTGCCGTACGTGGTGGCCTGGGTGGACCTGGACGAGGGCTTCCGCCTCCTCTCGAACATCGTCGGGTTCGACGATCCCGCCCGCGACGTGCACATCGGCCAGCGGGTGCGCGTCGAGTGGGAGGACCACGAGACCCTGTCGCTGCCCCTGTTCCGCCCGCTGTAGTCCCCTCGGTGGTGAGCCCCCACCGGCGCGCGCGAGCGGGCGCGGTGAGACTCGTCGCGCCTCCACGCCCGGCGATCCGGCGGTGGCCGGGCGGTCGTGGGGGGCGGCGCTAGTTGCCGCTGGCCGTGGAAGGAATACGATCGAGGCTGATCGGCGCATCGCGGGGGAGCGGGCCAGCGTCGGTGGATTCCGGCGCGCCGGCGGCGCCGGGCGGGGACGCGCGCGGCTTCGCGGGTAGAGGGGGGCCGTGATGGAGCTTCTGGACGAAGCCTACGAGCGAGCGTTGGAATCGCTGCGGCGCAACGTGACCCCCATGGGCTTCACGGCCGCGCCGGGGGACGAACCGGCCAATGGAGAGCGCGCTCCACGCGCCGGGAGCTACGACGCCGTCTGGGCGCGGGACGGCGTGATCAGCGGGCTGTGGGCGCGCGCGACCGAAGATCGCGAGCTATCCGACTGTTCCCGGCGGACCCTGGAAACGCTGGCGGAGCATCAAACGCCCGGGGGGCAGATCCCTCTCAACGTTCACGTGCGCACCGGGCGCCCGGAGTATTCGGGCCTGGGCGGGATCTCGGGCGTGGACGCCGTGCTGTGGTTCGTGATCGGGGTGGCGCGCTACACATTCGATACGCAGGACCGCGCCTTCGGCGAGGCGCTGGCGCCCAACGTGGCCGCCGCCATGCAATGGCTGGAGGCGCACGACTCCAACAACGATACGTTGCTGGAGCTGCCGGAGGCCTCGGACTGGATGGACCTCTTCCCCCGCTCGTACAACGTGTTGTACGACGAAGTGCTCTGGTACCAGGCCTGCCAGGACTACGCGGCTCTGCTGGATGGTCTGGGGGGGGATGGTGGGGCTTGGCGGCGGTTCTCGGAGCGCGTGCGCGACCGGGTCCTGGAGGTCTTCTGGCCCACCTATACGGAGGCGGAGTGGACGGCGCTGGGCAGCAGCGGCCGGCGCATCACCGGCGAGCCGCAGTACCTGCTGAGCTACGTCACGCCGTACGACTTCTCCTGGCGCTGCGACGTCTTCGCCAATCTTCTGGCGGCGCTCAGCGGCCTGCTGGACGACCCCAAACGCGCGCGGCTGTACAGCTTCCTGTGGGGCGTGGGCGTCGATCAGCCCTATCCGGTCCGCGTTCTCTACCCGCCGGTCCATTCCGGCGCCGAGGACTGGAAGGACTACTTCATCCTGAATTTCCTCAACCTGCCGGATCATTACCACAACGGGGGCATCTGGCCGTTCATCGGAGGGCTCTGGGTGCGCTTCCTTTACACGTTGAGCCGCACCGATCACGCCTATGAGCAACTGACGCGCCTGGCTGAGGCCTGCCGCCAGGGCGTCCACGGCGAGTGGGAGTTCAACGAGTGGCTGCACGGCCGCACCGGCCGGCCGATGGGCAAGGCGCACCAGGCCTGGAGCGCGGCCAGCTATCTCAAGGCGCACTTGGCGCTCCACGGTCACACGACCGTGGAGGACTTCCTGCCGTTGGTGCCGACGGAACTCAGCCCTACCCCAGCGGTCGCGAAGCCAGAGGGCGCCGCCGAGTAGGGGCGTCTATTTGGCCGGGTGCGGCGCCGGCTCCAGGCCGCGGTAGCGCCCCCGGAACTGTTCGAAGATGGCAGCCGTTCGCTTGGCCACGCCGGTCCAGCCGAACTGGCGCCGCGCGAAGCGGGCGCCTTCGTTGCTCAGTCGTGCCCGCAGGCTTGGGTAGCGGAGCGGCAGGCTGAGAACGGTGGCGAACTCCGTGGGGCGGCTGGGGTCGGCGTAGAGCGCCTGCACGCCGAAGTCGATCATCTGGTGCAGGCCGCCGTTCACGGTGATCACGGCCGGTGTCCCGCACGCCATCGCCTCCACGGCGGTCATGCCGAACGGCTCGTAGCGTGAGGGCAGGGCGAAGACGGCGGCGGCGCGGTAGTGGTCGGTCATCGCCTCGTCGGTGATGTACCCGCGCCAGCGAATCCAGCGGGTGACCTCCAGTTGATCGGCCAGCGCCTGCCAGCGCTGCACCTTGCGACGGTCCCGCGCAGAGTCGGCCCCCACCGCCAGTTGCAGGCGCGCATCGGGAACCAACGTGCGCAGCACCGGCAGCGCGCGGATGAGGAAGTCATACCCCTTGTTGGAGGCGGCGCGGCCCACGCAGTACACATCATGGGTGCGGAACCCCAAGCGGCGGCGCGCATCGGTGACGCTCTCCGGCAGCGCCGGCGTGTAGCGCGCCTCATCGATGCCGGGAGGCACCAGCGTGACGTGCTCGGCGGGCACGTCGTAGTGGTCGCGGAGGATGTCGGCTTGGTCGGGCGAGGTGGCGATCAGGTGATCGCAGTGCTGATAGACCAGAAACTCTTTGCGGATCCGTTCATCGAAGCGGTACTGCTGTTCCAGGACCGCGGGGTCCTCTTTCATCTCTGTGCGCTTCCACCAGCCCAAGGAGTGAGGCGTATGGATGTGGGGGATGTTCAGCTCCTCGGCGATCCGCTGGCCGGCCCAGCCGGCGTCCCAGTAGTGCGAGCTGACGACGTCGTAGCGGGTCCGGCTGGTGGCGACGGCCGCGAGGAACCGGGTGATGAAATCGCCCAGGTAGTCGTGCATGTCTTCTTTGCGCACGAACCCCGGGGCGCCGAAGGGGATGCGCCAGATGCGCAAGCCGTCCGCGATCTCGTCGACGGCCGGCTGGGTCTCGAAGCGGCGGGTGACGATGTCGACCCGGTAGCCGAGGCGGGCGAAGCGCTTGGCCATCTCCAAGACGAAGACGACCTGGCCCCCGGTGTCCGGCAAGCCCAACTCCGGCTCCGCGGCCACATACCCGTGCACCGAAAGCATCAGGATGGAGCCGACGGGGGATGGCCCTAGGGTCATGCACGCTCCTCGAGCGGCCGAGCAGCCCGGATAGCCATGGTAGCCGTTCTGTAAAGTCCGTGAGCGCTCGCCGACGCCAGGACGGCCGTCCGCGCCCCCAGGCGGACGGCCGTTCGCGGGCGCCGCGGGATCTTTGCCCGGCGCGCCGTGGGGCGCTGGGCCCTCAGGGATAGCCAGTGATCGGGCCGCCGAGCCGACAGAATCTGGTAGCGTGCCCTCGCCGGCGACAACCGGCCGGGAACGTGGGGGCGATGGCGCACGATCCGACGGTGATCCGCGTGCTGCTGGCCAAGGTCGGGCTGGACGGCCACGACCGCGGGGTGAAGATCGTCGCGCGCTGCCTGCGCGATGCGGGCATGGAGGTGGTCTACATCGGGCTGCACCATACGCCCGGCGATATCGTGGACACGGCCATCGAGGAGGATGTCGACATCCTCGGCGTGAGCCTGCTCTCGGGCGCGCACATGACGATCTTCCCGCGCATGGTGGAGTTGCTTCGCGAGAACGGCGCGGACGATATCATCTTGGTCGGAGGCGGCGTGATGGCGGAAGAAGACGTCGTGGCGCTGAAGGCGCAGGGCGTCGCCGAGATCCTGCTGCAGGACGCGCCGCCCGACGCGATCGTGGAGACGATGCGCCGGCTCATCGCCGAGCGCGGGCCGCGCTGAGCGGCGGTCGTGGCGGCGCGGGAGTCCCCGCCGCGGTGAGGGAAGGGGAAGCCGATGGTGGAGCAGAAGATCGCCCCGGATCAGACCGATCTGACGCAGCTGGAAGACGAGGTCGCGGACTGGGAGGGCACGGAACTGGCGGCGTTCCTGGCGCGTCAGCCCGAGAGCAAAGAGGAGTACCGCACGGCCTCAGGGCTGGCGCTTAAGCGGGTGTACACGGCCCTGGACGTCGCCGAGACGCCGCTGGAGGACATCGGCCTGCCGGGCCGCTACCCCTCTACGCGCGGCCCCTACCCCACGATGTATCGGGGCCGGCCCTGGACCATGCGCCAGATCGCCGGCTTCGGCACGGGCGCGGACACGAATCGCCGTTTCCAGTACCTCATTGCCCAGGGACAGACGGGCCTGTCGATCGACTTCGACATGCCCACGCTGATGGGTTACGACTCCGACCATCCCATGAGCCTGGGCGAGGTGGGGCGCGAGGGCGTGGCCATCGACGTGTTGGACGACATGGAGGCGCTCTTCGACGAGATCGACCTCACGCAGATCTCGGTATCGATGACCATCAACCCGAGCGCCTGGATCCTGCTAGCGATGTACGTCGCGCTGGGGCGGCGGCGGGGCTACGACCTGCACCAGCTGTCCGGCACGATCCAGAACGACATCCTCAAGGAGTACATCGCGCAGAAGGAGTGGGCCTTCCCGGTGCGGCCATCGGTGCGCATCGTGCGGGACTGCATCACCTACTGCGCGGAGCACATGCATCGCTACAACCCGGTGAACATCTCCGGCTACCACATCTCCGAGGCGGGCGCGACGGCCGTGCAGGAGGCCGCCTTCACCATGGCCGACACCATCGCCTACGTGGAGGACGTGACGAAGGCCGGGATGGATGTGGACGCCTTCGCGCCCCGGCTCTCGTTCTTCTTCGTGAGCCAGGCGGACTTCTTTGAGGAGGTCGCCAAGTTCCGGGCGGTGCGGCGGGTCTACGCCAAGATCATGAAGGAGCGCTTCGGGGCCCAGAAGCCGGAGTCGATGCGGCTGCGCTTCCACGCCCAGACGGCGGCGGCCACTCTGACGAAGCCGCAGTACAAGGTCAATCTCATGCGGACGGCCTACCAGGCCCTTTCGGCTGTGCTCGGCGGCGCGCAGAGCCTGCACACCAACGGCTTCGACGAGGCGTTCACCATCCCCACCGAGGAGGCGATGAAGCTCTCGCTCCGCACCCAGCAGGTCATCGCGGAGGAAACCAACATCACGGCGGTGATCGATCCGCTGGGCGGCTCCTACTACGTCGAGAGCCTGACCACGCAGATGGAGGCGGAGATCTTCCGCATCCTGGACGAGGTCGAGGCTTTGGGCGGCACCGTGAAGGCGATCGAAGGGGGCTGGTTCCAACAGCAGATCGCGGACTCCGCCTACGACTTCGCCCAGCGCAAGGCCAGCGGCGAGCGCCCGGTAATCGGCGTCAACGCGTACGTCGAGACGGGCGAAACGGTCGATTTCCAGGCCCACCCGTACCCTCCGGACACCGAGCAGCGGCAGATCGCCAACCTGAAGCGGGTTAAGGCCGAGCGCGACAACGATCGCGTCGCGCGGCTGCTGGCAGAGCTGAAGGTGGTGGCGGCCGACGAGTCGCGCAACATCCTGCCCCTCACGATCGAGCTGGTGGAGGCGCGCGCCTCGATGGGTGAGATCGTCGAGGCGCTCAAGGAGCTCTGGGGCACGTATCGGGAGCGGCCGGTGATCTGAGCGACGGCCGAGCGGGCGGCTCGGCGACGGAGCGGGAGATGGCCGGCGCGGACACCGAGCTTGCCTACGCGTCGATCGCCGACGTCGGCGCGCGGATCCGGCGGCGCGAGGTGTCGCCGGTGGAGCTCACCGAGCTCGTGCTGGCCCGCATC
Organism: Dehalococcoidia bacterium; assembly: GCA_963663235.2. GTDB lineage: Bacteria > Chloroflexota > Dehalococcoidia > Bin125 > Bin125. Next base: position 427,647 of record CAXXNO010000004.1, read on the forward strand.
GAGGAGCACAACCCCGCGCTCAACGCCTACTACGCGCTGTTTCCCGAGCAGGTCCTCGCCGCGGCCCGCGCCGCAGAGCAGGAGATCGCGGCCGGGAGCTACCGCGGGCCACTGCACGGCATCCCGATCTGCATTAAGGACATCTACGAGAGCGGCCCGACGACCTGCGGGTCGAAGGCGCTCGACGGCTACGTGGCGGAACGAGATTGCACGGCGGTGGCGAAGCTCAAGCAGGCCGGCGCCCTGGTCCTGGGCAAATCCGCCACCTACGAGTTCGCCACCGGCTATCAGGTCACGGACTCCCACTTTGGGCCCACGCACAACCCCTGGAACCCGGCGTACGACGCCGGCGGCTCCAGCAGCGGCACGGGGGCGGCGGTCGCGGCGGGGCTGGCGTACGCGGGCATGGGCTCCGACACCGGTGGCTCGATCCGGTGGCCGGCGCAGGTGTCCCTGATCGTCGGGCTCAAGGGGACCTACGGCCGCGTCAGCCGCGCCGGCGTGTACCCGCTGGCCTGGACGCTGGATCATACCGGCCCGCTGGCCCGCACGGTGACCGACGCGGCGTTGATGTTGCAGGGGTGTGCGGGCTACGACCCCGGAGATCCGGCCTCGGCGGACGTGCCGGCGCCGGACTTTACGGCGAAGATCGGGCGGGAGATCCGGGGCATGAAGGTTGGGCTGCCGCGGGCCCTCTACGAGGAGAGTTGCGAGCCCGGCCTCCTGCAGGCGTTCAACGCGGCGCTGGCGGTGTTCGAGTCGCTGGGGGCGGAGTTGGTGGATGTGCCGTCGATCACGCTGACGCAGCTGCAAGCGGTGCAGTGGCCCATTGCGTTCGCGGAGCAGGCCGCCATCCACCAGGCGAACGTGCGCCGGCGTGGCCAGGACTACAGCCCGCACCTCAGGCAGTTCGTGCAGTACGGCACGCTGATCCCGGCGGCGTACTACTTGTCGGCGAACCGGGTACGCGCGCAAGTGCTCGCCGACCAGGTCCGGATGCTCACGGAGGACGTGGACGTCCTGGCGCTGCCGACGACCGGGTTTCAGATCAACAAAGTCTTCGATCGGTCGCCGGGGCTCAGCCTCTTGTCTGCCGTCTTCTCGCTGTACACGCCCCTGTTCAACCTCACCGGCCTGCCATCGATCCAGGTTCCCTGCGGCTTCGATCAGCGTGGACTGCCGGCCGGGCTGCAGATTGCGGCGAAGCCGTTCGATGAGGCGACCGTGATCCAGGTGGCTTACGCCTACGAGCAGGCGGCGGGCTGGCACAGGCGGCACCCGGACCTGTAACCGCCGGCCACGGATCGGTTGTGGTAGGTTCCCGTGCAAGGGGGCGGGAGATGCTCAGCCCGTACCGTGTGCTGGACCTGACGGATGAGCGCGGGGTGCTGTGCGGCCAGATCCTGGCCGACCTGGGCGCCGACGTGATTCAGGTGGAGCCGCCGGGCGGCTCGCCGGCGCGGCGGCTGGGGCCCTTCTACCAAGATGAGCCGTCGCCCGAGAAGTCGCTCTACTGGTGGGCCTACTGCCGCAACAAGCGCGGGATCACGCTTGACCTCGACGACTCGGACGGGCAGGAGACGCTGCGCCGGCTCGTGCGGAGCGCGCACTTCTTCATCGAGTCCGAGACACCCGGCGTCATGGCCGCGCGCGGCCTGGGCTACGACGATCTGGCGCGCATCAACCCCGGGCTGATCTACGTGTCGATCACGGCGTTCGGGCAAGACGGCCCCAAGGCGGGCTGGGCCGGCACCGACCTGACCGTGCTGGCCGCCGGCGGGCCGCTGATCCTGGCCGGCGACCGCGACCGCGCGCCGGTCCGCGCGAGCGTGCCGCAGGCCTCCCACCACGCCGCGGGGGACGCCGCGGGCGCCGCGCTGATCGCCCACCAGGAGTGGCGCCGATCCGGCCTGGGCCAGCACGTCGACGTGTCGGCGCAGCAGTCGGTCGCGCAGGCGACCATGGCGCTGATCCTCTCGGCGCCCGTGGGGGAAACGGAGAGTGTCCGCGCCTCCGGCGGCATGGTGCTGGGGCCGCTGGAAGCGCGGCTGATCTGGCAGGCCACGGACGGGTATATCTCGCTGACCTTCTTCTTTGGCTCCGCCATCGGGCCGTTCACGCGGCGTTTCATGGAGTGGGTCTTTGAGGAGGGTGGCTGCGACGCAGCGACCCGCGACAAGGACTGGATCGCCTACGCGCAACTCCTGCTGAGCGGCGATGAGCCGATGGAAGAGTTCGAGCGCGTCAAACAGGTTGTGGCGGAGTTCATCGCGACGAAGAGCAAGGCCGAGTTGTTCGAAACGGCGCAGGAGCGGGGTTTGCTCATCGTCCCGGTCACGGAGATCGACGAGGTGGCCACGAGTCCGCAACTGGAAGCCCGAGGCTACTGGCGGACACTCGAGCACCCGGAGGTCGGAGCGTCGATTCGCTACCCCGGCCCGTTCGTCCAGTTCAGCGAAAACCCGATCGCCTACCGCCGGCGGGCGCCGCTCATCGGGGAGCACAACGCCGAGGTCCTCGGCGAACCAGTGGCGGACGCGCCCGCCGCGTCGCCCTCCCCCTCCGCGGAGCCCGCGGAGCCCGCGGAGCTGCCCCTGCGCGACGTCAAGGTGCTGGATTTCTTCTGGGTCGTCGCGGGGCCCACCGCGACGCGCGTGCTGGCCGACTACGGGGCCACCGTGATCCGGGTGGAATCGACGAAGCGGGTGGAGACGGCCCGCACCATTCAGCCGTTCCACAAGGGCCAGCCCGGCCCGGAGAACTCCAGCCTGTTCGGTACGGCGAATGCAGGCAAGCTGGGGCTGACGCTGAACCTGGGGACGGAGGAGGGACGCAACGTGGTGCGCGATCTCGCGCGCTGGGCGGACGTGGTCACCGAGTCCTTCTCCCCCAAGGCGATGCGCGCCTGGGGCCTGGATTACGAAGCGCTGGCGCGGATCAACCCCCGCATCATCATGCTCAGCAGCTGCCTCTTCGGGCAGAGCGGCCCGCTGGCGGGGGTGGCGGGGTTCGGCACGATGGGGTCGGCGATCTCCGGCTTCATCAACCTGGCCGGCTGGCCGGACCGCCCCCCGGTGGGGCCGTTTGGGGCCTACAGCGACTACTGCGCCCCCCGCTTCACGGTGCCGGCGCTGCTGGCGGCGCTGGAGTACCGCGACCGCACGGGCAAGGGGCTGTACATCGATCAGTCCCAGGCCGAGTCGGCGCTGCACTTCATCGGCCCGGCGTTCCTGGACTACACGGTGAATGGGCGCGTCGCGAAGCGCAACGGGAACCGCGATCCGCTCATGGCGCCGCACGGCGTCTACCCGGCCTCCGGGGAGGATGCCTGGGTCGCCATCGCCGTGCGCGACGACGACGACTGGCGGCGGTTCTGCGTCGCCAGCGGCCGGGCGGATTTGGCGGGCGACGCCCGTTTCGCCACGGCGGCGGGGCGCAAGGCGAATGAGGACGCCCTGGACGCGCTGGTGAGCGAGTGGTCGGCGTCGCGGCCGGCGGCGGACGCGGAGCGCGCGCTGCAAGCGCAGGGGGTGCCTGCCTCGGTGGTGCAGGGCAGCTCGCTCTGCGCGGCGGACCCGCAGTTGGGCCATCGCGGGCACTTCGTGGAGCTGGAGCATCCGGTGCACGGCACGACCATTGTGGAGGGGTCGCGCTTCCGGCTCTCTCGCACGCCCGCGGCGATCACGCGCGCCGCGCCGACATTCGGCCGCGATAACGACTACGTCCTGCGGGAATTGCTGGGCTACGACGAGGGCCGGATCGCAGATCTGGCGATCGCCGGCGCCTTGGAATAGCGCCGGAGCCGGGCGGGCCGGTCTCAGCCCTCGCGCTCGAAGACCGCCCGCACGACCGCGATGCGGCCCTCCTCGAGGTTGCGGGAGAGGTTCCCGATCGCCTCGCCAAACCCGGGGCCCAGGAGGACGGCCGGGCTGAGCGGCGGCGGGCCCTGGTCGGCGGCGGTCGCCCGCGCGGCCCGGACCCAGGCGATGGACTGATCGGTCACGTCCTGCCAGACGCGCTCGCGGAGGCCGCTTTGCTCGATGAGCGTGCGCAGCTCCTGGGCGCCCACCAGGAAGCTGATGGCGGGATCGCGAGCCCAGGGCACGGGAAAGTGGGGCTCCGGCGTTGGGCCGGAGAGGACTTCGTGCAGGATGAAGCGGCCGCCGGGCTGGAGGACTCGCAGGATTTCCGTGCAGAGGCGTCCCTTGTCCTGGATGTTCATTTGCGCGTGCTGCGTCCAGACGACGTCGTAGGACGCATCGGCGAAGGGCGTGGCGAGGGCGTCGGCGCAGCGGATCTCCACCTGGTCGCTCAGGCCGGTGCGCGCCGTGAGGAGCTCGGCCGCTTGGCAGTAGGCCTCGGTGAGGTCGATGCCGGTGACGCGACAGCCAAACCCGGCGGCCAGCGTGCGGGCGGGTCCGCCGATGCCGCAGCCGATGTCCAGGACCCGCATTTCCTCCCGCAGACCGGCCAGGGAGGCGAGTGCGAGGGTCGCGTCGTGGCCGCCGATGTGGAAATGGTCGAGCGGCGCGAGGTCCGCCGGCCTGAGCGCATCCAGGTCCTTGCCGGCGCGGGCGAGCGCTTCCAGGATCCGTCCCCCCAGATCCGGCCGGCCGTAGTGCTGGTTGACCGCTTCGGCGATGTCGCTGACGGGCCGCTCCTTTTTGTGCTGGGTCGGGCCCGGCACCCAGCGATAGCGTAGCGAACCGTCGAAGTAGGGGCCGCGGCGTCGCTGCGTCGCCGCCGTTTGCGACGTTCGTCGGAGGAGGAATCCGTCCTTGGTCGCTCCGGAATCCCGAGGCACTGCCGTCACAAAGCCCCGCCGCATCGACCATACAGGTAGAGGAAGTCTGCCGATTTTCCGGTCCCAAGTGGGGCCCGGCATCGGTAACGGGGGGAAAGAGGTCCAGAGGGCGTGACGCCATTGGACATCGGAGCGAATCACCACCCCGATACGGACGGGAGGCAGCGATGCTGCGCCTGATTCTCACCCTCGTGGGAGTTATCGGTATTTCGACGGCCTTTGTCGTGACCGACACCCTGGCGGTCTACACCGACCAGGAGACGAACAGCGCCAACGCCTTCGACACTGGGAGCGTGGATTTGGCCAACGCCCCGGACAGCGCCATCGTGACTTTCACCAACATGGCGCCCGGCAACTCGGTGATCCAGCCGCTGACTGTGACCAACAGCGGCTCGCTTGATCTGCGCTACGCCATGACGGCGACGGCGACCAACGCCGACAGCAAGAACCTCCGCGACCAGTTGCTGCTGACGGTGCGCACGCAGACGGCCAATCCGTGCTCCTCGGAGGACGGGGCGGTGCTCTACGGGCCCGCGGCCCTCTCAGCCGGCGCTTTCGGCGACGCGACCCAGGGGGCGCAGGCCGGTGACCGGACACTGTTGATCGGCACGAACGAATCATTGTGCTTCAAGGTGGAGTTGCCGGCGGCGAGCGCCAATTCCTTCCAGAGCGCGGCCGCGACCGTCACGTTCACGTTCGACGCGGAATAGACGACTAACAACCCGTAACCCCAGGAGCGACGCGGACGCTGATGACAACCTCAAGGCACAAAAATCGATCGCGCTCTCGGCGGCCACTGCTATTGTTGCTGGCCGTTGTGGGCGCCGTCAGCCTGGCGATCGTTGGGACGGCGGGCCCGGCGCTGCTGCCGGGCGAAGGCTCCGGCGGCGACGATTTCACGGCGCAAGCCGCCGCCGACGCCGGCGGCGCGCTCAGCGCGCCGGTGAGTCCCGACGGCGACTGCGACACCGATGCAGCCGAACGCGGCGCAACCCTGCCGGACGAGTGCACTGAAGGCCGGAACGGGGGCGACCACACCGCCGCCGCGGCCGGCGAGGACGCCACGACCGACGAGTACATCCTCAGCGTCGCCGTGGTGGAGGACGGCGCCACGGACGGGGGCACTCCTGCTGCCTCTGGGACGGGCAAACTCCCCGGCGGGCCGGGGGCCATCGAAGACCCGACCGGCGGCATTTTCATCAACTTTGGCGGTATCGAGGTCCGTGGCCGCGATGGCGAGCCGGCCGGTGGGGCTGACGCTGGGTCCGATCCGCCGGGGCCCAACGGGGCGTTTGGCCCCGGCGGCGGTGACCCGTCCGGTTCCTTTGTGGCGGGGGACGGCGATTCGGCCGGTCCCGACGCCTCGGACGGAATCTTTGGCTTCCAGCCCGACGACGGGGACGGCTCTGGCGCCGATGATGCGTCGTCCGGCTCAGGCGACTCCGGCGGCGACTCCGGCGGCGTCTTCGGCGGCGGCACTGGCAGCGGCGGCGGCGGCTCCGACGACGGCTCGGACATCGGCTCGGGCGACAACTCGGGCAGCGGCACCAGCGACGGCACGGACGACGGCTCGGGCGATGACTCGGGCAGCGGCACGGGCGACGGCACGGGCGATGACTCGCGCAGCGACTCGGGCGATGACTCGGGCAGCGACTCGGGCGACAGCTCGGGCAGCGGCTCCGACGAAGACTGCGACGACGGTTCCGACGACGACTGCGGCGACGGCACGGGCGACAACTCAGGCAGCGGCTCCGGCGGTGACTCCAACGATCCCCCGCCCCCGCCTCCGCCCCCACCCCCGCCCCCGCCCCCGCCGAGCGGAGGGGGCCCCGTGGATCTGGTGGCTTCGCCCGGGAGCGCGGTGGTCAGCTTCTCGAACATGGCCCCCGGCGACTCCGTGATCGCGGTGTTGGTGCTCACCAACAACGACTCCACCGAGCTGCGCTACGCCATGACGACCTCCGCCACCAACGCGGACGGCAAAAACCTGGCGGGCCAGTTGCTGGTGACGATCCGGCTGAAGACGTCGAATCCTTGCTCTGCGGAGGACGGCGCGATTCTCTACGGCTCCGGGCCGTTGAGCGGCGCGGCCTTCGGCGATCCGGCGCAGGGAGCCCAGGCCGGCGACCGTGTCTTGGCGCCCGGCGCGAGCGAGCAACTGTGCATCAAAGTGGAACTCCCGCTTTCCAGCGGCAACGAGACCCAGAACGCGGCGACCGTGGCCCCCTTCGTTTTTGACGCGGAAGAGACCTTCAATAACCCGTAGCCGCCCAGCGCGGGGTGTGAATGATGGAAAAATCTATGCCAGCCGCTTCGACCCGCATTCGGAGGATCGCACTCCGAACGGCGCTGCTTGTGGTCGTGGCGACGCTCGGTCTGGTGGTCACGGGCGCGCTGCCCACGCTGCTGGGCTATGACTCGTTTGTGGTCACGGGAAGCAGCATGGAGCCCACGGTACGCAAGGGCTCCGTCGTGATCGCGCGGCGGGTCGCCCCCCACACGATCGCGGCCGGCGACATCATCACGTTCCGCCGGACGCAGGATCCCGGCGTCGCGGTCACGCACCGCGTCATCGACGTGCGCGAAGTGGACGGTGTCCCGGTCTTCGAGACCAAAGGAGACGCCAACGAGACCGCGGATCCGGAGGCCGTGCAGGCCACCGCGTTGATCTCCAAGATGCAGTATTCCGTCCCCTATGTGGGCTACGTATTGATGTTCGGACGGTCGACGATGGGCAAGGCGGTGCTGATTGTGGTTCCCCTGCTCGCTCTGGCCCTGAGCTTCCTCCCGGCCCGGCGCTTGCGCCGGAGGGACGGGGGGGTGGAGGCGACGGCGGCCTCGCCTGAGCCGAGCGAAGCGCCGGCGCGGGTCGCGCCAGAGGAGCCGCCGCCTGCGCGTCGGTTCCCGCCGGGCCCCGCGGCGGCCCCGGATCCGATGGCGGGCCCGGCCGTGATGGTGGCCCCGGCCGTGATGGCGGCCCAGCCTCCGACGGCCGTCCCGGCCCGTCCAGCGGCCCCGGCGCGTGCGGCGGCCCCGGCCGTGATGGCGGCCCCGCCTCCGATAGTGACTCTGCCTCCGACGGCGGCCCCGGTCCGTGCGGCGGCCTCGCTCCCTATGGTGGCCCCGCCTCCGAGGGCGGCCCCGGCCCGTGCCGCGGCCTCGCTCCCTATGGTGGCCCTGCCTCCGATGGCGGCCCCGGCCGTGAAGGCGGCCCCGCCTCCGATAGTGACTCCGCCTCCGACGGCGGCCCCGGCCCGTGCGGCGGCCTCGCTCCCTGTGGTGGCCCCGCCTCCGACGGCGGCCCCGGCCCGTGCGGGGATCCTGCTTCCTGTGGCGCGCCCGACCCCTACGGTCCTCCGGGCCCCCGCGGCGGTCCCGGTCTCCGCGCCGCCCAGCATGGCGCTCGCCTCCGATCGCGGCGCAGCGACTTCGCAACGGCAGCCGGACCGGTCCCATAACGCCGCCGCCGCGGCGCGGGCGCGGATCCTGGCCAGGCTGACCGCTCAGGTGGCGCATAGAGGGGCGACGGCTTAACGCGATGACTACACGCGCGCTCAGCTGGAGAATTGGTGTCGCGCTCTTGAGCCTCGTGGCGCTGGGCGCCTCGATCGTCGTGACGGGCGCCAGCGGCGCGTTCTTCACGGATGGCGAGCCGAACGCCGCCAACACCTTCACCACCGACACGCTGCAGCCCGTCACGGGCCTGACTGCGGGCGCCAACGGGCAGACCGCCATCGACCTGAGCTGGACGGCGAGCGCATCGGCCGACGCCGCCGGGTACAACGTCTACCGCAGCGCGACTTCGGGCAGCGGCTACGCGCTGGTGACCACCCTGGCCGGCGGAGCGACCACGAGCTACGGCGACAGCGGCCTCACCGCCGCGACGACGTACTACTACGTCCTGGAGACCACCTTCCAGAACTGGGTCAGCGTCTACTCGGCCGAGGCCTCGGCGACGACCGGCGCGCTCCCGGCGCCCACGGTCGGCAGCGTCAGCCCGACCGGCGGCACCACGGCGGGCGGCACGGCGGTCACGATCACGGGCACGAACTTCGTGGCCGGGGCCACGGTGAGCTTCGGCGGCGCGGCCGCCACCAACGTCAGCGTGGCCAGCGCCACCAGCATCACCGCCGACACGCCCGCCGACACGCCCGCCCACGCGGCCGGGACCGTGGACGTGGTGGTCACCAACCCCGACCTCCAGAGCGGCACCCTGGCGAGTGGCTACACCTACGCGGCGGCGCCCACGGTCGCCAGCGTCAGTCCGGCCAGCGGCCCCGCGGCGGGCGGCACGGCGGTCACGATCACGGGCACGAACTTCGTGGCCGGGGCCACGGTGAGCTTCGGCGGCGCGGCCGCCACCAACGTCAGCGTGGCCAGCGCCACCAGCATCACCGCCGACACGCCCGCCCACGCGGCCGGGCCCGTGGACGTGGTGGTCACCAACCCCGACCTCCAGAGCGGCACCCTGGCGAGTGGCTACACCTACCAGGAGCCGCCGCCGTCTAGGTTCCAGAGCGTCGCGACGGCGATCACCAGCAGCAACGCACCGAGTCTCGCCATCGGCCTGCCCGCCGGCACGGTCGCCGGCAACTTCCTTGTGGCGGCCCTCTCAATCGACGGAGGTGTGACGATCACGCCGCCCGCGGGCTGGACCGAGATCCTTCAGACCAGCGACGGCGATCGTACGAACTTGGGCGTCTGGTACAGGGTCGCGACCGGCTCGGAGCCGTCCTCGTACACCTTCTCCTGGGGCGCGAACGAAAAGGCGACGGGCGCGATCCTGCGCTACAGCGGCGTAGACAACGCCAACCCGATCGACGGTTTCGGAGCCGCCTTCGGCAACAGCATCAACCCGACCGCGCCGAGCGTGACCACGACGGTCGCCGACACGCTGGTGCTGCGCGTCGCCGCGATGGAGGGGGAAAAGCTGCCCACGCCGTCGAGCGGCGTGTATCCCGCGGGCACGGACGGCCGCTACGCCCATCAAACCAGCGGCTCCGGCTCGAGCACTGGCGCGGGCGCGGATCTGGCGCAGGCGTCGGCCGGAGCCACGGGGACGGCGGCGTTCACACTCAGCGGCGCGAAGGCGTGGGTGACGGCCACGATCGCGATCAGGCCGGGCTCCGGCGCGCCCCTCCCGGCCCCCACGGTGAGCAGCGTCAGCCCGGCCACCGGCTCCACGGCGGGCGGCACGGCGGTCACGATCACGGGCGCGGACTTCGTGGCCGGGGCCACGGTGAGCTTCGGCGGCGTGGCCGCCACCAACGTCAGCGTGGCCAGCGCCACCAGCATCACCGCCGACACGCCCGCCCGCGCGGCCGGGGCCGTGGACGTGGTCGTCATCAACCCCGACCTCCAGAGCGGCACCCTGGTGAGTGGCTACACCTACGCGGCGGCGCCCACGGTCGGCAGCGTCAGCCCGGCCAGCGGCCCGCCCGCGGGCGGCACGGCGGTCACGATCACGGGCGCGAACTTCGTGGCTGGGGCCACGGTGACCTTCGGCGGCGTAGCCGCCACCAACGTCAGCGTGGCCAGCGCCACCAGCATCACCGCCGACACGCCCGCCCACGCGGTCGGGGCCGTGGACGTGGTGGTCACCAACCCCGACCTCCAGAGCGGCACCCTGGCGAGTGGCTACGCCTACCAGGGGCCGCCCGTCAGCGTGGCGGCCAGCCCGGGCAGCGGCACGGCCGTCTCGCTGTCCTGGTCCGCCTCGACGAACATGTCCGTCGAGGGCTATAACATCCTCCGCAGCACCACCTCCGGCAGTGGATACACGACGGTGACCAGCGTCGCCGGCCGGTTGACGATCACCTATGCGGACACGCCGCCGGACGCCGAGACTAGTTACTACTACGTAGTGGAGCCGTACTACAGCGCCGGCACCGACCCCGTGTCCAACGAGGCCGCGCGCGCGGTCCTGGTGTCCACGGCGGACGGCTACATCAAGCTGGACAAGCCCGACGAGGTCCGCGGCGGCGAAAACGCCTTCTATGTCAGGAGCGAACCAAGCAAGGACAAGCGCTCCTTCGTGCAGTTCGACCTGAGCGGCATCCCTGCCTCGGCGACGGTCGATACCGCCACCCTGCGCCTGTTCATGAACGACGCGCCGGCTGCAGCGAGAATCTACGAGGCGCAGCGGGCCAGCGCGGCGTGGGCGGAGGGCACCCTCAACTGGAACACCCAGCCGGCGGTGTCAGGGGTGGCGGTGACGGCCGCAATCGGGACCATCAATAACACCTGGAACGAATGGACCATCACGGTGGACCTACAGGCCTTCGTGGACGGGTCGGTCAGCAACAACGGCTGGCGGTTCAACGATCAGACGGCAGGGGCCAGTCCAACCCAGGAGGGCGAGCATCGGACCCGCGAGCACGGGACCGCGGCGGAGCGCCCTCACTTGGTGGTGTTCTATGCGACGCCCTAAGCCTGTAGGGTGCCAAAACCTGTGGGACCACAAAATGCGGATCGTCACGCGACCATCCGTTCGTAGCGATGATGGAGCCCCCCCGAGCATCGGAATCGCGACCACCTGTGGGACCACGAAACTCGGATCGTCGACGATTGCCCGCTGATCTGAAGGCCAGGAGCCATCGGATGACGTTGCTTTCCGTCCGTTCGATGAGCTGGAGGTGGACCGTGCAGGAAAAGAAACGCAAGCGGAATGCAGCCTCGGTGGCAGGGCGGCGGGACTTGATTCGGGTGGGCTCGGCCACTGTTGCCCTCGCGTTGCTTGCGGCTGTTGGGCTGGCGCTCTTCGCCTTTAGCGCTAGCCAGGCCTACGCGACGGGCGGCCAGTGCGAAGACCTGACGAATAACGGCAACATCATCGCCAAAGTGACCTCGCCGACGGGCAGCGGCAGCCCGGACATCGAGGTCATCCGCGACGGCGTCTTTCCCCCGGTCGGCAGCGGCGACACGTTGGCTCAGTACGACACCTTCGACGGCGCCAACACGGCGACGGAAGATTGGATCGGCTACTCGCTCCAGTTCAGCTTCACCTGGGAGGAAGTCATCTTCCAGGAAGGGATACATTTCTGGGACGGCGGCTGGTTCGAATCGCTTACCGTCCAGGTCCGCCAGAGTGGGGACTGGAACACCGTAACGGGCCTCTTCATCTCGCCGTCCTACCCCTTCGTCAACAACGGCGTGTCGTACGAGACCTACACCCTGACATTCGACCCCATTCCCGGCGACGGCATCCGCATCTTCGGCGCGCCCGGTGGCAACGCGGCCTTCATCTCAGTGGGCGAGTTGAGAGTCTTCGGCGACTGCAACCCGCCGCCGCCGCCCCCCCGCCGCCGCCTCCGGTCTGTGACAACAACTTGACCGGTGGTGCACAGATCGTCGCCCGTGTGACCGCAGCGACGGGCGGCGGCTCCCCGAACATCGAGGTCATCCGCGACGGCATCTTCCCGCCGGTTGGCAGCGGCAGCTCGGCGACGCAGTACGACACGTTCGATGGCGTCAACGCGGCCTTCGAGGATTGGATCGGCTACACGTTCCCTGCCGCGCACCTCTGGGAAGCGGTCCTCTTCCAGGAAGGGCGGCACTTCTGGGACGATGGCTGGTTCGACAGCCTGACCGTGCAGGTCCGCCAGAGCGGGACCTGGGTGCCGGTGACTGGCCTGTCCATCGTCCCGGCCTACCCCGGTTTCGATAACGGCCTCTCTTACGAGACCTTCGCGCTGTCGTTCGTTCCGATCAGCGGCGACGGCATCCGCATCTTCGGCGCCCCCGGCGGGTTTGCCGACTTCATCTCCGTCGGCGAGCTGAGCGTCTTCGGAGACTGCCAGCCGCCGCCGCCCCCCCCCCCCCCCCCCCCCCGGCCTCCTGCGAAGACGGGAAGATGGCCACCATCACGTTGCAGCTGACCGCCGCGCCGGCGGGGCCCGGCCCGTACACGGTCGTGGTCTTCACCGACAAGAACAACCCGCTCGGCACGTTCACCGTGTCCGTTGGTGACACCTTCACGGTCGGAACCCCCGGCCAGAAGTTCGAAAAGTCGAGCATCGAACTGACGTTCACCGGGCCGGCGAGCACCAGCGGGATGAAGGTGCACGTCTCGTGCTCCGACGACCCCGTCGCCGGTGTGACCACCCACTCGCAAGATGGCTTCACGACGCTGATCACGACCTTCACGACGGTGCCGAAGAAGAAGAAGTAGGGCAATATTGAGGGGATCCGTCTCGCCACGCGGGCAACCGTTGCGGTGAGACGGATTCGGCAGCGGTCCGGGCGCCGCCCCTACGGCCTGCCGGGCCGGGCTTGGGTAGTGCGATCCAGCCCGGCCTCGACCTTGGCGATGATGCGCTCGGCGTCGATCGGGGGGGCGCTCTCCCAGAACCGCACCAGCGCCTCGACGGCTTCGGCCAGGGCCTCCAGCTCATCGAGCACGGTGTCTTCCGCGATCGCCACGTCCTCGGGCGCGGCGGTCACCCCGCCGGCCCCTCTGGCGGCCAGGCGCCGATCCAAACGGTCGGCCAGTTGCGCGTCTCGGTCCTCTGGCACTACAAGCTCCCGTCCCGGCGTCGACCATATGAGGGTAGGGAAGGGGCGTCGCTCCAGGCAAGGCGCACTCGGCCCAGGAGGAAAGGGTGCCCTCCTTCTGGGCGCGACCGGGGTGAAGCGGTCCAGCCCGCTCCCGGGGGCGGAAAAGACATCTCACGGCGTCACGTACCCCTAGCTCAGGAGTCAGTTAAGCATAAGGGACTCCGGCTCCGGCAGCCGAGCACGCCGGGCCGGCAAGCGAAATAGAGGAGAAACCATGCGAAACGTGATGCTCAAGACTGCCAGCAAGCTGAACGATGCGCGCCGACGGCTGCACCGTGACGAAGAGGGCGCGGGCGTCCTGGAGTACGCCCTGGTGGCCGGGGTGGTTTCCGCCGCTCTGATCGCCGCACTCGCCACCTTCGCGGGGGACGTCGTGGACGCCGCGGGGGTCGCGGTCAACGCGCTGATCTAGCCGCCGCATCCATCCCAGCGAGGGAGCAGTCACGCGCTGAGGGAGAGCCGGGCCAACTCCGGCTCTCCTGGGCAGCGCGCGCTGAGGGCCCAACGTCCGATGTTCCGGAAACTCTGGAAGCCGCAGGAAGGCGTCGCCGCCCTCGAGATGGCGCTGATCATGCCGGTGATCGCCATGATCATCATCGACACGGGGCTGTTCTTCTTCGACTACGTCAGCGCCGCCAACGCCACCCGTGAGGGGGCGCGCTGCGGCGCCGTAGGGGGCGCGGACACGGTCATCGAGGACCGGGTGGCGGAAACCTACGGCTTTGCCGATCCCACGCTCGTCGTCACCGACCGCACGGGCGGGCAGATCGGTGACGACATCATCGTGACGACGACGTTCGACCACGATGCGGATCGAGATGGACACGATTAATCCGGACCAATGCGGCACTTGACCCGGGCCAATGCGGCACTGATGCCGGCGGTGACGACGATGACGACTAGGGCAACTCGCCAGGCCGCGCTGCGTAGCTCGCGACGCCGTCCACGATGAGCAAGACGATTCGACGGCTCCGGGGCGAGACGGGCACAGTGGCCATCCTGTTTGCGGTGGGCATGACGAGCTTCATGGCGTTCCTGGCCATCGTGGTGGAGGTCGGGTTGATCCACGCGGAGAAGACGAACTTGCAGGCCGCCGCGGACGCCGCGGCCCTGGCCGGGGTCCAGTCGCTGCCCTGGAACCCGGCGCAGGCGGTGCTGGACGCGCAGGAGTGGGCGGCCAAGAACGTGGACGGCTTGACGTTCAACGACGCCGTGGTCGTCGACGGACAGCGCATCGAGGTGACGGTGCGGCGCAACGCCATCGGCGTCTTCAACGGCGCGCTGAGCCTGGGCAAGCCGGAGGTGGAGGCCACCGCGTCGGCGCTGGCCCTGAACACGGGCGTTCCCTACGCCATCTTCGGCATCGGCGATAAGTGCAGCGGCGGAACCCGCCCCGTCAAGATCGAGGGCTCGGGCGCCCTGGTCACCGGCACGGTCCACAGCAACGGCCGCATCAAGGTCAGCGGCGGATCGCACGAGGTCCAGGGCATAGTCACGTACGTCTGCGACCCCCCGGGCATCAACGGGAGCGGCCACGATTTCCAAGGCGGGCTCGCGGAGATCGAGCCGAGGCCTACTCCCTTGGAGCCCCCCGATCTGGCCCCATATTTCGCCTACCTCGCGAGCCCGGCGACCTGCACCTTCGAGCTCACGGGCTCGGACGAGCTCAAGAATTATCCGGAGTTTTGGGTGGACGGCGATCCCGACTCCAACCAACTCCTCCCGGGCGTGTACTGCTCCGACGACGACATCGAGCTCAAGCAGTCAAACGTCTCGGGGACGGTCACCTTCATCGCCGACCAGAAGGTCAAGATCAGCGGCCACGACATCATCCTGACGGCCTTCGTCGGGGGCGTGCTCGTCTTTTCGGCCGACTACAAGGTCGAGTGGACCGGGAACAATGGGCAGTGGACCGGCGACATGCTGGCCGCCGACGGCGAGATCAAGGTGTCCGGCAGCGACCACAGCTGGACCGGTGATATGTATTCCGCCGACGGCGAGATCAAGATTTCCGGCAGCGACGCCACCTGGACCGGCAATCTCTTCGCCCCAAACGACAAGGTGGAGGTGACGGGCGCGCGCGCGACCGCGACCGGGGTGCTGGTCGGCGATGAAGTGAAGCTCAACGGGAGCGACATCACGATCAACTACAACCCGGCCCACGAGGGCACCACAATCCTGTATCGCCTGGTCGCGTAACCAGCGCACTGAAGGAGCAGGGACATCATGCTGCAAGGAGCAACTCGCCCGATGTCAAGCGGCGGCTCGATCCGCGGCTCGATCCGCGGCAAGTGGCTGCGGCTGCTGCTGGCACTGGGGCTGGGCGTGGTGGCCTTCGCGCTGGTGGTCGCCGCGCTGCGCAGCCAGGAAGGTTCGGGCGGCGTCGTAACCGCGCCGGCGGTGACCAGCATCTCCATCGTCACCGCCGCGCGTGACGTCCCGGCGGGCCAGCGGATCACGGCGGAGATGCTGGAGTTGACCGCCATGCCTCCGGATCTGGCCCTTGCGGATGCGTTCAACCGCTCGGAGCTGGTGACCGGGCGCTTCGCTCGGATTCCTATCTACCGGGGTGAACAGTTGGTTGAGGCCAAGCTGGCGTCGGTTGGCGACGGCGCCAGCGGCCTCAGCTACACCGTGCCCGACGGGTATCGCGCCATGGCGGTGGAAGTGGACAAGGTTGTGGGTGCGGGCGGCCTGCTGCGGCCCGGCGATCGGGTGGACGTGGTGGCCGTATTGATCGTCGGCGACGACGGGAACCGCGCCTTGACGATCGCCCAGAACGTGGAAGTGTTGGCGGTGGAGCAGAAGTTGATCAACGTGGTCCCGGCCGCTGAGGGCGCTACCGCAGGCAGCGACGGCACGCTGGTGGACCAGCCCGATGCGCAACCCAAGGGATCGGTCGCGACGCTGGCGCTGACGCCGGAGCAGGCGCAGCAGGTCCTCCTGGCCGAAGTGGAGGGCAGCATCCGCCTGTCCGTGCGGGCGCCCGGCGACTCGGCCGAGGTGGCGCTGCCGAACGCGTCGTTCGTGGAGAGCGCGAACGCCGGCGCCGGTCCGAACGGCTCGGAGACGGCCGTTCCGCTCAGTCAGGTCGTCCCCGAAGGGATGCGGACGATGGCCGTCGGCGTCGACAGAGTGATCGCCGCGGGCGGTCTGCTGCGGCCCGGCGACCGGGTGGACGTGCTGGCTCTGCTGGAGCTGCAGCAGACGGACGCCTCCGGCACGCAGATCGTCGACGAGGCGCGCGTGGTCACCATCGCCCAGTACGTACAGGTGCTGGCCGTCGAGCAACGCTTGCTGGAGGACCCCACGGTCTCCGCGTCCGACGCGATCGTCGATCAGTCCGCCACGTTGCCCTCCGCGACGGCGGTCACCTTGGCAGTGACCCCGCTGCAAGCGCAGCAGATCCTGCTGGCGGAGGCGCGCGGCGTGATCCGGCTCTCCCTGCGGCCCACGGATGAGACAGAGATCCTCGATCTGAACTACAGGGCGCTCCTGGCCGTCACGGATCCGCGGTTCCAGGGTCTGGTTGAAGAGGCGTTCCGCGAGTTGGGCTAGGAGTAAGTGGAGACGCGAAATGCGTGACAAAATGGACGCTACCCGCAGCGTGATGATCATCGACGAAGACCCCTCCTTCCGGGCGGAGTTGGCGGCGATGGTGAAGCCGGCGAACTGGGAGGCCGTGGCCGCCTCCGGCTACGGCGTGGAGGCGGCTTCGCTGGCGGAGGAGAAGCGGCCGCAACTGGTCCTGACGGCCGTGCAGGCGCCGGAGTCGCGGGCCATCCGGACCATCCGTTCGATCCGCGCGGTGCTGCCGGACACACCGGTGATCGCGTACTCGGAGATCACCGAGATGGCTGTGGTCCGACAGTTGCTGCAGGCCGGCGTGCGCGACTTCTTGCCGCTCCCGCTGCACGACGACGACCTGCTGGACGCCATGACCGCGCCATGGCCGAGGTGAGCAACACCGCGGACGTGCCGGCCCGCGAGGGCGCCGCCGCGGGCGTGGTCCTGACGGTGTTCGGCGCCAAGGGCGGGATCGGCAAGTCCACCATCGCCACGAACCTGGCCACCGCGATCACCGGGCGGACGGACCACTCGGTGCTGATCATCGACCTGGACACGCGCTTTGGCGACATCGCCATCATGATGGATATAGATGCGCCGGTGACGCTGGCGGATCTGGCCAGCAACATCGATACCCTGGACCGGCAGACGTTCCGCAACGCGCTGACGGAGCACGAGTCGGGCGTCTACGTGCTCTCGGCGCCGAAGCATCCGCGAGAGTGGCGATCGATGAGCCCCGACCAGTTGCGACTGGTCGTGCAGATGGCGGCGCGGCTCTTCGATTACGTCATTCTCGATACGCCCGGCGCGCTCAACGATGTCGTTTCCATGGCCGTCGAGGAGGCCACACAGTTGATCCTGGTGACGAGCCTCGACATGTCCAGCATTAAGGACTCGGCGTACGTCCTTGATCTGTTGCAAAGCGAAGGCTATCCGGATCGGCGGCTGCTGCTGGTGGTCAACAACGTCAACCAGAATCACACGTTGTCCGCCGAAGACGTGGAACGGGTTCTGCTGCGCAATGTCGACTGGCAGATCCCCTATGACGCGCGGGTGGTGCGCACGAGCCAGATCGGGTTGCCGGTGGTGGTCGCCAAGCCCAAGTCTCCGTCCTCGCGCTCGTTGGTGGCCTTGGCGGGTCATCTGACAGGCAACGTGTCGATGATCGAGGAGGCCCGCAAGACCGGATTCTTGCGCTGGCTGCCGCGGCGCTTGGGCTTCGGCGGCGCCGCCGCGGAATAAGCGGCGCGCGATACAGCGATGGGAGTGACCACAGAGCGCTATGGCGTTAAAAGCGGATTCTGACCAAGGCCGACTGTTCTCGTTCCGTCCCGCCACGAGCGGCCGGAACATTCGCGCTGTGTCGCCCGCGGAGGCGGGGCCGACGGTGCTGGCGGCGGCCGGCCCCGATCTGGTGGAACTGGCCGCGGCGATCCACGAGGCGTTGCTCAAACGGATAGACGGCGAGAAGCTGCACGGCGCCCCCGAAGCGGAGGCGCGCATCCTTGTGCAGGAGGCGGCCACGACCCTGATCGCCGCGAGTGGGAACTCCCTCTACGGGGATATGCGGGACCAAGTGGTGGCGATGGTCACCGACGAAGTCCTTGGCCTGGGCCCGCTCCAGCCGCTGCTGAATGACCCCAGCATTTCCGAGATCATGGTGAACGGCGCGCACCAAGTCTTCTGCGAGCGCGACGGTGTGATCCGACTCACCGATCGGCGCTTCCGCGACGAAGCGCATGTGCGCCGCATCGCAGACCGCATTCTGGCCCAGATCGGCCGGCGCGTGGATGAAGCCTCTCCCCTGGTGGACGCGCGGCTGACCGACGGCTCGCGCGTGAACGTGACGATCCCGCCGGCGACTCCCGGCTGCGTCACCATGACCATCCGGAAGTTCCGTGGTGACCGGCAGGGGATGGATGATCTGCTGCACGCCGGCGCATTTGACCGACGCATGCAGTATTTCCTCAACATCTGCGTCGAGAACAAGAAGAACATGCTGGTCGCCGGTGGCACGGGCAGCGGCAAGACGACGCTGCTGAACGCGCTCTCGGCATCCATTCCGAGCTCGGAGCGCATTGTGACCATTGAGGATCCGGTGGAGCTGTCGCTCCAGCAGTCGCACGTGATCGCCATGGAGGCGCGCCCGCCGGACCTGCGCGGGATGCACGCCATCACTCAGGGCGATCTGTTGCGGAACGCGTTGCGCATGCGGCCCGACCGGATCATTGTGGGCGAGATCCGCGGCGCGGAGGCGTTCGACATGCTGCAGGCGATGAACACCGGCCATGACGGGTCGCTCAGCACGGTCCACGCCAACTCGCCCAGTGACGCACTGGCGCGGGTGGCGAACATGGTCTTGATGGCGGGCTTGGACCTGCCGGTCAGCGCCATCCGCGAGCAGCTCGCCTCGGCGGTGCATCTCATTGTGCAACTTCAGCGCTTTCCCGATGGCGCGCGCCGCGTGGTGAAGATCGCCGAGATCACCGGCCTGGAGGGCCAGAGCGTCAGTTTGCAAGAGATCTTCACCTTCCAGGCCGAAGGCCGAGGCGACGACAATCGGATCCGAGGCAGCTTCCACGCCACGGGGCTGCGGCCCACGTTCTCCGAGGCGCTCCTGGCCCGCGGCTGCGAGCTGCCGCCGGCGCTCTTCCTGGACGGCGTGGACGCATGACGATCGAACTGGCCGCGGCGCTGGCTGCCGCGCTGGCCGTCTTCATGGCGGCGCGGGCACTTTGGGGCGGGCGCTCGCCGGCGCAACGCCGGATGACGGCCTGGTCCGGGGCGATCCAGCGCCACCGCGATATGGGGGAGGAAGCGCCGGAGACCTCCGATGGGCAGACGACGATCCTGCGCGACGAGGCGGGAAGCGAGGGCGGTTCACGGCACGGGATGCTGCCGGGCTTCCACTGGCGGGCTCGCCGGGCCGCCAGGCTGGACCAGGCGGACCTCTCCCTGCGAGTCGGCGAGTACGCGGTGGTCTTGCTCGTGGTAGGCGCGCTGCTCACGGCGCTCGGCACAGTTGTGAGCGGATCCATTGTTGTGGGGCTGGGCGCCGGAGTGGTCGGCGTGGTCATGGGTGAGTGGCTGCTGGCCCGCCGCGCGAAGCAACGCCAGGCCCGCTTTCACCAACAACTGCCGTCGGCGCTGCAGATGATGGCGACAGCGATGGAGGCCGGGTTCAGCATCCTGGACGCCGTGCGTCTGGTGAGCCAGGAGATGGGGGCGCCGTTGGGCTCCGAATTCACGCGCATCTTGGACGAGACGCGGAGCGGCGGATCGTTTGAGGAGAGCCTTCAGCGTTTGGTGACCCGTATCGGGAGCCGGGACCTCTACATCGTGGCGCGTGCGCTCCAGAGCCACCGCAAGGTCGGGGGCAACCTGGCGGAGATCTTCCACCAGGTTGGCGGCACCATGCGGGAGCGGGAAGAGCTGCGCGGGCACATCAACTCGCTCACCGCGGAGCAGCGCATGAGCGCCGTGATCGTGGCTGCGCTGCCCGTGGTGGTGGTGGGGTTGTTCCTGGTGACGGATCCGGATTTCGTCTCGCCGCTGTGGACGACGAAGGTTGGGCTGTTCATCCTCGGCGCCGCCGGCGGGATGGAGGCGATCGCCTTCTTGTTCATGCGGCGCATCGCCTCCATCAACGTGTAACCCATGGTACTCATTGCTGCTCTGGTGTCTGCGCTCGCCGTCTCCGTGGCGGTATACGTGCTCACCAATCGGGACAGGGATGGCTACCTCGATGCGCGGCTCGCCCGCCTGCACCGGAAGACGCTCTCGTATCGCGAGGCCAAGCTGGCTACGCCCTTCTTCCAGCGGGTGGCGCTGCCGATCGGGACGTGGGTGCGCGCATGGTTCGTGAAGATGCTGCCGACCACCATGGCCAGTGGCACCGAGGATCGGCTGGTGGTCGCGGGTGAGCCGATGTCGGCGCGGGCCTACCTCACCTGGCAGGCGATGATGGCGGTGGCGGCGCTCTCCGTGCTGGTCATGGGCCTCACCGCCGGCGCCGAGGGGCTGACGAAGATCGGCGTGTTTTGGTGGTCATCATGATCCTGGCCACGCCGTACTTGTGGCTGCGCTCCAAGGTGGCGGCCCGGCAGCAGGCCGTGATCAGGGCGCTGCCGGATGCGGTGGACCTCATTGTCACGATGGTCGAAGCGGGCCAGAGCATCGAGGCGGCCATCGCGGACGTCGCGGCCGAAAGCGACGGGCCTCTGGCGGACGAGTTGCAGGTGGCGATGCGCGAGATCACGCTCGGGCGCAGCCGCCGCGATGCGTTGCTGCGGTTGATTGAGCGCGTGCCGGTACCGGAGCTCACGGCCTTCGTGCAGGCGGTGCTGCAGGCGCAGACCAGCGGGGTTCCGTTGGGGGACGTGCTTCGCACGCAGGCGGTCGAGATCCGCCGCAAGAAGCGTCAGCGTGCCGAGGCCGAGGCGGGCCGGGCGCCGGTCAAGATGGTCCTGGTCATGGTCTTCCTGATCATGCCGAGCATGGTGCTGGTCATGTTGGGCCCCACGGCCCTGCGGATGATGGCCATCACCGAGTAGGCGGCCGGACCGGGCCTACAGCTACAGCGCAAACCCACAGAGCGACGCCCCCGCAGCCGGCGCACAAGTAGGGGCCGTAGGCGATCTTCATACTTCGCGTCCAGCGTCCCGCCGTCAGCATGGCCGCAGACACGACGGCCGCCAGCAAGGACGCAACCAGCAGGCCGAGGAGGACGGCGGGGAAGCCGAGCGTCAGGCCGATGAGCGCGGCGAGTTTGACGTCGCCGGCGCCCATGGCCTGGGGGCGCGCGAAGAACGCGACGGCGAAAATGCCGAACGCCAGAACGCCGCCCGCGACGGCGTCGACGTAGCCCCCGGCGGGCAGGATGGGGGCGGCGGCGAGCGCGGCCACGATGCCGGGGTAGATGAGCGCGTTGGGCAGGATGCGCCGACGGACGTCGATCGCCGCGAGAAGCGCCAAGAGGCTCAGCAGGACCGCCAGCGCCGCGATCTCGGGAGCGTCCACGCATCTCTCCTACGTCCGTTGGGCCGGGCCCAGACGGGCAGATCTATCGTAGGGCGATGCCGGACGTAGAGGGGTGGCGGCGCCTAACCGGCGTCGGTCTGGACCTCCGAACGCATGAGCTGGCGCAGCCGGTTGAGGGCGCGGTACTGCAGCGCCCGCACCGCCTCTTCACTCTTGCCGGTCATCGTCGCGATGCGCGCGTGCGGCAACTCATGCACGAAGCGCATCACGAGAACGGCGCGCTGGTCCTCAGAGAGTTTCTGCATGGCGTCGCCAACCGCCTGGGCGTCCATTCGGCCTTCCAGGACCGCCGTGGGGGAATTGAGGCGGTTCTCATCGGGCGGCTCGAATACGTCCGTGAGGGGCAGCGCGCGCTGACGCTTCAGTTCGTTCATGGCAAGGTTGCGGGCGATACGGAACATCCAGGCGTCGAAGCGATCCGGTCGGCGCAGGGTGGACAACTGCCGCCAGGCGACGAGGAAGGTCTCCGCCGCGGCGTCGTCGGCGCGGTCGGCGTCGCGCAAGATCGCCGTGAGGTAGCGGGTGACGATGCCGAGCCGCTGCCGGTAGAGCTGGGCGAACGCCTCGTGGTCTCCCGCCTGGGCGCGTTCGACGAGCTCCAGGGCGCTTGAGCCGGCGGCGCTCGCAGGAGCGACGGCGTCGCTTGCCGGAGCGGCGTCGGGCGCGCCGCCTTGAGGCTCAGGGAGCGTTTCGCCTGCGGCCGGGCTGGGGACGGCGATGTCGCCGCGTGAGCGCGGATGCTCTGCCGTCTGGTCCGGTCGCCTGCGGGTGATGAGTGAAACCATCGTGGACCTCACCGTCCCGCCACCGACGGCACTGTCGCAGCGCGCGCGATCGGGAACATCGGGCGTGAAGACCAATTCGGCGGTGCGAAACGGTGGACCTCTTGGAGGGGCGGCTGGCGGAGTGGTCTCCGACGCTGGTCGTAGGTCGGAGTCCGACCGGCGGCGGGCCCGCTCGTGGTGCTGGCGGGGGGCCGCGCCGCAGGAGGGTTCGCATCGAGGGCCCGGCGGGCGCTGCCCGCTCCATGCGTCCGGCGGGCCGTGCGCGGGACCGTGGACGGCTCCTGCTTAGGATCGCCGCCGATCGGAGATGACGGCGGCTTGGGCCTCGGCGCTGGGGCCGCCGGCGAATCCGCAAGCAAGGCATGAGACTTCGCCGCGGACGTCCACCAGCAGGGTGCCGCAGTGGCAGCGCGGGCAAAAGGGCCTCCGCGCGGTGTAGACGCGGGCATCTATCTGTAGTGCGTGTGCGTCGGCGCTGAAATGACATGTGGAGTCGTTCATACGATCACCTCCACCGAATAGACCCGCCGCGGGCGAAATTGTGATGCGGAGGTTCTCGGTCACGCCCGGCTGAACCTCTTGGCTTCCGGTTGCCGCGCCGTCGTGACGGCGGGAACCGGCGCAGCTGAAGAGGCGGTCCGAGGCGCCGCTGCGACCTTCGGCGGGCCAGGAACCCGACGGCAGTTGGATGGCGACGGCTCCGCGGCGTGTCGACGCTGAGTGTGAGGGAGCGGCACATATCGGGCCGGCCCTCAGTTTCGTTTTTTGACTTCCCACGGCCCTGCGGCGTCACAAACAGGCTCCTTCACCGCCTAACAGATGTGGCCGCAGAAGAGGGGCCATCCGATTCCGGGGTTTGCTGTCGGTCACTACGGCGCAATCCAGGAATGGATCCAGGGAGGCTGAGAGATTCGAAGCCCCATGCCATGTAATGCAGACCTCGCGGCGCTCGACCGCCTGATCAGATCGCGAGTCGAGGGTCGGACGATTGGAGCGGGGATGGCGGGCGCCACCATGGAGCCGCTGGCCGACACCGCAGCGGACCTGATGCTGTGGCGGGACCGGGCGCCGGCCGTCGATCAGGTGGGCCTCTGTGCCCGCCTCGATTTGGGCCTGCCCGCCATCCAGCAACATCAAGCGCTCTCGTGGTGGTTGCGGCTACGGCCCGCGACGATGCTCCTCGCCCGCGCCTCCGCGATCGCTGCGGCGACGCGGATCCGCTTCGCGGCGGTGCTTACGAGCATGACGGGGTGGCGTGGACCCGAGGATGAGGAGCCGTCGTTGAACCTCGCCGCCACGGTGCTGGTGCTCTCGGCGTTCTGGGAGCAGGCCCCCGCGATCGATCAG
This sequence comes from Dehalococcoidia bacterium, assembly GCA_963663235.2. Lineage (GTDB taxonomy): Bacteria > Chloroflexota > Dehalococcoidia > Bin125 > Bin125. The sequence goes on from CAXXNO010000004.1 coordinate 451,746, forward strand.
AGCGCCGTGCGCGCACGCGTCGACGGGCACCTGCCATGGCTCAACCAGGAGCAGCGGCCCCGCCGCATGCCCCGCTTCGCGCTTCCCGGCGGGTTCCTGCCCGTCCCGGCCCCGGCGCTCCGGTACGTGGCCGCGGCGGCGACGGTGGTTAACATCGCGGTCGCCGGCTATCACATGACCACCATCGGCGCCACGGAGCAGAACACCGTATTGGCCGCGTCCGCTGTGAGCAGCGATGGCGCCGCTGACGAGGCTCTCTTCCTCACGTCGATTGAGACGCTCACCGAGGCGAGCGATGGCGTCCTGGCGGACGGCCGCCTGAGCGACCACGAGGCGCTGACGCTGAGCCGGCAGTGGCAAGAGCTGGCCCCCACGGAACAGTCGCTGGAGAGCCTGATCCAAGGGATGTCCCTCCAGGACCTGGACGGCGCGCTGGCTGAGATCACCGCCCTTCAGCAGCAGCTCGAGGTGCTGGACGACGGCACGAGCGAGGAGATTCGCCCGCTCCTGACGTCGTTGAGCGCGCTGGCTGCGGCCTTCCACGACGCGATCCAGGGTGAAGGCGCCGGCGCGGACGATTCCGGCGTCGGCGGCGATGGCCCGGTGGGACCCAACGGCGATGGCCGGCCCGATGCTCCGGCCAACGGCGCCCCGGCGCTCGGCGGCGAGGGCGCGCCCGGCCCGGAGGGTGACGGCCCGCGCGGCCCCGATGGCTACGGCCCGCCCGGCCCCGACGGCGACGGCCCGCCCGGCCCCGACGGCGACGGCCCGCCCGGCCCCGACGCTACCGGCCCGGCCGCCGAGGACGGCGCCAGCGACAACGACGGCAACCGCGGCGCGAACGTCGGCAGCGATGACGACGACGGCGACGACCGCGATGACGACGACGGCGACGGCAATGGCAACGCCGGCGGCCACGGCAACGGCAACGCCGGCGGGAACGGCAACGACTCCGACGGCGGCAACGGCAACACCGGTGGCGGCGACGACGGCAACGCCGGCGGGAACGGCAACGACTCCGACGGCGGCCACGGCAACGGCAACGCCGGCGGGAACGGCGACGGCCACGGAAATGGGGGCGCGCACGATGACGCTTAGCCCCCCCTGGCCGGGACGGCGGCGACAGGCCGCGTCACGGCTCCGGCCCAACAGGCCACGGAGGCTCAGGACGAACTCGTCCAGCGCGCGCAGCAGGGCGATCGCGACGCTTACGGCGCCCTCTACAAGACGCGGGTGGACGGGCTCTCACGCTACGTCGGGGCCATTCTGCGCGACGTGGATCGCACGGAGGACGTGGTCGCCCAATCGTTCATGCTGGCCTGGCGGGACTTGCCGAAGCTCCGCGACCCGCGTCGGTTCGACGCCTGGCTCTTTCGCATCGCACACAACCAGGCCATGAATGAGTTCAAGCGCCCGTCCACCACAGGGCTGGAGCAGACGCTTGAGCCCCCCGAGCCGAACCCGGCGTACTCGCCGTCCGCGCGGATGGATGCCCAGGTGGACAGCGAGAAACTGCGCAACGCGTTGCTGGGCTTGGCCGAGGACCAGCGGGATGTCCTGGTGCTTCGCTTCCTGCGCGGCCTGCCGCACTCAGAGGTCGCGAAGCAGATGGGCCGCAGCGAACAGGCGGTGCGGGCGTTGCAGTACCGCGCCCTCCAGAGCCTGCGACACGGATTCTAAAGACAGTGGATAGGCGCCGGAAGTCCGGCACGGCCCGCACGCAGACCGCCCCCGCGGCGGGTTGGAGGAGAACGACCGATGACGGCTTCACAGCCTGACCCCGCATTGGCTCGCAAGGTCACCGAGGTCCGTCAGGCTCTGGAGACGATGCTTGGCTCCATGGTGAACGCCGTGACGTTGCTCGATGACGAAGTGGGCAGTGTCCCCACCGTCGGGCAGGCAGATGGAGGCCACGGCGCTCCGGTCCCCGATCCGCTTGCGCGGGGCATCGCGCCGCTGGACTTCCCCGGCGGCGCGAGCGAAGAGCGCCAGCCGTCCGAGTCCGGGACGGCTCTGGCACGGGCCGAGCGGCGCCTGCATGTGATCAGCAACAACTTGCCGCTCTATCTTTTCGAGATCGATCGCGACGGGATCTACACGTGGATGGAGGGCCAGGGGCTCGAGTCGTTCGGGGTGTCCCCGGGAAACCAGGTGGGGGCGTCGCTTTTCGCCGTGCACCGAGCGCGGCCGGAGCTCATCGCCCACGTGCGACGGGCGCTGGCCGGGGAGGTTGTGCGGGCGACGGAAGAGGTGGACGGGGTCTTGCTGGACGCCGTCTACGAGCCGCTCCGGGACCGCGGGGGGGAGATCGGCGGTGTGATCGGCGTGGCGCTCGATGTGAGCGAGCGCTCGCTGGCGCAGGCGGAACTGATTCGCCGCTCGCTTTTCGATCCTCTGACCGAGCTGCCCAATGCGGCGCTCTTTCGCGAGTGGGTGGACGAGGCGATCGCCGCCGCCCGCGACGAAGTGCGCCCGTTCGCCGTGCTGGTGGTGGCGCTCGATCGGACGCGGATCACCAACGAGACCTACGGGCGCGAGTACGGAGAGCTTCTGGTCCAAGCGGTCGGTCAGCGTCTCCGGTCCCTGTTCGATGGCAACAACGACACCGTCGCACGGTTAGACAGCGACGAATTCGGTGTGCTGCTCCAGTCCCGGAGCGGCGGGAGTGACGTGGCTGCGGTCGCCGAGCAGATCCGCAGCACCTTTGCCGCCGGTTTCCACGTCGAGGGGCATTCCCTTGCGCTGGATGCCAGCGTCGGGGTGGCGCGCTTTCCCGGACACGGCGACGACGCGGACGTGCTCCTGCGCCATGCCCAGGCGGCCCTGAGCGCCGCGAAGCAGAATCCGGGGGGCTACGCGGTCTACACCGCGACGCAAGACCCGGATCCCGCCGCGCGGCTGCGGCTCATGAGCGATCTGCGCCGCGGTATCGACGAGGACCAACTCGTGCTGCACTATCAGCCCAAGATCGACATGGAGTCCGGACAGGTGCGTGGCGCGGAAGCGCTGGTGCGCTGGCAGCACCCCGAGCGGGGCATGGTCATGCCCGGCGAGTTCATTGGCACGGCGGAGCGAACGGGACTGCTGAAGCCGCTGACGACGTGGGTCATCGACGCGGCGCTGCGCCAGCTCTACGCCTGGCAGCGCGATGGGCTGGATATGAAGGTTGCCGTCAACGTTTCCGTCGAGAGCCTGCGCGACCCCGATTTTCCCAGCCAGTTGAGCACGGCCCTGGACGCTTGGGGGGTGCCAGCGGAGAAACTGCAGCTGGAGATCACGGAGAGCGCGCTCATGGTGGAGCCGGAGGCGGCCGTGCGGGTGCTGACCCGCTTGGAGCAGATGGGTGTGGGCTTGATCGTGGACGATTTCGGGACCGGGTACAGCGCCATGACGTACCTCAAGCTGCTGCCCGTCGACGAGATCAAGATCGACCAGGCGTTCGTGCGCGGCGTGGCGGCCGACGAAAAGGACTCCCTCATCGTGGAGGCGATCATCGGCATGTCCAAAGGCATGGGCCGACGCGTGGTCGCGGAGGGGGTGGAGACGCAGGAGACCTGGACGGCGCTGGCGGCGCTTCACTGCGACATGGCGCAGGGCTACTACATGTGCCGCCCGCTGGACGCCTCGGAGTTCACCAACTGGCTGTCAGGGCCGGGCGCGTCCCTGCACATGCGCAACTAGGCGCCGGCTCCCCCGGAATCCTGGCGCGCGCGTCGCGCCTAGGCTGACCCGGCGGCGATCCTGCGCCTGCGATTCACACCGCACGACCCGGCGTTCCGGCGACCGCACAGCGGCGGACCCCTTCCGACGGCGGTCCGGGCGGTCCCCTTCGTGGTCGTGTCCGAGGACGCACGGTCGGAGGCCGGCACCGTCTCAGCGGCCTGGGGCCGCCCGCATCTCCCGTCGAAGCGTGTCCGTGGCGCCTCGATCGATCTCGAAGATCAGCCGCCGCCGGTCGATCTCCTTGACCACCACGCCGTAGCGGCTGCGCGCCGCCGCGATGGTGAGGTAGTCGTCCTGGATGTCTTCCAAGACCTGCTCCGGCGGCCGCGCCAGCCGGTCCCCGTACCCGCCGCCGCCCGCCGACTGAAACGACACCGTCTCCCCGGGGTAGACGGGCGCGCCGGAGCAGAAGATGCCGATGTTGCGCTCGTTTTCCGATTCGAAGTTCACCACCAGGCGCGCCAGGGCGCCCGCCTCTCCGCCGAAGACGCCGGGCGGGCCGAAGACCTCGCGGTCGCCCACGCAGGACAGGGTGCCGGGCCCCCAGGGGTACTCCATCATTTGGTCCAGGGCCAGGCCGCCGCGGGTCCGGCCGGGCCCGCCGGTATCCGGCACCAACTGGTAGCGCCGCCAGAGCAGCGGGTAGCGGCGCTCCTGGATTTCGCACGGGACGTTCTGGGTCCCGCCCGCGTAGGCGGATCCCACGGCGCTGGGGCCGTCCTTGTACTTCGTGGCGCCCCAGCCTCCGAAGCTCCAGACGTATTCGATGAAGGGGGCGTCGAACCCCGGGCGTTCGTCCGTCCCGGCGAAGATGGTGTTGAGGATGCTGTACGGCGTCCCCACCCCCCGTTCCGGCAGCGCCTTGCTCAGGGCCTGCATGACGGAGCTGATGACCATCTCCATGCTGGTCGCCGCCAGCCCGGAGACGGCCACCGGCGGCTGGGCCCAGACGATGGAGCCGCGGCGCGCCTTGATCTCGATCGTGCGCATCACGCCGGCGTTCATCGGCATTGGCGGCAGGATGGAGGCCGTGGAGATGAAGATGCCGGAGGTGGTGGCGGCGATGGTGCAGTTGATGGCGGCCTCGGCGGGGCCGTCACTCTCTGTGAAGTCGAAGATGGCGTGATCCCCGTCGACCTTGAGCTTCAGGCGAATGGCGACGGGCTTGCCCGTGTAGACGTCCTTGTCCACGTAGTCTTCGCCTTCGTAGACACCGTCGGCGATGCTGGACCAGGCGACGCGGGCGAGGCGCTCGGAGTGGTTCTGCACTTCATCCATGGCGGCGAAGACGGTGTCCGGCCCGTGTTTGTCGATCACCGCCCGCACGCGGGACTCCCCCACGTTGACGGCGGCCACCTGGGCGTTGAGATCGCCCACGCGCTCCCATGCCTGCCGCATGTTGGCCAGGAGGATGTCGAGCACATCTTTGTTGAGCACGCCCTGGCGGTGGATCCGCAGCGCCGGAATCCGTACTCCCTCTTCAAAGTGCGTCCGCGCGCGGGCGTTCAGCGAGCCCGGATAGACCCCGCCCACGTCGGACCAGTGGGCGGTGGACGTCACGAAGGCGACAAGACGGTCGTCGTAGAAGACCGGCTTGACGAGATGGATGTCGTTGCAGTGCGTGCTGGCCACGTAGGGGTCGTTGATCATGTAGATGTCGCCGGGCTGCATGTTTTCCAGCCCGATGGCGCGCACAACCTCCGGCACGGTGAGCTGGGTGATCCCCACGAACGCCGGCAGGTCGAACTCGCCCTGCGAGACCAACTTGCCCGAGCGGTCATAGAGCGCGCCGGCGAAGTCGCGTCCTTCGTTCACGGCGGTGGAGTAGGCCGTCTTCGCCACCACGATGGCCATCTCGTTGCAGACGGCGATGAAGGTGTTGCGCAGGACCTCGAAGGTGATGGGGTCGATCGGGGCCGAAGCCCGTCGACCCGGTTCATTCGCCATGACGGCTCCTCCTCTGATGCAGACCGCGACGGTGACGGGCTATGATCGCACCCCTTCCACGACGAGATCGGCGGCCTGCGGCCGCCCTAGTCGTGACGGCGTATTGTACGTCACCCGTAGCGTCTCTCAGAGGGTGACGGGGCGCCGATCGGGGGCCGTGGTGCGCTCGCGGAGCGGAAGCCCCGGCGCATCGACGGAGAGGGTCTTGCGCCGCTGCGCGTCGCCGCTGACGGCGACCCCGGAGACGGTTCGAGCGCGGCCAGATCTGAGCCGAAGCCGCGCCGGTGGTCCTGGGGCCGCGCGGTCCCGTGCGGGGGTATCCTGGGGAGGTGTCAGCATCCGTTCCCGCCCCGGCGCTCAAAGAGTGGGCCGTCATCTACGACGCCATCCTGAGCGGCCGGCAGATCATCGACTTACGCAAGGGCGGCATCCGCGAGACGGAGAGGCACTTCGCCGTCCGCGCGCGGCGGTTCTGGCTGTATCCGGGCTACGAGCACCAGCGGCGCGAGCTGCTGAAGCCCGCCGTCGCGCGAACGCTGGATCGGGTGCTCCTGGAACGACCCCCGGACGAGGTCATTCGCGTGCCCGGGTGGGCGGACATCGTCGCCACCGTCGAGGTGTCCACAGACGATGAGATCGCCCGACTCGATCCGGATTTCGTCTGGACGCGCGAATACGCCGAGAGCCGGTTGCACTGGAAGCCGAAGCAGCCGCTGCATGTGCTGGTACTCCGCGCCTACGCGCTGCGTGAGCCGTTGGAGATCCCAGAGCGGGAGGCGTACCGCGGTTGCGCGTCCTGGACGGAATTCGTCGATGTGCCCGCCGATCCGGCGCAGCTGCCCGCCGATCCCGTCCTGACTGACGCCGAGTTCGAGGCTCGCAGCCGCGCGTTGCTCGCGCGGCTGCCTGCCGGCGCCGCGCTCACGCCACCCTGACGCCCCGCCAGACGCGACGGCGCGTTGCTCGGCAATCTCCCCGGCGGATCGTGCGCCTGACTCGCGCCGCCTAGCCGTCGTCCGCGATGGGAAGCACCTCAATCCGCACGCGCAGCTGTCCCTCTGCCAGGTCGCCGAGTTGCAGGAAGGCCGCTTCCGAGAGATCCACGTGGTTGGGCGGCAGCAGGCCCGTGTCCCGTACTACGACGTCGACGGTGCGGTCGCCGCGCGACACGCGAAGCCGCGTCCCGCAGGGCCAGCTTGTGGCCGCGGCGATGGTGGGGTCGAAGCGATCGTAGGCGCCGCCGCAGGACATCGGGTTCCCGTGGAGCCCGGGGTAGACGAATGTCGCCGTGCCCTCGGCGACGCCCGCGCCCGGGCCGGTCACGATGTAGGCGGCGAACACCCAACCCGTGTGGCCGGCGGCGTGGACGAAGAGCCACTCGTCGCCGTTGGCGTCGTGGGCCGTCTGTCCAGTGAGCTCCACGGCGGTCCCCTGGGCGAGGCAGGCCAGGGGCGGGGCATCGACCGTTGTGGGCGCGGGCCGGATGTTGAGACAGCCCGGTCCCAGCACGTACGCCGGGGCTGCGCCCGGCGCGGGCTCGTCCTGTGGCGGCTCGTCCTGTGGCGGCTCGTCCTCTGTTGACGAGGGGCCTTCGTCGGCGGCCCAAAGCGCGGCATCCTGGACGCGCACCCAGAGCGCTTGTCCCGTTTCCAGGGTCTCGAGGTCACTCAGGACGGCCGGCGCGTGCGGACGGTAGATCCGGTACCGCTGGCTGTCGGCGTCGAAGGCGTAGGCGGCGATCAAGACTTGCTCCAGCCCGCTCATCGCATCCGCCACCGACTGTTGGCCGCCGGTCCAGGTCACAAGGTTGAAGCCGGCGACGAGCGGCAGCGGCCGGGGCTCGGGGACCGGCGGGACGGCCCAGAGCACGCCGTCGGGCGCGGTCACGTGGACCAGCACGCCCTGGCCCGTCTTCAGGGTGGTGAGCGTGTTGGAGACGGGCGGCGCGCCGGGCGCGTAGCGGCTGAACTGTTGCCGCCCTGCATCAAAGGTGAAGACGGCATCGATGCTTGCGGCGATGGGCGCCGTCGCGTCCTCGACGTCGGTGAGACCGCTCCAGCCCACCAGGTTCCAGCCGAGGCGGAGGAACCGCGGCTCGTCGGCCGGCGGCGCGTCGGCCGGATCCACGGGCGGCTCCTGCTCTGTGGGTTCGGCGGGATCGGCCGGCGCGGGCGGCTCCCGGCCGGGCTGGTTGGTGGAGCGGAAGCGCTCGCCGGCGTAGGCGTTGGAGGCGTTGGTGGGCGGGAGATCGCGCCCTTCGAGTGCGTAGCCGCCGGTGAAGGGGATGGTGTCTTGCAACCGCCCCGAGCCCGACGTGCGGTGCACCGCCAGGTGCAGGTGGGCGAGGCCGCCGTTCCCGGCGAGCCCGGCCGGGGCCACTTCCCCGATCAGCCGTCCGGCAGCGATCGCGAGGCCCGGCGCGACGTCCGGCGCAGGGAAGAGGTGGCAGAACAGGATCGCCATGCCGTGCTGGTCATCGATCGTGAGGCACTGCTCCGAGACCCAGCTGACTGTGCCGGCGAGAGGGGCCAGCACCAGGGCGCCGGCAGTCGGCGCGTCCTCGCGCACCAGGTCGATGGCGTAGGGGTCGTCGCCGGTGTGCGTCGCCGTGTTGTAGCCGGCGACGATCGACCACTCGCTGCCGGCCGGGGCGGGCAGCAAGAGGAGCGGGTGATCGGCCTGGACGACGGTCGGCCGGCCACCGGCAGCCAAGAGGAGCACGGTCAACACGCTTATGACCGCTGCCCAGGTGCAAACGCGGCGCATGGTCCGGACACTCTGACGAGGAGGCGCGGTTCGATCCAGTCATTCGTTGTTAACGCGAGGCGACGGGTTGCGCGCGGTTGGGCGGGCTGCGCGGCGCCGCCCGGGAATCACCGGCGCCGCTACACTACAGCGGCGCGGTACGCTCGGTGATGAGCCCGCCCTGCGGGCGGTGATGCACCCCCGGACTTGTCGAGAGCCTGCCAAGCAACGCCCGGACGCGGCGGCGGGTGCCCGGCGGAAAGGACGGACGATGAACGGACGCTTCGAGGGCAAGGTAGCGGTGATCACCGGTGCGGCCGGCGGCATCGGCCGCGCGGCGGCGGAGCGCTTCGCGTCGGACGGCGCGCGCGTCGTGTTGGTGGACCTGACGGGGAGCCCGCTGGATGAGACGGTCGCCGCCGTGCAGCGGGCCGGGTCCGAGGCGCTGGCGGTGGAGGCGGACGTGTCCAAGGCCGCCGACGTTGAGCGCTACGTGGAGCAGGCGACGGCGCGATTTGGGGGCGTCGATATCCTCTTCAACAACGCTGGGATTCTGGGCCCGGTCGTCGCCCTCGCCGACTATGCGGAAGAGACGTTCGACAAGGTGATGGCGATCAACGCGAAGGGCGCCTGGCTGGGCACGAAGGCCGTCGCACCGGTCATGAGCCGGCGCGGCGGGGGCGCGATCATCAACACGGCCTCGACGGCGGGGCTGGCCGCCGCGCCGATGCTGGTGGCCTACGGGGCCAGCAAGCACGCCGTCATCGGCATCACGCAGACCGCCGCGGTGGAGCTGGCGCCTCAGGGGATCCGGGTGAATGCGATCTGCCCCGGACCCACGGAGACCCAGATGATGCGGGCCGCCGAGCGGGGCTACAACCCCGACGCGCCCGAGGACGAACACCAGGCGTGGGCGGGCAGCGTCCCGCTGAAGCGTTACGGGGACCCGGCAGAGATGGCGGCGGCGGTCGCCTTTCTCGCCAGCGACGACGCCTCCTTCATCACCGGCAGCATCTACAACGTGGACGGCGGCTTGATGTGCCAGCAGAAGTGATCGCGCTCCGGGGCCGGCCGTCGTAAGTGGGATCGGCATGAACCCGCCGCGAGCGGATCGCGAGCGCTGGCGCCCGGCATCCGCGGTGGCCGGCCATCCGCTGGCCGCCATCGAGGGGAGCGCTGTGGGCGACGGCTTCACGCTCGAGGTGGAGATCGGTCCGACGAATTCGGTCGGGGCGGCCTATTTCCGCGCCTTCTTGCGTGACCCGGACCGGGGCCGCACGGTGGATCCGGTGATCGAAGGCCTCCAGAACTGTGGGATCTACCCGGCGTTCAACTGGGTGGAAGTCAGCGCGTGCAACACCCGGCTCCGACTCCAGACGGGAGAGAGCGCCGATCCCTCCGCCGTGGTTGACGGCGGCCTTCTGGCGCGGCTCGCGGAGCTGGTACCCTCCGGCGGGCACCTGATGGTGGAGTACGACTCGCCGGGGCGCGCGCTGACGGCGAAGGCCTTGACGGCGGGCGTGCCGCCGGCCGCCACCCCGCTGGGAGCGATGCTGTTCGACGTGGGCTGCGGCGCAGCCTTCAAGGACTGGTACATCGCGGAAGGGGGCCGCGAGGGGCCGCGCAAGCTGCAAGGCTTCCGGGCGCTCGATGCGGAGCACGAGCGTCGTCGCGGGCTGGAGATGTTGGACGTCTTGGAGGCGTTCTTGGGCCGCAGCGGCGACCTGGACGCCGCGATCGAGACGGCGACGCGGCCGCTCGCGGCGGGCGTCGTCGCCGCGCTCCGTGAGCGGCAGAGCAGACCGAACTGACGGACATAAAGTGGATCGTGGCGGCTACGCCCAGGTGGGCTATCCTCCGGCGTGCGGCAACCAATGAGGGGGAGTGGCGATGCAGACGCTCAGTGTAATCAAGGCGGACGTGGGTGGCTTCGTGGGGCATTCGGCGATGCACCCAGAGGTCCTGGCTACCGGGCGCGAGGCGCTGGCCGGCGCGGTCCAGGCGGGCCTGCTCATCGACGGGCACGCGGCGGCCTGTGGCGACGATCTCTTTCTGGTGATGTCGCACGATCATGGGACGGACAGCGAGGCGATTCATCATTTCGCCTGGGACACCTTCCTTGCGGGGACGGAGGTGGCCAAGAAACTGCACCTCTATGGGGCAGGGCAGGATCTCCTCACGGACGCCTTTTCCGGCAACATCCGCGGGGCCGGGCCCGGGGCGGCGGAGATGGAGCTTGAGGAGCGGCCCTCGGAGCCGGTGATCGTGTTCATGGGGGACAAGACCTCAGCCGGCGCGTTCAACCTTCCCTTCTTCAAGATGTTCGCCGACCCCTTTAACACTGCCGGACTGGTCATCGCCGACGCGCTGCACGACGGCTTCAGCTTTGAGGTCCACGACCTGAAGGAGCAGCGAAAAATCGAGTTGCACTGCCCGGATGAGGTGTACGACCTGCTGGTCTTCATCGGCTCTCCCTCCCGCTACGTGATCAAGCGCGTGCGGTCCCGCCATACCGGCGACGTGGGGGCGGTCACGTCTACCGAGAAACTGGCGCTGATCGCCGGTCGCTACGTGGGCAAAGACGACCCGGCGGCGATCGTCCGCTGTCAGGGCGTGTTCCCCGCCGTGGGCGAAGTCCTGGAGCCGTTCACCACGGCCTGGACCGTGGAGGGGTTCATGCGCGGGTCGCACCACGGCCCGTGGATGCCGGTCTCGCAAGCGGACGCGCATCCGGCGCGCTTCGACGGCCCCCCGCGAGTGGTGGCGCTGGGGTTCCAGATCGCGAATGGGAAGTTCGTCGGACCGCGCGATATGTTCGACGACCCCTCCTTCAACGATGCGCGCGCGGAGGCCAACCAGGTTTCCAACTACCTCCGCAAGCACGGCCCCTTTGAGCCCCACCGGCTTCCGCTGGAAGAGATGGAGTACACGACCATGCCGGCCGTGGCGGCGAAGATGGCCGACCGCTGGTCCGTGCTGGACGAGGCGTCGCCGCCGCGGAAGGAGCCCGAGGGCGTGAGCCCCCGCTAGGCGCGGGCGTTCAACGACCGCGCGCCCATCCGCCAGGATTGGACGCCCCCTGGGCATCGAGCAGAGCGCGTTCGCCGCGTGTCTCCATCCCGTAACGCGACCCTGGTCGCGTCGATAAGCGGCCGATAAGCGATCGCTCCGCCTCGGCGCTCCCTTCGGGAACCCCGGCCCGCGGCGCCATCGCCGATCGCGGGCCGGGGATGGTACGCTCCGCGACGCATCCTTGATGGCCCCCGAGGGCGTAAGGGCGGTGGAGGGGGGAGCAGATGGCGGCTCAGGACGGCTCGGATCTGGACGCGACGTTCGACCCGATCACCTTTGAGGTGCTGCGGAACGCGTTCGCTGCCGTATGCAACGGCATGGCGTTGGTGGTGGCGAAGACGGCGTATTCGACGCCGGTCAACGAGGCCCGGGATTTCGCCGGCGCGGTCTACGACCGCCACGGCAAACTGGTGGCGCAAGGCGAGTTCGACCTGCCGGCGTTCGTGGGACTGACGATGCTCACCGTGCCGGAGGTGATCCGGGCGATCAGATTGGAGAAGATGCGGCCCGGCGACATCTACATGATCAACGACCCCTACGTGGCCAGCACCCACTGCAACGACATCCACCTGGTCAAGCCGATCTTCCACGAAGGGGACTTGATCGCGTTTGTCACGTCTACCGCCCACTGGTCGGACGTGGGCGGCGTCGCCCCGGGATCGTTGAACTCCCGCGCGCGGAGCCACTTCGAAGAGGGTGTGCGTATCCCCGCGCTCACCATCTACAAACAAGACGAGCTCAACCACGACGTGCTCAAGATCCTCCTGGCGAACATGCGGGGGGCGTGGGAGCGGATGGGAGACTTTAACGCACAGGTCTCCGCCGTGCGAATCGGCGAGGAGCAGTTGCTCGTCCTGGTCGCGCGACACGGCTTGCAGACCGTGCTGAGCACGATGGAAGAGGTGCAGAACCACTCCGAGCGGCTCGCGCGTGCGGCCTGGAGCAGCCTGCCGGACGGCGTCTATGAAGCCGAGGATCGGGTGGATCAGGACGTGTATACGGGGGAGCCGAAGCTGATCCGCCTGAAGCTCACCATCGAAGGCGACCACGCGGTCTTCGATCTCACCGGGAGCGACGGACCGGCCCAAGCGAGCATCAACTGCACGTTCCCGGCTACGACCTCCGGCGTCTTCATTGGTCTGGCCAGTATCCTGCCGCCGATGCCCATGAACTCGGGCGTGATGCGCTCGATCGAGATCGAGGCGCGCCGCGGATCGCTTGTCTGGGCGCAGCCCCCGGTGGGTATCTCCGGGTTGGCCGCCACCAGCATGGAGTGCGTGATCGGCTGCTGCATGCAGGCGCTGAGTCAGGCGCTGCCGGAGCGCGGCGCGGCGACGGCGTTCAGCATCCTCAATACGGTCTTCGCGGGCCACGACACCCGGCCCGACTTCGATTCCCCGTTCATCAACTACGTCTGGGGCTTCGGCGGCCTGGGCGCGACGAAGCGCAACGACGGCGCGAGCGTGGTGGGCTCCCCCTACACCGCGAGCACCCGCAACATCCCGGCCGAGCTGCAAGAGCGCCGCTATCCGGTCCTCTGGCGTCGACACCAGTTCACGCAGGACTCGGGCGGCCCCGGCGCGACCCGCGGCGGTACCAGCCTCCTGCAGATCGTGGAGTTCGCCTACACGGACGGGACGATCTCCTGCATCGGCGACCGCGAGCGCTTCGGTCCCCCCGGCATCTTCGGCGGCGAGCCGGGCGATCTCGCCGGCCTGGTCATCAACAAGGGGAGCGAGAGCGAACGCAACATCGGCATCTTTTCGGTGAACGAGTCGGTGGCGCGCGGCGAGCTGATGACGTTCTGGTCCGCCGGCGGCGGGGGCTACGGCGATCCGCTCGATCGCGACGTGGCGCGGGTCGTCGAGGACGTCAAGGACGAGATCGTCTCGATTGCGGCGGCGCGGTCAACGTACGGGGTCGTGTTCGCCGAGAGCGACCGGCGGACGCTGCGCTTCGAGGTGGACGAGGGCGCCACCGCGAAGCGGCGGCTGGAGATGCGCGCGGCCGGCGCCCGCACCTGACACGGACCCTGCTTGCTCGCGGCTTAGGGGCCTTGGCCGCCGCCGACCGAGATCGGGAGATCCGAGGCCCGACAGTTGTTCGTCTCATCCCTCTCGTCGAATTGATCGGCGCCGTCGGCGCAGGCGATCAGTAAGTAGGTACCCGGCGGCGTGTTCAGCGGGATCACGAGCGTCACGGACCCCTCCGAGACATTGACTTCGGACAACTGTTGCCCGATCTGGGCGGCGATGAGCCCCGTCAGGTTCGGCAACGGGATGGGGAACGGCGGAACCGGGCGCTCGACATCGAACAGGATCGATAGGGGGCCCATGACCCGGCTCTCGTCCAGGTAGTAGCGGACGACCGTCGCCGGGGCGTCATCGCCAGCGAAGCGCACCCGATCCTGCACCACGAAGCTGCCACCCGGGCTCCCCGACCGCGGCGGGTTTGTGAGGGACTCGAGGGTGAGATCGCCGACGAAGATGAACGGCTCGCCTTCGACGGTGAGTTGCTCATCGGAGGCGAGGCAGTTGTTGGTCTCGGTGAGCTCGTCGATCTTTTCGGTGTCGTCCGCGCAGGCGATGACGAAGTAGTCGCCGTTGGCCTCGGCGGGCACGGTCGCGGTGACGGTCTGCGTATCGCTGTCGCCGCTGCCCAGGCTCGGCACCTGGTGCAGACCGATCAAGAGCAGGTCATTGCTGCTCTGGGTCTGGTCTCGGGACAGGTAGAACCGCGTGAAGGACGAATCCGCGGTGATGCCGCCGATGTTTGCGGTCGTGTCGGTGATGGAGATGGCGAAGCCCGCCTCGATCACGGCGGAAAGGAAGTCGACCAGCGTGATCGTGAGGTCCGAGCAGCCGTCCCGTTCGCGCCCGAACCAGACGAAGCGGTGCTCGGCGTCGTCGTTGGTCCCGCCGTCCTGCATGGTGTAGAGCGTGCCGAGCCAGGTGTCGCGGCAGTTGTCGTACGCGGCGGCGGCCCCGTAGTCGCCGTAACGCCCGTTCGCCTGCGCGCCGCTGCCCGAGCCGACGGGCGCGTCGTTGCCGACGCGCAGCGTATGGTTCTCCCACGGCGCCGGTGGGCCCGAGATGTCGTCCCAGATGAACGCTTGCGCCCTCGGGTAGTGACCGCCCCCCATCACGTAGATCGGCCCGGCGATGTCGCCGCGGCGGTTCACGCCCACCGCCGGCATCACCCAGGCATAGGACTCGTGCCAGATGTGTGGCTGGCTGGTCAAGGTGAGATCGGAGGTGCGGAAGATCGCGACCCGCGTGTGCGGGAAGGGCCAGCCGCTGCTTGAATCCTGCGCCGCATGCCACATGAAGCCGAGCCCGCTGTCGCCGACCCAAGCCACGGACAGGCGACGGTTGAAGCGGCCGCAGGGGTCGCTGCCGTCCGGCGCGGTGCAGGAGTAATCGCCCCGGTTGCTGGTGGGGAAGGTGCTGATGCTTCGGGTGAAGAGGCTGATCGACGCCGAGGAGTCGCTCGCGCGGCCGATGTGGAGGGAGTTATTGCCGGAGCCGTCGTGCACGCCCCAGTACATCGTGCTGCTGTCGTCGGCCAGCGCGATGCCGTAGTAGTCATCGTTGAAGTAGTACTGCCAGGAGACGCTGCCGCAGGAGGATGAGAAGTCGGCGAGCCCCATCCGCCAGACGTAGCCGCCCTGGTGGCTGCTGCTATCGGAAGAGGCGCTGTACTGGTAAACGTTCGAGGTGAGGTAGAGCCAGTCCTCGGACGATTCCATGCCGTTGAAGTCGAACCAGTAGGAGTTGGGCTGGCCGAAATCCTGCGGCGTGTAGTCGTAGACGCAGTAGGTCTGCGCGGCCAGGGCGCTGCGGCCCTCATAGACCACGATGCGGACGGTGTTGTTGCCGCTGCCGTCGCGCGAGTACTGGAGCAACCAGAACAGGAGGCCGCTGGCGTCGTCGTAGTGGACGAGCTGGTCGCAGCAGAAGGAGCCGCCGCTGCTGGGCGCGGAGAAGTTGCTGTACGGGTTGATGTAGCTCCAGCTCGACCCGTTGTCGAACGAGGCGGCCGCGTGCCAGTTCCCCGTGTAGAGGATTGCGTTGCGATCGTTGCCCGCGTCCGGCTCGCCGATGCGGCTGGTGTTGGTACCCTGGAGCACCTCGGTATTGCGGAAGATGACGAAATCATTGGCGGCGGCCGTCTGCAGCCCCGCCTGCACGGCCGGCAAGAGCAGCGTGAGAACCTGGTCGACCGGCGAGACGAGCCACAGCACCAACCCATCCACGAGCGGGAAATCGCCCCGTCCGAGCGCCGGAATGTACGGATTCCAGCGTCCCGCATCTGGATTGAAGAGCCAGGCGATGGTGAGGTCGCCGAACCAGTCCGATGCCGTTGTGCCCGGACCGAGATTCCAGAACAGGAACTGGCCGCCCGCGCGCACCGAGAGGGTGCGCTCGTCGCCGTCGGGGACCTGGACATCCGGGCGCTGGCCGCCGCGCGGTCCGCTGTCGATGTCGGTGCTCTCCACCTCCGGCGGCGCAACCGGGTCCAGGGCCTCGTTGCGGTCCACCTCCGGGTTGGCCAGGTTCATGCCCAGTTCGCGGTCGCGGATCTGTTCCGGCGTGGGGATGGGGGGCGTGTCGAGCAGTTCCCCCGTCCCGGGGCGACGCCGGGGACCGCGGCGGCGTCGGTCCAGCGCGCGTCAGACGGCGCCTGCGCCTCTCCGATGGAGGGGTTGGCGATCCAGGCGAATCCAAGGACCGAGGCAGCGAGGACGACGAGGGCCGGAGTCTTCGAGAAGGACATGATGCGCTCCAAGCGCCGCCTGCGGGGCGCGGCCGCTAGGCCGGAAGGCTAACGCGGTTCCGTTGAGGCTGCAACGGCGCGCGCCGTCCGTGCTCCCCGGAGCCGGCGGTTGCACGTCGCCTGATCGTCCCAGCGCTTGTCGAAGAAGCCCGCCGCCTGCGGCAGCGGTGGAGGCAGGGAATGTCCGGCCGGCTGAGATCGGCTGCGCACACCCGATGGATCCGACCCGACCGGCTGGGCTCGCGGCGTGGGGCGTATACTTCCGCCGCGCGGTCGCGCCGCGTTGACGCGAGGGACGGAGAGCGCAGGACGGCGAGATGATCGCAAACCGCGATCCCGGATCGGCGACCACCATCGAGCCGAGCACGTTCAAGGTGCTGCGCAACGAACGTTCGCGGTAGCGGCAGGGAGGGGTCCGTGGCGGCGGTCGAGCGAAAGGCGGCGATAGTGCAGGTGAAGATCCCCGCCGTCTTCATGCGCGGCGGCACGAGTAAAGGGATGTTCTTCCGCCGAGAGTGGCTGCCGCAGGATCCGGCAGCGTGGCCCTCCATCTTCCTCGCGGCGCTCGGCAGCCCGGACCCGTACGGGCGCCAGCTCGACGGCCTGGGTGGTGGGATCTCCTCCCTCTCCAAAGTCGTGGTCGTCGATCGGTCGAGCCGCAGCGATTCCGACATCGAGTACACCTTTGGGCAGGTGGCGATCGGCGAGCCGGCCGTGGCCTTCCGGACCAACTGCGGGAACCTCACGGCCGCCGTCGGGCCGTTCGCCGTCGACGAGGGGATGATCGCCCCCGTCGGTGATGGTGCGGTGGTCCGCCTCTACAACACCAACACCGGCAAGCGGGTCACCGCGCGCTTCCCGCTCGATGACGGCCGGGCCGCGGTCGAGGGAGACTTTGCGCTTCCAGGCGTCGCCGGGCGAGGCGCGCGGATCCGTCTGGAGTTTCAGGACCCGGGAGGCGCCGTCACCGGCCACCTGCTGCCGACGGGTCAACCAGGAGAACGCCTCGCGCTGCCGGGGCACGGCGACGTCGAGGCATCGCTCGTGGATGCGACCACTGCGGTCGTCTTCGTGCGCGCGGACGCGCTCGGGGCCGGGGGCGCCGAGAGCCCGGAGGCGGTGGAGGCGAACCAGCCGCTGCTCGAGCAACTCGAAGCGGTCCGAGCCGCGGCGGCGGTCCGCATGGGGATCGCCGCCACTATGGAGGAGGCCTCGCTGCGGTCGCCGAGCAGCCCGATCGTCGCGCTGGTGGCCCCGCCCCGGCGGGCGCGAACGCTCACCGGCGAATGGCTGGAGGCGGAAGCGATGGACGTGACCGCGCGTATGCTCTCGATGGGCCGGCCGCATCGCGCGCTGCCCCTCACCGGCGCGATGTGTCTGGCGGTTGCCGCGCGCATCGAGGGGACCGTGGTGCACGCAGTGGTCCGGCCCGGTGAGACGCCGAGCCGCGACCTGCGCATCGCCCATCCCTCCGGCGTGATGCCGCTTGCGGCGGCGGTTCGGCAGGCCGACGGCTGGACGGCCGACGAGGTCGTCGCTTACCGCACGGCACGACGTCTCATGGAAGGGAGCGTGCTGGTGCCTGCGTCGCGACTGGGCCCGCTGGTGGCCGGCGCATGAGCGCGGAATCGGTGCGAGCGAGCGCGCGGCTGCGAGCGCTCCTGCGCGGTGGGGAGATCCTGGTCGCCCCCGGCGTGTTCGATGGACTGTCGGCGCGGCTGGTGGAGCGCGCCGGCTTCTCCGCCGTCTACGCGAGCGGCGGCGCGTTCGCGCGCGCCATGGGCTATCCCGATCTCGGCCTGCTCAGCATGACCGAAGTGCTTGACCGCTTGGGTCCGATCGTCGACGCGGTGCGGATTCCCGTAATCGCGGATGCGGACACCGGCTACGGCAATGCGCTGAACGTCCGTCGCACCGTGCAAGCCTTCGAGCGCGCCGGCGTCGCCGGGCTGCACCTGGAAGACCAGAGCTTCCCCAAGCGCTGTGGCCACTACGCGAACAAGGCGCTGATCTCGAGCGCCGAAATGGCACAGAAGCTGCGCGCCGCGCGGGAGGCCGCCTCTCACCCGGACCTCGTCCTGATCGCCCGGACCGACGCCATCGCCGTCGAGGGGCTGGACGCGGCCATCGAGCGGGCCCTTCGCTACCGCGAGGCGGGCGCCGACCTCTTGTTCGTGGAGGCGCCCGAGAGCGAGGCGCAGATCGAGGAGATCGGGCGGCGGCTGCCGTTCCCCAAGCTGATCAACCTGTTCCAGGGGAGCAAGACGCCGTTCGTGCCGTTCCCGCGCTTGATCGAGCTCGACTACCGCGTGGTGATCATCCCCTCCGATCTCCAACGGGCGGCGATCCACGCAATGGCCGATGTGCTGGAGGCGATCAAGCGCGACGGCAGCAGCGCCGCGCGCGTCGATCGCATGGTGTCGTTCTCGGAACGCGAGGCGATCGTCGACACCGATGCCTACGAGCGACTCAGCGACCGCTACCGCCCCTGAGGCCCGAGGGGCCGAGACGGTCGTGCGAGAGTCAGGCGCCGGCGGCGCTGGCGGCGCCGGCGCCGGCGATGCGGCCGAACACCGCTCCGGACATCAGCCCGGCCCCACCGGGGTAGTTGGAGTGAAAGAGCCCGCCAACCATCTCACCGCAGGCGTACAGCCCCGGGATGGGCGACGAATCCGCGCCGAGCACCTGCGCCTGCTCGTTCACGTGGACGCCGCCGAACGTAAACGTGATGCCCCCCGTCACCGCATACACGCGGAACGGCGGCGTATCGATGCGCTGCGCCCAGTTGCTCTTCGGTGGCTGGAGGCCCTCGGTCGAGAGACCGTCCCGGACCGTCGGATCGAACGGCCTCTGACTCGCGACCGCGGCGTTGTAGGCGGACAGGGTGCTGAGGAAGGCCTCTCGGTCGACCGGCAGCTGTTCGGCCAGCGCCTCCAGCGTTTCACCGACGATCGGGGTGCTGGTTGCGTACCTCGGCTCCAGGAGGTCCGTCACCTTGGCATCGAAGATCTGGAAAGCGAGCTGGCCGGGCTGATGCAAGATGGCTCCACCCATCTTGGCGTAGGTGAGGAACTGGAAGTCCTCGCCCTCATCGACGAAGCGCAGCCCCTGCGTGTTCACGAGGATGCCGAACGGGTAGGAGAGGCGGTTGGTCTTGTCCGTCCGCTTCCGATCGCCGAACTCGGGTGAGTCCGCGGCGATCGGGGTGCCGTGGCAGCCGTTCCACTGGCCGTGCCGAGTGGCGCCAGCCTCGATCGCCATGCGCAGCCCATCGCCGGTGTTGAACCGCGTGCCACGCACCTTGGCCTGCTCCCAGGCTCCTTTGAGGTGGAGGGCTCGCCACGCGCGGTTCGCCTCGAAGCCGCCGCAGGCGAGCACGATGGCTCGGGCTCGGACCACCTGCTCGCCCGCGGAGTCACGAATCTCGACGCCGTTCACGCGGCCGTCTGCCTGCAGCAGGCGCTGGGCGGCGGCCGCGTAGCGGATCTCGCAGCCCTTCCGCTCGGCGATTGCGAACCACATCCGTGAGAGACCCACGCCCTCACCGACGGCGCGGATGACCGCGCCACCCGGCCACTTGATGCGGCCATCGAACTGGATGGCGGCCAGGGACACTGCCCCCTCCATGCGGATGCCCTGATCGGCCATCCAACACGCCGTCTCGTACGACCTGGAGATGAGGACCTGGGACAGCCGGGGGTCGGTTTGCCCTTGCGTGACATCGTCCAACTCCCGCCGGAACGCCTCCGCGGGATAGGGCTTGATCGACGAGAGGAAGCCGGGAGCCTGCGTCTCGACGTCCGGGGCGAGTCGCAAGAGATCCTGCGGCCGGTCGAAGGCGAAGCGAAGAAGCGCCCCGCTGTAGTGCGTGTTGCCGCCGCGCACCGCCAGCGGCGCCTTCTCCAGCACGAGCACGCGCTCGGCGCCCTCATTGCGCGCCGAGACGGCCGCGGCCAACGCGGCGTTGCCGGCTCCGACCACGATGACGTCGTAGTCCATCCGCTGATTCTCGCACGGCCCGGGTCGCGGCTTGGGCGCCGCTCCGCGCACCGGAGCCGCCACGCCGCCGCGCCTCGGCGCTATCGACCCCGGAACACGGGCTTGCGCTTCTCCAAGAACGCTCGCTGTCCTTCGCGGTAGTCGTCGCTGGCGAAGCAGTCCGCGACCAGGCGCTCGATGAGGGCGTAATCGCGGTCCGCCTTCTCCTTCAGCGCCTCTCGGATGGCAACGCGAATGAGGTTGATCGTCAGCGGCGCATTGTCGGCGATCGTCGACGCGAGGTCGCGAACGGTGGCCTCCAACTCGGCCGCCGGGACGACGCGGTCGATCAACCCCATCCGCAGCGCATCGGCCGCATCGAAGCGCCGGCCGGTGAGGAGGATCTCCCGGGTGTGGGCCGGCCCCACCAGGTCGATGAGCGCCTTCACCCCGGCCAAGCCGTAGCCGAGGCCGAGCCGCGCCGCGGGGACGCCGAAGTACGCATCCTCGGACGCGATGCGGAGATCGGCTTGCATCGCCGTGAGCATCCCGCCGCCCATGCAGGACCCCCGGATCATCGCGATCAGCGGCTTGCCGAGCGCCGCGTAGCTCGCGGCCGCCTCCGCCATGAGCCGGTCGTAGGCCTTGATCGCCTCCGGCGAAGAGCGCCGCTCCTGGAACTCCGAGATGTCTGCACCGGAGACGAACGCCCGATCGCCCGCGCCCGCCATGACGACGATGCGGACGGCCCCATCCCGCGCGAACTCACCGAGGATCTGCGGGATCGCCTCCTGCATCTCCATGGAGAGGGCGTTTCGGCGCTGCGGATTATTGAAGATCATCCAGGCGATGGCGCCCTCGCTCCGGGCGATCATCTTGTCAGTGCTGAGCTGCATGGTCGTTCGCTTCCGTTCGGGCGCATTGAAGGCCGACTGGCACGGCTTGTCCCTGCCTCACGCCGCCCCGCGGCCCGCCCCTCAACCGGGAGCCATTCGGATGGCGGCGTCCAGGCGGATCACGGTGCCGTTGAGATAGCGATTCTCGATGATCTGCCGGGCGAGCTGCGCGAACTCGTCCGGCTGGCCGAGCCGCCGCGGGTAGGGCACGGATTCGCCCAGGGATTCTCGGACGTCGCCGGGCAACCCGGCCAGCAGCGGCGTGTCGAACAGGCCGGGGGCGATGGTGACCACCCGGATCCCGTGGCGGGCGAACTCGCGGGCGATGGGGAGGGTCATCCCCACGATGCCGCCTTTCGATGCCGAATAGCCTGCCTGCCCGATCTGCCCTTCGAAGGCGGCGACGGAGGCGGTGTTGATGATGACGCCGCGCTCGCCCTCGGCCCCGGCCTGGTTCTGCGCCATGGTGGCGGCGGCGAGCCGGATCACGTTGAATGTCCCGATGAGGTTGACGTGCACGATCTTGGTGAACCACTCCAGATCGACGGGGCCTTCCCGGCCCAGGACGCGATTCGACCCTCCGATCCCGGCGCAATTGAGGGTGATGTCAATCTTGCCGAAGCGCTCCACGGTGTCGGCGACCGCGCGCTCGACCTGCTGCGGATCGGTGACGTCCGCCCGCGAATAGTGCGCGGCGTCTCCCAACGAGCGCGCCAGCGCCTCTCCCTTTTCGTCGTCGATATCAACGAGGCCCGCCGTCGCGCCCGCGTCGACCAGCATGCGAGCCGTCGCGGCCCCCAAACCGGAGCCGCCTCCGGCGATGAGGGCGGTCTTTCCGCGTAGTTCCATGAGCCTTCTCCGTCTCAGATTGCTCCCACCGACCGCCGGCGGGACCGCACATCGCAGGGGAAATGTAGGCGGGGTTGGGGCTGAGATCGAACCGGGTGGTGATGCAAACCCGTTTGTGGGGCGCCAAAACTCCATCTGTTCTGGTGTCGAAGGCTGATGAGGCGCACTCCGACATTCGATCACGCCGAAAACAGAACGGATGTGTTACTCATGCCCCCCAGGTGATGGACACGCGTGGCGTCATGGTCTGCGCGGGACTGCTCCTATGCGCCCGCACCGGCCGTCGCCACCGCCCGCGTTGACGGCCGCCGAGCCTGACGACTAGCCTCCGTGTTCCTCCGGGACGGCGAAAGGAGGCCAATCGATGGAAATTGGCACGTCCATGAACTCCCACGGGGCGATGTTTCGCAGCGAGACGGAGGTCTGGCTGGAATCGCTTCCGCCGCAGGATTTCGAGCCGGTGCGGCTTGCCCGCCTCGCCGAACGGGTGGGCTTCCATTCGCTCTGGTTCCCGGACCACGTCACCTTGCCGTTGAAAACGACCAACGTGAAGGTCGCCAACCCCGAGACGGGCAAGCGCCACTACCCGGAGAAACCGGAGATGTTCGACGCCCTGACCACCATGGCCGCCGTCGCGGTGACCACGGAGCGGATCAAGCTGGCCACCTCCGTGCTGATCTCGCCCTACCGCCCGCCGCTCCACGATGCCCGCCAGTTCGCCACCCTCGACTGGCTCTCGAACGGGCGGCTGATTGCGGGCGTGGGCGCCGGCTGGGCCAAGGAGGAGTTCGAAGCGCTCGGCCTGCCGTATGACCGACGGGGCGACATGACCGACGAATGCATCGAGGTCTACAAGCGCGCCTGGACGGACGACGTCGTTGCCTTCCACGGCGAGTTCTACGACTTCGCGAACCTCTCCATGGACCCCAAGCCGCTGCAGAAGCCCTGGCCGCCCATCGTCTTCGGCGGCCAGTCCATGGCCGGCGCCCGCCGGGCCGCGCGACTCTGCGACGGCTTCTACCCGCTCTTCGTGCACCCCCGGGCACGACCGCACGAGATCGATCACTTCCAGGACGAGATTCGCCGCGAAGCGGAACGCGTGGGCCGGGACCTCTCCGATTTCATGATGATCGGGGGCGTGGGCGTGCGCATCACGGACGCCGATGATCCGCACCTGAAGCGCAAGGTGCGTCCGATCTGCGAGGGCACGCCGGAGATGATCCTCTCGGACCTAGAGGAGTTCGCCGAGGCCGGATACTCCTTGATGGTGGTGAACCAGGATTGCCAGACCAGCACCGCCGCCGAGCTGTTCGAGCGCACGGAGCAGTTCGGGCAGGAGATCCTCCCGATCGCCAAGGAGTTCAAGCCGGGCGGTGAGTGGTAGCCGGTGCCGTAGGCACGTACTCGTCAGCCGGCAAGCCAACCCAGCGAACGGACTGCACGTCTACCGGTCGTGCCCGAGGCCCCATGCAATCGCGTTCCGCAACAACTGCTGATACGCGTCGGACTCCCACGGTCCGCGGACGACGGTCGAGGGCTTGCCCGATGGGCTCACACTGGCGTCCACCAGCGTGTGGTTGTCGCTCGTTGCGGAGTGGCAATGGCCGAGCGCGACATACGTCACGCCGCCGTCTCCAACCGCGAGGGTGTAGCCCAGCACACGGGTCTTGCCATCCGGCAGGAGGGCCGTGTCTTTGTCGTACTCGAAACCGAACCCCGGCGGCGACGTATCCTTGCCGATTTCCGCCGTTAAGAGCACGTGCGTTGTCGACGGTTGCTGCAGCTCGATCATGTACGGTTCGTCGATCACTTCGAAGAATTCGGGCAAGTCTTTGGTTAAGAAATGTTCGCGCTCGGCGACATCGACCTGGAACTTGCGCATCGGCGGATGATTGATGAAGAAGCCTCCCAGTGTCTCGTGGTGGCCGGTCTTCACCATCGTGCGGCGCCGGCCGCCGTCTCCGACCCGACTGGCCCGCCCGCCGCTGGTGCCGTGCAGCCCCACCCAGCGGCCGCCGGCCGCGAGCCAGCCCCGCACGAAGCGGTTCTGCTCGTCGTTCAGGTAGGGGCCGGCGACGTAGGTGATCAGAGCCTGGGCGCCGGGTAACCACCGCTCGACGTCGGTAAAGTCGTTCGCCGTGGTGGTGAGCGCGTCCTGCTCCTCCTGGAGCAGTTCTAGGATCCGCAGGCGGGCGTAGTCCGTGTCGTGCCCCGCCGTCGAACCTGGGGGGAACCCCCCTGCGATGACGTGTACCCGAGCGGCGTTCATCTGCGATCCCTCCCGGCTGCGCTACGAGGCCGGTCTCTGCGCGTGCGTGCAGAGTGGTTCTGAGGCGTCCCAAACCTATCCGCCCGCGTCGCGCTTGGGAAGGCCTGCTGCACCGCTCTCGGCGGGGGCCGCCTCGACAGCGGCGAGGTCCCTCACGCCTCTTCCGGCGTTCTGCGAGCTTCGGGCGAAACGCGACCACGAAAGGACGAAGCGACCAGTGCGTACGGAGCTTTTGGCGTTCCTTCTTGCAGGCCTGTTGGCGCTGTCCGCGGCGGGCACGGCCTGCGCTGAGCGGCGCGATTACACCTGTCCCTCAAAGGGGGCTAGCGACCGCGGCCGGCCCGCCTTTCCCGCGAGGATGGCGAGTGTTAGGTTTCCTCTCTCATGAGTTCCGACGGTCTAGGGTGCAGAGGAAGGATAATCAATGGCTACGGTCGAGCAGCGGCTTCAACGGTTGGAGGACATCGAGGAGATCCGCACGCTTAAGCAGAAGTACGCGAAGCTGTGTGACACGGGTCTCGTCGAACCCGGTCTCTCCGAACTGTTCACCAAGGATGCGCACTGGGACGCCGACGAGCTGGGCTTCCAGCTCAAAGGGAAGGCCGACGCGCAGGGCGTCCACCTCAAAGGGACGAAGGAGATCCACGCCTTCTTCGACGACGTCTCCTCAAGCTTCTCGTTCGCGTTGCACTACACGCTGGGACACATCATCGACGTGGACGACAACGGCGTCGACGCGAAGGGCACCTGGTACATCTGGATGCCGGCGACGGTGAGCGACTCCGCCACCTTCTTCGCGGCCACCTACGAGGACACCTACAAGAAGGTCAGTGGCACGTGGAAGTGCGACTCGGTGCGCATCCACCTGGGCTTCTTCACCCGCTACGAGAACGGCTGGGCCAAGGAGCGCGTGGCGGAGCTCTAGTCACCCGCTCCTGGGGACGCGCGGCCTCTTCGGCTTCCTGCTTGGGGATTCCGATGACCACGCGCTGGAAAAGAACAAGGCAAAGGAGAACGGCGGAGACGGGTTTGCGACCGTGGGGACCTCAAGCCTCACCATCTTCACCAAGAACGCGTCCGAGAAGAACGATGGCTTCGGCTACTCGGACGGCACGCGCGGATCCAAGCCCTGCGGGCCGCGGCCGAACAGGTGATATCGCTGCTTCCGTAGTGGACCCGCACGGAACGTCGCGCGGTTCGGCCGTTCGACAAACGGAGCCCGGCGCGATGTGCGCATCGTGTGCGGTGCGCCGCCCGCCGCTTAGCAGCGGACATCGCTCCTTCTGCGGACGCGGGAAGTCAAACGCCCGCCCGGTTTGACACCGCGGTGCAGCGCACTATGCTGCGCTCACTGCTGCGTGGTGTTCGGGGAAGTCCGGTGTAAATCCGGCGCTGTCCCGCAACTGTGAGTTCCCGATCCGAAGGGGTGGGGGACGAGCCAGAGCACCGGCCCACGCGACGTGTCGACCTGCGAGGACAGGCAGCGACGTGGTTCTTCCCCGTCACCCGCCTGCCCCCTCGTATTCGGAGGGGGTTTTCACGCCCGCGAAATGCGGCGCGCGTGAAGACCTCGTCCGAGGCTGAGGAGGCGGATGCCATGCCAACCCGGATGAAGAAGCACCGCGTGTTGTGGGCAGCAATCTTGCTCGCGGCAATCGTCGCGGCGGCGTGCTCCGGATCCGATGACCGCCCCAGTCAGCCCGCAACGATCGCAACGGACTCCGCCGGGCAGGAGGCGACGACACAAGAAGCAGCCGACCTTGAGCCCGATCAAGATGCGGGGCCATTTCCCTTGACGGTGACCGACTCAAGTGGCGCCGACGTCATCTTTGAGGCGGCGCCCGAGCGCATCATCTCGTACTCGGCGGGCTCCACCGAGATTCTGTACGCCGTGGGCGCCCAAGATCAGATTATCGCCGTGGATCGCTTTTCCGACTTTCCAGCCGCGACAGCCGACCTTGCTAAATTGGAGTACAGCAGTCCCGACCCCGAAGCCGCCCTCGATCTGAGACCCGATCTCGTCATCATGGTCACGCGCCAGGAGGAACAGGTCGCGCAGTATCGCGACCTCGGAATGCGGGTGTTCTTCCTCCGCGAAGCCGACTCGCTGGAGGGCGTGATCGAGAGCATCATGGAGATTGGCGCGATTACCGGGCACCCGAGCGAGGCGGAAACGCTCGTTCACGACCTCCGCGCTCGGATCGACGCGGTCGCAGCCGCGCTGGCCGACGCCACGGAGGGGCCGCGGGTGTTCTTCGAAGTCACTGCCGATCTCTATACGGCAGCCCCGGCCACCTTCATCGGAGCGATGCTCTCGCTGCTCAAAGCTCACAACATCGCCGCCGGTGCGGAGACCGCCTTTCCCCAACTCGGTGCGGAGGCCGTGGTTGCCGCCGACCCTGAAGTGATCTTGCTTTCCGACGCCCGACACGGCGAGAGTCTGGCGACCGTCCGCGATCGCCCCGGATGGAGCGGGATATCCGCCGTCGTCAACGAGCGCGTGCACCCCATCAACCCTGACATCGTCAACCGTCCCGGACCGCGCATCGTGGAAGGCTTGGAAACCATGGCGATGCTGCTGTATCCGGACCGGTTCGGAGGGGAGTGACCGGTGCCGTCCGGAACGCCGCGCGGCTCCCAGCGGCCGAATCTGCTCCGGCGTGACAGACGGCGCTGGACCACCCTCCTTAGCGTGGCTCTTCTGTTCGCGGTCGTGGGCCTGGGATTAACCCAAGGCGCCGCCGAGATTCCCGTGGGTACGGTCCTGCGCCTGTTCGTCGACCGGCTCCCTGGGATTTCGATCGACATCAACGGCCCGAGCACCTGGGAGACCATCGTCTTCGATATCCGCGTCCCACGGGTGGTTGCCGCTGGGCTGGTGGGGGCTGCGCTGGCGTACGCAGGCGCCGGATATCAGGGTGTCTTTCGCAATCCGCTGGCGGGGCCGTTCCTGCTCGGCGTCGCTTCCGGCGCAGCGTTGGGCGCGTCCATCGCCATTGTGTCCCCGCTACCGTCCGGAGCGTACGGCCTGGGCTGGGTTCCCGTCTTCGCGTTCGTCGGGGCCGCAATAACCGTCGTCATCGTCTATCTGCTGGCGCGCAGCGGGTCGGCCGTGGACAACACCACGCTCATTCTCGGCGGCGTCGCGTTGGCAGCCATCTTTTCCGCGGTGACCTCGTTTCTCTTGCTCACTGGGGGTGAGGATACGCGACCGATCTTCTCGTTCCTCTTCGGCGGTTTCAATACCGCGAGTTGGCAACGGGTACTAGTGGCGCTGCCCTACTTGGTCGTGGGTGCGGTGATCGTCGCCGCCTACGCCCGCGTGCTCAACGTGCTGCAACTCGACGAGGAACAGGCGGCGCAACTCGGTGTTGATGTGACACGCACGAAGCTCATTGTGCTTGGCGCCGCCTCGTTGATCGCCGCGACCGCCGTGGCCGTCGCAGGCGTGATTGGGTTTGTCGGCCTCATTATTCCGCATGTCGTTCGCATGTTCTTCGGGACGGATTATCGCAGCGTGCTTCCTTTAGCAGCGGTGCTCGGCGCTGCCTTTTTGATCGGCACGGACGTGCTAGCGCGCACCGTCCTCGCGCCGCAGGAGGTGCCGGTCGGCATCGTCACCGCGATTGCCGGCGGCCCGTTCTTCCTCTACCTCCTCAAGACGCGGCGGGTGGCGGGAATGTCCTGATGGGCACGCTCCAGCCGACCGCCGCGCGGGGCCGGCTCGCGGTCACCGATCTCTCGGTGCGCCTTGGAGACCAACAGGTCTTGAGCGAGGTCGGCCTCGAGATCATGGGAGGCGAGGTGGTTGGGCTCGTGGGGCCCAATGGCGCGGGCAAAACCACGCTGGTGCGCGCGATCACGCGCGTGGTCGACGTGGAGCAGGGCTCGATCACGATAGACGGCCGATCCGTCTTTGGGCTTTCGCGACCGGCGATCGCGCGCTGCGTCGCCGTGGTTCAGCAGATCCCGGTGGCTCCGGCCACGCTGCGCGTCGGCGAGCTCGCCCTGCTCGGGCGGCATCCGCACTTGCGACTCCTGGGACGGGAATCCGCCTCGGACCTCCGTATCACTTGGCAGGCGATGGAACGCGCCGGATGCGCGGAGTTCGCCGAGCGGCCCCTGCACACGCTTTCCGGCGGCGAGCGGCGGCGCGCCTTCATTGCCCGCGCGCTGGCACAGCAGCCCCGGTTCCTGTTGCTCGACGAACCAACGGCCAACCTTGATGTGGATGCGCAGGGGGAGATCTTCGAACTGCTCCGGGAACTGGCGCGCGAGGACGTTGCTGTTCTGGTCGTCGTCCATGAACTCAGCCTCGCGGCCTCGTACTGTGACCGCTTGGTTCTTCTCGCCGACGGCCGCATCCGCACCCAGGGAGCGCCCGCGGCCGTCCTCACTGACGACATCGTGCGGGAAACCTACGGCGAACGTGTGACAGTCATCCGTCATCCCGAGACCGGGTCCCCGTTGATTGTCCCGCGGCGCGGAAAAGATTGACATCGTGACCCCTGCAACGGCCAAGCATCACGAACCCTCCGAACCTTCCGAACCCTCCGAACCCACGCGAGGAAGTCACGGCCGGATCCGAAAAAAGCACCCGATGGTGCTGCTTTTTACCGGGGACGGCAAGGGGAAAACGTCCGCCGCGCTGGGCGTGACGATGCGAGCATGGGGGCGGGGCTGGTCCATCTGCTGGCTCCAGTTCATCAAATCAAAGACGGCCAACACTGGAGAGATCCGTGCGGCCGGCCGCATGGGCATCGAGATCATTCCGTTGGGCGACGGGTTCACCTGGCTTTCCAAGGATCTCGAGATTGACAAAGCGCTCGCGCGCGAGTGTTGGGAGCTCGCTGCCGGGAAAATTCACTCGGGCCGGTACGATCTCGTCGTTCTCGATGAGATCACGTACCCGCTCACGTATGACTGGCTTGATCTGCAGGAGGTGATTGGATCGATTCGAGATCGCCCTGACGACATGCACATCATTCTCACAGGGCGCGCGGCCCCAGCGCCGCTGATCGATTTCGCGGATCTCGTGACCGAGATGGGCGAAGTCAAACATCCGTATCGCCAGGGAATCCACGCGCAGCCGGGCGTCGACTTCTGAGGGACCGTGATGCCTCCCTCTCGTGCGCCGGCGCCCGTGCTCATGATCGTCGGGACCGGATCGTCTGTCGGGAAGTCCGTCATCGTCGCAGCCCTCTGTCGCATCTTCCGGCAAGATGGGGTGCGCGTTGCACCGTTCAAGGCCCAGAACATGTCCAACAACGCCGACGTCACGGACGACGGGCTAGAGATCGGGCGGGCGCAGTCCGAGCAAGCCGCCGCGGCCGGTCTCGCTCCATCGGTCGATATGAATCCGATTCTTCTGAAACCCCAAGGGGATCGCACCTCCCAGATTGTGGTGGCGGGGCGTCCCGCCGGCCTTCTGCACGCAGCCGACTTCGTCACGCGCAAGCGAGACCTCTGGCCGGTGGTGGAAGGAGCGATCGGCCGCCTCCGCAGCGAATACGACCTGGTGATTGCCGAGGGAGCAGGGGCGGCCATCGAGCCCAACCTTCGAGACGGCGATATTGTGAACCTCCGTGTCGCTCGGCATGCGGCGGCCGTGACGCTGCTGGTCGGCGACATCGATCGAGGCGGCGTGTTCGCGCAGCTCCTGGGGACCCTGGAGTGGCTGACGGCCGCGGAACGGGCCTGCCTCCACGGATTCATTATCAATCGCTTTCGCGGTGTTCCCGCGCTCCTGGCCTCCGCGGTCACGGATCTCGAATCCCGCACCGGCCTACCGATGCTCGGGGTGATCCCCTGGATTGATGATCTCCGCCTTGCAGAGGAGGACGCGGTCACCCTGGAGCGTGCCGGGGGTGCGCCCGCGCCGGCGCGTGGCGCGGTGGATATCGCGGTGATTCGGTTCCCACGGATCGCCAACTTCGACGACTTCGACCCCCTCGGTCGCGAACCGGAAGTCCGTCTTCGGTATGTCGAGCGTGCGGACGAGTTGGGCACGCCAGACCTGATGATCCTTCCGGGGACCAAAGCGACGATCGCGGATCTCGCCGTGTTGCGAGAGCGCAAGCTGGACATCGCGATCCGAGCGCGAGTCGACGCCGGTGGCCATGTGTTGGGGATCTGCGGCGGCTTTCAGATGCTGGGGGAGCACTTGGTCGATCCGGAGGGAGCGGAAGGCTTGCCTGGTACGAGGGTGGCCGGCCTGGGCTTGCTCCCCGTTTGCACAGTGTTTTCGACCACGAAGGTGACACGCCGTACGACAGGACACGTGACGGCGAGGACCGGACCCTGGTCGACGGCGGAAGGTCTGTCTGTCCATGGATATGAGATTCACATGGGCCGTACGAGCGGCACGCTCCCGCCGTTGTTGCGTCTCTCCGGCCACGCCGATGGCGCCGTTTCGCTCGATGGACGGGTTGCGGGGACCTACCTCCACGGTCTCTGGCACAACGACGATGTGCGGACCGCCATCCTGGCTGGATTGGGCCGCGCCCCTGTGGACCACAAGTTCTCGAGTGCCGAGCGCCGCGACGCGGAATTCGATCGCGTGGCTGCGGTCGTTCGGCGGCACCTGAACCTTGCCCGCGTCCGCCATCTGCTGAAGATGGACTGATCCGCGCGCAGGACCCATGGGTAGCCGCTCCGTGCGATCACCGGGAGACGGAGAGCCGGGCCCACCTGGCGCGGTGCGCTGCGGCCCCGTCGGGCGAATGCTCGCACCGTTAGGCCGCGGCGAGTTTCGTTTCCCCGCTTGTTCCCCGCTGCGGCACGGCTACGGCGCCGGCTGCTCCCACGTCGCGGCGGCGGTCAGGCGGATGAAGAAGGCGTCGCCGTTGTTGAGGGTGGTCAGCGTGTTGCCGACGGGGGCGGCGCGGCGCCAGGAATCGTAGGCCGTCCCGTTGCAGCGGAAGAGCGCGTCGGCGGCATCCAACCCGGCCAGGGCCTCGTCGATCGCCATGGTGGGCCCGGTCCACATCGCCAGGTTAAAACCCGCGAGCAGCGACACCGTGCGCGGTCCGCTGAAGACGGGCTGCTCCCAGGCCGCCGCCTGATCCATGACGATCCAGAAGGCGTCGCCCGTGTTGAGATCGGCGAGGCCCTGGGCCCCGGCCGGAAGGCCGGGGATGAAGGAGACGTAGGCCTGGGCGGCCGCGTCCCAGCCCAGGATCTGGCTGAAGAGCCCCGCGATGGAGGCGGTGGCCTCGGGGATGGCGGTGTCGCCCGTCCAACCGACGAGGTTCAGGCCGCGGAGCAAGTGCCCGGTGCGGGTCGTGCCAGCGCCGCCACCACCTGCGCTCCCACCGAGGGTGGCCAGGATCTCTTGCGCCGCCCGCGCGCCGCTGCGGACGGCTCCGTGGCTTGTCGTGGGGGCCATCAGGTCGGTGGCTTCTCCGGCGAAGAAGAGGCGGTCCGAAACGGCGGCCGCGAGGACCGGCCTCGCTCCGTAGCGGCCCACCCTCACATACGAATAGCCACCGCGCACCCATTCATTCACCTTCCAATCCTGATAGGAAAAGTCGACGAGATGCGAGGCGTCGGCGTCGGAGCCGAAGACGCGGGCGAGTTCTCCGGCGGCAACCTCACGGATCTGGGCCTCCGTCATGCCCGCCACGTGGGCTTCGAAGGTGTTACTGGCGAACCCGATAATGACCGCATCGAGATCATCACGGTCGCGAACCGCGCCGGGCATCCACCACAGCTGCGGATCTCCGTCGCTGATGACGTTGCTGGTGCCATCGGGCCAAAACGCACGGTCGTAGCACATGAGGATCTTGGCGATGAACCCCATGCCGAGGCCATCGATCGCGTCTTGCTTGTCTGCCGGAAACGGTGGGGTGAACTGAATCGCCCCCGCCTTGAGCACTCCGATGGACACCGTCGTCAAGACACGTTGCGCGCGGACGGCGCCGCGAGTGGTATGGACCACGACGTCGGCCCCGGACCAGTCGATGCTCGTGACCGCCGTCGAGAGATAGATCGGCGCGAATTGGCTCAGGTACTCCGGCAGTCTGGAGTACCCCTCGCGGAGCCGGAAATCGCCGCCCGGCGTGACCACTTCCTCGTTCACGGCGAAGGCGCTGATCGCGTCCACGTCGCCCGACTGCTCCAGCGCAGCGTCCTGCCGCAGCAGCTGAGTTGCGAGCGGGCTCAGGCCCAGTGAGGCGATGATCTCCCCGATCGACAGGGCGTCGTTCTCAATGTCGGCGATCTCCGAGAAGTCCAGGTCGTTCTCAAAGACCAGGTTAAGGTCTTCGTCTGTCGCCAGGTCGCTACTGAATTGGCGAGCGCCGTTGAGGAAAACGATGAGGTCGCTGTCGACGTCGTAGGCCACATCTGGCAGCGTCGCAGCGCCGGCCTCTTCGGCCAGGGTCCACGCTGCTTGGCCGATGCCATGCAGGAACTCCGCCCCGCGCTCGACGGGGAAATTCGCGAAGGCCTGGTCCGTGAAGACGCGGCCCCCCACGCGGTCCTGCGCCTCGACCACCACGACGTCCACCCCGGCGGCCGCCAGATCACGCCCGGCGCTCAGACCGGCGAGACCGGCGCCCACCACCACGACGTCGACGGTGTCCGGCAGGAGCCCGGTCTGCTCCCCGCCGGCGCTCGCCGGCGACAGAACCGCGTCGCGACCGTCCGGAGCATTGGACGCGGCGGCGCTCCAGCCCGTCCATGCCGTCGCACCGAGCGCGGCGCCGCCCGCGCCTGCCCGAAGCAGCTTTCGGCGAGAAAGCCGCCGAGGCAGTCGGCGCCCTGCGTCACCACGGTTCACGCGCCGTAGGGTAGTCCGGCGGCCTCACCTGGACAACCAAGACTGCCGGATTGGGAAGCAGCCTTCGCCGGCCGCGCCGGCATCGGTTGCGAGCAAGCGGGCGGCGGGGCGGAAGGCGGCGTGCGCCGCCGCGGCCTTGGCCGCGTCATACGCGGAAGGCCGCGGCGCACCATCGCCGAGGGGGAACGCCCGAAGAGATACCGCACGTCGAGCTCCCGGGCGTGATTCTCGATCGCCCAGGTGCGAAGGTGTGGCGGAAGCGGTGGGGATTCGCGTGGACGCCGGCGCGCTCGCCGAGCACAGCCGTTGACGGTGGCACGCTGGGCGACTATACACGCACACAATCACTCCGGGGCGCGCTAGTGACCTGCTGATTGCAGGGAGCGGGACCGACCGTGCACACGTCGCGAAGAAAGTTCCTCAGGTCTGCCGCTGGGGCGACGTACGTCGGCGTGATCGCGGGCACTGTCGGGCTGGGTCGATCGGCACTGGCACAAGGCGACTCGACCGAGATGGTGTTTCGCCTGAGTACCCGAAATACCCGGATCTGTAGCGCCTGCCGCAACCACGCGCGGTACAAGGTATTCGAAACGGGTTTCCTCGCCGACACGAACCGGGCGCATCCTGGCTGTAATTGTCCGATCACGGATCAGCGAATCGATCGGTCGCTCCTCGAGCGACTACAGGCTACGCTGACGGGTCTGGCCGGGGTTTGGGATAGACGCAAACTCGATGGCGCCACGTCGCAGAGCGCGCGGCAGCTTGTTCCCGACTGGAACTTGATCGGCGTTCCTGGGGGCGGCCGCATAAGCGAACTGCTTCTTCCGATAGGCGGGCAATTCGATGCCGTGTTCGCTTGGAATGCTGGAGCACAAACATACGTGGTGTACTACCCGCAGGTACCGCCTCAGGTCACCCGCCGGCAGGTACCGCCTCAGGTCAACACTCTGCAGGAGCTACAGAGCGACCAGGCAATCTGGATACGGATCACGAATCCCGCGGGAGCCAGTTTGCCCCTCCCGCAGGAAGACTCCGACGTCCGCCCGCCCGCGGTTACGCTCTTGCGAGGATGGAACCTCGTCCCCTGGCGCGGGCCCGACCGGGTCACGGCGGCCGAGGCCACGACCAATCTTGGTGCGGCGCTCGAAATGCTATGGCGGTGGGATGCCGCTCTGCAGCGGTTTGAACTGTACATCCCGGCAATTCCCGAGCGCGTGCAGCTTCGTACTAGTGAAGGTGTCTGGATTCGGGTCGATCGCGCGGTAGAATGGGATCAGGCCATCGAGCCAATGGTTTCGCCGGACGATAGCCCATTGCGGGGTCGGGGGTTTGAGGAAGGAGAGAAAGCGTCCTTAGGAAGGGGAAGCGCCCAGGGAGACGGAAGCGTTCAACAGGACGTGGATGTCCGACGGGGAGTAAGCGGAGGGCGCGCCGATGCGCCTGAGCGGTGAAGCGCGAGAGTAAGGCAGTAGTGGCGGTAGCGTGGCGGATCGAGTGAGTTTGACGACTTTTCCCGAGTTCTCCGGCACAAAATCAAGTCTTCAGTCGTATTGTCGTATATCACTCCCCTCCCTAAGGACTCTTTCTTGTGAAGCAAGAGCGCGCCGCTAGCGCGCTCAATCCTTTCCCGCAGCAGTGGATCACACGCACGCGGCGGCGCGGGCAACGCCGACCGGCTCATCGCCGCCGTCCGCGGACTGGTCAGGCTTCCTCGCGCACAGCGAGGCCGGTGGGACAGGCGATGCCCGTGCCACCAAGTCCGCAGTAGCCGTCCGGATTCTTGGCCAAGTACTGCTGGTGATACGGCTCCGCGTAGTAGAAGGCCGGGGCCGGAAGGATCTCCGTCGTGATGACTCCGTAGCCGGCGTCGCTCAGCACGGCTTGGTAGGCATCGCGGGACGCTTCGGCCGCCGAGCGCTGCGCGTCCGACGCGGCGTAGATCCCGGAGCGGTACTGCGTGCCCACATCGTTGCCCTGGCGCATCCCCTGGGTTGGGTCGTGGCTCTCCCAGAAGATCTCCAGCAGCGCTTCGTACGTCGTCAGCCTGGGGTCGAACACGACGAGGACCGCCTCGTTGTGGCCGGTACGACCTGAGCAGACTTCCTCATAGGTTGGGTTGGGGGTCGCCCCCCCGGCGTAACCGACGGCAGTCGAGAAGACGCCGGGCGCCTTCCAGAAGCACCGCTCCGCACCCCAGAAACAGCCGAGGCCGAAGAGGGCCGTCTCCATGCCGGCCGGGAACGGCGGCTCCAAGGACGCGCCGTTGACGAAGTGCTCTTGAGGGACGGGCACCCGCTCTTCACGGCCGGGCAACGCCTCCTCCTTGGTGGGTATCTCGGTCCTCGGTCGGCCGAACAAGGCCATGGGCATCCCCGCTTCCCTCGGAAGTCATCCACCTGCGCCGACAGTGTACCGCGCCCGCCGCGCGCCATGGCCGTTGCCAGACCGCGCAGCGACTTTCCCAAGCCGTGGGTCGCGGGTTCCGGCCTGGCTCGAGAGCCCGCAGAATCTCCCGCAGGCGCTGCAGAGCGCCCGAAGGTAGCGACCGCGGGCCTTGGCCGGCCTCCGGCCGAAGGGGCAGGCGCGGGGCCGCCGGCCCTTGCCGAGGACGACCGTCGCGGCTGGACCACGACGATGCGGTGGCGCCACGACCTCAAGCAGGCGGACTGCTCCCCACGGCTTGACCGGGACCCTGGCGTTCACGTTCGGTCCATCGACGATCTCGGCCGCCGATGAACGCTGCGTAACCTAGCACCGCGGGCGCCCGCGTCGATAGATGCCGGCGTTACGGATTGAGCCGTTCGATCACCGCGCGGGCGGCATTGGACCCGTCAGCGGACGCGCTACGATGATGGCGCGCTGCTAGACTTTCCGGCCGGCGGCGACGCAGGACCGCATCGAGCGCTCTGACATATCGCTCGCGTGGATCGGCTCCGGTGCGTCGGGGGCCGCGGTGCAGGCAGGATGAGGAGATCGCCCAATGGCCCCGAGCGATGCAAGCGCCGCGAAACCCACGATGGATCCGGTCCAGCTGCTCGTGATGGCCAACCGGGTGGACGGCGTCACCCGCGAGATGACCAACACCCTCGTCCGCACCGCCCGCTCGACCACGCAACTTGCGCGCGACTTCTCCACGTCGATCTCGACCGCGGACCACCAGTTGCTTTCGGCGCCGGAAGGGGTCCCCTGTCACGTCTACGGCTCTGGTCTTCTCTGTGAGGCCATGGCGGAGCTCCACCCCGACTTCAAGGAGGGCGACGCCTTCCTCCACAACGACCCCTACCTGGGCAACACCCACGCCGCCGATTACACCATCCTGGTGCCGGTGTTCTTCGAGGGCGAGCACATCCTCACCACCTGCATGAAGGCCCACCAAGCCGACATCGGCAACGCCCTCCCCACGACCTACATGCCGAAGGCCGTCGACGTCTACGCCGAGGGCGCGCTCATCTTCCCCTGCGTCCGCATCCAGGAGCACTACCAGGACGTGGGCGACATCATCCGCATGTGCTACAAACGCATCCGCGCGCCCGAGATCTGGTACGGCGACTACCTCGGCATGCTCGCCGCCGCTCGCGTTGGAGAGGCTCGTCTCAAGGACTTCTGCGCCAAGTACGGTCTGGAGAGCGTGAAGGCCTTCGTCCGCGAGTGGCTCGACTACACCGAACGGCTCTGCGAGGCGGAGATCAAGAAGCTCCCCGCCGGCCGCGTCCACGCGAAGACCGCGCTGGACCCCTTCCCCAACTTGCCGAACGGCCTGCCGCTGCAAGCGGACATCAACGTGGACTCCGAGGCCGGCTATGTGACGGTCGACCTGCGTGACAACTCGGACTGCACCCCAACGGGGCTCAACCTGAGCCGGTCGACGGCGATGAATTCGGGCATCACGGCCGTCTTGACGGTGCTCAACTCCAAGCGCGACGCGAAAGCGACCCTGGTCCCCAACAACGCTGGCACCTTCCGGCGGATCAAGGTGTTGGTGCGTGAGAACTGCGTGGTGGGGATCCCGATCCATCCCGTCTCTTGCTCCATGGCGACCAACACCGTCGCCGACCGGGTCGTGGGCATGGTCGAGGCGGCGTTCGCCCAACTGGCCGACGGCGTCGGACTGGCGGAGCCGTGTTGGGGGTCGGGGCCGTTCCAGGGCGTGGTCTCCGGCTTCGACCGCCGCCGTGGCGAGCCCTACGTGCTGCAACTGTTCAGCGGCACCGCCGGCGGCCCCGCCTCCCCCGAATCCGACGGCTGGCTCACGTTCCTCCTCGCCGGCGGCAACGGCCTCACGTACGTCGACGAGACCGAGGTGGTCGAGCAGAAATACCCCTTTGTCACCTTCGAGAAAAAGGTACGGCCGGACTCCGAGGGAGCGGGACGCCAACGCGGCGCGCCCGGGAACATCTGCAGCTATGGGCCGCTCTGGGATCCCATGAAGGTCCACTACTCGCTCGATGGGATGATCAATGTGCCCCAAGGCGTGCGCGCCGGGGGCCCCGCCCTGGGGCCGCAGGCCCTGCTGACCGAGCGCGAGGGAACGTCCCGGGTCCTTCCCGATGTGGTCGGCGAACAGCCGGTTGAGCCCGGCGAACGGATCATCTCCCTCTCCGCCGGCGCCGGCGGCTACGGCGATCCCCTGACTCGCGACGCGGAGGCCGTCCTCACCGATGTGGTTGAGGGCTACATCACCGTCGGCCGCGCGCGCGAAGCCTACGGCGTCGTCATCACCGGGGACCCGGCAAAGGTCGAGAGCCTGGCCGTCGATGGTGCGGCCACGGCCGAACGGCGCGGGGTGCGACGGCGGTAAGACAACTCCGCTGGGAGCAACCGATCGTGGCGGATCCGGACCCGCTCGGACACGCTGCGTTGTCGCTGGCTGGCGATGAGGTTTTGGTGCCCGAGTCGCCGCAGCAAGGCCCTTCGGGCTTCTTGGTAGTTCCGGGTCGGGGGGTCAACTAGCCTGGCGCCGAACCCACGACACGGCGACGAGGGAGACGACCATGGAGGCTCTGCAACCGATGGCGACGGCGATCGCGGACCTGCTGCGCGAGCGTGACGAGACGGTCGCTGTCGTGGAGACCACGGCGGGCGGGCTGGTCTCGGCGGCGCTGCTCGCCGTGCCCGGCGCCTCGGCCTACTACCGCGGCGGCGCGGTGACCTACACAGGCATCGCGCGCGACGTCCTGCTGGCGATCGACCTCACGGCGCATTCGGGCGTGCGATCGAGCAGCGAACCGTACGCGCGGCTGATCGCGGCGGCGATCCGCGAACGCCTCGGCGCGACGTGGGGCATCGGCGAGACCGGGGCCGCCGGCCCCACTGGAAACTCCTACGGCGACGCAGCGGGCCACACCTGCATCGCCCTGGCGGGGCCGATCGAACACAGCGAGACCCTGGAAACCGGCCTCAGTGACCGCGAGGAGAACATGTGGCTCTTCGCGAAGAAGACGTTGGAAGTCTTCGAGCGCAGTCTGCGCGGCGCCGGCTAGGCGAACGGGATAAGGCCGTCGCGTCGAAAGACAACGCCCAAGCCCAAGCCGATGGGCATGGCATCCGGGCGCTAGGCAGGACCGCTCGTCGTCCTCGGCGATCACGATGTGCATCTCACCACCATCAGCGGCGCGGCAGAAGCGAGATCCGTCAGAGGCACTCAGCGAATTCTCATCGTGCCATCACGAGGTTCTCATACGCCTCCGCCATCCTCATAGCAGGCCCCCCGAACCGCGGGCGCCGTAGTGAGGAGCACGAGCGGCTCCTGCGAGTGCGACGTTCATTGGCCGGATGGCACCCCCGTGCTCGGGAGGCCCCGTATCAATGACCGCGTGCACGTTGCGGCGAATGGGCGACGCAAGCGGACGATAGGAGGATCAGATGGCACGCATGAGCGGACTGGTATATCTGGCGGAAGTACCCGTACCCGAACCGGGTACGACGGTAGTCGCTCGCTTCGCGCCGCAGCCGATTCGGGCGGAACATCTGGCAGACCTTGCACCCGCGTTGCGCGAGAGCGGCGATGCGGATGGAGCGGATCAAGCGGACCGGCTCGCCGAGTGCTTGCGCTGGGCGGATCGGATCGCGAGTTAGGAAGATCGAAGTGTGTAATCGACCGGTCGCGGTTGGACGGACGACGATGTGGCAGCTCGCTACAATCCGCCGTCCAATTCGAGTCGAGGCCCGGCGGCGCTACGGCGCCGGGCCTCGAAACTAATGCGCTAGGCTAATCGGCCAGACAGCCGATTCGACGGCCGCTCGGCCGCCGCGGGGAAGGAACGCAGCGCGATGGAACTCGGTTTGGCCATGAACACCCACGGCGTCGGCGGCCGCGACGACACCGACTGGTGGCACCAGCCGATGCCGCCCGAGGAGATGCGCCCGGTTGACGCGGCTCAGCTCGCCGATCGGCTCGGCTTCCACTCCGTCTTCTTCGGCGACCACGTGGCCTTCCCGGAGACCTCGCCGGAGTCGCTGACTCCCGTCTACCGCGAGGGCCGCTCCAACCTTGAGGTGCGCCAGCGCGGTGAACTGGAGGGCGACGTCGGCAGCGCCAAGCGCCACTATCCGCCCAAGCCCAACATCCTCGACGGCATAGTGGTCATGGGCGCTATCGCCACGCAGACCAGCCGCATCAAGATGGGCTCCGGCGTCCTCATCTCCCCCTATCGCCACCCCCTCAGCGACGCCCGCCAGTTCGCCACCATCGACTACCTCTCCAACGGCCGCCTCCTCATGGGGGTGGGCGCCGGCTGGATGAAGGAAGAGTTCGACGTGCTCGGCCTCGATCACGGCAAGCGCCTGCAGATGCTGGAGGAGTGCATCCAGGTGTATGACTGCTGCTGGACGCAAGACTTCGCCACCTTCCACGGCCAGTTCTACGACTTCGAGAACGTCGTCATGTTCCCCAAGCCCATCCAGACGCCCCGCCCGCCCTTCATCGTCGGCGCGACCACCAAACCCGGCGCCCGTCTCACCGCGCGTTACGGCGACGCCATCTATCCCATCCTCGTCCAAGCCAACACCCGCCCCCACGAGTACGACGTCCTCCAAGACGAGATCCGCCGCGAATGCGAGAAGATCGGCCGCGACCCCTCCGAGATCGCGATGATGGGCGGCGTCTCGACCCGCATCAGCGACGCCAAGGACGAAGAGGCCACCCGCAAGCCCCGCCGCAACTTCGGCGGCACCGCCGAGCAGATCCTCTCCGACGCGGAGCGCTTCGCCGCCGCCGGCTACTCCCTTCTCATCATGGCGCCGCACGCCATCTCCGCCACCTATCAGGAGTGGGAGGAGCAAGTCCAGCGCCTCGGCGAGGAGGTCCTGCCGCAGGCCAAGAAGATCAAAGCGGCGGGCGAGTGGCGCACGGACCTCTAGCGATCACTCCCGCTGCAGAGACATGCGCCGCAGCGCTTCGTGAACCGCTCGCCCGGCGGAGCTGCGTATCGAGAAGGCGATCTGGTAGCGGGGCAGCCTCGTTTCGTGCCCAGTCCTCGCGGTAGAAGGCCTCACCATCGCGCTCGCGGGTGGGGCCGTGCCGGCCTCAGCCCCCGTTCCGATTCACAGGACCGAAGATGAAGGGTTCCAACGTATCCTGCGCCGCCGTCCGGAATTTGTGCCACTGGGAACCGCCGTAATAGGCCAGGCTGCCAGGCTTCGCCTCCCCGTGTCCGTTGTAGTACGATAGGCAGTCGCGCAGCGGCGAGGTGGCGAGATCCGCTTGGCGGCAGTGTTCGGCGTAGCCCTCTTCGGAATCCGGGGTGATATCGACGACGTCGACGCCTTTGTCCTGCATGGTCGTCAGCAACCAGGCGATGTGGTTGGCGTGCGCGTCGATGGAGTCGGTGAAGTTGAAGCTGCCACCGCCGCCCTGGGGCCCGGTGACGATGAAGAGATTCGGAAAGCCGGCGCTGTGGATGCCGAGGAAGGTCTTGGTGCCTTCGGACTCCCACTTTTCCGACAGTGTCTGGCCGCTGCGACCGGCGATCATGTTGAAGGTCCCGGTCGCCATCCACTGGAAGCCCGTCGCATAGATCAGCACATCCAGCGGGTACTCGACGCCCTTGTGCACCACGCCCTTCGGGTTGATCTGCGTGACGCCCGTCGGTGCGGTGTCCACCAGGTGGACGTGCGGGAGGTTGAAGGTGGGTAGGTATTCGTCGTGGAAGGCCGGCCGTTTGCAGGCATAGGGGTAGTAGGGCTTCAGGGCCTCTGCGGTCTTGGGATCCTCGACGATGGCATCCACCCGCGCCCGGATCTGTTCCATGATGCGGAAGTTCGTATTGAGTTGCTTCTTGACAAGCTCCTCGGGCGCCAAGCGCGTCTTGTGCTGCTTGCGCTCTTTAAAATCGGCGACGCGACCGGCGAGGTAGTCGTCGTTCGCCTTGATCGCCGTGCGCCCCTCGGAGATTTTGGCGAAGCGCGCGCGGCGGGCCCGCGCCCAGCCGGGTTCGTGCGACCACGCGTCGATCTCCTCTTGGGTCGTCTCGCGTTGATCGCGCACGTCGATTGTGGATGGAGTGCGCTGGAAGACGTAGAGTTCGCCGACGATCTTGGCCAGTTCCGGAATGGCTTGAACCGCGGTGGCGCCGGTCCCGATGATGCCGACCCGCTTCCCCTCCAAGGCGACGTCGTAGTGCCAGCGCGAGGTGTGGAACGCCTCCCCCTCGAACGATTCCATGTTCTCGATCCGGGCCAGCTTCGGCGTGGTGAGGATGCCGTTGGCCAGAATCACGTAGCGGGCGCGCATCGCATCCCCGCGGTCGGTGTACACGGTCCAGCGTCCGGAATCCTCGTCCCAGTCGGTCTTCTCGACGGAGGTGTGGAAGAGACAGTGGTCGTAGAAGCCAAACTTCTCGGCCATCTTCTGGCAGTACTCGAAGATCTCGAACCCGGACGCGAACTTCATCGTCGGGTAGTAGTCCATCTCCTCAAGCAGGGGGAGGTAGCTGTAGGACTCGACGTCGCACGCGATCCCGGGATAGCGGTTCCAATACCAGGTGCCTCCGACGTCGCCGCCCTTCTCGCAGAAGCGCACGTCCGCGAAGCCCGCGCCTCGAAGCTTGTGCCACAGCAGCATCCCAGCCAAACCGGCGCCGACCACGAGGATCTCGCACTCATCCGTCAGCGCTTTACGCGGCACCGGATCGGCGGAGTACACGTCCTGGAGGTACTTGCTGAACTCGCCCTCCATCGCCATGTAATCCGCGGCGCCCTGCCGCGCCTCTTTGTGCTTCCGATACCTCGCCTGCTCCTGGGCATTGAACACGGCCCCGGGCGGCTGAGGCGGAAGCGTCGTCAGCGCTTCGCCCTCGATGACCCCGTACCCCCTCCCGATCACGTCCCCCATGGCGCTCGCTGCGCGCGTGTTGAAGACCTTCAATCCGGTCGCCGGATCAATGCTGATCGACATTATCTTGTTTCCTATCGTTCGGGCGTGGATCGCAACCTACCGATCATTTTACGCCGAAGCTTCCCCGTCACAAGCCGCACGCGGGCTCAGCGCCGAGGGGTTCGCGCGGGGGTGTGGTACCGCGCCGGGGGAGGCGGGACGTGCCGAGCGGCGAATCCGCTGGGCTCGACCTCGACGGGTAGCGCTCTCAGTTCGCGCAGGATGAACGACGGCGTGTGCGCCTCCGTCATGCTTGGTGGCGAGCCGGATTGACTTGGTTCGCCGGAGAAGCTCCTCGAAGGCGATGGACCCCTCCAGGCGGGCCAACGCCGCGCCCAAGCAGAAATGCTCCCCTCGCCCGAACGCAATGATGAACCAGATCGGCCAGCCGATGGTCACGGTGAACATGAAGATGAGATAGTCCACTTCCGCCCGGCGTTTAATGTGCAGATCGCCGTGCTGACGCCGGCCACGGTGTGGGCCGCCTCTGTTCCTACGGTGGAGGAGATCCTCATCTCGGCCGGCAACGAGGGCTGCACAGACGCCCGCGCTAATATGGCCAGCCGAGCGGCTGGACACCGGTGTCGTACACCTCGACGCGGACGGGGTACACGGGCACTTCGCGCTGACCCCACT
Organism: Dehalococcoidia bacterium; assembly: GCA_963663235.2. Classification (GTDB taxonomy): domain Bacteria; phylum Chloroflexota; class Dehalococcoidia; order Bin125; family Bin125. The sequence continues at coordinate 494,792 of CAXXNO010000004.1, forward strand.
CTTCGACCGGGATCGCGCCGGCGCCGTCCGGGCAGAGCGAGATCACCACGGCGAGCGGCACCTCGGCGTAGAACTCGATGTAGTCTCCCGCTTCGGCGTTGCCCGGCCGGAGAGGGTAGTCGCCCGTGACGGGGTCGAGGCCTGTGTTCTGGAACATGTTGATGTTGTCGTGAATGGAGCGCTGGCTGAGCCCCAGCATGGCGTATCCGGCACGCAGGTTGTCGTAGCAGGTGCGCGGGTGCGTCCCGCTGTAGAGCATCCACATGTGCGGGTTGCAGTGTGCGGTGAGGGCGCCGTGCTCGCGGGTGTGCCCTGGGTTGGCTTGGGGCCGGACCGTGTCGGCGGTGCACGTGCACAGGGGACGGCTCTGCGGCGGCGTGCCCCACACCCGCGTCAAGCGCGTGATCTGTGTGCCCTCCAGCGCCAATTGCGTGGTGGCGTGGTAGTGCTCACGCGGGTCGTCGGCGTTGGAGAAGCAGGTGTCGAGGATCTGGGCCGCTTCCTCCTGCACCAGACGGAACGCTTGCCCTGCCTGGACGCGGAAGCCGTAGCCGGCGCCGCGGGGGACCGAGTGGCTCCAGGCCGGGCGAAAGGTATCGCGGGCGGCTATGAGGCTGCGGTAGAACTCGGCATTGAACGGCACGGAGAGGTGCAGGGGGCCTTGCTCGACCATTGATCGTCCTCACTCTCGTCCCGCGGTCGGGACGGGCGTATCGGAGCGGACACCGGTGGCGTCGAGGTACAACGAGAGGTCGGGATAGCCGACGCCGGGGTAAGGCCACGGCAGCGGCGTGGCGACCCGGTTCATGAGCGTGACCTCGACGGCCCGAGGCGCCACCTCCGTCGCGCGGGTCGGCGGCGGCGATCCGTCGACGTAGGGGCTCAGGGCCAGGAGCACGACCAGATCCATCTCGGCGAAGAGCGCGACGCGATCGCCCGTCAGGGCGTCCGACGGCAGCAGCTCCAGGTGCTGGCTGTACGGTTCGATGCGCATCTTTTGGAAGAAGCAGGCGTCGTCTTTATCCAGAATCAGGCGCGGATCGAGGCCGCGCGTCTCCACCAAGGCCACCATCTGCTCCCATGGGGTGAGGATGCCGGTCGGTCCACCGGCGCAGCGCCAGTGAATCGGCAGCCCCGTCCCGCTGCAGATCGGGTGGTGGCTCCCGTAGACCCAGTCGGCGCGGCGCGGCGGGGTGACGGTATCCGCCAGCATCGTCAGCATGGGCCGGTTCCGGGCCATTGTTCCCCAGAGGCGGCTGTAGCGGCTGAGGAACAGGCCCTCGGTCGCGAACGAAGTCTGCGCCCAAAACCGCTCGTCCGGGTCCTCTGGGTTGAACATGAAGAGGTGAACGATCTGGGCGCCGTCGAGCAGCTGCAACTGCAGCACTTCACCGGACCGGACTTCACAGGCAAGGCCGCGCAGGTCGCTCAGGACCTGTGTGCTCCGCGGGATCCAGTCTGCCGCCTTGGCGATGAGGTCGGCATAGAACTGGGTATCGATGGGCTTGGGCGCGAGACGCGTGGTGTGAGACCACAGATCAGTTTGCGTCACTAGCCTCTCCGTTCGTGCGGCCAGCCTCGTGGCGCGACGCCGGTCGTGAGGATCTGCGCCTCCAGAGGATAGACGGTGGGGTGGCTCAATATTCCATCCTTCCGATGTCGGCTCGCGAATCGCTGTCTGATCGGATCCGATCTGCGAGGTCTAGGTACGGATAGGGTTTGGGCCGGTACAGCGCCCTCACGCCTGCGCATGGGCGGCGTGAGGGCGGGATGGGCCCAGGCGCGACGGTTGAAACTCTGGTAGCCCAGCGTCGTGGCCTGCCGGCGCCTGGTCGTGGCGGCTGCTCTACCGTGCGGGCAGTCCACGGGCGTCTCCTCCATCCACCGGCAAAGAGGCCTCGCTACGCCGACGAGCCCTGAGATCTGACAGAACCGATTGCGGTTGCGTGTGTCCCTGGAACCCACAATCTGCGAGCCAGGCTCAGGCGGATGGAACGTCGACGCCCCGCACCCCAGGCGGAGAGCAAGGCCGTTAGATCACCGCCTCGCACTTGATCTCGAGCATGGTCTGCGGCATGTCTACAGTACCCAGAGCCGTCGTGCCGACGGGCGTGAAGGTCGGCCGATGGTCGCCCAGGTAACGGTCGCGCACCTCAAGGAACAAGTCGAGATCCCGCAGATCGGTGTGGTACGACACGACCTCCACTACGTGGCCCCAGTCCGCGCCGGCTGCCTCGAGCAGGCGTTGCTGGTTCTCGAACGCTTGCACGATGTGCGCCTCGCGACCCTCCACCGATCGCAGGTCCGCATCGATCCCAACCTGGCCCGTCATGTGGAGCGTCTCGCCCACGCGCACGACGGGCGTGTAGTGGAAATTCTCCACATGATTCTCCATGCCCGGTGGCGTGATGTACTCGCGCGCGCGGCGCAGCACAGCCGTGCACTGCATCTCTTCGTTCATGTGCGGCATGTCTGGCGGGCCGAGGGCGCGCACACCGACACCTGTCCATGCGGGATAGCTTGGATTGGTGAAGTAGCGGTCGTTCACTGAGAGAAAATCGACCGGGACATTATCGCCGAAACGTGTTGGGAACCAGCCCTCGCGCGTGTCAAGGTGGAAGCTCTCCCGTTGCACGACATCGTCGAAGGTCGCGCCGGCGGTCTCGAGCAGGCGCTTGATGTTCTCGTACATTTGGATGTCCTGCGGGATCCGACCTTCGAGCAGCTGCAGTTCATCAGTGATGCCGACCTGGCCGGTCATGTAGACCATATCTCCGACGCGAATCACCGGCGTGTAGTGGAAGCTCTCAACCTGCTGCTCCATCCCCGGCGGGACGAGATATTCCTTCGGTTCGTTCAACACAACGTGACAGCGGACCTCGATGATTTGGCCGGGGAGACGCAGAAACGGCACCGCTACCGCCGTCCATGTGGGGTAATTCTCCACGATGAAGCGATCTTTGACCTGGAACACGAGTGGGATGTCCCGCATGTCCGTGTGGTAGGTATTGAGCTGCACCACGTCGTCCCAGGTCGCACCGACCGCCGCCAGCATCCGCTCCTGGTTCTCAAAGGCGCGCGTGAGCTGCGCCTCTCGCCCTTCGACGATGCGCATGTCGTCGTTCACCCCCAGCGCCCCCGACATGTAGACGACGTTCCCTGCGCGGACGATCGCGGCGGAATGGAAGCGTTCGTACAGCGCCTCCATCCCTCCCGGCGTCACGACTTGTACATCAGCCATCGTGTTCTCCCTCTTCGTGGTGCGCGGTGCTGCCGACGAGCCGTTCAAAGTGTGCGAGGCCCATGGATTCGCGGTCGCGGCGGCGCACCTCTCGATGGGTCTCTGCCTCCTCCAACCGCGCCCGCCAAGCGGCTCCCGGCGTCGCGGCCATCGGATGGCAAGCCGCCCACCAGTCACTCTCGGCGCCGCCGACCTTCACCTGCGGCGGCCGTTCCTCTCTGCACACGCTCTCCACCAAGGGACAGCGCGACGCCAGAGGGCAGCCGGGCGGCAGGTCAATGGGGCTCGGGATCTCTCCCGGCAGCGGCAGCCGGCGCGCCTCGCTCGTTGGGTCTGGTCGCGAGACGGACAACAGCAGCGCCCGGCTGTAGGGATGCTGCGGCGATTCGTAGAGCTCCTGCGTTGGGCCAAGCTCCAAGATCTCACCGAGGTACATGATCGCGACGCGATGGCTAATCTTCCGCACCGTACTGAGGTCGTGTGAAATGAACATGTAGGAAATGGCGAGGTCGCGCTGCAGCTCGATAAGGAGATCGAGGATCCGGCGCCTCACTGAGAGGTCCAGCGCCGAGGTCGGCTCGTCCAGCACGATCAGTTTCGGCCGCGTCGCGATCGCTCGCGCGATTGCGGCCCGCTGCCGTGCGCCGGCCGGCAAATCGCGTGGACGGGTCCCCAGCAGCGCCACGTCGAGGCCGACGCGCTCCGCGAGCTGCTGTACCTCCGCGTGCCGCTCCTTCCGCGAGAGCGATGTATGGAACTTCAGGGGATCTTCGATGATCCCGCGGATCGTCATCGTCGGATCGAACGCTTCGCCTGGGTTCTGATAGACAATCTGCATCTTCGCGCGTTGCTGCCGCATCTCCGAGTGCGACAGGGCGGCCAAGTCTTTTCCAAGAAAATGAACGGCGCCCGCGGTTGGCTCAAGCAGTCGGAGGGCGCAACGTCCCAGTGTCGTCTTTCCCGAGCCGCTCTCGCCCACGATGCCCAGCGTCTCGCCCTCGCCGAGCTCGAACGAGACGCCGTTCACCGCCGTCAGCACTTTGCTCGTTCTGGGCAGATCGAACTGCTTCACGAGGTCGACGACGCGCAGCAGGTCAAGCATCGTCAAAGCGTTTCACGTAGTGCCCTTCGGCGACCAGGACGTAGCCGCTGGCGGCGCTCTCCGCCGTGGACGCCTCTGCCATCTCTCGCGCGATCGAGGCCGGAGCGGCCGGCGCGGCGTCGTGCTCCAGCGCGATGAGTGCGTCGCTCACCATCGCTTTACTGTACGGGTGCGTGGGCTGAGCGAAGAACGACTCCACCGGCGCGAACTCGAGCAGCTCGCCCCCGCCCAGCACGGCAACGGTGTCACAGTTCTCGGCGACAATGCCCAGATCACGCGTCAGGAGGATGCTGGCCGACCCACGCTCATCGATCAATGTCTTCATCCCGTCCACGACCTGCGCGGCGACGGTCACGTCCAGGTCACTCGTCGGCTCGTCTGCAATCAGCAGGTGCGGTTCGCACACCATCGCCTGCGCGACGAGGATGCGCTGCGCCATGCCCCCGCTGAGTTCGTGCGGGTAGGCGTGCGCCCGTCGCTCCGGGTCCGGGATGCCCACGGAATTCAACATGCCGATGATCAGCTGATCCTCGGCATCCTTGTCCAGCGTCAAATGTGAGCGGATCACATAACGGATCTGCGTGCCGACGGTCTCCATGGGATTGAGCGCGGCCCGGCCGCCGGTCAGGATCATCGAGAGCTGCGAACCGCGCAGTCGACGCAACTCCGCCTCGGACTTTCGCAGGAGGTCCTCGCCCAGGAACAGCACAGATCCGCCGGTCACCCTGACAAGATCCGGTAGCACGCCCATCACAGCGAGTGCCAGGATCGACTTGCCGGACCCGCTCTCGCCCACCACGGCCAGCATTTCGCCCGCGCAGACGGCCAGTGAGATGTCATGCAGGAGAACCGTTCCCGGCCGCGGGCCGGCGACGGTCAAATGGCTCAGCTCAAGGACCGGCCGTGTCGCCTCCATGCCTTAACGCTCGATCCGCTTGCGTAACGACTCACCGATGACGGCCAGCGCGAACACGGTGAGCGCAATGGCCAGTCCCGGGAACAGCGCCGGCCACCACCGCCCGACATAGATCTGCTCTTGGCCGGTCGAGATCATCGCACCCCACTCGGGCGTCGGCGGGCGGACGCCGGCGCCCAGGAAGCTCAGGCCCGCTGTCAGGAGGATGGCGAATCCCATCGTGGGTGATGCCTGCACCACCGCTGCGCCAACCGAGTTGCGGAAGACATTCACGAAGAGTACGCGCCAGAGCGGGCTTCCGGCCGCGATCTGTGCTTCCACGAACAGGCGCTCCCGCACGTGCAACACCTCGGCCCGCATGAAACGGAAAAAGATCGGCGTGAAGAGGAACGCCAGCACGGCGATCACGTTCCAGGTCCCTTGCCCGGCTATCCCCACAAGAGCGAGGGCCACGATGAAAGCCGGGAATGATTGCAAGATATCCATGAGTCGATTGAGGATCTCTGTGAGGAAGCCGAGAATACCGCCGCGCCCTTGAAAGTAACTTCCAAAGAGCCCGATCACGGAGCCCGCGCCCAGCGCGATCAGCACGCTCATGATCCCGATGAGCAGGTCGATGCGAGGCGCATGGATCACCCGGCTGAAGATATCGGTGCCGTTGACGTCCGTACCGAACGGATGCGACAAGCTTGGAGACTCCAGGCGGTCGGCCGGGCGCGGCAGCTCGGGATCCGCGAGGGGCAGCACGGGGGCGAAGATCGCGAAGAACGCCATCGCGGCGAGAATCAGCACGGCCGTGATGAATAGCCAGTCGCCCTCGAACCAGTTCCACGCGCGCCTCACGGCTCCCCGTGCCTGCTGATCGATCCCAGCGACCGCGACAGTCATGGCTCCGTCCCTTTAGAGCCGGACCCGCGGGTCCGCGATCGCGTACAGCACGTCGACGATCAGATACGTGAACATCGTGATCGTCGCCGCCACCAGCAGGAATCCCTGTACGGCCAACAGATCCTTCCGTAGCACGGCCTCCACCGCGTATTGCCCGAATCCGTTCCAGGCGAACACTTGCTCAACCAACACCGCGCCACCGATCAGGAATGCGAACAGGACGCCGACGATCGTGATCGTTGGGGGCAACGTATTACGGAAGAGGTACCAGTAGAGGTAGCGGCGCCGCATGCCGTGGACGCGTGCGGCCACCAAGAACGGCTCGCGCCGGGATTTCTCGACCGCCGCGGCCACCGTCTTCAGTACGGCCGGCATGTAGACCAGGACCAGGGTGGCGACGGGCAATAGGAGATGCGTCAGCGACGATTTGAAGGCGGCCCAGTTTCCATCGATGAGCGAGTCGATGGGTAAGAGGTAGGTCTTTTCCGGTGGCGCCCGAACGCCGATGCCGATCTGGCCGAGCGGCGCGGGCGCGATGTCCGCGACATGGAAGAAGAGGAACACCAGCAGGAGTCCCATCCAAAAATCCGGGATGGAGCCGGCGAAGAAGCCGTACCACGTTAAGATGCGGCTCAGCACACCGCGCGGTCGTAGCCCCGCAATGATCCCGATCACGACCCCGAGGACGAGGCTCAGGAACATCGCCAGGGTGATCAACTCGAGGGTCGCGGGCAACCGACGCCCGATGTCCTCCAGCACAGGCTCCTGTGTCCGGAACGAGCGGCCCCAGTCGCCCTGGACGAGATTCTCCAAGTACTTTCCGTACTGCACGACGACGGGATCGTCGAGGCCCAAGCGCTCACGCATGGCCTGCAACGAGACCTCGTTTGTCGCCGCCGGTCCCAAGGCGAGACGCGCCGGATCACCCGGGATGAGCTTGAGCAGCGCGAACGCGAGCACCGACACGACGAAGAGTTGCGGGATCACGAACGCCGCACGCCGCGCCACGTATCGCGGCAGTCTGTTTTTCACCGCTCTACTCTTGTCCCGCCAGCCCTCGTCGACGGATCGCTGCGGCGAACGGACGATCGCTGGGCGCGCGCACGCCGATGGACTCGCCGACGGCTAGCCCGCCCCCACCCGTGAGGAGCCGCTGCCTCGGGTGCGGCGCTACGTCTTGCGCAGTTGGCGGAAGTACATGTCGTTCGCGTTGTGCCAGGTGAACCCTTCAATGTTGTCCCGCATTGCCACGGCGTAGAACGGCTCAACCAGCGGTGCGAACCCCGAGAGCTCCAGCGCTCGCGCCTGCCCAGCCTGGCTCGCTTCGATTCGGTCATCCAGATCCACCAACGGGATCGCCTCATCGATGAGCCGCTGCAGCTCCGGATCATCCAACTGGCCGTGGTTGCTGATGGTTGCCGGGTCGTAGTTATAAAGGAACAACCCGTAGATCGGGTCCGGTCCGATCGGGGTGTCGAGCCATAGCCCGAACGGGATGGTGCGGCCATACGTGCCGTCAATCATGTCCCCGTCGGGGAGGGGGTTGAGCGTCACGTTGACGCCGATCTCGGCCAAGTTGGCGCGCACCAGGTTCGCAATCTGCTCGTTCAGCGGGAGCGCTGTCGTGTAGCTCAGATCGAGGTCCATGCCGCCGCCGAAGCCCGCATCGTCGAGCAGCGCCTTCGCCGCGCCCGCGTCCGGCTGATCCGGGAAGGGCCACAGGTCCGAGTTCGCTCCGGGGTTGATGGTTGAGAGGGCCGCCCGCCAGGGCAGGGCGAGACCAAGGTAGACGCTCTCCGCAATCTCGTCGCGCGGCATCATGATATTGAGGGCCTGTCGGACCCGCACGTCGTCGAACGGCGGCAGCAGCGAGTTCATGTAGGCGAACAGGACGAAATTGCTTCGCACCGCGATGGCGTTGACACCATCGGAGTCCTTGGCCTGGAAGAACTGGTCCGGGCTCAAATCTTCGGCGATGTCGACTTCGCCCGCCTGCAACGCCGCCAAGCGTACCGAGGACTCCGGAACCACGCGGTAGATCACTCGGTCGATCTGGGGCGGCCCCTGGAAGTAGTTCGGATTCGCCCGCCAGATCACTTCCTGGCCCGGGGTCCACGTCTCGACATCGTAGGCGCCGAAGCCAGCGCAGTTGCTGGCCAAAAAGTCGATCGACCAGGGGTCATCTTCGGTGGCGGCCGCCTGCGCCGTTTTGGCGTCGAGGAACGGCATGAAGAGATCGTCCCAGACGCTGACGAGCAGGCCGTTGGGCGCTGTGGCCTTCACCTTGATTGTGTACTTGTCGATGACCTCGTAGGGGTCGTCCAGATCCAGGCCGATCAAGGTGTTGTAGAAGTAGCCGATGGCCTCCAACGCGATGGCTCGATCAATCGTGTAGGCGATGTCCTCCGAGGTGAGTTCATTCCCGGAGGCGCTGAGAATGCCCTCCCGGAGCGTGAGGATGACGGCAGAGTCGTTGTCGGTGATCTCCCACGCCGTCAGCTGCCAGGGCTCAAGTTCTCCGAGGTCGATATAACCCGCGTTCTGGCCTTCCGCCGGCTCCGCGTAGGGATAATCGATGTTCTTGAAGGCGATCGGCGTGTCGTAGCACTGGCTCATCGACTCGTACGTCGGAAAGTTCCCGGCCGAGAGGTCTTTGTCGAGCCCGATCGGGAAGGCGGAGATGGCAACAGTGAGCGTCACCTCTTCATCGCCCGCCTGGTCCTGTGCGGGCCGCACTGCCCCGTCGTCGTCATCGTCGTCGCCGCAGCCCACGAGGGCGAGGCCGGCCGCGCCCACGCCCGACGTTGCGGCGGCGGCCAGCAAGCGCCGCCGTTGGATCCGCCGCCGGTGCCAGGGCAGGCGAGTGCCCTCGTCGTGTCCGCTGGTGTTCTCGCTCGAAGTCACGCTGTACCTCCTGCTTTCATCGCTGCGTATCTCGCTCTCACGAAGCCATCGCCTCGCTATTCTCGCCTAGCTGTCAAGTCTTTCGGGCTTGAGCGGGCCATCCGAGGGGCTCGACGTCGGTTTCGCGGATTTCGACCCCGATCGGGTAGACCGGCACGCCGCTCTCATCCCAGTCTTCGATGGGGATCGAGCCCGTCCCGTGAGGACAGATCGACACCACGACCGCCAGCGAGATCTCCGCGTAGAATTCGATGTAATCGCCAGCCTGGGCGTTGCCCTCCTCCAGCAGATAGTCGCTCGTCACGGGGTCCAGGGCCGTGTTCTGAAAGAGGTTCATGTTGTCGTGGATCGCCCGCTGGCTGTGACCGAGTTGGGCGAAGCCGGCACGGAGATTGTCGTAGCAGCTGCGCGGATGCCGGCGCGTGTAGAGCATCCAGAGGTGGGGATTGCAGTGCGCGCCGTGCGCGGCGTGCTCACGCGCATGGCTGGGGTTCGGCGCAGGGCGAACCGTGTCGGCGATACAGGTGCACAGTGGTCGGTTGCGCGGCGGCGTGCCCCAGACACGCGTGAGCCGTGTCACCTGCGTCCCCTCCAACGCGACTTGTGTGCCCGAGTGGAAGTGCTCCCGCGGGTCCTCCGCGCTCGCGACGCAGGTATCGATGATCTGCGCCGCTGCGAGCTCGACCAGGCGGAACGTCTGCCCTGCCTCCACCCGGAAGCCGTAGCCGCGGCCCGCTGGCACCTCTTCGCGCGACACGAGGCGGAACGACTCCCGCTTGGCCATCAACCCTTCGTAGAAGTCGCGATCGAACGGGACGCTGATGTTCACCTCTTCGGAGCCCATCGCTACTCCCTCCCGGACGTGGGCACGGGCTCATCGGAGCGCACGCCCCGCTGGTCAAGGTAGAGAGTCAGATCCGGGTAGCCCATGTCGGGGTAAGGCCAGCCAGGAGGCTCCGCCACCCGGTCGTACACTGCTACCTCCACCGGCCGCGGCCGCACGGCGTCGGCGCTCGCCGCCGGGGACGACCCGTCAGTGAACGGACTCAATGCCAGCAACACGACGAGGTCCATCTCGGCGAACACGGTCACGCGATCGCCGGCCAGAGCATCGGAGGGCAGCAAGCGCACGTGCTGGCTATACGGGTCGATCCGGCCCTTCTGGAAGAAGCAGGCGTCGTCTTTGTCCAGCACGGCCGCCGGGTCCCAGCCTCTCTGTTCCACCAGGCTGGCCAGTTGCTCCCAGCCGCTGGGAACACCGGATGGACCGCCCGCCGCGCGCCAGAAAGCAGGGCTGCTGGTACCACTGAAGCATGGGTGATGCCGGCCCGGAACGGCGCCGTCTCGCCGCGGCGGCGTCACGGTGTCTTCGAGGATCGTCAACATGGGCCGGTGGCGGGCCATGCTGCCCCACAGCCGCCCGTAGCGCGTGAGAAACAACCCTTCTGTCGTGACGGTGTGCTGGGCCCAGTAGCGTTCGTCTGGATCGGAGGGGTTGACCGGGTACATATGCACGATCTGTGCGCCCTCGCGCAGTCGCAGGCGTAGCAGTTCTCCCGCCGCGACATCGACGGCAAGACCCGTGAACCCGGCGAGCTCAGTGGTTGTGCGCGCCGTCCATCGGTCTTGTTCCTGGAGCAACCGATGGTAGAAGGCCCGATCGATCGGCTTCGGGCAGAGATGCGTGGTGTCTTGCCAGAGTGCTTCGTCGCCCATGACGCGGGCCAATCAGTGGATCGACCGCAGTGAGATGATCCTCTTGCTACGTCCGTACGCTTGGCTTGTCAAGAGAAACGAGCGGGATCTGACCATCAGCGGAGGACTCTGGATGTCCGAGACGTGGACGGCCAGAGCGTGGCCGCCCCTCGCCGACAGCGAGCGTCAATCGTTCCGCGACGAGCCACATATCGGCATCCGGTTCGTCGGATGGCCGGCGGGCGCGCCCGTGACCTCGCTTCTCTTAATACGCGTCCTTTGATGACGTGAGGTGTTTCAAAACTCGGTTTGCCTTGATTGAGTGGCGTCCGGCCGAGAACCTCGCCCTCGCGAGGTACGGCGATGTGGCTCTATTGGCGACTCTTTCTCATCGGGCTGGCGCTGGAGAACCCCACGTGGGGCGTGCGCCGGATCGCCGCCGGTCCGCGCACGCCGTCCCCTCGCACGCCTTGATGCCGCACAAACGAATCGGGCATCGCCTCTTCGACTCGGGGCGTCGCGGGCTTCCGGGTGCGGGGCGAGATTCTCGCCGGCAAACCCGTGCCTCCCGACGATTCCAGTTGTCTGCGAAACGGGCGTTGGCGCGGCAGGCGGGCGCCGGGCGCGGTGGACGGATCCGCGTTCGCGCCTGTGCCGGACGAAACGAGATGTGGAGCCGGCGGGGGGATTCGAACCCTCGACCTGCTGTTTACGAAACAGCTGCTCTACCTCTGAGCTACACCGGCTCGGTGTTCGATTACCAGATCAGTTGTGTCATACGGATGGCAGCGCGACCTTGTGTTCCTGCCATTTGACAGCAACTTTGACAGCAACTTTGACTGCAACGCGACGCACGACGCGCCCCCAATGGCTGCCTCGATGCGATGGGCGACGATTTCCTGCGCCTCCGGTGCGACGTGGCTGTAAACATTCATCGTCGTCCCGATATCCGCATGCCCGAGCGCTTCCATGGCTCGCCGTGCCGGGACACCCTGAGCCGCCATCAGTGAAGCTGCGCCGTGCCGCAGGTGATGGTATCGCATGCTGGACAGACCGGCTCGCTGTCGGAGGCCGCCGAACCGTTTCCCGACCGACGTTCCATAGAGTGGCCCGCCGCTCTCGTCGGCAACGACAAGGGCGCCCCACGCGCCCAGACGGCTTTGTCCTGTACGGCACAAGACCACGACGGCGAGGCCCCTGCGTTCGCCTTCTCCGCAATCGCGCGGAGCGGCTCCACCCTCTCAGCGCACGGTCGTCGGTGCTGCGAGCCGGCGTTTGATAGCGGCCCAATTGGTGCCGGTCTCCAGGGATTCCCACGCCACGAAGGCCGTGCCGCCCGCATTCCACTCTTCCAGGCGGCGCATTGCCGTCCGATGCGGCTCCGCGTCGCGGAACCGCTCCATGGCCTCGCGGCTCTCCCAGATGGTGTGTGTATAAATGTGCTTCGGTCGCCACGGGCGCCAGTGGGTGGTCGCCCCTGATTCCCGGCCGTGGCGAGCGCTTGGTCGTGCACCCGCGCGCCGAGGCGAAACACGCCGACGAAGTTGTGCCAGTGGCGCGTGCGCAGCACCGTGGCGACGTGGAGATACTGCTGGGTTATCTCGCTCCCCGTTCGTCGCGAATCTACCACGCTCACCAGCCCTGGGCTCGGCGGGCTGAAACGGGGGCAGGTCTGACCCAGCGCGGTCGATGCATGCCGCCGTTGCAGGCAAGCGATCGAATCAAGCAGCGGGTGACTTCGAAGCGCTCTGGGCGACGGCTGCGGTCCTACCGTGGGCGCTTGGATGCGTTCCCTGTCAGCGCCGCATCGATGATCGCTGGATCGACGCCGGCCAGATCACAATCCTGGACCATCGAGACGATGGCTCGATTGACGATTTCCTCGCCCAACTCGTTGAACTCGTCGCCGTGATCACGAATCAGCCCGGTCAAATCTGCAATCTGCTGCAGGCGCGTTCCCGTAAAGGCCTCGATCTGGGTCGTGTTCGAGGGCATCCGGCAGCTCTCCTGTCCGCGGGCCTTGAGCCGCGACCGCGAGACCTGAGCACGATTTGCGGCAGTGGTCTCCGTTCAATAGGCGCAGGACCGAACGCGCTGTGACGCTGGCAGCGGGGATTGCCGTCCCGGGCGGGCGGTGCAGGTACCGGCGATCGTCCGCCGACAGGGTGCTGCGGTCACTCCGGGCCTTCGGCGGGCGGACGACGGGTCAGTAGGATGCGTGATCGAGATCCCGTTGCACGGAGAGGGCGGAATCGCAGCACTGTTCAGCTCCGCGCCAGGACGAGCCTGAACGCAGGTGGTCGCCGGTTCGGCCCGTCGCGGTTGCGCGAGCGATCGCGCCGCATCCCACCCGTCCGCCCGGCAAGCGTAGCGGACAGAACGCATGTTCGCGCACCTGGTCGGCGCGCGACGTGCACGGTTGCGCGCGGATGAGCAGTCGCATTCCGCCCCCAAGAGGGGGTGTGCGTTGCCAGCGAGCACGCAGTGGTGGATCCTTGCGCCGGTGGGCACTGATGCGCTTCGCCCGATCGCAAGCGCCGCCACCCGTTCGGCGAGCACCATCGGAGGTCGGCGATGGAGAAGCCCGGATTTTTCCTGAATCCGCCCCCGGGGCAACGCAAGGCAATGATCGAGGCCACGCAAGATCTGGAGCGACGCGGCTTCCCGTACGTGTTTGCCGGGCAGGGCTCTGCGCCCGCCATCCGCTCGTCAGAAACGGCGGAACACGTGGTCCGCCCCTATTTGGGCGCCAGCTGGCTCGACGGGCTCACGCACTGCCTGGCGACCGGCATGGCGACGGAGCGGATCACCTTCGGCACCGCGATCGAAGTGACCTACACCCGCCATCCGCACGAGATGATCGGGATCGCCAATTACATCAACGAGACCTGCGACGGGCGCTTCATCCTTGGCATCGGGCCCGGACACACCGAGATCCTGGAGCCGTTCCGCTACCGGCTGGAGAAGCCCTTGGCGCACATGCGACAGTACGTCTACGCGATGCGGGAGGCCGCTGCCGGACAGCCGATGCCGCCCATCATTTTCTCTGCCTTGCGGAAGAAGATGGTGCGCCTGGCGGGCGAGCTGGCGGACGGCGTGATCTGGGCCAACGCCGTGCGCTCGCATCTGCCGGAATCCTTGCAGGAGATCCCGGCGGCGAAGCGCGACACGTTCCTTGTGGGCAACATCGCCCCAGCCTACGTGTCCGACGACCGGGGTGAGGCGTTGGCGGCGGTGCGTCTCGCTCTGAGCAATTATCTCAGCCTGACGAACTACCAGCGGTATTTCATCGAGGCGGGCTATGGGGAAGAGGTGGAGCGGGTGCGCGCTGCGATTGCGGTCGGCGACCACGCGGGCATCATGGGGGCAGTGTCGGAGGAGATGGCCGACGACATCGCGGTCTTCGGCACCCCGGCCCAGGTCCGCGAGAAAGTGGAGGCCTTCCAGGCCGCGGGCGTGACCCACCTCTGCCTCGCCACCACCTTCCACAGCGAGAACCAGCCCCAGGCGGTCCTGAGGGTCGCCGCCGCCTTCGACTGAACCGCGCCGCCCGCCCATTCGTAGAGCGACGGGATCGAGCCCTGTGTCATCGCGACCTCTCGCGGCTGACGGCCAAAATAAAACATCAATGCGCCACGCGCGTGTGGGCTTCGTGTCCAACGGTTGACAGCAGTTTTGACAGCAACGTCGACGGACTGACAGCGACGACGGCACACGTAAGCGAATCGACCAGCGCGGACTCTATCCGGCGGCGGACCTTGGCAGACTTGCCCGAACGCCGCGGTTCAGATTACGAAGCAGCTGCTCTACCTCTGAGCGACACCGGCTTGTGCTCCCTGAGTAGACGGGCGGCTCCGCCGGCGCTTCAGGACTGATCGACCAGTGGGATCAAGACGCTCGGGGCCTGGGGGCCGCGGCCCGGCACTTGGCTCTCGGCGTGGTACGAGGAGCGCACCAACGGACCCGCTTCCACGTGCCGGAAACCGAGCGTCCGTGCCTCCCGAGCGATGGCGTCGAACTCCTCGGGAGGGAGGTAGCGGTCGACCGGGAGGTGCTTGGAGCTGGGGCGCAGGTACTGCCCCACGGTGAGCACGTCACAATCGACGCCGTGCAGGTCGCGGAGCACGTCCCGGATCTCATCGCGCGTTTCGCCCAAGCCCACCATCAGGCCGCTCTTGGTGACGGGCCGGGGCCGCCAGGCCGCCGCCCGTTGCAGCAGATCGAGCGTGCGCTCGTAGCGTCCTTTGTGCCGCGCTTTGGGATACAGCCGCGGGACCGTCTCGGTGTTGTGGTTGAGGACATCGGGGCGCATCGTCAGCACCGCCGCCAACGCGCTCCAGTTTCCTTCGAAGTCGGGGATCAGGACCTCGATGTTGGTGCCGGGCGAAATCCGCCGGATCCAGCGGATGGTGTGCGCGAAGATCTCCGCGCCGCCGTCCGGCAGATCGTCGCGGTTGACCGATGTGATCACCGCGTGTCGCAGACCCATGCGCTGCACGGCCAGAGCCACGCGCCGAGGCTCGTCGCGGTCCAGGCCCTGCGGCCGGCCGCTGGTCACCTGGCAGTAGCCACAGGCGCGGGTGCATACATTGCCCAGGATCATGAACGTGGCGGTGCCGCGGTTCCAACATTCGCCGATGTTGGGGCAGTGCGCTTCCTCGCAGACCGTGTGCAGATCGCTCTCGCGCATGAGCGATTCCAGCCGGCGGTAGCCCGTCCCCCCCGGCAGGCGCACCTTGAGCCAGGGAGGCTTGGCGCCGGCGGGATTGGGCCGCATCGGCCGGACGGTTGTGGTCTGCTCCGCCGTCATCGCCAGCGATGGTAGCAGGCGCCGGAGCGCTATCGCGTCGGGTTGCGTCGCGGGAGGTGCGGCATCGCGGTATGGTGAGGTTCCGATGTATCGCGTGACGATCGTCTCGGCCGACCGGGCGCTGACGGAAAATCTGCGGCAGCCGCTGCGCGCCGCCGGCTACGACGTTGTGGTCTGGTCCGGCGCCGAGGAGGTGGAGCCGGACCCCGCCGCCGCTCCCGACATCCTGGCGCTCGACTGGCGGGACCAGGCCGCGCCGGCGCGATCGCCGTTCGCCGAGGCGTGGCCCAACGCCCTCGTTCTGGCCGTGGTGACGCCGTCGCAGCTCGCGGATCTCGACCCGGCGCAGGTGGTCGAGGATTTCATCGTGCCGCCGGTGCACCCCGAGGAGTTCGTAGCGCGGGTCCGGCAGGCGCTGTGGCGGAGTCGCGGGGCGAAGCCGCAGAACCTGCTCGTCGCGGGCGGCCTGTCGCTGGACCTCGCCAGTTATCAGGTGTCGGCGGCCGGCCGGCCGATCACCCTGACGTATAAGGAGTACGAGCTCCTGCGCTTCCTCATGACCCACGCCGGCACGGTGTTCAAGCGGGATACGCTGCTCAATCGCGTCTGGGGCTACGACTATTACGGCGGCGGGCGGACGGTGGACGTGCACATCCGCCGTCTGCGCAGCAAGCTGCCGCCCACCTCCGCTGGGTACATCGAGACCGTGCGCAACGTCGGCTATCGGTTCGCGCAGCCGCTGCGCTAGCGATGCCGACCCTCCCGCGCACCGTTGCGGTCGCGCTGCTGAGTACGGTGACCGCGCTCCTGCTCGCTGCCTGTGGCGGCGATGGCGACGGCGACGAGACGCGCAGCGCCGGGCTGCCCAACTCCGTCCCGCTCGACCGCGTCTTCGCGCCGGCCATCGACGGCCGCCGGATCGTCGCGGCCGAGGCCGTGCCGGCCGGCGCCGCCTTTGCCGGCTACGAGCGCGCCGATGGCAGCCCCTGGGCGCCGGACGACTTGGCCGCGGAGGTCGGCCTCCAGGAGATCTTTCGCGTGATCTACATCGACGCCGACGCGGCCCAGGTCGTGCAGGTTGCCGTCGCTCGGCTGGACGGCGAGGCGGGAGCCGTCCGCCTCCTCGGCGTCACGCGGTCGCAGCCGTTGGACCAGGGCGAATCGGAAGTCGCCCCGCCCGCTCCCTTCGGCCAAGACGCCGCCGCCGCCACGCTGCTGGACCCGGAAGCGGGGACGGATGCGCTCTCGCTGCTGCAGGGGCTCCGCGGCGCGAACGTTGCCGTGCTTGAGGGCAACGTGGTGCTGCGCGTCACCGTGGTCGGCTCGTTCGAATCGAATCAGTCCGCTCTGGCCGCCGCCGGCGGGATCGCGGAGGTCCAGATCGGGCTGCTTGCGGACGCGCGCGCCGGGCGCCTGCAGGAGCGGGTCGGCCGCCCCTTCCCGACGCTTGAGCCGGACGCCGCCGCGGAGATCCTCGGGACGCCGCCCGAGGGGTTCCGGGCGCGGCCGGTGGAGATCGACGAGGACGGTGGCCTCTCCGTCCAGTACATCGCGCCGTTGGGGGCGTTCGTGAGCGTGACCCTGCGCCTGGCCGATGACCCCATCGAGGCGCTGGGCATCGGTCTTTTGCTCTCCCGCTCCGGGGGTGCAACCGAGATCGTCCGGCGTGGCTTTGCCGTGAGTGGCGTGGAGGTGTTGGCGCAGGACCGGCTGATCTTGTCGGCATCCATCGGCGAGAGCGCCGGCGCCGCCGTCTTCGAAGTGGAGATCGAGGGCAACCGCCTCTTCCTGGATGTCGTGCTCTTTACACGGGGCTCCGCGTTCGTCGTCGTCCAGGGCGTGGGCGAAACGCCCGGCGCCACACCCATTGAGGCGATCGCGGCGGACCTGGACCTTCGCTTGACGGCAGCGCTCTCGGCGGCCGGCGAGAGTTAATCGAACCGTAACAGCCGCGGCGACCGTCGGCCGGTTCCGCGTTTCTATAATTACGCTAACGGCGGGGCCGATCCGGCCCGCCCGCCCGGACCGGCTCGCCAGTCTTGGAGGTGCGTGATCACGATGGGACCCGCGGAGATTCGCAAGTTCATCGAGGACAACGGCGTCGAGATCGTCGATATCAAGTTCACCGACCTGCTGGGCACTTGGCAGCATTTCTCCGTCCTCCCCCGGGAGCTGTCCGATGACGCCTTCGAGGAGGGGATCGGGTTCGACGGCAGCAGCATTCGGGCCTTCCAGGGGATCGAGCGGTCGGACATGGTGCTCATCCCGGATGGCGCCACCGTGGCGTTGGATCCGTTCACCAAGCATCGCACCCTCCACGTGCTCGCCAACATCTACGATCCGGTGACCGGCGAGCGCTACGCCAAAGATCCACGGGGCCTGGCGGAGCGGGCGGAGCGCTACTTGCAGTCCACCGGGATCGCGGATTCTTCCTACTGGGGTCCCGAGTGCGAGTTCTTCATCTTCGACGACGTGCGCTACGACTCTGAGCGCCAGTCCGCGTACTACTACCTGGACTCGGTGGAGGCCGCCTGGAACACCGGCCGCGAGGAGAGCCCCAACCTGGCCTACAAGACCCTCCACAAGGAGGGCTATTTCCCGGCGCCGCCCCGCGACACGCTCCAGGACATTCGCAGCGACATGGTGCTCACCATGGAGAAGCTGGGCATCGACGTGGAAGTCCACCACCACGAGGTCGCGTCGGCCGGGCAGTGCGAGATCGACCTGCGCTACGACACGCTGCAGGAGATGGCCGACAAGGTCATGATGTACAAGTACGTGGTCCGCAACGTGGCCCGCCGGCACGGCAAGACGGCGACGTTCATGCCCAAGCCGATCTTCGAGGACAACGGCAGCGGCATGCATGTGCATCAGTCGCTGTGGAAAGACGGCGTTCCGCTCTTCTACGACCCCGAGGGCTACGCGCTGAGTTCAGAGATGGCCCGCCATTACATCGGCGGGCTGATCAAGCACGCCGATGCGCTCATGGCCTTCTGCGCCCCTACCACCAACAGCTACAAGCGCCTGGTGCCCGGCTACGAAGCGCCCACCGTCATGGTGTACAGCGCCCGCAACCGCAGCGCCGCCATTCGCATCCCCGTCTATTCCAAGAACCCCAAGAGCAAGCGGCTGGAGTTCCGATCCCCGGACCCCACGGCCAATCCCTACCTGGCCTTCTCCGCCATGTTGTTGGCCGGGCTGGACGGCGTCGAGAACGAGATCGACCCCGGCGACCCGGTCGCCGACGTGGACCTCTACGAGCTGGACCTGGCGAAGGCCGGGTATCCGCAGGTCCCCAGTTCGCTGGACGAATCGCTGCGGGCGCTGGAGGCGGACCACGAGTTCCTCTTGAAGGGGGACGTGTTCTCCGAGGACCTGATCCGCACCTGGGTCACCTACAAGCGGACTGCGGAGATCGATCCCGTCCGCATGCGCCCGCATCCCCATGAGTTCGATCTCTACTTCGACGCCTAGAGCGCCCGTCGCGACGATGAGACGACGGCCCGGGCGTTCGCGTGGGCCGGGTCCATCCCCCGCGGCGGCCGCGGAGCGCTAGAGGCATGGCGTCCGAGACCACCGCCTACGTCTTGGCCACCGCGCGCGACAACGATGTCCGCTTTATCCGCCTCTGGTTCACCGACATCCTGGGCTCGCTCAAGTCCTTCGCCATCACGGTGGGCGAGCTGGAGAAGGCGCTGGAGGAGGGGATGGCCTTCGACGGCTCGTCGATCGAGGGCTTCGCCCGCACCGACGAGTCGGACATGATCGCCCGGCCCGACCCCAGCACCTTTGTGGTGCTTCCCTGGCGGCCGCAGCAGGACCGCGTGGCGCGCATGATCTGCGATATCACCATGCCCGACGGCCGTCCCTTTGAGGGCGACCCCCGCTACGTGCTGCGCCGGACGCTGAAGCGGGCCGCGGCCATGGGCTACACGTTCTACGTGGGGCCCGAACTGGAGTACTTCTACTTCAAGAGCGCCTCCGATCCCGAGCCGTTGGACGTGGGCGGCTACTTTGATCTGACCCCGCTGGACGTGGCCAGCGACCTGCGTCGCGAGACAGTGCTGACCCTGGAGGAGATGGGCATCGCCGTCGCGTCCAGCCACCACGAGGTGGCGCCCAGCCAGCACGAAATCGACCTGCGCTACACCGACGCCCTGACCATGGCGGACAGCACCATGACCTACCGCCTGGTGGTCAAGGAGGTCGCGATCAAGCATGGCGTCTACGCCTCGTTCATGCCCAAGCCGCTGGCCCAGGAGAACGGCAGCGGCATGCACGTGCACCTGTCGTTGTTTGAGGGCGATACCAACGCCTTCTACGACGCCGAGGGGCCGGCCCACCTCTCGCCCGTGGCGCAGCGCTACATCGCCGGGCTGCTGCGCCACGCGCCGGAACTGACCTTGCTATGCAACCAGTGGGTGAACAGCTACAAACGGCTGCGCCCCGGCTTCGAGGCGCCGGTCTACCTCACCTGGGCGACGCGCAATCGCAGCGACCTGATCCGCATCCCGGAGTACCAGCCGGGCCGCTCGGAGGCGGTGCGGGTGGAGTATCGCGCCGCCGACCCCGCCTGCAACCCCTACCTTGCCTTCAGCGCGCTGCTGGCCACTGGGCTGCGCGGCATCCAGGACGCGTACGACCTCCCCCCCGAGGCCGACGAAGACGTCTCGTTGCTGGACGAAGAGGAGCGCAGGGCGCGCGGTATCGCGCGGCTGCCCGGAACGATGGGCGAGGCGATTGACCTCTTCGCCGCCAGCGAGGTAATGCGGGACACGCTCGGCGGCCATGTGTTCGAGAGCGTCCTGCGGAACAAGCGCCTGGAGTGGGACGAGTACCTCGCCCAGGTCACCGACTACGAGCGCGAGCGCTACCTGCCCGTCCTCTAGCCGTTTGGCGCGCCGGCCGCTCGTCTCAGCCGCCGCCGTCGCCACCCTCCACACGAAAGCGGGCGGCCGAGGCCGCTAACGACCACGCCGCTCAGTCGGTCTCCAGACGCCGAGGATGTGTGAGCCGGCTCACCGGGCGATAGGTATTGGGGCCTTTGCGTCGCGTATCGGGGCTGCAATAGGCTTGTCGCTGGCAAGATGCGAGGTGGTGGCGGCCGTGGCGTCGCGGCTGACGCGGACGCTCCGCCCGCCAGGAGGAGTGTAGTTCGACCATGGTGACCGACCCGTTCCAATTGGACCACTTCACGATTCGCCGCAAGGTGTTCAAGCTGTTCGGGGCCAGCTTTCAAATCTACGACCCGGCCGGCTGGGTCATCGCGACCAGCAAGCAGAAGGCGTTCAAGCTCAAGGAAGACATCCGCCTCTACACGGGCGAGGAAGAGTTGATCACGATTCATGCTCGGCAGATCATCGACTTCCGGGCCGCCTACGACATTCTCGATGCCTCGACCGGGACCTTGGTCGGCGTGGCCCGCCGCAAGGGATTCACCTCGCTCCTGCGCGACTCCTGGGAGCTTCTGGACGAGGACGGCCAGCTCCTCGCCAAGGTGCAGGAGGACAGCCAGTTCAAGGCGCTCCTGCGTCGCTTCCTCTCGAACCTCATTCCGCAGACGTTTCACCTCAAGGGCGACGACGGTGTGCTTCACGCGACGCTTCGACAGCGCTTCAATCCGTTCGTGTACAAGCTCGACGTGACCATCGAACAGGGAAGTCCCCTGGACCGGCGGCTGGTGTTCGCCGCTGCGATCCTGCTGGCGGCCATCGAGGGCCGGCAAGGGTGAGCTTGCCGGTCTGCTCCGACTGCACGCCTTTGCCCGGTCGATGCGCGCCGGGGCTGTGCGGTGCGAGGCTGTCGCGGATCGCATTCGTGACGGACTGAACGATTGGCAGTGTGCCGCCGCGCCCGCCCGTCTTGACAGGCGGGCGACAATATCGGCCGAGACATGATCAAGATTGAGACTGGCAACGAGCGCCTGATTCTTTCCGGCTTCACCGGAGCCGTTCTGGGCCTGGACTACGGGCGTGATCCTGCCCAAAGCTTAATCAGCAAGATCTACCCAACTGGAGGGGCAACACGGGAAGCGTTGATGTTTAAGCGGTACCTTCAGGGCCCTCTGGGCCTCATCGGTCGTCGCTGCGTCCGCGTGGTGGCGTACCGCTTCGAGGAAACGATCGTGCTTCACCGTCGGATGGCCTTGTTTGTTCCGGTTCGGAAACAGCGGCTTGACTTCAAGGACGTGCATCAGGTCCTGGTCGGGCCGGAGCGAGGCAAAGCGTACGGCATCGTGCGGCCCGCGCTCTTTCTCGAACTTCGCGACGGCTCGGAGCAAGTCCTCGGCTGGGCGCGTTCCACCGAGCCTCTGAAGGAGCCCGGCCGGGTGCTCGCCGACTTTATCGGCGTGCCCTTCACCGCGGGCCTCGGGCCGGGCGATTGGGAGCGAATCGAAAACGCTCGGTTGCGCGAACAGCGGCAAAGTGAGCGTATGCGCCTGCCCCCCATGGGACCGCGCGGCCGGTTCTAGAACCCCAGGAACAGCGGCGCCGTGGCGTTCTCGATCGCCTTGAACAGCGGCGCCGGGTAGAGCCCCACCAGGAACACCGCCGCAGTGAGCACGCTGATGGCGGTCAGCATCGGCAGCGGCACCGAGAACCGGTCGGCCGCCCCGGGCTCGGGCTCGTGCAGGTACATCTGCTTGATCACCATCAGGTAGTAGTACAGCGACACGAACGAGGCCGTGATGCCCATCGCCGCCAGCCAGAGGAAGCCGCTGTCCACGGCTGACTGGAAGAGGATGAACTTGGTCACGAATCCCGCGAAGAGCGGCATCCCCGACAGCGAGAACAGCCCGATGGTCATCATCAGCGCCAGGAACGGCTGCCGCGACGCTAAGCCGCGCAGGTCCGAGATGTCGTCGCGGCCGGTGCGGTTGTAGAAGGCGATCAACACCGCGAAGACGGCGATGTTCGTCGCCACGTAGCCGATCAGGTGCAGCACCAGGGCGCTGGCGGCGTTGTGCGAGGCGCTCAGGGAGTCGGCGTGCAGCGCCACGATGCCGATCAGCAGGTAGCCCACCTGCGAGATGGATGAGTACGCCAGCAGGCGCTTCATGTTGGACTGCTGCAGCGCCATCAGGTTTCCCACGATCATCGTCAGCGCAGCGATCAGGGCCACCAGCCAGACCCATTCGGAGCTGGCGGGCAGCAGCCCCTCGGCGAACAGCCGCAGGAAGAGGGCGAAGGCCGCCGCCTTGCCGCCGGCGCTCAGGAAGGCCGTGATGGGCAGGGGCGCGCCCTGGTAGGCGTCGGGCGTCCACTGATGGAAGGGGACGGCGGAGACCTTGAAGCCGATCCCCGCCACCACCAACACCAGCCCCACCAGCAGGCCGGGACGGATGTCGGACGGCGTCGGCAGGGCGCTGTCCATGGCGCCGGCGCCGAAGTTGCCCAGTTGCGTGGCGATGTTGCGGCCGGCCTCCACGCCGTCGGGTTCGATGGGTCCGTAGGTCGTGGTCCCGGTGACGCCGTAGATCATGCTCAGGCCGTAGAGGAATAACGCCGAGGAGAACGCGCCCAGCAGCATGTACTTCAGCGACGCCTCGTTGGAGAACGGGTTGAGCTTGTTGAAGCCCACCAGGATGTACAGGCTGAAGGAGAGCAGCTCCAGCGCGATGTAGGCGGTGATCAGCTCCCTGGCGCTCGCCATCAGGATCATCCCCAGCGTGGCGAAGAGGATGAGCCCGTAGTACTCGGCGTGGTTCTTCAGACGCTCCCCGGCGTACTGCATGCTGGCCACGATGGTGAAGAAGGCGATACCGAGGAAGAAGACGCGGAAGAGGACGGTGTAGTTGTCGACGGCGATGATGTTGGCGAAATCATCGTTCACGTTGATGTAGAACACCGCCGTCAGCACCAGCAGCACCAGCGTGGCCGCCGCCGCCGTGTAGCCGAGCACCTCCTGGCGCAGCCGCGGGAACAGCAGCCCCAGCGCGACGATCGCCGACGCCAGGCCGGCCAGCACGAATTCCGGAATCATCAGTTCGTATTCGAGATCCATCTCAGTCGATCAATCCGGGAATGTCGTCGGTCGGTCCGCCGATCTGTTCCACCTCCGGCAGCTCGGACACCGTCGCGGAGATGCGGTCCACGAACGGCGCCGGCCAGACGCCCATGGCGACGATGCCGGCGAGCAACGTCACGGCGGCCAGCAGTTCGTACGGGCGCAGGTCGCGCAGCCCGTCCCAGCGCATGTTGAACGGCCCCAGCGCCGCGCGTCCCAGCAGACGCAGGATGTAGACGGCGGTGATGGCGGCGGAGAGCACCCCGACGGCGGCGAACAGCGGGAAGGCGTCGAAGGCGCCCACGAAGATGTGGAACTCGGCCACGAAGCCGCTGAGCCCGGGTAAGCCAAGCGAGGCGAGCCCAGCGAGGCCAAAGAAGATCACGAACAGGGGCATCTTGTGGATGATGCCGCCGAAGGCCGTGATGTCGCGGGTGTGGGCCTGGTCGTAGAGCGCCCCGACCATGGCGAAGAAGAGGGCCGTCATCACGCCGTGACTGAACATCTGCAGCACCGCGCCGTTGACGCCGATCGTGTTCATGGTGCCCAGGCCCATCAGCACGAACCCCATGTGGCTTACCGAGGAGTACCCGATCACGAACTTGAGGTCGTTCTGGTGCAGGGCCGAGAAGGCGCCGTAAATGGCGGCGATGGCGCCCAGCACGAGCAGCGCGGGCATCCAGAAGTCCGTCCCCGCCGGCAGCAGCTCAATGCCCAGCCGGATGATCCCGAAGGCGCCCAACTTCATCAGCACGCCTGCGTGCAGCATCGACACGGCCGTGGGCGCGGCGACGTGGCCGTCCGGCGACCATGTGTGGAAGGGCCACAAGCCCGCCAGCACGCCGCAGCCGATCATGAAGAAGGGGAAGAACGTCTTGGAGAAGCCGGAATCGAACTCCACCGCGCCGAGCACCCGCAGGTCAAAGGTCCCGGTCCCGGACTCCAGGAAGACCGCGAGGATGGCGATGAAGATCAGGACCGAGCCCCCCACCAGGTACATGGTCAGCTTGATCGCGCCGTACTCTTTGTTCGTACTGCCCCAGACCACAATGAGCAGGTACATCGGCAGGACGGCCAGCTCGTAGAAGAAGAACCAGAAGAAGAGGTCGAGCGAGATGAAGACGCCGAACACCCCCGTGAGCAGCGTCATGAACAGCACGAAGAAATGCTTGTTGCGGAACTCGATCTTCCAGGAGACCAGCGCCGCCGTGAACGCGACAATGCCGGTCAGCAGCACCATGGGCGCGGCGATCCCGTCGATGCCGAGGAACAGGCTGATCCCGTTTTCCTTCAGGAAGGCGACGTTCTCCAGCCACACGTAGCGCAGCGCGAACTGCGTGCCCCCCTCCTGGTAGTCGTAGAGGGCGAAAATGTAGACGGATGCGCCGAACGTGGCCAACGTCGCCAGCACCGCAATGACGCGGATCACGTCGGAGCGGCTCTGCGGCGTCAGCATGATCGCGATCGCCGCGCCGGCCGGGATCAGCAACGTGATCAGAAGAAGTTCGCCGTGGTCCACAGGCTCCCGCTGCTCCTTTACCGGACTCTCATAGCCGCACCAGGAATCCAAGCGCTCCGGCGCCGACGATGCCCAGGATCATCAGCAGGGCATAGTCCGGCAGCCGGCCGGTGACGTGGTATCTCAGCCAGGAGGCCCCGGAGCGAGTGATGTTGGCGGGGCCGTTCACGCCGGTGTCGTTGACGACGAAGCGGTCGAACCAGGCCACCGCCTGGCCGAGGGGCAGCACGGCCCGGTCGATCGCCGTCTGGTAGAGCTCGTCGAAGTAGAACTTGTTCTGCACCACCATCGTGAGCCTCGGCGCGAACTCACTCAACCGCCGCGCGCGCTCCGCCTTCCCCCAGAAGAGCCAGAAGGCCGCGACGATCCCCGCCAGCGAGATGAGGCTGGTGGACGCGGCGATGGCGTTGCTGAAGTGGAAGTTCTCCGGCAGCGGGAAGTAGACGTAGTTGTTGATCCCGCCCGGGAAGCCCAGCGCCTCGCCCACCTGGTCGAAGGCGAAGAAGCCGACGCCGAGCGTGAGCAACGCCAGGATGACCAGCGGGATCAGCATCGCCGGGGGCGCCTCCCGCGCCCGCCGGATCACGTCCAGGCTTTTTGGCGGGCCCAAGAACGTGATGATCACCAGTCGCATCATGTAAGCCGCCGAGAGGAACGCGGCGATCCCCATCAGGATCAGGATGCTGTCGTCCTGGTGCGCGCTCACGGCGACAAAGATCTCGTCCTTGGAGAAAAAGCCCGAGAGCGGCGGGATGCCCGCCAGGGCCAGCGCGCCGATGGTGAACGTCAGCGCGGTCACCGGCATGCGCCACCACAGCCCGCCCAGCTTGCCGGCGTCTTGCTCCTCCGTCATGTGGATGACGGAGCCGGCCCCCAGGAACAGCAGCGCCTTGAAAACGGCGTGCGTCAGCAGGTGGAACATGGCGATGCCCACCGCGCCCGATCCCAACGCCACGAACATGAAGCCCAGCTGGCTCACGGTGGAATAGGCCAGGACCCGTTTGATGTCCGTCTGCACGAGGGCCAGCACCCCCGCCAGCAGCGCCGTGGTCAGGCCCACGCCCGTGACCACCGGCAGGACGCCCGCCGCGACGTCAAAGATGGGAAGCAGCCGCGCGACTAGATACACCCCCGCCACGACCATTGTGGCGGCGTGGATCAAGGCGCTGACCGGCGTCGGACCTTCCATGGCGTCGGGCAGCCACACGTGGAAGGGGACTTGGGCGCTCTTGCCCATGGCGCCCAGGAACACCAGCAATGTGGCCATGGTCAGATAGCCGTGGCCCATCACCTGGGGCAGGTCATTGGTCCGTCCGGCCTGCACTGCCTCAATGACGTCGCTGATCTGGAACGTGCCGGTGACGCGCCAGAACAGAATGATCCCGATGAGCAGCCCGACGTCGCCGAGCCGTGTGGTGACGAACGCCTTCTTGGCCGCTTCGACGGCGGAGGGCCGCTCATGATAGAAGCCGATCAGCAGGAAGGAGCACAGCCCGACCCCCTCCCAGGCGATGTAGAGAAGCAGGAAGTTGTCGGCCAGCACCAGCGTCAGCATGGCCGCGGCAAACAGCGAGTGCGCGGCGAAATACCACCAGTAGCGCGGCTCCGGCCGGCCGTGGTGGCGCATGTAGGAGACGGAATAGACCTGCACCATCAGCGCGACGAGGGACACCACGGCCACCATCACCAGGGCGATGGAGTCCACCGTGAAGCCGATCCGCAGGGTGAAGCCGTCGAAGGAGAGCCAGTCGAAGCCGACGTTGGACAGCCCGCCCAGGCCCGCGCCGAAGGCGTCCAGGTGCGCTTCCAGGACGAACCCAAACAACACGAAGACGCTGCCGATGGCGAAGATCGAGACCCAGTCGCCGCCGCGGGGCAGCCAGCGGCCCAGGACGAACAGGACGACGAAAGCGCAGGCCGGGATGGCCGGCAGGATCCAGGCGTGCTCCAGCCAGAACATCTAAGCGTGTGCTCCCATCGCGCCGGCGCGTGCGCTTACCACTTGAGCAAGTTCACTTCGTCTACGTTGACCGTGGCCCGGCTGCGGTACAGGCGCACCACGACACCCAGCGCCAGCGCCACCTCCGCCGCCGCGATCACGACCACGAAGAACGCGAAGATGATCCCGGTGAAGTTGCCGAAGGGGATGCGCCCGTAGACGGCGAACGCCACCAGGTTGATGCTCACAGCGTTGAGCATCAGTTCGACCGACATGAGGATGGCGACGGCGTTGCGGCGGGTCAGCACGCCCATGACGCCGATGCTGAAGAGGATCGCGCTGACCACCAGGACGTTCTCGAGAGGCGGCACTAGCGCTCCTCCTCGTCGTCCGGCAGCGAGAGCAGGATGGCGCCGGCCAGCGCAATCAGGAGGACCACGGAGACCACTTCAAACGGCACCGCCCAGACGCTAAAGAGCACGTCGCCGATCTCCTGGAAGGGCACCGGCTCAATATCGTCCCGCGCCGGCTGCGTCCACTCCGTCGCGACGATGCCGCCGATGAACGCCGCCAGCAGCCCGCCGGCCACGGCCACGGCGAAGGGGCGGTTCTTGCCGAACACCGCCTGCGGGCGCTCCCGCGATCGCGTCAGCATGAGCGCGAAGAGGACCAGCATGATCACGGCGGCGCCGTAGATCACCAGCTGCGCCAGGGCCAGGAACTCCACGGAGAGAATGACGTAGACCCCCGCCACGGCGGCGAGGGCCATGATGAGGGCAAGAGCCGCGTGGACGATGTTGCGGAAAAGCACGACGCCCAGGCCGGCCGCAATCATGAAGAACGCGATGATGTAGAAAACGACTTCGGTCGCGGTCACGCGTCGTCCACCTAGGAACCGCTGCCCCCGCCGGCTCCGCTCACGTCGGATGCGGTGATCATGCGCGGGCGCGCGGGCCGCAGCCGGAGCCTGCGGGCGGCCTCCCCCGCCTGAAGCCGTGCCCGACCGTAGACCAGGCCGGCCAAAAGGACAAGCAGCGCCAGCGAGGTCAGGCCGATGATCCAGTCGGCGCCGTTGTAGGCCAGGATGATGGCGTTCGCCATGACTTGGAAGATCGAGAACGGCAACAGCACCTTCCAGGAAAAGGCCATCAACTGGTCGATGCGCAGGCGCGGCATGACCGCGCGCGACCAGAAGATGACGAAGATCAGCGCCGACGCCTTGAGCAACGTCAGGACCAACTGCAGGCCCAGGCCGGCGTCTGCGCCGAAGGGGAAGTTCCAGCCGCCCAGGAACACCACCGACGCTATGAGCACCAGGAGCAGCAGGGCGGTGTACTCCGCCAGGAAGAAGAAGCTCCAGCGGATGCCGCTGTATTCGATGAAATACCCTCCCACCACCTCGGACTCGGCGACCGGCGTGTCGAACGGCGGCCGGTGCAACTCGGCCAGCGCCGCCACCATGAAGATGACGAAGCCCAGCGGCTGCAAGAGGAAGAACGGCGTGGTGCGCTGGTCCCCGGCGATCACATTGAGGTTCAGCGCGCCCGCCGCGCTGCCGGTGTCGGCGATGAGGTGGCTCGCCACGATCAGCACCACGCCCACGCTGACCATCAGCATGGGCAGCTCGTAGGAGATCGCCTGTGCGGCGGCGCGCACGGCTCCCAGCAGTGCGTACTTGTTGTCCGATCCCCAGCCCGCCATGACCACCCCCACAAGGTTCAGCCCCAGGACGCCGAAGACGTAGAGGAAGCCCAACTCCAGGTCGCGCACGATCCACGTCTGGGTGAAGGGTATGGGGACGAAGATCAGAAAGATGGGGACGAAGGCGAAGTACGGCGCCAGCTCAAAGACCCAGCGATCCGCCGAGGTCGGTCGCAGGTCCTCTTTGGCCATGAGCTTGAGGGCGTCGGCCGCCGATTGCAGTATGCCGAAGGGGCCGGTGCGGGTGGGCCCCACCCGCTGATGGAACCGCGCCAGAACCTTGCGCTCGAGGTAGATGAGCGCCAGCGCGTTGACCGTCATCAATGCAACGATGAAGACGATCCGAAGCAGCGCGTCCACGACGGCCGGCAGGTCGACGCCGGCGAATTCGCTCAGGACGACGTCCGGCATCTCGCTCTCCGGGCCGCCTCCGCGGACAGCGGCCGCCGGGACTCCGCTTCGTCTCTGCCGAGCAGGCTACGCCCTCCGGCAGGCAAGAGCCAGTCGCCGCCGCGCCGCCGCCGTGCGGCCGCACCGCCCGGATCGTTAGCGGTCCACCTCGCCGAGCACGATGTCGATCGATCCCAACATGAGGACCGCGTCGGCGATGTACGCGCCCACCGCTTGGTGCTTGAGCGAACTCAGGTTGTGGAAGCAGGGGCTGCGCACCTTCATGCGCCAGGGGCCAGTGGAGCCGTCGGACACCATGTAGATGCCGTACTCCCCCCGCGGGTTCTCCTGGCGCATGTAGACCTCGCCCGGGTCCGGCCGCAGGACGCGCGGCATCGCCTCCGAGACGATAGGGCCGCTCGTCGGCAGCTGGTCCAACGCCTGTTCGACGATGCGCACCGACTGGCGCATCTCCTCCAGCCGCACGAGGTAGCGGTCGTAGACGTCGCCGCGGTCGCCGGTGGGGATCTCCCAATCGAATCGGTCGTAGATGGAGTACGGCTCGTCGACGCGCAGGTCCAGGGGCACGCCGGAGGCCCGCAGCATGGGGCCGGTCACGCCGAAGTTGATCGCGTCCTCCGCGGAGAGGTTGCCGACGTCGCGGCAGCGGGCGATCATGATTTCGTTGGTGGTCATCAACTGGTCGACGTCTTTGATGCCCTCGATCACTCGCTGCAGCACCCAGCGGGAATCATCGAGGAAGGTTGGATGCGGTTCCCAGGCGAGGCCGCCGACGCGGAAGTAGTTGTACATCATGCGGTCGCCGCAGACGGCCTCGAACAGGTCCTGGATCCGCTCACGCTCCTTGAAGCTCCACGTGAACGCGGTGCCGAAGAAGCCGATGTCCGTGCCGAAGGAGCCCATGAACATGAAGTGCGAGAGGATGCGGTTCAGTTCGGCCAAGATCAAGCGCACGTACTCGGCGCGCTCCGGCACCTCGATGCCGGCCAGCCGCTCCACGGCGTTGCAGTAGACCCATTCGTTGTTGAAGGCGGCCAGGTAGTCGGTGCGGTCCTGGAAGCCCAGCGCGCCCCGGTAGTCCAGGTTCTCCGAGAGCTTCTCCGCACCGCGATGCAAATAGCCGATGTACGACGTGACATCCTTGATCTGCTCGCCGTCCACGGTGAGGACCATGCGGAACACCCCGTGCGTCGACGGGTGCTGCGGCCCCATGTTGATGTTCATGTCGACCGTCTCGAACTCTTCTTCGAAGACGACCGGGTCCGTGACCAACTGCTGGGTCACCTAGCCCTCCGCTTTCTTTTCCGCGCGGCGCTGCGCGGCCAGTTCGCGCGCGCGCGCGACTCGGTCGGCTTGGTCGGCTTTCTTGGCCTCGCGCTCCTCCGGCGTCATGTCGGCCGTGGCCTTTTTCGCGGCGGCGGCCGGAGCCGGAGCGGCCGGCTTGGTGGGGGCGGCGGGCGCTACCGCTGCGGGCGCCTCGGCGACGGACGCCTCGGCCGCGACCGCCTTCGTCGCGGCCTTCGGCGGGCCGAGTTCCGCCCGCCGGGCGGCGGCCAGTTCACGGCCGCGCTGCACCCGTTCGGCCTGGGCGGCCTTCTTGGCGGCCAACTCCTCCGGCGTGAGGTCCGCCGCGGGTTTGGCATCCGCCTTGCCTCCCACGGCCGCCTCCGCCCGCTTCTTGGCTTCGGCGATGCGACGGGCCCGCTCGTCATCCACGGGGGCGGCGGCCGTCTCCTCCGCCGCGGGCGGCTCCTGGCGGGGGTGCGTCTTGGTGAAGTACTCGACGTCGACGCCCTGCTTGAGCTCGATCGGCGCCAGCGGGTGGCTCCGGCGCAGGACCGGGATGTCAAAGTCTTCGTCCAGCAGCAGGTTGCGCGGGTCCGGGTGCCCCTCGAACTCGATGCCGAACATCTCCCGGCATTCGCGCTCCGCCCACTCGGCCATGGCCCAGAGGTCGGTGACCGTGGGCAGCGAGGGGTTCTCGGCGGGCACCCACGTCTTGATCGCTACGGAGTGATAGAGCGAGGTGGAGTAGAGGTGATAGACGACCTCTAGCCCGCGCTCCAGCCAGTCCACCGCGGTCTGGTTGCGCAGGAGGTCCATACGCAGCATGGGATGGTCGCGAGAGACCTTGAGGATGTGGTGCAGCTGCTCCGGCGGGACGGTCAGCGCGACGTCCCACTTGGTCTGCTCGGCCTCGAAGTCCACGGCCGCGATCGCCTCGCGGTACAGATCGGCGATGCTGCCCGGCTCCGGCGGGACAGGGGTCCGCTCCTTGGCCGGCGGCTTGGGGGCGCTCGCGGCCGTGGCTTTCGCGTCGCTCGTCATAGAGAGCGGCTCCGGTCCTCCATGATCTTGTCTTGGAGGGACAGGAAGCCGTCCAGCAGCGACTCCGGCCGCGGAGGGCAGCCGGGAACGTACACGTCGACGGGAATGATGTTGTCCACCCCTTGCAGGACGCGGTCGTACTGCGTGTAGGGGCCGCCGTTGGTGGCGCAGGCGCCCATGGCGATCACCCACTTGGGGTGGGGCATCTGCTCGTAGAGCAGTTTGACGGCCGGCGCCATCTTCTTGGTCACGGTGCCGGCCACGATCATCACGTCGCTCTGACGCGGCGACGGCCAGGGCACGATGCCGAAGCGGTCGAAATCGTGATTGGACATGTACGTGGAGATCATCTCGATCGCGCAGCAGGCCAGCCCGAAGGTCATGGGCCAGAGCGAGGACTTGCGCGCGGCCGCGATCACGGCATCGGCGGGCACCTGCATGACGCCCGGCAAGACCGCCTTGTACAGAACGGTCGGCGGCTCGACGTCGGAGGGGACGAGCCGCAGTCTCTCCGGGGTGGGAGAGAGGGAGACTACCTCTCCACTGTCCCTTTCTGCCATTCCAGGACACCTTTCCGCCAGGCATAGCCCAGGCCTATGCCCAGAATTCCGATGAAGAGGATCATCTCCCACAGGACGAAGCGGCCCACGCTGTCGGTGAGCCCCAGGAAGGACGTCGCCCAGGGGAAGAGGAAGATGATCTCCACATCAAACACCAGGAAGAGGATGGCGAAGATGTAATAGCGTACGTGCACCTGCACCCAGTTCCGGCCGATGGGCAGCATGCCGCACTCGTACACCTGCCCCTTGAGCCGGGTCTTGCGTCGGGGCGCCAGGAGTTTGGTGACCATCAGCCCGTTCAGCACCACGAAGGTGCCGACCAGCGCCGCGATCAGCACTGCGCTGTAGTTCTCAAGCAGTTCGGACACGCAACGCTCCCCCGCGCATCGAGCCGGGCGTCCAGGCAGCACCGTACCGCTGCATTAGGCAACGGCGAGGTTGCAAAAGCAAGCCTGGTCAGATCGTAGGCAGGGGTCCTGGGCCTGTCAACGAAATGCGGGTGTCCGCCACGGTGGCGCCCTACTCCAGCTCCGCCAGCCGGGACTGCAGCCCGCGCAGGCGCCCTTGCACCTCCTCGTGCCGGGCCTGTTCTCGGGCGATGACCTCCGCTGGGGCCTTTGTGCGGAAGCCGTCGCTGGCGAGCTTGCCTTCGATCCGCCGGATCCGATCTTCGCTCTCGGCGATCTCCTTCTCCAGCCGCGTCCGCTCCGCCGCCAGGTCCACCAGCCCGCCGAGCGGCAGCACCACTTCCCCCCGGCTCAGCACCCGCGCCACGACCTGTTCATGGGGCGCGGCGCTGCGATCGCTCACGACGTGGAGCGGTCGGGCTCGGGCGAGCACCTCCACCACGGCAGCCCGATCGCGCAGGATCGTTGCGTCGTGGTCGGCGACGACGTACGCCTCAACCCAGCGCCCCGCCTCCACCCTCTTCTCGGCGCGGACCGTGCGGATGGCGCGCACCACCTCCTGGAGCGCGCCGAAGGTCCGCTCGGCGCCGTCGTCGATCCAGCGCGCCTCGCCACGCGGGTACGGTGCCACGATCAACGCGGCGGCGGCTTCATCCCGCAGATGGGGTCGCAGCCGCTGCCAGATCTCCTCCGTGACGAAGGGCATGTACGGGTGCAGCAGGCGCAGGCCGCTGTCCAGGACGTGCACCAGCACGGGCAGCGGTGAGCGGTCGCCGGCGCGCAGCCGGACCTTGCTGGCCTCGACGTACCAGTCGAAGAACTCGTTCCAGAGGAAGTCGTGGATCTGGCGGCCCGCTTCGCCCAACTGAAAGTCGCCGAGCAGCGTATCGACGCCGCCGGCGAGCCGGTGCAGGCGCGAGAGGATCCAGCGGTCCTCCGGCAAGAGCGCGGTCGCGCCGGCCGGGTCCGGCCTGTCGACGCGCGCGCCGTCCAGTTCGCCGAGCACGAACCGGGCGCCGTTCCAGAGCTTGTTGGCAAAGTTGCGGCTGCCCTGCAGGCGCTCGTCGGTCATGCGCATGTCGTTGCCCGGCGTGGAGCCGGTGGCGAGGGTGAAGCGCAGGGCGTCCATGCCGTACTGCTCGCCGGCGACCAGCGGGTCGATGGCGTTGCCCAGGCTCTTGCTCATCTTGCGCCCCCCGGCGTCGCGCACCAGGCCGTGTAGGTAGATGCTGCGGAAGGGTGGCACGCCGTCCATGTTGTGGCAGGAGAGCATGACCATGCGGGCGACCCAAAAGAAGATGATGTCGTAGCCCGTCTCCATGACCGAGGTGGGATAGAAGCGGCGCAGATCCGGGCTCTGTTCCGGCCAGCCCAGCGTCGAGTGAGGCCAGAGGCCGCTGCTGAACCAGGTGTCGAGCACGTCCGGGTCTTGGATCAGCGTCCCCGCGCCGCACGCCCCGCACCCCTCCTCCGGCTCGCTCTCCCCGCTCACGATCGGCGTCACGCCCTCGCCGATCTGGACCCGGTCGGCCCGCTCCACGATCGCCGCCTCGTCGAAGCCCTGACGCAGCAGGTCGGACACCCGCCCGGCCGCCTCCTCGTTCTTGAGCGCGACCGTGATGCGCTCGCCGTCGCAGCGCAGGCAGTACCAGACGGGGATGCGATGCCCCCACCACAACTGGCGGCTGATGCACCAGGGGCGGATGTTCTCCAGCCACTGCAGGTAGACCTTGGTGAAGCGCTCCGGCACGATGCGCACTTCCCCGTCGCGCACCACCTGGGCCGCCTTGGCGGCCAGGGCGTCCATCTCCACGAACCATTGATCGCTGACCAGCGGCTCGACCACCGTGTTACAGCGCTGGCAGTGGCCCACGCTGTGGGCATACTCCTCGCGTTTGACGATGAGCCCGGCCGCCTCCAGGTCGGCCACGGCGCGGCGCCGGGCCTCGTCGCGGTCCAGGCCCGCATAGGGGCCGGCGGCTTCGCTCATGACGCCGTCCCAGTCGATGGCGCGGATGGCCTCCAGCCCGTGCCGCTCGCCGATCTCGAAGTCCAGGGGATCGTGCCCGGGCGTGATTTTCAGCGCGCCGCTGCCGAAGTCGATCTGCACGGCGGCGTCGGCGATGACGGGCAACTCGCGTTCGATCCCGGGCAGCGGCAGGCGCACGCGCCGGCCGACGGCGTCACGCCAGCGCTCGTCCTCCGGGTTCACGGCCACGGCGACGTCGGCGACGATCGTCTCCGGTCGCGTGGTGGCGATGACCATGCCGCCGTCTCCGTCGTCGGCCCACGGGTACCGCACGTACCAGAGCGCGCCGCGCTCCTCCTCGTAGTCGACTTCGAGGTCGGAGATGGCGGTCTGGCAGCGGGGACACCAGTTGATGATGCGGTGCCCGCGGTAGATCTTGCCGTCCCGGAACAGGTTGACGAACGTGGTGCGGACCGCGCGCTGCGGGCCCGCATCCAGCGTAAAGACCGTTCGCGACCAGTCGCAGGAGGCGCCCATCAGCCGCAGCTGCTCCTCGATGCGGGGCCGGGTTTCGTTGACCCAGCGCCAGACCCGCTCGACGAACGCGTCGCGGCCCAGGTCGTGCCGGCTGAGGCCCTCCTTGGCCAATGCGGCTTCGACCACGTTCTGGGTGGCGATCCCGGCGTGGTCCACCCCGGGCACCCAGAGCGTCGGCTCGCCGAGCATCCGGTGCCAGCGGCAGAGCACGTCCTCGATGGTGGTCGTCAGCGCGTGGCCCAGGTGCAGCGCCCCCGTGACGTTGGGGGGCGGCATGATGATGGTGAACGGTGGGGCGCCGTCCCGATCATGCGGCTGGAAGTAGCCGCCCTGCTCCCAGAACGCGTACGTCCGGCCTTCGACCGCGTGCGGGCGATACGCTTTCGGTAGGGGCGCGGCGCTGGCTGGGGTCACGGGAAGACCGGCCCCGTCAGCGCACCGGGATCGCGTGGCTCTCGACCACGAGGGTGCCCTCGTCCGGGTCGGTCCCGCGCCGGCGCCGCTGCCGGCGCTCTTCCAACTGGTGCAGTGTCAGCAGCCCCCGGCGCGTGTCGCTGGCCACGCGCGCGGGGTCCTGCATGGCCATGCGCCGCTTGAAGAGCCAGTAGGTGAACTCGTTGAGCTCGGCCAGCCCGATGCGATCGCTCTGCGGCCGTCCCTCCTCCCGGCGGAAGGCGGCCAGCAGGTCCAGCCGCGGGGCGCCGTAGATCCGCTGGAACACGTCTTCGTCGACGCGGGCGTCATAGCCCGTGGCGCGGCTGCGGCGCTCCTTCTGGACCGCCTCTTCCACGGCCAGGTGCAGCGCCTCCTCCACGCGCACGCCGTAGACGAAGTTGAGATGCGCGCGGTACTTGGTCGGGCCCAGGTACTCCTGCAGGCGCTCCTCGGTCAGGGGGGCCGGGAAGCGCCCCTCCACCAACAGTGCCTCGACTTCTTCGTCCGGCAGGAGGCCGGCGGCGTCGGCGCAGAGCCGCTCGGCCAGCCGCAGCCAGTCGAGCGCCTCGCCGCCGATGAGGTAGCGGTAGTGCTGGCCGTCCGTTGTCTCTTCGCCGATCTCCCACAGCGAGATGACGTGGAACAGCGCCTCCAGCCAGGGCCGGCCGCGGCGCAACTCGTCGCGGAACAGCTCGGTCAGGGCTTCGGCGTCGCGGTGGATCAGGGCATCCATCAGGCACTCACCATGACGCGACTAACCCGCGGTGCCGTGACATTTTTTGTACTTCTTGCCGGAGCCACAGGGGCAGGGCTGGTTGCGGCCGACCTTGGCGACGGTCGCGGTGTCGGTCTGTGCGCTGCTGCGAGTCGCGACCGCTATGCCGCCGCTGCTCTCGCGCACCTGCCGCACCCCCATCTCTTCGGCCACGCTACCGGCGCGCGGCTGCCTCGGCGCCACTCGGCTCCGCGCCTGTGCGGCCGCTCCGGCGGCCGCGGGAGCCTGGCGCCGGATGTGCAGGATTGCCCGCGCCAGCTGGTGGCGGATGTTGGCGGTGAGTTGGTCGAACATGTCGAACGCTTCGCGCTTGTAGGCGACCAGCGGGTCCTGCTGCCCGTAGGCCTGCAGTCCCACGCCCTGGCGCAGCGCGTCGAGCTCGGTGAGGTGCTGCACCCAGAGCCGGTCGACGGTGCGCAGCAAGACGAGTCGCTCCAGTTTCCGCATCACCTCGGGCGTCACGTCGCCTTCAATCTCCTCGTACAGGACGAAGGCGGCCTCGACGACGGCGTCGGCGAGGTGCTCCTGGTCGCCGTCCGCGGCGCGCTCCTTGTGGATGCGCTCGAGCGGGAAGACGCCGCCCACTTCGGCCCAGAGGCCGTCCAGGTCCCAGCCCACACGATCGCCGCCGGGGCAGTAGTGTGCCACGATCTCGCGGATCTCGGCCTCCAGCATTTTCCGCGCCACGGGCTTCAGATCTTCGCCGGCGAGGATGTCGTCGCGCTCGCGGTAGATGACCTCGCGCTGGCGGTTCATCACGTCGTCGTATTCGACAAGGTGTTTGCGGATGTCGAAGTTGTGCCCTTCCACCTTCTGCTGCGCCTGTTCCAGGGCGCGTCCCACCAGGCCGGACTCCAGCGGCTGGCCGTCTTCCATGCCCAGTTTGGTCAGCATGCCCGGCAGCCAGTCCGGCGTGAAGCGCTTCATGATCGTGTCCTCGAACGACACATAGAAGCGCGACGTTCCCGGGTCCCCCTGCCGCCCGGCCCGGCCGCGCAACTGGTTGTCGATGCGCCGCGCCTCGTGCCGCTCGGTGCCGATCACGTACAGGCCGCCCCGCCCGGCGATCCCCGACGCCAACTGGATGTCCGTGCCCCGGCCGGCCATGTTCGTGGCGATGGTGACGGCGCCCGGTTCCCCCGCCTTGGCGATGATCTGCGCTTCCCGCTCGTGGTGCTTGGCGTTGAGCACCTCGTGCGCGATGCCGCGCCGTTGGAGCATATCGGCGAGTCGCTCGGACGCCTCCACCGAGACGGTGCCCACCAGGACGGGCCGTTCCGCGCCCGTAAGCTTGGCGATGGCGTCGGTCACCGCCTCGAACTTGGCGTGCTCCGTGCGGTAGATCAGGTCCGCCAGGTCATCGCGGATCATCGGCATGTGGGTGGGGATCACCACCACGTCCAGGCCGTAGATCTTGTGCATCTCCTCCGCTTCGGTGGCGGCCGTCCCGGTCATCCCCGCCAACTTGCGGTAGAGGCGGAAGTAGTTTTGGAAGGTGATGGTGGCGAGCGTGACCGTCTCCCGCTCGATCTTGACGCCCTCTTTCGCCTCGATGGCCTGATGCAGGCCTTCGGAGTAGCGCCGGCCCTCCATGAGCCGGCCGGTGAACTCATCCACGATCACGACTTGCCCGTTCCGCACCACGTAGTCTTGGTCGCGGTGGTAGACAAACTGGGCGCGCAGGGAGGCCTCCAGGAAGCGGGTGAGCCGGGCGTTGTCGTCGGCGAAGATGTTGTCGATGCCCAGTGTTCGCTCGACCTTCTCGATCCCGGGCTCCGTCAGCGACACGCTGCGTGACTTGAGCTCAATGCTGAGGTGGGCTCCCTCTTCGAGTTGGGGCGCGATGCGGGCGAAGGTGCGGTAGAGGTCCAGGCTCTCCTCGGCCTGGCCGCTGATGATGAGCGGCGTGCGGGCCTCGTCGATGAGGATGTTGTCGACCTCGTCGACGATCGCGAAGGTCAGCGGTCGCTGCGCCTTGCGGTCCGTTCCCGTGACCATGTTGTCGCGCAGGTAATCGAAGCCGGCCTCGTTGTTGGTGCCGTAGGTGATGTCCGCGGCGTAGGCTTCCTGGCGCGAGCAGGGGCGCAGGTAGCGCATGTCGCCCAAGGCGGCGCGGCGGGCTTTTTCTACGGCGCTGATCTCCTCGCCGTCCTCCTCCTCGTTGGGGTCGAAATCCGGGTCGTAGCGGAAGGCGGCGTTGTGCTGCAGCACGCCCACACTGAGGCCCAAGCCGTGGTAGATGACCCCCATCCAGCGGGCGTCGCGCTTGGCCAGGTAATCGTTGACCGTGATCAGGTGGGCGCCGTCCCCTTCCAGGGCGTTCAGGTAGAGGGCCAAGGTCGCGACCAGCGTCTTGCCTTCGCCGGTGCGCATCTCGGCGATCTTGCCCTGGTGGAGGACCATGCCTCCCAGCAACTGCACGTCGAAGTGGCGCATCTCCAGCCAGCGCCGCCCCGCCTCCCGGACCACGGCGAAGGCTTCGGTAAGGATGTCGTCCAGGTCGGCGCCCGCCTCCAGGCGCTCGCGGAACTCGTCGGTCTTGGCGCGCAGGGCGGCATCCGTCAGCGCCGTGACGGCCGGCTCCCAGGCGGTGGTCTCGTCCACCACGCGCTGGAGCTTCTTAATCTCCTGCGCGTTGGTATCGCGCATCACCTTCTTGGCGGCGGACAGTAGTCCCATGCTGCTCTCCGTGGCGGAGGATCCCAAGCCAGCATAGGGCGGATCGGGCGTGGGGCGGTATGCCGCTGGGGCGGGGACTCAGTCGAACAGGGCGCCCACCGACTGTCCGGTGTGGATGCGACGGATCGCTTCGCCCAACAGCGGCGCCACCGAGCAGAGCGCGATGCTGTCGCCCTCCTTCTCGGACGGTAGAGGCAGCGTGTCCGTGATGACGATCTGCTTGATGTCGGCGGCGGCAATGCGGTCCAGCGCGGGGCCGGAGAGGACCCCGTGGGTGGCGGCCGCGTACACGTCGCGGGCACCGTTCTCTTTCAGCAGGCCGATCACCGCCAGGAGCGTCCCGGCCGTGTCGATCTCGTCGTCGATAATGAGGACGTCCTGATCCTGCACGTCGCCGATGAGATGAAACACTTCCGCTTGGTCCCGGCTGTCATTGGAGCCGCGCCGTTTCTCGGAGAGGGCCAGCGGGAGGCCCAGGCGCTCCGCCAAGTTGCGGGCCCGCTTGGCGCTGCCCAGGTCCGGGGCCACCACCACGCCGTGGAACTCCTGACCGCGGAAGTGGGCGGCCAGCAGATTCATGGCGGTCAGCTCATCCGTGGGGATGTTGAAGAAGCCTTGGATCTGCCCGGCGTGCAGGTCCACGGTGAGGACGCGGTTGGCCCCGGCGGTCTCAATGAGGTTCGCCACCAGGCGGGCGGTGATGGGCACCCGCGGCTGATCCTTCTTATCGGAGCGGCCGTAGGGGAAGTAGGGCAGCACGGCGGTGACCCGCCCGGCGCTGGCCCGCCGCAGGGCGTCGATCATGATGAGCAGCTCCATGAAGTGATGGTTCACGGGCCGCGCGGCCGGCTGCACCACGAAGACATCTCGCTCGCGCACGTTTTCGGCGACTTGCACGAAGATGTTCTCGTTGGAAAAGGCGAAGACTTGGGCCTCGCCCAGCGGCTGGCCGAGATAGGCGCAGATATCGGCCGCCAGGCGCGGGTGGGCATTTCCCGTGAAGATGGCGGGCCCGTGCAAGACCAAGGAGGTGCTCCTTGCGGGAACCACGGCGAGGCCGCGAACGGATGTCAGTATAACCTGGGATGCAGATGGCAGCGGCCGGGCCGGCCGGCGGATTGACGGACGGGTCGGAGCCTCTTATAATCACGCTCGGTTCCCCATGCCCAGATATCATCACCGTATCCCGGCATCCTGACTGTCGCCGTCGGCGCTGCACGGGGTGGGCAATCCGCGTGTGAGGAGAACTGATCGCATGATCCCGCACAGACCTACCGTCCCTCTCCGCCAACTCGCAAGCCTGACCGTCGTTGCCGGCACTCCCTTCCGCCTCCGTTCCCTGCGGAGCCGCCATTATTGCTAAGGCGCCACGCGGCCCCCAGTCCTGCTCCCCGCCCGGCGGGCGGCCCGATGCTGGCTGGCCGCGCCATCCCTGAGGAGACCTCGCCACCCATGACCGCCACTGCTTCTGCCTCTCGCACCCGCTCTCTGGTCCAGGCCGAGCGCAAGAACTATGGCCGCAGCCCCGAAGTCCAAGAACTGCCGGACCTGATCTGCGTGCAGCTGGACTCCTACAACTGGTTCGTCCGCGAGGGCCTCAAGGAGCTGTTCGAGGAGATCCTGCCGATCCAAGACTTCACCGGCACGCGGATGGAGTTGCACTTCGGCGGATATTCCCTCGGGGACCCCAAATACCCCGAAGACGAGTGTCGCAACCGCGATATGACGTATGCCGCCCCACTGCGCGTGAGCGTGCGTCTGGTGGTCAAAGAGAGCGGGGAGGTCAAAGAGCAAGAGCTCTTCATGGGCGATTTCCCCCTCATGACCAAGTACGGCACCTTCATCATTAACGGCGCCGAGCGCGTCGTCGTGAGCCAGCTCGTGCGCTCACCGGGCGTCTATTTCAGCACCACGGTGGACACCGCCACGGGACGCGGCCTCTGCGCGGCCAAGCTCATCCCCAACCGCGGCGCCTGGCTGGAGCTGGAGACCAGCAGCCGGGACGTGCTCACCGTCAAAGTGGACCGCAAGCGCAAGATCCCGATCACTACCCTGCTGCGCGCGCTGGATGTGGACCAACCGTCGGTGGACGAAGCCGAACTGGGCACGGACGATCGGATCCGCGACCTCCTAGGGGACGTGGATACCAACCTGCAGCATACCTACCTGGACCACACCATCGCCAAGGAGTCCGTGCCGACGGAGGGCGCCGAACGGGACCGGGCCTGGGCGCGGCTGGAAGTCTACCGGCGGCTCCGGCCCGGTGACCCCCCGACTCCAGAGAACGCCCGCGGCCTCTTGGAGAGCCTCTTCCTGAACGCGCGCCGCTACGACTTGGGCAAGGTCGGTCGCTACAAGCTGAGCAAGCGGCTGGAGCACCGCGACACGGCGGAGCGCACGCTGAACCTGGAAGACCTTGCGGCGATCGTGCGTGAGCAGATCCGCATCAATAACGGCGACAGCCACCCGGATGACATCGATCATCTGGGCAACCGACGCGTCCGCGCCGTGGGCGAGCTCATCCAGAATCAATTCCGGGTGGGGCTGCTGCGCATGGAGCGGGTCGTGCGGGAGCGCATGACCATCACCGATCCGGATCAGGCCACGCCGAGCGCCTTGATCAACATCCGCCCGGTCGTCGCGGCGATGAAGGAGTTCTTCGGCGGCAGCCAACTGAGCCAGTTCATGGATCAGACCAACCCGCTGGCCGAGCTGACGCACAAGCGGCGGCTCAGCGCCTTGGGACCCGGCGGCCTCAGCCGGGATCGCGCCGGCTTCGATGTGCGCGACGTTCATCACAGCCACTACGGGCGCATCTGCCCCATCGAGACGCCGGAGGGCCCCAACATCGGGCTCATCGGCAGCTTGGCGACCTACGGCGTCATCAATGAGTTCGGCTTCATTCGCACGCCCTACCGGAAGGTGGTGACGGAGGCCGCCGCCGGTGCACCGGAGTTGGAGGGGCGCTATCTGCGCGAGGACCTTGAAGGCCCCCGCGGCGGCCTCATTGGGGAGGCGGGAGATCAGATCACGGCCTCCATGTTGCAGCGGATGGAGGCCATGGGGGACGAGCCGATCCCCATCCGCCCCTATGTCTCCGACACCATCGACTACCTCACGGCGGACGAGGAAGACCGCTTCGTGGTGGCGCAGGCCAACGCCCAACTGGACGCAGAGGGCCACCTCACCGACGAGTTGGTGGAGGTCCGCGAGGGCCCCAATTTCGATGAGGTGCCCCCCGCGAAGGTGCACTACATGGATGTGTCGCCCAAGCAGATCGTGTCCGTGGCGACGTCGCTGATTCCCTTCCTCGAGCACGACGATGCCAACCGCGCCTTGATGGGCTCCAACATGCAGCGCCAGGCCGTGCCCTTGGTGCGCCCGCAGACCCCCCTGGTGGGGACCGGCATGGAGCGCCCGGCGGCCTATGACTCCGGTCAGGCGATCTTCGCCGAGCGCAACGGCGAAGTGGTGGGCGCCACCGCCGAGACCATCACGGTGCGCTACACCGGCGGCGACGAGGCCGCCTACCCGCTGACCAAGTTCCGGCGCTCCAACCAGGGGACCTGCGTGAATCAGCGGCCCGTCGTCGCCCGCGGGGATCACGTCACGGCCGGCCAGCCGCTGGCGGATTCCTCGTCCACGGATAACGGGGAGCTGGCGCTCGGCCAGAACGTGCTGGTGGCCTTCATGGCGTGGGAGGGGCTACAACTACGAGGACGCGATCATTGTCTCGGAACACCTGGTCCACGCCGACCGGTTCACCTCCATCCACATCGCCAAGCACGAGGTAGAGGCCCGCGACACCAAGCTGGGCCCAGAGGAGATCACCCGCGATATCCCCAACGTGGGCGAGGAGTCGCTCCACCATCTGGACGAGTTCGGCATCGTGCGGGTCGGCGCAGAGGTCCACCCGGGGCGACATCCTGGTCGGCAAGATTACGCCCAAAGGCGAGACGGAGCTCACGGCCGAGGAGAAGTTGCTGCGCGCGATCTTCGGGGAGAAAGCGCGCGAAGTGAAAGACACCTCCCTGCGGGTGCCCCATGGCGAACGCGGCAAGGTGGTGGATGTGCGCATCTTCACGCGCGAGGACCACGGCGAGCTGCCCGCCGGCGTGAATCAGATGGTCCGCGTGACCATGGCCCAGCGGCGCAAGCTCTCCGAAGGGGATAAGATGGCCGGCCGCCACGGCAACAAGGGCGTCATCGCGCGCATCCTGCCGGTGGAGGATATGCCGCACCTGGCGGACGGCACGCCGGTCGATTTGATCCTCAACCCCATCGGCGTGCCCAGCCGCATGAATCTGGGCCAAGTGCTGGAGACGCACCTCGGCTGGGCCGCCAGCATGCTGGGCTTCCGCGCCATTACCCCCGTCTTCGACGGCGCCAGCGGCGAGGCGGTGGAAGACGCGCTGGCGCGTGCCTGGCTGGCCGGGGCCGCCGGCGCTGTCCAGCCCGGCCTCGACGACGAGGTGATGCACCAAATCGACCAGGCCACTGTCGACACCTGGCTGCGCGAACGGGGGTATGACCCCACCGCGGTCTTCGATGACGGGCAGTCGGGCATCGCCCGGCGGGCCTGTCTGGAGCTCTGGCTGGAGTCCCTCGGCGAGTCGCGCACCCGCGGCCAGGCGTACGACAAACTGCTCGCCCGCGCGGAGAAGGCCTTCACCGGCGGCCGGGGCTCGCCGCCGATCTTCGGTAAGCAGTGGCTCTACGACGGCCGCACGGGCGCGCGCATCGATCAGCCCGTGACCGTCGGCTACATCTACATGATGAAACTCATTCACTTGGTCGAAGACAAGATCCACGCGCGGTCCACGGGCCCCTATTCGCTGATCACGCAGCAACCGCTGGGCGGCAAGGCGCAGTTCGGGGGGCAGCGCTTCGGGGGAGATGGAGGTCTGGGCCCTGGAAGCCTACGGGGCGGCCCACATCCTCCAGGAACTGCTCACCGTCAAGAGCGACGATGTGGTCGGCCGTCTCAAGGCCTACGAGGCCATCGTCAAAGGCGACACGGTGCTGGAGCCCGGGGTGCCGGAGTCCTTCAAGGTGCTGGTGAAGGAGTTGCAGAGCTTGGGGCTCTCCGTGGAAGTGCTCAACCCGGCGGAGGAGCGCGTGGAGATGGAAGAGGCGGCCGCCGCGCCGGACGTGCCCGAGCTGGGCATCAACCTGGCCGGCTTCGAGAGGGAGGAGAAGGTCGGTGCTTGAGGTAAACGACTTCGACGCGATCCGCATCGCGCTCGCATCGCCGGATCAGATCCGTTCCTGGTCCTACGGCGAGGTCACCAAGCCGGAGACTATCAACTACCGCACGCTCAAGCCGGAGAAGGACGGGCTCTTCTGCGAAAAGATCTTCGGCCCCCAAAAAGACTTCGAGTGCATGTGCGGCAAGTACAAGCGTGTGCGCTACAAGGGGATCATCTGCGACAAATGCGGCGTGGAGGTGACCCGCAGCAAGGTGCGCCGAGAACGCATGGGACATATCGAACTGGCCGCCCCGGTGAGCCACATCTGGTTCGTCAAGGGCACGCCCAGCCGCATCGCGCTGCTCCTGGACCTCTCCCCCCGGGCGTTGGAGCGCGTGATCTACTTTGCCCAGTTCCTCATCACGGGGATCAACCAAGAGCAGCGACGCAAGGCCATCGACCGCTTGAAACTCGATA
This sequence comes from Dehalococcoidia bacterium, assembly GCA_963663235.2. Taxonomy (GTDB): domain Bacteria; phylum Chloroflexota; class Dehalococcoidia; order Bin125; family Bin125. The sequence goes on from CAXXNO010000004.1 coordinate 539,281, forward strand.
CCGAGGATGCCCTGACGGAATCCGAGGAGCAGTTCACTGCCACGCTCGAGCAGCAGACGCAGGCACGGGACACCCAGATCGCGGAGGTCCACGCCGCGCTGGAGCGCGCCCGCGAGGCGACGCACGAGGCGCTGACCGCACAGATCGCCGCGCTCCGCCAGGAGGCGGTCGCGCTGGAGGTCACCCTCCAGGAAGCGGACGGCAAGAGCGCCCGCCGCAACATCGCCTTGGCCGGCGAGGTGATCGTGCGCTACACGGTTCCGGTGGAGGCGGCGGCCGCGATCAGGGCGTTGCACAAGGCGCTGCAGGCGCAGGAGAAAGCCGCCGAGAAGCAGGCCGCCGCAGAGGTGGAGGCCATCACCAAGCAGGCCGCCGCGGATGAGCAAGAGGCCCGTGATGCCTCCTTCGCCCAAGAGGAGGGGCTCCGGGAGCAGTTCGCCACCACGCGGGATCAGGTGGCCAAGGACCAGGAGGAGCGCGTCGCCGAGTTGGAGGCGCTGAAAGACCCCGTCGAGCAGCTCGACTTCACCGGCGCCGTTCTCACCGAGCAGCGCGCGGACGAACTCCTGGCGCGCTACCCCGGCGTCATTCGCGTGGGCATGGGGGCGGAGTCGCTCCTCAGCGTGCTCGAGCGGATCGACCTGGACACGCTCAGCGAGCGGATGCAAGGGGAGCTGGGCACCAGCGTCGGGCAGCGACGCAAGAAGACCATGAAGCGGATCCGCCTGGTGGAAGCCCTGCGCAAGTCCGGCAACAAGCCGCGCTGGATGGTCTTCCAGGCGCTGCCGGTCCTGCCGCCGGACCTGCGCCCCATGGTGCAACTGGACGGCGGCCGCTTCGCGACGTCAGACCTCAACGACCTGTACCGGCGCGTGATCAACCGCAACAACCGCCTCAAGCGGCTGCTGGAGCTGGGCGCGCCGGAGATCATCATCCGCAACGAGAAGCGGATGTTGCAGGAGGCCGTCGACTCGCTGATCGATAACGGCCGGCGCGGGCGCGCGGTGACCGGCAGCGGCAACCACAAACTGAAGAGCCTGTCGGACATGCTCAAGGGCAAGCAAGGGCGCTTCCGCCAGAACCTGCTGGGCAAGCGCGTGGACTACGCCGGCCGCTCGGTGATTGTGGTGGGGCCGGAGTTGAAGCTGCATCAGTGCGGCCTGCCCAAGCGTATGGCCCTGGAGCTGTTCAAGCCGTTCGTCATGCACGAGCTGGTGGAGCGCGGGCTGGCCCACAACATCAAGAGCGCCAAGCGGATCGTGGAGCGGGCCCACCCGGAGGTCTGGGACGTGCTGGACGATGTCGTCAAGCAGCGTCCCGTGTTGCTCAACCGGGCGCCCACCCTCCACCGGCTGGGGATCCAGGCGTTCGAGCCGGTGCTGATCGACGGCAGCGCCCTGCAGATCCACCCCCTGGTGTGCGCCGCCTTCAACGCCGACTTCGACGGCGAATTCAGATGGCGGTGCACGTGCCGCTCAGCCGCGAGGCCGTGGCCGAGGCGCGCCAGCTGATGCTCAGCTCCCGCAACCTCCTCTCGCCATCCTCCGGGGAGCCCGTGATCGCCCCCACGCTGGACATGGTCATGGGCTGCTACTACCTGACGATGGACCGCGAGGGAGAGCAGGGCGAATACCGGGAGGGGCCGCCGCCGCAGGGCGTGTACGGCTCTTTTGCAGAGGCCACCCTGGCCCACGCCCTGGGCCGGCTGGCGCTGCACGCAAAGATCCGCGTCCGCGACGAGCGCACCGAGGGTCAACTGGTCCAGAGCACCGTCGGACGCATCATCTTCGATGACGTCGTGCCGCGCGGTCTCCCCTTCCCGAACGCGCTCATGGACAAGAAGGCGCTGAAGGATCTCGTGACGGTCTCCCATAAGGAGCTGGGCGCGGACGAGACGGTGGAGATGGCCGACCGCGTCAAGCGGGTCGGATTCCAGTACGCCACCAGTTCCGGCATCACCATCGCCGTGGACGAGATCCGCGTGCCGGAAGAGAAGAAGGCGGTCCTGCACGCTGCCCAAGGGCGCGTGGAGGAGATCCGCGAGCAGTACCAGATGGGGCTGATGACGGCGGACGAGCGCCGCGACCAGACGGTGCAGGTTTGGACCGAGGCCACGGAGCGCGTGACGAAGGCCATCTCCGACCACCTGCCCGAGTACGGCTCCATCTATCTGATGGTGGCCAGCGGCGCCAAAGGGAACATCGCCCAGGTGCGGCAGATGGCCGGGATGCGCGGCCTGATGTCCGCCCCCTCCGGCCGCATCATCGAGCGGCCCATCCGCTCCTCGTTCAAGGAAGGCCTCTCGGTCCAGGAGTATTTCATCTCGACCCACGGCGCCCGCAAGGGGCTGGCCGACACCGCCCTGCGCACGGCCGACAGCGGCTACCTCACCCGTCGCCTGATTGATGTGGCGCAGGACGTGATCGTCCACAATGAGGACTGCGGCAGCCCGGCCGGTCTGTTCTTCGGCGAGGAGGGGGAAGAGCCCGGCATGTTCGAGCCGCTGCGGGAGCGGGTGGCGGGGCGCTTCCTGGCCGGACCGGCCGCACATCCCGAGAGCGGCGAGGTCCTGGCCGAAGCCGGCACGATCCTGGATGAAGAGCAGATCGATTGGTTGATGGCGCAGGGCGTCCGCTCCTTCTACGTCCGGTCGCCGATGCTGTGCAACGCGCGCGTCGGCATCTGTCAGCGTTGTTACGGGCGCAGTCTGGCCACCGGCCGGCCGGTGAATCTGGGCGAGGCGGTGGGCATCATCGCCGCGCAGAGCATCGGCGAGCCCGGGACGCAGCTCACGATGCGGACCTTCCACACCGGGGGCGTGGCCGGGGAGATCGACATCACCACCGGGCTGCCCCGCGTGGAGGAGCTGTTCGAGGCGCGGGCGCCGAAGCGGCCGGCGGTGATCGCCGAGATCGACGGGCAGGTCTCCATCCTGCGCGAGGGTGAGATCCGCAAGGTGCTTGTCACCGCCACGGAAACCTTCCGCGACGAATACGATCTCCCCCAGGGTGCGCGGACAGTGGTGAAGGACGGCGACCTGGTGGAAGAGGGGGCCGAGCTGGCCCGCCTCCCCGTCGACGAGAGCCCCCAAGGCCCCCAAGCCCCCCAAGGCCTCCAAGGCCCCCAAGACCCCCACGACCGAAGCCAAGACCGAGGAGCCGCCCGCCCTGCTGGCGCGCGTCGCCGGGCGGGTGGAGCGCAAGGAGCGGGCCCGGCGGCTGACCGTGGTGTACGAGCACCAGGACGTGCGCGAATACGCGATCCCGGCCATCGGCCGCCTCCGCGTGGAGGAGGGGCAGTCCGTGCAGGCGGGGGACCAACTGACCGAGGGGGCGGTCAACCCCCAGGACATGCTGCGCATCCTCGGCGTGGATGCCGTGCACCGCTACTTGGTGACCGAGGTCCAGCAGGTCTATCGGGCCCAGGGTGTGAACATCAACGACAAACACATCGAGGTGATCGTGCGGCAGATGCTGCGCCGCGTCCGCATCGAGTACCCGGGCGATTCCGACCTGCTCGCCACAGAACTGATCGACCGCTTCGCGTATGAGGATCTGAATCAGGCACTTGTGGCCGCGGGCCGGGAGCCGGCCACCGCGCAGTCCGTGCTGCTCGGCGTCACCAAGGCCTCCCTCTCGGTCGATTCCTGGCTCGCCGCCGCCTCCTTCCAGGAGACCACGCGGGTGCTGACCGAGGCCGCGGTCAACGGCGCCGTGGACCATCTGGCGGGGCTGAAGGAGAATGTGATCATCGGCAAGCTGATCCCGGCGCGCGCCCAGATTGAGCTGCCCCGCTGCCCGCCCCCGCCCCGGCGGCGCTCTCCTACGGCGAGGAACTGCTGCAGACGGAGGGAGTGGAGGGGCTGGAGGGGCTCGGCGAAAAGATGATGGGCGAGCAGCTGGAGGAGCCGCAGGAGGCCGCGGAGGGCGTCGGTGCCGGCTCTGCCCTTGACTCGGAGAGCCTCGCGGACAAGGGCTACGTGGCCGAGCCGGACGAGGAAGAGTAAGAAGAAGGGCCCCGCGCGGGCCCTTCTTGGGACGCAGAAACCAGACGGGGCCCGGCGGGGCCCCGTCTGGTTTCTGCGTCAGTCGCGCCGGCCCCGGCCGCGCGCTTAGTACTCCTCCGGCATCCCCCCACCGGCCGGCATGGACGGCGCTTTCTGCGGGATGTCGGCCACCAGGGAGTCGGTGGTGAGGACCATGCCGGCGATGGACACGGCGTTCTCCAAAGCCGAGCGCACCACCTTGACCGGGTCGACGATTCCCCGCTCTACAAGGTTGCCGTACTCGTCGGCCGCGGCGTCGTAGCCGAAGTCGGCGCCGTCGCCCCGCCGCACCTGCGCGACCACGACCGCGCCCTCTTGCCCCGCGTTCATGGCGATGCGCGCCAACGGCGCCTGCAGCGCATCGCTCAGCAACAGGATGGCCGTGCGCTCGTCGCCCTCCAGCGAGCTCTTGAGCGGCTCCAGCGCCGCTTCCGAGCGCAGCAGCGCGACGCCGCCGCCGGCCACGATCCCCTCCTCCACGGCCGCGCGGGTCGCGCTCAGCGCGTCCTCCAGCTTGGCCTTCTTTTCCTTCAGCTCCACCTCGGTGGGGGCGCCCACCTTGATCACCGCCACGCCCCCGGCCAGCCGCGCCTGCCGCTCCTGCAGCTTCTCGCGGTCGAAGTCGGAAGTGGTGACGTCGATCTGCGCCTTGATCTCCTTCATGCGGTTCTGGATCGCCTCATCGCTGCCGGCGCCCTCGATGATGGTGGTGTTGTCCTTGGTGGAGACGATGCGGCGGGCGCGGCCCAAGTCGGCCACCTGGGCCTGCTCCAAGGTGCGGCCCAGGTCCTTCAAGACGGCGGTGCCGCCCGTGAGGATGGCGATGTCTTCCAGCATCGCCTTGCGGCGGTCACCGAAGCCGGGCGCCTTCACCGCCAGCACGTTGACCGTGCCGCGCATCTTGTTGACCACCAGGGTGGCGAGCGCTTCCCCGTCCACGTCCTCGCTGACGATCACGAAGTTCTTGCTGATCTGCAGCGCCTTCTCCAGCACGGGCAGGATGTCGTTGACCGCGGAGATCTTATAGTCCGTGACGAGGATGTAGGGGTCCTCCAGCGCCGCCTCCATGCGGTCGGGGTTGCTCACGAAGTAGGGGGAGATGTAGCCGCGGTCCCACTGCAGGCCGTCGACGTACTCCACCTCCATGCGCAGCCCTTTGGACTCCTCGACGGTGATCACGCCGTCCTTGCCCACCTTCTCCATCACGTCGCCGATGATCTGGCCGGTTTCGGGATTGTCGGCGGCGATGGAGGCCACGGCCGCGACCTCTTCCTTCGACTCCACCGGGCGGGCGCTCTGGCGCAACGCCTCCACCACCACCCGCGATCCCTTGTCGAGGCCGCGCTTGAGGCTCATGGCGCCGGCCCCGGCGGCGAGGTTGCGCATCCCCTCCCGCACGATCGCCTGGGCCAGCACCGTGGCCGTCGTGGTGCCGTCGCCGGCGACGTCGTTGGTGCGGGTGGCGACCTCTTTGGCGAGCTGCGCGCCGAGGTTTTCGAACGGCTGCTCCAGCTCGATCTCCCGCGCGATGGTGACGCCGTCATTGATGATCAACGGGGCGCCGAACTTCTTCTCCAGCACCACGTTGCGTCCCCGCGGCCCCAAGGTGATGCGGACGGCGTTGGCGAGCGCGTCGACCCCATCCTTGAGCGCCTTGCGGGCAGTCAGATCGAAGAGCATCTGTTTTGCTGGCATGGGCAGACCGCTCCTTTCCGCGACCGGGCGCGCCGATCGCTGGCCGACCAGTGCGGGGCGGAGCCGCCCGGCTCGCCCACGCAGGGAACACAGCGCGCCACCTGCGCGCCGTGCTCCAGACCGGTTAGACGATGACCTTGGCCAGGATCTCGCGCTCTTCGAGCACGATCAGGTCGTCTTTTTCCACTTTGACGTCCTGGCCGGTGTACTTCTTGTAGAGGATGCGGTCACCGACCGCGATCTCCAGGGGGATGCGCTTGCCGTCGTCGTCGCGCTTGCCGGGACCGACGGCAAGCACCTCGCCCTGCTGCGGCTTCTCTTTGGCGCTCTCGGGGATCACGATCCCGCTCTCCAGCACCTGCTCCTGCTGCAGCGGCTTGATCACAATGCGGTCACCCAGCGGCTCCAACCGTAACGTCTTTGCCATCGCTCTGCCCTAGGCCTCTTCCCAACTACGCTGCCGTAGCTGCCTCTGTCTTCTGTTCGGCTCGGGTTAGCACTCTCTAAGGTTGAGTGCCAAGCCGCATCCTATACGGCCCGGCGGCGCGAACGCAACCGCCTGCTTGTCGTGCGGTCATCGCATCGGGGCGGAAACGGGCGGGTGGGCTCTCTCCGCCACTCGGTCGGCCGCTTGCTTGGCCCTACACGGAACCGTGTATGCTGGTCCCATGGCTGGAGAGAAGCGGCTGTACCCGCAGCGTCGGGGGGGGCGCCGGGCGCGGGGCCGCAGCGACGAGGGCTGGGACGCAGAGCGGATCCGGCTCTTGCGCCGGCACCTGCAGCTGACGCAGCGCGAGTTCGCCCGAGAGTTGAACGCGCGCCAGCAGACCGTCTCGGAGTGGGAGACGGGACAGTACCGGCCCCGCGGCCCCTCCGCGCGGCTGCTCACGCTGATCGCGGAGGACGCCCGGTTTCCGTATGCGGCGGAACTGGACGCGCCCGAGCGGAGCGGGGAAGCGGATCGCGGAGAGGGGCGGCGGCCGTCGCGCCCGCCCCGGCACCCGGGGTGACGGTGGGCGCCGCGCAGGCGGAGGCCGCGCTCGTGCGCCGCTGGCAGTCGGGTGCGCGCCCGGCCTGGCTGCGCACCAGCGAGGGGGAGACGCTGCGGGTGCTCTTTCGCGGCGTGCGCAACGGCGGAGCCGGGCCGGACTTTCGCGGCGCGCTCTTCCTCGGCGCCAACGGCCGGCCGCTTCGCGGCGACGTGGAGGTCCACCGTCGCGTCGGCGACTGGTGGCGGCACGGGCACCATACGGACGGCGCGTATCGCGAGGTCGTCCTGCACGTCGTGGGCGCGATCGAGTCACGGCCAGGGGGCGGCGGACCGCCCCGGACCCTGCTGCTCCCCCCCGCCGCTGCCGGCGCAGGTGAATCGCACGTCTTTGAGCCGCCCTGTCACGGCCTCGTCCAGCGCGCTGGGGCGCAAGCGGTGGGCGGCGTGCTGGCGAGATTGGGGCGCGACCGTCTGCAGCGCAAGGCTCTGCGCCTGCGGCGCGCGCTGGCGGACGGCGGCGATCCGGACCAACTGGCCTACCGGCTGCTTCTGGAGGCGCTGGGCCAGGGCGGCGACCCAGAAGTCATGCGCCGGACCGCGGGCGCGTTGCCCCTGGCCGCCCTCCCGGCGGAGGCGCCGGCGGCGTGCAAGGCGCTGCTCGCGGCCCACGCGGCGGTGGCGGGTGGCGGGGCGCGGGCGCCCGGTCCACGGCCGGCGAACCGTCCCGAGCGGCGGCTTGCGGCGGCGGCGGCGCTGATCCACCGCTTCCGCAGCGAGGAAGAGGGGCTGGCTGCCGGGCTCGCCGCCCTGGCGATGATCCCCGCGGCGGCGGCCCAGGAGGCGCTGCGCCTGCCGCGCCTCCTGGGCGCGGAGCGGGCGCGGCAACTGCTGGTGGACGTGGTCTATCCCTTGGCCTGGGCGCGGTCCGCAGCGCTGGGGCCGCAGCTGTCGGCACGGTGGCTGGCTTTGCCCGGCGCGCGGTACGGGCGCACGCAGCCGCTGCGCCGTCGGTTGGAGCGCGGCGGGCTGGGCCCGTGGCGGAACGGCGCCACGCAGGCGTTGCTCCACTTGGAGCGCAGTTACTGCCGCAACGGCGCCTGCGCCGTCTGCCCGCTCGCCGCCCTCGGCCGTTCCGGCCCGGCCGCGGCCGCGCGGTCCCGCGCCGGCGATCAGGCTCGCCGCTCTGCGCCCGCGGAGAACGGCTCCGCGCCGGAGGTGGAGAACACGTCGAAGGCGAGCGCGGCGTCGGCCGCGGCGCGCTCGTCTTCGTGACGTCGGTAGTAGGCGGCGGCGGCGATCATCGCCGCGTTGTCCGTGCACAGCGCCGGCGGCGGCGCGCGCACGGGCGCGGGGACGCGCTCCGCCAGCGCCCGGCGCAGGGCGCCGTTGGCCGCCACGCCGCCGGCGGCCAGGACCGTGCGCGCGCCGTGCTGCGCGGCGGCCTGGGCGGTCTTCGTGGCGAGGACATCGACCACGGCATCCTGGAACGCGCGCGCGATGGGCGCGGGATCGACGGGCGGCTCTTGACGCACCCGATGCAGGACGGCCGTCTTGAGGCCGCTGAAGGAGAAGTCCAGGGTGCCCGGCAGCCAGGAGCGGGGGAACGGCGCCGCCGGCTCCGCTGCCGCGCTCGCCGCCCGCTCGATGGGCGGGCCGCCCGGGAAGGGCAGGCCGAGCAGGCGCGCGACCTTGTCGAACGCCTCGCCGGCCGCGTCGTCTAGGGTCTGCCCCAGCCGGCGGAAGCGTCCGTGATCGTGCATGAGGATCAACTCGCTGTGACCGCCGCTCACCACCAGGCAGACCAGGGGAAAGCGCGGCGGCTCACCGCCGTACTGCGCCAGCGCGGGCTCCAGCCAGTTGGCGTAGATATGGCCCTCGATGTGGTGGATCGGCCGGCACGGAAGCCCCCGCGCCCAGGCGATCGCCTTGGCCGCGTTCACCCCCACCAACAGCGACCCGGCCAGGCCGGGCCCCTGCGTCACCGCCACGGCGTCCAGCTCGTCCCAGCCGCAGCCGGCCTCCGCTAGGGTCGCCTCCAGCACCGGAACCAGGCTTCGCAGGTGCTCGCGCCCGGCAACCTCCGGCACCACGCCGCCGAAGCGGGCGTGCAGCGTCTCTTGGGAGGCCACGACCGAGGCGCGCACGTGCCCGCCATCGGCCACCACCGCGGCGGCGTTCTCGTCGCAGGAGGTCTCCAGGGCCAGGACGGTATACGGCATGCTGCGCTCAGCCTAGCGGGGCAGCCGGGGATGGGGCGGCTACGGGGCGGAGAGGAGGGGAAGCGTGGGTAGGGAGGAGGTCAAGAGGGCGTCGGCGTTGACGTAGTAGAGTCGGCCCTGCGCTTCGTCCGCGACGACGCCGCGCACGTCCCTGAGCAGGTCGGCGCGGATCTGCGCGACGAGTTCGCCGGCGGGATTGAAGACCACGACGCGGTTGTTGCCGCGGTCGACGGCGTAGAGCAGGCCGCTCTCCGTCCCCAGCGTTAAGGAGGCGGCCAGGAGCAGGGGCCGGTCCAGCCCCACCTCGGGGAACGGCTGCTCCTCGCCGTCGAAGAAGCGCCGGATCCGGCCTTCGTCCGTGGCCACGAAGATGGCCCCGGCGACGACCAACGAGTTGGCCCCCGTCAGGTCGGTGCGCGTCACGACGGTCGTGCCGGAGGACAGGGTCCCGTCCGGCTCCAGCTCGTAGCGCCAGACGCTCCCGCCCACGCTGTCCAGCAGGTAGACGGCGCTGCCCTCGACGGCGACCGCGTCGGCCGATCCCAGCGCTTCCGGATTGGGTACATCCAGGGCGGCGACGCCGCTGGCGGGGTCGTAGCGGTACAGATGCCGCTCGGCGTCCAGGATCACCAGGCCGCCCGCGCTCTTGGCCCACTCCATGCTGATGGGCTCGGCGGCGGCGGGGCCGCCGAAGCGGCCGACCACGTTGTACTGCTCCCCGGCGCGGAAGATCGTCTGCGGGTCGCCGCCCTCGATCGCAACGGCGAAGATGCGGCCGCCGCTCTCGTCCAGGACGTAGACGGCGTCGCCGCCCACCTGGGCGGTCGCCAGCGCGAAGGGGAGCGCAATCACATCGCGGAAGTCGAGCGCAACGCCGACGTCCGCGGGCTGCACGATCAGGTTGACCAGCCGCAGCGCGTCCTCGACCTCGGCCGCGAAGGCCAGCGCCTCTTCGTGCAGCGGTTGGGCGTCCAGCGCCGCCTGTACGCTGGCGGCGGCGAGCACCAGTTCGTCGCGGATCACAGCCGGTTCCTCGGCCAGCGAGGCGCCGCGGAAGCGCAGCCGAGCTTCGGCCAGCGACTCATCGACGCGGCTGCCCTCTGATTCCTGGATCAGGTCCGGGATCAGCAAGGCGCCTGCAACCACCACCAGCACCAGCAGCGCTCCGCCCAGGATGAGCGCGACGGGCGCCCAGCCGCGCCGCCACGCCGGCCCGCCGGCGGCAGGCGTTCCCTCGCGGACCGGCCGCCGGCGCCGCAAGTTGGGCGCCACGGCCCGCAGGCTGAAGAGCGGCGAGGGGTTGGCGACGCCGTCCAGATTGACGCGGCTCTCCAGCACGGGCGGTGGTTGAGGTGTAAATGGATTCCTCGGCCAGCCTTCGGCGAGCGCGGGCTGGCGCTCCAACACGTCCATGTCGAAGACGGCGGCGTTCTCGACGCCGCCGTCGCCCGCCACGGCCTCCACCGCCTCCTCGCGCACCAACGTCATGGTCGCGACGTCGCTCTTGCTTCGCGCGCTGGGCGCGTCGCTGTCGTCCGGCGACGGGTCGACGAGGCGCCCCGGCGGGCGCTCCGCCTCCCCCTCGGGCTCCTCTGGCCGTGCGGCCGGTCCGCCCTCGAAGTCGGGCGCCGCTCTCGGCGCCGTGGCGTCCGGCTCGCTCGCCTCGCGCAGATCGGAGGTGTCGGCAGTCTCGGGCGCGGGCGCGGGCGCGGACGTCGGGTGAGCGCTGGGCGTGCTCTGCTCCGACTGCGCCGCCTCCGCTGCGGCGGCCGCCCGAGATGGCTCCTCATCGCCGGCGTCCGTGGCCGTTGGTTTCGCTTGGACGCCGGGCGGCGACCCGGGCTCGGGCGGCGCGCCGGCCGTATCGTCGTCCGGTTGCGCCTCCCCCGGTTCGAGGCCGCTGGGCCGCGGGTCGATGGCGGCGACCTCCTCCGCGTCGGAGTCCTCCCACTCGAACGCGGGCGGCACGACCTCGTCGGCCTCGGCCGCGTCGTCCCCCCCCGCCGGTTCGGGGATGTCGAAGCGGCGCGGCGCAAATGGCGGCGGCGCCAGGTCCCACGGCCGTAGGCCGTACCCCTCCCCAGCCGCTGCGCCGGCTTCGCCGATCGCGAAATCCGGGGGAGGACGCCCGCGCGAAGGCGGCGGCGCGGAGCGCTCGACGAGCGCCTCCGCGCGCATCTCCGGGGCCGCCGCCGCCCTCTCCGCCCGCGGTGGCTCCATCTTGCCCCGCGCCTCGTCGTCCGGTCCCATCTCGGCCCAAGGATCGTTCCAGGGGTCACTGCGCTCCCAACCGAGGCGGCGCCGGACGGCGTGGCGCAGGAACCGGCCGCCTCCCAGGATCGCCCGCGCGACCGGCCCCTGCGGCGGCGGGGCGGCGGCGGCTTCGATCGCTTCCGCACTCGGCGGCGCGATCGGCTCGACCGCGATCCCGGGCGGCCCGCTCTCCAGCGGCGCGGCCTCGTCACCGGGCTTCACGGCCGCGGCGGTGTCGACCGCTGCCGGTTCAGGCGGCGGCGGCTGGGTGGCAGGCGCCGCCGCGGCCGCGGGCTGGGTTGCCTCGGCGGCATCGGACGCGTGCGGCGCTTGGGCATCCTCGGCCGCGGCCGCGGCGTGCGCCGGGACCGGCGCGACGACCATGGTGGCGGCGTAGGGCAAGGTGCGCAGGAGCGGATAGAGCGCGCGAAGAACATCGTCCGGCGAGCGGCCCTGCAGGCGAGCCGCCATCTCGTCCGCGATCGAGTCAGCGGCCGTGCTGCTGATTAGGACGATCAGATCGCCGCCGCGAAGATCCATCCGGGTGAATTGCGGGGCGACGATCTCGGCCACCCCGAGCGGTCGCGCGGATCGCTTGTCCGTGGGCTGCAGCCGTTCGACCGTCGATCCACGCCGCACATAGGCCAGACTGGGACCGAGCTGCGCGAGGAACCCCTGATCCTCGCGCAGCACCAGGCAGGAGAGCCCGTAACTGACCTGATCCCGCGGGAGGTTGGTGCGGTTCCAGTCGCGCACCTCGTCGTGCCGATCGCGCAGCACGCGCTGCAGGATGCCGGTGAGCGATCCCTCCGCGGAGAGGAAGTCCTCCCCGGTGCGGTTCACCAACTCTTCGATGAAGCGCTCGGCGCCGGGGCGGCAGGGCTCAGCCAGCACGAAGAGGCGCGCGGGACGGCCTTGGAGGTCGTACCGCGCCGCGTAGGCGATTTCGGGGGCCTCTTCGCTGGCATCGCCGTCGGCGATCCGCAGCTGCGCTGTCCAGTACTCTGCCGCCATGGGCGGGCCTTTGACCCCCGCCGCCCTCGCGTGGTCGGGGGCAGTATAGCATCGGGGCAGAACGGCCCTGCGCCATCGCTCTCGATGGTCGCTTTGCGCACAGATGTCGACGATGCCCGATCCCTCTTCCAGTCCCACAAACCCCCTCCAGGCGGCCGAGGCGCTGCTTGCCGCTGGCGACGCCGCGGAGATGGAGGCGCTCCTGCGCCATCTCGCGCGGCAACTCCGGCCCTTTCCTCCCTTCCCCGGCGCGTTCTTCACGGACGGCGTGGAGGTGGAACCGGAGGGCGCGACCCGGCGCGACGTGGGCTGCGTGATCGTCACGCCGGACGGCGACCTCAAGGAGCTGCAGATCGGGGTGGACGCCGAAGCGTTCGAGCGTCCCGTTCCGCCGGATCCGGTCGCCCTGCGCGAGGAGCGGCTGGTGGATCTCCGCCTTCCACCACCGGAGCGATTGCTCTACGCCTACGCCGGCGTGCGCCGGCTGCTGGAGCTGATTCGGGAGCGGGAGGCGGACGCGCCGCCGCGCCCCAGCTAGGCGGCCGCGGCCGGGGCGCGGCGTCAAGGGAGCGTAATTACGCCCGATCGCCCGCCCCGCTTCTCCCGCAGACGGATGTCGCTCAGCCGCATACCACGGTCCACGGCCTTGGCCATGTCGTAGACGGTCAGCGCCGCGACACTGACGGCCGTCAGCGCCTCCATCTCCACACCGGTGGCGGCGCTACAGCGCACGCGGGCGCGGATCTCGATGGCGCCACCGAACCCCTCGGGCGCTTCCTCCGAGAGACGCAACTCCACGTCCACGTGCGTGATCGGGAGGGGATGGCAGAGCGGGACCAGTTCGTGCGTGCGTTTGGCGGCCATGATCCCGGCGATCCGGGCCGTGACCAGCGCGTCGCCCTTCTTGAGCGCCTGATCGCGGATCAGCCGGAGCGTCTCCGCCTGCATGAGCACGCGCCCCTCGGCCACCGCCTCGCGCTCGGTGGCGGGCTTGGCGCTCACGTCGACCATGCGCGGCCGCCCGGCGGTGTCGACGTGCGAGAGCGCGGATGCGCCGGCCGCGGCGGCGCGATTGGCGTCGGTCACCGCCTCACCCTCCGATGTAGGACATCTCAATGCGCGCTATCTCTGCGGTGGCCCCGGTGCGGATCTCCGAGTAGCGGTCCTCGCGGGCGCGCCAGACGCCGGTGAGCAGGTCCGCGATGGCGGCGTCGTCGGCGCCGTCCCGCAGCGGGGCGCGCAGGTCCGTCCCCTGCGTTGCGAAGAGGCAGGTGTACAACTTGCCCTCGGGCGAGAGCCGGGCTCGCGTGCACTCGTTGCAGAACGGCTGCGTCACGGACGTGATCACGCCCACCTCGCCACCGCCGTCCTTGTGACGGTAGCGGCGCGCCACTTCGCCTGGATAGAGCGGCTCGACCGGCTCCAGGGGCATGGCCGCGTCGATTTGGGCCACCACCTCGGCGGCGGGCACGACATTGTCCAGGCGCCAGCCGTTCGTGTGGCCCACATCCATGTACTCGATGAAGCGCACAATATGGCCGCTGCCTTGGAAGTGCCGGACGAGATCGACCACCGTGTGATCGTTAATGCCCCGGCGCACCACGGCGTTGATCTTCACCGGCCGCAGGCCGGCGCTGGCGGCGGCCTGGATCCCCTCCAGCACGCGGGCCACCGGGAAGTCGGCGTCGTTCATCGAACGGAAAACGGCGTCGTCCAACGAGTCCAGGCTGACCGTCACCCGGGAGAGCCCGGCGTCCGCCAGATCCTGCGCCTGCGCCGCCAGCAGCGACCCGTTGGTTGTCAACGTCACTTCCAGCGCCGGGATCGCCGCCAGCATCCGGACGAGCGTCGGCAGCTCGCGGCGCAAGAGCGGCTCGCCGCCCGTGAGGCGCACCTTGCGCACACCCAACTTCGCGAAGATCCGGGCTAGCCGGCAGATCTCTTCAAAGCTGAGGATCTGCGAACTGGGCAGGAATTGGAAGCCGGGGCCGAAGACCTCCCGGGGCATGCAGTAGCCGCAGCGGAAGTTGCAGCGGTCGGTCACGGAGATCCGCAGATCGCGCAGCGGCCGATCGAATCGGTCCCGCGGCTCGGGGCGGCCCTCAGCGCGCCGGGCGCTCATCCGGCTCCTCCAGAATCGCCGCCAGCAGCGGCGCCGCCGCCGCGACAGCGCGCGCGCGATGGCTGATCGCATTCTTCTCCGTCGGCGAGAGTTCGGCCATGCGCCGCCCGTCCGGCAGTTCAAAGACGGGGTCGTAGCCGAACCCATCCTGCCCGCGTTCGTCGTCGGCGATCCGGCCTTCCACTGTTCCCTCCGCGAAGCGAACCGCGGCTTCCTGCGGCAACGCCAGCGCCACCACAGCGCGGAAACGAGCGCCGCGGCGGGCCCGGGGCACGCCCCGCAGCTCGGTCAAGAGCTGGGCCCGCTTGGCCGCGTCCGTTGAGCCGGGGCCAGCATAACGCGCCGAGCGCACGCCGGGCAGCCCTCCCAGCGCATCCACCTCCAGACCGGAGTCGTCCGCCAGGGCCGGGATGGCGGCGGCGTCCGCGTACACCCGCGCCTTGCGGGCGGCATTCTCGCGGTAGGTCGTGCCGTCCTCGGCCACCGTCACCTCCGCCAGACCGACCTCCGCGGGAGTCAGGCACTCCCAGGCCGGATCGATGAGCGCCCGCAGCTCGCGCGCTTTTCCGGGATTGGTCGTGGCGAGAAGGAGTCGCTTGCGCCGCTGAGCCATGGCGTCCCCCACGGTACCGCTTTACCCCATTGATCCGCACGATGGATTGCGGCCATCGGGCGGTGCGCTACGCTGAGGGTCGAGGCGGAACCGGAGCGACCGGACATCGGCCACGGGTCGTCCAATGATCTATCGCGAAGCGATCGACTACCTCCTGAGCTTCGCCGACTTCGAGCGCTCGCGGCAGGCCGATCGCACGAAGGAAGCGTTCGTCCTGGAGCGGATCCAGGCATTACTGGACCGCTTAGCGCGGCCGGAGAGCGGCCGCCTGACCGTCCATGTGGCCGGGTCCAAGGGCAAAGGCTCCGCGGCCGCCATGATCGAGTCCATCCTGCGGGCCTCCGGCCGGCGGACCGGCCTGTACACGAGCCCGCACCTGTATGAGTTCTGCGAGCGGATCCGCATCGACGGGCAGCCCATCGCGGAGGAGGCGTTCGCCGATCTCGTGGCGCAGCTACAGCTGGTGATCGGGGCGGAACTGGCGGCGGCGCCGGGGCGCCTCAGCACGTTCGAGATCCTGACCGCCATGGCCTACCTTGCCTTCCGCGACGCGGCCGTCGACGCGCAGGTGGTGGAGGTGGGGGTGGGCGGCCGGCTCGACAGCACCAACGTGTTCGGGGAGAAGGCGGCGGCGGTCATCACGGCCATCTCGCGCGAGCACGTCGCCGTCCTGGGACCGGACCTGGAGAGCATCGCCGCCGAGAAGGCCGGCATCATTACGCCCGGCACGGCCGCCGTCATCCTGGGGCCGCAACGCTCGCCCCAAGCGGCCGCCGTGGTAAGAGGGCGGGGACAGGAGCAGGCGGTCTCCCTCGTCGACGTGTCCCGCGCCTACCGCTGGGAGCGCGCCGGTACCGACCGGCATGGACAGTGGTTCCGGATCTTTTCGCAGGCCCCACCGGCGGATCAAGCCAAGGAGGCCCTCTACCTCTTGCCCTTGATGGGCTTGCACCAGATCGAGAACGCGGTCACAGCGATCGCCACGATCGATGCGCTGCGCGCGCAGGGCGTCACGATCGATCAGAGCGCGGTGCACACGGGCCTGGCCACGGTGGCGTGGCCGGCGCGCCTTGAGGTCCTGGCCGAGGACCCCTGGCTGGTAGTGGACGCCGCCCACAATGATGAATCGTTCGAGCGCGTCTTGGAGTCGCTGCAGGTCTACTTCCCGCACGATCGCTTGGTGCTGGTGCTGGGCATGCTGCGCGATAAAGACGTGGGCGCCATCGCCAAGCAGGTGGTCTCGGTGGCGGCGGCGCTGGTCATCACGCAGCCCGACCATCCGCGCGCCCTCCAGGCCCAAGAGCTGGCGGATGCGTTTGAAGGCTTCGCCGGCCCGGTGCTGGTCGAGTCAACGGTGGCCGACGCGGTGGGCGCGGCCCGCGGCTTGGCCGGCGAGCGTGACCTCGTCTGCGTGCTGGGCTCGATCTTCCTCGCGGCGGAGGCGCGGGCGCACATCCTGCGGCAGGCAGGCGGCGAGCCCACCTCGGCGCGGGCGGAGCGCTAGGACGTGCCCCCCCCGCGACCGCGCGTCGTGGTGACCGGGATCGGGGCGGTGAGCCCGCTGGGTGTGGGCGTGGAGCGCTTCTGGGAGGGGTGCCTCCGTGGGGAGAGCGGGATCCGCCGGATCACCTCTTTTGATCCCGCTGGCTACACCTGTCAGGTGGCGGGCGAGGTGCCGGACTTCGTGGCCACCGACTTCATGGACCGCAAGGCGGCCCGCCGGATGGCGCGCTTCGCGCAGTTCGCCGTCGCCTGCACCGTAGAAGCCATCGCCGATGCCGCCCTGGACGTGGGGAGAGAGGACCGGACGCGGGTCGGGGTGATCATCGGCAACGGCATCGGCGGCCTCCACAACATCCAGGCGGCCGTGCGCTTGCTGGACGAGCGCGGCCCCATGCGCCTGGAGCCGCTGGTCATCCCCCGGGTGCTGTCGAACATGGCGGCATCCAACGTGTCGATGCAGTTCGGCTTGCTGGGCTACAACAGCACGGTCGTCACGGCCTGCGCGGCGGGGACGCAGGCCATTGGCGAAGCGGCCGAGGTCATCCGCCGCGGCGCGGCCGACGTGATGATTACCGGCGGCTCCGAAGCGGCGATCGTCGAAGTGATGATCGGCGCGTTCGCCGTGATGCGCGCGCTCACCTCCCGCAATGATGACCCACCCCGCGCGAGCCGCCCCTTCGACGCCGATCGCGATGGCTTCGTGCCGGCGGAGGGCGCCGGCATCCTCATCCTGGAGAGCGAAGCCCACGCCCAGGCGCGCAACGCGCCGGTGCACGCCGAGGTCGCGGGCTTCGGGGCCACCGCCGACGCCTACCACCTTGTGGCCCCGGACGAATCCGGCGACGGGCCCGTGCGGGCCATCCGCATGGCGCTGCAAGACGCGGGCCTGCGGCCGCAGGAGGTGGACTACGTCAACGCCCACGGCACCTCCACCCCGCTCAACGACGCCGCCGAGACGCGCGCGATCAAGACCGCCCTGGGCGAGGACGCCTATCACATTCCGGTCAGCGCGACGAAGTCCATGATTGGCCACGTCTTCGGCGCGGCCGGAGCGCTGGAGTCCATTGCGGCCATTCGGGGCATCGAGACCGGCCGCATCCATCCCACGATCAACTTGGAGTCGCCGGACCCCGAGTGCGATCTGGACTACGTCCCGGACGGCGGGCGGCAGGCCGATCTGAATGTCGTGCTGAAGAACTCTTTCGGCTTCGGCGGGCAGAACGCCTGCCTGGTCCTGCGCCGCTACCCGCCCCCCGCCTGACGCCGCCGCGCGCTCAGGCGACGCTGAACGCCGGGCGGAGCTCGCTGGGCAACATCTGGTCCAGGAGGCGCTGCAGCGTCATCGAGTGGCTGCAGGTGCCGTAATCCGCATGGAAGTGGCAGTCGCAGGTCCAGGCTCCGTCGCGCAGCGACACCGTATGCGTCCCGTTGTCACCACGGACCTCGCAGACCAGGTCGATAATCGTGACGCGGTCGGGCTGCTGCGCGTACTGCCGGGCCTTTTCGATCTTGCCGATCAGACTGCTCTGCATGCGGACGCCCCTCCAGTCTTTCTCGATCCTGCGAGGACGCAAAAAAGCACCGCCCGCTCGACGGTGCTGCTCTCTCAGCTCATGGACGCCTGATTCACCAACGCGCCCCCTCGATAGCCCGAGCCTTCCGGCCCGTACCCGCATCGTAACAGGCGCCCGCGGCGGATGAACGGACGGCCCGGCGACAGGGCCGGTTATCCACAGCCCGTTATGGCGCACGACATTCCGCGCGCGCGAGCTCCGCATAACGCGCGCCGTCTGGGCCAAGCGTGCTCCGCATCAGGAGCACGGCGCGGACCGGCAGCGGCTGCGGCGGCGGTGGCCCCAGCGACGCCGTTAGCCGCACCAGCGTGCGTCGCGCGGCATCCCCGCTGCGCTCCGGCACACGCGCCAGGGTGAGGTGCGGCGTAAACGGCCGCGATTCCCGCGCGAAGCCCTGCCGGCCGAGCCGCTCGTCCAGCCGGGCCGCCAACTCCACGGTCTCCGCCCGGTCGCCGGCGAGCTCCGCCCAGAGGACCCGAGGCCGGCGGCGGTTGGACACGCCGAACCCGCCGAGCCGCAGCGTGTGCGGCCGCGTCGCGCCGGTAACGTCCGCGATCGCCGCCACGATCTCTTCCATCCGGCTCACCGGCGTCTCCCCCAGGAACTTGAGGGTGAGGTGGATCCCATCGGGCCGCACCCAGCGCAGCGGCGGGGCGCCGGCCTCCTCGAAGGCGTGGCGGGCGTCCGCCAGCGCCGACAGGATTTCCGGCGGCGCCGGAACGGACAGGAACAGCCGCGCAAGCTCGCCGCCCGGCGACCGCGCCACGGCCTAGCGCTCGGCCCGCCGGATGCGCGGCACGCCCCGGTCTTCCCGCAGAATCACGGCGGCAGCGTAACACTCGCCGCGCCGCGGCTTATGCTGCGCTTTGATGTACGTCCCCACCCCGAGCCGGTAGCATCGGCGAGGACGGGAAGACACATGACCAGCGTGGCGGACAAGACGGACCTGCTCGCGCTGACGAAGCGGATCCGCCGGCACATTGTGGAGATGACCGCCGCGGCGCAGTCGGGTCATCCCGGCGGATCGCTGTCGGCCGTGGAGATCCTCACGGCTCTCTACTTCGGCGGCGTCCTGAACTATGACGCGGCCCGCCCCGACTGGCCGCACCGCGACCGCTTCGTGCTCAGCAAGGGGCACGCGACACCGCTGATGTACGCCGTCCTCGCCGAAGCGGGATACTTCAGCACGGAACTGCTTGCCACGTTTCGCAAGCTGGACAGCCCGCTGCAGGGACATACGGTGCGGGGCCGCCCGCCGGGCGTGGAGATGAGCGCCGGCGCCTTGGGCATGGGGCTCTCCTTCTGCATCGGCCAGGCGCTGGCCGCGCGCCTCGACGGCCGCGACTGGCGCTGCTACTGCCTGCTGGGCGACGGCGAGCTGAACGAGGGGCAGAACTGGGAAGCGGCCATGAGCGCGGCCCATTTCGGCCTCGATCGCATCACCGTCATCGTCGACCGCAATCACTTCCAGAACGACGGGCCGGAGGCCGAGATCCTGCGGCTGGGCGACGTGACGGACAAGTTCCGATCGTTCGGCTGGCACGCGGTGCCCGTGGACGACGGCCACGACCTGGACCAGGTGCTGGCGGCGTTCGCGGAGACGGCGGAGGTGCGAGACCGGCCGCAGGTGATTGTGGCGGAGACGGTGAAGGGCCGAGGCGTCTCGTTCATGGAGGCGAATCCCGCCGCCTGGCATGGCAAAGGCCCCTCGCCGGAGCAGTTGGCCCAGGCGCTGGCGGAGATCGGCGCATGACGACGACGGCGCCGCAGGTCGCGGCAACACGCGAGGCTTTCGGCCCCACGCTGGTGCGCCTGGCGGAAGCCGGCCACGACATCGTGGTGCTGGAAGGCGACCTTTCGGCGTCCACGGGCGGCAAGAAGTTGGCCGCGGCCTTCCCCGAGCGCTGGTACACCGTGGGCGCGGCCGAGGCCAACATGGTCAGCATGGCGGCGGGGCTGGCCGCCGCCGGAAAGACGGTCTTCGCGGCCTCGTTCGCGGTCTTCTTGCCCGGCCACTGCTTCGACCAGGTGCGCATGAGCGTCGCGCAGCCCCACCTGAACGTGAAGCTCATCGCCAGCCACGCGGGGGTCAGCGTGGGCGAGGACGGCGCCTCGGCTCAGGCCATCGAGGATCTATCGCTGGTGACGGCGCTGCCCGGCTTCCGCGTCCTGGTGCCGGCGGACGCGGTGGAGGCCGCACAGGCGATCTGGGCGGCCGGGACCACCGCTGGCCCCTTCTACGTGCGCCTGGGCCGGCCCAAGGTTCCGGTGATCTACGACGAGCGCTACCGCTTCGAAGTGGGCCGCGCCGACCGGCTTCGCGACGGAGACGACGTCACGGTGATCGCCTGCGGCCACTTGGTCGGCGTGGCGATCGCCGCCGCCGATGCCTTGGCGGCGAAGGGCATCTCCGTGCGCGTCTTGAACATGTCCACCCTCGTGCCGCTGGATGACGAGGCGATCCTCGCCGCCGCGCGGGAGACCGGCGCCATCGTGACGGCGGAGGAGCATCTCGTGCAAGGGGGGCTGGGTGCGGCCGTGGCGCGAACGCTGGCCCTTGCGCATCCCACACCCATGGAGCAGGTCGGCGTCCGCGACCGCTACGGCGAGTCGGGCCGCTGGGATCAGGTCATGGAGCGCTTCGGCTTTACGGCGGCCGGCGTGGAGCGGGCCGTGCGCGCCGTGCTCCAGCGCAAGGCCGCGCGCTAGCCGGCTTGCAGCAGCGCTCTCACCCCGCGGAGCGATCGCACAGCGGCGCGGGCTTCGGCGATGCCGGGGCGTTCGTCCAGCAGCCGTCCAACAGCGTGCCCTCGCGGTCGAAGAAGACGGCTCGGTAACGCGGCGGCAGGGCCGCGCTAGCGCTCCTCTTTGTCGATCAGCGGATCCTCGTCGGCGGCCCGCTCGCGGATGCGGGCCGTCTCACCGTCCGCGTCGACGCCCGAGTCGTCCGGCGCCTCTTCCACTTCCCCCTCGGGGTCTTTCGGCGCCTCGGCCGCCTCCAGCTCGTCTTGATAGATCTCGTAAGGCCAGATCGGCCAGTTGGCGAGATCTTCCGGCGGATCTTCCGTTGGCCCTTCAGGGTGCTCGACGTCCGGTTCGTGGTCGGGCACGTAGGTCTTCATCGGCGTGGCCTTGAAGTCGATGCCCTCCTCGTGCGTGACCACCTTGGAAAGGGCGTAGCCGATCCAGGCCAGACAGCCGCATTCCACTCTGAACGAGACGGCGAAGCGCCGACGGCGAAGGGCCTCCTCGCGGATGAAATCGTGGAACTCGCCCAGGTCCGAGGGTGGCAGCACCTCCTCCACCCGGCCCGCGAAGAACAGGTCCAGCGCGTCCTCCACGCCGTGATCGTCTTCGCTCGGGCTGTCGCCGCGGATCTCTTCTTCGGAGTGCGCTTGCGCCATCGCCGTTAGCCCCCCACCCCCCGCGCCGCCACGACGCCTTCGGCTAAGTCGGCCAATGTCTCTTCGTCAGAGTAGACGCCCACCTCGCTGCCGCTCCAGACCGTCACTACAAAGTCCTCGCGGAACGGATCGGCCGTCCGCACGACCTTGTCATCGACGTCGGCGATCACGTCCTGGATGTCGTCGTCGCTCCAGTCGCTCGGCACGCACAGCGTGCCGTAGACGATCGATGGCGTGTAGTGCAGATCGATACGCGCTCCGCTGCCGCTTTCGTTCTCGATGAGGAAGCACTCCGATTGCGACGTCCGGCTCTCCCGTTCGTACTGGAACATGCTGATGGCCCTCCCGGGCGGCCGCCTAGCGCGGCCGGATCTGACCTTGGCCCCGGATAACCCATTTGTAGGAGGTGAGTTCGCGCAGTCCCATGGGCCCGCGGGCGTGCAGCTTCTGCGTGCTGATCCCCACCTCGGCGCCCAGGCCGAACTGCCCCCCGTCGGTGAACTGTGTGGAAGCGTTGACGTAGACGGCGGCGGCATCGACCTCACGCAGGAAGCGCTCCGCCAGGGCGTCGTCCCGCGTGCAGATCGCTTCGGAGTGGCCGGAGCCGTGCCCGGCGATGTGTTCCAGCGCCTCATCGGCGCTGCCCACCACGCGCACCGCGGCGATCGGCGCCAGGAACTCCGTGTCGAAGTCGTCCGGGCCGGCGGGGATCACCTCCGCGTCCGTGGCCTTGAGGGTCGCCAGTGCTTCCGGGTCGGCTCGGAACTGCACCCCTTGGGGCCGCCAGCGTCCGGCCAGCTCCCGCAGGAACGGCGCGGCGATCTCCCGGTGCACCAGCACGGTGTCCAGGGCGTTGCAGACGGAGGTCCGCCGCATCTTGGCGTTGTCGACGATCTCCAGCGCCATCAGCGGGTCCGCGTCGCGGTCGACGTAGGTGTGGCAGATGCCGATCCCCCCTGCCACAACGGGCATGGCCGCCTCATCGCGCACGCGGCGGATCAGGTCGGCGCCGCCGCGCGGCAGCATGAGGTCAATGAGGTCGCTCATGCGCAGCAGCTCCCCCACCAGCGTCCGATCCGGGTTGTCGATGAACTGGATAGCGTCGCCGGGCAGCCCGGCGTCGGCCAGCCCCTGCCGGCAGAGCTCGGCCAGCAGGCGGTTGCTGCGCAGCGCTTCCTTGCCGCCCCGCAGCACGCAGGCGTTGCCGCTCTTGAGGCAGAGAGCGGTGATGTCCACGGTCACGTTCGGCCGGCTCTCATAGATCGCCCCGATGACCCCGATGGGCACGCGCACGCGCTGCACCCGCAGGCCGTTGGGCCGCACCTGCTCGTCGATCGTTTCGCCCACGGGATCGTCCAAGCGGGCGATCTGGCGCACGTCCACCGCCTGCGCGGCCAGCCGTTCCGGTGTGAGCCGCAGACGGTCCAGGAATGCGGCGGCCAGGCCGCCCGCCTCGGCCTCGGCGCAGTCTTGGGCGTTGGCGGCGACAATCGCCTCATCGCGATCCGACAGCGCCTGCGCGATGCGCTCCAGCGCCTCGTTCTTGGCGGCGCCGCTCGCCTGCGCAAGGATCCGTCCCGCCTCGCGCGCGGCCTCCGCCTGCAGCCGGACGGTTTGCGTCGGCGCGCTCATGGCAGGGACGGCGGATCGCCTTCCCCGAGGAAGGCGTATTCGTCGCTGGTGATGCCCATGCGGGTCTCGAGCCCCTGGTAAACGTTGATCGGTAGCCGCACGTCCTGGTCGGCCGGGCGCAGCAGGTGCGGCCCGTCGAGCGCCGCCGACGGTTCGGTGAGCGAGGTCAGCTTGCCCGCCCAGCGCTGCTCGCGCCGATCCCCGCGCATGGCAGTCTCGATCTCGACGAAGGCGAAGCAGCCGGTCAGCGGCTGCCCCTTGGCGCTGAGCACCTCCGCCTCGAATTGCCGCCGACGACGAATGCTCGTCATCACCACCCTTCGCTAGGGCAGTGTAGTGGATCGCCGCCGCGCCGCCGTCTAGAGGAGCGCAAGGTTGTCGCGATGAATGACCTCGTCGCCGTAGCGGTAGCCCAGCAGATCGCCGATGCGGTCCGAGCGCTGGCCCCGGATCCGCTCCACCTCCTCCGCGCTGTAATTCGCGATCCCTACGGCCAGGCGCGCGCCCGCGGCGTCTTCCACGGCGACGATGTCCCCCCGCGCGAACGCTCCCTTGCTCTGGACCACGCCCGCCGGCAGCAGGCTGCGACCGTTCCGGCACAGCGCCTGCACCGCCCCGCTATCGATCACCAGCGCGCCGGCGGAGGCGTTCAGGCCGGAGAGGAGCCAGCGCTTGCGGCTCTCGGTGCGGTTGGCCTGGGGCGGGAAGCGGGTGCCCAGCGGTTCGCCGCGGGCCACGCGCAGCAGCGCGTCCGGCTCGCGGCCGTGCGCGATGACGACCGTGGTGCCGGTCCCGGTCGCCAGGCGCGCCGCGTCCACCTTGGCGCGCATGCCCCCGCGGCCGCGCCCGGCGGGCGGTCCGGCGTAATGGGCCGCCGCCGCCGCGTCCGGCGCCTCCGGGATCAGTTCGGCTTGGGCGTCCAACCGCGGGTCGGATCGATACAAGCCCGCCACGTCGCTGAGCAGCACCAGCAGGTCCGCGTCGATGAGGTTCGCCACTAGCGCCGCCAGGCTGTCGTTCTCACCGAACGCGCCCCCGCGCAGCTCTTCGTCGGCCACCACGTCGTTCTCGTTGATGATCGGGACCACGCCCAGCCGCAGCAGCGCGTCGATGGTGTTGCGGGCGTTGAGGTAGCCCCGGCGATCGGCCAGGTCGGAGCGCGTCAGCAGCGCCTGGGCCGCCATGAGGCCGTGCGCGCGGAGCAGCGTGTCATAGCGCTCCACCAGGTGGCTCTGGCCGATGGCGGCCAGCACCTGCCGCTGGGCGATGTCGCGCTGGAGCGACGGCGTGGCCAAGCGATCCCGGCCGACGGCGATGGCGCCGCTCGTCACCACTGCCACCTGCGCGCCGGCCTTGACCAGCGCCGCGACCTGTCGCACCAGGTCGGCGAGCACGGCGTCGTCCAGGCTGGCGCCGCCGCCCGTCAGCAGGTTGGTGCCGAACTTGGCGACGATCCGCCGGCTCTCCTGCCGCGTCCCGCTGTCGCTCACGCCGCTGCGCTCCCGGGCCAAGCCGCTCCTTGTACTGTAGAACAAGGCGGCGCCCGCCTGAGCGGTGGCGGGGCTCTCCTCGCGACGGGAGAAGTTGGAGGCCCATGCGACTGGACTGGTCCCACTCCCGGCACTGGTGGGCGGTGCACCTGAACTGGTGGTGGAGCGACGGCAAACTCCTCCTGCGGCGGTCCGTGCAGGAGTTCGGCGACGACCGCTGCACGCAGATGGCCGCCAGCATCTCCTACTACGTGCTGTTCTCCGTCTTCCCGCTCGCCATCCTGGTGGTGGCCATCGCCGGGCTGGTCCTGCAAAATGACGCGCTCCGGGCCGATGTGGTCGATGGGCTGCTGGACGTCGTTCCCCTCTCGGAGGACGAGGGGCGGGCGGACGTCGAAGAGCTCGTCACCGGGGTCGCCACCGGCCTCTCCGCCTTGGGGTTGCTCAGCGTGATCGGGCTGGCCTGGTCCGCGAGCGGCATGATGGGCGCCATCCGGCGCGCCCTCAACGAAGCCTGGGACACCGACTACCGTCGGCCGTTCCTGCGCGGCAAGTTGATTGATCTCGCCATGATGCTGGGCGTGGGAGCGCTCGTCTCCCTCTCCTTGGCCACCACCATCTTCTTGCAGGTGGCGCGGCGCGGAAGCGAGACCCTGTCGGACGCGCTGGGCCCGCTGGGCGCTGGGGCCACGCTGAGCTTCGAGGTGGCGGCGGTGCTGGTGCCCCTCAGCCTCTCCTTCGCCACGTTCCTCGTGCTCTACAAGGTGGTCCCGGCGGTCCGCACCCGCTTCCGCCACATCTGGCCGGGCGCGCTGATAGCGGCCGTTCTGTTCGAGATCGTGAAGAACGGCTTCGCCTTCTACTTGAGCAACTTCGGCAACTACGACGCCGTCTACGGTTCGCTCGGCGCGGTGGTCGCGTTCCTCTTCTTCATCTACATCAGCGCCAACATCCTGCTCTTCGGCGCGGAGGTGGCCTCGGAGTGGCCGCGCGTGATCCACGGCCACTACGACGCCGGCTTGCAGCAGCGCCCCGGCGGCCCCGCGCGGCGGCGGCTGGGGGCGGCGCTCAAACGGCTGGTGGTGCATGAGGAGGCGATGCCGCACGAGGTCGACGCCGAAGCGGGGGGTGATCGACGGGAGCGCAAGGAGGAAGAGATCGCGCGCCGCCGCGCGGCGGCAGATCCGTCCGAACAACCGCCGGATTCGCCCCAACAACCGCCGGCCGACGGGGAGGACCCCCAGCCTTAGAGGCGCTGCACGGCGACGATCACGCGCTCCCCCTCGATGCGTTCCTCCGACGCGCGCGCGCCATCCGGCGGCGGTCCGGCGTGTAAGTCGGTGGCCAGTGTCTCTGTCTGGACATAGTCGCGGTGCGCCGCGACGGCATCCGCCACCGGCGGGCCGGCATCGATCCAGAGCGCGATCCGGTCGGTGATCTCCAGCCCCGCGTCGCGGCGCAGGCGCTGCACGCGATGCACCACTTCCCGCGCGGTGCCTTCCCGGGCCAACTCGGGCGTGATCGCGGTGCTGACCGCGGCCGCGTAGTGCGCGTCCTGCGCCGCCGAGACGCCTTCGCGCTCACGCAGCTCCACCAGCAGGTCGCCGGCTTGTAGGCTGAAGCCCGCGACCTCCACCGGCTCGTCCGCGGTCACGGCGCGGGCGATCGCCGCCGCCTGATCCGGGGTCAGCCCTTGCAGTGCGGTCCGCAGGCGGCCCACATCGCTCCCCAGCCGCGGGCCCAGCACGGGCAGGTTGGGCTTGATCACCGCCTGCACGAGTTCCGTGGGCTCGTCGACCAGCGTGATCCGCTTGACGTTGAGTTCGTCTAGCAGCATGGCGGTGTGCTGCTCCAGTGCGGCGGCGTCGCCCGGCGCGCGCAGGCTGACCATGAGTTCGGCCAGCGGCTGTCGCACCTTGACCCCGGCGCGGCTGCGCGCGGCGCGCCCCAGCGAGGCGAGCCGCTGCACCAGCGGCATCGCCCGATCCAGATCGTCGTCGATGAGGGCGGCCTCCGCCTCCGGCCAGCGCGCCAAGTGGACGGAGTCCGGCGCGGCCTGATCCCAGCTTGCCACCAGGTTGCCGTAGATTTCGTCGGCGACGTAGGGGGTGAACGGGGCCAGCAGGTGCGAGAGCGTGACCAGGCATTCGTACAGGGTGTGGTAGGCGGCGGCTTTGTCTTGGTCGTCCACCAGCTTCCAGAAGCGACGGCGGCTGCGGCGCACATACCAGTTGCTCAACTGCTCCACGAACTCTTCGATAGCCCGGGCCGCCACGGTGGGTTCGTACTCCTCCAGCGCGGCCGTGACGCGGCCGATCAATCCGTGCAGGGCGCTGCGGATCCAGCGATCCAGATCGGGGCGCTGCTCGGGGGCGGGGCCGCCGGGGTCGAACCCGTCGATGTTGGCGTAGGTGACGAAGAACGAGTAGGTGTTCCACAGCCTGAGCAGGAACCGCCGCTGCACGTCGCCGACCAGGTGTGAGCTGAACCGTCGGGAGTTCCCCGGCGGCGAGGCGGTGTACAGGTACCAGCGCAGGGCGTCGGCGCCGTGGTCGTCCAGCACCTGCCAGGGGTCCACCACGTTGCCCTTGGACTTGCTCATCTTCTCGCCGGCCTCGTCCAGGATGTGGCCCAGCGACATCACGTGGCGGTAGGCGGTGGGCTCGGGCGCCGCGCCGGCGGCGTGGAGCAGCGTGGCCTCCGCGTGCAGCGAATAGAACCAGCCGCGGGTCTGGTCCACGCCCTCACAGATGAAGTCGGCCGGGAAGTGCGCGCCGAAGGCCTCCGCGTTCTCAAACGGGTAATGCCATTGGGCGTAGGGCATGGCGCCGCTGTCGAACCAGGCGTCGGCCACTTCCGGGATCCGGCGCATCTCGCCCCGGCACGTGGGGCAGTCGAGCACGACCTCGTCGATGAAGGGGCGGTGCGGATCCGACAGGTCCAGCGCTTCCCCCTGCCGCGCGCGGTCGCGCAGCTCGTCGAACGAGCCCACCGCTTCGGTGCCGCCACACACCTGGCAACGCCAGATCGGCAGCGGCGTGCCCCAGTAGCGCTCGCGACTGATCGCCCAGTCCACGTTGTTGGCCAGCCAGTCGCCGTAGCGGCCGTCGCGCAGGTGTTCCGGGTGCCAGTGGATCAACTCGCGGTTCGATCGACGGAGCGAGTCCAGCACCTTGGTCGTGGCGATGTACCAGGACGGCTTGGCGTAGTAGAGCAGCGGCGTCTCGCAGCGCCAGCAGAACGGATACGTGTGATGAATCGTGGTGTGGTGCGCCAGCAGGCCCCGCCGCTTCAGGTCCTCAAGAATCCGGGCGTCCGCGTCCTTGACAAAGAGCCCGAGGAACGGGGAGCGGGGCCCGGTCATGCGGCCCTGCAAGTCCACCGGCTGGAGGAAGGCCAGCCCCTCCCGGCGCCCCAGGACGTAGTCGTCCGCGCCGAAGGCCGGCGCGACGTGCACGATCCCCGTCCCCTCCTCCATCGAGACGAAGTCGGCCTCCACCACGCGACGCCAGGGTGCGGCCTCGCCCGGACCGGACCACCCCACCAGGCGCCCCTCCTCGAACCGGGAGAGCGGCAGGCCCCAGTCGCCGGGCTCGTACAGCCCTTCATAGGTGACGCCCACCAGGTCGCGACCGGGCAGCGTCTGCTCCACCGCCGTCTCACCCTCCAGGGTGGCGGCCACCAGCGCCTCCGCCAGGATCAGCCGCTCGCCTTGCGACCCCGCCACCACCGCGTACTGGGCGTCCGGGTCTACCGCGAGGGCGCTGTTGCCGGGCAGCGTCCAGGGGGTGGTGGTCCAGGCGAGGAGGGAGGTGGGGCCGGCGTAGTCGCGCAGTGAGCCCGGCAGCGAGGCGCGGGCGGTGAGGAACTTGACGGTGATGCTGGGGTCCGGCGTGTTCTCCCGATAGCCCAGCGCCAGCTCATGACTGGAGAGCGACGTCTCGCAGCGGGGGCAGTGGGGGGTGGTGCGGCGATCTTCATAGATCAGTCCCGCGTCCCAGAGTTGCTTGATGATCCACCAGCAACTCTCGATGTACTGCGGGGTGTAGGTGATATATGCGTCGTGCAGGTCCAGCCAGAACGCGACCCGCTCGGTCAGGTCTTCCCACTGCCGCACGTAGCGAAAGACCGACTCCCGGCACTTCGCGTTGAACTCCGCGATGCCGTAGGTCTCGATCTCGGCTTTGGATTGAAGCCCCAGCTCCCGCTCGACCTCCAGCTCCACCGGCAGGCCGTGCGTGTCCCAGCCGCCCTTTCGCGGCACCCGGTAGCCGCGCATGGTCTTGTAGCGGGGGAAGAGGTCCTTGAAGACGCGCGAGAGCACGTGGTGCACCCCGGGCGCGCCGTTGGCCGTCGGCGGACCCTCGTAAAACGAGTACAGCGGCCGCTCCGGCTCCGCTTCCACGCTCCGGCGGAAAACCTCCCGCTCTTTCCATTGCGCGCGCAGCCGCTCCTCCAGTTCGCGGAACGGCATCTGGCTGCCCACGGGCGCAAAACGTGCTTCTGCCATGCTTCACTCGTGTGGGAGGGGATGCGCGACGGCCGGCGCCAATCGCGGTGTGCGGCCGCCGGCTCGATCGGCGGAGCCGTTGCTCCAGCCGGTCAACTGGGCGCCCGCTCGTCGATCAAGGCTGCCGCGATGCTGGCCACCCGCGTGCGCGTGGCGAGGCTGACCAGGCCGGCGAACTCCGCCAGCCGATCGTCGATAAAGAGCCGGGCGCCGGCGCCGTCCGTGACGTCGTCATTGGCGAACGCTTCATCCACCAGGCCCGCTGCCAGGCGCTGCGGTTGGGCCGCGGCGCGGCTCTCCAGGTCGTCGTCGGCGGGCGGCTCGCCCGCCGCGAGTTCCAGCAGCCGCAAGAGGTGACGCTGAGCCGGGCCGGTTGACATGCCTGCGGCTCCTCCGCACGGCGGCGCGCTCCCGTGGACGGCGCCGCTCTAGACGGGCGCCTGGCTGCCGCTCGGCGTGCCCGGCTTGGCCGACTCCTGCTCGCGCACCTTGTTGAAGCAGGCGGAGCAGTAGACCGGACGGTCGCCGCGGGGGATGAACGGGACTTCGGTCATCTCGGCGCACATCGCGCAGGTGGCGGGGTGCATCTGGCGGGGGGTGCGACCCCCAAACGAGGCCGCGCCGCCATAGCGCACGTAACCGGCCTCGTTCTCCAGGGCGCTGCGGGCGCTCTTCCGCGCCGAACGACACTCCGGGCAGCGCACGGGATCATTCGTCAGCCCTTTGCTGGCGTAAAACTCCTGCTCGCCGCCGGTGAAGATGAACTCGCGATTGCAGTCGCGGCAGAGAATGGTGCGGTCCTGGTAGCTCACGGCCCCTCCTCGTGGTGGCGCTTAATCAAAAACCCCGCCTGATGCGGCGGGACGACCGATCCGTCACCTAGGCTGCGCTCAGTATATCAGATTCAGGAGCGCGGGCGGATCGTCGACGATGCCTGGCGGCGGCGCAGCAGCGCCTGGACCCGGGCGGCGATGGCCTCGGCCTCCTCGGCCCGCAGCACCAGCGCGATCGTGCCATACACCACCACGCCCATGGCGCCGCCCACGACCAGCGCGAAGAACGAGCGCGGCCCGAAATCGCCGCCCTCGTCCAGGACGGATAGCAGCAGGACCAGCGCTTCCGCCATCAGGGCGCTGCCGATCGCGGTCCGCGCCAGCGATGAGGCGAATGGGCGCGTCCAGAGGCCAAAATTCAGCCGTCTGTGCAGCGCCACGAACAGCGCCAGCGCCTCGGCGATCGTCGCCAGCGAGAGCGCCAGCGCCAGCCCGCGGATATCCAGCGGTCCCACCAGCACCGCGGCCAGCACGATGTTGACCGCGATCGCCGCCACCGCGAAGGTCACCGGCGTGCGCGTGTCCCCCAGGGCGTAGAAGCCACGCGACAGGATCTCGATCGCCCCGTGCGCGAAAAGGCCGATGGCGTAGTACAGCAGCGCCGCCGCGACGAGGTCGGTTGAGGCGGCGCTGAAGGCGCCGTGCTCCAGGAGCGTCCGCACTAGCGGCTCACGCAAGAGGATCAACCCGATGCTGGTCGGGATAGTCAAGAACAGGACAAAGCGCAGCGCGCGCGACACCATCGCCGTCACCTCCTCCCGCGCGCAGCGCGCCGCTTGCTCCGCCAGCGCGGGGAAGATGGCCATCGCCAGCGACATGCCGAAGAGCCCCACCGGGAAGAGCAGGATCAGCCAGGCGAAGTTCAGGGCGGAGATCGCCGATGGCCCCTCGAACGAGGCGAAGAACATCAGCACTACCAGGTTGAGTTGGACCGCCGCCAGGCCGATCATGCGGGGCGCCATGAGGCGCAAGACCTCCCGCGCGCCGGGCTCGCGCAGGTCCAGCGCGGGCGCCAGCCGCGCCCCCGCCGCCACCAGCGCCGGCAGTTGCACGACCAAATGCAGCCCGCTGCCCACGATCACGCCGATGGCCAGCGCGTCCACCCCGTAGCGGCCCGAGAGCAGCACCGCCGCCCCGATGATCGCCAGGTTGTAGAGCATGGGCGCAAGCGCGGGCAGGAGGAAATGGCGTCGCGCGTTGAGCATGCCCGTGATCATGCCGGAGACGGCAAAGAGCACCGGCGCGAACAGCATGACCCGCGTGAGGAAAATCGCGCGGTCCCGCAGTTCGTCCTGGATGCCGCTGTCTTCTCCCAGACCGGGCGCCATGGCCGGCACGATCCACGGGGCCAGCGCCATCACCACCAGCGCCAGGACGATCGTCCCCACCAACACCCAGTTGAGTACGATGCTCGCCAGCCGCCAGGCGGCCTCGTCGCCGTGGCGCGCCATGTAGCGCGCGTAGACAGGGATGAACGCGCTGGCCAGCGTGGCGCCGGCCAGGACCTGGAAGACGAGGTCCGGCAGACGCACCGCCACCCAAAAGGCGTCGAGCTCCGGGCCGGTCCCGTACTCGTTGGCGATGGCGACCGCGCGCAGCGCGCCCAGGAGCCGGCTCCCCAGGAAGCCCACTCCCACGAGCAGCGCCGCGCCGGCGACGGTGCGCGAACTCCCCGTGATCACCGTCGGGAACCGCGCGCCGGCCGTTCTGGCATTCTGTTTTGGTCGTTTTCTCGGCTGGACACGCTCCAGCGTCCATCGATACGATAGCCGTACTTGAGGGCTCCCTCAAAGGACAGGAAGGCCCGTGCCCAACACCACGGCGGCCAAGAAGTACCTGCGAGCGTCGCAGCGTCGGCGGATGCAGAATAAGCCGGTCCGCACCCGCGCCCGCACCACCGTGCGCGAGGCGCTGATCGCCATCGACGGGGGCGACTGGCCGGCGGCGGACGCCGCGCTCCTTGTGGCCGTGGCCGCGCTGGACGAGGCGGCGCAGAAAGGCGTGGTGCACGCCAGCAACGCCGCCCGGCGCAAGTCCCGCCTGCTGCGCCGCTACCACACCGCGCGCAACCCCGAAGCAACGCGGCGGCCCCGCATCCGCCCTCCAGAGCCTGTCCAGGTATCCGGCTAGCGACCGGAGTTGCCGCCGGCCCGCCGCCGCGCCTTGTAGGCGGTTCGGGTTAGCATAAGACGGTGCGTGCACTCGTCTTCCATAAGGCTGGGCACATCCAGGTGGAGTCGGTCCCTGATCCCACACCGGGGCCGGGCGAGGCCGTCCTTCGCGTGGGCGCCGTGGGCATCTGCGCCTCCGACCTGCGTGTCCTCCGCGGCGAGAAGCACGCCGCGCCCGGCGTGATCCCCGGTCACGAGTTCGCCGGCACCGTTGTGGATCTGGGTCCGGGCGTGGAGCGCCTGTCCCTGGGCGACCGCGTCACCGTCTACCCGGTGCTCGCCTGCGGCGGCTGCGAGTTCTGCCGGCGGGGGCTGCGCAACCGCTGCGCCACGCGGCGCACGCTCGGTTACGAGATCAACGGCGGCCTCGCGGACTACGTCCTTCTCCCGGCCGAGATCGTGCGGCTGGGGCACGCCGTTCCGCTGACGCCGGGGCTCTCGCTGGCCCGCGCCTCGCTCACCGAACCGGTCGCCTGCGTGCTCAACTCCTTGGAGTCGTGCGGGTTCCAGGCCGGCAGCTCGATAGCGGTCCTGGGCGCCGGGCCCATGGGCCTTCTGCACATTGCCCTGGCCCGCGCGCTGGGCGCCGGGCCGATCGTGGTGGGCGAGCCCATCGCCTCGCGCCGCGCGGCGGCGCGCGCCTTGGGCGCAACCGCCGCCGTCGATGGCGATCCCGAGGCGTTGCTCGCCGCGGTCCGCGACGCCACCGGCGGCCGCGGCGCCCAGGTGGTCATCGTGACCGTGGGGCTGACCGGGCTCACGGAGGCGGCTCTCCCCTTGGCCGCCAAGCGGGCTACGATCAATCTGTTCGCCGGCTTCCAGCCGGGCGCCACCGCCGTGCTGGACGTGAATGCGCTGCACTACAACGAGGTGCGGCTGACCGGCAGCCAGAACGCCACCGCGGACCAGTTCATCCGCACGGCCGCAGGCCTGCCGACGTTTGAGGCGGTGGAGCAGGTCGTGTCGCATCGGTTCCCGATGGCGGAGG
The DNA here is from genome assembly GCA_963663235.2 of Dehalococcoidia bacterium. Taxonomy (GTDB): domain Bacteria; phylum Chloroflexota; class Dehalococcoidia; order Bin125; family Bin125. Next base: position 572,338 of record CAXXNO010000004.1, read on the forward strand.
CGGCGGAGGCCTATGCCGTGCGCGACGAACAGGCGGCGCTGAAGTCGATGGTGCTGCCGGCCGGCGAAGAGGGATCGGCGTGACGACCCACCTGGGCTACACCCAAGACGACGGCAAGACCGGTCTGGGCATCGAGCTGCGCGAAGCCCGGCTCGGCCGCGGCGTGTCCCTGGACGACGCCCAGCGGGCCACCCGCATCTCCCGCCGCTACCTGGAGGCGCTCGAGGACGAGGATTTCTCCATCCTGCCCGCCCCGGTGTTCGCGCGCGGGTTCCTGCGCTCCTACGCGCAGTTCTTGGGCCTTGACGCCTCACGGCTGGTCACCCTGTTCCCGGGGGAGCCGCGGCCGCTGGATACCCTGCCCGACCCCCATGCGGTGGGGCTGCGGGTGGCGGTCGGGCCGCAACGGCGGCGGCGCCCACCCGAGCAGCTTGCGGACCCGTTCGATCCGTTCCGGCCGCAGAGCGACAGCGCGGACGAGGATCTGACCCCCATCCCGACCATCGACACCCGCCCACCGGGCGTGTGGCTGGGCCCCTGGCTGGTGGCGGCCGTCGTCCTGCTCGTCGTGCTCGCCGGCGTCGTCGCCGTGGTCACACTCGGCGACGATGAGCCCGCCGCCACTCCGCTCGGCGCCCCTCCCGGTGTCGCCGAGGCCGGCACGGCAATCGATCCGCAAGCGGTGGCGGAGCGCCAGCCCACCATCGATCTGGACGTCATGCCGGACTTCCGCCCCCTGGCCGTTTCCCAAGCGGTGGAGGTCCTGCGCCGGTCCGCGCACCAATACGTGATCGTCGAGGTGTTTGACGCCGCCACGCCGGCCGGCGAGATCCTCGAGCAGATGCCTGTGCCCGGCGCGGCGCTGGACGACAGCTCCACCGTCACGCTGGTGGTTTCACGCGGGCCCGTCCCGCTGACGCCCATCACCGCGCCCGAGCCGGCCGAGGCGGAGTCGCCGGCCGCCGGGACCGAGCAGCCCTGATGCGCTATCACCTCACCACGCTCGGCTGCCCCAAGAACGTCACGGACTCGGAGCGGCTGGCGCTCGCCTTGGAGCAGGCCGGACACCGCCCTGTCGAGGCCGGCGACGACGCCGATGTGCTCATCGTCAACACCTGCGGCTTTATCGATGCGGCCAAGGAGGAGTCGCAGCAGGTCACCGGCGGCCTGGCCCGGCGCAAACGCAACGGCCAGCAGCTCGTGGTGGTCGGCTGCTGGTCGCAACTGGAGGGCGACCGGATCCGGCGCCGTCTGCCCGGCGTCGATGCCGTGTTCGGGATCGAGGCCTGGGATCGGGTGGTGGCGTTTGTCGGCACGGAGGAGCCGCCGGACATCCCGGAGACGGGGCCGGCGCCCGTTCCCCGCACCAGCGCGTATCTCAAGATCTCGGACGGGTGCGCGCGGCCCTGCACCTTTTGCAACATCCCGGGGATCAAGGGCCGCACGTTCCGCAGCGCGCCGCTCGACCGGCTGGTCGCCGAGGCGCAGCGGCTGGCGTCGACGGGCGTGAAGGAGCTGGTGCTGGTGGCGCAGGACAGCACGGCCTACGGCGAGGAGTGGGGCCAGCGTGACGGCCTCGCGCCGCTGCTAGAGCGCCTGGCCCGCGACGTCCCGTCGGTCCCTTGGCTGCGGCTGATGTACGCCTACCCCGGCCGCGTCAGCCAGCGCCTGGTGGAAGCGATGGCGGCGATACCCCAGGTCTGCCACTACCTCGATCTCCCCTTGCAGCACGGCAGCCCCACCACACTGCGGCGGATGAAGCGGCCCCACAACATGGCCATGGTGCATGACACGCTGACGCGCCTGCGCACGGCCATGCCGGACATCGCCATCCGCACCACGTTCTTAGTCGGATTCCCCGGGGAGACGGCGGCCGAGTTCCAGGAGTTGCTCCAGTTCGTGCGTGAGGCGCGCTTCGATCGGGCAGGTGCGTTCACGTACTCCCCCCAGGCCGGGACGCCCGCGGCCGAGATGGCCGGCCGGGTCCCCGAGAAGGTGAAGCGGCGCCGGCTCCAGCGGCTCATGGCGGAGCAGGCGCGCGTCTCGCTGGAGATCAACCAGGCACTGATCGGCCGCGCGTTCCCGCTGCTGGTGGAATCGGTGGAGGGCTCCATCGGACCGGATGGCGATCCCATCTTCGTCGGCCGCTCCTACCGTGACGCGCCGGAAGTGGACGGGCTGGTCTTCTGCCGCGGTCTGGCGCGGCCGGGCAGTATGCCGCGAGTGCGGGTGACCGGCGCGCTGGAGCACGACCTCCTGGCGGAGCCGCTGGGAACGCCGACGGTCTTTCCCCTGATCGAGACGGGCGCGTCGCCGGCCTAAAGGACGTGGACCGTTTCGGTCTCGACGTCCCCGATCTCCGCGTCGACGTGCAACTCCTCGATGAAGTGCAGCACGTGTTGCAGCACGGAGTCGGTCTGCCGCTGCGAGTTGCTGACGCAGACCACGCCGATGGTGGCCACTGTCCAGTCGTCCTGCGTATCGACCTCGGCGATGGCGACGCGAAACTTGTGCTGCACTCGCTCCGTTACGCGCCGCACCACGGAGCGTTTCCCTTTCAGGGAGCGGTTCTCCGCCAGGGTGAGCGTGAGGCGCAGGCAGCCGATGACCATGGGCGCTCGAGCGCCGCGGCGATCAGAACGTCGGCGGCTCGGCGGCGCCGTTGAAGCCGGGCAGAGGCTCCTCGGCAAGCGCGAGCGCCGCCTGCTCCACCGGGGCCGACAGTTCCGCCAGCGGCGGCATCTCCTCGATCCGTTGCAACCCGAAATGGTCCAGGAAGCGCGGCGTGGTGCCGTAGAGGAACGGTCGGCCCGGGCCTTCGGCCTGGCCGACCGAGACCACCAGGTCCCGGCTGCGGAGGGTGTGCAACGATCCGTCGCAGTTGACCCCCCGCACCGCCTCGATCCCGGTGCGGGTGATGGGTTGGCGGTAGGCGATGATCGCCAGCGTCTCCAGCGCCGCCTTGGACAGCCGGTTCGGCCGCTCCAGGCCCAGGAACCGCTCGATGAACGGCCCCGCCTCGGGCGCGGTCGCCAGCTTCACCCGCTTGCCCAGGCGCTGCACGCGGATGCCGCGGGCGCGGCAGGCGTCGCCGAGTTCCTCCAGCGCCTCCTCGACGGCGCCGGCCGAGACGTTCGTGGCGCGCGCCAGCGCTTCGATCGAAGGCGCCTCTTCCGCGACCAACAGCAGGCTTTCAAGGACCAGCGCCAGATCCCGGGGTCGCTCCCCGTCCTGCACGCCCTCGCGGATGGCGATCAACACGGCGGGGCCGTCGCCATTCGGGCCGTGCCCGTTTGACGCCTGGCCGTTGGAGGGGATCACGCTCTCGTGCCCGTTCTCGTGCGCATCCATCCGCAGGTGTGCGGGGATGTCGGCGGCGGAGGGGTCGTCGGTGGTCGGAGCGGCGTCGTTGGGAGGGGACAGGCGGAGTTCGTCCATTGCAGGATTCCTTCTGCCGCCACCGTGCCCTTCCCCAAACCTCGATTCAGGCTAGCACGCGGCCGTGCACCGCTCCAGACGAAACGGAGTCGACGCGAACGCTGGCCAGCCGGTTGCTCAACTCCGCGCTGGACGCCTCAACGGGGACGTGCACCGGGACGTAGGTGTCCGTAAGCCCCTGCCAGAGCGCTCGGCCGTTGTGGGCCCGCCGTCCCTCGAACAGGACCGGCTGCACCGTTCCCACCAGCCGCTCCCGATAGCGCGCCGCGCTGCGCTCCGCCAGCGCCAGCAGCGTCTGCACCCGCTCGCGCTTCACCGGCGGCGGCACGTCGTCGGGCAAGAGAGCGGCGCTGGTCCCCGGCCGGGACGAGTAGGGGAACACGTGCAGGTCGGCGAACGCGGCCTCCTCACACGTCGCCAGCGTGCGCTGGAAATCCGCCTCCGTCTCCTGCGGAAAACCGGCGATGACGTCGGTGGTGACGGCGGCGCCGGGAACGGCGGCGCGGATCCAATCCAACGCGCGCAAGAAGGCGCCCGTGTCGTAGCGACGGCGCATCCGCCGCAGGACGGGGTCTCTCCCGCTCTGGAGCGCCAGGTGGAAGTGGCGGCAGAGGCGGGCGTCCTCCCACTGCGCCAGGAACTCCGGCGTGACGTCCTGTGGCTGAATCGACGAGTAGCGGATGCGCGGCAGCGCCGTCTCGGCCAGCAGCGCCTCCAGCAGCCGCGCCGCGCTCGTGCCGTCCGAGCGGTCGCGGCCGTAGGCCCCCGGCTGTGTGCCGGTGAGCACGATCTCCAGCGCCCCCGCCGCTTCGCGCGCCTGCGCCGCGCGGACGACCTCCGGAATCGGGATGCCGCGCTCCCGGCCTCGCACACGCGGCACGATGCAAAAGGCGCACACGTCGTCGCAGCCCTCCTGGATCTTGACGAACGCCCGCGTGCGCCCCGGCGCCGCTCGCGCCGGCCGGCCGGCCGAGAGGGGCCGCGTCCCGCCCAGCGCCTCCAGCAGCGCCGCTCCCGCCCGCTGTTTGTCCGCGTTCCCCAGCACCACGTCCGCGCCCGTCTCCCTCGCCAGGGCTTCACCTGCGCGCTCCGCGTAGCAGCCCGTCACTACCACGGGGGCGTCGGGTGAGAGCCGCTTCACCATGCGGACGAGTCGCCGCGCCTTGGCGTCGGCGACGTGCGTGATGGTGCAGGTGTTGATCAGGTAGCCGTCGGCCGGGACCGGCCGGTCGACGATGGTGCAGCCGGCCCTCTCCAGCTCTCGCGCCAGCGACTGCGTCTCCGCCTGATTGAGCTTGCAGCCCAACGTCAGCGTCGCCACCAACGGGCGGCGTCGATCGCGCTCGCTGGGCGCCGGATCCAGGGCCTCGGCGGTGCGCTCGTGCATCGCGATCATGCTAGCGTCTGGCGTCGCGTCCCGAGCGATGGCGGCTCGCCACATCTCCCTCATCTTCTACGATGGAAAAGTCGATGGCGGCGGGATGGCCGTTCTGACGGTTCTGACTGGAGGCGCATGTGCGTGGCATTGAGATCCTGCTGGTTCTGGTGCTCGTCGGCGCCGGGCTGTACGCGGCGGGAGTCTTGCCTTCGCCGGGGGTGATGCGCCTCTACTATCGCCTCCGTCTGGTCGCCCTGATCTGGGCGGCGATGATCATCATCTTCGCCATCAACCGAACGTTCGATATCGTGTGACGCCGTCATGCGGGTGTTGCTTGCGCCGCAGGAGTTCAAGGGCAGCCTCACCACCATCGAGGCCGTCGAGGCGCTCGCCGACGGCGTGCGGCGGGCCGTGCCGGACGCTGAGATCGACCGTCTCCCCTTGGCCGACGGTGGCCCCGGCACCGTCCGGGCCTTGATCTTCGCGCGGGGCGGGCGCTTCTCCCTCTCCTCCGTGGAAGGACCGCTGGGCGACCCCGTCGCCGCCCGCTGGGGCCTCATCGATGACGGGCGCACCGCCGTGATCGAGATGGCGGCAGCCTCCGGCTTGCTCCATCTGCCGCCCGAGCGCCGAGACCCCCGGCGCACCAGCAGCAGCGGCACGGGTGAGCTGATCCAGGCCGCGCTCGACGCCGGCGTCGAGCGCATCCTCGTCGGCGTCGGCGGCAGCGCCACCAACGACGGCGGCGCCGGCATGGCGGCCGCGCTCGGCGCCCGCCTCCTGGATGACGACGGTCACTTGTTGCCGCCCGGCGGGGCGGCCCTGGCCCGCCTCGCCCGCGTCGATAGCTCCCGCCTGGATCCGCGCCTCGATCGCGTCGAGGTGATCGCCCTCGTGGACGTAACCAATCCGCTCTGCGGCCCGGACGGGGCCAGCGCGGTCTACGGGCCGCAGAAGGGGGCGGATGCCGCGATGGTCGCCGAACTGGATCGCGCGCTGGCCAACTACGCGGCGATCGTCGAGCGCGACCGCGGTGTGGCCGTGGAGGCGCTGTCGGGCGCGGGCGCTGGCGGCGGCCTGGCGGCGGGGCTGGTGGCGTTCGCCGGCGCCCGCGTGGAGTCGGGCGTCGCGCTGATTGCGGAGGCCGCGCGGCTCCCGGAGCGGGTGGCGCGGGTGCAACTCGTGATCACCGGGGAGGGCCGCCTCGACCGCCAATCCACGTTCGGCAAGACCGTGGCGGGCGTGGCCGCCGCCGCCGCCGCGGCGGGTGTGCCCTGCGCGGCCGTGGCCGGCGCCATCGCAGATGAGGAGGCGGTGCACGCGATCCCCGGCCTCACGGATCTCGAGGCCGCCACGCCCCCCGGGCTCCCCCTCGCGGAAGCGATGCGTCGCGCGCCGGAGCTGGTGTCGGCGGCGGCGGAGCGCGTCGTGCGCCGCCTCCAGGCCGCCTAGGCCAGCCCCAGCTCGTCCAGCCGCTCGTCGTCGATGCCGAAGTGGTGGGCCAGCTCGTGCAGCACGGTTTGCTGCACCTGCTCCACCACCTCCGCCTCGGACCCACAGATCGACTCGATCGATTCCTGGTAGATGAGGATCCGGTCGGGCAGCGTGCTGCCGTAATGATGCCCCCGAACGGTCAGGGGAATCCCTTGGTAAAGGCCCAGCAGCGTGCCGCGCTGCCCGACGCCGGCCGCCTCCAGCTCGTCCGTCGTAGGACGCGTGCGCACGAGCACTTCGACGTTGTCCAGACGCTCCGCGAACGTCTCAGGGACCGAGTCGAGCGCTCTCTGGACCAACCGGCGAAATCGGACGCGATGCATTGGCTATGGCGGGCTCCGGCGCTGGGGCGCGCCTAGTTTAGCATCGCCGCTCCTATGCCTGCGATTCCTCGCGCGCCCACCGATGATCAAGGTATCTGCCCTGGCTCGGCGCGCCCCAGCGGCCGTCCTCTAGCCCGGTGCCCGCGGAAAGGCAACGCGATGCGCAGCGCTCTCTGCCGCGCCCTCCGGTCGCTCCACCTGCCGCGTTTGCGGCGGCGCAGCCGTCTGGAGCGTCTGGTCGAGGAGGCCCTGCGATCCGGCGTCGGGTTGTATCGCCATACCTGGCTGATCAAGGCCCAGCCGGTCGGGCCGCAGGCGCTCACCGATCTGGCCGAGACCGTGAAGAACTGGTGCGCCCAGGAGATGGGCAAGACCCGCCGCCCCTACGGCATTGACCACATGGCCTTGGGCATCGCCTGCGCGGCGCCCGGCCGCGATCCGATCGCGAGTGCGACGGTCGGCGTCTTCCGCTCCGCCGACTTCTACCGCGATGGCGGCGCCGGCGACCAGGTGGCGGCGTTCGTTCGCTCTCTGTCGCTTCCGGCGATCAACGGGGAGCCGGACGCCGTGCGAGTCGCGGTCGCCCTCTTCTCCTGGGGCGACGTTGCCCGCGCGACCGTCTACCGTGACTGACCGCGCAAGGTCTCCGTGGCGATCTCCTCGGCGATGCGCTGGACCGCACCCCCCTCGCTGGTAAGCGCTTCGCAGATCAGCAGGAGGTCGGGCCGCGCCACCGTCTCGCCGGCGCGCAGCCCGAGCAGGCGGATCGCCCGATCGACCAGATCGTCAGCCCGGCTCGTCGAACCCACCGCCGGTCGCAGGGCGGCCAGGAGGTCGTGGCGCGTGCGGATCGGTTCCATTTATGGAGGATCGCGCCTCCGCGCGCCGTGCAGATCGGGAAAGAGCCGAACGGTCTGGGGAAAGTCCCTGATTTGCCCCGATTCGGCCGATCTGGCCCCGGGAGCGGCGGGCCCTAGAAGACGATGCCGCTCAGCAGGGTGCTCTCCAGGATCCGCCGGGCGATGGGGCCGGCATCGTCGGCGCCGGATTCCCCGTCTTCGAGCACCACGGTGACTATCAGGCTGGGATCGCCGATGTTGGCGTAGGCCACGAAGAGGGCATGGCTCTGCTCCTCCCGATCTTCCGCCGTCCCCGACTTCCCCGCCACCGCCAGCGCCGAGCCGTTGAACGGGACCCAGCCGGTCCCGCGGCGGCTGGAAATGACCAGCCGCGCCGCCCCTTGCAGGTAGTCCAGCGTCTCCGCGGACACGGGCAGCACGCCGATTGACTCCGCCTCAAACTCCCGCACGGTCTCCCCGTCCGCGGTCCGCACGGCCTGCACCGCGAGGGGAGTGCGGACGATGCCGTCTGTCGCCATCGCGGCGTAGGCGATGGTGATCTGGAGCGGGGTCACGAGCAAGAACCCCTGGCCGATGCTCATGTTGACCGTGTCGCCCGTGTACCAGAAATCGTTGCGGTTCACGCGCTTCCAGTCCGGTCCGGGATTGACGCCGGCGGCGTCGTTCAGCCCTACGATGCCCGTCGATCGGCCGAAGCCGAAGCCGCTGGCGAACTGGCTCAGGAGCCCTTCGTCTTTCGAGTGCAGCGCGGCGCCGATCTGGTAGAAGACCGAGTTGCAGGACTCCGCCAGCGCTTCTTCCAGCGAGAGGAAGCCGCTGTCCTCTTCCTTCCAGTTGCGCAGCGGCGTCTCCTCGCCCAGCCCCGTCCAGACCGCCGGGCAGTCCAGGCGCGACGCCGCGTCGAAGCCGCCGGCTTCCAGTCCGGCGGCCAGCGTCACGACCTTGAAGACGGAACCGGGCGGGTAGAGCCGCTCCACGGGCCGGTTCACGAACGGCTGCAACTCGTCCTCGAAGTAGCGGGTGAACTCCTCATCGGTGAGGCCGCGAATGAACGCGTTGGGGTCGAAGCGCGGATAGGAGGCCAGGGCCAGCAGCTCCTGGCTGCGGGGATCCAGCACGACGATCGCGCCCGCTCGGTCTTCCAGCGCGAACTCCGCGATGCGCTGGACGCGGACGTCGATCGTCAGATAGACGTCCTGGGCCGGATCCATGGACCGCGCCGCGATCTCCCGCACCAAGCTCCCGCCCGGGCCGATGATCGTGAGCAGCCCGCCGCGCTGCCCGGCCAGTTCGTCCTCGAAGATCGCCTCCACGCCGTCGCGCCCCACCATGTCGCCCGGCCGGTAGCCCTCCACGGCGCGCTCGGCCAACTCTTCTTCGTTGATCTCGGCCAAAAAACCGATCACGTGCGAGGCCAAAGTGTCCTGCGGATAGACGCGGCGCGTCTCGCGTTGCACCAATATCCCCATCGCGGCCCGTTGTTCGAAATCGGCGATCACGTCCGGATGCGCGTCGTAGGGGAGCCGGGCGACCGGGATGAAGAAGTACGAGGGCACGTCTTGGAAGATCAGGTCGCGCACGGTCTCCTCGTCGAGTTCCAACTGCTCAACCAGGAGCTCGATCACGGCGTCGATATCGTCGATCAAATCGTGGGCCACGCCGACCACCGCGACCTGGCCCTGCGTCGCCAGCGGCACGCCGCTCCGGTCGAAGATGTTGCCGCGCTCGGGCACCTCCACGAAGCGATGGACCAGGTGGTCCGGTTCGTCCAGCCCCACGAAGATCAGGGCCGGGCTCCATTCCACCGTCCAGTTCGGCTGCCGCCGTGTGGCGGCGAACACGCGCTCTTCAATCGGACCGAAGAAGGTGCTCTCGTAGCGCACGATCACTTCGATGCCGGCCACATTCTCACCCGGCGGCGGCACGATCTCGTAACTCATGCTCGTGATCGAGGCTTCGTTCCAGATGTCGCGGTAGCGCTCGCTGAACCGCGCGGCGTCGATGCTCTCCCGCACCTCCAGGCTCACCAGCCGGTACGCGTCTTCAAAGCGCTCCGCGGCGATGAGGCTGAAGAACTTCTGGACGGCTTCCAGGGCCGTCCGGGGTGCAATGGACGGGTCCAGCAGCTCTTCCGGCGGCGGGGCGGTCAGGGATCCATCGTCCTCGGCCGCCGCGGCGGCATCGGCCGCGGCGTCCTCGGCGCTGGGGAAGAAGCGGCCCAGGTCATCCGTGCTGTCGGAGGCGCAGGCCGCGCCGATCAGGGCGATGCCGAGGATGATGGTCGCAAGCGCGCGGGCGCGTGGTCGGCGCTCCGGCATCCGTTCTCTCTGTCGCCCCGCCAGATCCTGCCTAAGCGAGTATAGCGGAGCGCGCGGCCGGTCCGGACCAGACGGGCCGCTACACTCTGCGGTGCATGGGCATCCATCGAACGCCCCGGATCTGGCCCCGCGGGCCGTTCCGCCCGTTCGCTGCGGCGGTGCTGGCCCTCGCCCTGCTGAGCGCGGGCTGCGGCGGCGACGGCGACACGAGCGGCGCTCCCGCCGGGGCGGAGAGCCCCGCTGTGCCCCCGGCCAATCCTCGCTCGTTCGGCATGGGGTTCACCGTGGTGCCCGCGGAGCTGTCGGACGCGGCCTATCGAGGCTTGTTCGCTAAGGCGGCGCAATCTGGCGACCTCGTGATGATCCAGCGGGCCGTGCCCTGGGCGGAGCTGGCGCCCGATACCGCGCTCTCGCCCGAAGCCGAGGCCACCATCGCCCGTGAGCGGGCGCTGCTGGACGAGTTCGGGCTGGAGGTGCTGTTCGCCATCGACCCCTTTGAGCCCACCGACCGCAGCCGGCTCACGGAGGGCGCCCCCGGCGACTCGTTCACCGACGCGGCGGTGGTCGATGCCTACCTGGCCTACGTGGATCTGGTGCTGGACCGCTACCACCCACGCTGGCTGGCGCTGGCGGTAGACGTCGACCAGATCGCGCGCGGTCGCGCGGAGAGTTTCGGGGAGTTCGAGCAGGCGTACCGCCGCGCCTACGATCGAGTCAAGGAGCGCAGCCCCCAGACGCTCGCCTTCGCCACCTTCCAGTTGGAGGACCTCCAGGGCTTGTTGGCATGGACGGCGCCGCATTCACCCCAGTGGCAACTGATGCTTCGCTTCTCGGACGCCCTGGACCTGCTGGCCGTCAGCACGTTCCCTTCGTTCATCTTTCCCTTCGCCACGGAGATCCCGTCGGAGTATTTTTCGCGCCTAGCCGCGTTCGAGAAGCCGTTGGCGCTGGTCCCGGTCGGCTACGCTTCGTCCCCCGGCCGGGGCGGGGTGACCTACGGGACGGTCTCTGGGCAGCGCGCCTTCCTGGAGCGGCTGCTCGTCGAGGCCGAGGCCCAAGAATGGGAGCTGATCGTCTGGCTGGCGCCGCAGGACCCGGACTACGCTACCGCTCCGCCGTATGATCTGGTGGCGCGCATGGGCCTGACCGACGCCCGCGGGATCCCCAAGCCCGCGTGGGAAACCTGGCGCCAAGAGGCGGAGCGACCCTGGCGGCCGGCCGCTGAGGCCTTGCCCCTGCAGCCGGAAGGAGGAACGGATGCCTGACGCCCCCACGTACAACGAAGCGCGGCCGATGCGAATGACGGTGGTCTCCGACTACATCTGACCGTGGTGCTACATCGGCATGGCTCGCACGGACCGCATGGTCCGCGAGTTTGCTGTCGAAGCCGAATGGGTGCCATTCGAACTCCATCCCGAGATCCCCGCCGACGGCTTCCGCCGCGACGAGCGTCGCCCCTTGATGAACGCCGAGGTGCGCGCCCACCTGAAGCAGGTGGCGGAGGAGAGTGACCTGCAACTTGTCGGCAACCCCATCATGGCCAACAGTCACAACGCGCTCGCGGCGACCGAATGGGCCCGCGATCAGGGCGGCGATGCCTTCGACAAGCTGCACCGCGCCCTCTTCGGCGCCTACTTCGCCGATCAGCGCAACATCAGCACGATCGCGGAGATCGTCTCCGTGGCGGAGGAGCAGGGGCTGGACGGCGCCGCCCTGGGCGCCGTCCTGGAGGCGCGACGCTACAGCGACCGCGTGGCGGAGACGACGAAGGAACTGCGGGAGCGCAGCGTGCACAGCACTCCCAGCTTTCTCTTTGAGGACCGCTACATGATCATGGGGGCGCAGGACTTCGAGACCTTCGCCGACGTCTTGACCCGCCTGGGGGTGCCGCGCCGCGCGTAGCCGCCAGGGCGGACGGCCTCCGCCGGCCGGCCGAACCTGCCGCGGACGCGGCGACCGCTCTATCGGGCCGCGCTGCTAGGATGGATGCAGGCCCGAACCCGTCGTGCGGTTCGGGCGCAAGAAACGGAAGACGCCGCTGCGCGCTTCCATCATCAAGCGAGGACTGCCGCTGGCGCTGGTCGCGGCCGCGGCGTTGCTCATGGCCCAGCTTCCGCGTGGGCCCGGCGCGCTGGCCGGCGAGGTCCCCGCCGACGAACATCTCTTCTTCGGCGAGACGGCCAACATCACAGTCGATGGCGGGCCCTTGCCGGAGGGCGCCCAACTTGAGGCGCTCGACGCCGACGGCCGCGTGGTGGCGACAGGAAGCATCAGCCCGTCCCACGGGAATTGGGGCATCCTGGTCCCCGCCGATGGCGGCCCCATCCGCCTGCGCGTCGGCGCCGCCGTTTCGGAGCCCTTGGACCCCTCCCCGCCCGGCGGCGCGACCGAGGTGACGGCGCTCGTCCTGCGCACCCGCCTCACCGCTACGCGCAGCGTGGCGCTGGTGGCGGGGACCAACGGCCTGACCTACTCCGGGCTCGCCGCTCTCGACCCCGGCATCGTGCAAGATCAACTGGCCGACCCGGGCGCGCTCCTGGCGCTGTTCCAGTGGGACGCGCTCGTCCAGGACTGGCTCAGCTGGCGCCCCAACGTCCCGACCTTCGTCAATTCACTCACCAGCCTGGCGGCCAATGTGCCGCTCTTCCTGATCCTCTCGCGCTCGACACTGTGGACCGGGCCCGTCGACGCGTACGGCGCGGGCGCCTGGGCGCTGCGCCCCGGATTTGTCGCCATGCCGTATCTGGGACCGGACGGCGTGAGCCCACGGCTGGCGTTCGGCCAGATCGGCGATCCGCTCAGTGTGGAAGCGATCTACCGCCTCAACGCCCGGACCCAGACCTACGACGTCTATCGGCGCGACGGTCCCGACATTGCCAACACGCTGGGGCCGCTAAACCGCTTCGACGTGCTGTTCGTCCAGGTCACCAGCCCGACCGAGTGGAGCTACGCCCTCTTCACGCCCTGACGCCCCGCCGGATGCCAGATCCGGGAGGCCCGGCCGCCATCGCCCGGACCTCGTACGCAGGAGCTCAGAACGGGCGCGCTCCTCAGGCGCTGGCCGTTTCGGCCGCGCCATCCGTGGCGGTGCTGCGCTGGAAGCCGCCCGGCTTGCGCCCGAAGCGGAACTCGCCCTCTGCAAAGTCCATGCTGATACAGTCGCCGTCCTCGAACTCGCCCGCTAGGAGCCGCTTGCTCAGCGGGCTCTCAATGCGACGCTGAAGCACCCGGCGCAGCGGCCGCGCCCCGAACTGCGGTTCGTAGCCTTCCTCCAAAATCGCGTCTTTGGCCGCGCTGGTCAGCTCAAAGGTCAGGCCGCGCTCCTCCAGCCGCGCTCGCTCGTCGTTCGCCATGAGGTCGATGATCTGCAGCAGCTCGGGCCGCGTCAGCGGCTCGAAGATGATCGTTTCGTCCAGGCGGTTGATGAACTCGGGCCGGAAAAACTCCCGCAGCGCCCGCTCCGCCGCTTTGACGTGCTCGGCGCGCTCGTGATCGTTGGCGGACCGGCTGGTCCGGAAGCCGAAATCCCCGCCGGCCTGCTCGCCGGTCCCGAGGTTGCTGGTCATGATCAGGATGGTGTTGCGGAAGTCCACGGTGCGGCCGTGCGCGTCGGTGAGCCGGCCGTCGTCCATGACCTGCAAGAGGACGTTGAGCACCTCCGCGTGCGCCTTCTCGATCTCGTCCAGCAGAATGACGCGGTACGGCCGGCGCCGCACCAGCTCGGTCAGCCCGCCGCCTTCGTCATAGCCCACGTACCCGGGTGGCGCGCCCACCATGCGGCTCACCGTGTGGCGCTCTTGGTACTCGGACATGTCCAGCCGCAGCAGGGCGTCCTCGTCGTCGAACAGGTACTCCGCCAGCGCCTTGGCCAGCTCCGTCTTCCCCACGCCCGTCGGGCCCAAGAAGATGAACGACCCTATGGGGCGGCGCGGATCCTTCAACCCGGCCCGCGCGCGCCGGATGCTGTCGGCCAGCACCGTGATCGCCGCGTCCTGGCCGATCACCCGCTTGTGCAGATCGCTCTCGATGTGCAGCAGCTTCTCGGATTCCCCCTCTAGCATGCGCTGCACGGGGATCCCGCTCATCGACGCCACCAGCGCGGCGATATCGCCTTCGGTCACCTCGTCGCTGACGGGGTGATCCGCCTCCCAGGCGGCCTTGCGCTGCCGGTACGCGTCCTGGATCTGGAGCAGCTCCTGCTTGATGCGCGCCGCCGCCTCATAGTCCTGACGCTGCGCGGCCGCCGCCTGCTGGTCGCCGAGATCGCGCACCCGCTGTTCGAGGTCGGCGATGTCCGCCGGCATCGCCTGCGTGTCGATCACCCGCTTGGACGCGGCTTCGTCGATGAGGTCGATCGCCTTGTCGGGCAGCCGCCGCTCGGTCAGGTAGCGGTGGCTCAGGTGCACCGCGGCCTCTAGGGCGGCCTCGCTGATGGTCACCTTGTGATGCCCTTCGTAGCGCGGCCGCAACGCGGTGAGGATGGCGATGGAGTCCTCGATGTTCGGCTCGTCGAGGTAGACGGGAGCGAAGCGACGCTCTAGCGCCGAGTCTTTCTCAATGTGTTGGCGGTATTCGTCCGGCGTGGTGGCGCCGATGGCGCGCAACTCGCCCCGCGCCAGCGCCGGCTTCAGCATGTTGGCCGCGTCGATCGCGCCTTCCGCCGCGCCCGCGCCGACCACTTGGTGGATCTCGTCGATGAAGAGGATGACTTCCCACTTGGCCTCGCGCACCTCTTTCATCACGGCGGTGAGCCGTTCCTCAAACTCCCCGCGGAACTTGGCGCCCGCCAGCAATACGCCCATGTCCAGCGCCAGGACGCGCCGGTCGCGCAGGTTCTCGGGCACGTCCCCCTGGACGATCTTCTGCGCCAAGCCCTCGACGATCGCCGTCTTGCCGACGCCCGCGTCGCCGATGATGACCGGGTTGTTCTTGGTGCGCCGGTTCAGCACCTGCATCACTCGCCGGATCTCCCCATCCCGGCCGATCACCGGGTCCAGCTTCCCGTCGCGGGCCAGCTGGGTGAGGTCCGTGGCGTATTTCTGCAATGAGCCGTAGCGCGATTCCGCCGCTGGATCGGTCACCCGGTGGCTGCCCCGGATCTGCCGGAGCGCCACGTATATCCGCTCGCGATCGATCCGGTGTTGCGCCAGGATCGGGCCGACATCGCCGTCCGTCACGCCGGCGATCGCGATCAGCAGATGCTCAATGCCGACGTACTCATCCTTGAGCCGCTCCGCTTCGGCGTTGGCGTTCTCCAGCATCTTGACGATGCGCGGCGTGGTGTAGAGTTGGACCACGTCGTAGGCCAGCTTCGGCGTGCGCGTCAGCGCCTGCTCCACCTCGCGCGCCATGGCGGCGGCGTCCACGTCGAGCTCCTCCAGGATCTCGGCCGCCAGGCCGCCCTCCTGCTGGAGCAGGCCGGCGAGGACGTGCTCCACATCCCACTGGCTGTGCCGGCTGGTGCGCGCCAGCTCCTGGCTGGCGTGCAGCACATCCTGGGCCTGCTGGGTGAATCGGTCCTGTCGCATCATGGCAATCTCTCCTCGGCGGGGCGGCGCCCCGTTACTCGCGGCCGAACTCGCGCGGAACCGGCAGGTACCGGTCGCGCTCGCGCTGCAACTGCTCTTTCAGCGCATGTAGCTCTGCGGCGAGCTGGTCGATGCGCTCGTTGAGGCGCAGGATCACGTCCACGCCGGCGATGTTCACGCCCAGCTCCTCCACGAACCGGCGGATCAGCTGCAGCCGCTCAATGTCTTCCTCGGAATACATGCGCACGCCGCCGCCGGAGCGGGCGGGGCGCACCAGCCCCTCGCGCTCGTAGGCGCGCAGGGTCTGCGCGTGCACGCCGATCATCCGTGCGGCCACGCTGATCACGTAGACGGGCTCATTGATCCGTGCGGGCACGGCGCTGTTCCTTTCCCAGCGGCCTCACGCGGAGCGCGG
Source organism: Dehalococcoidia bacterium (assembly GCA_963663235.2). GTDB lineage: Bacteria > Chloroflexota > Dehalococcoidia > Bin125 > Bin125. The sequence continues at coordinate 588,092 of CAXXNO010000004.1, forward strand.
GCGCTCGGCCTCCTCCGTCTCGCTGCGACGCAGATCCTCGAAGAGCGCACGCTGTTCCGGCGTGAGGCTCTCTGGCAGGACGACCCGCACCTTGGCGAAGAGATCGCCCCGCTTGTCTTGCTCCAGCACCGGCATCCCCTGTCCGGCGAGGCGGAAGACGCGCCCGTTTTGCGTCCCGGCGGGGATGCGCAGCATGACCGAGCCGCGGACGGTGGGCACTTGCACCTCGCCGCCCAGGACGGCCATCGTCAGGGGAACCGGCAGGTCCGTGTGCAGGGCGGCGCCCCGCCGCTCGAAGCGAGGGTCGTCCGCCACCCGGATCGCCAGGACCACGTCTCCGGGCGGCCCCCCGCTGAGCCCGAGACCGCCTTTGCCGCGCAGCCGGATCTTGCTCCCGGTCTCCACGCCCGCAGGGATCTTGACCTCCAGCCGGTTGCCCGCGGCCGTTCGGCCGGTTCCCCCGCAGGCGTGGCAGGCCGCCATCCCGATGGATCCGGATCCGCCGCACGTTCCGCAGGGCTCATACGTCTGCAACTGGACGGTCCGGGAGGCGCCCGCCTCTGCCTCCGCCAAGGAGACGGTGACCTCGTGGGTGATGATCTGCCCCTTTTGCGGGCGGCTCCGTCCGCCGCGGAGGACGCGCTCAAAGATCTGGCCGAAGCCGCCGCCCGCGTCCTCGAAGCCGGCGCCGTCTCCTCCCAAGTCGAACTGCCAGCGGCTGCCCCCGGGCGCGTCGAAGCCCGGCGGGAAGCCGCCGTCGCGCTGCATCTTCTCCAGTTGCTCGGCCTGCATCCACTGGTCGCCCCAGCGGTCGTAGGCGGCGCGCTTCTTCTTGTCGCTCAGGACCTCGTGGGCCTCGTTGATCCCCTTGAAGCGCGTCTCCGCCTTCTCATCGCCCCCGGTCACGTCCGGGTGATACTTGCGCGCCAGCCGCCGGTAGGCGGTCTGGATCTCCTTCTTGGAGGCGCCCCGGGATATCCCGAGTGTCTGGTAATAGTCGTTGCTGGCCACCAAGTATCTCTCCTGGGGGTATTATAGCTGAGATGCGGACGCCAGTTGTATTGAGTGTATCACTATCATGTCTACTGATAATCGCTACTACCTATATATGATGCTAACAGACAGAAGGACGCGCGGCCGCGATACCGTCGTCCGAAGCAACCCATAACAATAATGGGGGCAACCGAAAAGCAGTGCTGGAAGGAAATGTCAGAATGGCGAACGTTGTGGTTCGTGACCCGTTTCACGAAGTGCGCTTGATGATGCGGCGGGCCTTTGAGGACTCGTTCCCCCGGGCCGCCGCCGTGCGGGGCCCAATCTCCCTCGACGTCTACGAGCGCGACGGGAAGCTCATCGTGGAGGCGCCATTGCCCGGCTTCAAGGCGGACGATGTCCACGTCACCCTGGAGCAGGGCGCCCTCACCATCAGAGCCGAGCATGAGGAAGCGCAGGAGAGCCAGGGCCAAGAGAACGGCGACGCGGGCGCTTACTTCGTGCGCGAACGCCACCGCGGCGCCGTCTCGCGCAGCATCCTCATCGGCGACACGTGGAACGCTGATGGCGTGCAGGCGTCCCTCAAAGACGGCCTTCTCACCCTCGAGGTCGAGAAGCAGCCCGAGGCGCTGCCGAAGGAGATCGCTGTCACCGCGGTCTAACGACGGACCTCGGACGACGTCGGGCGAGCGCCCCCCGCAGACGCGGGGGGCGCTCGCGTTGCCGCCGCGGGCGGTTGACGCCTTGCACCATGCCGCGCCACGCTCTCTCTATGGCCGACCGTGTCATCGCCCTCCTCGTCGACGATGCCGCCCGCGCTCGGATCGACCTCGTCCGCGCCCTCTACGACCGTGGCGCCGTCGATGTGGTGCCGCCGCACGTGCCCCTGGTCGGTCCGGCCCCGCTCGTCGGCGCCTTGAGCGCCGTGAAGGACATCATCGCGCTGCTCGTGGGCGCCCATCAGCCCTTCATGCTGGAGCTGGGCGCGGCGGAGCGCGTCTTCGATGGCTCCCGCCACCTGCTCCAACTGGTGGCCGGCCAAGGGGCCGAGGACAGCCGCCGCCTGGCGGCTGCTTTGGCCGGCGACCTCCAAGGGCCGCAGGCGCTCCCGGCCGTGGCCCGCATCGCCCTGACGGTGGGCAGCTTTGAGTCGTCGTCTGCGGCCGACAAAGCGGCCGTGGAGCTCGCCGACCGCCGCTACTTCGTGGTGGTGTCCCAGGTCGGAATCTTGGAGGAACGCGAAGACGGCGCTTGGTCGCTGGAGCGCACGCTGGCGCTCGGCTCGATTCGAGAGGACGGCGCCTAGATGCCGGAGATCGCGCAGCACCGCGGGTTGCACGGCGATGTCTTCACCGCCATCGGCGCCACTCCCTTGGTCGAGCTGACGGCGATCCGGCGGCCGCCGGGCGTGCGGCTCTTCGCCAAGATCGAAGGCGCCAACCCCACCGGCAGCATCAAGGACCGCATCGTCTATCACATGTTGGCGCACGCACGAGAGGAGGGGCGCCTCCAACCGCGGCAGCCGGTCATCGAGGCGTCCACGGGCAACACCGGCATCGCCCTGGCCATGATGGGGCGCCGCCTGGGGCATCCGGTCCATGTCGTGACGCCGCGCAACACCTATCCCCCGATCACGCGGCTTCTGCAGATCTACGGCGCCGCCCTGACCCGCACCCCCGCCGAGGCGGGCGTGAGCGGGGCGATCGCCGAGGCCCGGCGGCGCGTCGACGAAACCGGCGCCTACTTCCTCGATCAATTTCACGACCCAGCCAACTGCGACACGCACTACGAAACCACGGGCCCCGAGATCTGGGCGGACCTGCCCGAGGTCAATGTCTTCGTCGCCGGCCTCGGGACCGGCGGCACCCTGACCGGCGCGGGGCGCTATCTCAAAGAGCGGATCCCCACCCTGCGCGTCGTGGCGGCGGAGGCCCACCCCGCCAGCCAGGTGCAGGGTCTGGCGACCTTCGCCGACGGCTTCGAGCCGCCCATCCTGGACCGCGACCTCCTGCACGGCAAGATCCTGGTGCGCAGCGCCGACGCCTTCCGCGCCGCACGGGAGCTGGTCACCCAGGAGGGGATCTTCGGCGGCGTGTCGGCCGGCGCGGTCTTGCACGCCGCTCGGACCCACGCGGCGCGCAATCCCCCCCGCACCGGCTCGGACCTGATCGTGGTCTGCGTGTTCGCCGACGCCGGCTGGAAGTACCTGGACAGCCACCTCTGGCTCCAGGATCCCGCCAAGCACGAAGACCTGGAGGAGACGGTCTGGTGGTGAGGCTGATGGCGCGCGCGCGGTGGCATATGATGGCGCTCCGGCCCCGGCCGGTACGAGAGCGCTCCGGGGTGGGGAGGCGCACGCCATGCCCGTGGTGACGATCTCCAGCCAGCGCGGGGCCGGCGCCCGCGAGGTAGGGCAGGGAGTCGCCGAGCGCCTGCAGCTCGACTACGTCGACCACCAGGTGCTGATCGAGTCGGCCCAAATCCTCGGGGTCACGGTCAATCGCGTGGCCGCCCGCGACGAGAAGATCGAGTCGCTACGCCAGCGCCTGGGCCACTTCCTAGAGCGGGCCCTGGAGCGGTCGGCGGGGGGCGGGACGGGAGACCCGTTCATCGGGGCGGGCACGCTGGAGATGATGCTCTCGCAGACCTATCAGGACGTGACCGACGAGGACGGCGCCGTCCGGGTGGACGACAACGCCTATCTCGACACCATCACCCGCGTGATCACGGACGTAGCCGACCGCGGCAGCGTCGTGATCGTCGGGCGGGGCAGCCAGATGATCCTCCAGGGGCGGCCCAACACGGTGCATCTGCAACTCGTCGCCGATCTGCCGCTGCGGGTCGCCCGGATGCGACAGTGGGAGTCGCTGAACGAGGAGGAGGCGCGCCGCCGCATCAAGGACTTCGACCGCGGCCGCGCCCGCTTCCACAAACGGTTCTGGAAAATCGACGTGTTGGACCCGCAGCTCTATGACGCCGTGTTGAACACCACGGATCTGAGTTTCGCCGCCGCCGCGGCAATCGCGACCATGATCGTGCAGGCCCGCGCCAAGACGACGCCGGTCGGCGCCTGAGCGCCGCTCACTCCACCTCACCCAGACAGGAACGCAGCGCCGCCTCCCCCGCCTCCAGCCGCGCCAGCATGCCGTCGGGGCCGTGGATCTGGAGCCCCTCCGCCGTCGTGGCGTCGCGGGGGCCCATCACCGTCCGGTACCGCTCCAACGCGGCGTGCGACGGCCCTAGCAGGTCGAGCAGCATCTGCTCGGTGTCGTCACGCCAGCGGAGGTATTCATCGGTCACGGGTCCGGCCGCACGCAGCCGCCGGATCCGGGCCAGGCTTTCCTCGACCAACTCCAGGCTCCCCATGTCGCTGCCTCAAGGTCGCGGTCCTGGTTTCGCGACGGAGTATAGCGGCGCGCCTCCCGACGAAGGCGGGCCTCACCTGCTACGACGCCGGCGCCTCCGCCGTCTGATCCCGGACCACCAGTCGGGTGCGCCGGCGATGCCTGTCGCGCAGCACCGCGAGCCGCTCGCCGTACTCGCGGCTGGATACGCCGTCCACGGTCAGGATCAAGGCGTCCTCGTGGTTGTCGGCGTAGTACCGCTTGCGCCGGCCCACTTGCTGGAGGCCGTACTTGTGATAGAGGCGCAGCGCCGGCACGTTCGATTCCCGGCACTCCAGCGTCACTCGATCGGCGCCGACTTCGCGGGCCAGCTCCGCCGCCCGCTGCACCAGGAGCTCGCCCAGGCCGCGTCGCTGCTGCGCGGGATCGACCGCCACGGTGACAATGTGCACCTCATCGGGGAGCGCCCAAAGGCCGATGTAGCCGCAGGCCGCTTCACCACGGTCCGGCTTGAGCACGAAGTAGCGCGCCAGCCGGTTCTCGTCTAACTCCTGATGGAAGGCGCTGGCCGGCCACGCATCGCCGCCGAAGGCGCGTGTTTCGATCGCCACGACGTCGGCGATGTCGGTGCTCCGCATGGGCCGCAGGCAGTAGGCGCGTTCGCTCTTCGGCACGGATATTGCCTCGCTGGCGCCGTCGCCCCCCGTCTCCACCAGTCTATCGACTGACGGCTCCGGCGCGGGCGCACCCAGCCGCTACACTCGATGCACCGCCGTTCCGCGGCCAACCGCCATGCCCAGTCCAACGACAACCGCGATCGACCAGAGCGCGACGCCCGACGCCGGCAGCCCCAAGGTGCTGCGACGGTTGATCCGGTTCGCCGTGCCGTACTGGCCGCGCCTGATCGCGGTGGCGCTGCTGCTGGTCGGCTCGGGCGCCTTCGTCATCGCCGTGCCCGAGTTGGTGAAGTGGGCCATCGACTCCGGTCTCGGCGTCAAGGTGGGGGACGACACCGTCCGCGTGGCGGTCGATGAGACGCTGCTGGTGGTGGCCGGCCTGGCCATCCTCGGCGCGGCGGTACTCCGGGGCCTGTCCCAGTTCGGCCAGAGTTATCTGTCGGAATGGGTGGCGCAGCGCGTCGCCTACGACATCCGCAATCGCCTCTATCACCGCTTGCAGACGCTATCGTTCGCGTACCACGACACTGCGGAGACCGGCCAGATCATGTCGCGCGCGACGCAGGACGTGGAAGTCGTGCGCATGTTCCTGAACTTCGGCGGGCTGCGGCTGATCTACGTGATGCTGCTGATGGCCGTGGTGCTGGTCCTCATGCTGGCCACGCACTGGCAACTGGGCCTGGTCGGCTGGGGCTTCATGGCGCTCATCTGCTGGCGCTCGTTCGTGGTGGCCCGCACCCTGCGGCCCGTCTGGCTGGAAGTCCAGGAGGGACAGGCCCGCCTCGGCGCCGTCTTGCACGAGGCGCTGACCGGCATCCGCGTGGTCAAAGCGTTCTCGCGCGAGGAGTTCGAGAGTCGGCGCTTTGGGCGCGAGGCCGCCTGGCTGTACGACCGATCCTTCCTCGCCAGCCGGATCCAAGCGGTGAACGGCCCCCTGATGACCGGGGTCTGGATGGGCGCGATGGTCGTGACCATCTGGTGGGGCGGCGTCCTGGTGGCCCAAGGCACTCTCACGCTGGGGGACCTCTCGGCCTTCCTGCTCTACCTGACGCTCTTGCAGGGCCCGGTGCGTAGCCTCGGCTGGATGGTGACCATGGTGCCGCGCGCCGCCTCCGCCGGCACGCGCATCTTCGAGATCCTCGATCAGGAGTCGGCGGTCCGTGAGCGACCGGACGCGATGCCGCTGCTCAATCCGCGCGGCGCCATCCGCTTCGACGACGTGTCCTTCGCCTACGCCGACCGCAGCCCCGTCCTCCACGGCGTCAGCCTTGATGCGCGGCCTGGCGAGCTGATCGCGCTGCTGGGGCGCACCGGCTCCGGCAAGACCACGATCGTCAACCTGCTCTCGCGCTTCTACGACGTCAGCGCCGGCGCCGTCACCTTCGACGCCATCGATGTCCGCGCGCTCCAGCTCGACTCTCTGCGGCGGCGCGTGGCGGTGGTACAGCAGGACGTGTTCCTCTTCCCGGCGACCATCGGCGACAACATCGCCTACGGCCGCCCCGACGCGACGCCGGAGGAGGTGGCGGCGGCGGCCAAGGTGGCGCGCATTCACGACTACATCACCACGATGCCGCACGGCTACGACACCTGGGTGGGGGAGCGGGGCGTGACGCTCTCAGGCGGGCAGCAACAACGGCTGGCCATCGCTCGGGCGCTGCTGATGGACCCGCGGGTTCTGGTCCTGGATGACTCCACCTCCAGCGTGGATAGCAAAACCGAGTCGGAGATCCAGCAGGCCCTGGCCCTCCTGCGCGAAGGCCGCACGACCTTCGTGATCGCGCACCGGCTGCATACCGTGCGCGACGCCGACCAGATCCTGGTCCTGGATGAGGGCCGCATCGTGGAGCGAGGCCGCCACGCGGAGCTGCTGCGGCGGGACGGCCTCTACCGGCGGATCTACGACACCGAGCTGCGCGCGCAGGAGACGGTGGACCGAGGGGCGGTCGCTGCCGCCGGGGGGTCGGGCTGATGTTCGGCGGGAACATGGCCGGGGGCTGGTCGAAGGATCTCGGCGGTCGTGGCTGGGGCGGCCAGCGGGAGCATTCGGACCAGTGGGAGGAGAGGCTCGGCTCCGTCTACGATCCGGCGGTCACCCGCCGCCTGACGAAGTACCTGCGGCCGCACAAGGGCCTCGCCTTGGTGGCGCTCGTCTCTATGGTGCTGTATGCGGCGGCCTCGTACGTGCAGCCGCTCTTGATCGCCCTGGCAGTGCGCGATTTCATCGCCCGCGGCAACCTTTCCGGCCTCGCTTGGCTGATGACCGCGCTGATCGCGGTGGTCATCGTGGCCTGGACCGCGGAGTTCGTGCGCCAGTGGTCCACGGCGCGCGTGGGGCATTCCATCCTGCTGCGGCTGCGCCGCGAGTTGTTCGACCATCTCCTCTCGCTCTCGCCCCGGTTCTACGACGAGGCCGAGGTGGGGCGCGTCATGTCGCGGGTCACCTCGGATGTGCAGGTGCTGCAGGAGCTGCTCACGACCGGCGTCTTGACGGTGATCGCCGACTTCATCGGCCTGGCCATCGTGATCTCGGCGCTCCTGTTCCTCGACTGGCAACTGGCGCTCGTGACCTTCGCGGTCATCCCCGTGCTGGTGATCAGCATGCGCGTCTGGTCGCGCCGCGCACGCTCGGCCTTCGTCGACGTGCGCCGGGCGATTGCGGCCGTGAACGGCTCCCTGAACGAAAACCTCAGCGGCGTGCGCGTGGTGCAGAGTCTCCGCCGCGAGGACGAGAACGCGCGGCGCTTCGACGAGATCAACCGCACCCACCTGGAGGCCAACCGGCGCGCGGGCTGGCTCTCCGCCTCGGTGCTGCCGCTGGTGGAGGTCCTGACGGCCGTGGCGACGGCCGCGGTGATCATCGTGGCGGGTGTGCGGCTGGCCGATGGCAGCCTGGACCCCGCGACGGGCGTGGCCGTCGTGGTCGGCTTCACGCTCTACATCCAGCGCTTCTTCGATCCCGTCCGCGACCTGGTGCTCCAGTACACCATGTTCCAGCGCGCCGTCGCCGGCGCCGAGCGCATCTTCCAGGTGCTCGATACGCTTCCCGCCATCGTCGACCGCCCCGGCGCGGTCGATCCCGCCGACATCCGCGGCGAGGTTGAGTTCCGCAACGTCTCCCTCTCCTACGTGCCCGGGGTGGAGGTGCTCCACAACATCCGCCTGCACGTGCAACCCGGCGAGACGGTGGCGATCGTGGGGCCGACGGGAGCCGGCAAGACGTCGTTGACCGCGCTCATCGCCCGCAACTACGACGTCAGCGCGGGCGCCGTCCTGGTCGACGGCCACGAGGTGCGCGAGATCCGCCGTCGCGCCTTGACCGGCCGCATGGGGGTGGTCTTGCAGGAGCCGTTCCTCTTCTCCGGCACAGTGCGGGAGAACATCCGCTACGGCCGCCTCGACGCGACGCAGACCGACGTCGAGGACGCGGCCCGCGCGGTCGGCGCGCACGACTGGATCCGCCGCCTGCCGGACGGGTACGACACCTACCTGCACGAGCGCGGGCAGAACCTCTCCGTGGGCCAGCGCCAGCTGCTTGCCTTCGCGCGGGCGGTGATCGCCGACCCGCGCATCCTGATCCTGGATGAGGCCACCGCCAACGTGGACTCCGAGACGGAGGCCTTGATCCAGCGCGCCCTGCGCCGCATCCTCCCGGGCCGCACGTCGTTCGTCATCGCGCATCGCCTCAGCACGATCCGCGACGCCGACCGCGTGCTGGTGATGCAGGAAGGCCGCATCGTCGAGTCCGGCACGCACGACGAGTTGCTGGCGGCCGGCGGCCTCTACGCGGAGCTGTACCGCCTCACCTACGCGGACCAGGAGCAACAGACCTTCGACGACAGCGAAGCGCTGGCCATCCTCCGCCGGCTGCATCAGCGCACCGCGCCGCAGCCGTCCGGCTAGGCGGGCGGCGAGTCGGATCCGTCGCCGCCGGGCGGCCCCGCCGCGAACAGCGACGGCTGCCCTCCTGCGCCGGGCGCTGCGACTCCGAGGTACTCGAATGCGGCCCGCGTCGCCACCCGCCCGCGCGGCGTGCGCTGGAGGAACCCGAGCTGGAGCAGGTAGGGCTCGTAGACGTCCATGACGGTGTCCGCCTCCTCCGCGATGGAGGAGGCCAGTGTCTCCAGTCCCACCGGCCCGCCCTCGAACCGCTCCACGAGCGCCTGCAAAAGGGCGCGGTCGCGGTTGTCCAAGCCCAGACTGTCGATCTCCAGCCGCACGAGCGCCTCTTCCGCCACCGCCTCCGTGATGGACCCCGCCGCCCGTACCTCCGCGTAGTCACGGGCCCGGCGTAATAGGCGATTGGCCACCCGGGGCGTTCCGCGGGACCGCTCGGCCAGGAGTTGGGCGCCTTCCTCGCTGATGGGGACGCGGAGTTTGGCGGCGTTGGCCCGCACAATCTCCCGCAGGTCGTCGGGCGAGTAGAAGTCCACGCGATGCACCGCGCCGAAGCGGTCGCGCAGCGGCGCGCTCAGGAGCGCGTAGCGGGTCGTGGCGGCGATCAGCGTGAACGGCTCAATGGCCAGACGCACGCTGCGCGCCCCGGGCCCCTTGCCGATCACCAGATCCAGCGCGAAGTCCTCCATCACCGGGTACAGCACTTCCTCCACGCCGTGCGGCAGCCGATGGCACTCGTCGATGAAGAGCACGTCACCCGCTTGCAGCGAGGTGAGGATGCTGGCGAGATCGCCTGGGCGGGTGATGGCGGGGCCGGAGGTCGGCCGCAGGTTGACGCCCATCTCCGCCGCCACGATGGCCGCCAGCGTGGTCTTGCCCAGCCCCGGCGGGCCGTAGAACAGCAGGTGGTCGACGGGATCGCCGCGCCCCTTGGCCGCCGCGATGGCGATCATCAGCGACTCTTTGATCGACGGCAGCCCGACGAACTCGTCCAGACGGCGGGGCCGCAGCGAACGCCCGGGCGCTTCCTCGTCCTCAGATTGGCGCTCCGGGGCCACGATCCGTTCGCCGGGCTCTCCTCGCTCGCCGCTCATAGGCGAACTATACACGCACAAGTGTTCGATTCTAGGATGGCGGCCCCGCCGCGCTGCGCCCCCGCCGTATTGCGATTTAGCGCGCGGCGCGCGCCATCAGGAGTGCGTTCCGCGCCTCCAGGCCCGAGGGGTGGACCAGCCGTCCCGCGCTGAGGTGCGCCGCCAGGTCCCGCTCCAGGAAGCTGAGCAAGGCGCTCTCGGGATCCGACTCCGCCAGGTCGCGCACGGCCCGCAGGTCGGGATCCGCCGCGAGCTTCTCTGGCTCGATCTTGTCGGCCAGGAAGACGGTCGTGGCCAGCAGTGACATGCCGGGATGCGCGGTGGTGTGCCAGTGCATCGCCTCCAGCACCTCGGCGTCCTCGATCGACCAGGCCTGACGCGCCGTCGCTGCTGCCACCGGGCCGTGCAGCAGCAACGGCTTGGCCCGTTCCACGGGACCAATCGGGAGCCCCAGCCCTTCGGCGGCGCGCAGCAGCTCCGCGTCGCTCTGGGCGCGGAAGAGGTCGTGCCCCCAGGCGGCCGCCGCGACCCGATCCGGATCCAGCTCGTAGCGCTGCGCCAGACGACGCGCTTCGCTCACCACCCGGCCCAGGTGTCCGCGCAGCCAGTCGGGGAGATCCTGTGCCCGCGCCCGCATCGCCTCCGCGGCGGCGCAATCGGCGGTCGACGCCGCCTCGGCCTTGCTCATCCCTCGGGACCCAGCCGCCGCCCGCCCAGGAGGTGCAGATGGAGATGATCGATCGTCATTCCCGCGGCCTCGCCGACGTTGAAGGCCAGGCGGTAGCCGTCCTCATAGACTCCCTCCAGCCGAGCCGCCGCGTTGGCCCGGTCGAAGAGGTGGCCCAGCAGGTCGCCGTGCGCCGGGGTGAGCGCCTTCGCCGACTCGATGTGCTGCTTGGGGATGAGCAGCACGTGGACCGGCGCGCGGGGGTTGATGTCCCGCACGGCCAGCACGTGCTCGTCGTCGATCAGCGGCTCGGTCGGGATCTCCCCGGCCACCATTCGGCAGAACAGACAGTCCGGCTCGGTCATGGCGCTGCCTTTGGCGACGGCCGCCTGTGCTCTCGCGGGAGCCTACCGGCGCCCCGATGCCCGGTCCAGCGCCGGGTCCAGCGCCGCGCCGGGTTCAGGGGCGCGCCCGGCGTCGCGAAGCCCGCCCCGCCCGCTCGATCACAACAGCAGCGAGGCCCGGTCGCAAGACCGGGCCTCGTCTTGTGCTGGCCACCCCGCCACCAAACGGGTCTGCCGGCCACTGGACGCGAATACTACTTCAGATGCCCAAGAGATCGGCGACCCGCTCGCGGTGGTAGTCGCCGTCGCCCCACATCAGCTCCGCCATCTTTTGCCGCCGGAAGAACAACTGGATCTTGTACTCCTTGGTGAAGCCGATGCCCCCGTGGATCTGCTGTCCATCCGCCACCACTCGGCGGCTGGCGTCGGAGCACCAGGCCTTGGCCATGCTCACCTGCAGGTCCTGGTCCGGCTCCTCTTCGCTCACCGCCCAGGCGGCGCGGTACATGATGAAGCGCGCGGCGTCGACGTCTGTGACCATGTTCGCCGCCTTGTGCTGGATCGCCTGGAACGACCCGATCGGGCGGTCGAACTGCACCCGCTCCTTGGCGTAGTCCAGGCTGATCTCGAAGTCGCGCTGCGCCAGCCCCACCAGGTAGGCGCAGTAGGCCACCGTCGCCCGTCGACGGAGCGGCGTCATGATCGCCCAGCCCTGGCCTTCCGCCCCCAGCAGCGCCGTCGACGGCACGCGCACGTTGTCGAACTGCACTTCGCACTGCTTGTCGGCGGCGATGGTCTTCAGCACCGTCGTGCTGATGCCGGGCGCTTTGCCGTCGACCAGGAAGAGCGAGATGCCCTCCTCCCCCTGCCCGCCGCTGCGGGCCACCACCACCATCGTGTCTGCGACGTGTGCATCGGGGACGAAGAGCTTGGTGCCGTTGAGCACGTAGTTGCTCCCCTCACGGGTGGCGCGCAACGTGACTCCGTCGGCGTCGAAACGGGCGGACGGTTCGGTGAAGGCGAGCGTCAGTACGCGATCGCCGCTCGCGACCGGCGGCAAGATCGCCTGCTTTTGCTCCTCGCTGCCCGCTTCGATCACCGGCACCGCGCCGAGCACGGCGGTGCTGATGAACGGGCCGGGGACCAGCGCGCGGCCGAACTCCTCCAGCAGCACGCATAGGTCCAGGAAGCGCATGCCGGTGCCGCCGTACGGCTCGGGGATGATCAGCCCCTGCCACCCCTGGCGGGCCATGCCCTGCCAGAGCGCGTCGGTGTACCCGCGCTCATCCTCTTCCATCTCCCGCACGAGCTTCTCCGGGCACTCCTTCTCCAGGAAGTCGCGGGCGAAGTTCTTGAGCAGCTCTTGCTCTTCCGAGAGACCCAGGTCCATGATCCGCCCTGCCGTTCGCTCTTGCTGTTCCACGGTCCGGCTCGATGCCAGCGGAGGTTAGTCGATCCCGCCGGGCGCGGCCAGCCACGGCGATCGCGATGGGCTAGCATGCGCCTCGCCCGTCCGCCCCTCGATGCAGCGACGGAGGAGCCTTCTCGTGCCACCGCTCTTCGACTTCGGCGGGCGTCGCGTCATCGTCTACGGCGTCGATGCGCCGCTCGGCAAGGCGATCGCCGCTGCCATGCGCGCGGCCGGCGCGACCGTCGCGATGACGAGCAGCAGCACGGACGGGAATGCGCTCTTGGCCATGAAGCGCGCGGCGGCCGGAGGCCCCGCGGAGGCCGTGGACTTGAGCAACGCCACCAACGTGCAGGTCGCAACGAAGAAGCTCCAGAAGGCGCTGGGCGGCCTCGACGTCGCGGTGGCGGTGATCGACGCCGCCCGCCACCCGGCGGCGTTGCCCGACGTGTTCCGCAGCGCCTCGCGGGAGATCGCTCGCAAGGGCGAGGACGGACGCTTGCTCGCCGCTTGCTCTCCGAGTCGGACGTGCTCTCCGAGTCGGACGCGCTCTCCGAGTCGAACGCGACCGCCCTGCCCGCTCTGCTGCAATCCCTGGAGCGCGCGTCCGGCTCGACCGTCAACGTGGTGCTCGTGCGCTCGCTGGGCGCCGCGGCGGGGGCGGAGGTTTCTGCCGGCGACCCGGTGCTCCGCGCCATCCCGATACAGTCGGCCGCGACGCCGGACGATGTCGCGCAGCTGGCGCTCTACCTCTGCTCCGCCGCCGGCGCCGGCATCGACGGCCAAGTGCTGACCGTGGAGGGCGGCGCGCTCGGCCGCCTCGACACAAGGATCGACGCCAACATCGACGGAGGAACGCAATGACCGTGCTGGATCGCATGCGCCTCGATGACCGGGTGGCCATCGTGACTGGGGCGGGCCGCGGCCTGGGCCGGGCGATGGCCCTCGCCTTCGCCGACGCCGGCGCGAACGTGGTCTGCGCGGCCCGCACGCTGGAGCAGATCGAAGACACCGCGACCGAGGTGCGCGCCCGCGGCGGCCGGGCCCTGGCGATCCCCACCGACGTTACGGATGTCGCCCAGGTCAACGCGATGGTGGAGCGCACCGTTGCGGAGTTCGGCCGCATCGACGTCCTCATCGGCAACGCCGGCGGCCGCACCAAAGCCGACAACCGCCCCCTCCACGAGATCGACGACGCCGACTGGCGCCACGGCATCGACACCAACTTGACCTCGATCGTCTCCAGCGTTCGCGCCGTCGTGCCCCACATGCTCCGGCAGGGCCGCGGCAAGATCCTGATCAACGCCTCGGGGCTGGGGCTGCGCGGAAACCGCAACCTCAACATGTACTGCGCGGGGAAGGCGGCGGCGATCAATCTCACCCGCAGCCTGGCGCTGACCTACGGGCCCCAGGGCATCCAGGTGAACGCGCTGGCCACCGGCCTCTTTTTCCAGACCGAGGCGGCGGCGGCCCGCTGGAGCGGCGGACTCTACATCCCTGTCGGCCGCTCCGGTTCGTCCTGGGAGATCGGCCCGCTGGCGCTGTACCTCTGCTCCGACGCCGCCTCAGGCGTCAACGGCGCGGCCGTGCTGATCGACGGCGGCGGGCTCGCGGGCGGGGTGGCGCCGGTCGGCTTCGCCCCGCGGATCCCCCTGCCGGGGGGCTCGGCATGACCCCCGACGCAGACGCCGACGCCCGCACCCCCGCGCCAGAGCAGCCGCAGCGCATGTTCGACCTCGGCGGCCGCACGGCGCTGGTGGTGGGCGCGGGCCGCCCGCTGGGAGGCGCCATCGCCCTCGCGCTGGCCGAGGCCGGCGCCGATGTCGCCGTGGCCGGGCTCACCGCCATCGAGGGCGAGAAGTTCCAGGTCGCCTCGGCGGCCAACCAGATCTGGGCGCTGGGACGGCGCAACATGGTGCTGGAGATGGCCGCCACCGACGCCGCCGGCGTCGCGACCGGCGTCCAGCGGGTCGACGACGCCTGGGGCCGCATCGACGTCCTCGTCAACGCCCAGGACTTGGTCTTTGCCATGCCCTTGGACCAGACCGGCCTGAGCGATTGGGAAAAAACCGTCGCCGGCAACCTCACCTCGGTCTTCCTCACCTGTCAGGCGGCGGGACGGGTGATGCTGCGCGGGGGCTACGGCCGCGTCATCAACGTCGTCTCGCTCCCCGGCGAGCGCGGCGTGGCCAACATGGCCGCCTACGCCGCCGCCAAGGGCGGCGTGCTGGCGCTGACCCGCACCCTGGCGATCGAGTGGGCCAAGACGGGCGTCACCGCCAACGCAGTCCTCCTCGGCTGGTACGAGGAGCAGGCCGGCATCGCCGACAACCCGGAGTACGTCGCCGCGCTGACCAAGATGCTGCCCTCCCGCTCCCTGGTGAAAGGCGACGACGCCGCGGCCCTCTGCGTCATGCTCGCCGCCGACAGCGGCTACATGACCGGGACCACCTTCACCCTCGACGGCGCCGCCACATCGCGCATCTAGCGCCTAGATCCCTGCTCCGCTCTCTAGGCGTTCGGCCTCCTCGTCGCGCCCCGCCGCTCGGTAGGCGATCGCCAGGTTGTGCCGACTCGTGAGCGCGTCGGGATGCTCGGGGCCCAAGAGCCGCTCGCTGTCCCGCAGGGTGCGCTCGTGCAGAGCGATCGCTTCGGCGTGGCGGCCCGCGGCCCGGTACGCGTTGGCGAGGTTGTTGCGGCTTCTGAGGGTATCGGGGTGCTCGGGGTCCAGGATCCGCTCCATAGCCTCCAGGGTCTGCTCGTGCAGCCGGATCGCCTCCTCCACGCGGCCCGCCGTCCCGTACGCGTTGGCCAGGTTGTTGCGGCTGCCGAGCGTATCGGGGCGGCTCGGGCCCCAGGAGCCGCTCGCGGGCCTCCAGGGTCTGCTCGTGCAGCGGGACCGCCTCTCCGGCCCGGCCCGCCTCCTGGTACGCGTTGGCGAGGTTGTTGCGACTCTTGAGGGTCTCGGGGTGCTCGGGGCCGAGGAGCCGTTCGCGGGCGGCGAGGGTCTGCTCGAAAAGCGGGATCGCATCGTCGGTCCGGCCAGCCTCCGCGTACGCGGCGGCGAGGTTGTTGCGGCTGCCGAGGGTGTCGGGGTGCTCGCGGCCGAGGATCCGTTCCAGAGTCTCGAGGGTCTGTTCGTTGAGCGGGATCGCCTCCGCGACGCGCCCCGCCTCCCGGTACGAATCGGCAAGGTTGTTGCGGCTCCCGAGGGTGTCAGGGTGCTCGGGGCCGCGGAGCCGCTCCACGTCCAGGAGGGTTTGCTCGAACAGAGGGATCGCCTCGATGAAACGGCCGAGCGTCCCATACGCGATAGCCAGATTGTTCGCGAACGTGGGAATCGCGCCTTCGTCCGGTGGCGACGCGGCGCGCGCCTGCTCCAGCAGCGCATCGTAATGAGCCATCTCCGCTCGCAGCGCTGGCGGGTCGCTCTCGTTGATGGCTGCGAGCCTTGGAAGGCCCCGCGCGAGCGCCGCCCGCGGCGATCCGCGCCCCCGACGTTCGTGGCGCGGATCGCCGCGATGGTCAGCCCGTGGATCTCCATGAAGCCCTCGCTCGCCGCGACCAGCGACTGACTGGCGCACTCCTCTAGGAAGTCGGCGAAGCGGCCATCGTCCGCGTCGGCCAGCGCCATCGCCAGCGGCTTGGGAATGGGCGCGTCCGCCACGTAACCGAACGGCGCCAGCCGCCCGCGCGTCTCGCCGTCCAGCGAGTCCAGCGCCCCGCTCAACGTGGCGAGCACGCCCTCGGCTCCGTCGATTGTCGTCCCCGCGGCGCTCTGAAACGCGTCCACTGAGGCCTGGTCTGGCGCGGACCGCAGCTCCTCCAACAGCGCGCGCGCCGTCTGTCCCTCCCTCGCCAACCGAATGGCGAGGATCTCTAGCGCCAGCGGGAGGTAGCCGACCTCTTGCGCAATCTCCGCCGCGACCGGCTCGTCCCGCTTGCAGCCGTCTCGCGAGCACAGAAGCGCCACGGCCGCTGCGGGCTCAAGCACGCCTACCTTCTTCAAGGTCGCTGTACCTGACAGCAGAGGCTTGCGCGAGTCCCTGGTCGTGACGAGAAGCCGTATTGGGCCGGCCGCCTCGTGTAAGGCAGTGAATTGATCGAGACTCGGTAGGTTGTCTACTGCCCACAGCGTCTTGTCCGGCAGGTCGGCGAGCCGCCGTCGGACGGCAGCCGCGATGTCGGCCTCGCTCAAGCCTTGCGTCGGTATGTCGAACGACGGCGCGAGAGCGATAAGCGTCTGTTGAACGTCCGCACCCGCAGGCGTCCAGAACCCGCGGGCCTTGGAGCGGTACGTGTGCTCCACGGCAAGCCGTGACTTCCCCGACCCGGCCCCGCCGGCAAGGATTACTGCCTTTTTCTTCTTGAACGCGCCTTTGATCTCCTTGAGGTCGTTCTTCCGTCCGACCAGTCCCTCCTCAAGCGACGGGGGCCGGCCCATCCAATACGGGACGCCTTCAACATCATCTGATTCCTTGGATTTCCGCCAGAGATCACGGGCCCGGCGCGACCGCCCGCGTGGTGGACACCCAGGGCCGCTCCATCGTGGAGACTGCCTCCCACGATCAGGTCAGCAAGCATCAGCAGCGCATCCACGCCTTCGGGCCCGACCCCCACATCGAGCGCTGCAAGGGTTCGATGAGCGCCGTGGTCGAAGAGGCGCCCTAGGCGACTAGTAGCCGCCCCGGCGTCGCAGCGTCACGATGTCGTACGCCACCACCACGGCCAGCAGGAACACGCAGAGGAAGACCAGCGCCAATAGCGCCTCGCCCCCGGCCCCGCCCACGTCCGCCCCCTCCCGCACGATCAACAACACCCCGCCAACGGCCACCACTGCCAGCGCCCGCCACCAGCGATGCAGGTACTCCGCCGCCAGCCCCGCCAGCATCCCCACCGCGGTCGCCCCCGACACCGTGATCAGCACGTGCACGTCCTCCGGGCGGTTCCAGCCCCCGCGCTGCGTGCCCGTGAGCGCGTCCACCGGCTCCGTGGACTCGCCGCCGCGCAGCGCCAGGAACGCCACCACGATCGCCATCCCCACCGCCCCGCCGATCAGCGGGCGCGCCAGCAGCCAGAACCGCCACGTGGCCGCCGCCCGATCCCACCGCCGCAATCGCGTCATCTCGCGCCCCGCTCTAGATGTTCGAGCGGCTCTGCCCGCCGTCGACGTTGAGGCACGCGCCCGTCACCCACGACGCCTTCGACGAAGCCAGGAACGTCACCACGTTCGCCACCTCCTCCGGCCGCCCGAAGTGGCCGAAGGCGATCGTGTCCACGACCTCTCGCTGGATCGTCTCCGGGTCCTGCTCGTAGCGCTGCTGCCAGCGGCTTCCCGGCCACGCGATCGATCCCGGGGCCACCGCGTTGACCCGGATGTTGTCCTTCGCCAGCGTCAGCGCCATCGCCTTGGCGTGGCTGTGCATCGCCGCCTTCATCGCGTTGTACGGTGGCCGCCCGCCCGCCTCCCGGCCGAAGATCGACCCGATGTGCACGATCGACCCGCCACCCCGCTCGCGCATGTGCGGCACGGCCGCTCGCGTCGCCCGCACGGTGGCGAGCAGGTTGATGGTGAACATCTCCGACCAGGCGTCGTCATCATCCCCGGGGAGCGATCCCCCCACGTTGTTCACCAGGATGTCCAGCCCGCCCAGCGCCTCGACCGTCCGCGCAACAACCCGCTCGACGTCGTCCGCGCGGCCCAGGTCGGCGGCCACCGCTTCCACCCGTCCCGGTCCTGCGGCCTCGATCTCCGCGCGCGCCGCCTCCAAGGCATCCGGCCGGCGCGCGCAGATCGCCACGTCGGCCCCTTCCGCCGCCAACGCCAGCGCGCAGTGCTTCCCGATCCCCTCGGAGGCGCCCGTGATCAGCGCGACCTTGCCGCGCAACTCCAGGTCCATGGCGTCGGCCAGGATAGCAGCGCCTCGCGATAGAATCGCCATCGATGATCGATTCAACGCCGCCCGCCGCGGAGCGATTGCAGACCCTCGGGCGTCACTCGCGGCTGACGGCGCTCCAGGGGGGCGCGTTCGTCCGCGCGATGGCCCGGGAGGCGCTGCGACCGGGTCCGGGCGCGCAGCGCTCCGGCGCTATCCGCGTGGCGGGGCTGCACGCGCCCGTTGAGATCCTCCGCGACGAGTCCGGCGTGCCCCACTGCTTCGCCCGCAACGCGGACGACGCTCTCTTCGCGCTGGGCTTCGTGCACGTTCAGGACCGTTTCTGGCAGATGGAGTACTGCCGCCGCCTCGCCGCCGGGCGTATCGCCGAGGTGGTCGGCCCCAAGGGCCTCCCCGCCGACCGCTTCATGCGACACCTGGGGCTGCATCGTTCCGCCGCCGCGTCCTGGGCGGCGACGCCGGACCACATCCGGGACCGCATCCTCCCCTACCTCGAGGGGATCGGCGCCGCCATGGCTGCGACGCCGCTGCCGCTGGAGTTCCGCATCCTGGACTACGAGCCGGAGCCCTGGCGGCCGCAGGATTCGACGGGCTGGGCCAAAGCGCTGGCCTTCTTCCTCTCGCCTGGATGGGACGCCCAGATCCTCCGCGCTCGGCTCGTGGAGGCCGTGGGCCTGGAGGCGCTGCTCGCCATCGACCGGGGCTACCCGCCCGACGGTCCCGTCATCGCGCCGCCGGGCGCTCCCTACGGCGCCCTGGGAAAAGAAGCGGAGACGGCTTTCCACGACATCGCCCGCCTGATCGGCGTGGGCGCCGGCGGCCACGGCAGCAACAACTGGGCGACGGCGGCCTCCCGCAGCGCCGGCGGTCACGCCCTCCTCGCCACCGACCCGCACCTGGCCGCGACGCTGCCTTGCCCCACCTACTTCGCGCATCTTCACTGCCCGGAGTGGTCCGTGGCCGGCGCGACGGTCCCCGGGCTGCCTGGGGTGATCTGGGGCTTCAACCGCCGCATCGCCTGGGGCCCCACGGCCGGGCTGGCCGTCACGCAGGAGGTCTACGTCGAAGAGTTCGACGCCGCGGGCCGCCGCTACCGCACGCCCGACGGCTGGGCCGAGGCGGAGGTGGTGGAGGAGCGCATCGCGGTGCGGGGCTTCCCCGCCGAGTCGCATGCCGTGGTGATCACGCGCCACGGGCCGGTGATCTCGCCGCAGCTGCCCGGCGTGCGCCAGGCGCTGGCGCTGCGATCGACGGTGCTGGAGCCTTGGACCTCGGGCGAGGGACTGCTGGCCCTGTTCGATGCCGACGGCGTCGACGCTTTCCGCCGCGCCATCGCCGGCTTCCAGGAGTTCAACCTCTGCTTCGCCTACGCCGACGTCGACGGGCACGTGGGCACGTACGTGAGCGGCGCCGTCCCGCGGCGGCGCCCGGGCGCCGGCTGGCTGCCCGCGCCCGGCTGGGACCCGGCCTTCGACTGGGACGGCTTCATCCCCCACGACCAACTGCCGCACACCTTCGATCCTCCGGACGGCCGGGTCTGGAGCGCCAACAACGCGCCCCGTCCGGCCCCGGAGATGACCTATCGCGGCGAGTTCCTGGATCCCTACCGGGCTGCTCGGATCGGGCAGCAGTTGGCCACAACGGCCCCCGCCTCCCCGGAGGCGTGCCGCGCCTTGCAGTTGGATCGCTGCTCGCTGCCGATGCTGGCGTTTCGCGACCATTTGCTGGCCGTTTCACCGCAGGACGAGACGGAGCGGTTCCTGCTCGCCCGGGTGCGCGACTGGGACGGCGCTATGGAGCCATCATCGACGGCGGCGGCCGTCGTGGGCGCCACCTTCGCCCGTCTCTTGGAAGACGTGCTGCGGGCCAAACTGGGCGGCGCCACGGCGCTCTTCCTCTCCGGCGGCCACGCGCTTCCGACCGTCAATCCCATCCTGGCGCGGGGGGCCTCGTTGATCGTGTCCCTCTTGGATGAGACGCCCCAGGACTGGTTCGGTCCGGTGGCGGGCTCAGTCGAAGGTCGGGCGGTCTGGGCGGCGGCGCTCACCCGCGCCTTCCGCGATGCGCAGGCGCTGCTGCGGGACCGTCTGGGCAAGGATCCCACTCGGTGGACCTGGGGCCGTTGCCGTCAACTGACCCTCAGCCACGGTCTGGGCTCCGCGCCGCTGCTGTCGCGATGGCTCAACGTCGGGCCGTTCCCCTACGGCAGCGACGCGAACACGCTCTGCCAGGGCGGTCCGCTCTCCACCGACCCGTTCGCCCCTATCACGGTCATCCCTGTCCTGCGCTTGGTGGTGGAGATGGCCCCCGAGCCCCGCGCGGAGTTCGCCCTGGCGGGCGCGCAGTCGGAACGCCGTGGCGATCGGCGGGGGCGCGCGCTCTTGGACGACTGGCGGCACGGCCGCTACCGGCCGCTCCGCACAGATCGCGGCGCGATCGAGGCGGCCGGCGCTGAGCGCCTCCTGCTCCAGCCGGGCGCTAGCGGCCGCTGAAGACCGGCGGCCGCTTCTCCGTATAGGCGCGCACGGCCTCGCGATGATCCTCGGTGTGGGCCGTGATCGCCTCCCAGGCCAGCCCCACGTCCAGCACCGTCTCCGCCTGCTGCTTGAGCAGCTTGTTGACGGCGACCTTGGTGGCGCGAACGGCGAACGGCGCCATCCCCGCCAGGCGGTTCGCGACCTCCATGCTGAAGCGCTCGAGGTCGTCCTGCGGCACCAGGTGGTTGACGATGCCGAGACGCAGCAACTCGTCGCCGGCGATCAACTCGCCCGTCATCAACAGCTCCTTGGCCTTGTTGACCCCCACCAGCATGGGCCAGATCACGCAGCCACCGTCCCCCGCAACCAGCCCCACGTTGACGTGCGTGTCGCCGATGCGCGCTTTGTCTGATGCGATCACCACGTCGCACAGCAACGCGATCGTGGCGCCCAGGCCCACCGCCGGACCGTTGACCATTGACACGATGGGCTTCTGCAAGTCCAGGAGGGTGTGCACGATCTCCTGCGCCTCGGTGCGCACCGTGCTGAACGCTTGATCCAGGACGCTTTGCCCGCTGCCGCGCTGCTCCATGCCTTGGATGTCGCCGCCGGCGGAGAACGCGCGTCCCGCCCCTGTCAGCACCACCACGCGCGACTCTTCGTCCTGGTTGGCGTCGCGGAACACGCTGGCCAGCTCCGCGTGCAGGGCGGCGTGGATGGCGTTCAGCCGCTCGGGCCGGTTCATTGTGAGGATGAGGATCGGACCCTGGCGGCTGATCTGGATGAATTCGTAGCGGCTGAAGTCGGGCATGGTGAGCCTCCGCGGTGAAATCGGTCCCCGGCTGTGGGGCGCGCGACGCCGGTCGGCGGCGCTGCCTGAGCAGCCTAGCCCGTCGGTCAAGCGATGTCGGCGCTAGAATCGGCCCGATGGCTTCCGCCGCGCTCTCCGTCGATGCCTCGATCGCCCGGCTCGATCTCGCCGGCCCGCTAGACGCCGGCCTGGTGAACCGGCTGGCGGAGCTCTGCGCGCGCGTCGCGGATGATGAGGCGGTCCGGGTCCTGGTGCTGAGCGCCGATGCGGCGACGTGGGCCGGTTGGTCGGCGCAGGCGCTCGACCGCGCGGCGGCGGACGGGCTCATCGGCGATCCGCTGCGGCCCCTCGCCGATCTCCCCCAGCCGACGATCGTCGCCCTCGCCGGGACCGTGCGCGACGGCGGCTTGGAGCTCGCCCTCTGCGCCGACCTTCGGGTGGCGGGCGTCGGCAGCAGCTTCGCGCTGGCCGCGACCGAATCGCGAGCGTGGCCGATCGCCGGCGGGTTGCAACGGCTGGCGCGCTTGGTGGGCCGGGCGCGGGCGCAGGAACTGGCGCTGCTGGGGGACCCCATCGACGCCGCCACCGCGCTCCAGTGGGGCCTGGTGAGCGCGGTCGCGGACGATCCGCCGGCCGAGGCGCTCCGCCGCGCCGCCCTCCTGGCGGCCCGCGGCCCCATCGCTATCCGCTTGGCCAAGGAGGCGGTCCGGCGCGGCGCGGAGATGCCGCTGGACCAGGCCTTGCGCTATGAGACCGACCTCACCGTCCTGCTCCAGACCACTGAAGATCGGGCCGAGGGGGTGAGCGCCTTCCTGGAGAAGCGCGCGCCCCATTTCCGGGGTCGCTAGCTCCGGGGTCGCTAGTTTCGCTCAGTCGGCCCATGCGAGAAGATGCAAGGCGGCCCGCTCCACTACCCTGGGGCTGGTGCGGGCAGGGAGGCGAGCATGCGCATCATTCTGGACGAGGAGGAGGCCTGGTCGCTGGCCTCGCTGGTCGTCGCGCAGGTGCTGGATCAGGTGGAGCTCTCGGTCGATACCGCCAAGGCCATCAAGGAATGGCGGCGCCAGCGTGAGGAGGGCACGGAGCCGATGCTCGCCCTCGCCTTCGGCATGAACGAGGCCCTCGGCAACAAGATCGATGAGCAGACGACGCGCGCGGTCCGCCGCCGCGACTACTACCGCAAGATCTACTAGACGCTTTCGCGGGCGGACAACTGCGCTGGACGGGTGAACGCATGGTCAAGATCGCTCTGGAGACGGACGAGTGCTGGGAGCTCATGTCGTGTGTGTTCAATCGCCTGCTGGATGAAATCGAGATCGACAAGAGCGATCGCGCCAAAATGCGGCGCTGGAAGTCGGGCGATATGAAGGCCGGCGGCGACGAGCTGCGCGCCCTGCAGGAGAAGATGAACGAGGACCTCGCCAAGCTCTGGCAGTCGCGCCTGCGCCGCCCCATCAAGCGAGGCGACCAGCGCTAGCCCCATGACGGAACAGGACAGCGCCCCGCTCCTCTATGAGAAGCGCGAGCCCGGCGTCGCCTGGATCACGCTGAACCGCCCCGACACGCTCAACGCCATCAACCTGGCCATGCGCGACGACCTCTGGACTTTCCTCCACGCCGCCCGCGAGGACCCCGACGTGCGCGTGCTCTGCTTCCGCGGCGCTTCGCCGCGCGCCTTCTCCGCCGGCGCGGATCTCACCGAGTTCGGCACGGCGCCTTCGCCCTGGGCTGCCCGTCGTGCCCGGCAGGAGCGGGACATCTGGGCGCTGCTGGAGGGCCTGCCACTGGTCACCATCGCCGCGCTGCACGGCTACTGCTACGGCGCTGGGGCCGAGTTGTCACTCTTCTGCGATCTCCGCATCGCGGCGGACGATGTCCGCATCGCCCTGCCGGAGGTGAAGCTGGGCTACATTCCCTCGGCGGGCGGGACGCAGTTGCTCCCGCGCATGATGCCTCCGGGAATCGCCTTGGATCGGATCCTGAGCGGGGAGGAGATCTCGGCGCAGGAGGCGCTGGCTTGGGGTCTGGTCAACCGCGTGGTGCCCCGCCACGATCTCGATGCGACCGTGACCGAGATCGCGCGCACCCTGGCCGCCCGCGATCCGGCAGTCCTCGATGCGATGAAGCGCGCCGTCCGCGACGGCTTGGACCTCCCGCTTCACGCTGCCATCCACCGGGATGCGCTCACCGCGCGCCTCCTGCGGGCCGGGACTGGACAGACCGCCTCCGCCTGACGACCATTACGGGCGGCGTCGACCGCCACGATGCGGCCGGCGCGCCGGGAGCTGCGCTGATGAACACCGCCGAGTTTCTGGACATCTCCTCCGCCGTGGTGCCGGATCGCCCGGCCTTGATCTGCGGGGAGACGCAGCGCACCTACATGGAGATGGCCGCCGAGGTGACACGCCTCGCCAACGCTTTCCAGGCGCTGGGCTTGGGCAGAGGCGACCATGTGGGCGTGCTCGGCCTGAACTCCGCCGAATACGTGATGATCTACTACGCCGGCGCCAAGCTCGGGATCGTCCTCGTTCCGCTGAACTACCGCGCCAAGCACGAAGAGCTCACCTACATGATCAGCACCGCCGAGGTGAAGGCGCTCTTCGTGTCGGACCGCTATGCCGAGCTGCTGGAGGGACTGCGGCCGCAGCTGCAGTCCCTCGTCCACTGCGTGACGATCGAGACGGCGCGGGACGGCATGCTGCACTACCCCGATCTCGTCGCCGGCGGCAGCGATGACTTTGTCTTCGCCGAGGTCGACGACGCCGATCCCACGATCCTCATGTTCACCTCCGGCACCACCGCCGCGCCCAAGGGCGTGGTGGTCTCCTACCAGGATTTCACAGTCTACGTCACCAACACCATGGCCCCCGCCGACCCCGAGGCGCCCAACGATCGCACCCTGCTCAGCGTGCCGCTGTTTCACATCGCCGGCGCCACCGCCATGATCTCCTCGATCTGGGGCGGCCGGACGCTGGTGCTGCTGCCCCAGTTCACGCCGGAGGGCTGGATCGAGGCGGTGGACGGCCGCGGGGTGACGCACAGCATGGTGGTGCCCACAATGCTCAAGCGCATCATGGACGCGCCGCAGTTTGCGGACTTCAAGGGAGAGGCGCTCCGCCTGATCACCTACGGCGCGGCGCCCATGCCCTATGAGGTCGTGCGCCGCGCCATCAACGTGTTCGACTGCGACCTGATGAACGCCTACGGCCAGACGGAGTCCACCTCCACCGTCACCTTCCTCGGCCCCGACGACCACCGCCTGGACGGAGCCCCGGAGGAGAACGACCTCAAGCTGAAACGCCTCCGATCCGTGGGCCGCCCCATGGAGGACGTCACCATCACCATCCAGGACCCTGACGGCAACATCCTGGCGCCCGGCGAGGAGGGCGAGATCTGCGTGATGTCCGATCGCAATATGGCCGGCTACTACAAGCAGGACGACGCCACCAGCGAGGCCATCCGCGAAGGCTGGCTGCACACCGGCGACGTCGGCTACCTGGATGACGGCGACTACCTCTTCATCACCGGCCGCACAAAGGACCTGATCATCCGCGGCGGGGAGAACGTCGCTCCCGGCGAGATCGAGCAGGTGCTGGAGGATCACCCCGGGGTCGCGGAAGCGGCCGTCATCGGTGTGCCGGATGCCGAGTGGGGAGAGGTCGTCAAGGCGATCATCGTCCCGGTTGCCGGTCTGGAGCCGACGCTGGACGATCTCGTCGCGTATGCCAAAGACCGGCTCGCTAGCTACAAGGCCCCCGCCTATGTTGCCCTGGTCCAGGAGCTGCCGCGCAATGACATGGGCAAGCTGCTGAAGAACGATCTCCGCAAGCTCCACGGCGACGCGGACTCCAACTAGGGAGCGCGGTCGCGGACGCCGGGAACGGACGCCGATGAGGAAGCCGCGCCTGCGCGCTGCC
The DNA here is from genome assembly GCA_963663235.2 of Dehalococcoidia bacterium. GTDB lineage: Bacteria > Chloroflexota > Dehalococcoidia > Bin125 > Bin125. The sequence continues at coordinate 613,618 of CAXXNO010000004.1, forward strand.
CGACGCCGCAGACGGCCCGCTGCCGCCGAGGGCAAACGGACCCTCGGGCTGGCCATTCCCCTCTGGTTGCCCGTCGGCGGGCTCTTGCTGGTGGCGGCCGTGGAGACCGGCCGCATCGACGGGCCCCATCGCGATCTCTTCTTCAACATCGATCATTTCTGGATCCTCTACGCCCTGCTCCCCCTCCTCGCTGCGGTGATCATCTACGGCCCCCTGCGACGCTCCCGCGTCTGGCGCCTCGGCCGGCCCGAGTTCAAGCTGGACCACCCCCGCCAACGTTTCCGCCTCATGCTGCGCGGCGGCTTCGGCACTCAGCGCGTCCTCAACGACCCCTACTCCGGCGTGATGCATCTCTGCTTGATGTCCAGCATCGTGGTGCTCTTTCTCGTCACCGCGCTGCTCGCGCTGGATGACTACCTCCCGGACGAGCACGTCCGCATCCTTGTGGGCGACCGCTACCTGGGCTATTCGCTGGTCGGCGATCTCTTCGGCATCGTGGGACTGGTCGGCGTCGCTATGGCGGTGGCGCATCGCTGGGTGCGGCCGCGCACCCGCTTGGAGATGCGTTGGGAGGATTGGGCCATCGTCGGGGGCTTCGGGCTCTTGCTGGTCACCGGCTTCCTGGTTGAGGGGCTGCGGATCGCCGCCTCCGAGATCGCTGAGCACGAGAGCTGGTCCTACTGGTCGCCGGGCGGCTGGGTGGTGGCCAAGATGTTTAGCACGGCCTCCACCGGCTACCTGCTGGACTTCCACAAGGTGCTCTGGTGGTTCCACATGGTGCTGGCGCTCGGTTGGCTCGGCTTGCTCGGCTTCACCAAGCTCAATCATCTCGTCTCCGCGCCGGTGAACGCCTTCCTCAAGAGCACCGAGTCCCCCGGCAAACTGCCCCTGATCGCCAACATCGAAGAAGCGGAGCACTTCGGCGCCGCCAACCTCTCCCACTTCACCATGAAGCAGCTCTTTGAGCTGGATGTCTGCGTCCACTGCGGCCGCTGCACGGCCGAATGCCCGGCCGATATCGCCGGCCAACCGCTCTCGCCGATGCACATCATCCTCAACTTGAAGGACCACGCCACCGACGTGGGCGAACGCATGGCCGCCAACCGAGCGCAGGGTCGCCCGCTGGACGCCGGTCTGGAGGACGCCCCGGCTATGGTCGGCGACGTCATCAAGGATGAATCGCTCTGGGCCTGCCGCACCTGTGGCGCCTGCGTGGAGGAATGCCCGGTCTTCATCGAGCACATCCCCACCATCGTCGACATGCGTCGCAACCTGGTGATGGAGGAGGCGCGCATGCCCGAGTCCGTGCAGAGCACGCTGGAGATGCTGGAGCGGCAGGGTCACCCCTGGCGCGGCACTGCCTACACGCGGGAGTCCTGGATGGACGGGCTCGATGTCCCCCTCTGGACGGGCGAGCAGGAATACCTCTTCTTCGTCGGCTGCTCGGGCGCGCTCGTCGACCGCGCCCAGGCGGCCACGCGTTCGGTGGTACGCCTCTTGCGCCAGGCGGGGCTCTCCTTTGGCGTGTTGGGCGCCGGCGAACTCTGCAACGGCGACCCCGCCCGCCGCCTGGGCAACGAATATCTCTTTCAGATCCTGGCGAAGCAGTTGATCGGCGCGCTCGATGGCGCGGGCGTGACGAAGATCGTGACCCACTGCCCCCACTGCTTCAATACGTTCAAGAACGAATATCCGGACCTGGGCGGCCGCTACGAGGTAATCCACCACTCCGTGCTCTTGGAGCGCTTGCTCGATGAGGGAAAGCTCGTACCCAAGACCGGAGAGGCGCAGACCGTGACCTTCCACGACTCCTGCTACCTCGGCCGCCACAACGACATCTACGACGCCCCCCGCCGCATCCTGGAGCGCATCCCCAACGTCACCCTCGTGGAGATGCCGCGCAACCGCGAGCACGGGCTCTGCTGTGGCGCGGGGGGCGGCAACATGTGGATGGAAGAGCAAGGCCGGGAGCGCGTGAACGAGGTGCGCGTGCGGGAGGCGGTCGAGACCGGCGCCGACAAGGCCTGCACCGCCTGTCCGTTCTGCATCCAGATGTTCGACTCCGGCATCCCCACGGTGCAGATGGACGTCGATCCGGCCCAGCGCCTCGAAGTCTTCGACGTCTCCGAATTCCTCGATGTCGCCACGCCGGACGATGCGACCCCGGAATCCGGCTGACCCGCTTCGATTGATCCCGCGTCCGCCTCGGGCGACAATCCGGAGGCGCTCGCAAGACGGACGCAACAAAGGAGTGCCGCCGTGGACGCTGTCGTCTGCGTGAAGCAGATCCTGGACCCGGAGATGCCCGCCTCCGCCTTCAAGGTGGATGAGACGACCATGACCGTCGTGCCGCCGCCGGGCGTCCAGCCCGTGATCAGCCCCTTCGACGCCCAGGCGCTCGAGGCCGCCCTCCAGCTTCGCGACGCCGCGGGCGCCGGCGCCATCAGCGTCCTCTCCCTGGGGCCGGATTCCGCCCGCGACGCCATCAAGCACGGCTTGGCCATGGGCGCCGACGAGGGCTACCACCTCAACGACCCCGCCTTCGAAGGGGGAGACGCCTGGACCACGGCGTTGGCGCTGTCGAAAGCCATCGAGAAGATCGGCCGGCCGGACGTGCTGCTCTTCGGCCGCCAGGCGGCCGATTGGGACCTGGGGCAGACAGGCAGCATCGTGGCCGAACTGCTTGACCTGCCCTCCGTGACCGTTCTCCGCTCCGTACAGTGGAACGACGGGCGCATCACCGCTTCCCGCGTCGTGAGCGACGGGTTCGAGACCGTGGATGTCTCGACTCCCTGCGTGCTCACCATCAGCAATGAATTCGGCGATCCCCGCTACCCGCAGCTCCGCCAGATCATGCAGGCCGCCAAGAAGCAGGTCACGATCTGGGGCCCGGCCGACCTCGGCCTGGACCCGGGCGCGGTCGGCGCCGCCGGCGCCCGCACGAAGATGGAGGCGTTCTTCGTTCCCGAGCACGAGGCGCAGTGCGAGTTCGTCGAAGGCGATTCACCCGAAGAGATGGCCCAGAACCTGGCGCAGAAGCTGCGCCAGGCCAAGATCATCTGACGCTGCCCAGGACGAAGGAGCAACAATGGCAAGTGTCCTGGTCCTTGGCGAAACGGCGGATGGCGGTTTGACGGCGCTCAGCGCGGAATTGATCGGCGCCGCCTTCCGGCTCAGCGGCGACCTCGACGGCGGCGTCTCTTGCGCGCTCATCGGCAGCGGAACGGCGGACGCCGCTCCGGCCGCCGTGGCGGCAGGCGCCGACACCGTCTATGTCGTCGATGACTCTGCCCTCGCGCAGTATCAGACGGAGACGTTCGTCCCCGTCGCAGCGCAGATCGTGGAGCAGGACGCGCCCCAGGTCGTGCTCATGGGCCAGACCAGCATCGGCCGCGACGCCGCCCCGCGTCTCGCCACCCGCCTCGATACCGCCGCTGCCATGGACGCCGTGGAGCTGTCCGTGGACGGCGGCCGTGTGCGCGTCACGCGCCCCTGCTTCGGCGGCAACGCGCGCCAGGTGGTGACCATCGCCACCGCTCCCCAGGTGGTGACCGTCCGCGCCAAGTCGCAGGATCCGCTGGAGCCGGACCCCACGCGCACCGGCGCCGTCACCCAGGTGGCCGTGGACCTGGTGTCGCCGCGCGCGACGGTCACGGCCAAGGAGGAGGCGCAATCAGAGGGCGTGCCGCTGAACGCGGCGGACATCGTGATCGCTGGGGGCCGCGGCCTCGGCGCGCCTGAGGCGTTCCATGACCTGGAGGAGCTGGCGCAGATCATGGGCGCCGCCGTCGGGGCCAGCCGCGCCGCCTGCGACTTGGGCTGGTACCCGCCCAGCCAGCAGGTCGGGCTGACCGGCACCGTGGTCTCACCGACGCTCTACCTCGCCATCGCCATCAGCGGCGCCAGCCAGCACATGGCGGGCTGCGGCGGCAGCAAGAACATCGTCGCCATCAACAAGGACGTCGACGCCAACATCTTCGGCTTCTGCCGCTTCGGCGTGGTCGAGGATTATAAGAAGGTGCTGCCGGCGCTCACCGACGCGATCCGTCGCTTGCTGGCCGTGCGTTAGTCCCCCCGCGCCTTGCGCCAGGCGCGGATCTCCGACGCATGCTCCAGGTCGTGCTCAATGAACCCCTCGGCCAGGTCGTCGGCCGAGATGATCTTGTCGCCCAGGCGGTACTGCGCTCGGCTTCGTTCCGCGTCGGTCATGGTGGCCATCTCACACAGAAACGGCATGCGGAAGGCGCGCATCGCCTGGCGGATCTCCGCGAAGGGGGTCTGTGCATAGCGGGCCGTCGCCAGCCGGATCATTGTGGCTTCGTCGGGCAGCTCAGCCGTCTCACCGCGTCGCAGCGCGTCCAGGACGTCGCCCGCCCAGCTGTCCCAGACCGCGATGTGCGCCATGACCTGCCGGATGCTCCGCGCGCCGACCACGTTCGGCTCATCCAGGAGTTCCACCGGCAGACCGGCGAAGCTGTGCAGCAACTGTTCGCGGGCGTCCTCGAGATCCGCGGTGCTGCTCAACGCTTCGACGGTCATTCGGCCTCCCTGCGGACCGCGGCGCACGGCGGGATCGGGCGCTCGCGCCGCTCTTGCCGGCACTCCTATTGTGCCACCTGGCCGCCGCCTTTCGGCGCCCGTTCTGACAGCGACGCTACACAGCCGGCGGCGGGTGCGCCGCCGTGGCTCGCGCCTTGACCCCCCAAATCGACGGTTGCTAGCATCGGCCCGAGGCCCGCGCGGGCCTTGCTTGCTATTGAGCGATTGCTGTCCAGCGAGGTGTCTGTTTGCACGTGATCGGACTGACCGGGGGGATCGGGACGGGCAAGTCGACGGTCTCGTCCATGCTGGCCCAGCCCGGCGCCGCCGTGGTCGACGCCGATCGCTTGGGCCACCGCACGTATGAGCCCGGTACCGCGACGTTCCGCCAGGTGCGCGAGCGCTTTGGTCCGGAAGTCGTCGCCGCGGACGGCGCCATCGACCGGCGGGTCCTGGGCGAGAAGGTCTTCGGTCGCCCGGAGCAGATGAGCCGCCTGACGGCTATCGTCTGGCCGGCCATCCGCTCCCTGGCCCAGGACGAGATCCGGCGCTTGGCGGCGGACGGCATGGAAGTCGTGGTGCTGGAGGCGGCCGTGCTGATCGAGGCCGGCTGGCAGGATCTCGCCGACGAGGTCTGGGTGGTGACGGCCCCGCCGGAGGTGGCGCGGGAGCGGTTGATGCAGCGCAACGCTCTGAGCGCGGCGGAGGCCGATCGTCGGATCGCCTCGCAAGTGAGTGACGAGGATCGCCTGGCGCACGCGGACGTGGTCCTCAACAACGACGGCTCCCTGGACCACGTGCGCGAATTGGTCCAGGCGCAGTGGCGGGCGCTCCAGGAGCGTCTGGCGCCCGTGCGCTAGGTGAGGAGGCGGGGATGACGTCGCAGGCGGAAACCCCGATCACGGAGTACAGGTCCTGGGCGGTTGAAGAGTTCCGCTTTGAAGAGGAGCCCTACTACGTCCCTGTCGCCGACGAGGTGGAACTCTTCCGCGCCGCCTGGGAGGCCAAGATCCCCGTCTTGCTCAAGGGCCCCACGGGCTGCGGCAAGACCCGCTTCGTGGAGTACATGGCCTTCCACCTCAGCCGCCCGGTGGTCGTGATGCACAAGGGGAAGCGGGAGGTCGCGCAGGAGAGCAGCTTGCCGCTGGTGACCATCGCCTGCCACGAGGATCTCACCGCCAGTGACCTGGTGGGGCGCTATCTGCTGGAGGGCGAAGAGACCGTTTGGATCGATGGCCCGCTCACGCGCGCCGTCAAGGCCGGCGCCATCTGCTACCTCGATGAAATCGTGGAAGCGCGCAAGGACACCACCGTCCTCATCCACCCGCTGACGGATCACCGACGGATCTTGCCGGTGGAGAAACGGTCGGAGCTCCTCCAAGCGCGCGACGGCTTCTTGCTGGTGATCTCCTTCAATCCCGGCTACCAGAGCGCGATCAAGGATCTCAAGCACAGCACTCGGCAGCGGTTCATCGCCATCGAGTTCGGCTATCCGTCCCGGGAAATCGAAGCGGAAATCGTCGCGCACGAATCCGGGGTGGACCACGAGCACGCGCTTAGCCTGGCGAAGCTGGGAGAGAAGATCCGCAATCTCCGCGAGCACGGGCTCAGTGAAGGCGCCAGCACCCGTCTGCTGATCTACGCCGGTCGCTTGATCCGCAGCGGCATCCCGCCGCGCCGCGCTTGCCAGGTGGCGATTGTCTGGTCGCTCACGGACGATGCCGATGTCCAGCGCAGCGTCGAAGAGGTCGTCACGTCGATTTTCGAGTGACCGGCGCGGCGGCGCGGGAGGGCGCGCGTGCGGATTGGCATCGTCTCCGATATCCACTGCAACATCGCCGGGCTTGACCGCGCCCTGAAGCTCATGGGCCCCGTGGACGAGATCCTCTGCGTCGGCGATGCCGTCTACCAGTTCCGCTTCAGCAATGACGTCGTCGGCCGCTTGCGGGAGATCGGGGCCCGCTTCATCCTCGGCAACCACGAGGAGATCCTGCTCGGCCCGGACGGCGGGCGCGCCCGCGAGGCGGCCAACGTGGATCGCGTGCTCCTGGCCTGGACCCAGGAGCACCCCAACCAGCTACGCGTCGTGGTGGACGGCAAGTCGCTCCTGATGTTTCATGCCACGCCCTGGGAGCCCTACCGCGAGTACCTCTACCCCGGCGACTCGGCTCTTGAGCGCTTGGCCCACCTCGACGCCGATTTCGTGATCTACGGCCACACCCACTATCAGCTGGAGCGGCGCATCGGCTCGGCCCTGATCGTGAATCCCGGCTCCGCCGGCGAGCCGCGCGATCCCCGCAACGACTTTCAACTCTCGTATGCTGTCCTCGACACCGTCGACGAGGCAGTGACGTTCGGCAACTTCCCCGATCCCACCCGCATCGTCGCCAAGCATTCCGGGGTCGTGCCCCCGAAGTGAGCCGCATGTCCCAGCCAGACCAGGCCGCCCTCGTCGCCGTCCGGGAGGCCCTCGCCGCCTTTCCGCCCCCGCTCGTGCAGGAGTTCGACGAAGCGCGCACGGCACTGGAGGGCACGCTGGACCCGGCGGAACTGCTGGGCTGGGCGGACGAGGGCTTCGCCATCGCGCGCCATTCGCTGCGCAGCTGGGAGGCCGCCGGCGGATATTTCCGCATCAGCCCGGCCGTGCTGGAGCGCCTCCCTTTCGCGCACTTCCGCGAGTGGGCGCGCACCGGGCGCGATCTGGCCGCGGACTCGCCCGCGCTGGCCGGCGCCTTTTTCCTCGCCAGCCCGGCCGCCTTGCAGCACCTGGCCGTTGCCCAAGTGCCGGACTGGGGATCGCAGGGGCGCCAACTGTATCGCGGCACCTGGAAGTCCGGATCGCTGGCCGCCCAGTATTTCGAGGTCAGTCCCGCCCTGCTGCCGCTGCTGCCGCTGGGACAGACCAAGCTGCTCGTGGAGTTCGTCGACTCCCTCGCCGGCCATTCCTACGAACTCGCCAGCGCCTGCCTCGGCATGGCGGCCAGCGTCTTGCGTGAGCTGGACCGGGCGGACCGGGCGCCGTTCCTGGAGTTCGGATCCGTGGTGGCCAACACCGCCTGGGCCGACGCGCGCAACTACTTCGAGCGCGGTCCGGCCTCGCTCCGCCACGTGCACCCGCTCCAGCGCGCCCGCTTCCTCGCGCTCTCCGGGCGCGTGGCGCTCGGGGTGGGCCGGCAAGGACATCCCTACTTCTTGGAGGCCGCACGCGCGCTGGCTGAGGTCGATCGCGAAGCGCACGGCACGGCGATCGAGTTGGCGGAAGGCTTGCTGCCCCACTCCGGCGTCGCGGCCATGGAGTTCCTCAAGGCCTCGCCGGAGGTCCTGCGACGCCTCCGCCCCGAGGATCTCGCCCGCTGGCAGGCGGCCGGCCGCGCCATTCTGGAGGCCAGCCCCCACGGGGGGGAGGCCTTCTTCCGGCTGGAGTCGGCCAAGGGCGAGGACGTGATGCAGGCGCTCTCCTCCCGCGTCGAGCTGGACCGCGTGGGCGATCTGATCCGGAGGTACTGCCGGGCGCTCACCGGCACCAACGTCGCCGTGTACCCCTCGGATGTGCTCACCGATCGCGGCGTGGGCTGGGTCAGTCAGAGCAGTCCCACCACGGAAGGGACCGCCATCTACCTGCCGGCCGTCGTCGAGGCGCACGACGAGAAGGACCAGAACTTCGCCGTCTACAAGGTCTACGCCACCCATCAAGCCGGCCGCCTGGAGTTCGGCTCCTTCGGCTTCCGCTTCCAACGGCCGGCGGGCCTCTTCTCGGACCAGCGCTGGTCGCGGCCCGTGCTGCGCGAGGGTACTGAGGCCCTGACGGATATGGAGCGCTTCTTCGATCTGTTCAGCGACCGCCATCTGGCCGCCGACCTCTTCACGATTGTCGAAGACACCCGCATCGACGCCGTCCTCCAGCGCGAGTACCCCGGCGTGCGCAAGGCCTTTGCGCGCTTGCAGCGGGCCGCTGTGGATCACCGCCGCGCAGTCGACTCGATGCCCGCGCGGGACGCACTGGTGGAAAACCTGGTCCGCGCCAGCCTGGACGCCGCTGACGAGATCCGCTGGCCGCCCGAGCTGGCGGACCTCATCCGCTCCCCGCTCGCCATCCTCGCCCGCGTCCGCTCCCAGGGAGCCACCGTGGAGGCCTCGGCCGAGGCCTCCCTGCGCCTGTACGACTGGCTGGCCGCGATTCCCAACGTCGAGCTGACGCAGGAGCAAGACTGGCAGCCGCCCGCGGAAGAAGAAGTGGAGCAGGAAGACGCGGCCGACGGCTCGGAGGCGGGCCTGGTGCCGCCGTCCCTGAGCTTGGCCATGGCGCGCAGCGGGGAGCGCCCGTATCAGAGTCCGGACCCGGTGGACTTCCGGGGCGAGTTCAAGCCGGAGTTGGTCCAGCTCCTCCTCCAGATGCGCGGCGACTCCGACGGCGACGGCGAGATGCTCCCCATCACCCCGGAGCAGCTCCGGGAGCTCTTGGAGAAGAGCGCCGAGATCGACTTCAGCGAAGACCCGGACGCGGACCTCGACGACGCCCGTTCCATCCTGATGGAGAACTTGATGCGCGAGCTCTCCAAAGTCGAGGACCAGGCGCCCCAGCCCGGCGGCCTGCAGCAAGACGATTTCTCCTCGGGGCCGGAGGGTGACGACGGAGCGCTGGCCGAGGAGCCGGAATCCTTCTTCTACGACGAGTGGGACTTCCGCGCCAACGATTACAAACCCCGCTGGTGCCGCCTCCAGGAGCAACGCCTCCCGGCCGGCGACCTGGACTTCTACAACCAGACGCTGGCGGACAACTCCGCCCTGGTGCAAGAGACGCGCAAGCAGTTTGAGCTGATGCGCCCGGAAATGTTCCGCAAGATCAAGCATCTGCCCGACGGCGACGACTACGACCTCGACTCCGTGGTGGAGTGGATCGTGCAACGCGCTGCCCACGCCCCCACGGACGGCAAGCTCTACTACCGCCGCAACAAGATTGAGCGCGACGTGGCCGTGGGCTTCCTCCTGGACATGTCCGCCAGCACCGACGAGGAGATCCACCGCCGCCCGCGCGGCGGCGCCGGCGGTGATGCCTTCACCGACGACCCCCGCCGCTACCTCAGCTGGTGGGCCCAGAAGCGCGCCAGCGAGGGGCAGCAGCCCTCCAAGCGCATCATCGACCTTGAGAAGGACGCGGTCGTCCTCTTGGTCGAGGCCCTAGAGACCATCGGCGACCAGTACGGCGTCTACGGCTTCAGCGGCTACGGGCGCGACAACGTGGAGTTCTACGTGATCAAGGACTTGGAGGAGCCTTTCTCCGACACCGTCAAGCGGCGCATCGACAAGATCGCCCCCGTCCGATCCACCCGCATGGGCCCCGCCATCCGCCACTGCGTCCATCGGCTCAAAGAGACTCGCGCCAAGGTCCGCGTCCTGATGCTCCTCTCGGACGGCCGCCCGCAGGATCACGGCTACGGGCGTGACCGCACGGAGAAGGAGTACGCCATCCACGACACCAAGATGGCCCTCACCGAGGCCCGCCACGAAGGCATCACGCCCTTCTGCCTCACCGTGGACCGCCAGGGCCACGACTACCTGCGGGAGATGTGCCAGGACATGGGCTACCAAGTCGTCGGCGACATCGAGTCGCTGCCCCACCAGCTCACCTCCCTCTACCGCCGCCTCACCCGCTGACGCCGCGGCCCTCCCCGCGGCCGCCCTCTACGCGACCGCCCTCTACGCGACCGATGCGCAGAGCCCCGTCGGGAACGCGCTCCTCCGCCACCGCCCCCGCCTCCACCAGCGCATCGATCTGCCCCATCACCTCCGCCATCGCCTGCCGCAGCCGCGTGTCGGGCAGGTGGGGGAAGAACTTGGCCTGCACCTCGTAGGGCGTCAGCGGCCCGTCGCGCAACAGCCGCACGATCTTGCGCTGCCGCTGGCGGTGGTGCTTCGCCGTCCGCGCCGCCGCTCCTTCGACATCGACGGTCGCCTCACCGTGCCCGGGATAGAGGCGCCCTGCCCGCAGCGCCCGCACCCGCCCCAGCGACCGCGCCATCTCCGGCAGGCTCCGCATCCGCTCCTCGTAGCGCCCGTTGCGGAAGTGAATGCCGGGGTTCGACGTGATCCGCGGCAGCAAGTGGTCGCCGCTGAAGAGCGCCCCGGTCGCCGCCTCGTAGTAGACCGAGTCGCCCGGCGTGTGCCCCGGCGTCGGCACGTAGCGCAGCGTCCGCTCCCCCACCCGCACCTCGTCACCCTCCTCCAGCGATCGCTCCGGCCGGAACGGCGTGGCGCGCAGCATCCCCGGCCAGCGCGTGCTGGGCAGATTCGCCGGCGGGTTGGCGATCGCCTGGGCCACCGCCTCCCGGCTCGGCGGCCACCGCTCCCGCAGCCGCGCCATCCGCTCCCCCGGCACGCCGCAATCGTCGAGAAAGCGCAGCACCAGACCGGCGTCGTACCAGCCGACCTCAAAGCCCAACTCGAACCGCTCCGCCTCCACCCTTGACCCGCACACCTCCGCCCCCACCGCCTGCCAGCGCGCCGCCAGCCCGCTGTGGTCGATGTGGGAGTGCGTCACCACCACGGTGCGCACCTGCTCCGGCCGGTAGCCGTGCACGTCCAGCTGCACGCTCAGCTCCTCCCAGGCGCCGGGGTAGTCCGGCCCCGCGTCGACCAGCAGCAGCCCCTCGCTCGATGGCAGCGCGTAGACCCAGTTGGCGCCGAGCGCAATGGGGAGGACCGAGAGGGTGGAGTCCGTCACGGCGTCAGCATGCCGCCCCGCGGCAGCCACGACAACCGCGCCCCCGGCGGCGTCGCTACCGCTGCCGCGCGCCCGTCGGCGCCGGCGCGAGCGTCCCGGTAACGATGAACGGAACCCGGCCCGCTGCTATTCGCGGGACCATCGAGCGGCCCGCAACGGCCGCTGGGTGTGCCGTCGCCACACGACGTAGCCCAGCGGCGACGCCGCGATCAGCGCCATCACCCCCAGCCCGAACGCCTCCGCGAACGTGATTGCCACGGTCGCGTCCAGCGCGTAGAAGTACTCCCCGATAACGCGCAGCCAGACCACCGCCGCGAGGATCGCGAACACCAGCAACCCCAGCCCCCACCCGGCGCGCGCCGGCAGCCCCGCGTCACGCTCCGACCGATGCGCGGGCGTCCAGGAGAACCGCCGCCGCTCGTGCACCGCCAGCAGCGGCGCCGTCGCCACCACCACCATCGCCGCCAGCGCCCCGACCTGGTCGCCGCTCAGCGTCTCGTCGTCGAGCAGACCGAAGAGCGACCCAAACGCGTCCAGCCACATGACCACCGCGATCACGATCAGCGCGATCGCGATCGCCCACCCCACCAGGATCGTCACCACCTTCCGCGGGCTGCCGAGCCCGCTCCCGCCGGGGGCGGGAGGCGGCGGCCCCGGCGGCTCGCCGCTCGTTTGCGTCGCCGGATCCCCTTCCGCGGCCGCCTGATCCGACGCGAACTGCGGCAGGTGGAGGAGAAACCCCAGCGCCCGCCGCCATCGATCGCCGGCGCGCGCGGATCTGAGTTCGTCGTGGTACGTCCACAGCACGGCGTCGCGCCCGCGCGGGTACACCGCCAGCCAGACCGCCAGCCACACCGGCGCCAGCAGCCGCGCGATGGCGAACTCCAGAGCGCCGTGGACCGGACGCGTGAATACGTTCGACTCAGGATCTTGCAACTGCACGCTCACGCCACACCCTCCGCTCCCCGCGACGGGACGGCCGTCAGCGCCTGCTGCTCCGCGGCCAGCGCCTGCCGCCCCGCGCCGTTGATCCGCACCAACCGCCGCGGATGCGAGCCGCTGTGGTCCCAGCGCGCGTCGATGATCCCGTCGCGCTGCAGCGCGGCCAGCGCCGCGTACACGCTGCTGCGCCCCACCCCGCCCATCGCGTCCGCCACGTCGATACCTGCGACTTCCTCCGGTCGCGTCGCCAGGTAGCGCAGCACTTGGTACTGATTCCGCGCCAGCTTCATGGCCGTCCCCTTTCGGGCCTGATTGGAACGTTCCAAGTATCGGAATGTTCCAATCGCCTGTCAAGCGACGCCGAGGCTGGATCAACCGGCTGGTCGAAGGCGGCTCAACGGGAGGGAGGCGGACGCCCTTGCCGGCGACCCAGCTTGCGCTCGGGCCGGCCGGCTTCGCGCTGCTCCCGGACCCGCACCTCCTGGCGATGCACCATCAGCCCGACGCCGATCGCCAGGCCCAGACCCCCGCCGACCGCGATGCCCGTGGCCGCACCGCCGAACGGGGCGCCCACCACCGCGCCGATCACCACGCCGAGCGCGGTCGTCAAAACCAGCAACATCCCCGCAGACATCTGCCACAGCATGCCTACCGCCTCCGATCCTCTTTCAACTCCCCCAGCGCTGCCCTGCGGATCAGCAGCAGCGCCGTCGTCACCGCCCGCCGCTTGATCGCGTCGCGGTTCTGGGCGAAGACGTAGCCGGCGCGCCCCCGCTGCTCGGGCGCCTCGATCCCGATCTCGATCGTACCCACCTTCGCGCCGCCGTGTGGCTCCGGTCCCGCCACCCCCGTGACGCCGACCCCGATGTCGGCCTCCAACTCCCGTCGCACCGCCGATGCCATCGCGCGTGCGGTCTGCTCGCTCACCACCCCATGCTCGAGGATCACCTCGGCGGGCACGCCGTAGCGCTGCTTCGCGTCGATGGTGTACGTCACCAGGCCGCCCTTGAAGTATTCGCTGGAGCCGGGCACGTCGGTCAGCGTGCTGGCCAGCAGCCCGCCCGTTAACGACTCCATCACCGCGACGCTGAGGCGGCGCTCCTTGAGCAGGTCGCCCGTCGCTCCCGCCAGCGTCTCCTCGTCGGCCCCCCACACCGCGCTGCCGAAGATCGCCCGCACCTGCTCTTCCACCGGCTGGATCAGCCGGTACGCGTCTGCGGCAGCCGGCGCCTTGGCCGTCAGGCGCAAGTGCACGCCGTCGCTTTTGGCGTACACGCCGATGGTCGGGTTCTCGCTCTTGAGCAGCGGGCTCACCATCTCGTCGACGGTCCCTTCGCCGATGCCCACGGTCTTCAGCGTGCGGCTGATGATCACCGCCTCCGTGCTGCGCGCGGCCAGCCGCGGCTGCACGTCGCGCTCCCACATCCCGCTCAGCTCGGCGGGCGGGCCCGGCATCGCCACGATGATCTTCCCGCCCCGTTCCATCCACCAGCCGGGCGCCGTGCCCCGCGGGTTGGGGATCGCCTGCGCCGACGGAATCAGCATCGCCTGCTTCACGTTCCGCTCGGGCATCTGCAGCTTGCGGCTGGCGAAGAAGTCGCGCAGCGTGCGCTCCAGGTCGGCGTCCACGTGCGGCTGCTCGTCGACCGCCGCCGCGATGGCGTCGCGGGTGATGTCGTCTTCGGTGGGGCCCAGCCCCCCGCTGCACAGCACGAGGTCGCTGCGCTCCATCGCCGCGCGGAACGTGTCGCGGAGGCGCTGGAGGTTGTCGCCGACCTGGTGCATGTAGTACAGGTCGATACCCAGCGCCGGCAGCCGTTGCGCCAAGTAGTGCGCGTTGGTGTCCTGGATGTCCCCCAGCAGGATCTCTGTCCCCACCGAGATGATCTCTGCCCGCATCGCTGCCCCCTCGCTGCGGAGCGTGGCAGGGCCCGCACGGGCGCACAAGGCCCTATCGGCCGATTATCATCCGGCCGGTGGCGTCCGCCCCGACGGCCGGCACGCACCGCTCCACGTCCGCCTCGGCGGCGTAGCGCAGGTCTGCCTCAAAGCCCAGCGCGCGCAGATCGTCGGCGTGCGCGGAGTCGGCGAAGGCCGCCTCGGCGCTGCCGTACGCCCGATACAGCCGCAGCGCCAGCCGCGCGCCCGCGCGCAGCGCCGGGGGCTCCGCCGCCGCCACGATGCGGTCGATGATCGCCCCCGCGGTGTAGGCGTCCTCGACCGACGGCGCGCTGCCCGCCTCTTCGCCGGCGCAGACCAGGGCGATGTCGCCGCCGCCCGCCAGCGCCGCCTCGGCTGCCGCGGTCCGGTTGCGCAGGCAGGCGACCAGCGTCCGTCGCGCTGCCGACGTCGCGGCCAGCGCCCGCGTGCCGTTGCTCGTCGACTGCACCAGCGTCCAGCCGCGCACGTCGAGGCGGGCGAGCTCCACCGGCGAGTTCTCGAACTCGAACCCCTCCACCGGGAGGCCGTCCACCTCGCCGCAGAGATGGCTGCCGGGCAGCGCGGCGGCCATCTCCCGCGCCGCCTCGACGCTCGCGCAGGGGTAGACGGCGGCCGCGCCGCGGGCGATCAGCGTGGTGATCACTGTGGTGGCGCGCAGCGTGTCGATGACCAGGACCGTCCGACCCGCGACGGCGCCGGGCGCCGGTGGCTGAAAGTACGTCGCGACCGATCGGGCGCGCTGCGCTGCGGTGGTCATACTGGCGTCTTATGGTGCGCGACTGGCGCTCTCGCGGCAAGGCGGGCGGTGCCTCGGGACGGCGGCGCGCGGCTAAGATCGGCCTATGACGTTCCGGGAGAAGCTCCGGGCGGCGGCCGCTCGCAATCACTCCTTGCTCTGCGTGGGGCTGGATCCGCAACCGTCCCAGATCCCGATTGCGGATGTCACCGCCTTCCACCGCGCCATCATCGACGCGACCGCCGATCTGGTCTGCGCCTATAAGCCCAACTCCGCCTTCTACGAGGCCCTCGGCCTCGATGGCTGGCGCACGCTGGCGGACACGGTGGCGGCGGTCCCCGACGGCATCCCCGTCATCCTCGACGGCAAGCGCGGCGATATCGGCCACAGCGCCGCCGCCTACGCGGTCGCCTGCTTCGACGTGATCGGCGCCGATGCGGTCACCGTCAGCCCGTACATGGGCGGCGACTCGCTGCGGCCCTTTTTCGACCGCGCCGAGAAAACGACGTTCGTGCTCTGCCGCACCTCCAACCCCGGCGCCGCCGACCTCCAGGATCGTGCCACCCAGGGCGAGCCGCTCTATCTGCGAGTGGCGTCGCTGGCGCGCGAGTGGGGCCGGCCGCACGAGAACGCGGGACTCGTGGTCGGCGCCTCCGACGTGGAGGCGCTCGCCGCCGTGCGCCGGCGCTGCCCGGACCTACCCATCCTCCTGCCGGGGATCGGCGCCCAAGGCGGCGATCTTGCTGCGGCCGTAGCCGCCGGGCTGGACGCCGAGGGTGGTGGCCTGCTGGTGAACGCGTCGCGATCCGTCCTCTACGCGTCGTCGGGGCCAGACTTCGCCGCCGCCGCCCGCTCCGAGGCGCAGCGGCTTCGGGACGCCATCAACGCCGCGCTGGACGCTCCCCGCGGCAGTGAGCGATGAACGTCGTCGACTTCCGCCTCGATGACGTCGTGCGCCTGCGCAAGCCGCACCCCTGCGGCGGCTCACAGTGGACCGTCTACCGTCTCGGCGCCGACATCGGCCTCCGCTGCGACACCTGCGGCCGCCGGGTGATGCTGGCGCGCTCGTTGACGCAGCGGCGGGTGCAGGCCTTCGTCAGCCGTGGCCCGGCCGGGCCCGGTCATGGATAGCGCTGCCCCCCGCCCCCCGCACGACGCCGCGCAGCCGGCGCCCGCCCGGGAGCCCATCTACCTCAACCGCGACTTCCGCGTCCTCTGGCTGGCGCGGACGCTGGGCCAAACGGCGGCCAACACGGCCCAGTTCGGATCCCTGATCATCATCGCCGGGCTGCTCCTGCTGGCCTACACCTGGATGTATGCGCAATGGGGCGCCGCCGACCCCCGGGATCTGATGCGCTGCCGGGAGACGGGCGCGCAGCCGACATGAGCCGCTATCGCACCGCGTCTCGGGCCGTGTCCGGCCGGGTGCGTCGCCGCCTGGCCGGGCTCCGCCGCCTGGCGCCGCGCACTCCCGACTTCCAGGAGCCGTACGAGGGGCCCTTGATCCGCAATCGGCGCTTCCTGGCGCTGTGGGCCGCGCAGGGGATCGCGCAGACCAGCAATACGGCCCTCCAGTTCGTGCTGCTGATCCTGATCCTGGAAAAGACCGATAGCAGCATCGCGGGCTCCGGCCTGATCATCTCTATGGCGGCCCCGGCGGTGGTCTTTGGCTTGGTCTCCGGCGTGCTCGTCGACCGCTGGGACAAGCGCAACGTCATGCTCTTGACCAGCGCGCTGCGCGCCGTGCTCACGGTCCTGTTGGTCATCGGCGACGTCTCCGTCGCGTCGATCTACGCCATCGCATTCTTGACGGCCACCATGGGTCAGTTCTTCTTGCCGGCGGCCATGGCCTCGGTGCCTTCCGTCGTGTCGCGCCGCCAGTTGCTGGCCGCCAACTCGGCGTTCCAGGTGTCGATCACGGTTGCGCAACTGGTCGGGATGGTGGTGCTCGCGCCGCTGATGCTGAAGGCGTTCGGCTTCACGGCCTCATACATCGTCGCCGGCGTGCTCATCCTGACGACGGTTCCCATGATCGCGCGCCTGCCGGCCCTGCCTCCCGAGGTCGGCTTCTCCAGCGAGCGCTGGCGCGACCGCCTGGGCGCGGTGCCGGCGGAGCTCCACGCCGCCTGGCGCACGGTCCGCGCCGACCGCCTCACCACCCTTGCTCTCGTGCAGCTCTCCGGCGGCGGGATGCTGCTGTTCTTGTTCGCCTTGCTGGTGCCCCGCTTCGTGAAGGACATCCTGGAGATCGATGCCGACAACTCGGTGTTCGTCTTCTGGCCCATCGGCGTCGGGGCCTTGCTGGCGATCCGCATGCTGCCCTGGTTGGGCCGTCGCTACAGCTCCACCGGGATTGTGACCGTGGCGCTCTTCGCTCTCACGGTGATCATGTTTGCGTTCGGCGGGATCAACTTCTTCGTCGATTTCTTGCAGGAGCGCCAGCCGTTCGGCATCCTGGGGCCGGACCAGGTGGGTGGGGTGTCGCTGTTGGTCTTCATCACGTTGCTCTTCGCCTTCCCCATGGGGATCGCCTACGGGCTCGTGAACGCCCCCGCCCAGACCGAGCTGCATCTGCGGGCGCCGCCTTCCATGCGCGGCCGCGTCTTTGCGGCGCAGCTGATGCTGGCGAACGCGGTCTCGATGATCGTGCTGCTGGTCATCGGAGGCACCGCCGACGCCATCGGCATCGAGATCGTCCTGTTCATGGTCGCTGGCATCGTCCTTTTCCTGGCCCTTCTGAGCGTGCACATGCGGCGCGCCGCCGCGGCGGAGGCGGCCGAGGCGGCGCCGACGGACGGCGCGTCCGCCTGAGCGGAGTCGATCGATACTTCGTTGACACCCCTTTTTCACCACGCGTATGATCGGCGCATCGCGCGCTCCGCTGCTCCCGGCCCGCGCCCCGCGGGGTGCTCGGGCCCAACGGGCGGGACGGCGGCGAGGTGCTCATGATCGAGCTCGACATTGAGAGCATCCGCGTTTCGCTGATGAACTATCAGCGCGTGGTGGTGCTCAAGGAAAAGGACGCCGACCGCTACCTCCCGATCTGGATCGGCGCGGCGGAGGCGGACGCCATCGCCGTGCGCCTCCAGGACGTGAGCGTCGCGCGGCCGATGACCCACGACCTGCTCACCAACATGCTCACCGAGTTCGGCGCGGCCGTGGTCCGCGTGGTGGTCAACGACCTCACCAACGACACTTTCTACGCCCGCATCCACCTCCAGGTCGATGGCCGCGACTTGGAGGTCGACGCCCGGCCCAGCGACGCCATCGCCCTGGCCGTCCGCGCCGACGCCCCGATCTTCGTCGAGGACTCCGTGCTGGAGAAGGCGGGAGTGACCATGGACGAGGAAGGGCAAATCGGCCCGGGCGAGGAGGCGGCCGCGCGCTCCGGCGCCACTCCCGTCAAGGAGGAGGAGTTGGAGAAGATGTCCGCCTTCCGTGACTTCATCCAGGGCCTCGATCTGGACGATTTCGACAAACGCTAAGCGGCGACGCACGCCCGCGGCGCTTCGTTGCCCCTCTAGATCGCTTGTGATAGCCTTCCCGAGGTTTAGCGCGGCTCCGGGGGGCGCCCGCGATGCGTAACCTGCCCCCGGCGTTCCAATTCCTCGGGATCGGCTGGTATTTTGCCACCTGCATCGTCCTCGGCGTGCTCGGGGGCCTCTGGCTCGATGGCCAGGTGGACGCCAAGCCCTTGTTCACGCTGCTCGGCCTGCTGCTAGGGATGGCGGTTGCCGCATGGGGCGCCTACCGCTTGCTCAAGGACGTGACGCGGCCGCCGGGCGGGTCCCGCTAGCGGCGCAGCTCCAGACGGGGGAAGACATGGCGTGCTGAGTCGGCGCAACGGCTACATCCTGGGCGCGCTGCTGCTGATCATTATCGGCTTCGCCCTCCTCAAGCCGCCCACGCCGCACATCGCCATCGCCGCCGAGGACATCATCGATCTCGGCGGCTACACCATCACCAACACCATCCTCTCCGCCTGGGTGGTCATCGCGCTGATCACCATCGCCGTCCTCTTTCTCTACCGGCGCTTGCGCAACGTCGAGGAGGCGATGGTGCCGCGGGGCTTCCAGAACCTCATCGAGGGCTTCCTCGAATTCTTCAACTCCATCGTGGTGCTGGTAGCCGGGGAGAAGAACGGACGCCGCTTCTTCCCCGTGGTCGCGTCGATCTTCCTCTTCTTGCTCATCTCCAACTGGTTTGGTCTCTTCCCCTGGAACAACATCATCGGCGTGACCGAAGACGAGCGCGCCGTCTACCTCGAGAACTTGGAGGACGACGCCGAAGGCGTGGTCGACGATCTGGCGGCCGGCGACGACTTAGTCGCGGTCACCGCCGTCAACGACGCCTTCGCCCGCTTCTACACCGCTGCCATCCCCGTCGAAGCCGGCGACCAGGCCGAGGCCGACGATCGCATCGAGGCCCTGCTCGCGGGGGAGGTCACCGCCTCCGACGCTCGCGTCCGCGCCGAGTTCGCCCAAAATCCCATCCCCGCCGACACCGCGCCCGCCGGTCTGCCGCACGAGATCGAGGAGCGCCTGGCGGACGCCGGTGTGCCCGAGGCGGAGATCGAGCAGGCGATCGTCTTCAACCTGCCCCTGCCCCTGGCAGAGGTCGATGAATCCGAGATCAAGGCGACGGTGATCAGCTCCGGCGGCGTGAATATCGTGCCGCTCCGCGCGGACACGTTCGAGTTCGACCCCTATGACGAGGAGATCGTCACCGGCCTCGCCGCGGACGGCGGCTTCCAGAACGCCCGCATCTTCGACCCCGGCGACGACGCCGACGAGAAGAACGGCCCCCCCACGGCGGCCGAGCTGCGCGTCCCGGTGACCGTGAACACGGCGCATTGGGCCATCGTCCTCAAGCGCCAGGCGGAAGGCCTGGAACCCAACCAGGGCATCGGCCTGGTCTTCCCCTTCTTCCGCTCCGTCGCCACGGACATCAACCTGCCGCTCGCCATTGCGCTCTGGTCCTTCATCTTCGTGCAGATCTGGGGGATCCAGACCCTGGGCTTCGGCTCCAACTTCGGCAAGTTCGTGGGCGTGGGCAAGGCCAGCGTGGTCAAGGGCCCCATCGGCATCATGGTCGGGCTCCTGGAGATCATCTCCGAGGTCGCCCGCATCGTCTCCTTCACCTTCCGGCTCTTCGGCAACATCTTCGCCGGCGAGATCTTGCTATTCATGGCGGCCTTCCTCGTACCGTTTATGGTCGCCACTGTGTTCTATGGGCTTGAGCTCTTCGTGGGCTTTATTCAAGCCTTTGTATTCGCCATGCTCACCCTGGTCTTCGCGGTCACGGCCGTGTCCCACGGTGAGCACGAAGAAGAGGAACATGAGGGAGAGACGGCCGCCCACTAGCGACGGCCGAGCAGTTTCAGGTCAAGAGCGTGAGCGCAGCAACCTCTAGGGGAGGATGGTATGCCTGATTTCGTACTGGCGATTAGCGATTCCGGGTTCACCGACGGCCTCAAGTTCATCGGGGCCGGCCTGGCCATCGGCCTCGGCGCCTTGGGGCCGGCCCTGGCCATCGGCTGGCTGGTGGGCAAGGCCATGGAGTCGCTGGGACGCAACCCAGATGCCGCCGCCATCATCCAGCCCAACATGATCCTGGGAATGGCCTTCGCCGAGGCCATCGGGATCTACGCGCTGGTGGTGGCGGTGATGATCGGCTTCGTCTTCTAGCTCACCGGACGGCCCATGCGGCCGCGGAAGCCCAGGAGGGATGAGGGATGGACGGTCTTGGTATTAACCTGCCCGGGCTGATCACGCAGTTCGTCAACTTCGGCCTGCTGTTGCTGATCCTCTGGCTCTTCCTGCACAAGCCGCTGCGTCGCGTCCTGGATGAGCGCCGTCGGCGGATTGAGGACGGCTTGCGGGCTGCGGAGCACGCCAAGGCCGCCGTGGAAGACGCCGAGGCCAAGGCCGAGGCGCAGATCCAGACCGGCCGGGAGGAGGGCCAGGCGCTCGTCGCCCAGGCCCAGGGGGTTGCCGAACGGATCCGCACCGAGGCGCAGGAATCGGCCCGCACCGACGCGGAGCAGATCGTGGCCCGCGCCCGCCAGGAGATCCAGCAGGAACGCGACCTCGCCATCGCCCGAGTGCGCGAGGAGTTCGCCGACCTGACCATCCGCGCCGCCGAGCGCGTGATCGGCCAATCGCTCGACAGCGACGCCCACCAGCGATTGATCAACGAAGTCCTGGCGGAATCCGCGCTCAGCGACGGGCGCCAGAACTAGCCGCGCAACGAGTTCGGAAAGGACCCCTGTGCCCGGCCGCGATGTCGCCGCAAAGCGCTACGCCCAGGCCGTCTTCGCCCTGGCTCGGGAGGACGGCGCCTTCGACCGCTGGCGCGCCGACCTCCAGGCTCTGCGCGTCCTCGCGGCCGATCCCACCGTGGGCGCATTCCTGCTTAGCACCAAGGTGCCGGAGGAGCGCAAGTTCGCCGCGCTGGAACAAGGGCTGAGCGGTAGCCATCCGCACGCGCTCAACCTGGCCAAGCTGCTGGTGCGCAAAAACCGGGTCGGCATCATCGACCAGATCGCCGACGCGTTCGAGGAGCTCCTCAACGCCGAGCGCGGCCTCGTGATCGCGCAGGTCACCACCGCCGTCCCTCTCACCGACGCCGGCCGCTCCTCGATCGACGCCGCCGTCCGCCGCGCCACCGGCGCGGCCACGGTGGAGCTCCGGGAAGCCGTCTCCCGCGACATCCTGGGCGGCGCGGTGCTGCAAATCGGCGACCACTTGGTCGATGGCAGCGTGCGCACCCGCCTCCAGAATCTGCGCAGCAGCATCGCCGGCAGCGTTCGCTAACAGGGAAGTCAGGCGCTGGGGCGCCGGGAGAGCACCATGGCCGTTCGACCTGAAGAGATCGCCTCCATCATCCGCCAGCAGATCGAGGGCTTCGAGGCGGGCGTGGTCGCCGCCGACGTGGGCACCGTCGTGGCCGCCGCCGATGGCATCGCCCGCATCCACGGCCTCGCCGGCGCCCTGGCCGGCGAACTGTTGCAATTCCCCCACACCGACGCCCAGGGCAACCCCATCATGGGCATGGCCCTGAACCTGGAGGAGGAGATCGTCGGCGCCATCATCCTCGGTGACTACGAACAGGTCGAAGAGGGCGACGAGGTCCGTACCACCGGCCGCGTCGCCGACGTCCCCGTCGGCGACGCCCTCATCGGCCGCGTGGTCAACGCCCTCGGCGACGCCATCGACGGCCGTGGCCCCATCAGCGCCTCCGAGCGCCGCCCGGTCGAGCGCATCGCGCCCAACGTCGTCACCCGGCAGAGCGTCGATACGCCGGTCCAGACCGGCATCAAGGCCGTGGACTCCATGATCCCCATCGGCCGCGGCCAGCGCGAACTGATCATCGGCGATCGCCAGACGGGCAAGTCTGCCATCGCCATCGATACCATCATCAACCAGAAAGACGGCGACCTCCTCTGCGTCTACGTGGCCATCGGCCAGAAACAGGCCAAGGTGGCGCAGGTGGTGGACACCTTCGAGCGGCACGGGGCCATGGCCCACACCTTGGTGGTGGCCGCCGGCTCCGCCGCCGCCGCCGCCCAGCAGTACATCGCCCCCTATTCGGGCTGCGCCATGGCCGAGTACTTCATGGAGCAGGGCAAGGACGTGCTGATCGTCTATGACGACCTCAGCAAGCACGCCTGGGCCTACCGTCAGGTCTCCCTGTTGCTCCGCCGCCCGCCGGGCCGCGAGGCCTACCCGGGCGACGTCTTCTACTTGCACTCCCGCCTGTTGGAGCGCTCCGCCAGGCTCAACGCCGAGCACGGCGGCGGCTCCATGACGGCGCTGCCGATCATCGAGACCCAGGCCGGTGACGTCTCCGCCTACATCCCCACCAACGTCATCTCCATCACCGACGGCCAGATCTTCCTGGAGGCGGATCTCTTCAACGCCGGCCAGCGACCCGCCATCAACGCCGGCATCTCGGTCAGCCGCGTGGGAGGAGCCGCGCAGCGCCGCGCCATGCGCAGCGTGGCCGGCCAACTCCGTCTGGACATGGCCCAGTTCCGTGATCTCCAAGCCTTCGCCCAGTTCGGCACCGCCGAGCTGGACCCCACCACCCGGCGCCAGCTGGAGCGCGGCCTCCGGCTCAACGCCCTCCTCGTTCAGCCGGAGAATGAGCCGCTCGCCCTCGCGCAGCAGGTGGTGGTCATCTGGGCGGCCAGCAACGGCTTCCTGGACGACGTCGCCGTCGACAAGGTCGCCGGCTTCGAGAAGGCCCTGCACGACTTCATGGCGAGCAACCACCCGCAGATCCTGGAGGCCGTCAACGCCAGCGGCGACCTCGCGGACGACACCGTCCAGTCCTTGCAGAAGGCGCTTGAGGATTTCAAAGTGACCGTCCCCTTCTAGACGGCAGGCCAGGAACGAGAGCCGCAACCCATGGCCACCATCCGCGAGATCCGGCGCCGCATCCGCTCGGTGCAGAACACCGCCAAGATCACCAACGCCCTCCAGTTGGTGGCCGCTTCCAAGATGCGCCGCGCCCAGGAGCGGGCCCTCGCCGCACGCCCTTACGCCGAGCGCATGCGCGACGTCCTGGGCCATCTGGCCTCCCTCACCGACACCGACGGCGACCCCGACGCCGCCTTGCACCCCCTCCTCCAGCAGCGCGAGATCCGCGAAACCGCGCTGATCTTGATCACGCCGGACCGGGGCCTCTGCGGCGGCCTGATCTCCAATCTCCAGCGCCACGCCGGCGAGATCGCGCTCGGCCCCGAGCGACGCGGCGAACTCTCCATGATCCCCGTGGGCCGCAAGGGGCGGGACTACTTCACCCGCTTCCGTGTCCCCTTCCGCGGCGAGTTCACCCAGCTGGGCGACTACCCCAGCCTGGCGGAAACCCGCCCCATCTCCCGCATCGCCATCGACGACTACATGAGCGGCGCCATCGATCAAGTGGTCGTGGTCTTCTCCTCGTTCGTCAGCACCATTGTCCAGCGTCCCACCACGGTGCAGGTCCTGCCGGTCCAAGCCCCACAGGCGGAAGAGCAGGCGCGGGAGGTGGAATACATCTTTGAGCCCTCCCCCAGGGACGTGCTGGCGGAGTTGTTGCCGCGCTACGTGGAGATGCAGATCTATCAGGCCGTGCTGGAGGCGGCCGCCAGCGAGCAATCGGCCCGCATGGTCGCCATGCGCAGCGCCACCGACGCCGCCGAGGAGATGGTGCAAGACCTGACGTTGGAGTACAACAAGGCGCGCCAGGCCGCCATCACCTCGGAGTTGCTGGACATCGTGGGCGGGGTCGAAGCCCTCACGGGCTGACGTCATGATCGCGATCATCTTCGACATGGATGGCGTGCTGGTGGACGGCGAGCCGCTGCACTTCGCCGCGGCCGGCGAGATCCTGGCCCCCCTCGGCATCGATTTGGATATCGAGACGTACAAGGGCTACATGGGCCGCAGCGGCCACGACATCTGGGAAGACCTGCGCGGGCGCTTTGGCCTCCACCTCGACTACGATGTCTACCAGCGGCGCTATGGCGCCGCCGTCCTGGAGGCCTATCGCACCCAGACGCGGGCGCTCCCCGGCGCGCGGGCGCTGCTGGACCGGCTGCACGCCGCCCGCA
Organism: Dehalococcoidia bacterium; assembly: GCA_963663235.2. Lineage (GTDB taxonomy): Bacteria > Chloroflexota > Dehalococcoidia > Bin125 > Bin125. The sequence goes on from CAXXNO010000004.1 coordinate 638,095, forward strand.
TCCCCTGCGCTCTCGCCTCCTCTTCACGGCGCGAGTGGGTGCGCACCGCGCTGGACGTCCTGGACTTCGCCCGCTACTTCCGCGTCGTCGTCGCCGGCGACGAGATCGCCGCCGGCAAGCCGGACCCGGAGATCTACCGCACCGCGGCCGAGCGCCTCGGCGTCGCCCCCGCCGATTGCGTCGCCTTCGAAGACGCGCCCGCGGGCATCGCCTCCGCCCGCAGCGCCGGGATGCGGGTCGTGGCCGTGCGAACGGACCTGAACCGCGGTCTAGCGCTGGACGGCGCCGACCGCGTGCTGGATTCCCTGGAGCAAGTGGATCTGACCTGGCTGACGCCGGGTGGCGTCCAGCCGGCGGCTTCCGCCGGCTAGGCGGAGAGGAGACAAACGATGGCGGATGGAAGTGTGGTGCAGGTGATCGGCACGGTTGTGGACTTGGAGTTTCCTCCCGGTGAGGTCCCCGCGCTCTTCAACGCCGTCGAGATCACCACGGGCGACGGACGCATGGTGGTGTCCGAAGTGCAGCAGCACCTGGGCAACAACTGGGTGCGCGCCCTGACCATGGACTCCACCGACGGCATGAAGCGCGGCGATCGCGCCGTCGACACGGGCGGCGCCATCGCCGTCCCGGTCGGCGAGACCTCGCTCGGACGGCTCTTCAATGTCGTCGGCGAGCCGCTCGACACCCTCGGCCCCCTGCCCGATGACGTGGAGCGCTGGCCCATCCACCGCAAGCCCCCCACCTACGAGGAGCAGGTGGCGGATGTCCAGGTCCTGGAGACCGGCTTGAAGGTGATCGATCTCATCGCGCCCTTTACCCGCGGCGGCAAGATCGGCGCCTACGGCGGCGCGGGGGTGGGCAAGACCGTGATCATCCAGGAGTTGATCCGCAACATCGCCACGGAGCACGGCGGCTATTCCGTCTTCGCCGGCGTGGGCGAACGCTCCCGCGAGGGCAACGACCTCTGGAACGAGATGAAGGAGTCGGGCGTTCTGGCCAAGACGGTGCTGGTCTTCGGCCAGATGAACGAACCCCCGGGCGTGCGGTTGCGGGTGGGACTCACCGGGATCACCCAGGCGGAATACTTCCGCGACGTGCAGGGCAAGGATGTGCTCCTCTTCATCGATAACATCTACCGCTACACGCTGGCGGGAATGGAGGTCTCCGCACTGCTGGGGCGTATGCCCTCGGCGGTCGGCTACCAGCCCACGCTGGGGACGGAGATGGGCGAGCTGGAAGAGCGCATCACCACCACCGCCAAGGGATCGATCACTTCCTTCCAGGCCATCTACGTCCCCGCCGATGACTACACCGACCCCGGTGTGGCCACCACCTTCGGCCACCTGGACGCCGTGGTGGCGCTGGAGCGCTCCATCGCCGCCCAGGGACTCTACCCCGCCGTCGACCCGCTCACGTCCTTCAGCCGCGTGCTGGACGCGCGTTACATCGGCGAGGAGCACTACGAGGTGGCGCGCGGCGTGCAGCGCGTGCTCCAGCGCTACAAGGACCTCCAGGACATCATCGCCATCTTGGGGATCGAGGAGCTCTCCGAGGAGGACAAGGTCGCGGTGGGGCGCGCCCGCCGCGTCCAGCGCTTCCTCAGCCAGCCCATGTTCGTGGCGGAGGCCTTCACCGGGCTGCCCGGACAGTACGTGCCCGTCCGGGAGACGGTGCGGGGCTTCAAGGAGATCCTGGACGGCCGGCACGACGGGCTGCCGGAACAGGCCTTCTACAATGTCGGCGCCATCGATCAGGCCGTCGAGAAAGGCGAGCGCCTGGTGAAGCAGTCCGCCGCTTGACCGGCCCGCGGGGGCGCAGGCGGCGCGAAGGGAACGGCCCATGGCCAAGCTGACGCTGGAGATCATCACCGGGGAGAAGATCCTCCTCCGCGAAACCGACATCGACGAGGTGATCGCGCCCGGCGCCATCGGCGAACTCGGCGTGCTGCCCAATCACGCTCCGCTGGTCACCTCGCTCAAGCCCGGTGAGCTGCGCGTCAAGAAGGAGGGCCGCGAGGAGCCGTACTTCATCAGCGGGGGCTTCCTGGAGGTCCGCAGCGATGCCGTCACCGTGCTGGCCGACTCCGCCGAGCGCGGCGACGAAATCGACCTCGAGCGCGCCGAAGCCGCCCGTACCCGCGCCATGGAGCTCTTGCGCGGCGAGATCGACGTCGACCGCGTGCGGGCGGAGGGGGCCCTGCAGCGCTCCTTGCTGCGCCTCCGCGTGGCCGAGCGCCGCCGCCGCCGCACCGATCTCCGCGCCGGGGAGCCCCCCGCCCGCTGAGGCGGGGAACCTTGTCAGGGTCGCCGACGCCTCTCTAGAGTGGCCGCGATTCCGTGGTGAGGGCGGCCCCGCTGGGTGCACGTGAACGACGCGATCTATCAGATCCAGGGTGGTTCTCGCCTGCAGGGCGCGGTGCCCATCAGCGGCGCCAAGAACGCCGCCATGCCCTGCATGGCGGCCGCGCTGCTCACCCCCGAGCCCTGCACCATCCACAACGTCCCGCTGATCGGCGATGTGCAACTCTTCAGCGATGTGCTGCGCAGCCTCGGTGTGGTCGTGCAGCACCAGGAAGCGGGACACCGAGTCCGCATCACTGCCGCCGGCCCGCTGGCTGAGGCGCCGCCCGATCGCTTGGTGGCCCATCAGCGCGCATCGTTCCTGGTCATGGGACCGCTCCTCGCCCGTCTCGGACGCGCCGCCTGCGCGGCGCCCGGCGGCGACCTCATCGGCCAGCGTCCCCTGGATGTCCATCTCCGGGGCTTCAGCGCCCTGGGCGCCGACGTGCGCGAGGAGGGGGCGGGGTTCGTCGCCTCCGCCGCTCGGCTGCGCGGCGCCCGCGTCGTTTTGGACTATCCCAGCGTGCTGGGGACGGAGAATCTGCTCCTGGCCGCCGTGCTCGCCGATGGCCACACCACCATCGTCAACGCCGCGGCTGAGCCGGAGGTGGTCTGCCTGGCCGCCATGCTCACCGCCATGGGAGGGCGCATCGAGGGCGCCGGCAGCCACACCATCGAGGTCGACGGTGTCTCCGCACTCCACGGCGCGGAGCATGCCCTGATCCCTGACCGCATCGAGGCCGGCACCTTCGCCATCGCTGCGGCCATCACCGGCGGCGACGTGGAGTTGCACGGCGCCCAGCCCCGGCATATGGACGCGCTCCTCGCCAAACTGCGCGAAATCGGCGTGCAGGTGGAAGAGCGCGATACCGGCATCCGCGTGCGCGCGGAGGGGACACTGGCGGCGACCACCATCCAGGCCGTGCCCTACCCCGGCCTCGCCACGGACCTGCAGGCGCTGATTGCCACCCTGCTCACCCAGGCCGACGGCGCCAGCGTCGTCCACGAGCGGGTCTTCGAGTCGCGGCTCCAGTACGTGGGCGAGTTGCGCAAACTCGGCGCGCGCATCGAGACGGCCGGCGCCACTGCCATCGTCCAGGGGCCCACGCCGTTGCACGGCGCCATCGTGCGCGGCCTCGATGTTCGCGCTGCCGCGGCCCTGGTGCTCGCCGGGCTGGCGGCCTCCGGCCGGACCACACTCCTCGATGTGTCGCACTTAGAGCGTGGCTATGAGTGCTTGGATGTGAAGCTGCGCGGATTGGGCGCACAGATCGAGCGCCGCGTGGAACCCGGCCGCAAGGAATAGCCTCTCGCTGTATCGCAGACGTTCCGCCGGATACACTGACGGCCGATCGGCCCTCTCTCCAACGGCAGGCGCGCGCGCTCAACGGCGCTAAGGATGCGGGCGTGTTCGGGAAGAAAATCGGCATCGATCTGGGCACGGCGAACATCCTGGTCTCGGTCCGGGGCCAGGGGGTGGTGCTGAACGAGCCCGCCGTGGTCGCGCTCGCCCATCGAGATAACACCGTGGTGGCCGTCGGCGCCGACGCTCGCGCCATGATCGGCCGCAGCCCGGACAGCATCTCGGTCGTCCGGCCCATGCGCGACGGCGTCATCGCCGATTACGTGGTCACGGAGGCCATGTTGCGCTACTTCATCGGCAAGGTGACGGGCCGCCTCAATCTCCTCAAGCCGGAGGTCATGGTCTCCATCCCCGCCGGCGTCAATTCCGTCGAGCAGCGCGCCGTCCGCGACGCCGCCGAACAGGCCGGCGCGCGCCGCCCCACGCACTTGATTCCGGAGCCCTTGGCGGCCGCCATCGGCGCTGGCCTGCCGGTCTCCACGCCGCGCGGCAATTTCGTCGTCGATATCGGCGGCGGCCGCGCCGAGGCGGCCCTGATCACGATGTACGGCATGGTCATGTGGGAGTCGGCCCGGATCGCCGGCGACCGCTTCGATGAGGCCATCGTCTCCTACCTCAAGCGGCGCCACAACTTGATCGTCGGCGAACGCACAGCCGAGGACCTCAAGATCGCCATCGGCTCGGCGCTGCCCATTGAAGACACGCTCCGCACGCAGGTGCGCGGCCGGGATCATCTGACGGGCATGCCCCGCACCATCACCGTCACCTCCAACGAGATCGCCACCGCCCTCCAAGGGTCGCTCGCGGCCGTGATGCAGGTCATTAAGGCCGTGCTGGAGCAGACGCCGCCGGAACTCTCCGCGGACGTCATCGATCGCGGCATCGTCTTGACGGGGGGCGGCGCGCTCTTGCGCAACCTGCCCACCCTCATCACGGAGGAGACGGGCATCCCCTGTCATCTCGCTGATCATCCCGTCGAGTGCGTCGCCCAGGGCGCCAGCCTGGCGCTCGAATACCTCGACGTGATCGAGCGCAACCTCCCGAGCTTTGAGGGGTTGCTGGCGGGCTAGGCCGGCTGACGCGTGATGGGGCCCGCTTCGCCCGGCGGTCCGCCCTTGAGATGGTAGGTCATGCTCTCCAGCGCCAGGACCGGGTCCACCTGCCGCAGACGCACGCCGGCGGCCACCCGCGCGGCGATCGGCGCGTAGTTGAGAATCGCCCGGACGTCGTTGGCGACCAGTTCATCGATCACCGCCTGCGCCGCGCTGGCCGGCACCGCAACGATCCCGATATCCACCGGCGCGGCGCGCAGGCTCGGCCCCAGCCTCCCCACGTCCTCCACCACCAGCCCTTCCACAAAAACGCCCACCAGCTCGGACTTGGAGTCGAAGGCCTTGACCACGCGAAAGCCCTGCGGGGCGAAGCCCGCGTAGCCCAGGATCGCTTGCCCCAGCCGGCCCATGCCGATCAGCGCCATCCGCCATTGCCGGTCCAGACCCAGGATGCTGCGGAGCTGGTCCAGGAGTTGAGCGATGTTGTAGCCGCGGCCCTGCTTGCCGAACCGGCCGAAGTAGGAAAGATCCTTCCGGATCTGCGCGGGCGTCACGCCCAGCTCCTGCCCCAGCTCCTTGGAGCTCACCACCTCACGGCCGTCCTTCGCCAGCAGCGCCAGCGCGCGCACGTACACCGGCAGCCGGTCGATCACCACCTCCGGGATCTCGGCGGGGACCACGGATCTGCTCCTCGGGATGTGCGTGCTCCAGTCCCGACCGCGGCCTACATTAGCGGGCCACCTGCTTGTGCGGAACCCGGCGCCTTGGGCCGCGGTGCCGGAACGGCCGCTCCCACCTAGGCGGCGGACTGCCCCTCTTCCTGCACGATCTGGGCATCGACGACCGACCCGCTGAGCCGGTCCCATTCCAGTTCCACGCACCGGCCATCCGCCGTCCGCGCCGCCGCCAGCCAGCGACCCAAGATCCGCTCCAAGTCCTCCTTGTCCGCGTCGTGGTACGGGTCCTCAATGAGCCGTTCCAGGTCGGTCGGGCTGCACCGCGCCGCGCCCCGTGCCGGCCCGCTGTCCCAACTGGCCAGCGCGCCGCGCAGCTTCTGCATCTGCCCCGTCAGGTCGGCGGCGATGGCCTCGGCCTTGCTGGGCGTGCCGCCGTGGCTCTCCCGGGTCCGCATGTTGGCCAGGCGGTTCTCCACAAGGATCAGGGCATAACGCAAGGCCTTGCCCTGGTGGTACCAGGTCTCCCGACGCGCGGCGCCCAACCGTGCTTTGATCGACTCCTCCAGCGCCTCAAGGGCGCCGGCGAGCGCCCCGCGGTCCTCCAGCGGAGCGTCCCGGGACAAGGATGGCGCACTCCTCGCCCAGCAAGCCGGGCAGCGCCTCGTCGATGGGCAGATCGCGCAGCTCTTGACCCACCTCGCGCCAGCGCAGATAGCGCGCGTGCGCCAGTTGGAGTTCGCGGGATGCCTGGTGCAGGTCCACGTTCGCTCGGCTCCCTCGTCGCGCTCGCTTCCGTGATCAATCAATCATCGACGCACTGCCGTTGGGCGGAGAGGGTGCGCCTCGTCTGGCTCTCCCTCGGCGGGTGCATCCGTGATCGCCTGCGGCACGGTCAGGTGTTAAAATCGGGAGCAAGCCCCCCATCGCCCGCCAACCATGCGTCGGCTGGCCGCCTGATCGGCTAGGCTTTCGCGCTCGCTGGCTCGCTGAGGAGAGGACCGCTGTCCATGGTCTCAGAGCGCACGGGGTCCATTCTCCCCACCCGCATCGAGGACGAGATGCGGACCTCATACCTCAACTACGCGATGAGCGTGATCGTAGCCCGCGCTCTGCCCGATATCCGCGACGGTCTCAAGCCGGTCCAGCGCCGCATCCTCTACGCCATGGACGACCTCAACCTGGCCCCCACCTCGCCGCCCAAGAAGAGCGCCCGCATCGTGGGCGAGGTGCTTGGCAAGTACCACCCCCACTCGGACGCCCCCGTCTACGAGGCGATGGTCCGTCTCGCCCAGGACTTCACCATGCGCTACCCGCTGGTCGCGGGGCAGGGCAACTTCGGCTCCGTCGACGCCGATCCCCCGGCGGCCATGCGCTACACCGAGGCGCGCCTCAGCCGCATCGCCCAGGAGATGCTGGCGGACATCGAGAAGCAGACCGTCGACTTCGTCCCCAACTTCGACGAATCCCTCAACGAGCCCACGGTCTTGCCCGCGCGCTTGCCCAATCTCCTGGTCAACGGCTCCACGGGCATCGCCGTGGGCATGGCCACCAACATCCCGCCGCACCACTTGGGGGAGATCGCCCAAGCGATCCAGCTGTTGTTGGCGAACCCCGACGCTTCCGTGGACGATCTCTGTGAGGTGGTCCAGGGCCCGGATTTCCCTACCGGCGCACTCGTCTTCGGCCGGGCGGGCTTGCGCGAGATCTACGCCACCGGCCGCGGCCGCGTGGTCATGCAGGCCGTACACACGGTGGAAGAGACGAGCCGCGGCAACCGCGCCCAGATCGTCTTCACGCAGCTCCCCTATCAAGTCAACAAAGCCGCCTTGATCGAACGGATCGCGGATCTGGTCAAGGGGCGCCGCCTGGACGGCATCGCCGACCTGCGCGACGAGTCGGACCGCCACGGCTTGCGCGTGGTGGTGGAGCTCAAGCGCGAGGTCCAGGTGGATTCCGTGCTCAAGCAGCTATTCACGCTCACGCCCCTGCAATCCACCTTCGCGGTCAACATGCTGGCGCTGGTGGGTGGCCAGCCCCGCACGGTCTCGCTCAAGCAAGCGCTCCAGGCGTTCATCGACCACCGCCGCGAGATCATCCGTCGCCGCACCGAGTTCGATCTGGCCAAGGCCCGCGAGCGACACCACATCGTCGAAGGCTTGCTCAAGGCGATTAACACGCTGGATGCGGTGATCGCGGCGATTCGCAAAGCGGAGTCCGCGGACGCCGCCAAGCAGCGGCTCCAGCGCGCGCCCTTCCGCCTCAGCGAGCGCCAGGCGCAGGCGGTCCTGGACATGCAGCTGCGCCGCCTCGCCGCCTTGGAGCGGCGCAAGTTGGAGGAGGAGTTCAAGGAGCTGACCGAGAAGATCGCTGCCTTGGAGGCCATCCTCGCCGACCCCCACAAGATCGACGCCATCGCCGCCGCCGATATCGACGAACTCACCCAGCAGTACGCCGGTCCCCGCCGCACCACCATCGTGGAGCACGACGTGGAGGAGTTCAGCCTGGAGGACCTCATCCCCCACGAGGCGACGACCGTCTCCGTGAGCCAGGGCGGCTACATCAAACGCATGGCCTTGGGCGCGTTCCGCACCCAGCAGCGCGGCGGCAAAGGCGTCAGCGCCATGAAGACGCGGGACGAGGATACCGTCCGCCACCTCCTGGTCGTCGATACGCATGACAACTTGCTGCTGTTCACGGACCGCGGCCGCGTCTTCAGCCTCAAGGCCCATGAGATCGCGGAGCGCACCCGCGAGTGGCGCGGGCTCCCCTTGGCCAATCTCATCCAAATCGACGCCGGCGAGCGCGTCACCGCCATCGTGCCCGCCGCCCGCTTTGATAAGGACTTCCTGCTCCTCGCGACCCGCAACGGCGAAATCAAGAAGACCCGGCTCAGCGAGTTCGCCAACGTCCGCCGCGCTGGTCTCATCGCCTTCAATCTGGCCGCGGGCGATGAGCTGGTCCGGGCCACCTCCGCCCATGCGGGCGAAGATGTGCTGGTGGTGTCGCAGGGTGGCCGCGCGGTTTGCTTCCCGGTCAACTCGCTGCGCGACGCCTCCCGTGGCAGCGGCGGCGTGCGGGCCATCCGGCTCCCGAAAGGTGGCGTCCTGGTCGGCCTGGAGGCAGTGAAGCCGGGCGGCCATCTCTTGACCCTCACGGCCAAGGGCTACGGCAAGCGCACCGCCGACGCCGAGTTTCCCCGCAAGGGCCGTGGCGGCTCGGGCGTCATCGCGCACAAGACCAGCGCTCGCACCGGGCCGGTGGTGGCGTTGCTCCAAGTCCGCGGCAATGAGGAACTGGTGATCATCTCCGAAGGGGGCAAGTTCCTCCGCACCCGCGTCTCGTCCGTCGCCGACCTGGGCCGCTCGACGCAGGGGGTGCGGGTGATGGACGTCGGTGGCGCCGCCGCCGCCGCCGTCGCCGCCGTGGCTGTGGTGGAGCCCCCCGCAGCGGAACGCTAACCTCGCCCGCGCGCCCGGTGCGCTACCCTGGCCCTACCCTCGGGGACGCTCGATGAAACGTCCCCGGGCCGGCCGGAAGGACGTCACGTGCAGCGCAGGACGGACTTGGGCGCGTACGAGCGCCGCCAGCAGACGGAAGTCCGCATCGTGTGGGGCCGCACCGTCGCCGCCCCCGATCCCGGCTTTCGGCAGCTGGGCAGCCGCTACCACGAGCCCCCGGCCGATGTGATGGAGAGTTCCGACGCCGTCGTCGTCGTGGTGGACGTGGCCGGGCTGCCCCGGCAGAAGTTTCAGCTTGAGGTCCGCGGTAACATCCTGCGCATCTCCGGGGATCGCCCGTCCCTCGATCATCCACCGGGCTCTCAGTACCACCAACTGGAGATCTGGAGCGGCGCCTGGCAGTGCGACGTGGAGCTGCCCGCCCCCGTCGATGTCGATGGGCTGACCATCCGCTACGACCGCGGGCTCCTGCGCCTCGAGTTTCCCAAACCGGCTCGCCGTCCCAGCCGCGACTAGGGAGCGACGAAGCATGGCCCCGGAAGGCAAGACCTTCGACATCGACCTGCCCGCCGCTGAGCAGGACGACGAGCGCGCCTCTGACCACGAGCACCCCATCGGGCCGCAAGCGCCGCCGGTCCCGGCCCACGAACACGAGATCCCGGAAGAGTTGCCGCTGCTGCTCACGGGCGAGGCCGTGATGTTCCCCGCGCTGGTGGTGCCCATCACCGTGCTGCCCGACAGCCCCGGCGCGCGCGCCTTGGACGCTGCCGCCGGCGCGCACGAAAAACTCATCGTGCTGGCGGCGCAGCAACACGGCGAGGACGAAGAGGCGAAGGCCGCGCCGCCGTACGGCGTCGGGGTGGTCTCGCGCATTGTGCGGCTGGCCAAGGCGCCCGGCGGCCCCATGCAAGCCGTCCTCCAGGGCGTCATCCGCGCACGCCTCGATGTCATCGGTTCCGGCGACCCCTACCCGCGGGCTGCGGTCTCCGCGCTCGAAGACGACCTCGGCGGCGCAAACCTGGAGGCGCTCCAACGGGAAGTGCTGAACAGCTTCCGCGAGCTCGTTACCGGCAGCGAGCAGCTGCCCGATGAGCTGGCGGCTGCCGCGGCCAATATCGATTCGCCCGCTGAGTTCGGTGACTTCGTCGCCGCCAATTCGCCCACCAAGCCCGAGGATCGCCAGGAGATCCTCGAAACCTTGGATGTCGCCGAGCGCCTCCGCAAGGAGCTGACGCTGCTGCTGCGCGAGGTGGAAGTGGTGCGCGTCGGCGCCGAGATCCGGGAAGCCGTGCAGAAGGAGACGGAGAAGCGCCAGCGCGAATTCATCTTGCGGGAGCAGCTGAAGGCCATCCAGCGCGAGCTCGGCGAGGGCGCCGATGGCGAGGACCTGTCCGCTCTGCGCGAGCGGCTGGCCGCCGCCGACCTCCCCGATCCGATCCGCCGCGAGGCGGACCGCGAGCTCGATCGGCTGAGCACCATCAACGCCATCTCGCCCGAGTACCACACGACGCGCACCTATCTCGAATGGATCGCGGATCTGCCCTGGCGCAAATCCTCCCAGGACCGGTTGGATATCGCCGCTGCGCGGACCGTCCTGGACCAGGATCACTTCGACCTGGACAAGGTCAAGGAACGCATCCTGGACTACCTCGCGGTGCGCAAGCTCCGCGCCGATACCCGTGGCCCCATCCTCTGCTTCGTCGGCCCGCCCGGCGTGGGCAAGACCTCGTTGGGGCAGAGCATCGCCCGGGCCTTGGGGCGGGAGTTCCTGCGCCTCTCACTCGGTGGCCTGCGCGACGAAGCCTCCATCCGCGGGTTCCGGCGCACGTATGTTGGCGCCTTGCCCGGCCGCATCTTGCAGGAGATCAAGCGGGCGGGCACCGACAACCCCGTCTTCATGCTCGATGAGGTGGACAAGATCGGGTCCGACTTCCGCGGCGATCCTGCCTCCGCGCTCCTGGAGGTCCTGGATCCGGCCCAGAATCACGCCTTCGTGGACCACTACCTCGACCTCCCCTTTGACCTCTCACGCGTGCTCTTTATCTGCACCGCCAACCAGACCGACACCATCCCGCCGCCCCTGCTCGACCGCATGGAACTGATCGAGATCCCCAGCTACACGGCGCGGGAGAAGGTGGAGATCGCTCGGCGCTACCTAGTGCCCCGCCAGATCACCGAGAACGGGCTCCCGGACGGCGTTCTCACCATTCCCGACGACACCCTCGCCGCCCTCATCGATGGCTACACCCGCGAGGCCGGGGTGCGACAGTTGGAGCGCCAGGTCGGCGCCCTGGCCCGCTGGGTGGCCCGGCGCGTCGCCGTCGGCGAGACTGACCCGGTCACCGTCACGCCCGATCAGTTGGAGCCCATCCTCGGCCCGCGCAAGTTCCGCGAAGACCTCGCCGAGGAACACGACGAAGTGGGCGTCGCCACCGGCCTGGCCGCCACCATCTTTGGCGGCGATGTCCTCTACGTCGAGGCGGCGATGCTGCCCGGCGCCGGCAAGCTCACGCTCACCGGTCAGCTCGGCGAGGTGATGCGCGAGTCCGCCACCGCGGCGCTCACCTACGCCCGCGGCCGCAGCGACGCGTTGGGCCTCGCCGCCGGCTACTTCGACAAACACGATCTCCACGTCCACGTGCCCGCCGGCGGGATCCCCAAGGAAGGCCCCTCCGCCGGGATCACCATGGCCACGGCCATCATTTCCGCTGCCACCGGCCGCAAGGTGCGCAAGCGCGTGGCCATGACCGGCGAGATCACGCTCCACGGGAGGGTGCTCCCGATCGGCGGCTTGAAGGAGAAGACGCTGGCCGCGCATCGCCTCGGCATCCGCGAGATCATCGTGCCTAAGGCCAACGAGCCCGACTGGCAAGAGGTGCCGGAGGAAGTGCGCGACGAGATGAACCTGCACCTGGTCAAGAGCTTGGACCAGGTGCTGGAATGCGCCCTCCATGCGCGGAAGGAGGAGCCGGCGGCGCGAGTGGGCGTCCCGGCCGGCGGCCTCTAGTAGCCGCGCGCCGGATCGACGACGCTCTCCAGCGGCTGCCCGGCGACGTAGCGGCGCAGGTTCTCGACGAACACCCCACCCGCCCCATCCATCCAGTTCGGGAAGTAGCCGCTGCTGTGCGGGGTGATGTACAGGTTCGGCGTCCCCCACAGCGGGTCGCCGTCCGGCAACGGCTCCGGGACCATGACGTCTGTGTAGGCGGCTGCCGGTGTGCCGCTTGCCAGCGCCGCGGTCAGCGCCTCCTGGTCCACCACCGCGCCGCGGGCGATGTTCACCAGCGCGCTTCCCGGCTTCATCGCACCGAGCTCGGCCGCGCCGAAGGATCCCCGCGTCTCCTCCGTCAGCGGCACGGCCAGCACCACGTAGTCCGCCTGCCTCAGCATCGCCGGCAGCTCGTCCGCCGGGTAGAGCGCGTCGCAGTGGGCGCCGCGGTCGCCGCGCCTCGCGCTCCGCCTGCTGCCGATGACCCGCGCCCCGAACGCCTGGCACAGCCGCGCCACCTCCCCGCCGATCGCGCCCAGCCCCACCACGGCCACCGTCGCCCCGCGCAGGTTGGCTACCTCTTCCCGGCGGCTCCACGTTGCCTCCCGTTGTTGCTCCAGGAAGTACGGCATCCGTTTCGCGTGCATCAACAGGAACGTCAGCACCCATTCGGCCACCGGCGTCGCGTAGAGCGATCCGGCGTTGGTCACGGTGATGCCCTCCGGGATCGGCTGGCGCAGCGCGTGGTCGGCTCCCGCCGAGGCCAGCTGGATCCATCGCAGCGGCCCGTGGTCGGGGATCCAGTCGTGATCGAAGCGCAGCGTGAGCCACGCCGCGGCTTCACCGACCGCTGAGCGGACCTCCTCCGCTCCCTCCTCGCCGCCGCCGCCGCGATTGCGAAACCGCCGACGCCCTTCGGCGCTGAGCACGAGCAGCCGGATCCGATCGTCCACCTCGCGGATCGACGCCTGCGTGGCCTCGGATAGCGGGATCGCGCTGAGCACGTGGATCGGCTCGGTCATCGTCGCCTCGCGCTCTGTCCGGCGCCCGGCGATGATACCAGCGTCGCCGCGAACGACGGCTCCTAGCAGGGCTCCGACATATACTGCGGGCGGAATGGCCGAATCGGCTGAGTGGTGCACCGCGACGCATTCGGCGGATGAGACCCGCGCCCTTGGCGAGCGCTTGGGCCGTCTCCTCTCGCCCGGCTCCGTGGTCCTGTTGTCCGGCGATCTCGGCGCGGGCAAGACGGTGCTGGCGCAGGGGATCGGCCGCGGCCTGGACACCCCGACGCCCGTGCGCAGCTCCAGCTTCGTCATCCTGTCGGAGCATCGCGGCGGCCGCCTGCCGCTGCTCCACGCCGACCTCTACCGCATCTCGGCGATGGAGGAGATCGACGAGTTGGCTTTAGAGGAAGAGGCCATGGGTGGCGTCCTGCTGGTTGAGTGGGCGGAGCGCTGGAGCGGCCACGGCCCGCCTGACCATCTCGCCGTCCGCTTCGACGCCGGTCCGGCCGAATGCGACCGCGCCATCACCTTTCGCGCCGCCGGTCCGGCGCACGCGGCGCTGCTCCAGCGGATTCGCGCGGGCGCGGCGGCGGAGGTGGCCGGGCGCGACGGTCGCTGATGGAACTCGCCATCGACACGGTCGGCCCGGCGTCCAGCGTTGCGGTCAGCGATCACGGGCGCCCGCTTGTGGAGATCGACTGGCCGACGGGCCGCCGCCACACCCCTTCGCTTATCCCCACCATCGATCACGCCTGCCATCTGGCGAAGGTCGATCGTGCGGATCTGACCGCCGTCTTCGTCGACGTGGGCCCCGGCGCATATGGGGGCATCCGCGCCGGGATGGCCGCTGCGATGGGCCTGGCCGTCGCTCTTGATCTCCAGGCCGTGGGCGTAGGCCGCCTGGAGATCGAGGCGTACGCTCACGCCGCAGGCGGCGGCGCGAGTCGCGGCGCTGCACGCGGCCGGCCGCGCGCAGTGGGCGCTGGCGCTGTACCGCGGTCCCACGGACGGCTGGGTGGAACTGGCGCCCCCACGGCTGCTGTCTCGGCACGATCTGCTCGCCGAGCTCGGCGGCCTCGACCATCCCGGCGTGCTCACCGGCGAAGTCGACGCGCTCGGCGACGACGACCGCCTCGCGCTGCGCACGGTCGGCTGGCGCATCGCCGGGGCGGCGGCGGGCATGCGACGCGCTGCCGTGCTGGCCGAGATCGGGTGGGCGCGGTTGAGCGCCGGCGGCGACTTCAGCCCCGCGCGCCTGGAGGCCTTGTACCTGCGGGAGCCGGCCATCGGCCCGCAACCCCCGGTCCCTCAGGAGCAGGTCTCTCAGAAGGAGGAGCGATGAGCGTGCAACGGAGCTTGATCCTGGTGAAGCCCGACGCGGTGCAGCGCGGGCTGGTCGGAACCCTGCTGGGCCGGCTGGAGGCCCGTGGCCTGAAACTGATCGGCCTCAAACTCATGCGCGTCGATGAGGCGCTCGCCCGCAAGCACTACGCCGAGCACGTCGAGAAGCCGTTCTTCCCTGGGCTGCTCGCCTTCATCACCGGTAGCCCGGTCGTCGCCGCTGTCGTGGAGGGGCCCAACGCCGTCGACGCCGTCCGCGCCACGATGGGCGCTACCGACCCCATCGCCGCGGCGCCCGGGACGATCCGCGGCGACTTCTCCCTGGAGATTGGGCGCAACTTGGTCCACGGGTCCGATTCGCCGGAGGCGGGCGAGCGCGAGGTGGCGCTCTTCTTCTCCCCGGCGGAGCTGCTTCCGTGGGAGCGTGACACCGACCGCTGGATCATCGAGTAGCCCGCCCCCCCCTACAAGCCCCCCCACCTACAACCCCAACGCCTACAAGCCCCCCACCTACAATCCCAGTGCCTACAATCAGTGGGAGCGCGCTACTCGATGCGCAGCAACTGTTTGCCGCGCCCCCACAGCTGTTCTAGCTCGTAGTAGGCGCGCTCTTCGGGGGTAAACAGGTGCACGATCACGTCGCCGAAGTCCAACAGGAGCCAGCCCGCCGCCGGCGTCCCTTCCCGGCGCGGCCGCTGCGCTCCGGCCCGCGGCGCCTCTCGCGTGATCGCCTCGGCCAGCGCCTCGAACTGCCGCGGCGAGACGGCGCTGGCAATCACGAAGTAATCGGTGAATCCGGCGATGCCGCTGATGTCCAGCAGGACGATCGCCTCCGCTTGCAGATCGGCCAGCGTATCCGCAATCTGCCGGGCCAGTTCGGATCCCTGCAGGCCGCCCCCCTCCCCTGTCTTCTTGCCGGCGCACGGAACGGCCGCGAGTATACCATTGCGACTTCGCGGCCGGCGGCCGCGTGCGCGTCGGAGCGCACCAATGACTGAACGCGTGGTGGTGGCCATGAGCGGCGGCGTCGATTCTTCCGTCGCGGCCGCCCTGCTCAAGGAGCAGGGCTACGAGGTGATCGGCATCACCATGCGCCTCTGGACGGAGCCCCGCGCACAGGCGCTCAGCGGCCGCAACCGCTGCTGCGGCGTTGAGGACATCGACGACGCTCGTCGTGTCGCCCACCGCCTCGATATCCCGCATTACGTGCTCAACTTGGAGAAGCCGTTCCGCCGCGCCGTGGTGGAGCCGTTCGTCCAAGCCTACGCCGCCGGGCGCACGCCCAATCCCTGCCTGGAGTGCAACACCTTTATCAAGTTCGACCAATTCTTCGACCGCGCCATGGCCTTGCAAGCCGATTACATCGCCACCGGCCACTACGCCCGCCGCGTCATGGGCCCGGATGGAATCGAGCTGCACCGCGCGGCCGACTCAAACAAGGATCAGTCCTACGTGCTGTATACGCTGCCCCCGGCGGTGCTGGCGCGGACCCTCTTCCCGCTCGGCGACCTGACTAAGAGCGAGGTGCGCGCGCTCGCCCAGCGCCACGGCCTGTCGGTGGCGCAGAAGCCGGACAGCGCCGACATCTGCTTCGTGCCCGCGGGCGATTACCGTGACTTCGTGCGCCGCTGGATCCCCGACCGGCCCGGCGTCTTCGTGGACGCCACGGGCCGGGTGCTGGGGAGCCACGCCGGCGCTCAGCATTTCACCATCGGCCAGCGCCGCGGCTTGGGCCTGACCTTGGGCCGCCCGACCTACGTCACCGCCATCGACGCGGATAGCAACCAGGTCCGCCTCGGCTCAATGGACGATCTGCGCATCGAGGCGCTGGAGGCGCGCGACTGGCGTTGGCTGCTGCCGCCCCCCTCCGGGGTGCTCCCCGTTCACGTCAAGCTCCGCTACCGCGCCACGCCCATCCCGGCGACGATCCGGCAGCACGCCGGCGACGGCGCGCTGCTCCGTTTGCATGACCCGTCCCCTGGGAGCGTCGGCGCCGTGGCCCCCGGCCAGGCGGCCGTCTGTTACCAGGGAGATCGGGTAGTGGCCGGCGGAACGATTGAGCGCACCTTCCGCTCCTGGCGCCGGGCCTCTCTGTCGGCCGCCGTCGTGCCGGCCTCCCGTGCGTGATATACTCCCGCCCGCCGCGCGTCCAGGCTGGCGGGAGGCTGTATCGTTCTCTCTACGCTGTCCACGCTGACCGATATCCGCGACGTCGTGCTGATCGTCTTCGCCATCACCGCCGTGCTGATGTTCATCGTCACGATGATCTTCACCGTGCTGATCGGCTACGGCCTCTTCGCCCTCATCCGCGGCAGCCGCCGCACCGTGAGTGACAGGCTCGGGCCGCTGCTGGACAGCGCCCAGGCGACCATGCACAGCGTCCGCGTCACCAGCGAGTACATGTCGGACGCGGCGGTCTCGCCGGTCGTTGGCGCCTACGGCTTGTTCGCCGGGCTGCGACGCGCCGTGGACGTCCTGATCCGGCGAGGGAACGGCCGATGAGCCTGCGCCGCGGCCTCTTCTTCGGCTTGCTGGTGGGGCTCGTCGCGACGGCCGCGCGCCGCTCCGGCCGGTTCGAGACCGTCACGCGCCGCGCCACTCCACTGGCGGGCGCCATCGATGCCGGTCGCCGGGAGGCGGCGGCCGTGCGGACGCGAGAGCGGCGGCGCTTCCAGGAGGCGCGACGCCGGGGTGCCTTTTCCGAGGAGGACTCGCCCGGCAGCGGCTAGCGCCGCTTGTGGCGGCGGCTGGCGGAGAGGGTGGGATTCGAACCCACGAGGGGCTTGCGCCCCCACACGCTTTCCAGGCGTGCCTGTTCAGCCACTCCAGCACCTCTCCGTGGACGAACTGCCCGGCGCAGATACAGTGGCGGAGAGGGTGGGATTCGAACCCACGAGGGCCTTGTGAGCCCTACCGATTTTCGAGATCGGCACCTTCAACCACTCGGACACCTCTCCGGTGGGGCTGTCAGTATATCAGCGCTCGCCCCGGCCTTTCGCACGCGGAGGCCGGCGGCGCACGACTGACGCCGTTGGCCCCGCCGCCGCGATGCCGTACGCTCCCCCGCGATGCCTCTCCGCTTGCTGTTGTCGGCGTTGATCCTGATCGCCGCCGTCGCGCCGCTCTCCCCCACGGACGCGCAGGCGCCCGATGACGAAGCCGGTCCGCCCGCGACGCTGATCAGCCCCGTGGCTGGCGGCTGGACCTTGTTGGTCAACCTCGGCGACGCCGGCCCCCCGGCGGCCGTGCTGGGACTGCTGCGCGACTTCGTCACCGCCGCCTTCGCCCGCGACGACTCTCTCCGACGCTTCCGCACCTACGGGCCCGGCTTCCCCGGCCTCAGCGACCTGGCGGAGATCGCGGCCGGGCAGCCGTTCTGGGTCCGCGTCCCCGCGGATCGGCTCCAGGACGATCTCTACCTCTGGGAGCAGCCCGCCACGCAGGCCGATCTCGCCGTGCCCCTGCGGCCCGGATTCAACCTGGTCCCCTGGACCGGAACCGATGGCCTGTCCGTCAGCGCGGCGACGGCGGGCATCGCCGTGCGGCGCGCCTACCTCTGGGATCTGTCGCAGCAGCGCTACCGCGTCTGGGGCTCCGACCTGCCGCCCTTCGTCCGCGACGACTTCGAGTTGGAGTACGGCGCGGCGATCTGGCTGGACCTCGCCGGCTCGATGTCCGTGACCTGGGAGCAGTCCTAGCGCCCGCGCCCGACGCCTGGCCCCGTTCGTCCTGAGCTTGTCGAAGAGTGATCGCGGCTCGGCTCCCCCTCTCCATGGCTTTGACATGGAGAGGGGGCCGGGGGGTGAGGTCACCGCCACCGTCCGCTGGGAGCAATCCAGCGCCGGCGCCCGACGCGCGGCCCCGTTCGTCCCCAGCTATCGAACGGCGAGCGGGGCTCGGCTCCCCCTCTCCATGGCTTTGACATGGAGAGGGGGCCGGGGGGTGAGGTTCACCGCCACCGTCCGCTGGGAGCAGTCCTAGCCGGCCGCTCCGCCCTCCACGAACTCTGTGCCCGCCGGCAACCGGCCCCGCATGCAGGCCACGGCCTCCGCGTTGTTATCGATCAGCAGGAAGGCGCGTCCCAGCCGTGCCGCCACCGCCCCCACCGTGCCGCTCCCCGCGAAAGGGTCCAGCACCAGGTCGCCCGGGTTGCTCCCGGCGCGAATGATCCGCTCGGCCAGCGCTTCCGGCTTCTGGGTCGGGTAGCCGCTGCGCTCGGCGCTGCGCGTCCCGACGATCGTGTGCCACCAAGTGTCGGTGGGCAGCTTCCCCACGGCCGCCTTCTCCGGCCCCACCAGCCCCGGCGCCATGTACGGAATCCGGTCGATGTCGTCCTGGTTGAAGGTGTAGCCGTTCGGATCCTTCACGTAGACCAGGATGGTGTCGTGCTTGGCAGGCCAGCGCCGCTTGGGGCGGCCTCCGTAGTCGTACGCCCAGATGATCTCGTTGAGGAAGCGGTCGCGACCGAAGATGCCGTCCAGCAGCACCTTGCAGTAGTGCGCCTCACGATAGTCGAGGTGTAAATACAGCGATCCCGACGGCGAGAGCACCCGATGGATCTCCCGCAGCCGCGGTTCCAGAAAGGCGAGGTAATCGTCGAACTGGTCCGCGAACGCCTGCGTGCCCAGCGTCGTGCTGCGGTACCGCCGTCCCGTGAAGCCGCTGCGGTCGCCGTTCGGGTCGGCCGCGACGCGGATCCGCGTGCGACGCTGCGTCTTTCCCGTGTTGAACGGCGGATCCGTGTAGACCAGTTGCACCGACTGATCGCCCAGCGCCTGCAGCACCGGCAGGTTGTCCCCGAAGACCACCGTGTCCCGCGGGCTCTCGGCCTCCATCCGCCCCCGCCCCGCTAGCGCCCGCGCATGCCCCGTTTGCCCCCGCCCAGCAGGCGGAAGGGCAGCCCCACCACCGTCCCGATCAGCGTAACCGCGCTGACCGCGGCCTGCGCCAGCAACTGCACCAGCGCGCTCATCAGCCCCATCAGCAGGGTCACGGGCATCATCAGCATCCCGATCATGGCTCCGCCTCTCCCTCTTGCCGTGGTCGTGGCGTCGATGCGGGCGCGACCTCGTGTTCGCCCCGCCGCTCCTCTTCGTAGCGCGCCTCTTCCGCCTCTTCGCGCTTCCGGCGTCGCTCCTCCTCGGCCTCCTCCAGCTCCTTGCCGAACCCCTCTTCTTCCATCTGCTCCGCCGGCCGCTCGTCCACCTCGGCGTCGAACAATTCCGCGAGCAGGGCGTACGTGCGGCCACCCAGGTAATGCAGCGGCTTGTAGTCGTCATCCTCCAGCGACCAGATCAGCCGCTCGCTGTCGAAGGCGTCGGTGTCGACCTGGCAGCGCAGCACCTTGCCCACGAAGAGCGTGTGGTCGCCCAGCGTGTAGCGGTCCTGCACGCTGCACTCGATCCAGCCCACGCACCCCTCCAGCAGCGGCGCGTCGATCTCTTTGGCGTTGAAATGCGGCAGTCGCGACACATCCAGCTTGTCGGCCTGGAGACCGCTGACCATCCCCAGCCATTGCGTGTGGTTGAGCAGGAGGCGGGAGGGAACGTTGATGGCGAACTCCTCCCCGTACTGGATCATGTCGTGGCTGTGACGGGTGGGGTGCACCGCAATCGCCACCAGCGGCGGGCGCACGCTCACCGGCATCGCCCACGCGATCGGGAAGACGTTGCTGACCGCCTGCCAGCTCGACGTCACCAGCAGCACCGGCGCGCCCCCCAGCAGGCGCCGCGCCTCCGTCTCGTCGATTTTCTTGCGCACCATCGCTCCGTGAGCGTATCGAGGAAGGCCCGCGCGCGCATCCGCCCGCGTCGGCTAGAATCGGGCCGCCGGTGGCGATCGAGAGCCGGGCCACCGAGAGCGGGAGCAGGCGCCCTGTGGTCGATTTCCACGACACGCCCGACGAAACCGCGTTCCGCGGCCAGGTGCGTGACTTCCTCCAGGCCGAATACACGCCCCTCCGCGAGGCGCTGGACGCGGAGCGTCCCGAGGGCTCCGATAAGTTCGCCCTCACCCCCACTACCCGCGTCTGGTTCCGCAAGCTGGCGCAGCGCGGCTGGATCGCCCCCTCCTGGCCCCAGCAATACGGCGGCGGCGGCATGTCGGTGATGCAGCAATTCGTCTTCAACGAGGAGATGGGCGAGGCTCGCGCCGTCCAGCCCGGCGTCATCACGGTCGGGATCGTCGGCCCCACGATCATCGCCCTCGGCACGGAGGAGCAGAAGGCCCAGCACCTCCCGGGCATCCTCAGCGGCGAGGTGATCTGGTGCCAGGGCTACTCCGAGCCCGGCGCCGGCTCCGACCTGGCCTCCCTTCAGACCCGCGCCGTCCGCGACGGCGACGACTGGCTCATCAGCGGCCAGAAGATCTGGACCAGCGGCGCCCACGTCGCTTCCTGGATCATCCTCCTCGCCCGCACCGACCCCGACGCCCCCAAGCACAAGGGCCTCACCTACTTCATCGTCGATATGAAGGCCCCCGGGGTATCGGTGCGGCCCCTGGTGCAGATGACCGGCTCTTCCGAGTTCAACGAGGTCTTCTTCGAGGACGTGCGCGTGCCCGCCGGCAACATCCTGGGCGACGTCGACCGCGGCTGGTACGGCGCGGTCCAGACGCTCGACATCGAGCGCAGCAGCATCGGCGCGTTGGTGGGCCAGCGCCAGGCGGTGGAGGACTTGATCGCCTACGCCAAGGAACACCGCGCCGACGGCTCCTCCCGCCTCGACCCCAACCCCCTCGTCCGCTACGACCTGGCCGACCGCTACATCGAGACGCTGGCGGGCCGCATGCTCGCCTACCGCATCGTGAGCATGCAGGCCCGCGGCCAGACCCCCAACTACGAGGCCTCCATGGCCAAGCTCTACACCAACGAGGTCAACCAGCGCATCTACCGCACCGCCATGCAGGTGATCGGCCTCTACGGCCAGATCACGGGGCAGATGCCGGAGCGCGCCCCCAAGCGCGGCCGCTACGCGTACATGTACCTGCGCTCCGTCGCCAACACCATCGAAGGCGGCACCAGCGAGGTCCAGCGCAACATCATCGCCACCCGCGGCCTCGGCCTCCCCCGCTCCTACTGACGTGCTTCAATACTCTTCGGGCTTGCGACGTTAGACGCGGCGTGCTAGAACGTACGTTCGTAGGCGCTTTCCGGAGGAGCATACAGCTATAAAGACCAAGCTAAGGTCCACTGACAAGCTCAAAGAGGCTGGCAAGACTAAACCCGACTTGGCTCGGTTTCTACCACCAAGCCTCACCGAGCTTCCGAACCCGCAGACCGATCTGCCCCGCATTGCCAAGGACCGCGGTCTGACCGCAAGTATCGACGAAGCCGTACGACAAGTTCCGACTGCTCACCAGCTATGGCTACGTGACGCCCGCGAAATGAACCTTCCTTCAGACAGCGTTCATCTGGTCGTCACGTCACCCCCCTACTGGACCCTCAAGAAGTATCGAGACTGCGATGGCCAGCTCGGGGCCATCGCCGACTATGAAGGCTTCCTATCGCAGTTAGACGCGATTTGGAGTCGGTGCTTTGATGCCCTCGTGCCGGGGGGGCGGCTAATCTGCGTCGTCGGAGATGTTTGTTTATCGAGGAGAAAGAACGCTGGCAGGCACGTAGTAGTTCCTCTGCATTCATCGATCCAAGAGCGCTGCCGCCACATCGGTTACGACAATTTGGCTCCGATCGTCTGGCACAAAATCTCAAACGCTGCGTACGAGGTTGAGAACGGTTCCACGTTCCTGGGTAAGCCGTATGAGCCAAACGCAGTGATAAAGAACGATATCGAGTTCATCCTGATGGAGCGGAAGCCAGGTTCTTATCGCAGCCCGACCTTGGAAGCCCGGATCTTAAGCTTGATATCTGTAGAAAATCATCACAAGTGGTTCAGACAAATCTGGTCTGGCCTGACAGGCGCATCGACTCACCAGCATCCCGCGCCATTTCCTCTTGAGCTGGCGGAGCGGCTGGTTAGGATGTTTAGTTTCGTCGGTGATACTGTCCTCGACCCGTTCCTCGGCACCGCGACATCGAGTTTGGCTGCCGCCCGGTGGGGACGAAACAGCATTGGCTTCGAAGTAGACCCGCACTACTTTGAACTCGGCCATCAAAGAATGGCCCGAGAGACGCGGAATCTCTTCGGCAATGCAGCAATTGACGCGCTCCCGTAGCGAGTCCCATGCCGGCCGCGACACTTGAGAAGCGGTTGTCCAAGGCAGTAAAGACGTTCTGGACGACTCGCAACCGCCAGATTGACGCGCAAGAAAAAAGACGCGGTAACGGGGACCAAGGGTCCAGGGGCGCTGTCACTGGAGGTGCTCAACTCGACGGAGTGGCTGATCTCCTGAGTGAGCTTCTGGTTGAGAGCGGCATCGATCCCGCGACGATTCATAGGAAAAAGGACGTCGCTCTACCCGGATTCTTCCGCCCTTCAAAGGGGTGGGATCTGGTTGTTGTAATCGATGGCGTTCTTCTCGCGTCGATTGAGGTCAAGTCACAGGTCGGATCGTTTGGAAACAACTACAACAATCGGACGGAAGAAGCGCTCGGGAGCTCCACTGACCTGCGGACGGCTTATCGCGAAGGCGCTTTCGCCCCCTCGGCGAGGCCCTGGCTCGGCTACCTCATGTTGCTTGAGGAGGCTCCGAAATCGCTGGCGCCAGTTCGAGTTCAAGAGCCACATTTCCCGGTGCGGGAAGAGTTTCGAGGAGCCTCTTACGCGAGGAGGTACGAACTCTTCTGTCGGAAGCTCGTGCGAGAACGCCTCTATGACGCCGCGTGCTTCATTCTCTCCGATCAAGTCGGAGGATCAAATGGTAAGTACCGCGAGCCCTCTTCCGAACTAGGCTTCCGGAACTTTGTTACCTCTTTAACCGCACGGGCAATCACCCACCTAGGCTCGCCGTAACGCCGCGCGGGCGGCTAACTCCGTTCCGATTGGTCCAGGTCGCAAAGCTAGCCCTCGCGCCTGTCCCTACTTCACCCCCACCGCCGACTCCACCTGCGGGATCGCCTGGAACCCGGTCGGCAGCGCCAGCACCGTCGCCGGCGCGCCGGTTTGCCGCTCCATCTCCGACGCCAGCTCCGCCACCGTCGCCGACACGTCCTCGCTCTTCCGCAAGTGCGCCGCCTTCGTCGTCGCCTCGTCCAGCGTCGAGTAGAGGTATACCTCCGCCTTCAACTGCGCCATCGCCTGGCACTGGATCCCCCACTGGTCGATGCGGTGGAAGTCCGGCTCCAGCAGCAGGGCAATCAGCGCCTCGGGACTCTCCCGCGATGCCAGGAACTCGGCGTAGTCTTCGTTCCCGACCCCTTCCCGGCACTCCGACGCCAGCACGATCGCCCCGCCCCGCCGCACCGCCCGCGCCGCCGCCGCCATCCCCTTGATCGACTGGTACACGTTCAGGTCGGCCGGGTAGCCCCCGTTCGTCGTCACCACGATGTCGTACTCGTGCGGCACCGGCCGCAGCGCCGCCCGGTCCACCTCGGCCATCGCCGCGTCGTGCGCCGCCGCCAGCTCGCCGCAGAAGAAGCCCGTCACCCGACGGTCGGCGCTCAGCGTCACGTTGCACAGGAACGTCGGCTCCGACGCCAGCGCCACCGACCGCATCTCCTCGAAGATCGGGTTCCCTGCCCCCACGCAGAACGTCGCCTTGGGGTCCAGCAGGTTCGCCGCCGTGTGGTTGCGCATGATGTTGTGCGCCGCTGCGATGCCGGGCAGCACCCCTTTGCCGCCGCCGCTGTAGCCGGCGAAGATGTGCGGCTCCACGAACCCCGTCACGATGCGCACGCTGGCCCGCATGTAGTGCGAGTTCAGGTAGATGCCGCCCCGGCGCTCTCCCGGGTAGCGCTGCAGGAACGTGAGCGAATCGGGATCCTGTGAGTCGTGCACCGCGACTCGGTAGTCCCGCACGATCTCCGGCCCCAGCAATCGCTCCAACTCGGGCCGCGACATCTGCCGGTGCAGCCCCGTCCCCACGACGAGCGTGATCCGCTCCCGCGGCACGCCTCGACCCTCCACCACCCGCAGCAGCTCCGGCGCCGTCAGGCGGTTCGGCGCCGGCCGGGTGAGGTCGCTGAACACGATCGCGACGTGGTCGTCCGGCCCCACCAACTCGGCCAGCGGCGGCGACCCGATCGGCCCCGCCAGCGCCTCCCGCAGCGCCGCCGGCGGGGCCGCCAGCGGCGCCACGTCCTTCGGCATGATGACGTCCGTCTGCGCCGGCAGATCGACGTCCAGCCCGTTCTCGCCGTAGGACAGGTGCACCTTCATGCGACCGAGCCTCGCACGCCCCGCAACGCGCCGTCAACGCGGACACCGCGGCGACGCACCGGCCCCTCCTCTACACTTCTTTTGATGGCCGGCGAACCGTTCGACGACCAAACCCGCAGCGAGCGCCGCGCCGACAAGCGACGCAACAAGCGCCGCGCCCTCCAGATGCACGGCGCTTCCCTCCGCCGCATCTACCCCAACGCCGTCCTCAAGCGCCTCCGCCGAGCCAAGCGCCCACGCTCCCGCTAGTGCGTCCTAATCTCCGCCGACGACGTGATCCGGATCGCCTCCTTTACGCTCTCGTGCGCCGGGCACCCCCGCGCATGCACCTCCACCGCCCGCTGCGCCGCCTCCCGCGTCCCCGCGCTGATGTCGATGTGGTAGCTCACGTGGATCGCGGTGATCCGGATCGGCGCGCCCTTGCCCGCCGGCCCCTCGATCGTCCCCTCCACGTCGGCCGTGTAGGTGTCCGGGTCGAACTCAACGTCGCGTACTCGCAGCGCACGGGCGAGCGTCCCGTACATTCACCCCGCCACCGCCGCGACGATGTGGTCCAGCGTCGCCGCTACCGGCGGACCCTCGGGCGCACCGTAGTACTCGCGTAGCGCGCCCTGCACCCCGTACGGCACCGGCTCCGGCACGTCGCCCAGGTAGGCGTTGCGCACGCCGTCCTTGAGCACCAGCCGCGACTTGGACATGTAGGTGAACGTGTCCGCCATGATCATGCTCCTCTCTCGCCCTGCTGAGCCCGCGCGTAGCTGGGGTCCTGCTGGCTCCGCTGCCCCCGTGTCCACTCCGGCGGGATGGGATACTCCCCGCTGATCGGGTCGACCCGGCTCCAGTCGTAGACGATCACCCGGTCCCCGATCCGCCACGCCTCCCCGTCCCGACGCTCCATCCGGTCCAGGTGCCGGCAGCCCACCACCTGCTCCGTCCGCCCGCTCGTCCGCGACGGCATCCGGTGATAGGCCACGCAGTACGCCTCGCTGTAGCCCACGTCGCCCTGCACTTCCACCAGCACCTGCCCGATGTAGTGCATCGTGCCCAGCATCGTGGGCAGTCCCCCGAACGCGTACTCGATGAAGCCGTCGCGGTCGCCTTGGTACATGCCGTGGTCGTCGGTCGCGTTGGCGTGGTAGCAGGACCGCGCCAGCTCTCTGTCCAGCCGGTCGACGGCGCGACAGTAGCGCTGCGCCACCTCAGCAATCGCTTGCTTGTCCAGCGCCTCCTGCAGGCGGCCCTCCAGCGTGTCGGGTGGCGACCAGTCGGCGCGAAAGGCGGGCCGCTTGTACACGGCGTCCTGCCGGTCTCGCCGTCCCGTCACGTACTTCCCGTGGAAGTCCCACTGCCGCCCAACCGGCGCGATGGTGCTCCACTCCCACACCGTCCGCCGCTGCGCGATCTTCCACTCCCCCGCTCGGCGCTCCAGGCGGTCGATCCACCGCACCCCGGCCACGCCATCCTCGTCCTCGCCACTCTCGGTTACCGCCCGCTGGTACGCGGTCACCTGCGCCTCGCTCTGCGCCCTGTCGCCGTCCAGGTCGATCAGCACGTTGGTGATGGTGTGCATGCCCAGGCTGGTCGGGGCCAGCGCCGCTTGCAGCCAGGGCACGAACCGCTCGACCGGCCCGTTGAACGCGCCGTGCTCCAGCTTCGCGCCGCCGTGGAAGCAGGACCGCGCCAGCTCCCAGTCGAAGCGATCCACGCCGCGGGCGAAGCGCGCGAGCACGTCGGTGATCGCTTGCTTGTCCAGCAGCGCCCGCGCCTGCCGCTCGTCGATCGGCACGCTGCCCCCCGTTTGGCCCTGCGCCTAACGGTCCGCGCCGGACCGTGCGTAGGCCAGGTCGTCCTTGTTGCGCTGTCCCCGCATCCACTCGGGGGACAGTTCCAGTTCCTGGCTGATCGGGTCGATCCGGCTCCACTCGTACGCCACCATCCGGTCCCCGAGCTTCCACTCCGCGCCGTCGCGACGCTCGAAGCGGTCCACGTACCGGCAGGCCACCAACTGCTCGGTCTTTCCCGACTTCCGCGACGGCATCCGGTGGTAGGCCACGCAGTATGCCTCGCTGTAGGCTACGTCGCCCTGCACGTCCACCAACCGATTGCCGATGTAGTGCATGGTGCCCAACATCGTCGTCAGGCCGTCCCCGGCGTGCTGCACGAAGCCGTCTCGGTCGCCCTGGTAGGTGCCGTGGTCGTCGGTGGCGTCTGGGTGGTAGCAGGAGCGCACCAGCTCCATGTCGATCCGGTCCACGCCGCGGCAGTAACGCTGGACCACCTCGGCGATGGCTTTTTTGTCCAGCAGCTCCTGCAGCCGTCCCTCGATCGTGGTCGGGGGCGCCCAGTCCGATGCGAAGCGCGGCCGATCGTATACCGGGTCCTGCTTGTCCCGACGCCCCTTCCGGTAGTTCTCGTTGAAGTTCCACTGCCGCCCCACCGGCGTCGCGGTGCTCCACTCCCACACCACCCGCCGATGCCCGATCCGCCACGTCCCCTCCCGCCGCTCGAACCGGTCGATCCACCGCGCCCCCACCACAAAGTCCCGGTCCGGCTCCCCTTCGCCCTTGGGCGGCAGCCGGTGATAGGCGGTGACGTACGTCTCGCTCTGCGCCCTGTCGCCGTCCAGGTCGATCAGCGGGTTCGTGATGAGGTGCTGCGAGAGCGTCATCTTCCCTAGCTCCTCGCGCACCCAGGGGATGAACGCCTCGATCGGGCCGGTGAACACGCCGTGCTCGTCCATCGCCCCCTCGTGGAAGCAGGACCGCACCAGGTCCCAGTCGAAGCGATCGATCCCGCGCGCGTAGCGCGCGACCACCTCGTAGATCGCCTGCTTGTCCAGCAGCGCCTGCGCCCGCTCGGCGTCGATGCTCATCGCGGTCCCTCCCGCCTCAACCTACCGTGGTCCCGCGCATTCTACCCGCTTCGGCGCGGCCACCGCCCGCCCCGCTACCATCCCTCCGTGCCGCCTCGACTCCTCCTCGCCCCGCTTCTCGCCTTGGCCTTCGCCGCCGCCTGCGCCGGCTCCGATTCCGCCTCCGGCCCGGCTGCCGCTCCGATCGACCCCGCGGCCGCCCGCGCCGCCCGCCTCGCCACGGTCGATTCCTGGCTCTACCAGCTCCAGGGCCCCGTCGACGGCGACGGCCTGCTCGACCTCGTCGCTCTGGACGCCCACGGCGCCGGCCTGCTCGTGGTGGACCACTCGCGCGACGGTGGCGGCGCGGGCGCCTTCAGCCGGGAAGAGGTGGCGGCCGCGCAGGCCGACGGCACCATCGTCCTCGCCTACCTCAGCATCGGCGAGGCCGAGGCCGGCCGCTTCTACTGGGACGACGCCTGGGTCCGCGACGGCGCCCCCACCGACGCCGCCCCGCCCTGGCTCGCCGGCGCCAACCCGGACTTCCCCGACAACTACTTGGTCGAGTTCTGGGACCCCGGCTGGCAGGAGATCATCCTCGGCCGGGACGCCTACCTCGACCGCATCCTTGCCGCGGGCTTCGACGGCGTGTACCTGGACCGGGTCGACGCCTGGGAGGACTGGTGGGACTTTAACAGCGGCCTGCCCCCGATCGAGGCCGAGGATATGGCCCTCTTCGTCGAGGCGATCGCCCGGACCGCCCGCGAGGCGTTCGGCCGGCCGGACTTCCTGATCTTCGTGCAGAACGCGCCCGACATCCTGGAGGCGGTGGATGCGGATTCATACCTGGCGGCGCTGGACGGCCTGGGCGTGGAGGACACCTTCTACTTCGGCGACGCCGATGAGGACAATCCCCTCGACGTCCAGGAACGGACCCTTGAGTACATCGGCCGCTTTCGCGAGGCTGGCAAGCTCATCCTCGCAGTCGACTATCTCCTCGATGCGGCCAAGCAGGCCGACTTCGTGGCCCGCGCCCGCGCCCAGGGCTTCCTGCCGTTCGTCGCGCCGCGCGCTCTGGACCGGGTCATCCCCCAGCCCTGACCTGTCAGTCCTAGCGCCCCGCCACGCCGCTGCGACTGCACCGCTACACAACGCCTGTATCGCTGCTTGCACACCCGCTTGCGCCGCGTGCCTCCATGCGTCGATTCGCTTCGCTCGTTCGTTCCTTAAATAGAAGCAAGTTTCCAGCGCCTGAAATGGATTGCCCCCGCGCCGCTCGACCCGGCGGACCCGGGGAGCGAAAGGACCGCAGCGATGCACCCCTACTTGGACGAGCAGATTCGAGTGATGACGGACCACCTGGCGGACGAGGCGCGCCACGCCCCCCGTCGCTCGTTCGCGACCCGGCAGCCAGGACAGCGCGACGGGATGGCCCGCTCGCTGCGCGCGGGCGTGGCCGGTGCCTTCGTCGGCGCCGGGCTGCGGCTTCACCGCCCCGCCGCCACGGCCGCCGCCGGCTGCGACTAACTCTTCCCGTTCGCCCCACTCGCTCGCAGGTTCAGCGCTCGTCTTCTGAGAGGCGCTGAACTCTGCGCGTGTATCGCCGCTGGCACTTCACCGTCCGTTAACGCGCACGCCGCAACCTTTCACGTGTCTCGACGTTACATTTAGTGAGAGGCCAAAGCCTGCGCAGGCCGGCCGGTCTGAGACGGATGCGATCAACGGCCGTCGAGCCGTGACAGAAAGGACCCGCTTCGTGAATATCTACTTCGAAAACCAGCTGCGAGCCGCCTCGGCCGAGCAGAATGAGCGCGCCCGCCGGGCGCAGCCTCGCTCCTTCGAGCACAGCGCGCAACTGGAGCCGCTGCGCGCTCGCGTCGCCAGCGCTCTCGTCCGCGCCGGCTTCCGGCTCGACCGTCCCGCGGCCGAGACCGCGCTTCGCGGCGCGGCCGCGGTCGGCAACTAGAGCCGCCTGTCCTTCCTGCTTCGGCTAGTCGCCGAGGCGGAAGGGCGGGTACTCCTCCACCAGCGAGACGTAGTAGGCCAGGACTCGGGCCACCCAAACCAGGTACCGCTCCTGGAACCGGATGATCTTTTCGGGCACAGGCTTGTTGATCAGCACGCTGACGAACGCCACGGCCGCCAGGGCCGCTGCCACGATGCCCACCAGCCCCAGAGCGATCGCGTGCGGGATCACCTTAATGAAGCGCAGCAGCGCCGACCCCACCGTCGGGCTGCCTGTGGTCCGGATCTCCAGCCGGCCGGGCCGTTGCTCCGACCACGATGGCACCTCATCCGTCCCGAGCAGCATGTATCCGCTGGCCCCCAGCAAGAAACTGAGCACCCGCTGGTATGTCCCCGCATAGCGGCTCAGGAACTCGTCGCCGCCCCGCCGAGCGATCAGCACCGCCGATACCACGGGCGAGAGGGCAATCACCGCCCCAAGCCCGAATTCCGTGATGACATACATGAGCACTCCCAGGCCGAGTCGCAGCGGGAGCCCCACGCGTCGAAACTGCTTTGAGCGCTCCAACGAGAACGTGACCGGATAGTCGCTCGCGGTGGCTTGGGCCATTGCGCACTCCTCCCCGGGAAGGTCTTAGCCTCCCCCGGTCGCGGGAAATCTAGATCGCTTCGCTCCGCCGCGCTAGTCCGGGCCGCCGCTCTCCGCGGGCTGCCAGCGCAGGACCGGCTTGCGCGCGGCCCTCGCTTCGTCCAGCCGGCCGATCGGCGCCGTGTGCGGGGCGCCGCGCACCGTCTCCGGGTCCTGCACCGCCTCCTGGGCGATGGCCACCAGCGCCGCGGCGTAGCGCTCCAGGTCCTCCCGGGCTTCCGTTTCCGTCGGCTCGATCATCAACGCTTCCTCCACGATCAGCGGGAAATAGACCGTGGGCGGGTGCACGCCGTGGTCGATCAGCCGCTTCGCGATGTCGTACGTGTGCACGTCGGACTCCCGCCGCTGCCGCGACCCCGAGAACACCACCTCGTGCAGCACGGGGCGGTCGTAGGGAAGATCGTAGTGGTCGCGCAGCAGCGCGCGCAGGTAGTTGGCGTTGAGGTCCGCGTTCTCCGAGACGGCCCGCAACCCTTCGATCCCCAACGAGCGGATGTAGGCGTAGGCCCGGATCAACACGCCGATGCTGCCGTGGAACTGCTGCAGCCGGCCGATGCTCTGTGCGGGTCGCGTGAGCCGGAGCTGTCCGTCGCCTGCCTCTTCCACCACTGGGGTGGGCAGGTAGGGCGCCAGCCCCTCTGTCGCGCACACGGGTCCCGCCCCCGGCCCTCCGCCCCCGTGCGGCGTGCTGAACGTCTTGTGCAGGTTCAGATGCACCACGTCGAAGCCCAGGTCGCCGTAGCGGATCCGCCCCAGGATGGCGTTGAGGTTGGCCCCGTCGCCGTAGAGGTAGGCGCCGGCTTCGTGCACGCGCTGGGCGCACTCTTCGATGCCCTGCTCCCACAGGCCCAGGGTGTTGGGCAGCGTGAGCATCAGCGCCGCGACCGATCCGTCCAGCTCACCCGCCAGCGCCGCCGCGTCCATGGAGCCGTCGCGCCCCGTGGGGATCTGGGTGACGCTGAACCCCGCCATCGCCGCCGTCGCCGGGTTCGTGCCGTGCGCGCTGTCGGGCACCAGCACCCGGCGACGCTCGCCCAGATCGCCGCGCTGCTCCAACGCTCGCTTGATCATCAGCACGCCGGCCAGCTCCCCTTGCGCGCCCGCCGCCGGCGCCAGGCTGACCGCGGCCAGTCCGGTGATGGCGCCCAGCGCTCCCTGCAGCTCCAGGAGGATGCGCAGCGTTCCGGCGGCGTCTTCCGGTGCCAGCGGGTGGGCATCGGCGAAGCCGGGCAGGCTGGCGACGAGATCGTTGACCTTGGGGTTGTACTTCATGCTGCACGACCCCAACGGGTACGACCCCGTGTCGATGCCGAAGTTCCGCCGCGCCAGCGCGGTGTAGTAGCGCGCCAGCGCGCCCTGGCTCATCTCCGGCAGCCGCACCGACTCCCGCAGCAGCCGCGCTTCCGGCAGCGGCGTCTCCCTCCCCTCCCAGCGCGGCATATCGACCGCTCGGCGGCCGGGCGCTCCCCGGTCGAAGGCCAGTCGCGCTCCGAAGTCCTCCCCCGGCGGTTCGATCACCGCGACGCTCCGATCGTCCCCAGCGCCTCGACCAGCCCGTCGATGTGCTCGCGGGGGGTGGCTTCGGTGACGCAGAACAGGAGCGCGTCGCGCGCTTCCGGCTCGGGCCGCGCGGAGACGTCGAGCCCGCCTGTGATGCCGCGCTCCGCCAGGCTGCGGTGGAGGTCGGCCGCCGGCATCGGGCCGCGCACCAGGAACTCCTGGAACCACGGCCCGCGCTCCATCACCCGGTAACCCGGCAGCGCCTCGATCCGCGCCGCCGCGTCGTGTGCCTTCTGGTAGCACAGCTCCGCCAGGTCGCGCAGCCCCTGCGGGCCCAGCGCTTGCAGGGTGATGGTGAACGCCAGCGCCAGCAGCGACTGCCCGGTGGAGAAGTTCGACGTCGCCCGCTCCCGCCGGATGAACTGCTCCCGCGCCTGCAGGGTCAGGACGTAGCCGGTGCGCGGGGCGCCTTCGCTTCCATCGGCGTGCCGCCGGCCGTGCAGCTCCTGGGTCCGTCCCACGATGCGTCCGGGCACCTGCCGCAGGAACGCCTGCCGGGCGGCGAAGAGCCCCAGCGACGGCCCGCCGAACCCCATCGGGCCCGCCAGGTCGCGCCCCTCGCCGGTGACGATGTCCGCTCCCGCGTCACCGGGAGCGCGCAGCAATCCCAACGACAGCGGCTCCGCCACCACGATGCACAGCGCGCCGGCGGCATGCGCGGCGGCGGCGATCGGCTCAAGGTCCCCGATCCCGCCCAGGTGGTCCGGTTGCTGCACTACCAGGGCGGCGTGCGCATCGCCCACCGCTTCCGCCGCCTTGATCGTGTCCACGCGGATCCCGGCCCCATACCCGTACGCCCGCACCACGTCGACCGTGTGCGGGTGCAGCGGTTCCAGAACTGCCACCGCGCTGCGCTTGCTGACTCGGGCGGCCAGCAGGCACGCCTCGGCCGTGGCGCTGGCCGCGTCGTAGAGCCCGGTGTTGGAGACGTCCAGGCCCGTCAGCTCGCAGACGACTGATTGATACTCGAAGGCGCTTTGCAGCGTGCCCTGGCTGATCTCCGGCTGGTACGGCGTGTACGCGGTGACGAATTCCGACTGCGATGTCAGCGCCGCCGTGATCGTCGGCACGCCGCGCCGGTAGGCGCCGGCCCCCAGGAAGCAGGGGCGATCCGCGCCCGTTCGGTTGAGCGCGGCGCGACTCTCCAGCAGCCGAAGCAGCTCCATCTCCGCTAACCGCTGCGGCAGCTCGATCGCCGGGTCGCGCAGGGCCGCCGGCAGGTCCTGAAACAGCGCCGCCATGTCGGGTAGGCCGATGCGCGCCAGCATCCGCGCCCGGTCATCGTCGGTGTTGGGGATGTACGGCGTCGGCGCGCGGCCTCCGGAGTCGGCCACTGTTACTCGCCCGCGGTCTCGCTTCGATAGGCGGCGGCGTCCAGGAGATCGCCCACTTCGCCGCTGTCCGCCAATCGCACCTTGATCAGCCACCCCGCATCATACGGCGACTGATTCACGATCTCCGGCGCCTCCGCGGCGGCGGCGTTTCGCTCGCTGATCTCGCCGCTCACGGGCGCGAACAGGTCCGAGACGGCCTTGACCGATTCGATGACGCCGAAGCTCTCGCCTCTGACGATGGTGCTGCCCGGCTCCGGCAGCTCCACATAGACGATGTCGCCCAGCTGGTCCTGCGCGTAGTCCGTAATGCCGATGGTCCCTTCATCCCCTTCGATCCGGATCCATTCGTGGTTGGACGTATAGAACAGTGTGTCGGGGATCTCCATGGCGCGCTGTCCTAGGGCCCCGACGCCGGTCGCGTGTAGAACGGCCGTGGCACCACCTGCATCGGCAGCGACCGCCCCCGCACGTCGACTGTGAGCGGCGTGCCGGCCTTCGCCAGAGTCGCGGGCAGATAGGCCATGCCGATGCCCGTCCGTAGCGTGGGGCTGTGCGCGCCGCTGGTCAAGGTCGCCACGGGCTCGCCGTCCGCGTCGGCGGGATCGTGGACGGCATAGCCGGTGCGCGGCACGCCCCGCTCCAGCGCCCGCAGGTGGCTCAGCTTCCGTGTCCGCGGCGCGCCCTTCAATCGCGCCAGGGCGTCGCGCCCGCTGAACGGTTCCCCGTCCTGGAGCGATACGGCCCAGCCCAGGCCCGCTTCGTATGGGGTCGTCGTCTCGTCGATGTCGTGGCCGTGCAGCGGCAGCGCCGCCTCCAGGCGGAGCGTGTCCCGCGCCCCCAGCCCTGTCGCCCGAACCCCCGCGTCCAGCAGCGCTTCCCAGAGCGCCCTGGCGGTCGCGGGGTCGCTGATGCACTCCCCCCCGTCTTCCCCCGTGTAGCCCGTGCGGGCGAAGAGGACGCGACCGCTTTGCCAAGGAACCTCCAGACACCGGTGCAGCGCCACGTCGCCCAGAGCCGGGCCCAGGACCTGCCTGAGCGCGTCCATGGCTCGCGGCCCTTGCACGGCCAGCATGACGGTCGTGCGGGTCGCCTCCGTCGCCGCGCTCCCCGCCACGGCCCGCACGCGGGCGTAGTCGGCGGCGGCGTTGGCCGCGTTGTGCACGATCAACCAGCGCTCGCCGTCGACGTGGTAGATGAACACGTCGTCCGCGATACCGCCTGCCTCGGTGCAATACAGCGAGTAGTGGGCGCTGCCCGCTTCCAGGCTGAGCACGTTGTAGGTCGTGATGGACCGGATCTGCCGCCCGGCCTCCGGCCCCGTGACCCACACCCGCCCCAGGTGCGATACGTCGAAGACCCCGGCCTGAGTCCGCACCGCTTCGTGCTCTTCGATAATCCCCCGGTACTGGATCGGCATCGCCCAGCCGGCGAAGGGCGCGAACCGCGCCCCGAGTCTCGCGTGCTGATCTCGCAGCGCCAGCGGCCGCAGCACGCTGGTCACGGCCTGGAGGTCATGGGCGCGCGGCGGTCGTTTGCGCCTGGCGGACCAGGTAGCTGCTGTGCGCTTCCAGCAGCACCCGCTCGAATTCCAGGTGCTCCGTTCGCACCAGCTTGTTCAGGTCGCGCCCGGTGATGTACCGCCGCGACCATTTCGCGTCCTCCGGCACCGGCGCCAGCTTCGACGTCGTGGCGCACAGGAACAGGTGGAAGCGCTCGCTCCCCGGTTCGGCCTTTTCCGCTTGCGTCGTCGCGGTCAGGTGCTGCCTCCCGAACTGATACCAGTCCTTGACCACAATGCCCCAGCGCTCGCGGGCGAGCCGCTTCAGCCACCTCTCCACTTGTTTCTCGGCGCTCTTGGCGCGCCCCTTGGTCTGTTCCTCGAACGCCTCCGGTGTCTCCGCCCGCTCCACGATGGGGATCCGCCACGGCGCCCACTCGTCCCCCTCCCGCACCACCACCGGCTTGTCCCGATGCCACGTCAGCACGTGCACGCTGTCCACGAGCTCCAGCGCCGGGACGTCTGCGCTCTCCTCGAAGCGGGAGATGTACTCCGAGCCGATCCGCTTCTCCTTCTGGTAATGCATCGACTGCATCTCCAGCTGGTAGCGCTCGACCTCGGCCTTCTGCTCCATCCAGTTCTTGAGCTGCTCGGGCTGAACCATGATGCTTGTCCCTCCGCCGCCGCGGCCCGAGCGCCGCTCCTAGACCTGCCTCCTAGAAAACATGAGACGCCTCCGCCACGGCTTTGACCTTCCCCTCGGTCGCCCTCAGCCGCGCGACCCCCGGGTACGCGTGGTGCGCGTAGATCAGCAACTGCCGCTGCGCCACCGCCTCCGCCACGATCCGCCGCTTCGTCTCCATGCTGACCAATGGCAGGTCGTCGAACGCGCACAGCCAGGCGACGCGTTCCAGTTGCACGAACTGATGCGCCACGTCCCCCAGGTAGACGGCCGTCTCGCCCCCTCGGCTGATCACCACCGACGCGTGGTCCGCCGTGTGCCCCGGCGACTCGATCACGCGCACGTCCGGCGTGATCTGCGTCTCCCCGTCCAGGAACTCCACCAACCCCGCTTCTTCCAGCGGCAGCAGGTTCTCCGACAGGTACGCGCCTTTGGTCCGCTCGTTTGGGTGCGTCGCTGCCTCCCAGGCCGCGCGCTGGATGTAATAGCGTGCGTTCGCAAACGTCGGCGTCAGGGCCTCACCCTCTCGACGCGTGTTCCAGCCGCAGTGGTCGTTGTGCAGGTGGGTGTTGATGACGATGTCGACGTCGCCGGGCTGCACCCCGTTGGCGGCCAGCTCGTCCAGCAACCGGCCGTGCTCCACCGGCGCGCCCCGCTTGCGCAGCACGTCGATGGTCTTGTCGCCCAGCCCCGTCTCGATCAGCACGGTCTTCCCGTCTGATTCCAGCAGCAGGCAGTTGAGCCCCAGAGGGATCTCGTTACGCTCGTTGATCTCCGGCGCAACGCGGGACCACAGCATCTTGGGCACGGGACCGAAGACGGCGCCGCCGTCCAGCCACATCACCCCGTCGGACAGCACCGTCAGCGTCAGCCCGCCGACTCGGTACTTGGGACTCGACACGGGCGCTCCCTTTTCGGAGGGCAGCGTAGCACGGGGGCATCTGCGCTCTGCGTTCCTCCGCGTCCCTCTAGTAGGCGAGACGGAGGAGCCGCGTCAGGGCGGCGGTGGCGGCGATAGGGGGCGCCACCTTCCACATGTCCCACCAGGCGCTACGTCCTCCGCGATCGAACGGCGCCGCCAGGTGCCGCGACATCCGCCACATGGGTCGAACCAGGCCCCCGCTCGTCGTGCGCCGGATCGGCCGGCCGTCTGTGACGGCGGCCAGCGCCTCGGCCATCGCCTTCGTGTCGTTCGCCCATTGGGCGCGGTACAGGATGATTCCACCGCTGTCGAGCAGGTAGGCCGAGTTCGGCTTGGGGCTGAGCGCCCGGTGCAGCGTGCCGTCGATGTCGTCGGTCGCCATTTCAAAGTCGAAGCCGTGAAGATCACGCAGCAACGCCGTGTGCTCCCGCTTCGTGTCGAACTCCTTCGGCTGCGGCGTCTTTTCGCCCGGGTGCGCCTCCCGCACGTTCACGATGACGAACCGCACGCGATCCCCAAAGCGGCCCTGCAACTCCCGGATCCCGGCCGCCGCGCTGTCCGTCACGGGGCAGGTGTACGAGCCGAACACCAGAAGCACCGGGCCTCGCTCTGCAAGGTCGCTGGACTGGAAGCGGCCTCCATCAAGGGTGGGCAGATCGAAGTCTGGGACGCGGTCACCCGGGCCGGGGTCGTTCTTCTTGTAGTACATGTCCCCAAGCACCAGCCGCATCCCGAGGTGATCAAAGCGGTAGCGGCTGCCGGCCTCGCTAGGGGCCTCCGCTTGTGCGGTATTGCTGGCCATTTGCATCACTCCCTATCTAAGCGTCCCTGCGCGGGAGGGGAGGATAGCGCAATCGCGCGTGGATATCCGCAAGCGCAAACGGAGCAGCGAATATCCTTCGGACCGTGGCTGTCGGGGCGATGATCGCCACCGGCCTCGTCATCGTCGCTATGAGCGAGTCCTCTCGATGGCGCGCCGATCCAGGCTGACTCAGCCCAAGCTGACGCAGCCCATGCTGACGCGGCGACGCGTGCTCCTCGGCTGCGGGCGCCGGCCTGGTCGTCGTCGCATCACGCGTGCGCCGGTAGTGATCCCGACTCATCCGTAGCGCCCGAACGTGCAGGCTAGACTCCAACACCTCCTCGGCTCCGATCACCAACGACAGCGCCAGAAGCCAGTCCAGCTGCCAGATCCAGGCGCCCGCGACGCCCGCCAGCGCCAGTCCGATGATGCCTCGCCGGAACCCCTGCACGCCGTCCAGCGTCTTCGCCGGATCGGCGTATGGCGGCCGGAACCCGCGCCACAACCGACGGCCTCCCTGCAGCGGTGGCAGCAGCCCGGCCACCGCGAGCGTGGTGGCCGGGTACGTCCGCCACGACAGATCGATGAGCGCCTCCACGCTGCGCCCCGCTCTCCGCTACTACGCGGCCGTCTCCTTGGGACGCTCGAATGCGGCTGGCTCGCCCGCCGCGGACCCGGCGCCCTCCGCCATCTGTCGCATCATCTCCCACGCGCCCACCGCCCCGAACATCTTCGACGCGAACGCCGGCGAAAGCGTCAGCAGCTTCGCCCCCGGCGGTCCCACCAGCACCTCGGCCTTGTCCCGCTTGATCGCCCGCACCACGCCCTTCGCCACGGCCTCGGGGGTGACCGGCGGGAACATGCGCGGGGGCCGCACGCCGGACCGGTCCATCGCGTCCTGAAAGATCCCCGCCCCATCGACGCCGGCCGGGCTCACGACGGAAACGCTCACGCCCGTGCCGCGGAGCTCATAGCGCAGCGACCGGCTGAACGCGATCAGGCCGGCCTTCGCCGCCGCGTAAGACACGGCGTACTTCGCGTCGACCTTTGCCAGCATCGTCGAGACGTTGACCACGTGCCCGGCGCAGCGCTTGAGCATCTGCGGGAGCGCTTCGTGCGTGAGCAGCATCGGCGCGGTGAGGTCGATCGTGATCTCGTTCGCGACCTCACCCCGCTCCTGCTCGCTGAACGCCCCCATGTGCCCCACGCCGGCATTGTTGACCAGCACCTCGATGCCGCCGAATATGCCGCCGAACTCGCGCTCCGCGGCTTGCAGCAGCGCCCCCCGCGCGGCGGCGTCCGTGACGTCCGTCGGCACGACCAGCGTACGCACGCCGTACTCCGCCTCGATCTCCGCGGCCGTCCGTTCCAGCCCCTCCCGCGATCGCGCCGCGAGCACCAGGTTCATCTCCTCCTTCGCCAGCGCCCGCGCGATGTGCGGTCCGATCCCCCGCGACGCTCCGGTCACCACTGCTGTTCGATTCTTCAGGTTCTTCACCGCGTCCTTTGGCTCGTGCTCGGCCTGGTTCGTCCGCATCCGCCGCGGCAGCAACAGCGCCGCCACGACCGCTGTGGCCATTAAGCCCACGCTGACCCACAGCCCGATCGCGAAGGCGTCCACGAAGGCGGTGTTCGCGGCGGCCATCACAATCGCACCGACGTCGGGCGGGAGCGACTGTGCCGCCACCGCCGCCACGCCGATCCCTTCTCCGGCCGTTTCCACCAGTCCCTCGTCGACGAGGCCGCTGAGGTTGTCTTCGACGTTACTGGTGTACAGGCTGCCCACGATGCTCCCGGTGATGGCGATGCCCAGTGTTGCTCCCAGCTCCCGGCTCACGTCGTTCACCGCCGAGCCGATGCCCGCATCGTCGACCGGCACCGCCGCCATCACCGTGTCCGTCAGCGGCGCCTCCGCCAGGCCGCCGCCGAAGCCGAACATCATCAGGCCGATGGCTACGGTGCTGTAGTTGGTGTCGACGTCGAGCTGCGTCAGCCAGGCCAGCCCCAAGGCCATCGCGCCCGTGGCGGCCAGCAGGAGGACCCGCGGGCCCACGCGCTTGTTCAGCACCCCGGAGATGGGCGCGCCGACCATCATCATGCCCGCCATAGGGAGCAGGTAGGCGCCCGCCGTCAGCGCGCTCTTCCCCTGCACGATCTGGAAGTACTGGGTGAGGAAGAAGAACGTCACCATCAGCGAGAAGAACACCAGCCCGATGATCAGCACCGCGCCGCTGAAGTCCCGCTGCCGGAAGAACCGCAGCGGCAGCATCGGCGCGGGTGTCCGCAGCTCCACCGCCACGAACGCCGCCAGCAGCACGATGCCGATGCCGAAGGCCGCCACGATCCCGGGCGAGGTCCAGCCGGCCTCGTTCCCCTGGATCAGGCCGTAGACCAAGGCCAGCAGCCCGCCGGTCGCCAGCAGGGCGCCCCGCAGGTCCAGCCCCAGGAAGCGGCTATCGCGGGATTCCGGCACCACCCGCAGGCCCAGCAGCACCAGCGCCACGATCGGCAGGTGCAGCCAGAACACCGCATTCCAGTTGATCTCGTCCACCAGCAAGCCGCCGAAGACCGGCCCGATCGCCAACCCCAGCGCCCCCACCCCGGCCCAGATCCCGATCGCCATGGAGCGCTCCTCGCGCGGGAAGACGTTCGTGATGATCGAGAGCGTCGCCGGCAGCACCAACGCCGCCCCCGCGCCCTGGATGCCGCGCATGAGGATCAGCGTCTCGGCGCTGGTCGCCAGCGCCGCCCCGGCGGCCCCGGCCCCGAAGATGACCATCCCCAGCGTGAAGAACCGCCGCCGCCCGAAGCGGTCGCCCATCGTGCCGCCCAGGAGCAGCAGCCCGGCCAGGATCAGGGTGTAGCCGTCCACCACCCACTGCAGCGTCGACATCGAGGCGTTCAGGTCCCGCGCGATCGACGGCAGCGCCGTGTTGACCACCGTGTTGTCCAAGAAGATCATCAAGGTCGCCAGCGACATCACCGCCAGCACCAACCAGCGGCGCGCGGACGGGCCGGCGATTGTCGGGGGGGGCATTCTTGGGTCAGGGAGTCGGAGCGCTTCGGTGCTCATCTCTGTGGCTCTCCTCTCGGCGTGCCTGGTTCGATTGCGTACCGTACGTTCGTCTTGTATGGTCGTATGGATACCGTACGGTCGTTAGGTAAGTCAACCCATGTGGGGACATAACAACTAGGGAGGTACTTGGCCCGAGTGTTCCCTGCGTAACGGACGTTCGGTCCGGATATCATGCGAGCGCGAGGCCGCCGCCTGCGAGAGGACCAGACCATGCCTGCGAAGCTGACGGAGACCGAAGCACGGACGAAGCGCGACGAGTTGCTGGCGTTGGTCGCCCCGCTCTTCGCGGAGAAGGGCTACGAGGGCGCCACGGTCAAGGACTTAGAGCGGGCCACCGGCCTCAGCCGCGGCGGCATCTTTTTCCATTTTCCGGGAAAGCGCGAGCTGTATCTGGCGGTTCTGAGGAAGTCGCTCCTGGAGGAGCCGCTCGCCGAAGGTATGCCCTTCGTCGGCAAGATCGCCATGAGCGCCGGCTCAGCGGAGGAGTCGTTGCTGGCCACCTACCACGGGATCCTGGAGTGGCATCGCGACCATCCGGAAGGAATGCAGTTCTTTCAGCAGCTAGCCGTCCGCTCCGGTACGGAGCCCGACATCGCCGAGCTCGACCGGCAGATCACCGAATCCGTGAACGAGTTCATCGCCGAGATCGTGCGCGCCTTGCAGAACAAGCGTGTCTTCAATCCCGAGGTGAATCCGCAAGCGGCCGCCGCCATGTTCCAGGGGGTGATGGACCATCTGGTCGCGCGGGCGCATTCCCTGCCCCCCGACCAAGCGGAGTCCATCGCGCGCGCCACCTTCAAGGTGATGGCGGAGGGACTCAAGCCCCGCGCCTAATCGGTCGACTGGCGCCCACGCCCGACCGCGTCGCTCGGCCTCTTCTGCTCGCCGCCCCTATAATGGCGCGACCCGCGGAAAGGAGCCCGCGCGCCATGGCCGGTACCCCCTACGCGTTTTTCGAGGGCAAGTTGATGCCCCTCGCTGAGGCCAAGATCAGCGTGATGACGCACGCCTTCAATTACGGCACGGCCGTCTTCGAGGGCATCCGCGCCAACTGGAACGCCGAGGACGAGCGGCTCTACCTCTTCCGCGTGCCGGAGCACTACGCGCGGCTCCGCCGCTCGGCGCACATCTTGATGATGGAGCTGCCCTATTCGGACGACGAACTGACGCAGATCACCACGGAGATGGTCGCCAAGGCGGGGTTCCGGGAGGACCTCTACGTCCGGCCTATGGTGTACAAGGCCCAAGAGGTGCTCGGCGTTCGCCTCCACGACGTCGAGGACGGCGTCCTCATCTTTGTCACCCCCTTCGGCGCTTACCTCGACCTGGACAAAGGGATCCGCTGTTGCACCTCCTCTTGGCGCCGCGTCGACGACACCTCCATCCCGGTCCGCGCCAAGGTCACCGGCGTCTACGTCAACTCGGCCCTGGCCAAGACGGAAGCCTTCCGCCGCGGCTATGACGAGGCCATCCTGCTCAATCAGGACGGCCACGTTTCGGAAGGAAGCGGCGAAAACATCTTCATGATCGGCAACGGCCGGCTCTTCACCCCGCCCAGCGCCGACAACATCCTTGTCGGCATCACCCGCGCGACGGTGATTGAGCTGGCGCAAAAGGAACTCGGCCTCGACGTCGTGGAAACGACGATCGACCGCAGCGAGCTCTACGTGGCCGACGAAGTGTTCATGACCGGCACGGCCGCCCACGTGACCCCCGTGGTGGAGGTGGACGAGCGACGGGTCGGGAGCGGCGACATCGGCCCCGTCACCGCGCGACTGCAACAGCTCTACTTCGACGCCGTTCTCGGTCGGCTGCCCCAGTACAGCGATTGGGCCATCCCGGTCCCCAGCGGCCAGCCGGTGAAGGCGTGACGCCGCGAAACCCGCTCGTCCGTAGCCCTGATCCTGTCGCAGGGTCCCGGGGCGCTGGGGGCCGAACGGATCGCCGGTCACGGGAGACCGTCCGCTCACGGCCGTACTGAGCGTGCGACGCATGGGCCGGACCGCATGCACGAGGCGCTGACGCTCATCCTGGCCTATGCCATCGGCTCGATCCCGAGCACGTGGCTCATCTTCTACTGGCGAACCGGCGCGGACTTGCGCCGCGTCGGCGACCGCAACGTGGGCTCCGCCAACGCGATCCGCGAGGGGGCGGGGTGGTTCTGGGGCCATCTCACGCTCCTGCTGGACACGGGCAAGGGGCTCCTCGCCGTGTCGATCGCCCGTTGGTTGGACCTCGACGTCGGCTGGTGGCTGGGGGCGGGCTTTGTTGTGATGATCGGGCACATGTATCCGCTCTGGCTCGGTTTCCGCGGCGGCCGCGGCGCCGCCACCGCCATGGGGGCGGCGGGCGCGTTCTTGCCCTGGCAGTTCGGCCTCACCTTCGCCGCCGGCATGGTGGCGTTCCTCGGGCTGCGTAACGCCCAACTCGGCTTGCTCCTCGTGTCGGCCCCCCTGCCGTTCCTCGCGATCGCCTTCGGCTTGCCCGCGGCCGCCATCGCCTTTTGCTTCGCCGCGCCGGTCCTCGCTGGCCTCAAGGCCGGCCTCGATCGCTGGCAGCGGCGCAGGGCGGGTCCGGCCCCGACGACGCCCGCCCTCCCGCCCGCTGGCCGGGCACGGTCCGACGCATGACGGAGCGATACGACTGCGTCGTCCTCGGCGCTGGCCCGGCCGGGTCCACCGCCGCGCGTCATCTCGCCGCGACCGGCGCGCGCGTCCTCCTCACGGATCGCGCCTCCTTCCCGCGCGACAAGCCTTGCGGCGGCGGCGTCCTGCTGCTCGCCGCGGCGCTCCTCCCCTTCTCGCTCGATCCCGTGACCGAGCGCGTCGTCACCGGCTTTCGCATGACCTACCGGCACGGCCGGCCGTTCATGCATCGCTACGGCGAGCCGCTGGTCCTGATGACGCAGCGCTCTCGTTTGGACGCCTTTCTTGCCGAACAAGCCGTGGCGGCGGGCGCAACCTTCACCGACGGCCGCGGCGCGACCGGGCTGGAAATCGCCGATGCCCATGTCGCGGTCCGGCTCGCCGGCGGCGATCTCGCCACCGCGCGGACCGTCGTCGCCGCCGACGGCGCTAACGGCGTCGCGCGTCGCGCGCTGGGGATGCCGCCGCTCCGCCGCGCCGTGGCCTTGGAGGCCAACACCGGCGCTGTGCCGGACCGCTGGCGGGACGTCCTGGGGCTCGATCTCGGCAGCATGCCCGGCGGCTACGGCTGGGTCTTCCCCAAGGGCGACCACTGCAACGTGGGCGTCGGCGGCTGGCCCGCGGCGGGCCCCGGGCTGCAACGCTCCCTCGCCGCTTATGCGGCCTCGGAAGGCTTCGATCCGGGCGCGCTGCGCGACCAGCGCGGCTATACCCTCCCGCTCAGCGATCCCGCCGCGCCCGTAGTCCGTGGCCCCGTGGCCTTCGTCGGCGACGCCGCCGGCCTGATCGATCCCCTCTCGGGGGAAGGGATCGGCAACGCGATCCGCTCCGCGCAAATGGCGGCCGAGGCGGTCGCGCGCTTTCTCGCCGGAAAGGCGCCCGACCTCGCTGGGTATCAGGTGGCGCTGGAGCGGGAGATCGAGCCCGAGCTGGCGGTGGCGCGCCAGTTCCAGGCCCTCTTTCACCAGTTGCCCTGGCCCTACGTGCAGGTGCTGCGACGCTCCGGGCGTTTCTGGCGCTCCTTCTCCCGCATGGTCCGCGGCGAAACGACCTACGTTGGCTTCAAGGGGCGGCTCGGGCCTGCCGCGCTCCTCGTCGACGCCGCCGCCTGGCAGGCCCAGCGTTCCATGGCTGCTCGCAGCGGCTGGGCCGCGTCGGAGGCCAAGGCTTCGCGCTGATCACGCACCGCGCGCTGCGAGGGCCCGGATGACGGGCTCGTGGCCGGGGCCCGGCTAGAGAGTCTGTATGGGAGGGGGAGCCATGCGACTTGCGGAGCAGGTGGTAATCGTCACGGGCGCGGCCGGGTCGTTCGGGC
Organism: Dehalococcoidia bacterium; assembly: GCA_963663235.2. GTDB lineage: Bacteria > Chloroflexota > Dehalococcoidia > Bin125 > Bin125. Next base: position 681,894 of record CAXXNO010000004.1, read on the forward strand.
GCGCCATCGCTGATCGGTTCGCGGAGGAGGGCGCCGACCTGGCCCTCGCCGACGTCAACGAAGCGGGGCTGCAGGAGCCGGCGCGGCTCGTGCGGGAGCGCGGGCGCGATGCGCTGACGCTGCGCTGTGACGTCACCCAGCGCGCCGACGTCCAGCGCCTCGTCGACGAAACCGTCGCGCACTTCGGCCGGCTGACAACGATGGTCGCGAACGCGGGCGTGATTGACCTCGCGCCGTTCCTGGACCTGACGGACGAGGCCTGGAGCCGCGTGCAGGCGGTGAACCTTACCGGGGTCTTCCTCTGCGACCAGATCGCCGCGCGCCAGATGGTGCGCCAGGGCGGCGGCGGCCGGATCGTCAACATCGCCAGCCAGATCGCCGAGATCGGGGCGCCGCTGACCGTCTCCTACGCTGCCAGCAAGGCGGGAGTCCGGAGCCTCACGAAGTCGACCGCGGCCGCGCTCGGGCCGCACGGCATCCGCGTCAACGCCATCGGCCCCGGGCCCTGCCCCACGGACCTGAACATGGAGCGCTACTCCCAGCCCGAGATCCGCGCCCACGTCGAGCGCCAGGTTGCCCTGGGGCATCTGGGCGAGCCCATCGACGTGGCCAACGTCGCCGTCTTCCTCGCCTCGGACGAGACCCGCTGGATGACCGGCGAGACCATCTTCGTGGACGGCGGCTTCCTCCTCAACGCCTACCGCGGCTCCCCGGAGTACGACGCCGCCATGCTGCGCGTGGTGGAGCGGCGGCCCGGCGGCTAATCGCGGGAGCGAGGCTCGCTCCCCGCCGCCCTCTTCGGCTACGATAAGAACTAGTCAAGAGACTCCGCGAATGGAGCGCGAGCGCGTGTCCACCACGCACCGAACTCGACAGGAGGCGGCGCCGCGACGGCGCGCAGTGATCGCAACTGCGCCCCCGCGCCTGGTAATTGCCTCCCCCGCCCGCTTCCTCGGGCGGTAGCTCCGTCCGGGAAGCCGCGCCGGCCCCGGCCACCACGCCGCCGGCGCGATTCACCTCCATTCCCGATCGCAGTACAGTGACCGACGCTCACGCAGCGTCGCGGAGGCAGCCAGCATGAAGCGCAACGGTGCACAAATCCTGCTCGAGTGTTTGAGCGCGGAGGGCGTCGACCTCGTCTTCGGCTACCCCGGCGGCGTGGTCTTGCCTCTCTATCATCGCTTTGCCGAGTTCCCGCAGATCAAGCACGTCTTGGTCCGGCACGAACAGGGCGCCGCCCACGCCGCCGATGGCTACGCCCGCGCCAGCGGTCGCACCGGCGTCTGCCTGGCCACCTCCGGGCCCGGCGCAACCAATCTGGTCACCGGAATCTGCACCGCCTACATGGACTCCATCCCCATGGTCGCGATCACCGGCAACGTCGCCCGCGACCTCATCGGCCGCGACGGTTTCCAAGAGGCCGACATCACCGGCATCACCTTGCCCATCACCAAGCACAACTACCTCGTCATGCGAGCCGAGGAGATCGCAACGGCGGTCAAGGAGGCGTTCCACATCGCCTCCACGGGCCGCAAGGGACCGGTCCTGGTCGACATCCCCAAGGACGTCTTCATTGAAGAAGCGGAGTTCACAGGCTACCCGGAGCAGGTGCACTTGCGCGGCTATCCCCTGGCGGACCGCCCCGCGGACCTCGAAGTGGAACGCGCTGCCGCTCTCATCAATGAGGCGCAGCAGCCGCTGATCCTCTCCGGCCACGGCGTCATCCAGTCCGGCGCAAGCGCCGAACTGCTCGATCTGGCGGAGCGGGCCGAGGTCCCTGTGGTGACTACCCTGCTCGGCCTCTCCGGCTTCCCCGAGGATCACCGCCTCGCCTACGGCATGATGGGCATGCACGGCAACTACTACTGCAACATGGCCGCCAGCGCCGCCGATGTGGTGCTCGGCATCGGCATGCGCTTCGATGACCGCGCCATGGGCCGCTTCAAGGACTTCAACCCCGGCGCGAAGATCGTCCACTTCGACATCGACCCCGCCGAGATCGGCAAGAACTTCGTCACCCACGCGCCCGTCCTCGGCGATGTGCGCGCTTCGCTGCAGGCGCTCCTGCCCCTGATCCAGCCTGCCTCCCACACCGATTGGCTCCGCCACATCGACGACCTCAAGGCCAAGCACCCCACGGACTACGCGGGCGAGGGGCCCGAGTTGAGCGGCCCTTGGCTCTGCCGCGCCATCGCCGAGGAGACGCAGAGCCAAGCGACCATCGTCACCGGCGTGGGACAGCACCAGATGTGGATGGCCCAGTACTACCGCTACAACCGTCCCCGCCAGTTCGTGACTAGTGGCGGCCTTGGCACGATGGGTTTCGAGGTCCCCGCTGCCATCGGCGCCCAGTTCGCCCAGTCCGATCCGGTGTGGGCCATCTGCGGCGACGGCGGCTTCCAGATGACCGCGCAAGAGTTGCAGACGGTCGCGGAGCACAAGCTCCCCATCCGCTACGCGATCTTTAACAACCGCTACCTGGGCATGGTGCGCCAGTGGCAGGAGCTCTTCTATGAGAACAACCTGCACTCCGTGGCCTTGGGCCAGCCGGACTTCGTCAAGCTGGCCGAGGCCTACGGGATCACCGGGCTGCGCGCCACCACCCGCGCCGAGGCGACTGAGGCCGTTCGCACCGCGGCCCGGCACCCCGGCCCCATCGTGATCGACTTCCGCATCGTCGAGGAGGAGAACGTCTGGCCCATGGTCCCCGCCGGCGCGGCGCTCTCCGAGACCATCGAGTCGGCGGAGGAGCTCTGATGGCTGCCGCGAACTCCGTCCTCAACACGGTGGTGGCCTACGTCGAAGACCGGCCGGGCGTGCTGGCCCGCGTGGCCTCACTCTTCCGCCGGCGCGGCTTCAACATCGAGAGCCTCACCGTCGGCCACTCCGACGAGCCCGGCGTCAGCCGCATGACGATCGTGGTCGATGGGCAGAACACCCAGGTCCACCAGGTCCAGCATCAACTCTTCAAGCTGATCGATGTCGTCTCCGCCGTTGACATCACGGACCAGCCGATGGTGGCGCGCGAGCTGGCGCTGATCAAAGTGGCCTGCTCTCCGCAGGGCCGCCGCGAGATCATGGATCTCGCCACCGTCTTCCGCGCCGACGTGGTCGATGTCGCCGAGGCCAGCCTCATCGTCCAGGTGCTGGGCGATGAAGACAAGGTCGATGCCCTCCTCGGGCTGCTGCGTCCCCACGGCGTCCTGGAGATGGTGCGCACCGGCCGCGTGGCCTTGGTCCGCGGCAGCGCCACCAGCAAGCCCGCGCCCGTCAGCGAGTCGGAGCGGCGGGCGGAGGCGGAGCGCGCCCAGCGCGGCCGCCGGCCCCAGGGCTCACTCCCCTTCGCCAGCGACTAGACGGCGGCCCGCGACCCCCCTAGCCTCGGCGCCGCAGCCACCAAGGAGCAACGACATGGCGCAGATGTACTACGACAAAGACGCCGACATGAGCTTCCTCCAGGGCAAGACCGTCGGCGTGATCGGGTTCGGCAGCCAGGGCCACGCCCACGCCCTCAACCTGCTCGATACCGGGATCAATGTGGTGGTCGGCCTCTACCCCGGCTCCCCATCCTGGGAGAAGGCGGAGGCCGCCGGCCTGCGCGTCGGCTCCGTCGATGAGGTTGCCGAAGAGGCCGACATCATCATGGTCCTCACGCCGGACCACATCCAGAAGCAACTCTACGATGATCACATCGCCCACGGCATGCGCGAGGGCAAGACTCTGATGTTCGCCCACGGCTTCAACGTCCACTACAACCAGGTGGAAGCCCCCGGCGACGTCGACGTTTCCATGATCGCGCCCAAGGCGCCGGGCCACCTCGTCCGTCGCCTTTACGAGCAGGGCAGCGGGACCCCGGCGCTGCTGGCCGTCCACCAGGACGCCAGCGAGACCGCCAAGCAGACCGCCCTGGCCTACGCCCGCGGCATCGGCTGCACCCGCGCTGGGGTCCTGGAGACCACCTTCCGCGAGGAGACCGAGACCGACCTCTTCGGCGAGCAGACTGTGCTTTGCGGCGGCGTCTCCTCCCTCATGCAGACGGCCTACGAGACGCTGATCGAGGCCGGCTACCAGCCCGAGTCCGCCTACTTCGAGACCATCCACGAGCTCAAGCTGATCGTCGACCTGATCTACGAGGGCGGCTTCAAGAACATGCGCTACTCGGTCTCCGACACCGCCGAGTACGGCGACTACTCCCGCGGCCCCCGCGTCATCGACGATCACGTCCGCGAGAACATGCGCCGTATCTTGCGCGAGGTCCAGGACGGCGCCTTCGCCCGCGAGTGGATCCTGGAGAACCAGGCCGGCCGCCCCGCTTTCCTCAAGCTGCGAGAGCGCGCCCAGGCCCACCCCAGCGAGGAAGTGGGCGAGGAGTTGCGCGGGATGATGGCCTGGTTACACCAGAAGGCGGACTAGGCGCGGCTGGCGCTCCGCTTCGGAGCCTCACTCCACGATGCCTCCCGCGCCTGGGCCTGCCCGCGCGGAGGCGCACGACAAGGAGAGAGTCGAATGGAACAATCCCCTCGCCGCCCACAGCTCGCTCGGGCATTCGCCTGGCTAATCGCCCTCACCCCGCTCCTCGTCATCCTGCAGGCGTTCCTCTTTGGCGGTTTCTACGACAAGTTCAACGGCGATCTGATCGATGCGCACCAGGCGGTCGGTTTTATTTCGATGATCTTGGTGGTCGTGCTGGCATTCCTGGCATACTTCGCCCGCTTCCCCAGGGAATCGCGCATCTTCCATCTCGCAATCGCGCTCGCGCTGCTCTGGATCGTCCAGTGGATGCTGGGCAGCCTCGCCTCGAATGAGGCTCGCTGGGTGGTCGTCCTGCACGTCCCCACCGGCCTGATCGTGTTCGGCCTCGCCGCGCTGCTCGTCGGCAGGACCCACCGGACCCTGGCCGCGGGCCGGCGCGCGGCGCCCTAGCCTCCGGGCCCACCCCAGCGACGACGGGGGCGAGGAGTTGCGCGGGACGATGGCCCGGTTACACCAGAAGGCGGACGAGGCTGCGCCGCCCCCCGTAGGCAAGGGGCCCCCGTTTGCGTCATAATGAGCGCATGATGGTGAACTCGTCAGAGGGAGGAACATACCTGCGGGCTGCCTCGGCCCGTGGCGTCCTTGGACGGTAATCCTGCACCAACCGTCCGGGCGGGGCGTCCCTGTTCACCAGTCATGCCCCCTTTCCGACCCAAGGAGCGCACGTCACGATGACTGATCAAGTCAAGATCTTCGATACCACCCTGCGCGACGGCGAACAGTCCGCCGGCGTCTCCTTCACCAGCGACGAAAAACTCCAGATCGCCAAGATGCTGGAGAAGCTCAACGTCGACTGCATCGAGGCCGGCTTCGCCGCCGCCAGCCGCGCCGACTTCGACGCCGTCGCCCGCATCGCCAAGGAGGTCCGCGGCACTTCCATCACCACTCTCTGCCGCGCCGTCCCCACCGACGTCGAGCAGGGCTGGGCCGCCATCCAGGGCGCCGAGGAGCCCCGTCTCCACGTCTTCATCTCCTCCTCCGATGTCCACATCGCCCATCAGCTGCGCTCGGGACGGGAAGAGGTGCTCACCCAGGCGCGCGAGATGGTCGCCAAGGCCAAGGGCTACATCGACGACGTCGAGTTCAGCCCCATGGACGCCACCCGCTCCGACCCCGACTTCACCAACCGCATGCTGCGCGAGGTGATCGCGGCCGGCGCCACCACCATCAACATCCCCGACACCGTCGGCTACGCCATCCCCGAGGAGTTCGCCGAGTTCATCCGCAACATCCTGGAGAACGTCCCCGGCGCCGATAAGGTCACCCTCTCCGTCCACTGCCACAACGACCTCGGCCTCAGCACCGCCAACAGCCTCGCCGCCATCCGCGCCGGCGCCCGCCAGGTCGAGGCCACCATCAACGGCATCGGCGAGCGCGCCGGCAACGCCTCCCTCGAGGAGATCGTCATGGGCATCAAGACCCGCCCCGACTTCCTCGACGCCGACTGCAACATCAACACGGAATACTTGGTGCCGGCCTCCCGCATGGTCGCCGACTTCTCCGGCATGCACGTGCAGCCCAACAAGGCCATCGTCGGCCTCAACGCCTTCCGCCATCAGTCCGGCATCCACCAGGACGGCATCGTCAAGCTGCGCGAGACCTTCGAGATCATGGAGCCCAAGTCCGTCGGCTGGGCCGCCGGCACCCAGTTCGTCCTCAGCAAGCTCTCCGGCCGCGCCGGCTTCCGCGCTCGACTCGAGGATCTCGGCTACGAGCTCACCATCGACGAGCTCAAGAGCGCCTTCACTAAGTTCCAGGAGCTCGCCGACAAGAAGACCGTCATCGACGACCGCGACCTCGAAGCCATCATGTCCGACCGCCTCGGCCACGTGGCGGAGGCCTGGCACTTGGAGTCGCTCAACGTCACCACCGGCACCACCACCACGCCCACCGCCAGCATCACCCTCCGCGGCCCCGACGGCGAGCCCCGCACCGACGCCGAGACCGGCTCCGGCCCCGTCGACGCCGTCTACCGCACCATCCGCAAGATCACCGGCATGACCGACCGCCTCACGGAGTTCTCCGTGCAAAGCGTCACCGAAGGCGTCGACGCCCAGGGCGAAGTCACCATCCGCATCGACGTGGACGACGCCACCTACACCGGCCGCGCCTCCGACACCGACATCCTCGTCGCCAGCGCCCAGGCCTACATGAACGCCATCAACCGCTACCACCAGGGCGCCGTCAAAGCCGCCAAGTCCAGCACCAGCATGGAAGAGCCCACCGACCGCCCCGCCTGAATCAATCCGTTCGTCCTGAACCTGCCGAAGGGTCAGGACGAACAGCCCCCGTCCCCTCTCCATCGCTTGCGATGGAGAGGGGACGGGGGTGAGGTCCTCCCGCCTCCGCGTTACATGATCGAAGGGGGACGCATCGCGTCCCCCTTCTGCTCTCTCGGACGCTTCTGGTGAGCGGAGGAACTCGTGGTGGCCCGTTCGACGTTCGCAGCGAGTATCCTGCTCCAACGACGGCATCATGTCCGCCGTTGGAGATTTGGTGATCACATGCCGAGAAAGCAACGAGAGATTGCAGCGAACATCGGTCTCGATAAGCTATATCTGGACCAATTGAACCCGCGGCTTCCTGCCGGAATGCAGACCAAGAAGGAGGATGAACTCCTCCGATACATCGCGGACCGCTACAACACGATCGATGTGGCGACTTCGATCGCACGCCACGGCTACTTCATTTCAGAACCGATGATCGTCATCAAGCGGAAACAGGCGAATGGATACACGGTCGTCGAAGGAAACCGGAGGCTCGTAGCACTGAGAATCTTGAGCGACCCAACCCTCGCTGAGGGCCTTGAAGATCAGGAGGAATGGGTGGCGCTTGCTTCACAGGCTCAGACACCCGAGGTTCTGCCTGTCGTGAAAGCAATAGACCGAAACCGCGTGGCTGCGGTTATCGGATTTAGGCATATTTCCGAGATCGAAGAATGGGAGCCGTACGCCAAGGCTCGCTTCATTGCGACGCTGATTGACATTCAAGAAATGTCATTCGAAGGTGTCGCGGATCTAATCGGAGAGACCGTGGCCGACATCCGATCCCAGTACCGGAACTGTGGAATTATTGAACAAGCGCAGGAGTTCGGCATTGCCACCCAATTTGCTGAAGCAGCCTTCGGCGTTTTCACGCGTGCAATGACATCTACTGGTATTAGGGGACACATCGGAGCATCAGCACCGGCTCGAGTGGAATTACGGAACTGGCCTTTAGCCGACGACAAAAAAAGAAGAGCTAAAGGAAGTCTTCTCATACCTGTTCGGTGACGGCGAGCACGACAAGGTAATCGACGAATCACGGGACATCACGACACTTGGCAAGGTGCTAGCGGATACGGACGGGCTGCGAGAGTTACGTGCATCCCGGAACTTGCAGGCGGCTGAGGAGGCGACTGGGGGCAGCCGTACGCGTCTTCGGTCAAAGCTCGTAACGGCTCGGAACTCTCTTACAGATGCGAGCCGCGATATTGCTGAATATGTTGGTGAAGACGAAGTGGTTGAGCTTCTTCAAGAGTGCAAGGATGCGCTTGATCTCTTAATCGAGTTAAATGCCGCCGCGTAGGTTCAATACGCCTCCAATCCATCTCGATCAGGCGGGCCTCACCGACTGGGTTGAAGGGGCACTGCTCGTCGAGGGCAGGGACCGGTTCAGCAGGGCTCGCTTGAAGAAATCACTGCAGCGATTCACAGGAAGCGGTGGCGAAGACCTTGAGATCAGGAGCGACCTTATAGACGAACACAAGACCGCCGCGGCCAGACGATAGGGGGATGGGATGGTCCGCTACGCAGCCTTGTTTTCGCCCTTGTCCGTCGGCGGGATGGAACTGCGGAACCGCCTCGTGATGACGGGACATGTAACGGGCATGGCCTCGGACCATATGCCGGGCGAGCAGTTGCGCGCGTACTACCGCGAACGTGCCCGAGGCGGCGTGGCAATGATCATTTCCGAAGCATCGAGTGTGCACCCCACTGCCGCGCACATGAACCAGACGATCTTTCTCTACGACCCGCGAATCGTCGATTCTTACAAGGTCTTGACGAAGGAACTCCACGAGCTCGGCTGCCGCTTCATTGCACAGCTTTGGCACTGCGGCACCAACACGGACGGCATGAAGACGGAAATGCCCGTATGGGGTCCATCGCCGCTGGCGGGAGTGCTGAACCACGAACTCGCGCACGAGATGTCCCGAGCGGAGATCGAGGAGATGGTCGATGCGTATGCGAGAGCCGCCGCGTACGCGCGCGAGGGTGGCGCAGACGGCGTTGAGCTGCACATGGCGCATGGCTATCTGCTGCAGCAGTTCATGTCGCCGTTCACAAACAAGCGAACAGACGAATACGGGGGCGACCTTGAAGGCCGGATACGCTTTCCCCTGGCGGTCCTTGCCGCTGTGCGGGAGGCGGTGGGGCAGGAGTTGATCGTGGGCGCGCGATTGAGCGGCGAAGAGGGTGTCCCAGGCGGCCTCGACCTGCTCCAGAATCTCAAGATCGCAAAGATGTTGGCTGCGACGAAGGCGGTCTCCTACTTCAGTATCAGCTTCGGGAACTATCACAACATGGAGATTCAAACCGCCCCGATGGGGATGCCGGCTGGGCACCTGACGCACCTGGCCGGCGCTGTACGCGCGCAGGTGGACGTACCCATCCTCGCGGTGGGCCGCATCCTGACGCCCGACGTGGCGGAGGCGGTGCTCAGCTCCGGACAGGCGGATCTGATTGGCATGGCTCGTGAGTGGATCGCCGACCCGCAGTTCGGGACGAAGGCAGAGAGCGCCCCGGCAACAATCCGTCAGTGCATCGGGTGCAACTACTGCCAGTCGCGGGTTGGGTTTGGGAAGCACGTGACGTGCATTTACAACGCGGCCGCGGGACGGGAGCGCGAACTGGGAGCGGAGACGCTGACACCGGTGGCCCAGCCAAAGCGGATTCTCGTGATCGGAGGTGGGCCGGCGGGCCTGGAGGCGGCGCGCGTGGCGGCGCTGCGCGGACACGAGGTGACGCTCTACGAGCGCGCGCCAGAGCTGGGCGGGCAGATCCGCCTTGCCGCACGCGTGAAAAGCCGCGAGGAGATCGCGAACGTCGTCCGCTTTCTGTCGAACGAACTGCGCCGGCTGGAAGTCGATGTGCAGCTTGAAACTGACGTCACACAGGAGCTGATCGATGAATGTCAGCCGGATGCCGTGATCCTCGCGACGGGCTCGCGGGCACGCGCCGTTGGGATGAATGCGCTGCGATCGGACGTGCCTGGGATTCCTGGTATTGAGACGTGTGATGCGGTCACGCCACGGGACGTGCTGGACGAGAGCCGAGACGTGGGCCAGAACGTGCTGGTCGTCGATTTTGAAGGGCATGTTCAGGGCATGGCGACCGCCGAACATCTGCTTGATCAGGGGAAGCAGGTCGAGATTGTGACGGCAGCACCGTTCCTGGGCATGGCGATCGGAGGGACATCATGGATCAAGCTGATGCAGGACGTCTCGGGCAAAGGGGTCAAGATTACAACCGACACGATGGTTGACGGGGTCGAAGGGCGCACCGTGAAGCTGGTGCACGTATACGGTGGTGGGACTGAAACGCGGGAAGGCATCGACACAATCGTTGTCGTGGGCGATGCGGTTTCGGAAGACCACCTCGGGCGCGAGCTCGAAGTCGCAGAGGCTGGCTACCGCGTGATCTCCGTGGGCGATTGTGTCGCGCCCAGGCACCTCGACATGGCAGTGCTGGAAGGGCATCGAGCCGGGCGGGCCGTGTGAGTACTTGTAGCGGGTAACCGACTACAAGATGGACAAGGAATGAAGGCCGTGACCTGCCGCCCAAAACTGATCCATCCGGAATGAGCGGATTCTGGGGATCGGGAAGGGAGCCGGCATGGCACGCAAGCGGTACATCGCCGAAGAGATCATCGGCAAGCGCCGCGAAGCGGAGGTCGCGCTGGGCATGACGATCGCGTGCGACGACCGACCGGGATCATCTGGAGCCGACCGAGAGCAATACTACGGCCGGGACGTTCCCACCGTTCCCTTGCCCTTCGCAGCCTTCTTGTCCTGCTTGGCCTGCCGCTTCTCCTTCAGAGTCCGGGACGCGGCCTGCTTCGTGTTCCTGCCGCCCTTGTCCTTCGTTGGCATCAGTGGCTCCTCGCTGACCGTCTTCGTGGCGCCATGGCACCCCTACAGGGTAGCGGACCCGTTCCAGCTCCCGGTGCCGGCCAGACCGCGGCTCACCTGTGGGGCGCCAAAACTTCATCTGCTCTGATTTTGGGCGCCGATTGGGCCGTGCGAGGGCAAACTCCTATTCCGATCTGATAAGTGCGGTGTCACTTTCATCGTCGGCCACGGCGCTGGAGATCGAGGTCTAGCCCAGCGGAGGCGCCCGGGCCTCACGGGTGGCTCCTCGAAGCACCAGCGACGCGATCACCGTGACTGGCTTCGCCGTAAAGTCGAGCCGCTGTGACTGCGATCCATGTCAGGAGTGCCGCCGCGAAGATGCGCTCAACGAGGCCGTCGATGGATTCCGCTCCCGCCGCCCTGGTCGCCATGAAGCCTGCGAGGCCCACGAAGGCGACGAACGCGGCGCCGCGAGTGAATGAGGCGTGGGAATCGCCACCGCGGATCGCCCCGCCAGCGGCGCGCGAGCACGAGCATGCCCGCGATCGCTGCCACGAACCCGCCGACGCCGCTGATATTGTGCAGCAGGCCCACCGTCGTTTGGCCGTCGCAACCGAGGTCGCATGGCAAGAGGCCGTTGGCGATCGCGCCCGACAGACCGAAAAGCCCACGAGCCCCGGTCCGAGCGGGGGCCCGCCGAGTACGCGAGCGAGCGCCCACGAGAAGCCGAGCACGAGCACGCCGATCATGATGAAATTGAAATTCTGGAGGGCAGCGTACTCGGCACCCTCCCCACCGAGCTCGCTGATCGCCTGACCGGCATGGCTGTATCCGTCGTATAAGAGGCCACCTGCGACCACGATTGGGACGAACAGCAGCGGCCCGGCCACGCCACCAAGCGCTAGCAAGCGCACCGTCCGGTTAGAGCCCGTCGCGTTTTGAACGCGCTTCTGCATCGTCGCCCCCTTTTATGGCATGCCGCACTAATTATTATAGTCTACTCTCTTGGATATGAGTCGCTCCTGTCAAGTATGATCGCCCCATGACTGGCAGTCGCCCGTATCGATCGACGCTTCGCGACAAGCGCGCCCGAGAGACGAGGCTCCAAATCCGCCGAAGCGCGCGGGAGCTGTTCGCGGCGCGAGGGTTCGCCGGCACGACGATCGCTCAGATCGCCGAAGAGGCCGGCGTCTCGCTGCAGACGGTCTACGCCGTATTCGGGGGCAAGGCGGGCATCGTTGGCGCGATGCTCGAAGACCTCGATCAGTCCGCGGACCAAGATGCGTGGCTCGCTCGCATAGCCGCTGAGGAGAATCCACGGCGGCAGCTTCGGCTGTTCGCGTCTTTCAACCGCACGCTGTTCGAGGCAGGAGCGCCGATTTTCCGCGCGATCATGGCAGCGAGGACCGAGGCCGATGTCGCCGCGGTCGCGGAGCGCGGGGACCGCAAGCGACGCGAAGGAACCTCCCAGCTCGTCGCCGTGCTGGCGAGTAAGGGCGCCCTCCGCGAAGGCCTGAAACCCCGCGACGCCGCCGACCGTCTCTGGCTCCTGACCAGTGCGGAGCAGTACATGCTGGCTGCGGACGGACTCAGCTGGTCGCCTTCGCGCTACGAGCGATGGCTCGGCGACCTCCTCGAGGCGGAGCTGCTAGATCCTGCTCTCCTCGACTAACGCGCGCCCCAAACGCCATCGTCGAGCGGGTGATCGGCACGCTGGATGCAGCAGGGTGCAGTCCGTCGTCGCTATTACAGTCAGACTCTCGCCCGTTCACGGCCACGGCCGTGCGCGACTGGCTTGGCCGGATCGGCGTGACCACCCTCTTCATCGAGCCGGGCAGTCCCTGGGAGAACGGCTATGTGGAGTCCTTCAACGGTAAGCTGCGCGACAAGTGCCTCAACCGCGAACGCCTCGACACGCTTCTCGAAGCCCAAGTGCTCATCGAAGGTTGGCGGGGGGAATACAACCAGATCCGGCCCCACCGTGCGTTGGGCTACCGCCCCCCGGCCCCCGAAACCCAGCAATCCCGGGGCGCCAGAGGACGGCCGACCGGGACGACTCACAAGCACCCACACTCAATCTAATATTCGTGCCATACCGGAACGGGAAGGAGGACTCATGACGGGAGCAGCGGAGGCGGAGTTGGACCAATTTATGGGCGGCCTGGAGAAGCGGAACCCAGGCGAACCAGAGTTCCATCAGGCCGTCCGAGAGTTCGCCGAGACGATCATGCCGTTCCTCGAGGAGCATCCCGAATACCGCGATGCCCAGATCCTGGAGCGCATGACCGAGCCCGACCGAATCGTAACCTTCCGAGTGAGCTGGGAGGATCAAGCGGGCCACGTCCGCGTCAACCGGGGCACCCGTGTCCAGTTCAACAACGCGATTGGGCCGTACAAGGGCGGGATTCGCTTCCATCCCTCTGTGACGCTCAGCGTCCTGAAGTTTCTCGGCTTCGAGCAGACCTTCAAGAACTCTCTGACGACGCTGCCCATGGGTGGCGCCAAAGGCGGAGCGAACTTCAACCCGAAGGGCAAGTCCGACCGCGAGATCATGCGTTTCTGCCAGGCCTTCATGACCCAGCTCTGGCGACATATCGGCGCCAACGTTGACATTCCCGCCGGTGATATCGGGGTCGGAGCCCGCGAGGTCGGCTACCTGTTCGGGCAGTACAAGCGGCTTGCGGGCGAGTTCACTGGAGCCATCACCGGCAAGGGCCTCGCCTTCGGTGGAAGCCTCATCCGCACCGAGGCTACCGGCTACGGCAACGTTTACCTCACCGCAGAGATGCTTGCCCGCCGCGGTGACGGGATAGAGGGGAAGACCTGCCTCGTCTCCGGCTCCGGCAACGTCGCTCAGTTCACCGTAGAGAAGGCGACGGAACTCGGCGGTAAGGTCGTCACGCTTTCGGACTCCTCAGGGTTCGTGCACGATCCGGACGGCATAGACGCCGAGAAACTTGCGTTCGTGATGGAGCTCAAGAACGTCCGCCGCGGCCGCATCGTGGAGTACGCGGATCGCTTCGGATGTGACTTCCACGAGGGCCTGCGACCCTGGGCCGTACCCGCCGACATCGCATTCCCCTCGGCGACGCAGAACGAGATCGACGGTGATGACGCCCGCAAACTGGTCAATAATGGCGTCCGCGTCGTGTCCGAGGGCTCGAATATGCCGAGCACCGTCGAAGCCGTCCGCCAATTCCAATCAGCAAAGCTGCTCTATGCGCCGAGCAAGGCGGCGAACGCTGGCGGCGTCGCCGTTAGCGGCCTAGAACAGACGCAGAACGCCATGCGGCTGCAGTGGAGCCGCGACGAAGTGGATTCGCGGCTGAAGTCGATCATGCGAGAAATCCACGACCAGTGTGTCGAGTACGGCGATGACGGTGAACACGTTGACTATGTGCGCGGGGCCAACCTCGCGGGGTTCGTGAAGGTGGCGGATGCCATGCTTGCGCAAGGAGTGATGTGAGAGTGGGAACAGGAAGGTGACCTTGTCGAGAGAACTCCCGCTCGCGGCCGCGCCGGAGAGCGCCGCGAAACCCAAGATCGATCCGATTCAGCTGCTGGTGATGGCCAACCGGGTGGACGGGATCACCCGCGAGATGACCAACACGCTCGTGCGCACCACCCAATCCGCCACCCTCGCCGCCCGCGACCTCTCCACGTCCGTCTCCACCGCCCAACACGAACTGTTCACCGCCCCCGAAGGCATCCCCGTCCACGTCTACGGCTCCGGCCTCCTCTGCGAGACCATGGCCGACCTCCACCCCGACTTCAAAGAGGGCGACGCTTTCCTCCACAACGACCCCTACCTCGGCAACACCCACCCCGCCGACCACACCGTCCTCGTCCCGGTGTTTTACGAGGGTGAGCACATCTTCACCATGTGCGTCAAAGCGCACCTGGCGGATATCGGCGATGCCCTCCCCACCACCTACATGCCCAACGCGATCGACGTCTACGCCGAGGGCGCCCTCATCTTCCCCTGCGTCCGCATCCAGGAGCACTACCAGGATGTGCCGGACATCATCCGCATGTGCGAGAAGCGCATCCGCGTCCCCGAGATCTGGTACGGCGACTATGTGGCCATGATCGCGGCGGCGCGGGTCGGCGAGCAGGGCGTCAAAGAGTTCTGCGCCAAGTTCAGCCTGGAGACCGTGAAGACCTTCGTGCGCGAATGGCTCGACTACTCCGAGCGCCTCGCCACAGCCGCCATCCGACGCCTTCCCGCCGGCCGCCTCCACGCCAGCTCCACCTTCGACCCCTTCCCCTACGTCCCCGAGGGCCTGGATCTCCAAGCCGACATCGACGTCGACCCGGACGCGGGCCACGTCACCGTGGACCTCCGTGACAACCCGGACTGCGTCCCCGCAGGGCTCAACCTCAGCCGCGCCACCGCCACGAACGGCGGCATCTCCGGGGTCCTCATGGTCCTCAACTCCATGCCGGACGTGCAGACTCAGGTCCCCAACAACGCCGGCACCTTCCGCCGCATCCATGTGCTGCTCCGCGAGAGCTGCGTCGTGGGCATCCCTGTCCACCCCACCTCCTGTTCCATGGCCACCAGCAGCGTTGCCGCTCACGTCGAGAGCATGATCGAGTCCGCCTTCGCCCGCTTGCGGGACGGCATCGGCCTGGCGGAGCCCGCCCGGGGACAGGGGCCGTGGATGGCGGTCGTCTCCGGGTTGGACCGGCTGCACAACCAGCCCTATACCCTCTCGCTGTTCACCGGCAGCGCCGGCGGCCCCGGTGGCCCCGAGTTCGACGGCTGGCTGACGTTCCTGATGGCCGGCTCGGCCGGCCTGCAATACATCGACGCCACCGAGCTGCTCGATCAGAAATACCCCTACGTCGTCTTCGACATGCGCGTCCGGCCGGACTCCGAAGGCGCGGGGCGGCAACGCGGTGCGCCCGGGGTCATCACGATCTACGGCCCGCTCTACGATCCCCAAGAGGTCCACTACTCGATGGACGGCATGATCAACGTCCCCAAAGGCGTCCAGGGAGGCGGCCCCGCCCGCGGACCCGCCGCTCAGCTGATCGACCGCCGTGGCGTCACCCGCGACCTGCCGGACATCGTCGGTGAACAGACAGTCCAGGCCGGAGAGCGCATCGTCTCCCTCTCCTCGGGCGGGGGCGGCTACGGCGATCCCCTGACTCGTGACGCGGAGGCCGTCCTGCGCGACGTCGTCGAGGGCTTCATCACCATCGACCGCGCCCGCGCCGCCTACGGCGTCGTCATCATGGGCGATTACGAGCGGGTCGAGACGCTCGTCGTCGATGGTGAGGCCACGGCCGCGGCACGCGTCGCACGACGCCCCCCGTTCGCCCAAGCGTAACGGCGCCCGCGCGGACTTGCCTTCCCGTCGAAGCGGAGCGTCCATGGACAGCGCGATGGACGCCGACGGTCTCGTCGGGACGCCAAACTTTCATCTGTTCTAATTTCTCGTGCCGACGAGGCGCACGCGGACGTTCCGTCACCGCGAAATCAGAACGGATGCATTTTCCGGCTCCACTGCCTGCCGTGCTCGTGCCGGGCCCGCTCAGGCATTAGGGTGAAAGTGCGGAGTCCTAGGGCGAGAACGCGCGCTTCGATTGCGGCGTCCACTGGGACCGGGACTCGGTTGTGGGATGAGCACAGGAGGATCCGGAGATGCAGATCATCCACTCCGCCGAAGGCGAGACCGTGGAGCGTTCCACGCTCGATATCTTCGAGGGCGGCCAAGTCTGGGCGCGCGGGCTCACGGGAAGCGAGGGGAGTCGAGATTTCAACGTCACTCTCGTCCAATTCGCCGCCGGCGCCCGCACCGTCATGCATCGGCACGGCAGCGACCAGATGCTGTACGTGATCGCGGGGATCGGCAAGGTCGGGGACGCTACCGGAGAGAACGTGATCAGCATCGGCGACTCCGTCGTCATCCCTGCCAACACCGACCACTGGCACGGCGCTCACGACACGGGCTCGCCCATGTCCCACATCAGCGTCACGGCGGCGGCAAGTGAGACCACGCTGAGCTAAGCGGACCCGCCGGCCGTCGAATGTGCTCCGGGCGCGCGAGGATTGGGAGGAGAGCGTGGAGGCCTCGATTTGCATAACGGAAGAGGTGAGCCCACCGCGCGACGCCTCGCATGGCACAGCAGATCCCATGGTGTGGCGGCGCGTTGAATTCCACTTTCCACAGGGGAAAGCCACATTCGAACAGACCGACTACGGACACCCTGGTCGGTTCAATCCCTGGGAGCCCCGAAGCATCGCCCCGGTGCTGCAGGCGCGAACCACCGAGCTGGAGTCGGTGGCGGAGAGGGTCTTCGCCCTGCTCCGCTAGGCCGACGAAACGAATCAGCGTAATGGACGCGAACTCCTGACTCGGGGTTGGCCCGCGTCGAGCACGATCCGTCGCGAGTGTCTCGACCGCGCCGGTGGTGGCCGAGCAAGCGACGGCCCTGTTCGAGGGGATCGTGTGCGGGGTCGAGGGCCCGGAGCCGCTCGGCGTGCTGCTAGACTTTCCGCTCGGCGGCAACGCAGGAGCGAGTCGAGCGGCCCGACCGATTGCTCGCGTGGATTGGCCCTGGCGCGTCGGGCGCCTCGGTGCAGGCATGAGGAGGAGATCGCCCCATGGCGCCGAGCGATGCGAGCGCCACGAAACCCACGCTCGATCCGGTCCAGCTCCTGGTGATGGCCAACCGCCTCGACGGCATCGGCCGCGAGATGACCAACACCCTGGTCCGCACCGCGCGCTCCGCCACCCTGGTCGCGCGCGACTTTTCCTGCGCAATCGTCGATGCCGACCACGATCTCATCTCCGCGCCCGAGGGGATCCCCGTCCACGTCTTCGGCTCGGGGCTTCTCTGCGAGTCGATGGGGGAGCTCCACCCCGACTTCCAGGAGGGCGACGCCTTTCTCCACAACGATCCCTACCTCGGCAACACCCATCCGGCCGACCACACGATCCTGGTGCCCGTCTTCGCCGAGGGCGAGCACGTCTTCACCACCTGCGTCAAAGCGCACCAGGCCGACATCGGCAACGCGATCCCCACCACCTACACCCCGAAGGCCATCGACGTCTACGCCGAAGGCGCGCTCATCTTTCCCTGCGTCTGGGTGCAACGCGATTATCAGGACGTCGGCGACATCATCCGCATGTGTGAGAAACGGATCCGCGTCCCCGAGATCTGGTACGGCGACTACCTGGCGATGGTGGCGGGGGCCCGCGTCGGGGAGCAGCGCCTGCAGGAGTTCTGCCGCAAGTTCGGGCTGGACACCGTCAAGCGCTTCGTCGGCGAGTGGAAGGACTACTGCGAACGGCTGGCGGAGTCGGCGATCCGAGAGCTGCCGGCCGGGCGCGTCCACGCGAGCACGGCGCTCGATCCGTTCCCGGGCGTGCCGGAAGGCATCCCGCTGCAGGCGGAGATCGACGTCGACCCGGCCGCCGGCCGCGTGACGATCGACCTGCGCGACAACCCGGATTGCACCCCCACCGGCCTCAATCTGAGCGAGTGCACCGCGATCAACTCCGGCATCTCGGGTGTCCTGACCGTCCTCAACTCCAAGCGCGATGCCACGGCCTCCCTGGTGCCGAACAACGCGGGGGTCTTTCGCCGCATCACCGTGCTGATCCGCGAGAACTGCGTCGTCGGGATCCCGCGACACCCCGCCTCGTGCTCCATGGCCACCAACACGGTGGCCGATCGCGCGCTGGGCATGATCTACTCCGCCTTCGGACGTCTCGCCGACGGGATCGGGCTGGCGGAGCCCTGCTGGGGGTCGTGCCCGTTTGAAGCGGTCGTCTCCGGCTTCAACCGCAAGCGCGGGGAGCCCTACGTTTTGCAACTCTTCAGCGGCACCGCCGGCGGCCCGGCGAGCGCGGAAACCGACGGTTGGGTGACCTTTTCGATCCCCGCCGGGGGTGGTCTAGCCTACGTCGACGAGACGGAGGTGATCGAACAGAAATATCCGTTTGTGGTTTTCGAGACCAAGGTGCGCCCGGACTCGGAGGGCGCGGGGCGCCGGCGCGGGGCGCCGGGGAACATTTGCATCTACGGCCCCCTCGACGGCTCCATGGAGGCGCACTATTCCTTGGACGGCATGTTCAACGTGCCCAAGGGCGTCCAGGGCGGCGGCCCCGCGCTGCGTCCTGAGGCTTGGCTGATCGAGCAGGATGGGTCCACGCGTTTCCTCCCCGACATCGTCGGCGAGCAGCGGATCGAGGAGGGCACGCGGCTGCTCTCGCTCTCCTCAGGCGGCGGGGGCTACGGCCAGCCGCACACCCGCGACGCCGGAGCGGTGCTCGCCGACGTCGTCGAGGGCTACGTCACCATCGAGCGCGCCGCCGACGTCTACGGCGTCGTCGTCGCCGGCGATCCGGCGAAGGTCGAGACCCTCAGCATCGATGCCGCCGCCACGGCCGCGCGTCGCGAAAACGGAGCCCGCTGATGACCACCGCCACCCTCGACCCGGTGCAGCTTTTTGTCATGGCGAACCGTATCGACAGCATCACCCGTGAGATGACCAACACCCTGGTCCGCACCGCCCGGTCGGGGACGCTCGCCGCGCGTGATCTCTCCTGCTCCCTCTCCACCGCCGGGCATGAGCTCTTCGCGGCGCCCGAGGGCTGCCCGGTGCACGTCTACGGATCCGGCCTCCTCTGCGAGGCCATGCAGGAGATGCACCCCGACTTCAAAGAGGGCGACGCCTTTTTGCACAATGATCCCTACCTCGGCAACACCCACGCGGCCGACTGGACGATCCTGGTACCGGTCTTCTATGCCGGCGAGCACATCTTCACGACCTGTGTGAAGGCGCACCAGGCCGACACCGGCAACGCCATCCGCACGACCTACTCGCCCGAGGCCGTCGATGTGTACGCCGAGGGGGCGTTGATCTTCCCGTGCGTGCGCATTCAGGAGCACTACGCAGACGTCGGCGACATCATCCGCATGTGCCAGAAGCGCATCCGCATCCCGGAGATCTGGTACGGAGACTATCTCGCCATGATCGCGGCCGCCCGGGTGGGCGAGCAGGGGATCCAGGCCTTCTGCCGCAAGTTCGGGCTGGAGACGGTGAAGACCTTCGTCCGCGAGTGGCTGGACTACTCCGAGCGCATGACCATGGCGGCGATCCGCGAACTGCCGGCCGGCGAGGCCGAGGCGTGGAGCACGGTGGATCCGTTCCCCAGCCTCCCCGATGGCATCCCGCTGCACGCCAAGATCGCGGTCGACCCAGAGGCCGCGCGCGTCACGGTCGACTTCCGCGACAACCCGGACTGCACGCCCACCGGCTTGAATCAGAGCCGCGCCACCGCCACGACCGCCGCCGTCTCCGGCATCCTGCACATCCTCAACGCGCGCCCGGAAGCCAAAGTGGAGGTCGCGCCCAACAACGGTGGCAGCTTCCGTCGCTTCGATGTGCTGTTACGCGAGAACTGCGTGCTGGGGATCCCGGTCCATCCCTACTCCTGCTCCATGGCCACCTCCACGGTCTTGGAGCGCGCCATGGGCATGGTCTTCGCCGCCTTCGCTCGGCTCGCCGACGGCGTGGGCCTGGGCGAGCCGGCCTGGGGCCTGGCGCCCTACGACGGCGTGGTGTCCGGCTTCGACCGGCGGCGCGGCGAGCCCTACATGTTGCAGGTCTTCAGTGGCACCGCCGGCGGCCCCGCCGGGCCGCAATCCGACGGCTGGCTCACGCTGGTCGGCGCGGGAGCCGGCGGCGTCCTGTACATCGATTCCGCCGAGGTCATCGAACAGAAGTACCCCTACGTGCTCTGGGAGAAAAAGCTCCGCGTCGATTCCGAAGGGGCCGGCCGCCAACGCGGGGCGCCGGGCAATATTTGCAGCTACGGTCCGCTCGTGGACCCGATGGACGTCTACTACTCGCTCGACGGGATGTTCAACCCGCCGCAAGGCGTGCGCGGGGGCGGCCCCACGCAAGGGCCCGGCGCGCACCTGCGAGAGGCAAGCGGCTCGACGCGCGTCCTTCCGGAACTCGTCGGTGAACAGCGGCTGGAGCCCGGGGAGCGGATCGTGGGCCTCTCCGCCGGCGGCGGCGGCTACGGCGATGCCCTGACTCGTGACGTGGAGGCCGTCCTGCGCGACGTCGTCGAGGGCTTCATCACCGTCGGCCGCGCGCGCGCCGTCTACGCCGTCGTCCTCACCGGCGACTCGGCGAAGGTCGAGACGCTCTCTATCGACCGCCAAGGCACCGCGGCCCGCCGCCAGGAAGACGGGCGATGCAGTACGGCCTGATGATGCTGAGCTCGCGCGAGCCGATCTCGCGCTTCGCGACGATCGCGCGGCGGCGGCCCGTCGACACGCCCGCGCGCGCCTGGCATCATGCGGGCCCAGGGGTCGCCGTCGCGCGGCCCTGAATGGCAAGGGAAGGGACGCGCGAGGATGGAGATCGGCAACCACATGGACACTCACGGCGTCGCCATTCGCAGCGACACCGAGTTCTGGCTGGAATCGATTCCGCCGCAAGACATCCAGCCGGTGAAGTATGCGCAACTCGCCGAGCGCGTAGGCTTCCATTCGCTCTGGTTCTCGGACCACGTCACCTTGCCCTTGCAGACCACCAACGTGCACATCGCCAACCCGGAGACGGGCAAGCGGCACTACCCCACGAAGCCGGTCATGTTCGACGCCCTGACCACCATGGCGGCCGTGGCGGTGACCACGGAGCGGATCAAGCTGGCGACCTCCGTGCTGATCTCCCCCTACCGCCCGCCCCTGCACGACGCCCGGCAGTTCGCCACCGTCGACTGGCTCTCCAACGGACGGGTGATCGCCGGCGTGGGCGCGGGCTGGGCCAAGGAGGAGTTCGAGGCGCTGGGCCTGCCCTACGACCGGCGCGGCGACATGACCGACGAATGCATCGAGATCTACAAGCGCGCGTGGACGGACGACGTCGTCGCCTTCCACGGCGAGTTCTACAACTTCGACAACCTCTCCATGGACCCCAAGCCCGTGCAGAAGCCCCACCCGCCCATCGTCTTCGGCGGCCAGTCGATGGCCGGCGCCCGGCGATCGGCGCGGCTCTGCGACGGCTTCTACCCCCTCTTCTCCCATCCCAATGCCCGCCCCGCTGACAACGATCGCTTCCTGGATGCGATCCGGCGCGAGGCGGAACGCGTGAACCGCGACCTCTCGGACTTCATGCTCATGGGCGTCACCGCCGCCCGCATCACCGACGCCGACGATCCGGACGTCAAGAAAGACCGGCGCCCCATCTGCGTCGGCACGCCGGAGATGATCCTCTCCGACCTCCAGGGCTTCGCCGAGGCGGGCTACTCCCTCATGATCCTCTCGCAGGAGACCCGCAGCCGCACCGCCGCCGAGCTATTCGAGCGCCTGGAACAGTTCGGCAACGAGATCATCCCCACCGCCAAAGGCTTCAAGCCCGGCGGTGAGTGGATGCCCGTGCCCTAGGCCCCGCACCCACACCCGCGCCGTCGCCGGCCGCGACGAGATTTTCTTCGCTGACCCGTGGCGGGGTGAGAGGGCCGGTTCCGGCGGGGAAAAGAAGGCCGTCCAACTACCAGCGTTCGTCGTCGCCCGCAGCCGAGCGGAGCGGATGATGACTCGATCATCGGCATCAAGCGGGATAGTGATCTCGCGATCGAAGTCGAGCCGCGTGGGTGCGGCCGGAGGTGAAGACGAAGA
The DNA here is from genome assembly GCA_963663235.2 of Dehalococcoidia bacterium. Taxonomy (GTDB): domain Bacteria; phylum Chloroflexota; class Dehalococcoidia; order Bin125; family Bin125. The sequence continues at coordinate 704,188 of CAXXNO010000004.1, forward strand.
TGCCGATCTTCATGCGCGGGCCCTCCGCATCGCGATGCGTCTGTCGCTCCTTAGCTGCGCCCTTCGATCAGCGTGGCTACCTGATCTAGCACCGGCATCACAGTCTCCGTCGGGGCGCTAGGCAGCTCGAAGAGGCATCTGTCGACGCCCAGCTCTTGGTACGCGTCCAGCATGCCGGCGTCCGGCTTGGTCCACAACGTGACGCTCACCGACTTGGGATCGCGACCGATGCGCTCCGCGCGCTCGCGCAGGTCTTTCATGTCCTCGGCCATCCGGCGCGGCGGCGAGAACAGCGGCAGCCAGCCGTCGGCCCACTCCACCACACGCTGGCGGGACCACTTCGTGCTAGCACCGATGTAGATCGGCGGATGGGGCTGCTGCACCGGCTTGGGGCTCACCGTGGTGCGGGGGATATCGACGTACTTCCCGTGATACTCCGCCTCGTCGCTTTGCCAGAGCGCTTTCATCGCCTCCACCCGCTCCCGCGCCACCTGCCAGCGCTCCTTGAAAGGCGTGCCCAGCGGCTCCATCGCTTCGGCCAGCCAGCCCGCGCTGACACCGAACAGGAAGCGCCCGCCGGAGAGACGGTCCAGGCTGGCCACTTGCTTCGCCGTGACGATCGGCTCCCGCTCGTTCACCAGACAGATCGCCGTCCCCACTTTCAGCGTCGTGGTGACGGCCGCGAGCGACGCTCAGCGCCACGAACGGGTCGTAGGAGCGGAAGTACCGTTCCGGCATCTCGATGCTCTTCGTGCCGGGGAAGGGCGTCACCCGCTGCGAGGGAATGTGCGGGTGCTCCGGCATCCAGAGCGAATCGAACCCGCGCTCCTCCACGGCCCGTGCCAACGCAGGGACGGGCATCGATTTGTCGGTGAAGAACGTCGAGACGCCGTATCGCATCCGGTCCTGGCCTTCCTTCGAGATGGCCGCGGCGGGGTTGAGGCAAACGTAGCAGGCACGCCCATTTCAGGGCGTGCTTCCTCTTCAGTACCTTCATCGACGGCTTCCGGAGCCAGGGCGTCGGCGTCTGGACCGCCGGTGGGGAGGTGGTGCGCAGCGCAGTCCGCACGGCGCTGGCCAGCTGGTTGTTCGTTGAGGAACCAGTCGACGTGGGCCGCGCGGGCGGCGGCAACCAGTTCGAGATCGGGGACAACCGACCGAGCGACGGCTATCCTACCCATCGAACAACGGTGGACGTCGCGGAGGGGAGTGCAGCCGATGAGCGTGCGAGGCAAGACGGCGATCGTAGGGTTCTATGAGGTCCCGACGCTGAAGGAGTATCCCGACCGCAACACCATGAGCCTCTTGGCCGAGACCGCCAAGGGCGCGATCCGCGACGCAGGCCTGCGCAAAGAGGACATCGACGGTCTCATCTCCTCGGAGGCGCTCAATTCCATCACCCTGGCCGAGTGGCTCAACATCAAGCCACGGTATACGGCATCGATGACGGTGCACGGTTCCAGCGGGGCCAATTCGATCGCGACGGCCGCCTCCGCCATCGCCGCTGGACTCGCCAACTACGTGCTCTGCATCTTCGGCGGGTCACGGCCGCGCAGCAGCTCGCGCATTGGTGGCGCCCAGCTCCCGCGCGGTGGCGGCGGCGCCGCCAGCGGCATCACGGAGTGGGAGGCGCCGTTTGGGCCGGCCATCGGCGCCAACGCCGGCTACGGCCTGATCAAGCAGCGGTACATGTACGAGTACGGCGCGACCCAGGAGCAGTTCGCCAAGTGTGCCGTGGACGAGCGCTTCAATGCGCTCACCAATCCCAATGCCCTCTGGAAGGGGCGGCCAATCACGATTGAGGATGTCCTCAACTCGCGCTTCATCAACGATCCGCTGCACCTGCTGGAGTCGGTCATGCCCTGCTCCGGCGCAGCGGCCGTCATCGTGACGACTGCCGAGCGCGCCCGCGCGCTCCCCAATCCACCGGTCTTTGTTCTGGGGATCGGCGGCCCCGCCACCCGCCACGACATGATCTGGCAGGAGGAGTCGGTGACGACGACACCGGTGATCCTGTCGGCCCCAACCGCGCTGCGCATGGCGGAATATAACGCCAGCGAGATGCAGTTTGCAGAGTTCTACGACTGCTACACCATTCTCGTCATGATCTGTCTGGAGGACGCCGGCATCTGCCCCAAGGGCGAGATCGGCCCCTTCTACGAGTCCACCGACACGACCTACAAGGGCACGTTCCCCATCAACACGGACGGCGGACAGATCGCCGCCGGCCAGCCCGATGGTACGGCCGGTGGCTTCCGCCACGTTGTAGAGGCGACACGCCAAATCATGAAGAGAGCCGACGATCGCCAGGTCGAAAAAAGCGACCTGTGCCTCGTCAATGGTTGAGGCGGCACCGCCAGCGTGATGTGCACGCTGGTGCTCGGTTCGAGCGCCACCCTTTAGCAGCCAAGCCGAACAAATTGGGAGGAGTGTTGTGGCGGACGAATACACCAAACCGATTCCGCGGCCGGAGAATATCGAACTGACCCAGCCTTTTTGGGACGCGGCGAAGCGCCACGAGCTCATCATGCCCCGCTGCCGGAAGTGCGCCAGCTACTTCTGGTACCCGCGTCCCCACTGTCCCGACTGTCTCACCGAGGACTGGGAATGGTCAGCGGTCAGCGGGCGAGGCCGGCTCTACACCTTCACCGTGGTCCGTCAGCCGCAGAACCCCGCCTTCGCGGACGACACCCCGTACGCCTACGCCGTAGTCCAGCTTGACGAAGGCGTCCGGATGTTATCGAACGTCGTCGATTGCAAGATCGACGACCTGAGCGTCGACATGCCTCTCCAGGCCACCTTCGATGACATCACCGACGAATGGACGCTGGTGAAGTTCAAGCCGGCCTAGGCGGCCGGGCTGCCACCCCGTCACCTTCACGCAGACCCCCGCCAGCATCCGCCGCGTCGCTCCCGAGCTGGGCGAGCACACGCAAGAGATCCTGAAGGAGCGGTTGGGGTATAACGACGAGCAGATCGCCGAGTTGGTGATCGAGGGTGTGATCACGTCGTAGCGCGGGGCTGCGGCCCCACGGCGGTGGAGGCCGATCCCCGAGGGTGCGCGGTCCGCGCTTCGGCCAGCCGTGGGAGGCGACCGCGGCTCAGCGCAGAGGGGAGAACGGCGCGGGGGTGAGAATCCTGGTCTCCTGGCTCACGAGAAACTCACGTGTGGCGGGTGGCCAGTTGGGGTCTTTGAACGCCTCGGCACGAATCTGGTCGCGGGCTTCGAGACTCTCGTAAGGCGAGATGTGGGTCCACCGGTTGAGAGCGCCGATTTCGGTGTACCAGCACGCCGCCAGCGGCGAATACTTCTCCCGATGCACGATGGCAGCGGCCCAGCGATCGATCACGGCGGGGATGGAGAGCGGTCGATAGGTGTAGGTCCGCATCTCGTAGATGTTGCCCAACTCCTGGTCGCGGTCCAGGTCGCGCATGAAGGGCGCGCCCACTCAGATCTCAGACTCCATGTTCAGTAACACGGCTGTGTGTGTGGGCGGCCAGTGCGGGTCCGCAGCGGCAGCCGCCCGCACTGCCTGCCGCTGGGCGAGGTCCTCATACGGCCAGACATGGATGGCCTGGTTGAGGGCACCCAACTCCGATCGCCAGAACGCCCCGAGCCGGGAGTATTGAGTCCGATACGGGAGGGCCTCGGCGAACCCTCTCTCGAACTCGGCGAGATCACCCGGGGCGAAGGTGTACGTGCGGACCTCGTACAACATGGGACGACCTCCTCCACGGCAAGCGACCGCTACGGTTTCCCGGAAGATAGCGGGTGCACCAATCCGTTGTCCTGGGCGGGCGGGGCGACGGTCAGCCGAGCGCGAAGAGTAACGCCTGGCCGCGATCGGCGCTAGGCGTCGACGTGTGGTGGCTCAATATTCCGTCCGCCCGGTATCGGCTCACGGATCGCGGTCTGATCGGATCCGATCCGCCAGGTCTAGAGACGGATAAGGTTTCGGGCCGGTACACCTCGCCACGCCCATGGCTCTCCCGAGCATCGAGTGATCAGAACGTGCTCGCCCGACGTCCGGCGCATCGGCCTCTAGGGCCTGGGTGAGAAGTCCCATCGCAGGATAGTTCACCTGCACCTGGGCTAAGCGTGCAGGAACGAGGAGCATGAGGCACAGAGACTAAATCTAATGACCGAGCGATTCGATACCGTCGTAGTTGGCGCCGGCCAAGCGGGACTCGCCATCGGGTACTACCTGGCAGAGCAGGGTCGCGACTTCGTCATCCTCGATGCCGACTCGGAAGTCGGGGGTACTTGGCGGCGGCGGTGGGACTCGCTCCGGCTATTCACGCCCGCCGGGCTGAGCAACCTCCCCGGGCTGCCGTTCCCCGCTCCAAGCAACCATTATCCGACCAAGAATGAAACGGCCGAGTACCTTGAACGGTACGCGGCCACCTTTCAGCTGCCGCTGTCGCTCGACACTGCGGTCGAGTCGCTGACACCGCAGGGTGCGTACTATCTCGTCAAAGCAGGGCGGCGCCTCATCGAAGCGCGCAATGTTGTGATCGCCACGGGCGCCTATCAAGCCCCGTCCGTGCCAGCGTTTGAGTCCGAACTCGATCCCGCGATCGTCCAGATCCACTCAAGTCAGTACCGCAATCCCGACACGCTGCGCGACGGCGAAGTGCTGGTAGTGGGGGCAGGAAACTCCGGGGCGCAGATCGGAATCGAGTTGGCCGCGTCCAAGCGCACCTGGCTCTCCGGCCGCGACGTCGGGCGAATCCCGCAAGAGGTCCTCGGACGACCGATCCACTGGTGGCTCTATCGCACTCGCGTGCTGACCGCTACGCGCGAATCCTGGATCGGCCGGCGCCTGCACGGGCACGGTGGTAAAGGTGGCGTGCCGCTGATCGGAACCTCTAACGCGCGGCTTGCTGGAGCCGGCGTCGAGCGCGTTCCCCGCACGGTCGGCGTCCGGGATGGGAAGCCCCTCCTTGAGGATGGCCGCGTCATGGATGTGGCGAACGTCGTCTGGTGCACGGGGTTCCGTCCGGATTTCAGTTGGATCAGTTCGCTGGTCCGCGGAGACGATGGCAATCCCCGCCACCACCGCGGCATCGTCCGCGGCGAGCCGGGGCTCTTTTTCTTGGGACTGATCCGCCTTCACCGACTGGACTCCTCCCTCCTCGCCGGCGTCGGCTTCGACGCCGGCGACATCGCGCAGCGCATCGCTGCTCAAACCTGAGCGACGTGCCGCGGGAGGTCCTCCGAGACAGCAACGCTCCTGGTTCAACCGGGCCACGGCGACTCAGCCGTTTGTCCCTGCCGCGGTGGTTGACGCGAGGGTGACAATGCCGATAGGAAGCCAAAAAGGGAGGAACACATCATGTCCCTCGAGCAGTCTGGTATCGACGCGTTGGAGCACAACACGAGGCGGCGGTCCCAGAGCGATCTGCATCGATCGCCACAGGGAGCCTAGGTCAACGAGCCGATGCGAGACGGTCCTCAATCCGAGGGGGATCACGGCGGGTTGAGAGCCCAAGGTGCGGGCCCGTGGGAAGGGGCACGCGTTGCTCCGGGTTATATCGGAGCCGCGTGGCTGTTCCTGTTCCTGTTCTTCTTGAGGGTCCTGAGCCAAGCCCTTATCGAAATCTTCAACGTCAAGTTCTTGCCGCCCGTGGAGGAGTGGCGATCCGGCCTCCTTCCTTATCGCATTCTCTTGGCCGCTCAGATCCTGATCCTCGTCGTGATGGGCAAGGTGGCTACCGACTTCTCGCGAGGCTCCGGGGTCTTCGCCGAGCCGAACCCGTCGCTGGGGCGCCGCCTGCGCCGGGTCAGCTACCCGTATTTCGCGTCGATGGTGCTGCGCTACGGCATTCGCATGACGGTGCGCCCGGAGGCACGGTGGTTCGGTGGCACAATTCCCATCATCTTTCATTGCGTGCTGGCCACATACCTTTTCGTGATCGGTTCCTACCACACGCGGCGTGCCCATCTGAACTAAGCGCGACTCGCAGTTCGGAGTGACCTCCCTCCAAAAACAGATCCAGGTGCAGTGCGAGACTGCACCTGGATCGGGATTCGAGGTCAAGCGCACCCGCCCGCTGGAACTCCGAAGAACGCCTCGGCAGGATCCCGTCGTTCACGCGTCGCGGGGGAGGGAACGCGCATCGTTCTCCTTGACTCCGGTGCGAACATCACCGCCTACACCGGCGTATCGGCCATCCGCATCGCGCTGCCGCGACAGCGCCGCAGGCGCGCAGAGCGCTGGAACTACGCGCTGCCGCGACTGCGGCCTGTCTGCACCCCGAGCGTCCCGTCCCACCAGCGCGGCGACCCGTTCAGCAGCGCAACCAGCTCCTGATGCCACTGGCCCTGCGCCGGCCGACGCGCGTTGGTGTAGTAGTTGCGGCTGTTGTCCCAGTAGACGACGCCGCGGATCTCATTCGGAACCTCGCGACCCACCGCGACGGTGGAGCGGAGAAAACCCTTAGCGTAGCGGCGCTGCTCGCGGTCCCATTTCCTGAAATGGCGCAGCACCACGCCTCGCTTCCCCGGCTTCACCTTGGCGGTGAAGAATGAGACATGCTCAGCCATCGCGTCCCCCTTTTCGTCTTGTGCCGGAGAGAAGACTACATCGCCGCCTGTGGTGGCGCTTCCCACCGATGCGGAAGCTCTCGCGATGACGGGCACGATCTCGCGATCGTGGGCGCTGCTACGTCGCGCTTCAGGCGAGGGCGGCGATCCCCGCCACGGCGATCACTGTCCCCACGACCGCCCAGCGCGTGATCTGTTCGCGCAGGAAGATCATCGCCAGCGGCAGTCCGATGAGCGGGGAGACGGAGAACACGGCGATCGCTTGGCCCGCGCCGATCTCCTGGATGGCGACGATGATCAGCAGGCTGGAGACGCCGGTTCCGAGAATGCCATAGAGCGCCATGGCGCTCATGGTCCGCCGGTCCACGTTGCCCGCGCGCAGGTGGGAGTTCGGCCACAGCCACGCCCCCACGCCGAGCACGCCCAGGATGAGCGGCACCCGCACGATGGCGGCGGCGGAGGGGTTGACGTCCACGGCGGCGGCGCGCAGCCACACCGTTGAGGCCGCCCCGCTGGCGCTGGCCGCCACCGCCAGCGCGATTCCGATCGCCAAGCGATGCGCAAACGCCCAGCGCACGATCACCGGGAGCGTCGCCACCGCGGACCTCCCCACCGCGCGCGAGGAGCCGAGGAAGAGGGTCGGGAGCACGTCCCGCGGTCGCCCCTGGTCGTAGGCCGGAGCGGCCGTCGCGGATTCCATCGAGTCGGCGCCCCCACCGGCGATGCGCCACCGAGGGCGGCGGCGCGCCGGACCGTGCCGCCGCGCGGCCGTGATGGAGAGCGCCGGCGGGGCGATGCTGGGCGGGCGAGCGGAGCGTGGCTCCGGTGCGGCCCCTGCGGCACCGGCGCGGGGCCGGCCGTACAGGGCTACGAGGTAGACCCCGGTGAGCACCAGCGCCGACCCCAACCCGTCCTGCCACGTGACGGCGTCGCCGAGGAGGATCGCCGCGAAGATGAAGGTCAGCAGGACGATCAGGCCCGTGATGATGGCGAACGGCCGCACCAGCCCGAGCAGGGCGATAGCAGCCGCGGTGAGCGTCACAGTGATCCCGGTGCCGAGGAATCCCGCCATCGACAGTTGCCACATGTTGTGAAAGCTCATGGCGGCGAGGTCATCCAGCCCGCCCAGCGCGAAGAGGGCCGCCACGAAGAACGCGCCCGACCAGATCGCCTGAATGAATATCAGCGTGAGTGTGTCGACGCGCGCCGTCTGCGATGCCAGGAAGGTGCTGGCCACCGCCCACGCGGCGGCCGTACCGAGGGCCGCGCCGATTCCCACCGTTGTCGCTTTCCGTTTTCACGCTTTGGCCGCAGCCGCGACGATCGCGTGTCTACGCATCGTAGGCGCTGCGACTCCGTCGGCCTCACCTTGGGGGGTGCGTCGGCTATTACAGTCAGACTCTCGCACGATGACACCCCGCCCGGCCGCCCGCCATCGTCATCGAAGACGTGCTCTGCATTGGGCCCATCAGCGGACGCGCCACGATGATGGCGCGCTGCTAGACTTTCCGGCCGGCGGCGACGCAGGACCGCATCGAGCGCTCTGACACATCGCTCGCGTGGATCGGCTCCGGTGCGTCGGGGGCCTCGGCGCAGGCACGATGAAGAGATCGCCCAATGGCCCCGAGCGATGCGAGCGCCGCGAAACCTACGCTAGATCCGGTGCAGCCCTGCGGGAATCGTCGCGTGATTCCGCGGCGACACGGCCGGGCCGTCGTTCCTCACGATCGAACGGGCAAAGACGCCGCGCGGACCGATGAACAATTACCTTCTCGGGACCCTCTTCACGCGGCTCCGCGGCGAGGCGTCTTGCACGCCAACGCTCCCGTCTCCAGCCAGCGGCGCGATGCCTCCCGGTCAATAATCAACCACCGTGGTCCACGGACCCTCCTCATGCGCCTCCCAGTACCGCTGCTTCAGCGTCTTGGTCAGCGGACCCACCACCCCTTCCCCCACCGGCTCCCCATCGATCACGGTGATCGGCATCACCCCACCCCCCGTCGTCGTCACGAAGACCTCATCCGCCCCCCGCAAGAAACTCCCATCGAACGCCTCGAGTTTCGCCGGAATCCCCTCTTGCTTCGCGAGGTCGAGCACCGAGAGCCGTGTGATCCCCTCCAGCACGCCGCGCGGCGGCGTGTACAGCGTCCCCCCGGACACCGCGAACACGTTGAACCCCGGCCCCTCCGTGATATTGCCCTCCGCATCGGGCAGCACGGCCAATCGCCCGCCCCGGTCGTAGGTCTCGAACATGGCCCGCGTCAGGTCGCCCCAGTGGAAGTTCTTGGCCGTCGGATCGACCGACTGCTCCGAGATCCGGATCGTGTCCTGCGCGATCACCAAGTGCGACCCCGTCTCCTGTTCCTCCGGCGACACGATCCACACGTACGGCATGGAATACACATAGAAGCGATTCCGCGACCGGCGCGGGTCTCGCAGCCCTTGCTCCGGCACCCCTCGGGTCAAGATCATGCAGAGGAACGCATCGCGGATCCCCGAGCGCCGCACGCATTCGAACACAATCTCCGCCATCTCCGCGCGACTCAGAGTCGGAGTCATCCGCAGCCCACGCCAACTCCGCTCGAAGCGGTCCAAATGCGCGTCGAGGCGGAAGAACTTGCCCTTCCACACGGCCACCGCGTCGTACGTGACATCCGAGCGCAGAAAGCCCGCATCGAGAATGGAGATCGTGGCGTCCGCGACGGGCGCATACTCCCCGTCCACGTAGGCACAACCATCCGCGTAGGCATTGGTCATGATGGCTCCTCTGCATGCGTCGGGTCCGATCCCACCAGAGTGACCGGCTGCACGCACTTTACTCCCCGAGGGGCGAGGGCTGTGCGAGCGTGGCTGGCGAGCCTACAGCCTCGCTGGAGGATCTTTTTCGCTTCGCTCCCGAGCGCAGCACAGCGCTTACGACTCCCGACTTCCCAAGCAGAGGGTCGCGGGATCGAGTCTCGTTGATCAGGGCCGAGCGGGCGGCCCGGTCGCAGCCGCCGCGGCCGCGCGGACGCTGACCCGCCTTCCCGGCGCGAGCAGCGCGTCGACGGGAGAAGGGCCGACCCTGCGAGGCGTCCGAGAATCGCCGCTTCCCCTGTCCGGGTGACCGACCGCTGGCGCGAAGAGACCGGGCCGCTGGTGCTAGTATCCGTCCGCAGCCGCGGCGCTGGGCCGCCCCGGCGCGGTGCGCGACGGACTTGCGGTCCGGGTTCCCATTCAGGGCGGCGTGGACGACCAGGAGGCGGAGCATGGCGACGAACAAGGAGATCCGCACCGTCCGGGCGATCGCCGACGGGCTGGCGGCGGGCGAATTCTCGAGCCGCGAGATCACGCAGCTCCTGCTGGACCACATCGAGCGGACGGACGGCACGATCAAAGCCTTCAACCGCGTCGCGCCTGAGCACGCGCTCCAGGCGGCCGACGCGTCGGACAAGCGTCGGCGCGCCGGCGCTGCGCAGGGTCCGCTGGATGGGGTGCCGTACGCGGCCAAGGACCTGGTCGAGACGGCCGGGATCGAGACGACCTCCTCCTCGAAAGTGCTGGAGGGGCACATCCCGACCCAGAGCGCCTCCACGGTGGAGCGCCTGGACGCCGCGGGCGCGGTCTTGGTGGGGAAGACGAACACCCACCAGTTCGCCTACGGGGTGCAGACGCCGCCGACGCGCAATCCCTGGGACATGGAGACACCGCGGGTTCCCGGCGGTTCGAGCGGCGGCACCGGCGCGGCGGTGGCCACGGGGCAGATCCCCTTCGGCCTGGGCACGGACACCGGCGGGTCGATCCGCATCCCCGCCTGCGTGAACGGGGTCACGGGACTGAAGGCGACGTTCGGCCGGATCCCCAAAGATGGAGTCCACGTGCTCTCGTACGCCCTGGACCACATCGGGCCCCTGTGCTGGACGGCGGAGGACGCCGCTCTGGCGCTGAACGTGCTCGCCGGCTACGACGCCCGCGACCTGAACTCGTCCAAGCAGCCGACCGAGGACTACACGGCGCACTTGGGGGAGGGCGTCAGGGGCCTGCGCGTCGCCGTGCCGCGTAACTACTTCAACAGCCACTACCCGGGCGTGACGGCGCCGTTCGAGGCCGCGGTCGCCGAGTTGAAGACGGCGGGCGCGCAAGTGTTTGCGGTCACGATACCGAAGGCGATCGAGTTGGTTGAGCCGGCAGGGTTCGGCATCTCCTTGGCGGAGTCGGCGGCCTGGCACGCCGGACCGATGCGCCGGCAGGGGCCGGACTATCAGGACGACGTGCGCAGCTTTATCCAGATCGGCGAGGTGATGCTCGCCACCGACTACATCAACGCCCAGCGCTATCGCACGCGGTTCAACGCAGAGATGCGAGAACTCTGGAAGCAGGAGCGCATCGACGTGCTGGTCACGCCGACGATGCCAGTCACCGCGGCCCGGCACGGGCAGATGGAATACGAGGCGCCGGACGGCTTCCAGGAGACGCTGATGTCGGCCTCGATCCGCTGCTGCTTGCCCTTCAACATGACCGGGCAGCCGGCCCTGACCGTGCCGTGTGGCTTCGATGAGCAAGGGCTGCCCGTAGGGCTGCAGATCGTCGCGCGGCCGTGGGCCGACGCCCTGACGCTGCGGGTGGGGCACGCCTACCAGCAAGCGACCGACTGGCACACGAAGCGTCCGCCGCTCGCGGCGCTCGGCGCCTGAAGCGCCGCTCCCCGCGGCCGCTCGCCAGTGACGGCTGCAAGTGCTGTCGCGTCTCGCGAGCGCGGACGATCCGTTGATCGTGGTGGTCGAGTCCAGCCGACGGTCCGCGTCGATCAGGGCGGCTCGGGCTGCAGACGGGCCGCACGCCGGTGTATCGCTCGGCGCGTCGCGGCAACGCGGGCGCCGGCGCAGGACGCCGCCGGCGGCGGCCCCTGCTCATCGAAGGCGGCCGGTCTAGCCGAGCGCGGCGATGCCGGCCTGCGCCACTTCCATGTCCTGCTGGTAGCTGCCACCGCTGACACCGATCGCGCCGATGGTTTGGCCATCGCTCTGTAGGGGGTAGCCGCCGCCGATCATCATGAAGCGGGGAACGGCGAGGATGCCGTTGAGCAGCGGCGGGTCGTCCTTGATCAGGTCGAACCACTGGTCGGTGGGGAGACCGAACCCGGCGGCGGTCCAGGCTTTGTCGTTGGCGACGCCGATGCTGGGAAACGGGGCCCCGTCCATGCGCACGAACGCCTTCAGGTAGGCGGCATCATCGAGCACTGAGATGACCACGGCAACGCCGATCTCCTTGGCTTTGGCCTCGGCGGCCGCGACGACCTGCTTCGCCGCCTCCGCGCTGATTGTCTGCTTGGCTACCGTCATTGCCACGAGTGGCTCCTTTTCGCTTGGGGGCTCACGCATTCGATGCACACGGGAGGCTAACGGAGATACCACGGCGCGAACAGGGCGGGGAAGGTCAAGCCTGCTGCGGAGAACGGCCTCGACCGACGTGAACGGATGCGCCCCTACACGAATCGCGAGGCCGAGATCGACGAGCGTCCCCCTGGCTCACTGCAACGGAATTCGCGCTCGGAAGCGGCACCCGGAGCCGCCGTCCTCATCCAGAACGAGAGTGCCGTCGTGCGCCTCGAAGATCCCGCGGGCGATCGCGAGTCCGAGACCCGCGCCGGCACCGTCGCGCCACGTCGCCGCGGAAGAACGGATCGAAGACACGGGCGGCGTCCGCAGCCGGGATGCCCGGGCCGGAGTCCGCCACGGTCAATTCCAGGCCGCCGTCCAGGCGCCGTGCCGCGAGCGTGACCCGCCCGCCGGCTGGCGAATAGCGGATGGCGTTGCTGAGCAGATTGCGCAGCGCCCGCTGCATGCACCAGGGGTCGGCTTGAACCAGTGGAAGGTCCGGGCCCACCTCGCTGTGGAGCTGCACGGCGTCGTGGTCGGCTTCGGCGCGCACGCTTTCGACGGACTCGGCGACCAGCACACCCACATCGGTGGGCGTGCGTTGCAGCGCGAGGGCACCGGCCTCGATACGGGAGAGGTCGAAGAGATCCTCGATCAGGCGGTCGAGCCGTTCGAGCTCAGCTCCGATCTGTATGAGGTAGCGACGCTGGGTGTCCTCATCAAGAAGCTGATCGGCGATCGCTTCGCTCATCAGTCGGGCGCTGGCGAGCGGCGTGCGCAGGTCGTGGGAGATGGCCGCCACCAGTTCCCGTCGCTGGGCTTCCGCTCGCGTCCGCGCCGCCGTGGCGGCGCTCAGCCGTTCGGCCATCGCGTTGAACGCGCGAGCCAGATGCGCGACCTCGTCGTGGCCGTCGGTCGCGGCGCGCACCGCGACGGTATCCGTGCGGACCTGGTCAACGGTCTGGACGAGACGGCTGATCGAGTCGGAGGCCGCGCGCGCGACCTGGCCCGCGATGAGGGAGGCGACGAGGAGAGAGAAGAGGAGCAGGGCCGCGAGCAGCGTGAGGTCATGGCCGCTGAGGAACATGAAGCCCGCCGTGATGATGACGTTCACCAGCGCCAGCAGGACCCCGAAGAGGGCCGCCAGCACGATCCGTCCCCCCATCCCGGCGAGCGGGCGCCTTCGCAAATAGCGGAGGATGGCGAAGTAGGCCAGGAAAGAGACCAACGCGGAAGCGCTCAGCAGGCCTGCGATCTGGGGCAGTTCGCCCTGCGGCGGATCCATCGCCAGCCAGATGACGAACAGGCCCACGGCGATGGCGCCGAGGAGGGCGAAGGGGAGCGCCGGCATGCGACCGAGCAGGAGCGAGACGCCGTGCGCGCGGGGAACGCTACGCATCGAACCGATACCCGACGGACCACACGGTCATGAGATGGCGCGGCCGTTGATCATCGACCTCGATCTTCACGCGGAGGCGCCGCACGTGGACGGTGACGGTGGAGGCATCGCCTTCGAAGTCCCAGCCCCAGACCTGCTCCAGAAGTTGCTCCCGGCTGAAGACCTGACTGCGATGCGAGGCAAAGAACAGGAGGAGGTCAAACTCCTTGGCGCTGAGCGCGATGGGATCGCCGTCTCGCAGAACGGTGCGAGCCGCCGGATCGATCTCGAGATTGCCCGCGATCAGCCGTCCGTTGGTCCCGGCATCCGCAGCGCTGCGGCGCAACACCGCCTTGACGCGGGCGACGAGCTCCCGCGGGCTGAAGGGCTTGACCAAGTAGTCATCGGCGCCCAGCTCAAGGCCGAGAAGACGCTCCGGCTCGCGCCCCCGCGCGGTGAGCATGATGATGGGAACATCCGATTGGGCGCGCACACGGCGACAGACCTCTTCCCCCGGGATCTCTGGAAGCATGAGATCGAGCACGATCAGCTCGGGCGGGTGCGTGGCGATCATGGCGAGCGCTTCCGTCCCCGACCGCGCCGTGCGGACAGTGAAGCCGTCGCGCTCCAGGTAGCGGCGGACCACGTCGAGCACGGTCGCTTCGTCGTCCACCACGAGGATCGCGGGCTGGGCCACGTCGTTGCTTCCAAGGCGGGGCAGAGGGGCGAAGCCCCCTCCACGCTCCGCGGGGCGCTCGCTTCCGCCACCCGAGCGTTTTAGCGCCGCGCCCTCGATAGTCGAACGATAGCACCGAGCGCGAGGACACCCAGAGCGGCGAACGCCGCGATCTGCCACGGGGCCAAGCCGCCGTCTCCATCGGCGAGACCGCCGCTCCCAGTTGACGGGAGGGCCGTGGCACGCGGCGGCCCGCCGAGCGTCGCGGTTCCCGTGGGGACGCTTCCGAGGTTCTGCTCCAGTGGCGTCAGGGTGTGGTCGAGCAGGCCCGCGGGCACTTCGCCCACGAGTGGCTTGATGGAGAAGGGTCCAGAACCCGTGGGGTCACTCCCCATCAGGTCGGGCTCCACGGAGATCACGATGAGCGAGTCGCCATCCGCGAGGTTGACCGGGGGCGCTATCGCCGCAGGCAGGTTTGCCACGAAGTCCTCCCCGGGGAAGGGAGGGCCGGAGCTCGACCCCGAGAAGGCAGCGGCGAGATCGGCGCCGCCAGGGGTTTCGAAAGGTCCCGTACTCAGCGGCGTCCCCTGCGTCACGCCCCAGCCCTCGTAGACCCACCCGGCGGGCAAGGCGGGGAGGGTGAGCGACGGTTGCGGGCCCGCGGGGTCCAAAAACCAGACGCCGGCGGCATCGTTGTCGGGGTCGTCATCCGTGGGTGTTGCGAGGATGTAACCGCCGGCGGCGGCGGAGAGGTCGACGGGGAAAGCCAGAGCGGCGCGGTCGCCGGCGCGCGGGCCGGCCAGGACGACGATGCCGCTCGGCAGATCGTCGACATCGCCGTCGGCCTCGATCGTGACGACGATGGAATCTGCGTCGCGCAGATCGACGCCGGATCGGAAGAGGTCGATCGGCTGGCCGGCGAGCGTCAGAAGGGAACCGTCGCCGGCGAGGGCGAACTTCCCGGTGCTGACCTTTTCCTCCCCGAAAATCGCCCAGCCTTCGTAATGCCCCGCTGCCAGGGGTTCAAGCGCCCGGAGATCGAGGCGCAGCGTGGTGGCGACCTGGGCCTGCGTCTGTTCTGTAAGGACCGGGGCGACCACGGCGGCCGAGATCGCCACGAGTCCGAGAGTGAGGACGTACAAATGCTTCCTAGTAATGCGTCGCACTGACCACGCTCCTTTTCCTACAGGAGCCAGTGTGCGGGGTAATTCTTACGAATCTCTAAACGAATCGACGGCGGCGATGGGGCGCAGGGCGTCACGTTTTGCCGCCTGAACCCTCTAATGGGCAGATGAAAATGCGAGCGACACTCATCCTCCGAGCGCCCCTGGACCGGGTGCGCTTCGCAGTCGGCATCGTGGACGGGTCGCGGGGCCACGAGGAGTCCGAGCAGGCCCCCGCTATCGATTGGTGCGCCGGGTGCGCCCGGGTCGCTGCCAACCTGCCACGGATCAGACAGCGCCACCACCTCCTCCGCGTGCCGCGCCTCACGCTCCCGGGCGGGCTTCCGCCCGTCCCGGGCCCGACGCGCAGGATTGCACTCGTAGCGGTGACGGTGGCGACTATCGCGGTCGTCGGCCATTACCTGTCCGCACCAGGCATGGAGCAGACCTCCGTGTTGTACGCGTCCCCTCCGCACAGCGATGATTCCGCCGGCAAGGATCGCATCCTCACGCCGATTGAAACGCTCACCGACACGATCAATCGCGCCTTGGCGGACGGCCAGCTGACTGAGCAGGAAGCGGCGACGCTGGGCCGGCAGTGGCCGGAATTGGCCCTGGCGCAACAGTCCTTCGAGAGCGTGATCCAAGGAACGTCCATGCAGGAGCTGTTCGCCGCGCTCCTTGGGGTGACCAGACTGCAGAAACACCTCGCGGCGGCCGATGACGGCACGCCCGAGCAGATCGGCCTACTCCTGACATCGTGCAACGCTCTGGCTTCGGTCTTGCAAGATGCGATCCCGGATGAAGGCGGTAGCACAGACGGTTCCGGCGTCGCCGTCGATGGCGACGGCTATGTCCTGTACTACGTCCCGGCCAACGGCGCTACGGACTCGGCCCCCGACAACAGCGACGGCGGCGGCAACGGCAACAACGGCGGCGGCAACGGTAACGGCGGCGACAACGGTAACGGCGACAACGGCGGCAACGGCAACGGCGGCGGACAACGGCGGCAACAACGGCGGCAACGGCAACGGCAGCGGCGACAACGGCAACGGCGACAACGGCAACGGCGACAACGGTAACGGCGACAACGACAACGGCAACGGCGGCAACGGCAACGGCGACAACGGCAACGGCGACAACGGTAACGGCGGCGACGACGGTAACGGCGGCGACAACGGTAACGGCGGCGGCAACGGTAACGGCGGCAACAACGGTAACGGCGGCGGCAACGGTGACGATTAGCACGCCGCGCGCGTGCTTCGATCGCAGCCCCAGAATCTCCCGCCAGTGCCCTCTGGCGGGATCCGTGGGGAGCGGCCTGGCTACAGGTCCATTCGCTGCGCCAGTAGCTCCGCGATCATCTCCACCACCTCGGCCGGCGTCGGCACCAGGAACGCGATAAATTGGAGCAAGCCCACCGCTCGCCCCCGACGGATCAGCGCGATGTCGAGGGATATGGGAAACTTCGCTCCCTCCACCTCCAGCGTCACCATCCCCCGGAACAGCGCGGACTCGTCCCCGAGCCGCAGGAACGGTCTTATCCCACTCGGTCCGACGGCGACCGTCGCCACTGCGCCGATGTTCTGCTCGGACAGCGCCTCGGCCAGCTCCTTGAACAACACCGCCGCCACTCGGCCCACGTCCTGCCCCGCGATCTGCTGGAACGCCACCGCCGCGTCGCCTTCGCTCTCCAGGATCACGGCGATGTGCCGCACGGCGTCCACCACCCACCCGTCCGGGAGATCCGCGAGCATTCCCCGCCGACGCCCCTGGCCGGCCCTCAGAGGCTTGTGCCCTCGATCAGGTGTTGTGGGAGCCCTTGATCGGGCCGCCCTAGATAGCGGCATGGCGCGGGGAGTCTGAACAGGCCCCCGCGATCGATCTGCACGCCGTGTGCGCCCGGGTCGCTGCCAACCGGCGACGGATCGGACAGCGCCAGCGCCTCCTCCGCGTGCCGCGCCTCACGCACCCGGGCGGGCTCCCGCCCGTCCCGGCCCGACGCTCAGGAATGCACTAGTGGCGGTGACGGTGACGGTGACGGTGAGCCGGCGATCACAGCGACGACGATGGTGACGACCGCCGCGGCGATGACGATCGCGCTGGCAACTCGGGCGGCAACAGCGGTGGTAATCACGGCAACGGCGGCGGCGACGGTGATGATTAGCACGCCCAC
This sequence comes from Dehalococcoidia bacterium, assembly GCA_963663235.2. GTDB lineage: Bacteria > Chloroflexota > Dehalococcoidia > Bin125 > Bin125. The sequence continues at coordinate 721,485 of CAXXNO010000004.1, forward strand.
GGCCGAGCGATCGATCGGCGGGGCGGGGCGGCGGATGGGCAGTATACTGCCGGGGTTCGATGGTTCCGTCGGGGGGCGTGATGGACTTTTCGTTTGGCGAGAACGAGGAGCGGCTGCGGGAGGAGGTGCGGTCCTTCCTGCGCGACAACCTGCCGGAGTCGGATGTCGGCGGCGACGCCGCGCTGCGGCCGCGAACGGACCGCGAGTTCGAGCGGGCCCAGGCGATCAATCACAAACTGGCGGAGCGCGGCTGGATCGCGCCGGCGTGGCCGAAGCAGTACGGCGGGCTGGGCGCGTCGATCTTCGAACAGATGGTGTTCAACGAGGAGTTCGGCTACTACGGGGTACCGGACACGGGAACGCGGACCTTCGGCGTGGGCATGATTGGCCCGACGCTGATCATCCACGGGAGTGAAGAGCAGAAGCAGCGCTACCTGCCGCGGATCACGAGCGGGGAGGATATCTGGTGCCAGGGGTACAGCGAGCCGGGCGCCGGCTCAGACCTGGCCGGCCTGCAGACGCGCGCGGTGCGCGACGGCGACGACTACGTGATCAACGGCCACAAGATCTGGACTTCCGGCGGGCATCGCGCCAACCAGATGTTCTGTTTGGTGCGCACGAACCCCGAGGCCCCCAAGCATCGCGGGATCAGCTTCTTGATCGTCGACGACATCAAGCACGCCTCCGGCCTGGAGATCCGTCCCTTGATCAACATGGCGAACCGCCATCACTTCAACGAGGTCTTCTTTGAGGACGTGCGCGTGCCCGCGCGCAACCTGGTGGGGGAGGAAGATCGGGGCTGGTACATCGGCATGACGTTGCTCGACTTCGAGCGATCGGGCATCGGGACGACGGCCGCCCAGCGCAAGACGCTGGAGGTGCTGGCAGCGAGGAGTCGCGAGTTGCCCGCGAGCCAGCGGGCGCGGGCGCGCATTGCGCTGGCCGATTGCGTGGTGGCCAACAACGCCTCCCGTCTCCTGGGCCTGCGCTTGGGCTCCATGCAGGCGCAGGGCCAAGTCCCGAACTATGAGGCCTCGATGGTGAAGGTGTTCCAGTCGGAGTTGGGCCAGCGGATCTACGGCTTCGGCGTCCGCATGCTCGGCCTGGCCGGCCAGCTGGTGCCGGAGGAGCCGCGCGCGCCGCTGGGCGGGGAGATCGTCGAGGCGATGATCCAGGCGGTGCCGACGACGATCTACAGCGGCACCAGCGAGATTCAGCGCAACATCATCGCCACGCGCGGGCTGGGCCTTCCGCGGGAGTAGCGCGCGCGGAGCGGCGCCCGCCTGGACGCCCAAGGCCTCAATCCTGCCGACCGGGCTACTCGACGACGCGACAGGCGCTGCGCCCTGTTTGTCTTGGACAGCGATGCCGTCTCGCCCTGCACCTGGACCAGTTCTTGGGGGACAAGTCAGTCGAGCTCGCGCGAGCGCTCTGCGTCGGAGACCGCCGCGTCGACGTTGCCAAGCGAGCTGTGAGCAGCCGAGCGGGTGGCGTAGGTACGGGCGAGTGCGCGCTTCCCGGCGGCGGTGGGACGGGGTACCGGCGAACGCCTGGAGAATGGCGGTCTCTGATCCCCGCCGCGTGCCAGCCGAGCGATGAGTCGTCTGTCCTATGGGGAATGGGACCAGTGCACCTCGGCTCCAGCGTCGCCACCACCGAGCATGGCGATGAACTGGAGGGACACGATGCACGATGCTCTCGTGGCAACTAACCAGAGTCTTTCGAAGAACGACACGTCGGCCCGCGAGCCCATGTGGAAGCGCTTCAAGCAGAGGCTGGGAGATGCGGCCCTGCTTCTCGTGGGAGTGGGGGCACCTCTCGCGCTCCCGATCGCCTTGGTTGTGACGAGCGACGGCCTCGCAGCCGAGATCAGCGGAGGGTTGTTGGGGCTGATGTTCTACTCGTTCGGCGTTGTTTTGATGGGGTACGTGTTCCTGTGGTGGATCACCGCTGCTCTTCTTGTCTTGGGCACAGTTTTTCTTGTCGTGACCGCTGCTCTTCTTGTCATGGGGGCGGCGAAGGCAATCCTCGCCTACTGATGCAAGGCGCGAAACTTCTCGATGCGGTGGGCGAACTCGGCCTCGAAATCGCGCCGCGTGGCAGCCTCACCACTCGCCCCGGCCTTCGCCAAACCCCCAGCGTCCTTTGCTGCTAGCAGTCAGTGCGGCGAGGTGGCCCATCTGGGTCTGGTGTGTGGGGGCCGGTCAATCGAATTCGCGCGAGCGCTCTGCGTCGCGCGCCGCCGAATCGAAGTTGCCAAGCGACTCGTGTGCGACCGCGCGGGTCTCGTAGACGCCGGTGAGAATGGAGTGAAGGCGTCGATCCGGCAATCGTCGCTCCCAGAGGTCAATAGCGCGGCTGGCATCGGCGATGGCTGCGTCGAAGTTTCCGAGCTCTAACTGGGCGCGCGCGCGGTAGTCGTAGGCCAAGGCGAAGTCGGGGTCAAGATCGATCGCGGCGTCGAATCTGGCGATGGCGGCCGTCCACGCATGGCGTCCGCTGAGTTCGAACCCTGCGTCGAAATGCTCATCGGCGGCCTCAGGGCGTCCTCCAAGTGTTGAGCATGCGGCTGCCAGGACGATGAGGAGGGTGAGGAGGGCGACCGCGGGGCGGAGGAAACCGGGAGGTTGGGGGGCGTGACGGATTCGCGGAAACGAGGGAGACGCCACATCGGGCTGCCTTTCATTCGACAACGCCATTGTGCAAATGCGCGATGATTGTGGAGAGTGAGAACGGTTCCGGCAACCTAGTATTCGTGCTGCGCAGGTCCCGCAGGACGGAGTGTTGTGCCCCACAGGCTTTGAAACACCACGGGCTTGCCAAGAAGAGATGAACCAGCGCCGATGCGAGGATCTGGATCAAATCTCGGGGGGTCGGCCGCTGCGCCTCCCTCGGCTGACGCGGGCTGACGGCCACACCGTTATCCAAACCAGCCCGGGGGCTACGAACAGGAGGACCTGCGCCCAGGACGCCCCAAAACCGACTGCCCACAGCAGCACAAGCGCGACGAGGACGAGGCCAAGGAGCGTGAGCGCGGCCGCATCGTCGCGATGCCGAGCCTGAACGGCCAAAACGATCCCGATCACACCCAGCGGTAGGTAGAACAACGCGTAGACCAGCACCAGCAGAATCAGCGCCCCCTCAAAGTCGGAAAGGCTCCAAAATACATTGGTAAAGGGGCCCGGCTTAGGCTGCGCATGCGACGCGCGCGCCAGGTGCGGCACCCACCATGCCAGCGGGACGAAGATTGCGAGGGCTCCCGCCCACCCCAGGGCTTCCGTAAGGCGGCTTACGCGACGAGAATCTGCGGTCTTCAGACTCCGCTCGCTGTTGTGGTCCATCGCCGCTCGCGCGGCGGAGCCGCGAGTTTGCGCTTCGGGGCTGACGTCCCCCCTGCATCGCGGGCAAATCCGCGCGTGTTGCGATAGCCACCACCCGTCATATTTCGGTATTCCGGCGAGTTCCACTTCCAAGGAGAGGTAGCATCGCCTGCAGTACCTCGCATCACAGTTGTTGCAGGATCTCCAGCGTAAGATGAGTCGCCCTAGCCAGCCGCGCTCCGTTCCACAGACATAGCAGGCTGCCATCCGTGACCACGATCTCCCGGCGCGGGTTCCATGCGGGTTGTCATCTGGGAGTGGATCATGCCCGTGGTCCCGGTCGCTGCGGTTTGACATTCGCAGGCTCCCCTTCCGCGGGCTGATCACCGACGGCCCCCGATGCCGCTGCCGAAACTGGCGGGCACGACGTGCGCCGCCCGACAACAGATGGTGGGAGCGACACACGGAGCGTTCAATGGCGGGTCAGAAGACCGCGATGGCGACGCGCACGATCCAATACGCCATGGCCAAGAGCGCCAAGACGCCCCAGATGCCGAACTCGTCGTCCTTCGTATTCGCCTTCGAATCGACGGTGCCGGATGCGGCGGCTGAACCGCGCGCGCGATCCCTCATCGCGTCGCCGGCGTCGCTGGGTCCGCTCGTGTCCTCGTTGGGTAGACGTCGCATCGCTCACCTCCGTTCTGTGCAGCATGGTCGCCTGTCGCCCGACCGGCGGCGAGTGACAGATGGCCTATCCCGCAGAGGACAGGTGGCCCATTACGCAGTGCGCTCTCGACTGGCCTCACAGCGGCCACGCCAGGCCGCACACCAGGATCGCTCCCAAGACGCCGAATGCGGCACCGATCAGAGGCGCCGTGCCGCCGACGGGCCGGCCGCGGTCAGCGCTGCTCGAGCCTGTAGACCCGGCGAGCGGTGTCGTGGAACATTGCGGCTCGCTCGTCGGGCGTGAAGTCACGGGTCAGCTTCTTGAACTGATTCCAGAGGACCGTGTAACTGCACGAGGTCCTATCGACCGGGAAGTTGCTCTCGAACATGCAGCGCGCCGGGCCGAACTGCTCGATCGCGAAGAGGTACCAGTCGCGGTTGCGCTCAACCAGCTCGTCGGAAGTGGGCGGCTTGGGCCGCTTGTGCCAGCCGTAGCCGTTCACGGCCATCTGGATGCCCCCGAGTTTCACCACCACGTTGGCGCAGGTCGCGAGCTGTGCGACGTCCGTCTTCCAGGCGCGGTAGATCTCGTCGCGCCGGCCCTCGTACGGCCCGATGCCCAGGGGGCCGCCGAGATGGTTGAGGATGATGGTGGTGTCCGGGAAGGCGCGCGCCAAGTCCGTGAGCTCCGGGATCTGGTGGTGGTACACCCAGGCATCGAAGCTGAGGCCGTTGGTCTCGAGCCGGGCGAACCCCTCGCGGAAGGTGGGGTCGCCGAGCAGTCCCTGAGGCGGATTGGTCGGGGAGCTGCGGATGGCGTCACTCGCATCCCAGCCCGCCGTATGGCGGATGCCCCGGAATCGATTCAGGCTGGCCGCGAGGTGATCTTCGAGTGTCCCGGAGATCGCGTCGCCCGCGCTAAGGTCGGCGAAGCCAACGATGCCGGCGGCCGCGCGCAGATCGCCGAACTGCCCGCTGGCGCTCTGCGCCGCGATGCCCTGGACGAACTCCGTCTCACCGACGGGGCGGAGAAGATCCGGGCCATCGGCGCGGTACATGGACTGGCATTCCACGAAGACGGTCTGGCGGACGTTGTGCCCCGCGAGATCATCGCGGAGTTCCGCCAGCAGGTAGCGTTCCGCAGGAACGTCCCAGAGGTGGTGGTGGGGATCGATGATCGGCAATTCGGGCTCGATCGCGTCCTCGTCCGTTAGCCGCAGCCACTCCGCCTTGGTCAGCTTTGCTGAAGTCGACAACCGGCACCTCCTCCACTTCGGCGTTACCGTGCGGACAACGTACGTTACCAGGCCGGTCCGGACGGCCCTTGCGTTTCCACCAGTTCCTCGGTCCGTCCGACCGCGGCACATGCTGATGATGCCTGGCTCGCCTCGGTCTGGGAAGCCTCTCGTTGCGCGTGGCTCGGCTCTCGACGCGCGGGGCATCCGGAGCGCGGAGCGTCCCTGGTCCGGGTGACCGACCGACGGCGCCAAGAGACGTGGGGACGGGTGGTAGCATCGGCCGACAACCCGAGCCCTGAGTCGCTTCGGAACGGTGCGCGACGGACCGGCGGGCGGGGTTCCAATCCAGGGCCGCTCGGGCGACAGGGAGGCGAAGCGATGGCGACGAACGAGGAGATCCGCACCGTCCGGGCGATCGCCGACGGGCTGGCAGCGGGCGAATTCTCGAGCCGCGAGATCACGCAGGTCTTGCTGGACCACATCGAGCGGACGGACGGGACGATCCGGGCGTTCACCCGGCTGGCACCGGAGGTGGCACGGAAGGCGGCGGCCGCGGCGGACGAACGGCGGCGCGCCGGCCGGGTCATCGGCCCGCTGGACGGCGTGCCCTACGTCGCGAAGGACATCGTGGAGACGGCGGGGATCGAGACGACAGGCTCGTCCGACATGCTCAAAGGGAACGTGCCGACTCGCAACGCTTCCGTAGTGGAACGATTCAACGCGGCGGGGGCGGTGCTGATGGGGAAGGTGAACACGCATCAGTTCGCCTTCGGGGTGCAGACGCCCCCGACCCGCAACCCGTGGGACATGGAGACCGCGCGGGTGCCGGGAGGATCGAGCGGCGGGACCGGCGCAGCGGTGGCATCCGGGCAGGTACCGATCGGGTTCGGCACGGACACGGGCGGCTCGATCCGCATCCCGGCCTGCCTGAACGGAATCACGGGCTTGAAGGCGACCTTTGGACGGGTGCCGAAGGACGGAGTGTACGCGCAAGCGTGGTCGGCGGACCACATTGGGCCGATGTGCTGGACGGCGGAGGATGCGGCAATCGCGCTGAGCGTAGTGGCGGGGTATGACGCACGGGACATCAACTCATCGAAGCGGCCGGTAGAGGACTACGTGGCGAAGTTGGGCGGCGGGGTGCAGGGGTTGCGGGTGGCAGTGTCGACCAACCACTTCGTCAGCCACTATCCGGGCGTGACCAACGCCTTCCAGGCGGCGGTCGATGCCTTGCGAGGGTTGGGCGGCGAGATCGTCGAGGTCACGATGCCCAAGAGCCTGGACTTCAGCCAACCGCTGGCGTTCGCTATCGCACTGGGCGATTCGGGGGCGTGGCACGGCCCGCGCCTGCGCCGGCAAGAGAAGGACTACCAGGCCGACGTGGCCAGCTACTTAAAGGTGGGCGAAGTCATGCTCGCCACCGATTACATCAACGCGCAGCGGTATCGCTCGCGCATCATCGCGGAGATGCGCCAGTTGTGGCGGGACCAGCGCATCGACGTGCTGGTCACCCCCACGCTGGCGGTGACCGCGGCCCAGCATGGACAGATGGAGTACAAGGCGGCCGATGGCTTTGAGGAGACGCTGATGTCAGCCTCCGTGCGTTGCACCGTGCCCTTCAACGTCACCGGTCAGCCGGCCCTGACGGTGCCGTGCGGCTTCGATGAGCAAGGGCTGCCGGTGGGGCTGCAGATCATCGCGCGGCCGTGGGCCGAAGCCCTGATGCTGCGGGTGGGGCACGCCTACCAGCAGGCGACCGACTGGCACACGAGACGCCCGGCGATCGCGACGCTCGGCGCCTGAAGCGCGAGGGCACCGTCGGAGCCGATCGGGCCGCTGCTTGCCCAGGAAGGGTCGCGGGTTCACGTGGCGGCTGCCGCCGCGGACGCCCGGGTGGACGAGAACCGTCGTCGGTGCAAGCGGCATCCGCGGCATCGTCGAGTGGGTATACTGCCGCCACTGATCGAGGAACGATCGCTCCCGCGCTGGGGGAGCCGGGTTCCGGAAAGGCTGGGGCGTCGTGGTCAAAGTGATGTTGCAGATTTACCCGGTGCTCCCAGCGGCAGACGAAGACGAACGGCGGGCGCTGCGCCCCATTGGCCGCAACGTGGAGCGCTACCACGACGTGATCCTTGGGTGCGATGACCTGGTCAAGGCCTGCGACGAGCTGGGGCTGTGGGGCGTGTCCACGATCGAGCACCACTTCCACTCCGAGGGCTATGAGGTGGGGCCGAGCCCGGGCATGCTCAACATGCGCTGGGGGACACTGACGAAGAAACTCCGCGTCGGCGCGCTTGGCTACGTGATGAGCGCGCAGCACCCCATTCGGGTGGCCGAGGAGATCGCGATCCTGGACCATCTGACGGAGGGCCGGTGCTTCGTCGGGTTTGCGCGCGGCTACCAAGACCGCTGGACGAACATCATCGGCCAACACCTGGGCACGCGGGCGACCCACTCGGACGGCAGCGCCGACGACCAGATCAACCGCGACATCTTCGAGCAGCAGGTGCAGATGGTGCTGAACGCCTGGACGCAGGAGAGCATCGAGCAGAACACACCTCTGTGGCAGATCCCCTACCCCTACGAGGAGGGGATCGACTGGTGGATGGCGGAATCCACGGAGCGCCTGGGCGCTCCGGGCGAGATAGGCGACGACGGCCGCGTTCATCGCGTGAGCGTCGTGCCAGCGCCCTACACCAAGCCGTATCCCCCCGTGTTCGTCGCGAGCAGCGGGTCGGAACGCACCGTGGAGTACTGCGGCCGGATGGGCTTTATTCCGACCTACTTCACCAACGTCGAGAACGGCGCGGAGATGGGCCAGATCTACTTGAAAGCCACCCGCGCCGCCGGCCACGACGTGCAGTTCGGCGAGCGGCAAGCCACCACGCGCTGGCTGCAGCTGGGGGACACGCACGAAGACGCCGTCGAAGCCGTGGCGAAGTACGACGCCGAGATCCAGCGCAATTTCTACAACCAGCTTGCCCTGGTGGCCCGACAGGACCGCAAGACGCTGCCGCTGAAGAGCAGCGTCAACGCGTTCACCGAGGTGATCGAGGAGTCAGAGCAGCACTGCGTGGGCACCGTGGACGAAGTGCGCGCCAAGATGGTGCGGCAATGGCAGAAAGTGCCGTCGGAGTACTGTGTTCTGATCCTGCATTACGCGCAGCAGCCGCTGGACAGCGTGATCTGGAACCTGGAGAAGTTCATGACGGAGATCAAGCCAGCCCTGGATGAGCTCGCTCCCACGCCCGAGACGGCGGGGGCGGCAGCGTCACCGGCGGGCTAGTCGATCGACGCGGTAGGGCCACGCACTTTCGTGAGAGCCGCGTCGACGAAGACAGCGGCCGAGGCGGGCGGGGTTAATCCGCGCGGAGCCGTTCTTCGATCCGCCGCAAGTTGGCGGGGTCCGGCCGGAGCTCACCAACGGCAAACGAGTGGAAGACCTCCACGACGGCGGCGTTGCAGGGCGTAGGCACGTGCACCTCGCGGCCGCGGTCCACAACGTAGCCGTTGAGATCATCGATCTCTGTGCGCCGCCCGCGGAGGACGTCTTGCAGGAAGGAAGGGCGGCCCTCGCCGAGTACTGCCGCCCCTGCGATGAGCTCCGCCTCCAGGGCCGCCCGATCGCGCCCGGCGACCGCGTCGAGGAAACGGTGCGGGGCGATGCCCCAGACGGGCTCCAGGTCATGGCCCAGCGCGCGGCCGACCTCGATCACTTCAGCGGCGAGGCGGATACAAAGCGACCGGGTGTCGGGCCGGCGCCGGACGTCGGCGGAGCCGTAGCCGGTCAGTCCGGCGATGGGGTTGGCCATGCAATTGACGGCGAGCTTGGCCCAGCGTTCCCCCGAGAGATTGGTCGTCACCTCGGCCCGCTCGACCAGACTCACGATCTCGGCGACCCGTCGGGCGCGCTCGGAGTCGCGGCCGTCGAGCTCGCCGATGCGGAACCCGAGCGTGCGGGTGTCCGTGCGCATGGCGTGCCCAGGCTCTTGGAGCCCGGCACCGATGGTGATGACGCAGCCTAGTGTGCGGTCGCGCCCCACGATGGCCGCGACCCGTTCATCGTTGATGCCGTTCTGGAAGCCGACGACGAGGCCGTCCGCGCTGAGGTAGGGGTGGATCAGTGCGGTGGCCCAGTCCGTGTCGTACGCCTTCACCGCGATGAAGGCGAGATCAAAGGGCACCGCCGTGGCCTGTAGTTCCCGGAAATGGAGCGCGGTGACTGGGATCGTGAAATCCCCGAGGGTGCCGGAGAGCCGGAGCCCGTCGCGCTTCATCTTGTCGACGTGCTCGGGCCATTGCCCAATCAGCGTGACATCGTGACCGGAGCGGGTGAGCATCCCGCCGACCACGGAGCCGATTGCGCCGACGCCAACGATTGCGATCCGCGGGCCCATCTCACCTCCCCTGCCACCAGGCGCGAGTCTAGATCGCGGTCAGGCCCGGCGGTTGCGCACGATCGGTGGCTCCGCCTCCGCGATGTGCAGCGTCGGCGCCGGTGGGCCGGCTAGGCCAGCCGGCGGAGCTTCTTCAGGCACTTGAGTTCGCGGGGCGGGTCCAGGTACTGGCCGCGGATCGTGAAGGCCGTCTCGGCGACGTAGATATCGCCCCGGGAGTCCACGGCGATGCCATGGGGCGCGATGAACCGTCCAGGTTGTTCGCCCTCTCGCGGGTCGCCGAAGCGGGCGAGGCGCTCGCCTTGCGGGCTGAAGATGCTCACGCGATGCCCCAGGCCCGGAGCATCGTCCACGCCAGGAAAGCCGTTCAACTCGCCGATGTAGATGTTGCCGTCTGGGCCGATGGTCAAGCCGTCCGGCCGATGGATGTTGTTCCACATGGCGAGGAACGTCCCGTCCGCGTCAAAGACCTGCACCCGGTGGCATTCGCGATCCGCCACGTAGACGCGATCCGCCGCATCCACGGCGACGTTGTGGGGCCGGATGAACTGTCCGGCATCGATACCCGGCTCGCCCCAGCTGAGGAGGTGGCGGCCGGCAGGCGTGAACTTGTGCACGCAGGCGTTCCCGTACCCGTCCGTGACATAGAGATGCCCCGTCTTAGGCGAGACGGCCGCATGCGTGGGCCGGTTGAACGGCTTTCCGCCCCATTCCGGCGCGGGCTGGCCGGGTGTGCCGAAGGTCGCCAACCGTTCGCCCTCCGGGGACCAGCGGGTGATGGTGTGCGTGCCGTCATCGGCGCAGTAGATCGAGTCATCAGGGCCGACAAGAATCCCGTGGGCGCGCTCGCTGAAGACGCCGGCGCCGAAGGTGGTGCGGAACGCTCCCTCGCGGTTGAAGACGATCACCGGGTTCTCCGGGTTGCGGGTCAGGACGTACACGTTGTCGGCCGAATCCACGGCGACACCGGGCGCTTCGTGGAACCGCATTCCAGCCGGGAGCGCCTCCCAGTCCTCGAGCGCCTCGTAGCGGAAGCCGCCGCTTCCAACTGTGACGACCATGGTGCTTCCTCCCTCGACTGCGCGGGCGGCTGTGAGCAGATCGGACGGCCGTAAAGCGGTTCGTTCGCGGGCCGTTAGCCGAGGTCCGTCAAGCGCGGCATCACCTCGTTGGCGAGGAGACTCATAGAGCGCTCCCATGCCTGGCGCGGCTCCCATTCGTGCGCGACGACGAGGAGGACGCCGAAGCCGCCGGAACCCTCGTAGAGGCGGCGGATCTTTCGCTCGACGTCGTCCACCGAGCCGACGATCCAAGTGTTATCCACCAGGTACTCGGGGGTGATCCGCTCGTTCGGCATGTCCGGATCGTCTTTAAAGAGGCCGAGCGCTTCGAACTTCTTCATGATCACGAGGTTGTAATCGACGTAGTCGCGGGCGAGCACGCCGCCAAGGGCGATCCGTCGCGCTTCCTCGGTCGAGTCTGCCACGAAGACGTCGCGGCACACCCGCCAGGTCGAGCGATCGGGCGTCCGGCCAGCAGAGCGAGCTCCCTCTTCGACGGTTCTCCAGTGGCCGCGAAGCACGCGCGGCGCACAGTAGTGGATGCTCATGGGGGACCAGCCGCGCTCACCGGCCCAGGCGAGCGAGGGGGATGTCTCGGACAGGCCGGCGACGGCGATCGGCGGGTAGGGCTTCTGGTAAGGCTTGAGGTAGAGGTGGGAGGCGACATCGTCCATCGGTTCCGTGACCTTGAAGCGCCACCAGCGATTGCCGTAATAGCCGGGCTCTAGGCCCTGCCACAGCTCGAGGATGGCGTCGACCATCGCGCGCGCGATCTCATAGTGCTCGCCGGCGACGGAGTCGACGTTGAAGGCATCCATGTCGCCGGGCGAGGCACCGGGCCCGACCCCCCATTGGAAGCGGCCGAGCGCGAGATGGTCCAGTTGCGCGATGCGATGGGCGAGGAGGAAGGGGTTGTGATTGGGCAGGCAGCTGACGCCGGTCCCGAGCGTGATGCGCTCCGTCCTGGCGAGCGCGTTGGCGATGAAAATCTCCGCCGAGGTGATGTTCTCCCACTCCAGGGTGAGGTGCTCGCCGATCCAGGCCTCGTCGAATCCGAGCGCGTCGAGCGTGACGACTTGGTGGAGATCGTCGTGCAGGGTCTGGGCGAGATCCGAGCCGGGCGGATGGAGCGGCTGCATGAAATAGCCAAGCTTCATGGGGGGTTCCTTCCCGGCTCGCCGACGCGCACGAGCCACTCGTTTCCGGATGATCGCACACCGAGCAGACCGGCGCTCGACACGACGCAGAACGCCACCGCTCAACGGACGCTCCAGGACCATGAGACCACTGCCAGTGTTTCCGCTTGGCGGCAAGGCAGGACCGGGACGAGCGCCGTTCCGATCCTGTCGAGGGTCGCGGGACCGAGTCCCGTCTCCCGCTCTTGTTCCTCCACCTCAGCCACGGCCACCAGCAAGCGGTAGATCTCGGCAGCCAGCACGGCGCGTTAGGTGGCGATCCCGGGAGGTCCCACTCGCGGTGCGACCATTGGTCGGCATCCAGCCAAGACCATCGCCAGACGCGGTGGTCGCGCACCCCGGCCTATCGTGACCCCAGGTGCTGTCCACGGCGCAGGCGTCGTCGTACGCCCCGCACCACGCGTGCTCCCAGATGGGGTGGAACAGTACGAGCCTCGCGAAACAAGGGACAGCCGTCACAGAGGCGTCGTTGGCTGGTCTTAACTATATAGCGAGGGAGAGCCAGACGGCGCCCGCCTGATCGCGCCGCGGAGCAGGACGCAGCGTTGCGGCTCCGAGCGTCGATCACCTCGGGCTGAAGGGTGAGCAGATGCTCGGCCGTCCGACGAGCGGAGCGCCACGGCCGCTGGGCGGGGGCACCGGCGGGCGGGATCTCGCGCGGTCCCGAGGCCGACCACACGGCCGGCCCGGTACCCGACCGCACGGCTCCAGGGGAAACGAAAGGCCCGGCATGAGGGTCCTCACCGCGCGAGCGCTTGGGGTCCGGCGCCGCGTTGGGGTGGTGGCCGCGATCCTGACGGCGCTGGCCGTGCTTGGGACGTCGGTACCGCCCACGGAAGCGGCGGGCTTCGGTGCGCGGCCGTATGGCGTCTCTCAAGAAGCGTCGGCGCATGTCGAGGTGACCGCAAGCCCGATGTGGCTCGAGGTGGGGATGAGCGCGCGCCTCACGGCGACGGTCATCGACGAGGAGGGCGAGCCCGTTCTCGGCGCGCGGGTGCTGTTCACCGAGTCGCTCTCTGTCGCGGCGGTGGATACGCGGCTCAAGACGACCGATGAGAACGGCCAGGCCCACTCCGCCTTCAGCGCCGAGGGCGGCGGAGTCTTCACGATCGTAGCGGCGGTCGTGGAGATCCTCCCCGACGGCACTTGGGGCCCGACGCTGTTCCAGGACGAGATCGAGCTGCATGTCGCGGAGCCGGAACCCGAACCGGAGCCGGAGTTCGAACCCGAGTTCGTACCCGAGTTCGAACCGGAGTTCGAACCGGAGGCAGAGCTGGAGCCGGCGGCGATCCTCCCCGCGATCCCCGCACTGCGGGCGGGGGGGCAGTTCGTCGAGTGGCTGGGCGAGCCGTCGTTCGCCGCCGACGTATTCCGGACCGTCGAGATCGCCTGGCTCTACGATCCGGTGAGGGTGGCGTGGACGTCGTACATACCGGCCCTGAACCGGACCAACTTCGCACTCCGTTGGGGCGCGGTGCTGTGGATCGTATCGGAGACCGCCCAGGAGATCCGGCTTCCCGGCGTCGCCGAGTCGATACCGCCTCCACCGCCTCCACCGCGTCCGTCCGTGACCGGTCTCAGTTGCGATAACGACTTGAGCCACCGGGGCGAGCTCATCGCCCGGGTCCTGTTCCCGATCGGCGACGGCAGCGCAGACATCGAGGTGATCCGCGACGGCGATTTCCCGCCGGCCGGCAGCCTGGAACTTCTGGGGATGTACGACACCTTCGACGGGATCGAGCCCGCCAGCGAGGACTGGATCGGCTACGTCTTCGATTCATCGCATTGGTGGGAAGGGCTGCTGTTCCAGGAGGGGCTGCAGTTCGACGATGGGGGGTGGTTCGAGACGCTGACCGTGCAGGTGCGCCAGGACGGGCGCTGGGTGACGGTGACGGGGCTGACGATCATTCCGGGCTACCCCTTTGGCGATAACGAGCTCTCCTACGAGACGTTCGAGCTGACGTTCGACCCCCTGGGGGGGGACGGGATCCGGATGTTTGGGGCGCCTGGCGGCATCGCCGATTTCATCTCCGTGGGGGAGCTCCGCGTCTTCGGCGACTGTGAGCGTACGTCCGAACCGCCGCCGCCACCGCCACCGCCACCGCCGCCGCCGCCGTCTTTCATCGGTAGCTGCGGCGACAATTTGGCCAGCGATGGTCAGATCATCGCGTCGGTGACGGAGCCCACGGGCGTGGGTAGCCGGTCCATTGAGGTGATCCGGGACGGCGACTCGCCGCCGGCCGGCAGTCTCGACCGTCAGCGCATGTATGACACCTACGACGGGATCAACGACGCCGCCTACGACTGGATTGGCTACGTGTACTCCGGGTCGGTGGTTTGGGAGGAGATGCTGTTCCAGGAGGGGCTGCAGTTCTCCAACGGCGGGTGGTTCGACACGCTGACCGTGGAGGTGCGCCAGGGTGGGAGCTGGGTGGACGTGACGGGGCTAACGATCACGCCGGAGTACCCGTTCAGCGACACGGGGCTCAACTACGAAACGTACCAACTGACGTTCGATCCCATGCTGGGCGACGGCATCCGTCTGTTAGGCGCCCCCGGCGGCGAGGCGGCCTTCATCTCGGTGGCCGAGTTGAGCGTCTTCGGAGGCTGTGAGCCGCCGCCGCCGGTTGTTGCGAGCTGCGACAACGACGTGACCGACGGCGGCCAGATCTTCGCTCTGGTGACTTCGCCGAGCGGCGGCGGCAACTTGGACTTCGGCGTCATTCGCGATGGTGACATGCCGGAGCCCGGTGACACAGACCCGCTGCGCCACTACGACTCGTTCGACGGCTTCAACCCCGCGCTCAATGACTGGATCGGGTACGTGTACCCCGAGACGCACGCCTTTCAAGACGTCATCTTTCAAGAGGGGCTGCAGTTCGCCGACGGCGGCTGGTTCGAGACGCTGACCGTACAGGTGCGCCAGGGCGGGAGCTGGGTGGAGGTGACGGGGCTGACGATCAGCCCGGCCTACGCCTTCGGCGACAACGGGCTCTCGTACGAGACGTACCTGCTGACGTTCGACCCGCTCTACGGCGACGGCATCCGGATCTTTGGCGTTCCCGGCGGCGCGGCCGCATTCATCTCCGTGGCCGAGTTGCTTGTCTTCGCGGACTGTCAAACGCCGTCTTTCCGGCCACCCCAGCCGCCGTCCAATTGTGAAGATCTCACGTACGACGGAGACATCATCGCGCGGGTGACCGCCCCGAGCGGGGCCGCGAACCCGGACATCGAAGTGATCCGAGACGGCGACACGCCGGATCCCAGCGAGTTTGACCTCTTACGCATGTACGACACCTTCAATGGAGGGGAGCCGGCCAGCGAAGACTGGATCGGCTACGTCTACGACTCGGTGCACGTCTGGGAGGCAGTGCTGTTCCAGGAGGGGCTGCACTTCGCCGACGGCGGCTGGTTCGACACGCTGACCGTGCAGGTGCGCCTGGGCGAGAACTGGCTGACCGTGACCGGGCTCAGGATCACGCCGGGGTATGCGTACGGCGACAATGGGATCCCCTATGAGACCTACATCCTCATGTTCGACCCGCTGCCGGGCACCGGCATCCGCATCTTCGGCGCCCCCGGTGGGGAGGCCGCCTTCATCTCCGTGAGTGAGCTGAACGTCTTTGGGGACTGCTACTAAGCCCGTTGGGACGACGAGGACTTGATCCGTCGCGCCGCGCGGCTACTCGCGGCGGCCGGGGAGCTTGGGGGCCAGCCAGTCGATGAAGCTGTCCGGGCTGCGGGTCTGCATGTAGAAGCGGCCCGGGCCCGTGAGCTTGGCGACCAGGCCTTCGCCGCTGAGCAGCGTCGACTTCCAGCCGCCGACCTTGCCGACGTCGTACTTGACCGACTCGTCGAAGGCGACCATGTGGCCGGTATCGACGGTGTAGCGCTCGCCCTCGCGCAGCTCGATGAAGTGGATTGCGCCGTAGCTGGAGACGAAGACTGTGCCGTAGCCGGTGGCCTTTAAGAGGAAGAGGCCTTCGCGCGAGAAGAACGTCTTGCCGCCGCCCCACTTGGTGTCGATGTTGACTTCAGGGCTAGCGGCGAGGAAAGAGCCGGACTGGATGAGGAGCGCCTGGTCGCCGACCTCCAGCGCGACGATGTCGCCGGGGAGGGCCGGGGCCACCGTGACCTCACCGGACTGTTCCGCCGTGAAGGTGTTGATGAAGAAGCTCTCGCCGCCCAGGAGGGATCGCTTGAGCCCTTTCATCAGCCCGCCCTGCACGCCGGTCGATATCTTGATGGTGTCGGACATGCTGACCATGGCGCCGGCTTCGGCCTGGATGCTCTCGCCGGCGGCGAGCTCGACGATGCCCAGGGCGTAGGCAGGCCCGTGCTTGATCTCGTACTTCATGCCGCGATCTCCGTTCGCAGTGCGTCAATACTCCCGGTAGCAGCCGCGCCCATGGTAGGCGAACCGCAGCGCCCCGAGGCGGAGAGGCCGCTACGCGCCGACGAGCTCTTGGTAACCGCGCAGGGCGTCGATGTGTTGCGCAGGGCCGGAAAGACCCGCGCCCATGGTGCGGACGGAGGCGTGGGTGGCGCCGAGAGCGCGCCAGCCTTCCGCGTGCGCGCGCAGGATCTGCGGACCCTCGGCGGGCTTGCCGATCTGCGCATCGATGCCGAAGGCCGCGGGGTCGCGGCCCTCGGCGCGGAGGTAGCCGTGCAGCCGCTCGATGGCCGCGCGCGCTTTGTCGTTGGGATCGATGTTGACGATCCAGCCGTCGCCGAGGCGAGCCATGCGCCGCAACACCGCCTCGACCTGCCCGCCGAACCAGATCGGGATCGACCGCCCCGGGAGCGGGTTGATGCCGGCGCGATCGACGCGGTGCCAAGCGCCGCGGAAGTCGATCGCGTCGTTGGCCCAGAGGTCACGCATGAGCGCGATCTGCTCCTCCTGGCGCTTGCCGCGGTTGTGGAAGTCCTCGGACAGGGCCTGGTACTCGACGGCGTTCCAGCCGGTGCCGACGCCGAGGCGGAGCCGCCCGCCGGAGAGGATGTCGAGCGCGGCCGCCTGCTTGGCGACGAGCGCGGTCTGTCGCTGGGGCAGGATGATGACGCCGGTCACCAACTCGATGGTGGTGGTGTGGGCGGCCAAGAAGCCCAAGGTGACGAACGCCTCGTGGAAAGGCGTGTCTTTGTCGTACGGGCCGGCCCAACCGCCGGGCCGGTCCGGGTCCGCCCCCAAGACGTGATCGTAGATCAGCAGGTGATGGTAGCCCAACGCCTCCGCCGCTTGCGCGAAGTCCTTGATGCCCGCCGGATCATTTCCGATCTCCGTCTGGGGAAACACGACACCGATCTTCATTTTCACTCCTCCATGACGGAATGCCGTGCGAGCAGTCCGGCCTCACTGTTGGATAGAACCCGCGGCGCCGGGCCGACCAGCATCGAAGGAGCCGAGTGGAGCGACCATCTACCGCACCGCGGCGTCAGATTTCCGGCTTCCACTCGCCCGTCGCCGTGATGTCCCGCGCCGCGGGGATCACGTCTCGACCGATCCACTCCATCTGCTCGATGAGCTCATCGACGCGGGCGGAGGGGCAGGCGATGTTCAAGACCACCGATCCGTAGCCCGCGTCGGCGAAGCGGGCGAGGTCATCCAGGATCTGCTCCTTGGCGCCGGTGCAAATCGGACGGGGCTCTTTTTTGGCGAGCGGGTCGTCCGCGTCCGTGATCCGGGCCGAGGCGATGGCCGTCATCGAGAAGTTGGAGAGATCGCGGCCGATGGTCTCCGCTTCGCGGCGGATCTCGTCCTGGAGGTAGCCGAAGCGGTAGGGGTCCGGGTAGGTGTCGCCAAACATGGGGAAGAAGCCGTCGCAGAGGCGGGCGGCACGGCGGGCCCCGACCATGGCAATGCTGCCGAAGATGATCGGTGGGTGCGGCTTCTGCACGGGCTTGGGGTCCATGGAGAGGTTGTCGAAGTCGTAGAACTTGCCGTGGAAGGAGACCACGTCATCGCTCCAGGATCGCTTGTAGATCTGGATGCACTCGTCGGTCATGGGCCCGCGCTCCTCGTAGGGCAGGTCAAGCGCATCGAACTCCTCCTTCATCCAGCCAGCGCCGACGCCCATGATCAGGCGGCCGTTGGAGAGGACATCGACGGTGGCGAACTGGCGGGCGTCGTTGAGGGGGCCACGATAGGGCGCGATGAGCACGCAGGGGCCCAGCCTGATCCGGCTGGTCGCCGTCGCGATGGCGCCCATCACCACCGCGCCGTCCATCATGTGTGGCCGCGGAGGGTAGGCGCGCTTGCGGGACTCCGGGTTGGCCACGTGTCCGCTGGTGGTCTCCAGGGCGATGGTGACGTGGTCGCCGAACCAGAGCGAGTGAAAGCCCACCCGCTCAGCGACCTGGGCCACCTCGACGGGCCGGATCTCCGGTCCCGGGACGACGCTCAAGAACATGTCCGCGCCGTCGCGGGTCAGCAGACCGTGGGTGGGCATGAACATGCCGATATCCATGGGCTCGCCTTTCTCTCCGGCCTGTCGCCTGGAGCGCGACAACCGCGAGGCTAGCGCAGTTCCCCGCCGCCGCGCGAGGGGGAAGGGCGATCGCTGGACGGGCAGAGTGGCGGCCAGCGGACCGAAAGCCAGCGCTGGGCATCCGACCATCCGCCGGGGCGGGGAGCCCGGGCGTCGTGATCAGTTCCCGCGAGCGGCGCGCATCTCGTCGCGGAGCTTGGTCGTGGCGGGCTCATCGACCTCGTACCGCAACGCGCGGGGATCGATCGCTGTCACCACCACGCCATACTGTGCGCGGGCCTTGGCGATGGAAACGTACTGATCGATGACGTCGTCCAAGACCCGGTCCGCGGGCCGCTCCAGCGGGTCGCCGTAGCCGCCTCCGCCGGAAGACCAGTAAGAGGCCACCTCGCCGGGGGCGATGGCCACATCGGCGCAGATGATGCCCAAGTTGCGCTCGGCCTCCGTGCCCTTCTGCAGCACCAGGCCGGCCGTCCCCCCCGCCTCCCCGGCGAAGATGCCCGGCGGACCGAAGCGCTCGCGGTTGCCGATGGAGAGGAGCGTTCCCGGGTGGAAGGGGAACCCCACCAGCAGATCCAAGCCCAACCCCCCGCGAGAGCGCCCGGGACCGCCCGAGTCCGGCAGCAGCATGTGCCGACTCCAAAGGACGGGGTAGCGCCGCTCCTGTAGCTCTACCGGGATATTGGAAGCGCTGGCGCCGAAGGCCGGCGCGGCGTCGCTGGCGCCGTCTTTGCGCTTCGTGGCGCCGAGGCCCCCAAAGCCCCAGACGTAGTTAATGAAGGGGGCCTGGAACTCCGCCCGCTCATCATAGCCGGCGAACACGGCGTTGATGACGCTATGGGTGCTCGCCGCGCCTCGCTCCGGCAGCGCCTGGCTGAGCGCGCGCATGGCACAGCTAATGACCATGTCCATGCTGGTGGGCACCAGTCCGGAGACGCCGACGGGCGGCTCCGCCCAAACGATCGATCCGCGGCGGGCGCGGATCTCGATCGCGCGCATGATCCCGGCGTTGATGGGCATCTGCGGCAGGATGGATGCGAGGCCGATGAACAAGGCGGAGGTCGTCGCGGCGATCGTGCAGTTGATGCTGGCCTGGGCGGGGCCGTCGCTCGCGGTGAGGTCGAAGAGGGCGTGGTCGCCGGCAATCGTGAGCGCCAAGCGCACGGCTTTCGGCTCACCGGTGAGGGGGTCTTGGTCGATCCAGTCCTCCGTTGTGTAGGTCCCGTCCGGGAGGCCAGCGAAAACGGCCCGGACGAGGCGCTCCGAGTGGTTCTGCACCTCATCCATGACGGTCAGCACGGCCGGCAACCCATGCCGGTCGATCAAGGCACGGAAGCGGGTCTCGCCGGCCTTGACCGCGGCGACCTGCGCGTTCAGGTCTCCCAGGCGCTCCCACGACTGGCGCATGTTGGCGAGCAGCAAGGCGACTACGTCGTCGTTCCTGCGTCCGCGGCGATAGAGGGTAATGGCCGGGATGCGCATGCCTTCCTCGTACGCGCTGCTCGCCAAGCAGCTCAAGGATCCGGGCGCGCTGCCACCCACGTCGGACCAGTGCGCCGTCGATGTGACGAAGGCGATGAGTTCGCGCTCGTGGAAGAGCGGCTTCACGAAGTGGATGTCGTTGCAGTGGGTGCTGGCAACGTAGGGGTCGTTGATCATGTAGATATCGCCGGGCTCCATTTCGCTCAGCCCGACGGCGCGAATGACCTCCGGCACCGTGAGCAGCGTCAGCCCGACGAAGGTGGGCATATCGAACTCGCCCTGGGCGACCAGGCCACCGCGACGGTCGTAGACGGCGCCGGCGAAGTCGTGCCCCTCGTTGACGGGGGTCGAGTAGGCCGTCTTGGCGACCACGAGGGCCATCTCATTGCAGACGGCCGTCAAGGCGTTGCGGACCACTTCAAAAGTGATGGGGTCGACTGCGCCTCGCGTAGAGTCGCGTTGCGTCACGTGCCGGCCCCAGTTTCCAGCAAGCGGACGGGGATG
Organism: Dehalococcoidia bacterium; assembly: GCA_963663235.2. Taxonomy (GTDB): domain Bacteria; phylum Chloroflexota; class Dehalococcoidia; order Bin125; family Bin125. The sequence goes on from CAXXNO010000004.1 coordinate 741,837, forward strand.
CGTCCCTTCTCCGCCCGCGCTTGCCTCTTTCGTTCCTAGCGGCCGCGGCTTAGCGCGGGGTCACGGCGCTGGATTGTCGGGGCCACCGCCAGGCCCGGGCCCGATCGGACCGTCGATGATCGGACCGTCGTCGCCGTCGTCTTCGCCGATCGGCGAGGGTCCGGCCTGGTCGGGGTCGATGGGGGCGACCGGCGGCCCGTCGTCATCGCCGTCGCCTGTAAGGTCAGGCATGATCGGTTCGATGTCTCCAGGGGTCAGTCCGTTGCCGTCGGCGTCGTCGGGGCATGTGAATCCAGGATCGCCGCAGGCGCCGCCGTCGTCTTCGGGGAGGTCGCGCGGGTCGATCGGCTCCTGCTGCTCGCCGTCGTCGCCGTTGCATGTGACGGCGACGGTGGGTACGCAGTCGTCGCCGTCGCGGGGCCGGCCACCGGGACGGTCGCGGTCGCGGGCGGGCGGGTCATCATCATCGCCTTGGGGGGGCACGACGGTGACGGGCGGGCTGTCGTCCTCGGGCGGGACGCGGTCGTCCGGAGGACTGTCGTCGCTGGGCTGGAGTTGATCGTCCGGCGGCGCGGGCTCATCCGGATCTTCCTGCGGGACGGGATCACTGATGGCGGGCGGGCCGGGGTCGGGCGTGGGAGCGCTGGCGACGATCGGGCCGGCGGTCCCGACGGGCGCCCAGGCCGGCTGGTAGTCCAGGTGCTCGTTGTTGGTCAGCCGGATCAGGCTGAGGCCAGCGACATCGACGACGTAGATCTCCAGGCTGAAGCGGTCCTCGGTGCTGTGGCGCTCCGTGACGAAGACGACCCACTGCTCGTCGGGCGACCAGGCCGGCTCGACGTCGAAGCCGGGATCGTCCGTCAGCCGCCGGGGGGCGATGCCGGGGGCGACCACGTAGATGTCGGGAGGGGAGGCACGCTCCGAGACGAAGACGATGGACAGGCCGAGCGGCGAGACGTCCGGACCGTAGTCGAGCGCGGGGTTATTCGTTATCCGGAACGGCTGTTGTGATCCGTCCGCCCGGATCAGGAAGATTTCCGCCTGGCCGGACGTCTCCGGGACAAAGGCGATCTCTAGGCCATCGCGGGAGAAGGAAGGCCCGTACTCGTGCGCGTCGGCATCCGTGATACGCGTCGGCCCCGAGCCATCGGCGTTCATGACGTAGATGTCCGGATTCCCTTGGCGGTTCGAAACGAAGGCGATGCGGTCATCGACGGGTGACCAGTTCGGGCCTATGTCGAGGTCGGAGTTGTCCGTGATCCGGGTCTGGTTGGAGCCGTCCGCGTTCATCACGTAGATCTCGGAGTTGCCGTCGCGGTTGGAGACGAAGGCGATCTGCGAGGCGTCCGGCGACCAGGCGGGGCCCCAGTCGGCGGCGGGGTTCTCGGTCAGGCGGGTTTGGCCCGAGCCGTCTGCGTTCATGACGTAGATCTCAGGGTTGCCGTCGCGCTCGGAGACGAAGGCGATGCGCCCTTCCAGAGCGTCGCGATCGCCTTCCACCTTGCGCCGTGCGGGGTGCGGCTTCCGCGGCGTCGTCCGTCGCGGCAGCGCCGTCAGCGTCGGCAGCCTCGGCGGCCTCAAAGGCCGCGGTGGCCTCGCCGACGGCGTCCGTCTGGGCCGCGGTGTCGGCCTGTTCGGCGGGCGACTCGTCGGCGTCGCCGTCGCCGCCGCAGGCGGCCAAGATGATCAGGGCCACGAGCGCGAGGAATCCGAGTCGCCACATGGCCGTGTCTCCTATCCGAACCGGCCTCGCGCGCGCCAGCGCGCGAAGAGGCGGCTCTGCAGTCGCCGACTGCCGGACCGATCCCAAGTGGACCAATGCTAGCAGCGGCGTCCAGGGCAGGCGCTGCGATGTGAACCGGAGGTCCGGCGCCTGAGACAGCGAAGGTGAAGGCCGCGCGGGCCGGGAGCGCCGGCACGGGAGCGGAAGCGAGGGGCAGGGGCGGTCACTCCGTTGCGGTCCACTCGAAGCTGGCGAAGGCGCCCCCGTCGACGAGGATCTCGGCGCCCGTGATGTAGCGGGCATCGTCGCTGGCCAGGAAGGCCGTGGCAGCGGCCATGTCTTGCGGTTGCCCCAGCCGGCGCATCGGAACCTGGCGCTCGTACGCCCGCCGTATCGCGGGGTCATCCACGATCTCGCGGTTCATTTTGGTCGCGACGAGGCCCGGGAGGACGGAGTTGCAGGTGATGCCGTGCGGCCCCAGCGTGATCGCCATCGATTTCATCAGCAGATTGACGCCGGCCTTGCTGGAACAGTAGTGGGCCTGCATCCGCGAGCCGACGTAGGAAGAGAGCGAACTGGTGCTGACGATGCGCCCCGGGATTCGGCGATCGACCATGTGGCGGGCGACCGCCTGGGAGCAGAGAAAGACGCCCTTGAGGTTCACGGCCTGCGTGCGGTCCCAGACCTTCTCCGTGATGTCGAAGAACTCGTAGAAGGGGCTGACGCCCGCGTTGTTGACCAGCACGTCGATCTGGCCAAAGCGGGCCACCACGCGCTCGACCATGCGCCGGACCTGCGCGGCCTTGGCCACGTCCGCGCGGACGCTGAAGGCCGTCCCACCCCGCGCCCGGATGGTGTCCACCACCTCGCGGGCCTCTTCCGCCTCGCCGGGATGGTTGACAGCCACGTTGGCGCCCTCTTCCGCGAACCGCAGCGCGATGCCGCGTCCGATGCCCCTAGACGCACCCGTCACCAGCACCGACTTTCCCGCGAGACCCCTCATGGTCGCCTCCCTTCAGGCCGCAAACTTCAGCTGATTGCGTCGCGACGATAGCGCGCAGCGTCAAGGGCGCGCCGGCGTTTCCCGCATGCTGGGGTTAGCGTCGCTTGACGGCCCCCTGCGCCGGTGGCACCCTCGGGCTGCACCTGAAGAGGTGGGCGCGCAGAGCAGGGGAAGTCCGGTGTAAACCCGGCGCTGTCCCGCAACGGTAACTCTTCCGAGAAGCCCGAACGCCTGCTTTGCGTCGCATCCCAGACTGCGCCTTCGCGGAAAGGCGGGGGGATCACGCGATCCGCTGCTCCGGCCGGGTCGCGTTTTTCGTTCCGGCGGCGGCGCGGACCAGCCCGGGAATCGATGCAGCGAACGGCTACCGCGACGCCGTCGTGTGACAGCAAGCGAGCAGCATGCGCGATCAGCGTGACCGACGCCAAGGACTCGTGCCGGTTTACACCGGCGAAGGCAGAGGGAAGAGCACGGGCCGCGACGCGCCAGCGGAGCTAGTGGAGTTCGCCGACCTCATCTCGGAGGTCCGCAAGCGGAACCTTCCGTTCGACCGGGGCATCAAAGCGCAAGCGGGGCTCGAGCTCTGACAGCCGATGAAAACGAGCGTGCACGGCACCGATCCTCAGGCGGCGGTCCCCCCGATCGGGGGACTGGACGCGCGCGCCATGGCGGCGGCACAACAACGGCTGGACCGGCTCACGAAGCCGCCGGGCTCGCTGGGGCGGCTCGAGGAGCTGGCCGTCTGGCTGGCCGGGGTGACCAAGGAAGCGCAACCACGCTTTCCGCGGAAGACGGTTGTCGTCGCGGCGGCGGACCACGGCGTCGCGGCCGCGGGCGTGAGCGCCTACCCGCAGTCGGTGACGCAGGAGATGGTGCGCAATTTCCTGCGCGGCGGCGCGGCGATCAACGTCCTGGCCCGCGCGCACGGAGCGCACGTTGTGGTGGTGGACGCGGGGCTGCGTGCGCCGGTGGAGCCGCCGGAAGGGCCGCAGCGTACGTCGTATTTCGACCGTCGCATCGGAGCGGGCACGGCCGACATGCGCACGGCAGCGAGCATGTCCCCCGGGCAAGCCGTCGCAGCCGTGCAGGCCGGGCTGGATCTGATCCCCACGCTCCAAGAGTCCGGTCTCGACATCGTGGCGACGGGTGACATGGGCATCGGCAACACGACGGCGGCCGCGGCCATCACGGCGGCGATCACCGGCTCGGGGCCGGAGGCGGTGACGGGGCGCGGGACGGGAGTGGACGACAGAGGCCTGCGACGCAAGGTGGAAGCGGTGGAGAGCGCGTTAGCCCGGCACCGGCCCGACCCGACGGACGGCATCGACGTCCTGCACAAGGTGGGTGGATTCGAGATCGGCGTACTGGCCGGGTGCATCCTCGGCGCGGCGGCGGCCCGTATCCCCGTGGTCCTGGACGGCTTCATCAGCGCCGCCGCCGCGCTGATCGCGCAGGCGATTGCCCCGAACGCGGCTGCGTTCAGCATCGCGGCGCACCGCTCGGCCGAGCCGGGCCACGGCATCGCACTAGAGCGGCTGGGCCTGCACCCGTATCTGGACCTGGGCCTGCGACTGGGCGAAGGCACCGGCGCCGTGCTGGCCTTCGCACTGGTCGAAGACGCCTCGCGTTTGCTCGCAGAGATGGCGACGTTCGACGAAGCGAGCGTCTCCGGACCGCAGGAGTAGTTGGACTCATGGCGCGCGCGCTGGCAGGCGCACTCAAGGCGCGGCGGAAGGCGCCTTCCTGGCTCGGCTCCCCCGTCCCCGCGGTGGAGTTTCTGACCGTGCTGCGCTGGCGGCGGGCACCGTTGCACGCGAGCGACGCGGTTGCGCGCGCCCTCTGGGCGTTTCCGGTGGTCGGTCTGGTGATCGGATTGGCGATCTTCGGCGTCGAACGGGCGGGCCGCGAGTTTTTGCCAGCGCCGGGGGTCGCGGTGGTCGTGCTCATAGCGTGGGTCGTGGTGACCGGCGGGCTGCACCTGGACGGTCTGGCCGACGCCGCCGACGGACTGTTCGGCGGGCGCACCCGCGAGCAGCGGCTGACGATCATGCACGACGTCCGGACCGGGACCTGGGGAACGATCGCGGTATCACTGGCGCTGCTATCGAAGTTCGCCTTCGTGCTGGCGCTTCCGGAGGGCGGGCGGTTCGGAGCGCTGCTGCTTGCGCCGGTGGTCGGTCGTGGCCTGGTGGTGGGGGCCATGGCGGCGGCCCCGTATGCCCGTCCGGACGGGTTCGGGCGCGACCTGCATCGGACGGCCCGCTGGGCGCCAGCGCTACTCGCGGGCGCCGCGGTGCTAGGGACGGCGGTGTTCGCGTTTGGCCCCGGCACCATCATCGCGGCGCTCGCCGCGGCCGTCGTCACAGCCGCCGTCGTCGTCTACGCGCAGCGCCGGTTGGGCGGACTCACAGGCGACGTCGACGGCGCCCTGATCGAAGTCACCGAGATCGCGACGCTGCTGGCGATCAGCGCGGCGCTGGAGCGAGACTGGCTGAGCGCCTATGTCTGGGACGGCGGATAGCAGGGGGCCATGGCGGCAATCTGGCTGATCACCGGCGGCGTGCGCGCCGGCAAGAGCCGCCTCGCCGCGCGCCTGGCGGCGGAGAGTCGGGGGCCGGTCACGTACATCGCCACCGCCGAGGCGGGCGACGAGGAGATGCGCGCCCGGATCGCCGCGCATCGACGGGAGCGCCCCGAGGAATGGACGACGATCGAAGAGGCGCAGCGACTGGAGAGCGCGCTGAGGCGGGCGCCCGCCGGAACCGTCGTGGTGGACTGCCTAACGATTTGGGTCAGCAACCGCCTTCTGGCGCTGCAGCCCGACGGGTCCGCGAGCGTCGCCGACCTGAGCGCCGCGCAGCGGGTCATCGACGACGAGGTGGAGGCGGTGTTGGGCGTCGCGGCCGCGCGGGAGGGTCGTGTAGTAGTAGTGACGAACGAGGTCGGGCAAGGGCTGATCGCCGAGTCTGTCATCGGGCGCGGGTACGTCGACACGCTGGGCCGCGTCAACCAGCGCGTCGCCGCGGCGGCCGAGCGCGTCTATCTCTGCGTCGCAGGCCTGGCCCTGGAACTCAAGTCGAGCGGGGCGGAGCCGATCTAGTGGGGCTTCACGGCGCGGAAGGTCACGCCGCGAGTATCGAACTCCTTGGCGTCGGATTCGTGCTTGGAGCCGGAGAACACATCGATCTGCGGTCCCCACTCCAGGCCGACGAATCCCGCGTGATCCAGCACCCAACGCCACTCTGCTTCCAACAGAGCGCCGGCAATTCAGCCGGACCAAAGTTCGATGTCGTCCTTGGCGTCCTGCGGGAGCTCCTGGTGGACCAGGATGTCCGCGATCTGGATGTGGCCGCCGGGCTTGAGGACGCGCGCGATCTCGCCCATCACGGCGACCTTGTCCGGACAGAGATTGATGACGCCGTTGCTGATGACCACATCCACGGACGCGTCCTCGGCCGGCAGATCCTCGGCGAAGCCCTCCCGCAGCTCGACATTCCGCAGACCGAGCGTCGCCGCTCCAGCGCGGGCCTTGTCCAGCATCGCCGGGGTCATGTCCACGCCGATCACGCGCCCCGCCTGCCCCACCTGTCGAGCAGCCAGCAGGGTGTCGAGCCCCGCGCCGCAGCCAAGGTCCAGGACCACGGCGCCCTCGGCAAGCCGGCCTATGGCCAGTGGGTTCCCGGTCCCCGCGAAGGACTCAACGGTCGCGGCCGGGAGTGAGTCGATGGCCGCGGAGTCGTAGCCGAGCATGGCGGTCAACGGCAGCCCAGTGTGGAAGTGGAAGCCCTGTTCGGGCTCCGTGGCCACGTCCGTGTACTTGTCCTGAATATTGCCGCGCAGCACGTCGCGGGAGACGGCAGCGGGTTTTACCAACTGGACCATTGGATCCCTCCCCGATCACCTCTTGTCGAGCGATTATCGCACGTGTCATCCGGCCCGCGCGGGAGATCGGTCACAGCCAGCGCCAGAGCCAGCGCTGTCCCTGGGCCGTGCGCTGCCACAGATCCATGGCGCGAAACGCCTGGGCGGAGACGCTGGGCCGCGCGGCGATGGCAGCCAGCCAGGCCTTTTCGAACAGCACCTTATTCATGTGCCAGGAGCGCGTCGGTGGCTCCAGAGTCATGGCCGGCTCCGGATCCTGGAGGAAGTTGCCGCTGCCGTACGCGGCCTTACCGCCGCCGATTTCCACGAAGCAGGCGCCCCAGCCGCCGAACTCCGCTGCCGCCTCTTTGCCCTCAATCTCGGCCGCGATCCGCCGGGCGACGACCGCGGCTTCCTCATGGGCGAAGACGCCGGCCTTGGGCAGCATCATGCCGTTGGAGAGCTTGATCGCCGCTACATCACCGATGGCGTAGACGTTGTCGGCGCCCGTGCGGAGCGTTCTTGCGTCCACCGGGATCCAGCCGCCGGCGCCAGCCAGCGACGATTCGCCGACAGGCGTGGGGCTGCGGTGCGCGGGGACGTAGACGAGGAGATCGAACCCGGCCCGGCTGCCGTCCTGGAACTCCAGTTGACGGCTCTGCGGATCGACGTTGGCCAGCTTTGCGTCGAGTGTATAGGCGATGCGGCGTTCTTCCAAGATGCTTTGAAGCGCCTGCCCGACGGCGGGCCCGGCGACGGGCATCGGCTGGGGCTCCGGAGTGAACAGGGAAAGAGTGACGCGATCGCGAACGCCGCGCTTGCGGAACCCGGTGTCGAGCAAGAGCGCGGTCTCATACGGAGCCGCCGGGCACCTAAACGGGAGGTCGGCGATTACGACCGCTACCGAGCCGCCGTCCAGTTCCCGCCATGCCGAGTGAAGCCGCTGCGCGCCGTCCAGCGTGTAGGGCGTCAGCCCCGCCGCCGCGAGCGCCGGGGTCTCATCGGTAGCGAGGGCAGCGCCGAGCGCGACGACCAGGTAGTCGTATGACAGCGAGCCGTTGTCCGTCCGGATAGTGCGGCCTGAAGGGTCGATGGCCTCGACGGCGGCTTGGCGGAACTCGATGCCTTTCTCGCGCAGTGGCGACAACGAGCGCGTGATCTGGGCCGGCTTCCGCCAGCCCATCATGACCCACAAGTAGGACGCTTGGAACCGGTGCTCGGCTTCGCGGTCGACGAGGACGATGCGGTGCCGGCGCTCCAGTCTCCGCCGTAATTCATGAGCGGCGACCAGACCGCCGATCCCCGCCCCCAAGATGACGACCGTTGCGGCCACCAGACGTACCTCGTTGCGCAGTTTACGCCGATCGCCTCAAGGCACGTCTTTGGGCTTCGGAGATCGCGCCGAGGTTCGTTGCCCGGTCGCGCGTCCGGCCTTTGCCCCCACTTCGGCGCTGCGCCCCGCGGCTCAGCCGGCGCGGCCGAACGCGCCCAGGGCCCCGAGGAGCACGCCCCGAGCAGCCGCGGTTCCGGGCTCGCGGCGCAGCTGTTCCAGGATGCCCAGGTCGTCGCGCTTGACAGCGCCGCCCTGCACGACGCCCACCACGCCGGTCTGCGTCAGGCGGATGTCCGCGAGCGGGTCTCCGTCCACGATCACGAAGTCGGCGAGCTTGCCCTCCGCCACGCTGCCGACCTCATTGTCGATGCGGACGGCGCGGGCGGCGTCGAGCGTACCGCTGGTGATGGCCTGCATGGGGCTCATGCCGCAGCGGACGTGGCAGTCCAACTCCAGGAGGTTATCGCCGTGGAGGCGGGCTTCGTTGCCGCCGCAGTCCGAGCCCATGGCGATGTTCACGCCCAACTCGACGGCCATGCTGTGGCGCTGGAAGATCGCCTCTTCATCGTCCTGCATCATGACGGCCCAGGGCATCTCCAGCCCGGCGCCCTTGTGGATAATGTCCACCACGTTGCCGAGCGTCGGGATGAGGTACGTCCCGTGCTGGATCATGGTGCGGCAGTTCTCCTCCGAGATGTACCAGCCGTGTTCGATGGTTTCCGCGCCGCCGGTCACGAGGTTGTTGATGCCGTCGTGGCCCATGGCGTGGGCGGCCGTGCGCCGGCCGAGCCGCTTGGCCTCGCCCATAGCGGCGGCGGCCTCCTCAGGGGTGTACTGCGGGCTCCACCAATCGCCGCAGGTCTCCGGCCCGTCGGAGCTGACGACCTTGACCACGTCCACATTGTTCTCCACCAGATAGCGGACGCGGCGGATGACCGCGTCCACGCCGTCGGCGCCGTGGCCCGGCTGCCAGAACGACCCGTGGCCGCCGCTCATCCAGACCCCGGGACCCGCGGCGAGCATGCGGGGCCCCTGAATCTGGCCCGCGGCCTGCGCCCGCTTCATGGCGACATCGATGAAGTCGCGGGCGCCGATCTCTCGCGCCGAGGTGACGCCGACGTGCAGCGTCTTGGCAGCGGCCTCCACGGAGTCGAGCACGGCTTTGATAATCGGGTCGCCGATCTTGAAGCTGGTGTACTCATCGCCGTGGCCGATCTGGTTGTCGCCGCCGATCATGTGGTCGTGCAGGTCGATGAAGCCGGGCAGGAGGGCCCGCCCTTCGAGGTCGACCACAACGTCGGCGGCGAGGTCGCCGCCACGCGTATTAACGGAGGCGATGCGCCCGTTCTCGACGAGAACGGCGGCGCTGTCGAAGTCGCGTCCGTCGCCGGTGATGAGATGCGCGCGAATGAAGGCCGTAGACATTCCGGATCCTTTCCCAGTCGCAGTGGCCGAGCGGCACAGAAACGCGCCCGGATTCTAGGTCATGGCGGCGGGTGCAGCTGAGGAGCGTCCGGCGTGGATGGGAGCGTCGGTGCGGCGCGGGGGTCGCCGCGCGCGAGGCGAGTGGACGGAGAGGGCGCAGGCCCAGCTTAGATGGCGGCGGCCTCTTGGCCGGCGGCTCCGTCGTCGGCGAGGACGAGGTGGCCCAGCTTGGCCCGCTTGGTTTCGAGGTAGCGCAGGCTCTGCGGGTTGGGCGGGGTCAGGAGGGGGAGGCGCTGGGCCACGTGCACGCCGGACGTCTCCAGAGCCGCGCACTTGGCCGGGTTGTTCGTCAGGAGGCGGACGCGGTCGATGCCGAGATCCCGCAAGATCAGCGCAGCGACGTGATAGTCGCGGGGATCGGCAGGGAAGCCCAGCGCGTGGTTGGCCTCCACCGTATCGAGGCCGCCGTCCTGGAGAGCGTAGGCGCGGATCTTGTTGAGCAGGCCGATGCCCCGGCCCTCCTGCGGCATGTAGATCAAGACGCCACCCGCGGACGCCGCGAGATACGCCAGCGCGGCCTCCATCTGGTCGCCGCAGTCGCAGCGGACGGAGCCCAGCACATCGCCGGTGACGCACTGCGAATGGAGGCGGACCAAGGCGGGCACCGCGGTCGAAATCTCGCCCGCGCACAGGGCGAGGTAGGCCTCCGGCTCGCCGTCGGCCTGGTAGGCGGCGACGCGGAAGCGCCCGAAGCGCGTGGGCAGCACGGCCTCGGCCACGCGCGTGACAGTGCGGCTATCGGTCTGGGCCGAGAGCGGCAGGGTGGGGTTGGGCACGGAGCGACTATCGACGCGCAACGCCCACCCCCGAGGAACTGTCAGCCGAACGGACCGGCACCGCGGCGCCCGAGTCCTTCGCACGCCGCTCGTAGCGCTTGCTGGGCGTCATCACGATCTGCGTGAGGGGCTCCGCGGCGAGCGACGCCTGCCTGCGCTCCGGAGGAACCGGGCCGTAGAGCGTCGTGCGCTGGAGCGGTACCCGGCCGACGGATCGGATCAACTCCTCCATCTCCGCGGGCGGGAGCTCCTGGCCGTGCGCGGCGCCAGCGGCGCGGGAGATGCTTTCGTTCATGAGGGTGCCGCCGAGGTCGTTCACACCCGCGCGGAGGCAGGCGGCGACGCCCTGCGGCCCCAGCTTCACCCAGGAGGCCTGCACGCTGCCGAACTCCGGATGGAGGGTCAGCCGCGCGACGGCGTGCATGAGCACCGCCTCGCGGAACGTGGGGCCGCGTCGTGCGCGTCCCTTGAGGTAGACCGGCGCTTCCATGTGCACGAAGGGGAGGGGGACAAACTCCGTGAAGCCGCCGGTGCGCGCCTGGAGCGCCTTGAGGCGCAGCAAGTGTCGAGCCCAGGAGATGGGCTGCTCCATGTGGCCGTACATGATCGTGGCCGTGGTGCGGAAGCCGACGGCGTGGGCCGTTTCCATGACCTGCAGCCACTGAGCGGAGTTGATCTTGTCGGGGCAGAGGGTGGCGCGGACTTCATCGTCCAGGATCTCGGCGGCGGTGCCGGGCAGGGTGCCCAAGCCGACGTCGCGGAGCCGCTGGAGAAAGTCGGAGAGACTCTCCTTCACCGTCTCCGCCCCCTGCCAAACCTCGAGAGGCGAGAAGGCGTGGACGTGCATGCCGGGGACGGCATCCTTCACGGCGCGGCAGATGTTCAAGTACGTCTCGCCCGTGTAGTCGGGGTGGATGCCGCCCTGCATGCAGACCTCGGTGGCGCCGCGCAGCCAGGCCTCGCGGGTGCGGCGGACGATCTCCTCGATGTCCAGGTCGTAGGGAGTGCCGCGGAGATTCTCGCTGAGCTTGCCCTTGGAGAAGGCGCAGAACTGGCAGCGGAAGTAGCAGATGTTGGTGTAGTTGATGTTGCGGTTCACGACGTAGGTGACGGTGTCGCCGTTGACGCGGCGGCGGAGGTCGTCGGCCGCGTCGCAGACGGCGAAGAAGTCGTCGCCGCGAGCGCGGAAGAGGCGCACGATATCGGCTTCGTCGAGGGGCGCGCCGGCCGCCGCCTTGTCGAGCAGGCCGCGGACCTGCGGCGTGACGGCGCCGCCAGCGCTCGACGGCCGACGGTCCGCGATCAGGAGGTCGGAAGGCGGCGCCACCGTGTGGTCGCCGGGTGACCAGGGATCGACGCGGGCGAAGCCGTCGGTGTCGATGGCGCGGATCACGGGGGTGACGAGGTCGGGGTCGAGCCAGCGGTCCGCGTCGACGGCGTAAGCGGGATAGACGGCAAGGCGCTCGGTGAGCAGCTTGCCGGTCGTGGCGGTGCGCTGCTGGAGTTCCTGCAAATGGGGCCAGGGCGCCTCGGGGTTCACGTGGTCCGGGGTGACGGGGGAGACGCCGCCCCAGTCGTTGATGCCCGCGGCGATCAGGCGTGCATAGGCGTCCGGGGTGAGGTTGGGGGGCGCCTGAATGTTCATCTCCGGACCGAAGACGATGCGTGCCACGGCGACCGTCCACAGCAGATCGTGGAGGTCCGGTTCGGGCGCGTCCGCCATCTTGGTGTCCGGCTTGGCGCGGAAGTTCTGGACGATGATCTCCTGGATGTGCCCGAACTCCTGATGCAGATCACGGAGGGCGAGAAGGGAGTCGATGCGCTCGCGGCGGGTCTCGCCGATGCCGATCAAGATCCCGGACGTAAACGGCACCTGCTGCTCGCCGGCGGCGCGCATCGTTTCCAAACGCAGGGCGGGGCGCTTATCGGGGGAGCCGTGATGCACGCCGCCGGGCCGGCAGAGCCGGTCCGAGAGGCTCTCCAGCATGATCCCCTGGGAGACGGAGACCGCGCGCAGAGCGGCGATCTCATCGGCGGAGACGACGCCGGGGTTGGCGTGGGGAAACAGACCGGTCTCGCGCAAGACGAGGCGAGACATGTCCACCAAGTAATCGATGGTGGTGTCATGGCCGAGCGCGGCCAGTTCGGTGCGCGCGACCTTGTAGCGTCGCTCCGGCTTGTCGCCGAGCGTGAAGAGGGCCTCCTTGCAGCCCGCGGCCGCCCCGGCTTGGGCGATGGCGAGCACTTGGTCCGCGGTGAGATAGGCCCGCTGTCCGCGCTTGGGTGGCTGGGCGAACGTGCAGTAATGGCAGACGTCCCGGCAGAGTTGCGTGAGCGGGATGAACACCTTGCGCGAGTAAGAGACGACGTTGCCGTGCGCGGTATCGCGCAGGCCGGCCGCCACCGGCAAGAGGGCCGCCAGATCGGACTCATCCGCCAAGGCGCGGGCTTGGTGTGGGGTAGGGAGGTGTCCGTCCCGCACGGCAGCGAGGAGGGACTCCGTTCCAGGCAGCATCGCGTCGGCTCCATCCTCCGGCCGGCCGCGCCCGGGGCGGCTCGATACGGTTCTGAGTTGCATGCCAATAGCTAGTGTTATAGTGGAACGCGGTTGACGAAGGCAAGAGCCCCGGCGACGAGGGGGCCGAGCAGTCGACGGGAGCGAGCGGGATGGCCGAGCGTGAGGTGCAGTGCCCGATCGCGGCGGCGCTCGATGTCGTTGGGGACCGCTGGACGCTGCTGGTGGTGCGCGATCTGCTGCGGGGCTACACGCGATTCAGCGATCTACGGCGGGGCGCGGAGGGGATCGCGCCGAACATCCTCTCGGACCGGCTCAAGCGGCTGGAGCGCGAAGGCATCGTGGAGCGGCGGGTATACGGCGACTACCCGCCACGCGCGGAGTATCACCTGACCAAGAAGGGCCATGCCTTGGGCGTGGTGGTGGGGGCTCTTTCGTCCTGGGGGCAAGCGTACGGCGAGCACGACCTGGCGCTGGTGGACCTGGCCTGCGGCCACGGCGTCGATTTGGTCTACCACTGTCCCACGTGTAAGCGGGAGGCCCCGCGGACGCGGTTGCGGATTGTGCCTGCGTCGTAGGGAGCGGGCGGCGCCTTCAGCCAGCGACGGGAGGCGGAATGCGACCGAACACCGTCAAACAGCTCTGGCGGGAGGACAAGCCCACCTTCGGGGCCTGGCTGACCTGTGGGAGCACGCTGGTCGCGGAGGAGCTGGGGACGGCCGGCTTCGACTGGCTGCTGGTCGACGGCGAACACAGTCCGGCCGACACGCAGATGATGGTGTACATGCTCCAGGCGATCTCTATCGGCAAGTCCATCCCCATGGCGCGGGTGCCGTGGAACGACCCGGTGTGGATCAAGCGCGTGCTGGACGGTGGGGCGTACGGCGTCGTGATCCCCAACGTCAACAGCCGGGCGGAAGCGGAGCAGGCGGTGAATGCCTGCCGCTACCCCCCGGTGGGGCAGCGCGGCTACGGGCCGTACCGCGGCTGGCTGTACGGTGGACGCGACTACGCGGAGCACGCCAACGACGAGATCGCCTGCATCATCTCGATCGAGACGCCGCAAGCCGTCGAGCAGGTCGATGCGATCGTGTCGGTAGCGGGCGTCGATGCTGCCATGGTGGGCCCGGGCGACCTGGCGGTGTCGATGGGGATCGCGCCGCAGTGGAACAACCCCCACCCCGATCACGTGGCCGCCTGCACCACGGTGCTGGAGGCGTGCAAGAAGCACGGCGTCGTCGCCGGCATCTTCACGAGCGGGGCGGAGGAAGCCGTGCAACGGGCAGCCGCTGGGTGGCGCTTCCTGCCGCTGGGCGTGGACACGCAATACCTCATGCGGGCCGCATTTCGCGACCTGCGTGCCGCGCGCAAGGGCACCTCATAGGAGCGCGGGCCGGGCACCCGAACAGACAGCAGACCCGTTCACGGTCCGGCCGCGGCTCCCGCGGAGGCTAAGCCGCCCGGCAGCAGTCCGCGGGCGGCACCCGTTCCCGAACCGGCACGGGCGCGTGATCAGAGACTCCCGGCACTCGGGTGGGTGAGGCAGCCGCCGACGTGCGAGCCGGCGGCGCGCTCTCGTGGGCCGACGCGGGGGCGAGATACGCGGTCGTCGAGACCGGCGCGTCGATGCCGGCGGGAGCGGTGTCGGAGACGCCCCGTCGCCACGCGGTCAGCCGGCGGAGGTGCAGGCGGGCGTAGAGGCCGAAGGGCAGCCTGTAGAGCGACTGATCGACGGCCAGCGGAATCAAGTTGCCCGAGCGCCGCATCGCCGGCGACAGCAGGTACGCGCCAGCGCCGAGGCCCGGGATCAGCGCGACGAGGGCCACGAGCCCCGTGTGCGTGTCGCGGGCCTGGCGGTAGGCGTCAGCGTCGATCTCGCCGCTCCAGTACAGCCGCGTGGCGCGGTAGCGGAAGTAGATCACGAGGCCGAAGCGAGCCAGGCTGCCGAAGGGAAAGCGCAGAGGAACGCTGATGGCCACCGCGATGCCCAGATGGCGCCCCGCGCCGCGCATGGCATCGCTGTGGAGGCGGGCGCGGAGCTCATCGGCGCGCTGTGGAGCGATGCGGCCGTCGGCGACCCAGCGGTCGAGCGGCTCAGCCATGAAGGCCAGCGCGAACTCCTCGGCGCGCAGCAGGCGGATGCGGACCGGCCGAGCGCGGCGGTCCCAGTCGAGCCAGTGCCAGAGGCGATGCCCGACCCGGCCGGGCAGGTTGGGCTCGCGGCTCTTCCAGGCCGCCGACCAGCGTTCGCCGTCGGCGACGGCGCGCTGCAAGCGGGCGAAGTCCGCCGGGCCCAGCGCCTCCCGCAGGGAGTGCTCCTCCCGGCGCAGGTAGGCGTTGAGGCGGTCGAAGTCAACATCGTCGAAGGTCGGGAAGCGACCCATCCGCAAGAGGCGCGGCAGTTGGCCGAGCGGCTGGATCAGCGGGATCAATGTGGACTCGAGGTCGATGATCTTGAGCGCGCCGTCCGGCGTGCGGATGAAGTTCGTGTGCGCGTGGGGGTTCTCCGGGTCGATCTGCCAGGTGGGGAGGCCGGCGGCGGCGAAGTTGCGGCGCAGGCCGCGGAGGACATCGATGATGGCGGCGTTGTCGGCGGGCTCTTGGCCCTGCACGAGGTCGGTGACGAAGTGAAACTCCCCGCCCTCGACGCGAACGTCGCGCGCGGCAGCGACCATGTCGGCGCCGGTCCAGTATTGCGTGAGCAGGCCGGTGAACTCGCGGGCCGCCACGGCCGTGCGCAGCGCCTCTTCGCGGGCGGAGTAGGGGAAGGGAGCCTGGAAGGCGGCCCAGTAGAGGAGGCGCACCGGCAGCGAGGGGCGGTAGACCTTCACCGCGGTGCCGGCCACATCATCGAGGTAGACGGTGCTGGCGATAGAACCCGCGAGGCGCACGCCATCGGGCGCGTGCACGGGGCGGGAAGGGAGGAGCCGCTTGGCCAGACGAAGGCCCGGCAGGGGCAGCCGGTCGCGTCGCAGGCTCAGGTAGACCCAGGTCATGCCGATGAGCCAGAGCGCGCCCAGCAACAGCGCGGCCAGAACGTCGGAGGGCCAGTGGGCGCCGTCGGTGAGGCGCGAGAGAGCCGCGAGCAAGAGGATGGCGAGCACCGGCCCGATCACCAGAGCGCGGCTTCGCCAGGTGGGCAGGCGGACCACCGCGATGACCGCCAGCATGCCGAAGACGGCAACCCCGGCGGTGATGTGGCCGCTGGGGAAGGAGGATCCCTCCACGACGGCCGCAACGTCCAGCAGACCCTCGGTGGGGCGGGCCCGAGAGACGAGCTCCTCGACGATCGCCTTGGGCACCCAGATGGCGGCCGTGAGGCCCATGACGATCGCTTCGACGGGCCGACCCGCCAGCCAGAAGCCCACCACCAGCAGCGCCCAGACGACCGGCCCCTCAGGAGCGCCGGTCAAGAGCTCGCCGAAACCGACGGCGTAGTCCCAGAAGAAGAAGTCCACCGACTGCACAGCGCGCGCGATGGCGAGATCGGCGCGGGGGACGGCGTCGCCCTGGACGGCGACGATCAGTGCGGCCAGCCCTGCGGAGAGCCCGGCGGCGACGGCCAGCCAAACGGCGGTGGCGTTGTTCCGCGACCGTGCGGGGGCGAGCAGTCGAGGGGCGGCGGAGGCCGAGACTGTGTTAATCATCGTGCTTTGCCTTTCGTGCTCGCCGGGGGCCAGAAGCCGTGTCACGTCGTCCGCAGTGGGTGCGTCCGGCTCCATGAGTCAGGGTGCCAGTCAGTGAAGGCGATCAAGACTGCCGGTCGGCCGGTTCTGAGGCCCGAAAATCGGCGGGGCCGGCCCCTGCCGATCGGCAGGGGCTGGGGCGGAGCCGGAGGGGCACAGGCAAACGGCCGGGGCGTCCCTGGGGGAGCGCCCCGGCCGAAGGGGTGCGAGCCATCGCCCGAGCGGGGGTGGGGGGCGATCAGGCGGGGGCCGCGGATCCAGCGCCGAGGACGGCCTCCAGGTTCTGGACCACGAACTGCTTGGGCCGGTAGCCCACGATCTCCTTCACCGGCCGGCCGTCGCGGAAGAGGATGAGGGCGGGGATGCTCTGGATGTGAAAGCGGCGCGCCGTCTCAGGGTTCTCGTCCGTGTTGAGCTTGAAGACGGCGAGGCGGCCATCGTACTCGGCGGCGATCTCGTCGACGATGGGGCCGACGAGGCGGCAGGGGCCGCACCAGGGCGCCCAGAAGTCGACGAGGGCGGGGAGGTCGTTCTCAAGCACCTCGGTGGCAAAGGTGGCGTCCGTAACGTGCTGTGGCTGACTCATGGCGATGTTTTCCCTTCTGAGTGAGACTCAAGCGCTCGTCCACTCCCCGGACGCGGCTATGCGGCGGAAGCGGCCGCGGCGAGTTGCTCGACGCCGATCTTCTCGCCCGTCTCGGCGTAGTACTTCAGGCCGGCGAGCGACTCGCGGATCGTCTTGCCGAGCTTGCGGCGGACGACCAAGCGGTCCAGCAGCGCGCCCGCGGGCCCACCCTTCATCCGGAAATTCGAGACCAGCGTAACGATCGTTCGGTCGCCGTCGGCGCTGAGGGTGAAGCTGTTATGCACGGACCTAATCAAAGGGGCGCCCTCAAAGTTGACGTCGTAGCCCATCTTGCGGCCATCCTGCCACTCCGTGATCACCTCGGTGGTCTTGCCGAAGCCATGGACATCGCACTCGCGCTCGCAGCCGATGCCCTGCGTGGCCTGCGTCGTGACGGTCGAGTGCGAGAGAGTTGGGGCCCACCTAGCGGCCCCACCGACATCGGCGAGGATCTCCCAGACATCGCTCTGGGGAGCGTCGATCGTGATCCGCTGGATGATTGTGGACACGTTGCGATTCCTTTCTGTACACGCGGCCGGGATATCCCGGCTTGTCCCGTTCCTTGCGCTGATGAGGTTGAGCACCGGCGGGCCGAGCCATCAGGCGGCCTGCGGCGGCCGCACGGGGATGGGAACCGGGACCGGCACGGGGGCCCGCAGCGGGCCGAGGGCCTGCGCGGATTCCCGCAGCGGCCGAGCGCACTGCAGGCAGCGCCATTCCTCGTCCATACGGTCGAAGAAGGCGTCGCCGCCGCAGCGGCCGCAGGCGTCAATCCGAACCCTCCGAACGGCGGTGGTCGTGGTGGGCATCGTCATCGCTGCGCTCCTCCCGCAGCCCCGGCGGGCTGTTCTGACTCCAGCATCGCGGAGGCCGAGCGCCCGCGCGCCTGCCGCGCGGCCGGTTTGCGGGCAGGAAGATCGAGGGGGCGGCGGCCCTGCCGTTTGGCGGGGCGGCGGTGGAGCGAGAGCAGAAGCCAGGCAGCGAAGGCGGTCAGGCGTCGAGGAAGCCGCGCTCCCGAGCGACATGGACGGCCTCCGTGCGCGTGGTCACGTCCAGCTTCTGGTAGAGGTTGGCGATGTGCCACTTGACCGTGCCAGCGCTGAGGGAGAGCTGGGCGGCGATCTCTTTATTGCGGGCCCCGGAGGTGAGGAGCTCCAGGCCGTCGCGCTCGCGCTTCGTGAGTTGGGAGGTGGCGGCGGCATCGAGGCGGGCGACGAGGCGATCGGCGATCACCGGAGGGATGAGGGAGCCGCCGCCGTGCACGGTGCGGATGGCCTGGGTGAGGTCGTCGCGGCCGGCATCCTTGACAAGGTAGCCGCGGGCGCCCGCGCGCAGGCCCTCAAAGATCTGCTCATCCTTGGCGAACACGGAGAGCAAGATGGTGCGGGTCTCGAGGCCCAGCTCCCGGAGGCGGCGAAGCGTGGCGACGCCGTCGAGCCTGGGCATCTGCACGTCCAGCAGGATCACGTCCGGGGAGAGCTTGCGGACCTGCTCCACGGCCGCCTCGCCGTCTGGGGCCTCACCGACCACGTCGATGCCGTTGGCCTGCTCCAGCATGTGGCGGATACCGCGGCGGACGACCTCATGGTCATCGACGATGAGCACGTGGATGCGATCGGCCGGGTCCGCGGCGACGTTGGCCGTGACGGAGGTCTGGGTGAGGGAGGGCGGCTCCTCCGCGGCGGGGAGGGCGGGGACCACGGCCACGATCTCCGTGCCCACGCCGGGGGCGCTGCGGATGGAGATCTGCCCGTCCACCAGCCGGGCGCGTTCCTGCATGCTGGTGAGGCCGAAGCCACGTCCCCCAGCCTCGAGGAGACCGGGCGGCGCGTCGGGGTCGAAGCCGACGCCGTCGTCCGAGATCTGGAGGCGAATATCGGTGGGGCCGTAGTCCAGCACGATGGTCACACGGGAGGCCTGGGCGTGCTGCTGGACGTTGTTCAGGGTCTCCTGCGCGATACGGAGGAGGGTCTGCTCGCAGTGGCGGTCGATGCGGCCGGGGGCCGTGCCGCGCACGTCCACGGAGACATCGATGCCGGCGTCCTGGAATCGCGCCGCCTCGCGGCGGAGGGCCGCGGCCAAGCCGCCGGACTCGAGCGCGGCGGGCTGCAGGTCCCAGACGGAGCGTCGGGCCTCCTCCAAGCTCTCGCGTGCCTGCTGTCCGGCGGCCCGGATGGCGGCGCGCAGGTGGTCGCTGCCGGTTCCGAGCTCGTCCTCCGCCGACTCGAGCTGGATGACGATGCCGGTCAGCGACTGCGCGAGGGTGTCATGGATCTCGCGGGCGAGGCGGTTGCGCTCCTCCAAGACGGCCTTGTCCCGGGCCGCCTGCGTGGCCTCGTCATGGAGCATGGTGTGCTCCACGACAACCGCCAGGTGGTCGGCGATCTCCTGGGCGAGGTGCACCTCTCGCTCCCCGTAGAAGCCGGGCCGGTGGCTGCCGAAATTGAGCGTGCCGAAGGCGCGGCCCTTGGAGCTCAGCGGAAGGTGCATTACACAGCGGTAGTCCGAGCCACGGGCCAAGTCCCGCATGAACGGGTACACGTTGTCCTCCCCGGCATCATGCACCAAGGGACGACCGGTCCGCATGGCGTCGCCCCAGGGCGTCCCTTCGAGCGGCATGCGGGGGCGCTCGACGTCCGGGGGCGCGGCGCCGGCGCCGGCGTAGAGCTCCGCGTAGTCGGCGCCCTCGGGCTGCACAAGGAGGACGAGGCGGTCGAACTCGACGATGCGGCGGATCTGCTCGCCGACGCGGTCGAAGACATCGGCCATCTCATGGCCGGAGCCGGCGATGCGCATCATCTCGTTGAGGAGCTGGACCCGCTCGGCCAAGCGGGCGCTCTCGGCGTCGGCGCGGATGTGGCGGATGGTGGTCATGCCGTGGCCGGCGAGCGTCTCCAGGGTGGCGCGCTGTACGGGGTCGAAGGGCTCGGCGGAGCGCGCGCCAGCGACGAGGCCGCCGAAAATCGCCTTCCACGGTGCGGAGCGGGGCGAACAGCAGGCGCTCGATCCCCGAGGCGGCGACCGCGGGGAGGGCGGCGTCCGTCACGACCACCTCAGTGGTGGACATGGTCGCGGGGGCATCCGCGGCGGCGGCGAGCGCTGCTACGTAGTCGCGGAGCTCGTCAAGGAGCGCGGCGTCCATCGGCTTGCCGCCGAGGCGCCCCTCGCAGTGCGTACGCGCGCCGTCATCGTCGCGAAGGACCATCAAGCCAAGGGGGACCGCGAGGGCGGAACTCACCGCCGACGCGGTCAGGCGGGCGACGTCTTGTTCACGGTCGACGAGCGAGAGGGCAGAGGCCACTCCCAGCAGGGCGAACTGATCGGCCGTGTCGCGCTGGCCGTGGCCGGGGCGAGCGGTGGCGGGCGCGCGCTTGGAGGTCGATCGGGTCTTGCGCCGCGCCGGCATCTAGGCCCGCGCAGCCAACTCCGCCAAGAGATCCGCGGGGTCCTGATGGAGAGTGTTGTGCACCAGGACCTGGCCCATGATGCAGAGCGGGTGGGAGCGGAGTGCGTCCATGACGGTATCGCCACCGAAGCGGGTGAGATCGAACTGGCAGAGGGCGATGATGGGCCAGCCATCGGCCACCTGATCGTAGAGCGCCTCCCAGCGCAGCATCTCCGCCACGGAAGTGCGGCCGGCCAGCGCCCAGCCGCCATCGCCGGCCAGGCGGACCGTCTGGTAGCCGGCGTCGAGGCTGTCCTTGACCACGCGGTTGAAGAGCGCCTGCATGTCTTGGCGGTTCGCCTCGCCGGGGTGCAGAAAGAGGCGTCCGTTGGATTCGGCCTCGGCGGCGTCGAGACTGTGCGAGTCGAGCCAGGCGCGAAAGCGGTCCGCGGCGTCCGGGCTGGCGATGACGGCGCAGCGCTCCCCGCGGCGGAGGCCTTCCGCGATGTAGGGGCCGAGGACGCTGAACATCTCGGCGTCGCCGCGATAGAAGTGGGCGATGTGATCACCGACGGCGACGGTCGCGCCGCCGAAACCGAGCGGAACCTCCATCGCGCCTTCTCGTGCGGCCATGGCAAATCTCGCCGCTTCCCTATGTCCTGTGCGATCAGGTCAAGGATATAGCACGGAGCAGGCTCCCACAGCGAAGCCCACATCGCCGACGGCGTTCACGGCGTCTCTATCCGCCGGACGTAGCGCGCAACGGAGCGGCGCACGGCCTCCTTGGCACCAGCGAGGATGTTCCGGTTCCACCATGCGCCGTAGATGTGATCGAAGGGATAGGACTCCACGGCGGCGACGATGCGGCGGACCTGAGCGGCCGACAAGGGGACCAGGTTGGGATAGCTATACATGAAGCTGACGTGGCGCCGGTCCAGGGCGACGGTGATGGAATCCCCGGCCAAGAGGGCGCCCCGACCGTCCGCGCCATCCGCCCAGTGCAGCACGGCGCTGCCGGGGAAGTGGCCGCCGCATTGGATCAGCGTCAGGCCGGGCAGGAGCTCCAGGGGCTCGCCGTCCCAATAGCGGATGACGGGATCGGGACGCATCACCCACTCGCGGTCGGCCTGGGGGATGTAGATCGGGGCGCCGTCGAAGGCGTGGCTCCAGGAGACCATGCTGTCGTAGAAGTGGGGATGGGAGAGGCAGATGCCCTGGATGCCGCCGCGTGCGGTGATGGCGCGCACGGTCTCGTCGTCGAGGTAGCTGACGCAGTCGAAGAGGATGTTGCCGGCGCCGGTCTGCACGAGGAGCGCCCGCTGGCCGATGCTGAAGGCGGGCGTGATGCCGATGCCGGTCAAGCCCGGCGCCTCGTCGCGGATCTCGTTGCGGTAGCCATCGGCCCGTAGCTGGGCCATGGTGGTCCAGCGCTGGCCCTCCCAGCCGACGTACTGGCGCTCGTCCTCGCAGATGGCGCAGCGCGAGGGCGGATCGTCGGCGGCCGCGTACTCCACGCCGCAGGTCAGGCAGATGTAGGGTTGCACCGTTGCCTTTCTCGTTGCCCCTCCTGTAACCCTCCCCGGGGGCCCTCCCCGTCAGCGGGCGACCGGCCGTGGGCGGGGAAAAACGGCCCGCACGGGTCCGACCCGTCCGTACCAGATGGGCGGTGGGGCCGGAACGGCCTCAGGGTGACAGTTACTGCCACGATTCAGACAGGATCCTGCCACGTTTCCCGCAGGTTTCCGACAGCCGGGCGCGCGTCCCGGATCGGGCGGGGGCGGATCAGCCCAGATGAGATGCCGAGCAGATCGCGAACCACGGTTCCAGTATAGACGACCCGCGGTGACAGGCGCGTGATGGGTTGTCGTCGCGGCGACCAGAGCCCCTCCGGCTCGCGCCGGAGGTTTGCGCTTTCCGCCGGAACATCGTCGAGCCGCTTCTGGACGGCAAGAGTGGGGATGCACAAGACTGAGCGAGCGGGGAGTCGCCCCGGGTGGGTGGACGAACGTCAACGAAATGGAGATTTCCGATGCGACTTGGATTCGCGTTGCCGCAGGTGGGATCGATGGCCGGGCCCGACGCGCTCGTGTCGGTGGCGCAGAAGGCGGAGTCGGTGGGCTACGACTCGGTTGTCGTGCTGGACCGGATCCTGGCGCCGGTGAACCCGCGGGCGCCGTACCCGGCCTCGGCGGACGGCACGCTGCCGGAGGCGTTCCAGACCGTGCTGGACCCGCTGGAGTCGCTGGCGTTCGTGGCGGCGCAGACGAGCCGCGTGGCGCTGGAGACGAGCATCCTCAACATCCCGTTCTACAACCCGGTGCTGCTGGCGCGTCGCTTGACGACGCTGGACGTGCTGTCGAAGGGGCGGGTCCGGGTGGGGTTTGGGATGGGATGGTCGCCGGACGAGTTCCAGGCGGTCAACGCACCGGAGAAGGGGCGCGGAGAGCGAGCGGACGAATTCCTGGAGGCGCTCAAGGCGATCTGGACGACCAACCCAGTGGAGTATCTCGGCAAACATTTCCAGGTGCCCAAGTCGATCATCAACCCGAAGCCGGTGCAGAAGCCGCACCCGCCGATCTACCTCGCCGCCTACTCGCCGCCGGCGCTGCGCCGAACGGCGCGGTTCGCGGACGGCTGGAACCCCGGCGGCGTGCCCGTGGATGGGATGCGGCAGATGTTGGCGGGGATCCAGGGGATGGCCAAGGAGGCGGGCCGCGACCCGAGCGCGATCGAACTCATCGTGCGGGCGAACGTCTACGTAGTGGACGGGGCGTCCGACGACAAGCGCGGCATTTCCGTGGGCTCGCCGGAGCAGATCGGCCAGGACATCGCCGCGGTCCGGGAGTTGGGTGCGGCGGAGGTCCAGTTCGACGTGAACTTCTCACCGACCGTGAAGTCGCTGGAGGACGTGCTGGCGTACACGGAACGGATACGGAGCCTGGCCGGATAAGAGGCCGCAAGCGGCCGCGAGCGGCGAGGCAGGAGGGGTGCGATGGAAACGATGGAGGATCTCTTACTCAAGGGGTTCATCACCGTGCACAAGGCGCTGTACCGGATGAGCGGCGGCCGGATCATGGGCAGCACGCGCGGCTCGCCGATCATCCTGCTCACGACGACGGGCCGGAAGAGCGGCAAGCGGCGCACGATCCCGCTGGGGTATCTCCCCGACGGGGACGGGTACGCGCTGGCGGCATCGAACGGGGGGCGATCGTACCACCCGGCGTGGTACCGCAACCTGGAGGCCAACCCGGCCGCCACGATGTGCCTGAAGAAGCGGCAGATCCCCGTGCGGGCCGAGATCACGAGCGGCGAGGAGCGGGCGCGGTTGTGGGATGCGATCAAGACGACGCACCCCGCGTTCGCGAAGTACGAAGCGAAGACCAGTCGCGAGATCCCGGTGGTGGTGCTGCGGGAGGAGCGCGCGTAGGGCGCGTGCGGGGTCTCGCGATGCGATCCGCTTGAGGCTGGGAGCCCCACGCCCGTTCTACGGGTGGGCCATTGTCGCGGCGGCGGCGGTGGCGCTGTTCGCGTCGGGGCCGGGGCAGTCGTTTGTGTTCGCGGTGTTCGTGGACTCAATCATCGAGGACACGGGGCTGTCGCGGACGGCGATATCCGGGCTGTACTCGGTGGGGACGGGAATCGGCGCGCTGCTGGTGCTGTCGGTGGGGCGGCTGACGGACCGCTTCGGCGCGCGGCCGTTGCTGGCGTTGGGCGGGCTGGCGATGGGCGCGGCGTGCCTGGGGCTGGCGGCGGCGGACGGGCCGGGGGCGGTGTTCCTGGCGTTCGCGGGGCTGCGCGCGCTGGGGCAAGGAGCGCTGCCGGTCATTGCGACGCTGCTGACGGCGCAGTGGTTCGTGCGGCGGCGGGGGCGGGCAGTGGCGCTGACGAGCCTGGGGCTGGCGGCGGCGAACGCGGTGCTGCCGCCGCTCTCACGGGTTCTGATCGACAACATCGGCTGGCGGGAGAGCTACGTCGCGCTCGGGGTAATGGTGTGGGTGCTGGTGGTGCCGGCGGCGGTGCTGATCGTGCGGAACCGGCCGGAGGAGATGGGGCTGCACCCGGACGGCGCGCCGTTTCCCCCGGCGAGTGAGGCGGAGGCGGCGGGGGCCGGCGGGAGCGCGGCGCCGCGGCGGGTGCTGTCGTCGCCGATGTTCTGGCTGATCGCGCTGCCGATGGCGACGCCGATGTTCGCGGGGACGGCGGTGGTGTTCCATCAGACGTCGATCTTCGAAGAGCGGGGGTTGAGCGCGACGGTGGCGGCGACGGCGTTCGTGCCGTTCGCGGTGACGTCGGCGATGTTCTCGATGCTGGCGGGGGTGGCCGTGGAGCGGCTGGGGCCGAAGTGGGTGTTCGTCATCGACATGGCGTTGCTGTTCGGGGCGTTCGTGCTGCTGCGGTTCATCTCATCGACGTTGAGCGCGACGGCGTACGCGCTGCTCCTTGGGGCGAGCGTGGGGATCTACCTGACGCTGCTGGGGACGATCCTGCCGCACTTCTACGGGCGGCACGGGCTGGGGCGGGTGCACGGTACGTCGGTGACGGTGGGGCTGCTGGGCGCGGCGGTGTCGCCGTTGCTGCTGGCGGTGTTGCAGGGCGCGACGGGGGACTACAAGTTGGCGCTGTGGCTGATTGCGGCGACGCCGGTGGTGGCGGCGATCCTGATCACGTTCGTGCGGCCGCGGGCGGGGGAGGAGGTGGTGTCGGGGGGGTGAGGGGTAAAGGTGGGGTAGGGGGAGGCTAAACTCCACCTATGCGCGAATATCTGTCCTTCATGCCCGAGTACATCGGGCGAGTCCTCGTACGCTGGGCCACATTCGCGGGCGTGAGTCTACTCATCGTGATTATCGTCATCGATGCGTTTGCCACCGATATACCCACGGCGGTCGAAGTGGCGGTTAGTCTCGGTTCCCTTCTCATCGCGACGTACTCCGTCTTCCGGGAGGAGCGCCGAACGCGCGCTGAGCGAGAAGGCGCACTTTCGATCTCGGCTCGCTTACGTGAGAAGGCAAATTGGGAGCTCGCGGCGAGACACCTCATGTATGTGCAGGCATATGACGTCGAGTACACGGTCCATGCGACTGGTAGTGATGTAAGAACGAAAGACGTATACGCGCGCGTCGTTGGTCGGCTAAAGAAGCGATCGTGGTGGCAGATCAAGCCATGTATTCGTGAGCGCGTGCTGGTCCCCAAGATGGAACAGGAGTTCCCGAACCAGACGGAGCGGCGACTAGAGTTGGCTGGCGATCCGTGGCACGAGGACAGGGCCTCCTTTGTGGAATGGAACAGCGGAGATCACGTCGGCATTCCGTATGAGGGCGATGCCGTCATTCAGCTTGTTGTAGAGACGATCGTCCCGAAAGGTGGGGTGTTCGTCCAGGATATTGCAGATAAGCCAAACTCGTAGTGGGTGCTCTGTCCCGCACTGGATCGGTTGTCACGAGAGCCATGAGTATGTCAGGAAACGGGTGAAGATCATCGCGGTTGTTGAAGCGCCGCTCAACCTCGTGCAGGTAGATGGGCAGATGCTTCGCGGTAGGGACGAAGTGGCGTCGGTTGACGGGTTCGTGCTGACGCAGGACTAGCGGTCGCGGTGAGCGGTGCGGCGTGGCTAGTGCTGGACGTCGATCACGAGGCGGGTGGGGTTCGCCAGCTCGAAGATGCGGAAGGGGGCGCGCTCGTCGAGGCCGAAGACCCAGGTGACAAGGGCCTCGAAGTCGCAGGTGAGGTCGACGCTTTGGATCGTCGGCCCGAGGTTGACGTCCTGCTCCTGGAGCGTGGGCTCGCCGGTGAAGACGTCGTGGGCGGAGGCCCAGAGGAAGTCGATCTCAAGTCCGGCGCCGCCGGCGAAGTCCACCGGGAAGCCGCTGCCGCAGGCGACGGGTTCGTCGGGGTACTCGATGCGGTAGTGGGGCAGCCCTTCGTCGAAGTCGCCGGCCTCCGGCGGGGCGGGGAGGAACTCGAAGACGATGCGGTCGAAGCCGTCGTGGGTGGCGGTGCGGATCGCGACCTGGAGGCCGCCGCGGAGCGGCGGGATGACGACGGTGTCCACCTCGAAGAGGTCGAAGGGGGGCTCGTCGGGCTCGGGCTCTTCGTCTGGGGTGGCGATCGGCTCGGCGTCGCGGTCGGGCGTCTCCTCGGGCCG
The DNA here is from genome assembly GCA_963663235.2 of Dehalococcoidia bacterium. Classification (GTDB taxonomy): domain Bacteria; phylum Chloroflexota; class Dehalococcoidia; order Bin125; family Bin125. Next base: position 768,371 of record CAXXNO010000004.1, read on the forward strand.
CTCGTCGGGCCGCTCGTCGCGGGGCGGAGGGGGGCGCTCGGGACGGGGCTCGGGCTGAGATTGCTCGGCGACGTCCGCGACGGCGTCGGGCTGGGCCTGGTCGGCGGCGGGCGCCGGAGTCGCCTGGGGCGAACCGGCGTCGTCGGAGCCGCCGTTGCAGGCCACGAGCAAGAGCGCGGCCAGCAGGGGAGCGATCGCCAGGGCCAGACGCATCGGAGCACCTCATCTCTCGATCCGTGTCTCGATCGATTGTGACCGGGCGAGAGGGTGGCGGCAACGGCGGGTCGGAGGCGGGGCGTTCAGGCGGGCTTGAACATGGGGAGGGTGATGTCGTCCGACATGGGCTGGAAGTGGACGCGGACGGGCATGCCGACGCGGACATCGTCGGGCGGGCAGCCGACGATGTTGGTGAAGGTGTACCAGCCCTCGTCCATCTCGACGATGGCGATGACGTAGGGCACGTCGAAGGCGGGCAGCTGGGGCCGCCAGACGACCGTGTAGCTGTAGACCGTCCCCCGGCCGCTGCTGGGCAGCCACTCCAGATCAGCGCTGAAGCACTTGGTGCAGACGGGCTGCGGGATGAAGACGTACTCGTCGCAGGCGCGGCAACGCTGGACGACGAGCTCACCGCGGCGGCAGGCGTCCCAGTACGGCTCAGAGAGCGGCGTGGGGGTGGGAAGCGGGATGGGCGGTCGAGCGTCGGTCATGCGGTCGGGGGTCATGCGGGCTCGTTCCCCAGGAGCAGCACCTCGGCGAAGAGCGCCGCAGCGCCGCCGTTGGTGCACATGGCGACTTTGACGTCGGGGACCTGGAGAGGGCCCATGCGGCCGCGGACCTGGTCGGTCCCAGCGATGACCTTCTGCAACATCTGGGCGAGGCCGGCGTGGGAAAACGACATCGTGCCGCCGTTGGTGCAGACGGGGAAGTCGCCATCGAGGTGGATGCGGCCGTCCATGACGAAGGGGCCGCCCTCGCCCTGGGGGCAGAACTCGAAGGCCTCGAACTGGCGGATGATCTCGAAGGAGAAGGGGTCGTAGAACTCGCAGACGTCGACATCGTGGGGGGTGATGCCCGCCATGGCGAAGGCCTTTCGCGCCGAGGTGCGGCCCACCATGCCGTAGCGGTCCCAAACGGGGGCCATCACATATGAGGGGCCCATCCGCTCCATGGCCCCGCCCAGCACGTAGGCGTGCGGGCCAGGGAGGTCGCGGGCGCGCTCGACGGTGGTGAGGATGAGGCCCGCACCGCCCTCACTGGTCATGGCGCAGTCGAGCAGGTGGTAGGGGTCGGCGACCATGCGGGAGTCGAGGATGTCCTGTGGAGTGAAGGGGCCGCGCTCGTAGTAGACGGCGTCGGGGTTGATGTGGCCGTGGTTGCGGATGGTGGCGGCGACCTCGGCGAGGTGCTCCGGCTTGGTGCCGTAGAGGTGCATGTGGCGTCTGGCGATCAGGGCGAACTCGGCGGCGGTGTAGAGACCCCAGCACTCGACGAACTCGTTTTGGGGCCGGGTCCAGGGGGCGACCTTCTCGCGCTCCGAGTAGGCGCCGGCCTGGCCGGCGGCGAGGACCACCGTGTCGCAGAGACCGGCGCCGATGGCGGAGGCCGCTTCCAGCACGGCGGGCACGCCCATGCGCGCTGCGCCCATCCAAGAGGGCTGCCCGCCCAGCATGTGCGCCATGTGGAAGGCGGTGACGTTGGACGCGAGGCCGACGTTGACGTTGACGCCGTTGACGTCGTGCGGCGCGAGGCCCGCATCGGCGAGAGCGCCGCGGATGGCATCGAGTGTGATAGAGAGCGAGGTCTCATCGGGGAGGAGGCGCGCCTGCCTGGTGTTAAATGCGCCGACCACGGCCACGTCGTGGAGAGCGGTGGGTCGCTTGGTCGCCATGCGAACTCCGTGCGGCGCGCGCCTCGGGTGCGGGGGCGGACGCAGCATCGCTATATTCCTTGCAACTGGGAGCGCGAGCAACCGGCCGGCTATGGCACCGCGACGGGAAGAACGGATCGATGGCCGAGGCGCCGCTCGAGGGACTGCGGGTAGTCGATCTCTCGACCACGTTCGCGGGCGCCCTGGCGACGATGATCCTGAGCGACGCTGGGGCGGACGTGATCAAGGTCGAGCCCGCAGGGGGCGAGCCGACCTGGGCACAGCCGGCGGCGCGGCAGTGGCATCGCGGGAAGCGGAGCGTGGCCTGTGACATCGCGACGGCGGAGGGCAAGTGTCGAGCGCTGGATCTGATCGGCGGGGCGGACGTGGTGGTGGAGAGCGCGGTCCCAGGCGAGCTGGAGCAGGTGGGCATCGATGGCGACGAGCTCCTGTCGCGACACGGGGGGTTGATCTGGGTGTCGATCACCGGCTTCGGGCGGGAGGGGCCGCTGTCGCGGTACCCCGTCTCGGAGGGGATCGTGTCGGCCAAGGCGGGGCGGTACACGCAGCTGGAGGGGATCCTGCCGCGGCCGGGCCCGATCTACGGGGCCGTGCCGGTGGCGGGGTTCGGCGCGGCGATGACCGCGTTGCAGGGGCTGATGGCGGCGCTGTACGTGCGGGAGCGATGCGGCATCGGGCAGCGCGTGGACGCCAGCCTGTTGCGGGGACTGTCCGTGCAGGACCTGGGGCAATGGCTGGTGGCGCAGCTGCCGGAGGAGGAGATCGCGAAGATCAGCGGCGACGGCCGGACCGACGGGATCTATAAGGCCGTCTACCTGGCCGGCCGGACAAAGGACGGCCGCTGGATCCAGTTGGGCAACACAGCGGCGCACCTCTTCATGAGCTGCATGCAGGTGATGGGGCTGGAGGACGTGTACACGAACCCCCGCTACTCCGACGCTCCGTACTACCGCGACGTCCAGATCCAGGACGAGCTCCAATCCATGCTGCTGGCGCGCGTGCGTGAGAAGACGCTGGGCGAATGGATGGAGTTGTTCATCGCCAACGGGAACGTGGGAGCGGAGCCGTTGCAGACGACGCAGGAGGGCATGGAGCACCCGCAGATGTTGCACAACGGCCACGTGGTAACGGTCGACGATCCGGTGGTCGGGCCGACGCGGCAGATCGCGCCGCTGGCGCGGCTCTCGGAGACGCCGATGCGGATCCGCGGACCCGCCGCGACGCCGGGCGCCCACACCGACGCCGTGATCGAAAACGGTGACACCCGGCGGCCGGAGCGGCCCGCGAGGTCCGGGAACAGGAGCGCCACGCCGAAGCACGCCCTGGACGATGTGCTGGTGCTGAACTTCGCATCGTGGATCGCGGGGTCAATGGCGAGCCTGCCGCTGGCCGACCTCGGAGCGCGGGTGATCAAGATCGAGCCGCTGGAGGGCGATCCGTACCGCTACAGCGGCGAGGGTGAAGGGGTGGCGCACACGTCGGCGGGGATGGAAGGGCTGGCGCTCAACCTCAAGAGCGAGGAGGGGCGGGCGATCGCGCTGGAGCTAGTGCGACGGGCGGACATCTTGATCCACAACTGGCGCCCGGGCGTCGCGGAGCGGCTGGGGCTGGGCCACGACGCCGTGCGCGCGATCAACCCGCGCTGCGTGTACGTGCACGCGTCGTCGTACGGGCGGGACGGCCCCCACGCCCACCGGCCCATGTTCCACCCGTTGGCCGGCGCGATCGCCGGGAACGCCCTGTACCAGGCCGGCGAGGGGATGCTGCCCGACCACAACGAGGAGATCCCGATGGAGGAGCTGCGCGAGATCTCGCGCGAGCTGGGGCGCTCCAACGAACCGAACCCGGACCCGAACGCCGGAATGGGCTGCGCCTGTGCGGCGTTGCTGGCGCTGCTGGTGCGGGAACGGAGCGGCGTGGCGCAGCACGTGGAGACGACGATGATCCTCTCCAACGCCTACGCCTGCTCGGACGACTTCCTGGACTACGAAGGGAAGCCCGCACGCCCGGCGCCGGACGCGGGCAAGTACGGACTGCAGGCGCTGTACCGGCTCTACGAGTCGCGGGAGTCGTGGGTGTTCCTGGATGCGTCCGGCGGAGAGGCCGCCTGGACGCAGTTGTGCGAGGCGCTGGAGCGGCCCGACCTGCCGCGCGACCCGCGATTCCGCGTGGCGGAGGAGCGGCGCGCGAACGACGCCGCGCTGGCGGAGGAGCTGACGGCGATTTTCGCGTCGCGGCAGGCCGAGGAATGGGAGCGGAAGCTCATCGGCGCGGGAGTGGGGTGTGTGCGAGCGGACGGGCCGACGTACTCGCGCTTCAGCATGTTCGACCCGCACAGCCAGGCGACGGGGCTCTCCGAGCCTGCCGAGTGGCCACATCGCCGATACGGGGCACACCGGCGGCACGGGCCGGTGGTCGCGCTGTCGCGGACGCCGGGGCGGGCGCGGCCGGGCTGCGAGCTGGGGGAGCACACGCAGGCGATCCTGGAAGAGATCGGCTACGCGCCCGACGCGATCGCCGGGCTGCGCGAGCGGGAGGTCGTGGGGCTGCCGGACTAAGTTATCGCTTTGGGGCGATCGCTTGGGGGCGAAGGCTTTAGGCGCGCTTCGCGACTTCGTAGACAATCGTGTGGCGGAAGCGGGCGAGGTCGCGGCCGTCCTCGGCGATGAGGACGCAGTCGAGGACGCTGTAGCGGTGGCCCTTGCGCTCGAAGTAGTCGACCAATCGACCGGCCACGGTGAGCGTTTGCCCGGCGTGCGCCGGGGCCAAGTGCTGCACGCGGGTCTCCGCGTGGATGCCCGGCCCGTACTCAAACGAGTGGCGGACCAGGTGGGTGCCGCGCGCAGCGATCCAGGAGGGGTGGAGGCGGGCGGCGTCCCCCCGCCAGAGCGGGCCCTCATCGGCGGCGCGCTCCGTGGCGTAGGCGGCCGCGTCCTGGGGGGAGAAGGGGATGGCCATCGGGGGCAGGTCGTAGCCGAGCGGCGCGGTGTCGGGCGAGAAGCGGGGCTTGGCGTCGCGCGAGGGCACGGCGGTGCGATTGTCGGGCTGCTGCAACTCATGCAACCAAGGGGCGGCGTCGAGCCCGACGGTCCCGACGAGGCAGCGCTCACCGTCGCCGTTGGACATGACGAAGCCGGCCGCGCCGTCGTCGCTGGGAGTGACCTGCGCGGTCATCTCATCGCCGGGGTAGACGGGGCGGCGGAAGGCGACCTGCGCCCAGCCGTGATCGAGCCAGCGCTCGCCCAGCGCCTCGACGATGCAGGGGACCACCCAGGCGTAGACGGTCACGCCACGGACCAGCGCCGCGCGGTAGCCGAAGGCGCGCGCGCCCTCCGTGGAGTGGATGACGTTGGGGATATCGAGGCTGTCGGGCCCGTCGAGGAAGGCGGTGATCCGCGAGACAGCGGGGCGACCGTGGGACTGGGTGGTCATTTGGGCGCCATGCTAGCGCATGCGAATGGGCCGGGCGCCGCATTGCTGGGCGAATTGCTGGGGTTGGGGGGCACGCATATACTCTCGCCATTCCGCCCGCACACACCCGATGAGCAAGAGGGCACTCATGGCTGCGACCGAAAAGTTGGCGGGGGGCGGCGGGTACGGCGATCCGCCGGCGCGCCCAGCGGCCAAGGTGGTGGAGGAGATCAAAGACGAGTCCGTCTCCCCGGCGGCGGCGCGGTAGCCCTCCAGGGTGGTGGTGAAGGAGATCGACCGCCAGCGGCCGGCCCACGAAGTGGACGAGGCCGCGACCCAGGCGCTGCGCGAGCAGATGCGGGCGTCGCGCAGGCAGGGCTAATCCGCGTTTCCTCCGCCTGTTGGGGGCACTCCCCGTGATCCGGCGAGCGGAGCGCGGGCCGGGATCAGCGCGCCGCCGGCGGGCGCGGGAGAGACCGCATCGCGCATGACCGAGAGCAGCAGAGCCGAGTCCGGGCGCCTGTGGAGCCGGGAGCTCGTCCTGTTGCTGGTGATGATCCACCTCGTCTTCGTGGGCTACTACTCCATGTTCGTGGTGCTACCCGCGTACCTGGACGATTCGTCAAAAACCATGGTCGGGATCGTGGTGGGCGTCTTCGGGATCGCGACGTTCGCCACACGGCTGTGGGCCGGATCGCTGGCCGATCTGATGGGCAGGCGCACCCTGCTGCTGGCGGGGCTGGCTCTGCCGATGGTGGCGTTGCTGCTCTACGCGCAAGGGCCGTTCGCGGCCGGGCTGATCCCGGTGCGCCTGCTGCACGGTCTGGCGTGGGTCCTGACGGCGACTTCCTTCGTAGCGCTCAACGCGGACATCGCGCCCGCGGCACGGCGGGGCGAGGCGATCAGCTACGTGCTGCTGGCGAGCGAGAGCGCGGCGCTCTACGCGCCGTTCGCGTCGCTGTGGATTGGGGAGCACGTCAGCTTTCGAGTGGTGTTCGTCGGTCTGGCGGTGCTGGCGATCGTCAGCATTCTCATCGTGCGGCGGTTGCCGAGCGATCGGGGAACGCCGCCATCGTGGCGGCTGCCGACGCCGTTTCGCGTCTCGCGGGCGGGGCTGCTGCCACTGGCCGCGTTCATCGGCGTGGCGATCGCGATCGGCGCGCAGGCCAGCTTTCTCGTGATCCACGCCGACGAGAAAGGCCTGGGGAACCCGCAACTGTTCTTTCTGGCGCACGGGATCGCCGTGATCGCCATCGTGACCGTGGCCGGTCGCGTGTTGGCCGCGCTGGGGTACGCGCTGACCACGTTCATCAGCCTGCTGCTGGCCGGCGCGGCGATGCTGACGGTAGCACTGGCGCAAGGGTCCGAGGGGCTCATCCTGGGAGGCGCGCTGTTCGGCGTCGCGATGGGCGGCTCCTACACGGCGGCGATGACGCAAGCGTATACGAGCGCGGACCCGGCGGGGCGGGCGCGGGCGATGGCGACGGTGGCGCTGGCGTTCGACATCGGGGCGACGGCGGCCATCCCGTTCGGCGCGGTAGCAGATGCGGCGGGCACGCGGGTGGTGTTCGCGATCGCGGCGGGCATCGCGGCGGTGGCGGCGTTCGTGCCGTTCGTGGGGATGCGGGCGGGCCGCGCGCGGGGATCGCGGGGCGCCTAGAGAGCGGGAGCGGCCAGCGAGGTTTGCGAACCGCTTACGCCGTGTGCCACCATGTCGGCCGTTGTGCGAACCCCGGGGAAGAATGTGGGCGATGGCGAAATGGAGCATTCCGACAGTGAGGCGGGCGTTTGCGGCGGTCGTGCTTGTCGCGATCGTCGCCGCGACTTCCCTGGTCGGTGACGCCGCCGCCCAAGCGCCGGGCCCGCCCAGCAAGGGGTCGGCAGCGCCGGCAGGGCTCATCGGCCCGCTGGCGGACCTGTCCCTGCAAAGCACACGCCTTGAGGCGGCCGCGCAAAGCGTTGCGCCGGGGGCGCAGACATCGCGAGCGGAGCGGATCGCCGCCTGGACTGCGCTGGGGCAGTTGCGGATCGACGACGGGGGAGCGGCGCAGGTGCGCGCCCTGATCGAAGGGGAAGGCCCGGACGCGGAGGCGCTGGCGGCCATGGGCGTGGTGGTGGAGCACTCTTTCCCCGCGTATGGCCTGGCGCAGTACTGGGTGCCGCAGGAGTCGTTGGCCGCGGTGGCGCGGCTGGACGGCGTCGTGTCGCTCAGCCCTCCGCGCTACGCGTTTGGTCAGAGCGGCTCCCTGCTCAGCGAAGGGGACGGCGTGCATCGGGCGGATGAAGCGCGCGAGCGCTTTGGGCTGACGGGCGAGGGAGTGCGCGTGGGGGTGATCTCGGACGGGATCTTGGGGCTGGAGGAGTCGATTGCGTCGGGCGACGCGCCCGAGTTGTTCGCCTCGGAGAGCTTCATTTCCCTCACGGACCCCGACCTGCTCGCCGGCGCCGAGGGCACCGCGATGATCGAGATCGTGCACGACATGGCGCCGGGCGCCGCGCTCTCTTTCGCCAACACGGACACCGACCTGGGCATGATCGATGCAGTGAACTTCCTGGCCGAGCGGAACGACATTGTGGTCGACGACCTGGGCTTTTTCTTTCCGGCGAACGGACTGAGCGCCGTATCGCGCAATACGGCGACCGCGCTCAACAACCCCGAGTGGCCGATCCGCGCGTACTTCACGGCCGTGGGCAACAGCGCACAGCAGCACTACCGAGAGCCGTTCGATCCGGTATCGCCGTTCGGCCTGCGGCTGGAGACGCCGGGCCAGGTCCAGAGCTTCCACGCGACCGATCAGACGAGCGACGTCCTGGGTCGGGGCACCCAGCAATATAACGAAATCTTCCTGGACACCAACACGGGGGTGCTCCTGTTGCTCTTCTGGGACGCGCTCCCCGGCGAGTACGAGAGCGACTACGACCTCTACTTGCTCGACACCTCAAACCGGATCGTCGAGGCCAGCGCGGCGGGACAAACGGCCGTCCGTGGGGAGCCGTTCGAAGCGATCGCCTTTACGAACACGGGGCCATCGGACTTCTTCCGCGTGGTGGTGCAGAACTTCGCGGACCTGTCACCCCCGCACACGATTGAACTGTTCGCCTTCTTCGCGCCGCCGCTCCCCGTGCCGCAACTAGAGGCGCAGCCGCCTGTGTTCAACTACAACACGCCGGCGGGCAGCATTATCGGGCAGGGCGACGCGGGCGGGGGCGTGATCTCCGTGGGCGCCGTAGATCAAGAGACGCCCAATGCGATCGAGTTCTTCAGCAGCCACGGCCCCACCGCCGACGGCCGCATGAAGCCCGAGATCGTGGCAGTGGACGGTGTGACGGTCACGGGCCACGGCGGCTTCGGAAGGCCGATCGACGAGAGCGACGCCGCCGCGGGCAGCCGCTTTTTCGGCTCCAGCGCCGCGGCCCCGCACGCGGCCGCCATGGCCGCCCTGCTGGCAGAGGCGCGCCCGGAGCTGCTGGGTCCCGACGGCGACGCAGCCAACGAGCGGGCGCTCTTACGCGCGCTGATCCTGAACAGCGCGTTCGACCTCGGCGAGCCGGGCCCGGAGAACGTCTTTGGCTATGGCCGAGCAGACACGCTCGCGGCGCTCGAGCTCTTGCCGGTGGCGGGCTTCGCGATCCCGGAGACGCAGCGGGTCCCGATTGGCGGATCGTCAACGGTGACGGTCACCGTGCTGGACATCAACGGCAACCCGTACTCGGGCGCCGTGGTGGAGCTCAGCGGTCCCGAGGACCAGCCGCTCCTTGCGGCAGCGGTCGGCTCGGAGTTGACAGCGGCGGCCGTCACAACCACCACCACTGCCGCCGACGGCCAAGTGGGGGTGCGCTTCGACGGCCGGAGCCTTGGCGTTGAGGAGATCACGTTCCGGGTGCTGCTGGGCTTCGCCGGGGAGCTGGTAGAGACCGGCATCGGGGGAACGATCCAGGTGGACATCGTCCAAGCGCAGGGCTGGATCGACCGAGTGCCGCTCCAGCCGGGCTGGAACAACGTCGGTTGGGGCGGCCGGCCAACGCCGGCCGAGGAGGCGCTGGCGCCGATCGCGCCGGCCATCGGGAGGGTCTGGGCCTGGGTTCCGGCGACGCAGACGTGGCTGAGCTGGTCACCCCGGGCCCCCGCCGTGGTGAACACGCTCAGCGTGATCCAGAGCGGGCAGTCGCTGTGGATCTTGGTGACGGCACGGCAGACGATTTTCTGGGAGCCACCGTCGCCATCGATCGCCGACGATTAGCGAGGACATCGGTAGAGGGCGCGCGATGCAGAAGCCCGGCTTCCTCTTCTCCGCCGCCCCCGGGCATCGAAAGGCGATGATCGCCGTCGCGCAGGAGCTAGACCGGCGCGGCTTCTCGACGATCTATTGCACCCACGGGGCAGGTGGCAGCATCCCGCCGGGCCAAGCGCATATCGCACGGCCGTACGAGATCCCCGCGCCCTACGACGCGCTGGGCCAGTGCCTGGCACTGGCCCAGGCGACGGAGCGGATCACGATCGCGAGCGGCATCGCCGTGACGTATACCCGACACCCCACCGAGATGGTGGCGACGGCGAACCTGATCCACGAGATCAGCGGGGGGCGGTTCATCCTGGGGCTGGGGCCCGGGCACAACGCGATCCTGGAGCGATTCGGCTACCGGCCGGAGAAGCCCCTGGGCCACATGCGACGGTACGTGGAGGCGCTGCGCGCCGCCGCGCCGGACCGGCCGCTGCCGCCGATCATGTTCTCCGCCCTGCGCAAGAGGATGGTGCGGCTGGCGGGCGAGTTGGTGGATGGGGTGATCTGGGCGAACGCGGCGCGCTCGCACATGGCGGAATCGCTCAAGGAGGTTCCAGCGGAGAAGCGGGAGGGGTTCCTGGTCGGGAACCTGGCGCCGGCCTACGTCTCCGAGGACCGGGGCGAGGCGCTGGCCGCGGTGCGGCGGGCGCTGAGCAACTACCTGACGCTGCCCAACTACCAGCGCTACTTCATCGAGGCGGGGTACGAGGAAGAGGTGGTGCGGGGGCGGGCGGCGCTGGAAGCGGATTCGCAGCCAGCGCTGGAGGCGTCGATCTCCGAGCGGATGGCGGAGGACATCGCCGTGTTCGGGACGGCGTCGGAGGTGCGGGGGCAGGTGGAGGCCTGGGAGGCGGCGGGCGTGAACCAGATGTGCCTCTCGACGCTGTTCCACAGCAAGGACCAAGCGAAGGCGGTGATGCGGGTCGCGGCCGCGTTCGATTAGGGGCGACTCGGGCCGATTAGGGGCGACTCGGGCGCGCCGATCCGGGCCTCGGGTTTGGCGACGGGTCGGACGTGGAGTGTTGCACGGGGATGAAGCCGCGGGTAGCCTCACTCGCACCAGTGGAGGGTGTGCCATGACGAAACCGGGATTCCTGTTCTACGCCGTCCCCGGCCAGCGCAAAGCGATGATCGAAGCGGCGCAGGAGCTGGACCGGCGCGGCTTCCCTTACATCTACTGCAATCACGGGTCGGCACGGGTCATCCAAGAGCCCAGCGCCGAGGAGAAGGCGAAGGGTGTTGCACAGACGTACCTGGGCACGGCTTGGACCGACGGGCTGAGCCACAGTCTGGCGATCGGGATGGCGACGAAGCAGATCACGATCGGGACAGGGATCGAGGTCACGTACACGCGCCATCCGCACGAGATGATCGGCATCGGCAACTACATCAACGAGGTCTGCGACGGGCGCTTCATCCTGGGCATCGGGCCGGGGCACAACGAGATCCTGCGGCAGTTCGACTTTCCGATCGAAAAGCCGCTGGGGCACATGCGGCGGTACACGGAAGAGATGCGGACGGCGGCCGCGGGGCAACCGACGCCGCCGATCATCTTCTCCGTGCTGCGGCAGAAGATGGTGGGGCTGGCGGGCGAGATTGCCGACGGCGTGATCTGGGCGAACGCCGTGCTCTCGCACCTGCCGACGTCGCTGAAACAGGTGCCGGCCGAGAAGCGGGATCGATTCATCGTGGCGAACCTGGCGCCGGCCTACGTGTCGGAGGATCGGGGGGAGGCGCTGGCGGCGGTGCGTATTGCGCTGACGAACTACCTGTCGCTGACCAACTACCAGCGCTACTTTATCGAAGCGGGCTACGAGGAAGAGGTCGAGCGGGCGCGGGCGGCGATGGCGGCGGACGACCAAGCGGCGCTGGCGGCGGCGGTGTCGGAGCGGATGGCGGAGGACATCGCCGTGTTCGGGACGCCGGCGCAGGTGCGCGAGAAGATCGAGGCGTTCCAGGCCGCGGGCGTGAACCAGATGTGCCTCTCGACGCTCTTTCACAGCGAAAACCAAGCCAAGGCGATCCTGCGAGTGGCGGACGCGTTCGACTAGATGTTCGCTTAGGATGGGCAAGCCGGGATTCATCCTCAGCCCAGCGCCGGGCCAGCGCAAGGCGATGATCGACGTGGCGCAGGAGCTGGACCGGCGGGGCTTTCCGCACGTGCTCTGCCCGCACGAGTACGCCGGCGCGGCGACCGCGGTGGCGCCGTACGACAGCCTCAGCATGTGCACGGCCGTGATCCAGGCGACCAAGCGGATGAAGGTGGCAAGCGGCGTGGCCGTGACATACTCGCGGCCCCCGCACGACATGGCGGCGGCGGCGGCCTTCAATCACGAGATCAGCGACGGCCGGTTCTCCCTGGGCCTGGGCGTCGGCTACGACGGCATCCTGCGGCGGTTCGGCATCGAGAGCGAGCCGCCGCTGCCGCACATGCGGCGGTATGTGGCCGCGATGCAGGCGTCCGCCCCCGACGAAGTCCTGCCGCCGGTCATCCTGGCCGCGCTCCGTCCCGGGATGATGCGCCTGGCGGGGGAGATCGCCGACGGGATGGTGGGCGGCTGCTGGGCCCTTTCGTACGTGCGGGAGGCCCTTGCCGCGATCCCGGAGGCGAAGCGGGAGCGGTTCATCGTGGCGAACATTGTGCAGGTCTATCCGTGCGAGGATCGCAGCGAAGGGCTGGCGTTCATGCGGCGGCTGCTGGGCGCGTTCATGAAGATGCCCAGCTATCCCCAGTACTTCATCGCGGCGGGGTTCGCGGACGAGGTGGAGCGAGCAGGCGCCGCCCTGGAGATAGATGACCGCGAGGCGCTGTGGGCGTCGATCAGCGATCGGATGGCGGAGGAGATGGGGATCTTCGGGAACGCGTCGACGATGCGGGGGAAGGTGGAGGAGTGGCAAGCGGCGGGCGTGAACTGGCTCACGCTTTCGACGATCTTCGCGGACAAGGACCGCGCCGGGACGATCCTGCGCGTCGCCGACGTCTTCGACTAGCGCCGCCGCCACGGTCAGGCGAGCAGAACGATGCCCGCGACGGCCACCCCCGTGCCCAGCACGACCCCAAGGGTCGGCCGCTCCCGCAAGAAGAGAAAGCCCATGGGGAGAGCGAACAGCGGCGATGTCGAGAAGAGGACGGCCGTCTGGCCCGGCCCGATCTGCTGCAAGGCCCATATAAAGAGGAGCAGGGTCAGGCCCGTGCCCAGGATGCCGGACGCCGCCAGCGCCCCGTGGCCGCGCAGCGAGATGGTGTTGCGGCGGAGGCTGGAATCTCGACGCCGGTAGGCAAACGCCATCAGGATCAGCACCACCAGCGGCAGGCGGACGACGCCGACGGCGGCCGCATCGAAGTCTTCCGAGACGCTGCGCAACCAGACGGATGAAATGGCCCAGAAGACGGCGGGCACGAGCATAACCAAGAGCACGGTCAGGAGGCGGGGGCGGAGCCAAGCGGGACGGAGGAACGCCTCCGGGGGCTCCGGCGGCGGCGCCTCGGCGCCGCTACCCCCCGCGATCGTCGCGGTGCGCCGACGGCGGAGCCAGCGGGCGGGCCAGCGCCCCGTCGACGGAAGGGAGCCGGAGGCGGAGGGAGCGGCCGGGGGCGTGCCGGACGCAGGGCGGGCGCGCCCGTAGATGGTGACGAGAAAGACGCCCGCGAGCACCAGGACGGAGCCGAGGGCGACCTCCCAGCTCAGCGTCTCATCCAGCACGAGCACGGCGCCGATGTAGGTGAAGAGGACGTAGACGGCCGTCACGCTGGTGAAGGCGCGGGTCATGCCGATCATGGCGACGGTGGCCACATAGCCAGTCTCGCCGATGGCAGAGCCGAGGATGCCCGTCGCCGCGATGGCCAACGCATCGCCGACGGACATATGGGCGATGTCCCCGGCGGCGCCGAGCGCGAAGGCCATGACGAGCAGAAAGAGGAGCGCCCAGACGGCGCGCAGCGCAGTAATGGAAACGAAGTCGACGCGGGCGGTTTGCGAGGCGAGGAGCGTACTGGAGAGGGCCCAAGCAAAAGCGGAACTGAGCGCGGCAGCGACCCCCACGAAGCAACCCCCCCGGCACGGCCAGCATAGGGAGCCGGGACCAGAGCGCCCATTGCGGGCGGGAGGCCGCGGCGATGGTGTGGTTACGCGGGGTTATGGTTGGCGGCGGGGCGCGAAAGCGGCTGAAAGAATCTCCGCGGTGGAAAAGATGGCCAGCGTCGCACCGCGAGGTGGTCGCGCCAGCGTCCTGAGTGGTCCCGTCCGCAGGCGGCGAGGGCGATGGCGCCCCGTGGCCAGCGGCGTATATCTCAGTGGGGAAAGCGACTAGGGTATGGGCCTATACAGAATTGTCCCGACCAGAGCGAGCCGAAGCGAGCGATAGGAGAAGACGTATGAGCGACCTGAAAAATAAAGTGATGCGACGACGGGTCAGCCGGCGCAGCATTCTGGCGGCGTCGGGCGCGGCCGGGCTGGGGGCAGCGGGGCTGGCCTTGGTGGGCTGCGGCGACGACGACGACGAAGCGATATCGCAAGCCATTGCGCAGGTGATTGAAGAAGAGGCGGAGCCCGTCGAGCAGGTGGTGGCAGAGGAAGGCTTCGCGCCGGCGACTGCGGACCGGGTGCCGCCGCGGTCCAGCAAGGACACGGCGCTCCTGGCCATCGCGGCCACGCCGCTGGCGGTCGACCCCGACTTCGCCCACGGCAGCCCGCAGACGTGGGAAGCCTTTATTAACTTGCAAGACCAGTCGATCAAGTTCGGCTGGGCGGAGTACCCCTACGACGTGGGGGCGACGGAGCATGTCGGCTACCTGTCGTTCAAAGACGAGGACATCCTGCCGTGGATGCACGAGTCGGTGCCGGAGTTGAGCGAGGACGGCACGCAAGCGACCCACCGGATCAAGCCGGGCGTGCTGAGCTCCACGGGGAACGAGCTGACGTCGGCGGACTTCGCTTACCGGATCGACCGGGCGTTCGGGCTGGGGGCGATCGGCGCGTTCTTCATGAGCATCATATCGGCGGACCCGACCAACCCGGTCGAGATCATCGACAAGTACACCTTCAAGGTGAACGCCACAGCGCCGAACGGGCTGCTGGCGACGATCTGGGCGAACAGCTTTTGGAACGCCCTGGACTCGGTCGAGGCGCTGGCGAACGCTACGGCGGACGACGAGTGGTCCACGGAGTGGTTCGCGCAGAGCGGCGTCGGCTTCGGGAGCATCGCCGTCGAGAGCTTCGGCACGGGCGAGCAGGTGGTGTTCGCGTCAAACCCGAACTACTTCCGGGGCGAGCAGCCGATTAAGCGGTTGATCTACGACGAGATCCCGTCGGCGTCCAACCGGCTGGCCGCGGTGGCGGCCGGTGAGGCGGACGCCGCGTACGGGCTCCCGGGCGAGCTGTTCGCCCAGGCGCAGGAAGAGGGGATCCAGAACCCGATCGCGATCAAGGGGAACCTCATCTGGTTCGCCTTCATGAACTCGCTGCGCGACCCGTACCGCGACCCGCGGACGCGCCAGGCGATGAACTGGGCGACGCCGCGGCAAGATATCCTGGACACGACGTTCGGCGGGCTGGGTAACCCCTGGACCTCGGTGATGACGTCGATCTGGGAGGGGATCTGCTTGGACTGCGCGCCGTGGGGCGCCGACCCGAACTTCGCCGAGGCCAACAAGTTGCTGGACGCGGCGGGGCAGGCGGACGGCTTCGAGGTCACCATTGACACGAACAGCTCGCGGGCGCAGGACGAGCGGATGGCCGTCCTCATGCAGGACGCGTACAAGAACATCAACGTGAACATGTCCATCAACCCGCAGCCGGAAGGGCCGTTCATCGCCGAGGGCACGGGCAAGCAGAAGACCATGGCGTTCTGGCAGGACGCCTATATCCAGCCTGACCCGATCTACTTCCTGGCGCTGGGCTACGACGCGGGCTTGAGCGGCATCAACAACTACGGGCAGCTGGACGACCCGGAGTTGAACGGCCTGCTGGACCGCGGGCGGACGTTGCTGACGGGCGCGGAGCGCGCGGAGATCGCGATCCCGATCCAGGAGCGCGTCGTCGAGCTCTCGCCGTACATCTGGCTGGTGGAGCCCTTCTACGTCAACGTCATCAACGAGAACTTGCGCGGATGGCGCTGGCACACGACCCAGGAGACGAACTGGTCCGACATGTACTTCGTGTAGGTCTCCATCGCAGGGTTGGAAGCGAACGAACGAGGGGGCCGCCTGCAGGCGGCCCCCTCGGCGATCTCTGGTGCTTCGGGTCTCAGCAGCGGGAGCCGGCCCGAGTGAGGGCTCAGTGCCCGAGCCGGCATCGGGTCCCCAGCGCAGGCTGAGGGATCATGGCCAAGAGCGGCAAGGCCGGAAGCGCGGGCAGCCGTCGGGCGCCAGCGAGAGCGAGCAGCGTTCCTCGCCGGCGTGGATTCGCCGCCCAGAGGGTCGGAGCGCCTATCAGGGGCGGGAGGCCGCGGCGATGGTGCTGTTGCATGAAGTTATGTTTAGCAGCGGTGGCGCTGCTCCGGGCCGAACAGTATCACCCACTTGACAGGGCGCGGCGACGGCTGAAAGAATCCGCAGCGCGGGAAAAAGAGGGGCCGGCATGGCACCGGGAGGTGCGTGCGGGTGTCCTGAGTAGTCCCGCCCCGAGCCGTCGAGGGCGATAGAGCTCCGCAGCTGTGGGCGTTCACCTCTCCGGGGGAGTCCACCAGGGGTGCAAGCCTATGCAGAATTGTCCCGACCAGAGCGAGCCGAAGCGAGCGATAGGAGAAGACGTATGAGCGACCTGAAAAATAAAGTGATGCGACGACGGGTCAGCCGGCGCAGCATTCTGGCGGCGTCGGGCGCGGCCGGGCTGGGGGCAGCGGGGCTGGCCTTGGTGGGCTGCGGCGACGACGACGACGAAGCGATATCGCAAGCCATTGCGCAGGTGATTGAAGAAGAGGCGGAGCCCGTCGAGCAGGTGGCGGCAGAGGAAGGCTTCGCGCCGGCGACCGTGGACCAGGTGCCGCCGCGGTCCGCCAAGGACCAGGCGATCCTGGCGATCGCGGCCACGCCGCTGGCGGCGGACCCGGACTTCGGCCATGGCAGCCCGCAGACGTGGGAGTCGTGGATGAACGTCCACGACCAACCGCTGAAGTTCGGCTGGGCGGAGTACCCCTTTGACGTGGGGGCGGTGGAGAATGTCGGCTACGTCTCGTTCAAGGACGAGGACATCCTGCCGTGGATGCACGAGTCCTTCCCGGAGTTGAGTGAAGACGGCACGAGCGCCACGCACCGGATCAAGCCGGGCGTGCTGAGCTCCACGGGGAACGAGCTGACGGCCGATGACTTCGCTTGGCGGATCGACCGGGCGTTCCAGCTGGCGGGGATCGGCGCGTTCTTCATGAACCTGCTGACGGTGGACCCGGCCAACCCGTACGAGATCATCGACAAGTACACCTTCAAGGTGAACGCCACAGCGCCGAACGGACTGCTGGCACCGATCTGGGCGAACAGCGCCTGGCAGCCGCTGGACTCCGTGGAGGCCAAGAAGAACACCACCGCGGACGACGAGTGGGCCGTCGACTGGATGGCGCAGAGCGCGGTGGGGTTCGGCGGCACCAAGATCAACAGCTTCGGCACGGGTGAGCGGGTGATCTACGGCGCGAACCCCAACTACTTCCGGGGTGAGCCGCCGATCAAGGAGATCATCTACGACGAGATCCCGTCGGCGTCCAACCGGCTGGCCGCGGTGGCGGCCGGTGAGGCGGACGCCGCGTACGGGCTCCCGGGCGAGCTGTTCGCCCAGGCGCAGAAAGAGGAGATCCAGAACCCGATCGCGATCAAGGGGAACTTCATCTGGTTCGCCTTCATGAACTCGCTGCGCGACCCGTTCCGCGACCCGCGGACACGCCAGGCGATGAACTGGGCGACGCCGCGGCAAGATATCCTGGATACGACGTTCGGCGGGCTGGGCAACGCCTGGACCACGGTGATGACGTCGATCTGGGAGGGCATCTGCTTCGACTGCGCGCCGTGGGGCGTCGAGCCGGACTTCGCCGAGGCCAAGAAGTTGCTGGATGCGGCGGGGCAGGCGGACGGCTTCGAGGTCACCATTGACACGAACAGCTCGCGGGCGCAGGACGAGCGGATGGCCGTCCTCATGCAGGACGCGTACAAGAACATCAACGTGAACATGTCCATCAGCCCGCAGCCGGAAGGGCCGTTCATCGCCGAGGGCACGGGCAAGCAGAAGGTCATGGCGTTCTGGCAGGATGCCTACATCCAGCCCGACCCGATCTACTTCCTGGCGCTGGGCTACGACGCGGGCTTGAGCGGCATCAACAACTACGGGCAGTTGGACGACCCGCTGTTGAACGACTTGATCGCACAAGCGTCGGCGAAGCTGACGAGTCCAGAGCGCGCGGAGATTGCGGTCCCGATCCAGGAGCGCGTCGTCGAGCTCTCGCCGTACATCTGGCTGGTGGAGCCGTTCTACGTCAACGTCATCAACGAGAACTTGCGCGGATGGCGCTGGCACACGACCCAGGAGACCTACTGGTCCGACATGTACTTCGTGTAGGTTTTCTCGCAGGGTTGGAAGCGAACGAAGGAGGGGGCCGCCTGCGGGCGGCCCCCTCGCCTATTTCTGAGGAGGTCCGGCCACACCGCGACGAGCGGCTGCCTTGAGCGGCAGCGAGCGGCGCGAGCCACCGTACTTCCGCTGCCCTTGGTGGCACAATAGGAAGCCATACGGCCCAGCGAGAGGAAGGTCTGCGATGACTCTCAGTCGTATCGCACGGGAGCAAGTTCCTGCGCCCTACCGGGCGATGATCGACGAGTCCCTGGAGCTCACAGGAGACGCCCGATTCCTGGAAGTGGCGGCCAACGCGCCGCACATCACGCACTTCTACTTCGACCAGTTCTACGGGGAGGTCTTCTACGGCGGCAAAGTCGCCGTGCGGATCAAAGAGCTGGTGCGCTTGCGGCTCTCGCGGCTGCACGGCTGCGCGCTTTGAAACACAGTGAACACCGTCTCGGCGAGACGGTACGGCATCAGCGACGACGAGATCGCCGCGCTGGACGATTACGAGCAGGGTCCCTTCGACGAGCGTGAGAAAGCGGCCATCCGGCTGGCCACGATCATGTCCTGGCGAGAGCCCACCGGCACCGTGGACGACGATCTCCTGGCGCAGCTGCAGGAGTATTTCAGTGACGGGGAGATCCTGGAGCTGGCGATGGTGTGCTCCGTCCTCACGGGCATGGCCAAGCTGCTCTTCGCCTTTGATCTTGCGGACAAGGAAGCGACCTGCCCGTACAACCCGCCGGACGGGTCCTGACGGGTCCGGCACCGGCCGCGTAAGGAGTCCCGCATGGAGTTTGGCGTCCACCTGCCTCAGATCGGCCGGACGGGCAGCGGCGAGAACATCCGGCGGCTGGCAGAGCGCGCCGAAGCGCTCGGCTACGAATCGTGTTGGGTCAGCGACCACGTCACCATCCCAGAGCGGATCGCGTCGCGGTACCCGTACGGGAACGGGCGGCTGCCGGTGGGACCGGAGATCGCCTGGCTCGACCCGCTGGGCACGCTCTGCTTCGCCGCCGCCTGCACCGAGCGGGTGGCGCTCGGGATCTCGGTGCTGGTGCTGGGGCTGCGGCCGCCGGTGCAGACGGCCAAGCTGATCGCCACGCTGGACGTGCTGTCAGGGGGGCGTCTGATCCTGGGCATCGGCGTGGGGTGGATGGAAGAGGAGTTCGAGGCCGTGGGGATGCCCTGGGATCATCGCGGGGCGCGAGCCGACGAACAGCTCGAGGTCTTCGACGCGCTCTTCACTCAGGATCGCCCCGAGCATCACGGCCGTTTCTACGAATTCGAGCGGATCGGCTTCAACCCCAAGCCGATCCGCGGCCGTGTCCCGATCTGGGTGGGCGGCAGCAGCCCCGCCGCCTACCGGCGCGCGGCGCGCTACGGAGACAACTTCCATAGCGTGGCTTCGACGACGCCGCCGTCGGAGGTGCAGCAGCAGTGGGAGGCGGCGCGCCGCTTCGCCGAGGAGCAGGGGCGGGACCCCGACTCGGTGGCGCTCAGCCTGCGGGCCTGGCTGCGCTACGGCGCCGAGGACATCGGCGACGGTTCCTTCAGCGGCAGCGACGACCAGATCGTCGAGAGCATCGAGCGCTGGGCCGCGATCGGCGTATCGCACATCGCGATGGACATCGTGAGCCCGGGCGGGATCGAGCAGCAGGTGGAGTCGATTGAGCGCTTCGCCGCGAACGTGCGGCCGCAGTTGGGCTGAGGCCGGCAGGATGGCGGGCAAGCATCCCAGCGGCAAGCGGGTCATTGTCACCGGCGCGACCGCAGGGATCGGCAGAGCGACGGCGCGGCTGTTCGCGCAGGAGGGCGCGCGCGTCGCCGCCGTGGCGCGACGCCAGGAGCGGCTGGAGGCGCTGGCCGGGGAAAGCGACGGGATGGCGGGGTCGATCATCCCCATCGTCGCGGACCTGTCCAACGAAGCGGACGCCCGGCGGATGGTGGACGAAGCCGCCGCCGCCCTGGGCGGGGTGGACATTCTGATCAACAACGCCGCGGCGGCGATGATGGGAGAGTTGATCGACGCGGATCTGCAACGTTGGCGCTACATGCTGGACGTCAACTATTTCGGTCCGGCGGCGGCGATCCAGGCGGCCATCCCGCACCTGCGGCAAGCGGGGGGCGGGCAGATCATCAACATCTCATCGACGGTGGCCAAGCGGTCGATGCCGGGCAGCGCCCCGTACTGCTCCTCCAAGATGGCGTTGGACGGGATCAGCGAAGGGCTGCGCCAGGAGCTGGAGCCGGAGGGCATCCGCGTGATCGTGGTCTACCCGGGGCTGACCGCTACCGAAGTCTACGACGCCCTCCTGGCGATGGGGCCGCTGCCCAAGCCGGGCGGTTTCTGGGGGCTGCTGTTCCGGCTGCGCAGCAAGGTCCGCCGGGGCGTGCCGCCCGGGCACGTGGCGCGCACGATCCTCAAGGCATCGCGGCGGGGGCAGCGGGAGGCCTACGTGACGATCGGTGACAAGCTGTCCGTGCAGCTGGCGGGCCTTGCCCCGGCGGTCATGGATTGGGTAGTGGCAGGGATGTACGGCAAACGGCGGACGTAGCGGGGCGCGGCGTCCGCGCGATCATCGAAGCGCGCTGCATGCGATGGTGGGCATCAAGGCAGCGGGCGCACTCCAGGAAGGCGTGTCATGCCCTCGACGCTGACGAACGAGCTGTGCGAGATGCTGGGCATCGAGTACCCGATCATCCTGGCGGGCATGGGGGGCGCCGCCGGTCCGCAGCTGGCCGCGGCCGTTTCCGAGGCCGGCGGGCTGGGCGTGGTGGGAGCGAGCGGCTACAGCCCGGACGAGCTCTCGGGCATGATCGCCACGGTGCGATCGCTGACGGACAAGCCGTTTGGGGTCGACCTGCTCGTGCCCTCGTCGCTGGCGGAGAGCGGCAACCAGGAGGACTTGGAAGCGCAGATCCCGGAAGAGCATCGGCAGTTCGTGGAGGAGCTGCGGCGCGAGTTCAAGCTCCCGAAGGCGAAGCAGCGACCGTACTTCATGCCCCCCACGCAGGAGTACTTCCGCAAGCAGGTGGCCGTGACGCTGGACGAGAAGGTTCCCGTCTTCGCCAGCGGGTTGGGGGACCCCGCCTGGATGGTGCCAGACGCGCACGCGCAAGGCATGACGGTGATGGCCCTTGTGGGCAACACGAAGAACGCCAAGCGCGTAGCGGCGGGGGGCGCGGACGTAGTGGTGGCGCAAGGGACCGAGGCCGGCGGGCACACGGGGCGGATCGGCACGATGGCGCTGGTGCCGCAGGTCGTCGACGCCGTGTATCCAACCACGGTGGTTGCGGCAGGCGGCATCGGCGATGGGCGAGGGCTGGTGGCGGCGCTGGCCCTGGGCGCGGCAGGAGTCTGGTGCGGCACGGCGTTCCTGGCCACGCCGGAGGCCTACCTGGACGCGGAGGAGCGCGGCGAGACCAACGCGTGGACGCGCCAGGTCCAGCAGCAGAAGCTGATCGCGGCCAGCGATGAGGATACGCGCGTCGGGAAGATGTACACGGGCAAGCCGGTGCGCCACGTGCACAACGCCTGGACCGAGGCGTGGGAGCGGCCCGAGGCGCCGGCGACGCTGCCGACGCCCTTGCAAGAGCTACTGGTGAACGACGCGCTGCAAGGCGCCCGCGAAGGGCACGTGGAGGCGCTGATCGGAGGGCCGGCGGGCAACGCGGCAGGACTCATCAAGGCGGTCCACCCCGCGCGGGACGTGCTAGCAGCGATGGCGCGCGAAGCGGAGGCGCTGCTGGAGCGGCTGCCGCGATCGCCGCGGACCTAAATTCGGGCCGGACTATACTGGGCCGGCGGCGGGGCGGCCCGCATGACCGAAGGGAGCGTCATGGCAACCGAGCGTGGAGCGTCGGTCGACCCGATCACTTTCGAAGTGCTGCGCGGGGCCTTCGTGGCGATGTGCAACGAGATGGCGCTGGTCGTCGCCAAGACGGCCTACTCCACGCCGGTGAACGAGGGGCGCGACTTCGCCAGCGGCCTCTACGACGGGGAGGGGAAGCTGATCTCGCAGGGAGAGTTCGACCTGCCGGCGTTCGTAGGGCTGACGCACCTCACGGTGCCGGAGGTGATCCGGGCCATTGGGCGGGACAACATGGAGCCCGAAGACATCTACATGATCAACGACCCGTATGTCGCGTCCACGCACTGTAACGACATTCACTTCGTCAAACCGATCTTCATGGACGGGAGCCTGGTGGCGTTCGTCTCGACCACGGCGCACTGGTCGGACGTGGGGGGTATAGCGCCGGGCTCGCTGATCTGCGTGGCACGCTCCCACTTTGAGGAAGGGATGCGGATCCCAGCCGTGCGGATCTACGAGCGCGGCGAGCTGAACACCGACGTGCTCCATTTGCTGCTGGCCAACATGCGCCAGGAGTGGGAGCGGCTTGGTGACTTCAACGCGCAGGTCGCGGCGACCAGAGCGGGGGAGTCCCGGTTCCGCGTCATCGTGAAGCGGCACGGCCTGGACGCCGTCCTGAAGACCATGGCCGACGTGCAGGACTACTCCGAGCGGCTGACGCGAACCGCGTTCACGTCGTTGCCGGACGGCACGTATTACGGCGAGGACCGCTGTGACCAGGACATCTTCACCGGCCTGCCCAAGGTGATGCGGCTCAACCTGACGATTGACGGGGACCACGCGATCATCGATCTGACGGAGAGCGACGATCCGGCGGAGTGCAGCATCAACTGCACGATCGCGGCGACGACATCGGCGGTGTTCATCGCGCTGCTGTCGATCCTACCGCCGATCCCGGTGAACAGCGGAGTGCTGCGGGCGATTGAGATCAAAGCGCGTCCGGGCTCGCTGGCGTGGGCGCTGCCGCCGGTGGGGGTCTCCGGGCTGCCCGCCACGACGATGGATTCCGTCACCAGTTGCACGTGGCAGGCGCTGGGCCAAGCGATACCCGAGCGGGGCATCGGGTCCGCGTACAGCATCCTGAACGCCGTCTTCTCCGGCTTCGACGAGCGGCCGGAGTTCCAATCGCCGTTCATCAATTACGTGTGGGGATTCGGTGGCATGGGAGCGGCGCAGACGCACGACGGCACGAGCGCCGCGGCCGCTCCCTACGGCGGCAGCATCCAGACCATCCCCGCAGAGCTCCAGGAGCGACGCTACCCGGTGCTGTGGAGGCGCCACCAGTTCCGGCAAGGCTCGGGCGGCCCGGGCGCATCACGCGGGGGATTGGGACTGGACGAGCTGGTGGAGTTCCCGTTCCAATCGGGGACCGTCTCCTGCATCGGAGCGCGCGAGCGGTTCGGGGCGCCGGGAATTTTCGCCGGTGAGGAGGGCGGGACGTCCGGGTTGATCCTGAACCAAGGGACGGAGTCGGAACGGAACCTGGGCGTGCTCTGCCTGCACGAGCCCGTGGCCGCGGGCGAGATCATGTCCATGTGGGCAGGCGGCGGGGGCGGCTACGGGGATCCGTTGGACCGTCCGGTTGAGGAGGTCGTCGAGGACGTCAAGGACGAATACGTGTCGATCGAGCAGGCGCGCACGCAGTACGGCGTGCTGGTGCGCGAGATCGACCGTCGCACGCTGGACTACGCGGCCGACGAGCAGGCCACCACGACGCTGCGGCAGGAGATGCGCGCCGCGCGCTCCTAACTCGTGGCCCGCCCAGCGGCGTGGCGGATCAGACCGCCACGCGCGCCTTCACCCACTCGCCGATGCGGTCGATGGCCTGCTGCCCCTCGGGAACCATGCCAGCGAACTGCTGCCAGACGTGGAACATCTCCGGCCAGATCTCCATCGTGACGTCCACGCCGGCCGCCTTCGCCTTGTCCGCCACGCGGGTGGTGTCATCGAGGATGAGCTCGGCGTCGCCGGCCTGCATCAGCAGCGGCGGCAGGCCGCGGAGGTCGGCGTAGAGGGGTGAGGCGAGCGGGTTGCGGGCATCGGCGCCCTTGAGATACATCGCGGCGTTGGCAAGGAGATGATCCGCCCTGATCATCGGGTCGGCGTCGCGGCGGCTTTCCATCGACTCGCCGGTGCCGGCCAGGTCGGCCCAGGCGGAGAGGGTGACCGCGCCATCGGGCATCGGGACGCCGGCGTCGCGGGCGGCGAGGAGAGTGGCGAGCGCAAGACCGCCGCCGGCGGAATCGCCGGCGATGAACGTCTGCGCCGCGGGCTTGGGGCCAACGGGGCCGTTGTCGCGCATCCAACGCAGTCCCGCGAGCCCGTCATCGACCGCAGCGGGGAACGGGTCCTCGGGCGCCATGCGGTAGGCCAGGAAGAGCATGGAGCAGCCGGTGGCGGCGGAGATGCGAGCCACCATGTCACGATGGGTGTTAAGCGAGCCCATGACGTAGCCGCCGCCGTGCAGATAGAGCAAGCGGCTGTCGGGGTCGGCGCCAGGGGCGCGCACCCACTCCGCGGCGACGCCGGCGGCATCGACGGGAGTCACCGAAGTGCCCTCCGGCGGGGGAAGGGCCTTGCTGTCGGTCATCGCGCGCAACTCGCCGATCTTCGATGGGTCCGTGTATTCGCTCAGGATGTCCCCGAGCTTGGTGACCATCTTGAAGGCCTTGTCGAACTGTGGTGAAGCCATGCGTTGCCCCTCTCGGAAGGTGTGGTCAAGCCGAGCCGTCCGACAATCCTAGCCGATCTCCACAGCAAGGCAATGCCGAGGGATGGGCCGCGTCCGGTGTGCGAGACCGCGGCCTCTTCCCGCCGCCGACTAGGCGATCGCGGTCGTGCTCACGGTCAGGACGCCGTCCGCGACGGTCCCCAGGATCTGGATCGGCGCGTCCGACCAGGTGACGCCGCCGGCGCTCTGGCTGTCTGGGAGGCTGGCGAGATCGAAGCCGTCCACTCGCAGCGATGCTCCCCCGCATTGCGGCGGCAATGACTCGGCGAGCGCCTCACAGAGCCGGACCTCACCGCTCTCAGCCACGAGGAACCCGTTGACCAGCAGCGGCCCCTGGAGCGTCGTGGTCAGCGCCTCCGGGATGGAGATTCCCGGACCCACGCCGCCGACCGGACCGGATGCCAGAACGATGTCCTGCGCCGTCTCGGACACGATCCACAGCACCGCGCCCTCGCTGAGGGCGAAGTTGGTGATGCCGAGCGCCGGGATGAACGAGGTCCAGCTGACGGCGGCCGGGTCGAAGAGCCAGGCGATCTTGACCGTGCCGAAGACATCCGCCGCCTGCGCCGCCCCGAACGCCCAGAAGAGGAACTGGCCGCCGGCATTGAGGGCGAGGACCTCCGGGGCCGGCGGCTCCTCTTCCGCTTCCTCCTCGACGATCTCGACGAACAACACCGTGGTCAGGTGCGGCAACGACGCCTCCACCACCACCGGCGGGCCCAGCGACACCACGGTCACCGCGATGACTTCCCCGTTCACAACCACCGCGCCGCTCGCCGCGTCGAACCCCGCCGGCAACTCGAACTGCACCGTCACCGGCGTCGTGCCGCCGATGTCGGTCCCGTCGCCGGCGACGATGTCGATCTCCACGCCGAACGCCATCGTGCCCGCGGGCAGCCCGGCCTCCGCCAGCGCGTCCGCGACATCTCCCGCCGAGGCCGGTCGCATGTTCACGGTGATCTCCCTAGTCCCCGTGGGGAGATCGTCCGTGCTGATCTCCACGGTCGTGCCATCAGCATCCGTGACCCGGATGTCGCCCCCGTTCGCGGTCTGGGTTTCCACATCGATGGGGCGCCGCCGGCCCGTGACCGGGTCCACCGTGTGCGTCCCCGTCGCCGGGTCGAACGTGCCTTCGTCCGCCGACGCCGGCGCTGGCGCCGGCCCGAAGCCAACGAGGGGCCCCACGGTGAACGGCGCCGACGTGCCCGTCTCCACCCCCGTCCCCAGGCCCGCCGCCGGTGTGTCCGTGGCCGTGATCGTCGCGCCGCCGTTGTTGAGTCCGTTGAGGACCAGCCCGTGGTTGTTCAGCACCCCGTTAGTGAAAACGCCGGTCGTCCCGCCCCCGGCCCCGATCGGCAGGTTGCTGGTGAGGTCCACCGTGTCGCCCGCCAAGTTGAAGTTGTTGAAGCCGTCATTGAGCGTGTTGTTGAACTGGTCGCGGGCCGATGCCGCCGCCGCCCTGCCGCTCCACCAGGAAGTTGGCCAGAGCGCCGGGCACGTGGTGGATCGGGTGGGCGTTGGGCGTGTCGAAGGCCGTCACGTTCCCCGCGATCGTCACGTTGGCCGTGCCGTCCCCGACGATGACCGTCTTGCCCGCCAGGGGCCGCAGCTCCATCCCGGTGATCGAGATGAGGCCGGCCACGCCGACGCCCGCGGCGGTCACGGTCCACGTCGCCACGGTGTTGCCGACGCTGTAGACCGGCGCAACCGCCGCGCCCGCGCCGCCGCCGAGGTCGATATCCGTCGCGCCGTAGAAGAACCCAGCGGCCGCATCACCGGCCGCCGCGGGATTGAACTCGAGCCCGGCGGGCGCGGTCAAGGCGAACGT
Organism: Dehalococcoidia bacterium; assembly: GCA_963663235.2. Lineage (GTDB taxonomy): Bacteria > Chloroflexota > Dehalococcoidia > Bin125 > Bin125. The sequence goes on from CAXXNO010000004.1 coordinate 794,927, forward strand.
GTTGGTGGCCGCCAGGTCCACCCCCGGCTCATCGGTAAAGTCGATGTCGTCCAGCAAGGTGAAAGCGCCGCCGTTCGTGTCCGCGTCGATGTCCACGATCAGGCCCGGGAACACCGCGTGCACGGCGAACGCCTTCTCCGACTCGCTGATCACCATCCCGGCGGCGACCACTAGCGCCAGGAGGATCCTGAAAGAGACGGCATGCGGGAAGCGTGGCAGGGCAGGCATCAGCGCTCCTGTGTCTCGGCGGGCGCCAACTCGGCGGACCCCCATGTATTCCCCAACGCCCGAGGGGATGCACCGGACCCTCCTCGACGCGACCCCGAGGTTAGAGGCCGCCGCGAGTCTCCCACACGCGTCGCCGCGCGTCGCTCCCGAGCCGTTGCCCCAGATCGCCCGCTGAGGGCCCACCTGGCCCTCAGCGGCTTTGGGATTCGAACGGGTGTTCTATGAGGAGACGTTATTCCGGCCGCTCCAGAGAGGACCGGGGCGCGAGCCAGTCGCGGCGTCTGGGCCGCCTATCTACGGCCGGCTTGCGCGAGGACTCTGCCCAGTGCCTGAAAGTACTGAGCACACTGCGCCGTTTCGCACGGCATGACGAGGTTCGTCGGGCGGTCCGCAACCACCACGAACGCACCGCTGTTGGGAACCGTCACCTCGGTGCGCAGGGAAGGGGGCAGAGCCCGCCCGATCAGCGTCCACATGCGCGTGTCTGGGTCGAAGGTGAATAGGCGGTCGACGCCAGCGTTGCCGTCGAGAATGTCGGTGTTGCTTTGCAAGTCCCCACAGTTCGCCACGATCTGAAGACCCGCCTGCACCTGCCAGATCAAGGTGAGTTCCTGGAACTCGAAGCCGAGGGGCTCCTCCGCGACAAGGCCGCTAATTTCGAGGAGGAACGCGCTTTCCGAACGGACGAACAGGCCGGCCATGAAATTGATACTGACGTCGCGCCGCAGGGATGCCGGCAGCCGCCTGTCAGCGACTTGAAAGCTTCGCGTCTCCGCGTCCAGGACGAAGAACGCCTGTAGAGAGGGGTTGGCGGCGAAGAGATCCTCGCTCGTCGTCGGCCTTCCGCACCAGCCCAGCGGGCTGAGACCTGCAGGAATCCGCACCTCAACCGCCGCGTCGCCGGACACACCTTCGTCGGCCACGGGCTGGAGGAAGCCGCCGAGATCCCCGGCCGTCGTGCGGACCAGGACGAACACCTCGCCGGCGTCCAGCGCAGCGTGCGAGAGGTCGCCCGATTCGAAGCCGTCGGCGAAGATCGCGTTCGGCCCTGCGCAGCCCTCCATACAGAGGAGCGAGACGATCAGCGTGCCCCGGCCCGGCTCGCCGCCAACGAAGATGTCGGTCGCGATCAGTCCCGATCCCAGCCCAACCGAGATATCCGCGAACATGACATCGACGAACAGACCCCACCCTCCCTGGTCTTGGCCCTGGAACCCAACCGTCACGGTGCCCAAGTCGGCCTCGGCGACGAAGGTCCACGTGATCTCCTCGAAGTTCAACATTTGCGCGGCTTCCAGCGCTCCGCCGTCCGCTTCCGCATGGGAGGGGAGCGGGGTGGAGCCCAGGCCATAGCCCAGGGCGATGGCCGCCAAGGCCGAGATGACGATCAAGCGGGTCCGGGACATGCAGCGTCTCCGTTTCTGCGGGGGTGCCGAGGCTAGCGCGGGGTTCGCTCGGTCCCCGCTGCGGCGCGGCTACGGCGCCGGCTGCTCCCAGGCGGCGGCGGCGGCCAGGCGGATGAAGAAGGCGTCGCCGTTGGCGAGCGTCTCCAACGTGTTACCGACGGGTGCGCCTCGGCGCCAGGTGTCGTAGGCGACGCCGTTCCAGCGGAAGACGGCGTCCGCGGCCGCGAGGCCTTCCAAGGCGCCTTCGATGTCCATGGCGGGGCCGGTCCACATCGCCAGGTTCAGCCCGGCGAGGAGGGCGACGGATCGGGCGTCGTTGAAGGCGGGCTGCTCCCAAGTCGCCGCCTGGTCCATGACGATCCAGAAGGCGTCGCCCGTGTTCAGGTCGGTCACGCCCTGCACCACCGCCGGCAGACCGGGGATGAAGGAGACGTAGCCCTGGGCGGCCGCGTCCCACCCGAGGATTTGGCTGAAGAGGCCGGCGATGGAAGCGGTAGCGTCGGGGATGGCGGTGTCGCCGGTCCAAGCCACCAGGTTCAGGCCGGGGACCAGGTTCACGCTGCGGGTCTGGGCCACCACCTGCCCCGGCGTGCCGAAGAAGCCGTAGAGCGCACCCGTGGGGGCGGCGAAGGGGCCGGTGGTGTGGAAGCGCGACGTGACGCGGACGTCGGGGACGCCGTCCGCGTTGAGATCGGCCACGTCGATGTCGCCGCCGAAGAGCTCGCCCGCCCGGCCGCCGACGTAGGCGCGGGTGGCCAGTTGCGCCAGGCTGCCGGACTGGAGCGGGCCCTCGACCAGGTAGACGGCGCCGGTCTCGTCGCTAACGCCCGCCTGGGCCGCTTGGACGTCGCCGCTGTCGGCGCCGGGGACGCCGATGAGCAGGTCCAGGGCGCCGACGAGGTTCACGTCGGCGAGCCTGAGGGCGAGGCCCCGGTGGCCGTTGGGGATGCCGGAGATCTGTACCGCCTAGGGCTGGGTTTCGCTGATCGCTTCCTCCCGCCCCAGGGCGACGATGTTTTCGATCAGCCAGACGGAGGAGTCGCCAGTATCAGCGGCGGCGCCTACGGCGACGCAGGAGCCGGCGCAGAATCCGCTGCTACCCGCTCCGCTCAAAGCGAGCGCGCTCCCGAACGTGGGGTCGGTTGAGCGCACGGTGCGGACGGGGGTGACGTTAAACGAGGACTCCACGCCGCCGGGGCGGGTAATGACGTCGAGGCGGCCACCGGCGCCGTCCGCGCCGGGGATCGCGAGGAAGAGGAGGAGCAGCTCATCGATGCTGGCACCGAACGTCGCAAAGCGGGCGGCGGAGAACGCCGGCTCGGCACCGGGTTCCCAGATCGCAATCGGACCCGGCTCGGTGGTCACGCCTGCTTGCTGCACGGCGATTGCCGGATCAGTCAGCGGACGGAGTATCTCTTCTCCATCACCGAGGGTTTTTGGGTCTTCTGGCTCGAAGCTTTCTGGATCGTCCTCCTCAACAGGATCAAGTCGAAGAGGTGGTGGGAAGGCTTCGCTGTAACGACGGAGAGCTTCCGCTTCGTCCTCGCTCACTAAAACTGGAAAGTCACCCCTGAGGAGGCGTTCGAAGATATCGCGCAAGGCGATTTCGCCGTTCTCCCGAATTTCCTCTCGCCTTGTACCCTTCTTGCCCTGCGCCGTGCGTGGCACCTCCAGATCGGCAACCGTGGGAGGGACCAGGAAGAGCAAGTCGGGCGTGCCGTCCCCATCGAAGTCGAGCACCTGAGGATGGCGATCGAAGGCCCCCCGCGCCGCCCCCGGCACAGAGACCAGCGCCTGCGAGAGCCAGGTACGGCCGTCGAGGCGGGCGCAGCCGGACGGGTCGTCCTCCGGACACAGGACGAGGAAGGTCTCGCCTGCGCCGTAGAGGGGGAACGTCTCCGCGAGCGGATCGGTGATGAGGAAGCTAAGACCTCCCGTGTCGGGATCTGCCGAGGCGAGCACGTTGACGGGGAAGGCGAGTTGCTCGTCGGTGTCCGGGACGAAGGCGGCCTGGATGGGGCCGCCGAGGAGGAGGAAGTCGGCGTCGGCGGCGTCGATGACGTCGAGGCCGGCGATCTGGGCAGCCTGCGGCCCGGGGTCCTGTGCGTCGACGGAGGAGCGCAGCGGGTTGAGGCCCACGGCGTAGCTCAGGGCGACGACGACCATCGCGATGGTTCCCACGGCGATGGCACAGATGACCTGGGTCCGGGACATGGGCAGCCTCTCCGCTTCTGTGAGCGGAGAGGCTAGCCGAGGAAGGCGGGATGGTCACCGGAGGTGCGCCGGGGCGGAACTCCAATGGAGCTCCGCCCCGGCGCGGGGGGACAGGAAGGCCGCTAGGCGGCGGCGTCCTCCTCCTGGAGCTCGGGCAGCGCTGTGGGATGCGTGCCGGTCTGCCGCCGGGCCAGCTTGAAGGTCGACACGCCGGCGCGGAGATCATCGGCCAGGTTGCCCAGCGTCTTGGCCGACGAGGAGACTTCCGTCACCTGCGCGGTCATCTCTTGCGCGGCGGCGGAGACCTCCTCCGTGCTCGCGGCGTTCTCTTGCGCGACGGCGGCGACGGAACCGGCGACCTCGCTGACGGCGCGGAGTTCCTGCAACACCTCGCCGATGAGCGTGACCATGTTCGCGCCGGCGCCCTTGAGTTCGTCGGAATTGGAGGTGAGCCCCTGGATCTGGCCACTGACGGACTCGACGGCGGCGAGGATACCCGTGAGGGCCTCGCCCGCCTCCTCGGCGACCTTGGCACCGCCCTCGGTCTGGGTGGCGCCCTCCTCCATGGCGCGGACAGAGCGGTCGACATCGTCCTGGACCCCGCTGATCAAGTCAGCGATCTCCTTGGTGGCTTGAGCCACCCGCTCGGCCAGCTTGCGCACCTCGTCGGCGACGACGGCGAAGCCGCGGCCCTGCTCGCCGGCGCGGGCCGCCTCGATGGCGGCGTTCAGCGCTAAGAGGTTGGTCTGGTTGGCGATGTCGTCGATGGTCTCGACGATGCGGCCGATCTCCTTGGAGCGCTCGCCGAGGCGGGCGATCTCCTGGGAAGCGGTCTCCACGGTATCCTTGATGCGGGCCATGCCTTCAATGGTCTCGCGCACCTTCTGAGCGCCGCCTTGGGCGGTCTTGCGCGCTTCGTCGGCCTGGGTGGCAGCGGTGGTGGCGCTGTCCGCCATGGCCACGGCGGCGTCGGCGACCTGCTCCTTGGCCGCCCGCTCGATCTGAGCGGCGGAGGTGGAGACCTTGTCCAAGGATTCGTTGGCGCTCTGGAGTCCCTTGGACTGCTCGGTGGTGCCAGAGGCCACCTGGGCGGTGGTGGTGGCCACCTGGCCCGCCGCTTGGGCGGCCTCGGCGGCGGCCGACTAGAGCTGATCCTTAGACGTGCCCAAGCTGTCCGTGGCAGCGCTGACGCGGCCCATGACCTCGTTCAGGTTCTTGAGCATGGTTTCGAAAGCGGCGCCCAGCGCATCCTTCTGCGATTTCGCCGTGACCTTGACCGTGAGGTCGCCATCGGCGATCTGCTTGGCGGCGTCGGCCATTTCGCGCAGGTAGGCGCTCATGCCCACGAACGACTTGCCGAGCACATCCTGCTCCGACTTGGGATCGACTTCCGCGGAGACATCGCCCAGGGCGATCGATTCCGCGGCATCCGCCATGGTCTTCAGGTAGGCGATCATGTCGGTGAATGCAGCGGCCATCTCGCCGATCTCGTCTTTGCTCCGGACATCGACATCCTGGCTCAGGTCTCCGACGGCGATCCCCTTGGCCGCACCAAGCATGGTGCGCACCCCGCCGGTGATGCCACGGGCGATCCAAAACGCGATCCCTGCACCGATAACCAGCGCAACGATCAGGAGCGCGACGAGGATTGTGGTCGCGGAGCTGGCCGTGCTTCTCGCGGATTCGTGCGCTGTTTGCGCCTCCGCCGCGCGAACGTCCAACAAGCCCAATTCCTCGTCGACGGCCTCGGCGAACACGGCGCGCATCCCGTCGAAGTGGCGTTTGCCCTCGCCCGAGGTCTCGAACGCGATGACGTCGTCGGTTGTCGCTATGCCATCATTGACCTCGCGACGGAGGGAGATGCCCGGCTCGGTGACCTCGGTCTGCCACGCCTCGGCTCGCGCCACAAGGTCGATCCAGCGGCGGACCTGACCCGGGTTGTCGCTTGTCAGCTCTTGCAGTTCTGCAAGAGTTTCCACGTGCGCCTCGACACCTGACTTGTACGGATCGAGGAACTCCTCCTCGCCCGTGACGAGGAAACCGCGGTATCCGGTCTCCATGTCGACGAGGGCAGCGAGGGCATGGTCTGCGGCTTCGATCACCTCGTGGGTATGGTTCACAGACTGTGCGTTCGTGAACAGATCCTCAGCGGAATTGCCCACGCTCCGCACCTGCGTGATTGCGACGATGCCGCTGACCACCATCAACGCGAGGAAAACGCCAAAACCCGCGTACAGCTTGGGTCCTATTTTGAGCTTCATCCCGAGAATCCTTTTCCTTTCACGTGCCCGTTTCCTTCCTCTGGCGCCTCGTTCGAGACAGCCCGATCGCGCATCACGATCCTGGCGTGGCTCAAGGCATCGCTAGAGCTCCTGGCCGGATCATGGTGGTCGCCTGTCAACGCGACCATCGGAGCGAATCATCTAGACCTTAGGGAGGGGCCTATCGGAACGGAACGAGCAAGCTTCGTAGGTCGCGAAGGGAATTCCCTTATTCGCGTGCGGGAAAGGCCCGATGGGCTTCGGCCGCGCCGTGAGGTGCGCGCGGGTCGCCGGGTGCGGGTCGAACGGCGGCCGGAGGGGGGCGTGTATCATCGCGCGGAGGCGCGGAGGCGCGGAGGCGCGGAGGCGCGGAGGCGCGGAAGCGCGGAGGCGCGGAGGCGCGGAGGCGCGGAAGGCGCAAAGGCGCGGAGAGGCCGAGGAGGAAGCGGAGCATGGTCACCACCGCACGGCGGAGCATTTGGGCGTGGGGGCTGGAGAGCGACGAGCCGACCGAAGGACAGCGGCGGGAAGAGGCGAAGCGGCTGGCGCAGCAGTTCAGCGTGCAGTTGGAGCCGCCACCAATTCCGCGCGCGGAGGAGCTGGATCTGCGAGCGCCCCGGATCGTCCCGCCGGACGCGCTCGCTCCCTTCTGCTTCAGCGACACGTACGAGCGGGCCGCGCACGCCTACGGCCGCTCGTACCCGGACAAGTTGCGGGCGTTGCGGCGGGAGTTCCCGAACCCGCCCGACATTGTGGCCCGCCCCCGGAACGAAGAGGAGGTGGAGGCCGTCCTGGGGTGGTGCTCCAGCAAGGGGTACGCCGCGATCCCCTACGGCGGCGGCTCATCGGTGGTGGACGGCGTCAATCCGCCCGAGGGCTACGACGGGACCGTCACCATCGATCTGAGCGCGCTGGACTGCGTGCTGGAGATCGACGAGACATCGCGGGCGGCGCGGATCCAAGCGGGCGTGCTGGGCCCGGCGCTGGAAGCGCAGTTGAAACCGAGCGGTTACACATTGCGGCACTTCCCGCAGTCGTTCGAGTTCTCCAGCCTGGGTGGGTGGATCGCGACGCGATCGGGCGGGCACTACGCGACGAACCACACACACATCGACGACTTCGTGGAGTCGATCCGCATGATCACGCCGAGCGGCTGGTGGGAGTCGCGGCGGCTGCCGGGGTCCGGCGCGGGGCCGAGCCCGGACCGGCTGGTTATCGGGAGCGAAGGGATCCTGGGCATCATCACGGAGGCCTGGATGCGCATCCAGGCACGGCCGCGCTACCGAGCATCCGCCGGCGTGCGTTTCCCGACCTGGGAGGCCGGCTACGAGGGCACGCGCCAAGTGGTCCAAGCGAAGCTGTGGCCGGCGAACCTGCGGCTGCTGGACCCCTCGGAGGCGGAGAAGGGGGCGGGGCTGGACGGCACGCAGGCGCTGTTGATCATCGGTTTTGAATCGGCGGAAGTGCCGCAGGGGGCGTTCGTGGGCGAGGCGGTGCGGATTGCGCGGGAGGCCGGGGGGCAGGTTGCCGAGGAGGAGATCTTGATCTCGGATGGGAGCGGCGATCCCACGGGTCGAGGAGGCAAGGTGGGGGCGTGGCGAGACACGTTCATCCGCGCGCCGTACGACAAGAACGTCTCCGTGGGGCTGGGGTTGATCGCCGACACGTTCGAGACATCGATCACGTGGGATCGTTTTCCGGAACTCGACGCCCAGGTGCGCGAGGCCATGCGCACCGTGCTGCAGGAGGTCTGCGGGGGCGGGACCATCGCCTGCCGGTTCACGCACGTCTACCCGGACGGACCGGCACCGTATTACACGTACGTGGGATTCGGAAAGCAAGGGGCCGAGCTGGAGCAGTGGAGCGCGATCAAGCAAGCGGGGTCCGACGCCGTGATCAAGGCCGGGGGGACGATCACGCACCATCACGCCGTGGGGCGCCAGCATCGACCGTGGTACGACGAGCAGCGACCGGATCTGTTTGCCGAGGCGCTTCGCGGCGCCAAGCGAGCGCTGGACCCGAACGGCGTGCTCAACCCCGGCGTGCTGCTGGATCCCTGATGGGGGACGGCGCGCGGACGCAGACCACTAGGAGTGGGGCCTGGAGCGGAGGGTAAAGGGGCTTCTAGGCCGACACGCGGCAGGATGCTACCGTGTGGGCGGAAACGAAGACGCTACGGATCAACGTCGCAGCGCGGCGCACCGCCGCGGCGGCGCGGAACTGACACCACCACCTTGGGCTTGCTCGACCGCATTACACGCAGATCGCCTCAGCCCGCTACCGAGGAGCGCCGTCCCGTGGGCCGGGACGAGGCCGAGCGACCGCCTTCCGCGAGCGCGACAGCGGAGGGTCGCGCGGCTCAGACTGCCGAGCAGGCAAAGCCGCGGCGCCGACGCCGACGGCGCGGTCGAGGGTCCGGCGGCAAGGCGGGGCCACCAGGCGCAGCGGCGGCGGGGTCAGGGCAGAGCCGTCGAGGGCAGCGGAGCCATCGAGGGCGGCGGAGCCATCGAGGGCGGCGGATCCGTCGAGGGCAGCGGAGCCGTCGAGGGCAGCGGAGCCGTCGAGGGCAGCGGAGCCGTCGAGGGCGGCGGATACGTCGAGGGCAGCGCGTCAGGCACTGGTGTCCGGGGGCTACCGGCTTCCGGACATCGCCACGCTGGAACGGATTGACCCCGCCACCTACGCGGCGGGGTTCCGCAACCTCGGGCTGAGCGACCGGGCCCTGGCCACCGTGACCGGCTTGGGGTTCGACGAGCCGACGCCGATTCAAGAGCAGAGCATCCCCGCCCTGATAGAAGGCCGCGACGTGGTGGGGCAAGCTCAGACCGGCACCGGGAAGACGCTGGCGTTCGGGCTGGCGATTATCGAAAGACTGGACAGCGCGCTCCCCGAGGTGCAGGCCATCGTCCTGGTGCCCACGCGAGAACTGGCGCAGCAAGTGCACAGCGTGCTGGCGTTCCTGGCCGAGTCGTTCGGGCTTCAGGCGACGGCGCTGATGGGTGGCCGCCGGATGGATAAGGACTTCCAGAATCTCGAGGCCGGGCCGCAGATCGTGGTGGGGACGCCGGGCCGCGTCATCGACCATCTGGGGCGCGGGACGCTCAGCCTGCGCCGTGTCCGGCTGGCCGTGCTGGATGAGGCCGACCGCATGTTGGACATCGGCTTTGAGCCCGACATCAGCCGGATCATGAGTCGCTGCCCGAAGGATCGACAGTCGGCGCTCTACTCCGCCACGATTCCCACGTCGATCAAGACACTGATCTGGAAGTACATGCGGGACCCCGTCTACATCACCATCGCGCCGGAGCAGGCCACCGTCCCGGAGATCCGGCAGCGGTACTACGAAGTGGCCGAGCGCGACAAGCTCAAGGCTCTGATGGAGCTGCTGCCGGAGATGACGGGCCGGACGCTGATTTTTTGCAACATGAAGGTCACCGTGGACCGGCTGGTGAGTCGGTTGCGCGACCGGAGCATCGCCGCCGACGCGATCCACGGCGATCTGGACCAACGCAAACGCGACCGGGTCATGGAGCGCTTCCGAAGCGGGGAGCTGGAGATCCTGGTCGCCACCAACGTGGCCGCCCGCGGGCTGGACATCGAAGACGTCAAGCACGTCGTGAACTTCGATCTCCCCCAGAGCGCCGAGGACTACATCCACCGCATCGGGCGGACGGGCCGGGCCGGGCGGGAAGGCAGCGCCACCACCTTTGTGGCGGAATGGGACATGGACACGTTCGACGCGATCAAAAAGACCGCGGGGGATGACCTCCGGCGTGGCGAGCTATCTCTCTATGTCACGTAGGAGTGGGGCGGAGCCGCGGGGCCGGTGTCTTGCGTGACGCGAAAGTCGGGTATTATGTGTCTCCGGCGTCCGCGGGGAGGCGGGCGCCGCCTCAGAACAGCTTCGAGGTCGTCTTGCCAGCACGTCCAGCGCGGAGTCTGAGGTAGAAAACGGGGCCGCGATCTCCCGGGATCGGGCCGTAGCAACGCCGGGGTCGTCCGGCTGGGAGTGTTGGACCGTGACTCAGAGGATCTACGTCGGGAACCTGCCATTCACATCAACCGAGGAAGACATACAGCAGCTCTTTGCCACCTACGGCGAGGTGATCTCGTGCTCGCTGCCCACCGATCGCGACACGGGCCGGCGCCGGGGCTTCGGCTTCGTCGAGATGTCGGACGACGACGCCACCAAAGCGATCGAGGCCCTGAACGGCCAAGACTTTGGGGGGCGGGAGCTGCGCGTGAACGAAGCGCGCCCGCGCGAGGGCGGGGGCGGGGGCGGGGGCGGAGGCGGGGGCGGGGGCCGGGAACGGTCGCGCTGGTAAGAGCGGCCTGAGGTCCTACGCGGGCCCGCTCCGTTTCAACACCGCGCTTCGCCGCCGCTGGCCGCGGCGCCCCGCGGGCCGGCGATCGCCGTGCGTCCCAGAAGGCATCGATGCCTCCCCGGGCTGGCACTGCCTGCCGCGATCCTGCTTGACGAGGCACCGCGGGCGTGGAAGGCTCGCTCTGCCAATCAAATAGGGTAGGCGTCCGGCCGGGGAAGCCGGTGCAAATCCGGCGCTGTCGCGCAACGGTAACTCGCTTGAGAAGCCCGAATACCTACCCGGCGCCTGCGCTAGCCAACCCACCTTCGCGTCAAGGGCCGGGGCGCCTGGTGAATCACCCGACCAACCGTCGCGCCGCGTGGCGGCCCGGTTGCGAAGGGCATGGCCGCACCGTCACCGCCTTGCTCGGGGGGTGACGGAGGCTCCCGGTGCGCGAACCCCTGTTGCCCCGCTTGCGTCCTCTGCCCTCGCTGCTATCGCTGGCGGTTCTGGCGACAGCGCTCGCGCTGGGGGCCTGCGGTGACGATGACGGTGAGGGCGCGCCGGCCGCCAGCGCCTATCCCCTGACCATCCGAGACGACACCGACACCACCGTCACGATCAGCGCGCAACCGCAGCGGATCGTCGCGGTGCTGCCATCGACGACGAACCTGCTCGTCGACCTGGACCTGGCGAGCCTGATCATCGGTACCGACAGCTTTTCCAAGGCTGCGCACGCCGAAGACGAAGGGGCTCCGCTGGCCGACGTCCAGAGCGTCGGAGGCAGCGGCTTCCGCTTTAACCTGGAACTGATCGCGCAGCTCGATCCGGATCTGGCGCTGGTGGGTCTGGGCGGGACAGAGGACTTTATCGATCAGCTGCGGACCCTGGGCATCACCGTGGTGGCGCTGCGCTTCCCGCAGAGCATCGAAGAGATGCTGGAGCAAATGCTGCTGATCGGCGAGATCGGCGATGCCACAGCAGAGGCCGAGGCGCTGGTGGCGGAGCTGCGCGGACGCATCGAGACCGCGCAAGGGCAAGGGCAAGAGCGGCGGGAGCTGTTGACCTACATAGAGATCGACCAATCGGAGCCGACGCGGCCGTGGACCGCGGGGCCGGCGTCGCTACACCAGGAGATCATCGAGGTCGCCGGAGGCGAGAACGCGTTCGCCAACCTAGCCAGCGACTTCGCGCAGGTGAGCTGGAAAGAGGTCATCGCGGCGAACCCGGACGTGATCCTGCTCTTGAACTCCACGGAACACGCCAGTGAGCTGGCGTTCAACCCCGTGTCGACGGAGAAGGTGGGGACGCGCACGGGCTGGGACCAGATCGCCGCCGTGCAGAACGGCCGCATCTTCGCGCTGGACCCGGATCTCTTTAGCACCGGGGTCCGGCTGATCGAGGCAGTGGAGCAGGTGGCCGCAGCGCTGGACGCCGCCCAGGCCGAGTGAGACGAGCGCGGGCACCCGGCGATCCGGCGTCGAGCGGCGCCGTCCCTGAGCCTGCGCGGCGGCAGCACCGCGCCAACGGCCGCTACACCTATTGAGTCCCGCATCGCGTCCCGTCCTACACTGACGTTCGCGGCTCAACAGAGGAGGGCGCATGGCGTCACCGACAGATCGGATCCTATTGGCGATGCGGATCAAGCGGCATGACCCCGTGTGCGGGATGAACATCCGCCCGGCGCAGGCCGCCGGCACGTCCGAGTACCGAGGCCGGACCATCTACTTCTGCGCCGACGCGTGCAAGCAAGAGTTCGACGCGCACCCCGAGCGATACGGCTAGGGCTGCGCGGGGGGCTGCGCGGGGGGCTGCGCGGGCTCGAGCGCCGCGAGCACCGCGGCGAGATCATCGGGCGTGTCCTCAACCGCGCGGACGACGCCTTGGGCGTCGATGACGACGATGCGCAGCTCCAGGCGGACGGCAAAGAGAGCCGCCACGTCGTCGCGCCACTGCAGGTGCGTCGCGGGCGGGATGGTTGCGCGGGCGTCGTCGTCGAGCACCAAGACCGGCGTGTAGCCGGCCTGCTGCGCCGGCTCCGCCGTGGCGACGGCCGCAGCGCCGCAGGAACGGCAGGCCGGGGGTGCGAAGGCGATCACCAGGGGTGCGCCGCGGTTGCCGGAGAGACGCCACGTCGCCCCGGCCCGGTCCGCCCGTTCGAGGAGGAAGTCCGGCGCGGGCTGTCCGACCCGGCCGGCCGGGGCGCGGCCTTCATGATCGAGGGACGTGGGTAGCGCCTTGGGGCCCGGCAGCGGGGCGGGGCCCAGGGGCTGCGCGAGGGACGCCACCAAGGCCGCCACCTCCTGTTCGAACTCCTGGTCCGGGGCCTGGCCGACGAAGACGGACGCGATCACGCCATCGGGACGGACGAAGATGGAGTTGGGCGGGCCGATCTGGAGGTAGCGGCGGGTGACGGAGCCGCCGAAGTCCATGGGCACGGGATAGTTGATGCCGAACTCGTCGACGAAGTTCTGCGCCGGCCCACGCGCTTCCTCGATGTTGACGCCGATGATGACGAGTCCGGCCTGCCGGTGCTGCTCTTGCAGGCGGACCAGCACCGGCACCTCGCGCCGGCAGGGGCCGCACCAAGACGCCCAAAAGTTGATCAGCAGGGGATGGCCGCGCCAGTCGGAGAGGCGGAAGCGCTCGCCGTCGATGGTTTCGAGCTCAAAGTCAGGAGCGAGAGCGCCGAACTCCACGGCCACCCGCTGATCGTCCGGGTTCAGGTAGGCGGGAAAGTCGGCGAGGCCGAAGGAGCCGACGAGGGTCGGGCCGCCACCGCTCAGCCCGAGCCAGAGGGCGGCCGCGGCGGCGCCCACCACGAGCAGCCCGACCACGAGCGTGCGCCGCCCGTGGTACTCCCGTGGTCGATTTGGGTTCTCGTCCGGGAAGGTCGCGTCGCCGGCGTCGCGCCGCTTGCGCTTCGCCACAGCCCATCCTCCCCTCGCCCGCGATCGCCCGGCCAGAGCGTATCGCTACCGGTCCATACGAACGACGAGCGCCGACGGATGCGGCTTGACCTTCGTGCTAGCCTACGCGTCTGCCGCGCCGCGGGCGCGCATTGGGGAGGAACGGGGGGCAGCCGCACTCATGGACGAAGCACGCGTGCGCGAGTTGCTCGACAAGCATGAGATCGCGGAGGTGCTGGCCCGCTACGCGCGGGGCGTGGACCGGATGGACCGAGAGCTGGCCGGATCCTGCTTCCAGCCCGATGCGTTCGTGGACCATGGAGACGCCAAGGGGTCCGTGGACGAGCACCTGGACTGGGTGTTCCAGTTCCTGGCGCCGACGACGGTGTCCATGCACCGGATCGGCAACCTCTTGATCGACGTGCAAGGCGACAGCGCCTACACGGAGGCCTACTGCGTGCCCTACCTGCGCCGCGAGACGGACCAAGGCGTGGAGGATGAGTACTTTGTGATGCGCTTCATCGACCGGCTGGAGCGTCGCGACGAGGGGGCGTGGCTGATCGCGCATCGCGTGGTGGCCTTCGACTGGAGCCGGATCGAGCCGGTGGAGCGGCAGCGGGAGTTCACCGCCGACTTCATCCGGGGGCAGCGCGACAGAGCGGACCCCGTGTACGAACGGCTGCGCTGACCGCCGACGGGCGGGCGCGCATTGAGCCCCCGTCCGATTGGTGTACGCTGCGGCGCAGCAGGGCGCAGCAGGGCGCAGCAGGGCGCAGCAGGGCGCAGCAGGGCGCAGCAGGGCGCAGCAGGGCGCAGCAGGGCGCAGCAGGGCGCAGCAGGGCGCAGCAGGGCGCAGCAGGGCGCAGCAGGGCGCAGCAGGGCGCAGCAGGGCGCAGCAGGGCGCAGCAGGGCGCAGCAGGGCGCAGCAGGGCGCAGCAGGGCGCAGCAGGGCGCAGCAGGGCGCAGCAGGGCGCAGCGGCGCGCCGGCAGCGGAGCGCGTCGGCCGGGAAAGGACCGCGAGGATGGCGAAGGACGACAGCAGCGCGGCGACAGCGCTAGTGGACCCGGTCACCTACGAGTTGGTGCGCAACACCATCCTGGCGATCTCCACGGAGATGGCGATGGTGGTGTCGAAGAGCGCGTACTCGACGGCGATCAACGAGGGGATGGACTTCGCCAACGCGACGTACGACTGTCATGGCCAACTGCTGTCGCAAGGGGAGTTCGACCTGCCGGCTTTCGTGGGCATCTCGATGCTGGCCATCCCCGAGGTCGTCCGCGCCATCGGCCGGGAGAACATGGCGCCGGGCGACATCTACATGATCAACGACCCGTATGTCGCCAGCACGCACTGCAACGACATTCACTTCGTGAAGCCGGTGTTCTACGAGGGCGACATCGTGGCGTTCCTCTCGTCCACGGCGCACTGGAGCGACGTGGGCGGGGTGGTGCCGGGGACGTTGAACCTCAGCGCGAAGACGCACTTTGAGGAAGGGATGCGGATCCCGGCCGTCACCATCGTCAAGCGGGGCGAGTTGCAGCAGGACCTGGTGCGGCTCCTGCTGGCAAACATGCGGCAGGCGTGGGAACGGATGGGCGATCTGAACGCGCAGATCGCGGCGCTGCGGACGGGCGATGGCCGCGTGGTGGAGCTTGTGGAGAAGCGCGGGGTGGCGAAGACGTTGGCCGCCTTTGAGGAGATGCAGAACCACACGGAGCGGCTGGTGCGTGCGGCGTTCCGCTCGATCCCAGACGGGGTGTACGAGGCGGAGGACCTGATCGACCAGGACCTGGCCACGGGCGAGCCGGTGGCGATCCGGCTGAAACTGACCGTTGACGGGGATCACGCGATCTTCGACCTGACGGAGAGCGACGACGCGGCGGGGTCTGGGATCAACGGCACGATCGCCGCCACGACCTCCTCGATTTACAACGCCACGGGGGCGATCCTGCCGCCGATGCCGATGAACGCGGGCTTGATGCGGGCGATTGAGATCAAGACGCGGAAGGGGTCGATCTGCCACGCGCAACCGCCGGTGGCGATCTCCGGCACCGCGGCGACGAGCCTAGAGTGCACCTTCGCCGCGGTGGTCAAGGCGCTCAGCGAAGCGCTGCCCGAACGCGGGGCGGGGATATCGTCCACGGTCCACAACACCTGCTACAGCGGCGTGGATGGGCGGAGCGGCTTCGGGGAGCCGTTTATCGAATACGTCTGGGCGGTGGGGGGCATGGGCGGGACGAAGTACACCGATGGCGGAAGCGTCCTGGGTTCCCCGTACGCCGCCAGCATCACCAACATCCCGGTGGAGCTGCAGGAGCGCCGCTATCCGTTGCTGTGGAGCCGGTACATGCTCTTGGCGGACTCCGCCGGCCCGGGCCGGTCTCGGGGCGGACTGGCCCTGACGCAGGAGTGCGGCTTTCCGTACCAGCCGGGCCGGCTGAACAGCTTCGGGAACCGGGAACGGTTCGGCCCACCGGGCGTCTTCGACGGCGGTGACGGCCAGACGGCGGGGCTGATCCTCAACCGCGGCACAGAGAGCGAACAGCGGATGAGCTCCTTCTCCACGCAGGTGCGCGTCAACGTGGGCGACACGCTGTCGCTGTGGTCCAACGGCGGGGGCGGGTACGGCGATGCGCTGGAGCGGCCGCTGGAGAATGTGGTGGAGGACGTCAAGGACGGGTACGTGACCACCGCTGCGGCGCGCGAGCAGTACGGAGTGGTGATCAAGCATCTGGACCTCCGCACATTGGCGTGCAAAGTGGACCAAAAGGCCACGGAGAAGCTGCGCCGGGAGCTGCGGGCCGCGCGGTAGGCCCGGCGTCGCGAGCGAGGATCCGTCATCCGGCGCCCGGCTTGTCCGGCGCGGCTCCGACGCCGTCGGCGGAGGAACGAATGGCGAAGCGCGCTCCCCCTGAGTGGGCGACCAGACAGATCGATCCCGTGACCTACGAGATCGTGCGTAACGCGTTCGTGGCCGTGTGCGCCGAGATGGCGCTGGTGGTGTCGAAGAGCGCGTACTCCCCGACCGTGAATGAGGGGAAGGACTTCGCCGGCACGGTGTCCGATCGCGACGGCAACCTGGTGGCGCAGAGCGAGTTCGACCTGCCGGCGTTCGTCGGGCTGGGCATGTTCACCGTCAAAGAGGTGATGCGGGCCGTGGGCGTGGAGAACATGGCGCCCGGAGATATTTACATCATCAACGACCCGTACGTGGCCAGCACGCACTGCAACGACGTGCACTTCATGAAGCCGGTTTTCTTCGGCGGCGAGCGGGTGGCGTTCCTGGAGTCGACCGCGCACTGGACCGACGTGGGCGGGCCGCTCCCGAGCTCATTGAACTCGATGGCGCGGTCGTACTTCGAAGAGGGGCTGCGCATCCCGGCGGTGAAGATCTTTGATCGAGGCGAGGTCTGCCAGGACATGCTCTCGCTGCTGCTGCTGAACATGCGTGAGCCCTGGGAACGGATGGGCGATCTCAACGCCCAGTGCGCGGCGCTGCGGATCGGGGACAGCCGGGTCACGGCGATGGTCGAGAAGCACGGCGCGGCGACCGTCCGCGCCTGCATGGCGGAGATGCAAGACCGTTCCGAAGTGATGGTGCGGGCGATCCTGCGCGACCTACCGGACGGCGTGTACGAGGCGGCCGACCAGAACGACCGAGACTCCGCCACGGGCGAGCCGGTCACGTTCCGGGTGAAGTTGACCATCGACGGCGACGGGGCGGTCTTCGACCTCAGCGAGAGCGACGACGCGGTCGATTCCGCCATCAATACGAGCATTGTGTCGACGACCTCGTCGATCTTCAACGCGATGGGATCGGTGTTGCCCCCGGTCCCCATGAACGCCGGGGTGATGCGGGCGGTGGCGATCAAGGCGCGGCGCGGGTCGATCTGCTACGCGGAACCGCCGCGCGCCGTCTCCACGCAAGCGACCAGCATGGAGATCATCATCGCCGCGGGAGCGGCGGCGCTGAGCCAGGCGCTGCCCGAGCGGGGGGCGGGGACCTGCTCCACCGTGCTCAACACCGCCTACGCCGGCTACGACGAGCGGCCGGGTTACGAGGCCACGTTTTTGGAGTACGTCTGGGCCGTGGGCGGCATGGGCGGGACGAAGGACAGGGACGGATCGAACGTGGTGGGGTCCGCCTGGGCGGCGACGATCCAGAACATCCCAGTGGAGTTGCAAGAGCGTCGCTACCCGCTGTTCTGGCAGAGCAACATGCTGCTGCCCGACTCGGGCGGGCCGGGGCGATCGCGGGGCGGGCTGGCGCTGCGACAGGTCTGCGCGTTCACGTTCCAGGGCGGCACCCTCACCAACTTCGGGAACCGCGAGCGAGTGGGGCCGCCGGGGATCTTTGAGGGAAAGGCGGGCGCGACCGCGGGGCTGGTGCTGAACGCGGGCAGCGAGCGGGAACGGGTGGTGGGGCTGGTGGCATCGAACGTGCCGGTGGAACGAGGGGAGACGCTCACCTACTGGTCCGCCGGCGGGGGCGGTTACGGCGATCCGCTGGAGCGCGCCGTGGACCGGGTGCTGGAAGACATCAAGGACGACTACGTCTCGCCGGTTGCGGCGCGCGAGCAGTACGGCGTGGTGGTGCAGGAGATCGACCGTCGGAGGCTGCGGTACGAGGTGGACCACGCGGCCACAGAGGCGCTTCGCCGGGAGATGCGGGCTCGGGCGTAGGCGGCCGCCGGTGAACGAGGAGCGATGAGCGCAGAGACGAGCACGGATTTCGAGCCCTATCTGGCCCCCTCGCGGGGGGAGCGGACCGGGCGGCGGGTGGAGATTGCGACCGCGCTGGCGTCGATTGGGGATGGGGCGCGGGTCTACATCGGCAACGCCTGCAGCGTGCCGCTGCAACTCCTGGACGAGGTGATCGCCGAGCGCGGGCGGTGGAGCGACCTGGAGATCGTCTTTGGCATCCAGGTCGCGGAGATCCCGCTGATGAAGCACGCGGGCGCGCCGTTCCGCTTCACCACCTTGCAACCCAACCCCAACCTGCGGGCGGCCAGCGAGGCCGGCGCGGTGACCGCGATCCCGGCCCGCATCTCCGACGTCCCCACCCTCTTCACGCCCTTCGGCGTGTACCCGGTCGACGCCGTCCTGGTGCAAGTCAGCGCGCCGGGGCCAGAGGGCCGCTTCAGCCTGGGCACGTCGACCGGCATGGCGATCGACGCGGTGCGGAGCGCGCCGCTGGTGATTGCGCAAGTCAACCAGGAGATGCCGTACACGTTCGGCGCGGGGGAGCTGCGACGGGACGAATTCGATTACCTCGTGGAGATGGACGGGCCGCTGGTGGAGCTGAAACGGGCGCCCCCCGGCCCGGTAGAGGAAGCGATCGCCGAGCAAGTGGTCGCGCTGGTTCCGGACGAGGCAACGTTGCAATTCGGGATCGGCGCAGTGCCGGAGGCGATGAGCGCGCGGTTGGGGCAGCGGCGGGACCTTGGCATGCACTCCGGCATGATCAGCGACGGCGTGATCGAGCTCGTCGAGAGCGGAGCGCTGACCGACAGGCGCAAGTCGATGGACCGAGGCACGATGATCACGGGCGAGCTGATGGGCACGCGGCGCCTGTTCGACTGGGCGCATCGCAATCCGTTGGTGCGCATGGCACCGCCGGCGTACACGCACGGGCTGGCCGTCCTCTCGCGCTGCCACCGCTTCACCGCGATCAACTCGGCGGTGGAGGTATCGCAGTACGGCGACGTCAACGGGGAGTCGATCGCCGGGCGGCTGATCTCGGGGCCCGGGGGCCAGCCGGACTTCGCGGAAGGGGCGCTGCGGTGCGCGGAGGGCCTGAGCATCGTGGCGCTGCCGTCGACGGCCGCGGCCGGCAAGGTCTCGCGGATCGTGCCGCGGGTGGACACGGTGACGGTGCCGCGGCACCAAGTGGACCGGGTGGTCACGGAGTACGGCGTGGCCGCGTTGCATGCCCGGCCGCTGCCGGACCGCGCCGCGGCGATGCGGGCGATCGCCCATCCGGACTTTCGCGCGTCGCTGACTTGACGGCACCGAGCCGCCCGCCCATCCTGTCCCCGGTCCGAATGGCGCACGACGAGAGGCGGACGGGTCATGCCGACAATGCCAACTGAAGAAGAGGTCCTGGGCTACTTTCAAACGTTGTCCAACTGGGGGCGCTGGGGCGCAGACGACCAGATCGGGGCGCTGAACCTGATCACGCCGGCGAAGCGTCGGGATGCGGCGGCGCTGGTGAGCGAAGGGGTATCGGTCTCCTGCGCCTGGGACATCCAGTCCGCTGCGGAGCCCGACCCCGCGTACCGCCGGCCGCAGCGGCTCATGCTCGGCACGGGGGAGGATCTGCCGGACCCGGCGGGGGGCACCCGCCACGGGTTCGCCTGGGAGTTCATTGGGCTGATCTATCACGGTTTCGCCGTGACCCACCTGGACAGCATCGCGCACGTGTTCTGGGACAAGAAGATGTACAACGGCGTGCCGGCGGAGCGCGTGACGAAACAGGAGGGGGCCCAGGACTTCGCCGTGAGCGTGCTCAAGGACGGGGTGGTATCGCGGGGGGTGCTGCTGGACGTGGCGGCCGCCAAGGGCAAGAAGTGGCTGGACCCCGACGAGCCCGTGTACCCCGAGGATCTGGAGGCCGCCGAACGGCGCGAGAACGTGCACGTGAGCGAGGGCGACGTGCTGTTCCTTCGGACGGGGTTCGCGCGGCGGCGGCGAGCGCCCAAGGAGGATCGGGGCGACACCAGCGCCACCGCGAGCTGGCAGGCGGCGTGCCTGCCGTGGCTGCACGCGCGCGGCGTGGCGATGATCGGGTCCGACACCGCGAACGACGTGAGCCCGCAGCAATACGAGGGCTTCATCAACCCGATGCACCTGGTGGGGGTGACGGCGATGGGGTTGTGGCTCATCGACAATTGCGACCTGGAGGCGCTGTCCAAGGCCTGCGAGCAGTACAACCGCTGGGCGTTCCACTTCACGCTGGCGCCGCTGCGCTGGCTGGGCGCGTCCGGCTGTCCGGTGAATCCGATCGCGCTGTTCTGAGCGGACGTCAGCGAGAGGCTGCGCCATGCCGACGGTCCCCCGAGAAGACGAGGTCCTGGCCTATTTCGAGACACTGTCGAACTGGGGGCGGTGGGGCGCCGACGACCAACTGGGCACGCTCAACCTGGTGACGCCGGCGACGCGGCGGGAGGCGGCGGCGCTGGTGACCGAGGGGACCGCCGTCTCCTGCGCGTGGGACATCCAGTCCGTCGCGGATCCCGACCCGGCCTCCGGCCGCCCGATGCGGATCATGCTGGGGAGCGGCGAGAACCCGGCGGAGATGGAGCCGGGAGGGCGGGCGTCGTTCGCGCTGGACTTTCTCGGCGTCGCCTATCACGGCTTCTCCGTCACGCACCTGGACGGGCTCTGCCACGCCTTTTGGGACAAGCAGATGTACAACGGCATTCCGGCGGCCAAGGTCACGGACCGCGAGGGGGCGACTGAGCTCTCCATCCACGCACTGCAAGACGGCGTGGCGACTCGCGGGGTGCTGCTGGACGTGGCCGCGCTCAAGGACACGGCGTGGCTGGAGCCGGGCGAGGCCGTCTTCCCCGAGGACCTGGAGGCGGCCGAAGATCGCCAGGGGGTCCGGGTCCAGGAAGGCGACGCCCTGTTGCTGCGAACGGGCTGGGGGCGTCGCAAGCGGGAGCCGAAGAGCAACCGCCCCTCGACCGCTGGCGCCTACCCCGGCTGGCACGCCGCCTGCCTGCCGTGGTTCCGCGAGCGGGGCGTGGCGATGATCGGCGCCGACACCGGCAACGACGCCTATCCGTCCGGATACGACAGCCTGGCGCACCCGATCCACTCGATCGGGATGGTGGCCATGGGGCTGTGGCACATCGACAACTGCGACCTGGAGGAACTGGCGAGCGCCTGCGAGCGACTCCAGCGCAGCGCGTTCCACTTCTCCCTGGCACCGCTGCGCTGGGTGGGCGCCACCGGCTGTCCCGTGAACCCCATCGCGGAGTTCTGAGCGGGCAAACGCCCGGTACGGTGTGGCGTGGCCCTAGCGGCCGGTGAAGACGGGCTCGCGCTTGTCCACCCAGGCCGCGGTGGCCTCGCGGTGGTCCTCCGTGCTCATCGAGAGCCGCTCCCAGGCCAACCCGGCGTCAAGAACCGCTTCCACCCGCTGTTTGAGCAGTTTGTTGATGGTGACCTTGGTGGCCCGCACGGCGAAGGGGGCCATCCCGGCCAGGCGGTTCGCCAGATCCATGGTGAAGGTCTCCAGGTCATCGTGAGGCACCAGGTGATTGACGATGCCGAGGCGGAGGAGATCATCGCCCATGATCAGTTCGCCCGTCATCAAGAGCTCCTTGGCTTTGTTGATGCCCATCAGCAGCGGCCAGATCACGGCGCCCCCATCGCCGGCGACGAGGCCCACGTTGACGTGGCGATCTCCGATGCGGGCGCGGTCCGAGGCGACGACGACATCGCAGAGCAGGGCGATGGTGGCGCCGAGGCCGACGGCCGCTCCGTTGACCATCGCCAGCAGCGGCTTCTGCAGGTCCAGCATGGAGTGGACGATCTCCTGCGCCTCGCCGCGCACCTGGGCGGGGTCGCGCCGCACGAGGACGTTGGAGCCGCTATCGCTCTCACTCATGCCCTTGACGTCGCCGCCGGAGCAGAAGGCTCGGCCCGCGCCCGTCAGGAGCACGACACGCGATTCGTCGTCGTCGTTGGCGTCGCGGAAGATCGTGGCGAGCTCTGCGTGGAGACGGCCGTTCACGGCGTTGAGCCGTTCCGGCCGGTTGAGGGTGAGCACCAGCACCGCGCCCCGGCGGTCGATTTGGATGTGCTCGTAGCGCGAGAAGTCCGTCATCGTTTCACCTCCACCAGCCCGGAAGTCGCGCACCGTGTGGAGCGTGGAACCGGCCGAGCACGCGCATGCTAGGACCACTCGTCGCGCAGCGGAACCGCCAGCGGCCTACGCCATGCCGTACTGCTCGGCCAATTGGGTGGCGTCCCCCATGCCGATGAAGGCGCTGAACTCACGCATGCGGCAGGTGCGGTCGCGGTAGTTGGGGATGACCCCCTGCTGGTTGAGGTCGTGGAGCATGTCGCGCACAGCCTTGTACGCCACGAATAGGGATGCGCCGGGGTAGATGGCCAGCTTGGTCCCGGCGCGCTCGAGATCCTGGCGCGACTCGGGACCGGCCAGGTTGACGAGGGGAGCCGGCAGAGCCTGGGCGACGGCGGGCGAGTCATCAAGGCGGAGGCCGGGGAGCATGAGCAGATCGGCGCCGGCGGCGGCGTAGGCGCGGGCGCGCTCCAGGGCATCGTCCAACGAGTTGACCGAGATGGCATCGGTGCGGCCGATGATGACGAAGTCGGGGTCGGTGCGGGCGTCGACGGCGGCGCGGATGCGCTGCACGGCGTCCTGGGTGGAAACGAGCCGGTCCGGGTGGCCGAGGAAGTGTTTGCCGAGGACAAGATCCTCGATGTGCACGCCCGCTAAACCGGCGCGCTCGCAGAGGCGCACGGTGCGGCGGACGTTGAGGGGAGCGCCGCCGCCATCGTCGATGTCGGCAACGACGGGGATCTCCACCGCCGCCGTCACGTTGCGGGCCTGCGTCAGCAGTTCGGTCATGGTGATCAGGGAATGGTCAGGGATGCCGAGCATGCTTGCCGAGCCGGCGTAGCCGCCCAGATACAGCGCGTCGAAGCCCTGGGCCTCGACGAGCTTGGCCGTCATGGCGTCGTGGGCGCCGGGCGCCACGAGCATCTCCGGCCGGTTGAGCAATTCGCGTAGACGCGACGTCGCTTTCATCGTGCTCCCCTCCCATTTCCAAGGCGACAGCGCGGCCCAATCTAGCACGGGTCGCAAGCCGTGCCGCCCTCTACCGTGCGGATCAGCGCCCCTTTCGCCGGCAGGCACACCCGCGAGACAAGGACAGCCGGCCGTGGGTCGTGGCAGGCGTCGTGATCTCACCGGCCCGGGTGATTCTCATCGCCTGGTGAGTCGCCGATGGACCGTGCAGAAGCCCACCGCCATCCGCTATGTTTATCGCCGCGAAGCAGATCACGACGAGGAGGTGAGCGGTGAAGGCAGCGGTCATGCGTGCCGCCAACGAACCATTGACCATTGAGGACGTGACGATCGATGAGCCGCGGGCCAGCGAGGTGCTGGTGCGCAGCGGGGCGACGGGGGTCTGCCACAGCGACCTACACTACATGAAGGGGCTCTTCCCCCAAAAGGTCCCCACCATCCTGGGCCACGAGTCCGCGGGAACGGTGGTCAAAGTCGGCGAGGGCGTCACGGGCGTCAAGCCGGATGACCAGGTGGTCCTCTCGTTCGTGCCCTCCTGCGGGCAGTGCGAGCGCTGCGTCGAAGGACGGCCGGTGCTGTGCTCGCGGCGGGGCCGGGGCGAACGGCCCGACCGGTTGACGCAGGGCGGCGAGACGGTCCACCAGTTCGCGGGGATGTCCGCGTTCGCGGAGTACCAACTGGTGCAGGACACAGCCTGCATCCCGGTGCCGGAGGGCGTGCCGATGGAAGCCGCCTGCCTGGTGGGCTGCTCCGTGATGACGGGCTACGGCGCGGTGGTGAACACGGCGCAGATGGAGCCCGGGTCCAGCGTGGCGGTGATCGGGTTGGGCGGGATCGGCCTGAACATTGTGCAGAGCGCGGCGCTGGCGGGGGCGAGCCGGATCATCGCGATCGACATCGCGGAGCACAAACTGGCGGCGGCGCGGCAGTTCGGAGCGACCGACACCGTGGATGCGTCCGTCGCCGACGCGGTCGACGCGGTCAAGAAGATGACAAGGGCGACGACGGGAGGGGGCGTGGACTACGCCTTCGAGGCGATCGGGCTGGCGGCGACCGCGGAGCAGGCGTTCGCCATGGCGCGCCGGGGCGGCACCGCCGTCATCGTGGGGATGGTGGCGATGGGCGAGAAGATCAGCCTCCCGGCATCCCAGTTCCTGAATGAAAAGCGGATCATCGGGAGCTTCTACGGAAGCGCGCGCCAGGCCAAGGACATGCCGCGCCTGCTGCGGTTGTACCAGCAGGGCAAGATCAAGATCGACGAGATGATCACGCACCGCTACACCCTGGACCAGATCAACGAGGCGTACAGCGATCTGGAAAAGGGCGTCATGCTGCGCGGCGTGATCACCTTCGAGAGCTAGGGGCGAGAGCTAGGGGCGAGAGCCAAGGGCGACGGCTAGGGGCGGCGCGCTCAGACGTCCATCGTCGGGGGGTGCGAGGGCACGGTGAGGGGGCAGCCGGTGGCGGCCAGCACCTGGTCCCCCGTCACGCCGGGGGCGATCTCACGAAGCCGCAGCCCGTCCGGGGTCACATCGATCACGGCGAGGTTCGTGACGACCGTGCGGACACAGCGCCGACCCGTCACGGGCAAGGTGCAGGCCTCGACGAGCCGGGGCCGCCCATCGCGGGTGGTGTGCTCCATGACCACAATCAACTCGATGCCCCCGGCGACGAGGTCCATGGCGCCGCCGACGCCGGGCGCGCCGACGTTCGGCCGGACCCAGTTGGCGAGATCGCCGTCCTGCGACACCTGGTAGCCGCCGAGCACCACCGCGTCCAGGTGGCCGCCGCGGATCATCGTGAACGAGGTGGCGCTATCGAAGATGGCGCTGCCGGGGATGTACTCGACGGGCAGGCTGCCGGCGTCGAAGATGTTGGGGTTCCAGCGATCCAGATCGGCGAGGCTGTGGTAGCCGAGGATGCCGTTCTCGCCCTGGAGCATGACCGACGCGTCGATCCGTTCCAGCCAACGGCCAACGAGCGTCGGCAGGCCGACGCCGAGATTGACGTACTTGTAGTCCGCGATCATGCGGGCGGCGCGCAGCCCCATCTGATCGCGGGAGATGCCGGGAATGGGTGCGCCGCCGCCGGACGGGTTGCGGCGGTAGCCGCGGCCCTCGGCCACGATCTCGTCGCGGGGGAGGTCGGCCGTGACCACGCGGTCCACAAAGATGCCCGGGAGATGAACGGCCTCGGGGTCGAGGTGGCCCGCCGGGACGATGCGATCGGCCTCGACGATGACGGTCTCGGCGGCCGTGGCCATCGCGGTCTGGAAGTTGCGCAACGGGCCCTCGAAGCGGCAGTTGCCCACCTCATCGACGACGTTTGCGCGGAGCAGGGCGAAATCGGCGGAGAGCGCCGTCGCCAGCAGATAGGGGCGGCCGTTGAATTGACGCAACTCCTTGCCCTGGGCCAGATCCGTCTCCGCCGCCGTGGGCGTGTAGAAGGCGGCGATGCCCGCGCCGGCCGCGCGGATGCGCTCCACGAACGTCCCCTGCGGCACCATCTCCACCTCGACCTCGCCGGCCAAGAACTGATCCTCGAAGGCGGTCGGGCGACCGACCTGTCCAGCGCCCGAGCCGATGAAGCGCTTGACCAGCCGTCGATCGGCCAGGAGTTGCGGCGTGAAGCGACCGTGACTCATGGAATTGGCGATGACGGTGAGGTCGCCGGCGCCGTGGTCGGCCAAGGCGTGGATGAGGCTGCTCGGCCAGGAGACCGTCTGCGAGAAGCCGCCGATCATCACCGTCATGCCGGCGCGGACGTCGGAGACGGCTTCGCGGGGGGAGGCGACGACCTTGCTCTTCATGCCGGCACCGTCACGGGGAACTCAGAGGTCCATCGTCGGGGGGTCGGGCGGGCCCGCCAGCGGACAGCCAGTGGCCGCCACGACCTCCTCGGCCGTCACGCCGGGGGCCAGCTCGCGGAGGCGCAGACCGTCGGATGTCACGTCGATCACAGCAAGGTTGGTCACGATCGTGTTCACGCAGCGCCGACCCGAGACCGGGAGCGCGCACTCCGTGACGATGCGAGGTTTTCCATCGCGGGTGGAGTGCTCCATCAGCGCGATGAGCTCTCTCCGGCCCGCGATCAGGTCCATTGCGCCACCGATGAGCGGTGCGCCCCTCCCCGGGCGGCTCCAGTTGGCGAGATCGCCTTGCTCCGACACCTCGTAGGCGCCGAGCACCACGGCGTCCAGATGGCCGCCGCGGGCCATAGCGAAAGCGGAGGCGCTATCGACGATGGCTGCGCCCGGGATGAGCTCGGCCGGCTGGCTGCCGGCGTCGAACAGGTTGGGGTTCCAGCGGTCGGGATCGGAGAGGGCGCGGTAGCCGACGATGCCGTTCTCACCGTGCAGCACCACGGAGGAGCCGAGCCGCTCCAGCCAGCGGCCGGCGAGCACGGGCAGGCCGATGCCGAGATTCACGTAGCGGTAGCCCGCGATCATGCGGGCCACGCGCAGCCCCATCTGCTCGCGCGAGATCCCGCGCCCGGCGCCCGTCTTGCCCGACACATCGCGGGGCTGGAGGCGCGCGACATCCAAACGCTCTTCGCGAGGGATCTCCACGGCCACGACGCGGTCGATGAAGATGCCGGGCAGGTGCACGTCCTCGGGCTCGATCTCGCCGACGGGGACGATGCGCTCCGCCTCCACGACCACGGTGGCGGCAGCGGTGGCCATCACGGTCTGGAAGTTATGGGTGGAGCCCTCAAAGTGGCAGTTGCCGATTTCGTCCACGGCGTCGGCCCAGAGCAGCGCGATATCGGCGGAGAGGGCCGCCTCCAGGAGATGGGGGCGGCCGCCGAACTCCCGGACCTCGCGGCCGTCAGAGGCGAGATCGGTATCGGCCGCCGTGGGCGTGTAGAAGGCCGGAATGCCGGCCCCGGCGGCGCGGATGCGCTCCGCGAGGGTCCCCTGGGGGACGATCTCCACTTCGATCTCGCCGGCGAGGATGCGGTCTTCAAAGGGGGTTGGGCGGGCCACCTGCGAGGCCGCGGAGCCGATGTAGCGCTTGACCAGGCCCGCCTCGGCCAGCATCTGCGGCGCATAGCGGCCGTAGCCGATGGAACAGGAGATGACGGTCAGATCGCCGGCGCCGTGGTGAACCAAGGCGTTCATCAGCGTGGTCGGCAGGGACATCGTCGGGGCGAAGCCGCCGAGCATCACAGACATGCCGGGCCGCACGTCGGAGACGGCCTCCAGGGCCGATGCGACCACCTTGCTCTTCATTCGCGCCTGCCTCCGCGGACCCGGCGCACCTGCTGCGGCGGAGCGCCGTGGAAAGGAATATCGCACGCGCGGGCGGGCGTCGCCAGCGAGCGAAGGCCGGTCGCTCCGTCTCCCACGCCGTTCCAGGCGCCCGCCATCCGCCCGCCCCGCGAGAGCCGCGCGGGACGGTCCACGCGGAGGCCGGCAGGGCTACGATGCCGGCATGAGCGTGGAGACGGCTGCGGCCACCGATGTGGGCCGGGTGCGCGCGGGCAACGAAGACTTCATGGCCTTCAGCGCCCAGCCGGAGATCGAGACGGCGCTGCTGATAGTCGCCGATGGGATGGGTGGGGCGGCGGCGGGCGAAGTTGCCAGCGAACGAGCCGTCGAGGCGTTCCGCGAGCACATGGGCGCGCGCCTGCGCCAGTTGGCGCAGGCGCCGGAGGCGGAGATCGAGGCGGCGCTGGCGGACGGCGTGGCGGCGGCCAATGCGGAAGTGTGGGACCTAGCGCAAGCGCATCGCGAGTGGGCGGGGATGGGCACCACCCTGGTAGCGGCCTGCGTGCTGGGCGATAAGGCCTGGGTGGCGAACGTCGGGGATAGCCGAGCCTATCTAATCCACGACGGAAAGATTCGCCAACTGACTGTGGATCACACGGTGGTGGGAGAGGCGGTGCGCGCCGGCTCCCTGACGGCCGCGCAGGCGGCCAGCAGCCCCTCCCGTCACATCCTCACGCGCGCCGTGGGAACAGGCGCGCAGGTCGAGGCCGACCTGTTCGGGCCGATCGCGCTGGCGGACGGGGACGCGCTGCTGCTGTCGTCGGACGGGCTGCACGGCGTGCTCAGCGACCCCGAGATCGGCGCAATCACCAGCGGTTGTCCGCCGGCGGAGGCGCCGCAGCGGCTGATCGAGGCGGCCAACGCCAGAGGCGGCCCAGACAACATCACGGTGGTGGTGGCGCGGTACACGGCGAAGCGGCGCGTCGCGGCCGCGTGAGCGGCCTCCCGAGGTGGAACGGTGCTAGGCTGCGCGGCCCAAGCCGGGCGGGAGGGGAGCGGGACGATGCAAGGGAGCGACGAGCGGATCCTCACGACGCACGTCGGCAGCCTGCCGCGCAACCCCCGGCTCGCGGACCTGCTGATCCGACGCGAGCAGGGCGAGCGCATCGAGCAGGCGGAGTTCGAGCAGCAGACCGAGGCGGCGATCGCGTCCGTGGTGCACCACCAAGTGGAGGCGGGCGTCGACGTGATCAACGATGGAGAGCAGCCTCGCCCGGGCTTCTCCACCTATGTGGCGCAACGCATGCAAGGGTTCGGGGGCGAGAGCGATCGACCCGTCCTGCAGGACATGGACGAGTTCCCCGACTACGCGGAGATGATCGTGGCACGCCTGCGCACCACGGCCAAGATGATGAATGCGCCGCAGGCGGTCGCCGAGGTGTCCTACGAGGACCTGAGCGAGGCGGAGCAGGAGTGCGACCTGTTCCTGCGGGCCAGCGCGGCGCAATCGTCGCGGATCCGCGAGCGCTTCATGACGGCGGCGTCGCCGGGGATCATCTCCACCACCCTGCTCAACGCCCACTACGCGACGCACGAGGACTACGTCTTTGCCCTGGCGCGCGAGATGAAGAAGGAGTACGAGCTCGTCCACGCGAAAGGGCTGGTGCTCCAGATCGACTGCCCGGACCTGGCGATGGAGTGGTCGTTCGCGCTGAAGGAGACGTCGCTGAAGCGTTTCCAGGAGCTGGTGGCCACGCACGTGGAGGCGATCAACATCGCCACGGAGAATATCCCGGCGGAGCGCATCCGGCTGCACGTCTGCTGGGGCAACTACGACGGCCCTCACATCCACGACATCGCCCTGGCGGACATCCTGCCGATCCTCTACGAGGCGAAGGTGGGGGCGCTATCGCTGCCGCTGGCGAATCCGCGTCACCAGCACGAGTACGCGGTGATCAAGCAGAACCCGCCGCCGGCATCGATGCTATTCCTGCCGGGCGTGATCGATTCCACCACGAACTACGTGGAGCATCCCGAGGTCGTGGCGCAGCGGATCACGGAGGCGGTTGACGCGGCGGGGGACCGGAGCCGGGTGATCGCGTCGACGGATTGCGGGTTCGGGACGTTCGCGGGCTGGCAGATGGTGGCGGAGAGCGTGGTCTGGGCCAAACTGCGCGCGCTCACGGATGGCGCGGCGCTGGCCAGCCAGCGGCTGTGGGGCTGAGCGCGGCGACGGCCGCGGGCTAGACGAAGATCGCTTTGGGCAGGTACGCGGCGATGATCCAGTTGGGCTGGTCCACGATCTCGCTGATGCGCAGGTCGACGGCCACGCTGCACAGCAGATAGGCCAGAACAGGGTCGAGTCCGTATTCGCGGCCCAGGTGGTCGATCATGTCGCGGACCGCATCCTTCGCCGCGTCCATGAGGTCCGGGCCGATGCCCGTGGTGACGTAGTAGCCGCGCTCGTCGACGTGGCGGGTGGGGCTGCCGCCGATCTCGAAGCGGGGGCGGCGAAAGTTGGCCTGCTTCACGAGATCGAAGCGCAGGTGGACGTCCATCGACGTCTCGACGGCGGTGCCGCAGACTTCGCCGTCCCCCTGCGCGGCGTGCGTATCGCCGACGGAGAAGAGGGCACCGGGCACCTGCACCGGGAGCCAGAGCCGGGCGCCGATGGTGAGGTCGCGGATGTCCATGTTGCCGCCCACATCGCGGGGCGGCACGACGGAATGCAGCCCCGGCTCGGCCGGGGCCAGGCCCATGGTGCCGGCGAAGGGACGGAAGGGGAGCCGGATGCCGGGCTCGAACTCGACGCCGTCGGGGCTGTAGCGAGAGAGGTGGTAGGCGGGGTCGGGGAAGTCATCGGCGAGGAGCCCGAAGCCGGGAATCACCGCGGTCCAGCCCCAGCCGCTCTCCTTGAGGTCGAGGATCTCCACGAGCAGGGCATCGCCCGGCTGCGCGCCCTCCACGAACACCGGTCCCACCACCGGATTGACGCGGGCAAAGTCCAGCTTGGGCACATCCGCCGAGGTGGTGGATTGGGTGTATTGTCCGCTGCTGGCGTCGGTGACCTCAAAGGTGAGCGCCTCGCCCGGCGCAACGCGGATCGCCGGCTCGAAGCTGTTGTCCCAGCCGA
Organism: Dehalococcoidia bacterium; assembly: GCA_963663235.2. Lineage (GTDB taxonomy): Bacteria > Chloroflexota > Dehalococcoidia > Bin125 > Bin125. The sequence goes on from CAXXNO010000004.1 coordinate 825,377, forward strand.
AATTGTGCTGTGCGCGGTGGATGGTTCGCGCCGCCATGCGCGGCCCTCCCCTCTCGATCAGATGGGTGGCAGGCCGCCCGAGATGGCGGCCTGCCAGGGAGTCTAGCAACGCGCGGCTCGCGGCGCGGGACCGGAACAGGGCCTGCCTCACTTGTGCCAAGCGGACGCTTGATCGAGCATACGAAGCGCGGGCACGAGACGTCTCCACCAGTCCAGGTCAGAGCGGAGTGCCCCATGCACCCGCCCCGCGTATCGCGCTACGCCGTGATCATCGCTCTCTACGGCCTGCTCATGCTGCTGCTGCCGGCGGTCGCCGGCGCGCAAGCGCAAGATCCGCCCCTGGCCTCATTCACGCTGGAGCCCGAGCTGGGAACGGTCCCCCACACCGTCCGGTTCACGGACACCTCGCAAGGGGCGGAGACGTGGAGCTGGGACTTCGGGGACGGCGCCACCAGCGGCGACCAGCATCCCCAGCATATGTACGTCCGGCCGGGCCGCTTCACGATCGAGCTGGAGGTGTGCAACCCGGCCGGTTGCGACAGCGCTTCAGCCGGGGTGAGCGTCGAGGGACTGGACGCGCTGGACGGAGGTCAAATCTTCGATGGCGGGACCGTGTACGGCGCCATCAACGATGTCACCGATGTCGACCGCTGGAGCTTTGAGGCGGAGGAGGGTGACGTCGTCACGATCGTGGCGGACGCAGCGGCCGGCTCCTTCTTGGAGACGGCGGTGCGGCTGTTTGGGCCGGACGGCGAAGTGGTCGCGGCTTCGGAACCGTTCGGCTTCGATTTCACGAGTTTGGCCGAGATCAGTGATCTGCGGCTGCCCGCCAGCGGCACGTACGCGATCGAGACGAGCGGGCGCTTCGGCACCACGGGCGCTTACGAACTGACGCTTACGTTGCGCTCGACAACGGCCGTCAGCGCCAGTTTCGACCCGGCGTCCGACATCGGCGTGGCTCCAGCCGTGATCGCGTTCCAGAATCACTCGCGCAATGCGACCTCGTACCACTGGGATTTCGGGGACGGCGGGACGAGCGAAAGCATCAACCCGGTACACCGCTACGACGCCGGCGGCGTGTACGAAATTGGTTTGACGGCGTGTCGTGGCGAGGAGTGCGGCGAGGCCACGCAGACGGTGGTGATCGAGGCCAGCGACGGCGGCAGCCTGCCAGACGGTGTCCCCGTGACGGGGCGCCTGGATTATGAGCAGGACGTTGACCTCTGGACCTTCTATGCGTCGCACGGAACCGAGGTGACGATTGAGCTGGTCGCCGTCGACGAGGCGTTCGATCCCCGAATGTTCCTCATCGGCCCGGGGGATCGGGTGTTCGCGTTCGACGACGACAGCGGCGTGGGGCTGAACTCGCTCATCGACGCCTTCACCATTCCGTTCGCAGGGACGTATGCCATCGAGGTCGGGGCCTTCTCGGCGCCCGAGCCCGCGGACTATGAGCTGCTGTTGCGCATCGACCGGGAGCCGATAGTGCAAGCGAGCGTGGACGTTTTCGCGCTCGGGTTCACCGCGCCCGCGGAGGTTTTCTTCACGGACACGTCGCGCGGCAGTCCCACGTCGCACCGCTGGGACTTTGGAGACGGCAGCAGTGGGACCGGCGGCAGCGTCTCTCACCGGTACGAGGAACCGGGAAGGTTCGTGGTCCGGCTGGAAACGTGCAATATCCGCTCCTGCGGCGAGTGGACGGTGCTGTTGCGCATTGCGGCCGAAGATGATGGGGGCGCGATTGCGCTGAACCAGACGGCCTTCGGCGCGATCAACGGGCCCGGCGATGTGGACGAGTGGCTGCTGGAGGGGACGGCGGGCCTGGTGGTGACCATCGGGGTGCGTGCGGACGACTTCAGCTTCTTCGACCCCGTGCTGGAGCTACTGGGGCCGGACGGTGCGCTGGTGGCGCTGGACGACGACAGCGGCGGCGCGCTGCAACCGCTGCTCGCGGATGTGATCTTGCCAGCGGACGGCACCTACACGATCCGGGTGCGTGGCTTCAACGACGCGCTGGACATTGGCGCCTACCGCATCGAGGTCAGCGGCTAAACCGGCGGCAGGGGCGGGCAGGGCCGATTCAGGGGCCCGATAGCGCTCCGGACGAGCGGTCAGGGTGTCGATGATCGATCGTCGGCGGAGATCGCCGGCGGGGGTAGCGCGCCCATGTCCGAGCGGGGAACTCCACGGCTTCGCACGCCGCCAGCCGCCCCGGTACCGATGCTGATCTGGGACGCGGGGCGGCGCGTGCTGTTCGTCAATGACGCCGGGTGCGATCTGTTGGGGTGTGAGCGTGAGGGGATCGTAGGGCAATCCGTCGACGCCCTGACGGCGAACCTGGACGGTGCGGAGCAGCCCGCGTGGCGCGTCATTGACCGCCACGACGGGACTTTCCTGGGGATCGGCGGCGACCTGTGTGAGCCCGACCCGGCGGTGGCGCCGTCAGCCGGAGCGGACGATCTGTACCGCGCGACGCTGCACGCGCTCTCGGATCCGATCATCGTCGTTGACGAGTCCGGCACGATCATCGCGGTGAACGAGACTTGGCGCGCGCGCTGGCAACGCGTGGCCCACTACGAGGACGAGTTTCGCGTCGGGCGCGACTACCTTCAGGATCTCGATGCGCTCGCCGACGACATGTTTCCGCTCCGACGGGAGCTCGCCGCGGGGGTTCGAGACGTCCTTGCGGGCCGGCGTGAGCGGTTCTCCATCGAGCTGCCGTGGGTCGCGGAGGACCAAACCTATTGGCATGAGACGCGTGTGACGCCGCTGGGCGGTGCGGGGCCGCGTCGCATTGTGGTGGCGGTCCGCGGCATCACCAAGCTCAAGCAGACGCATGACGCCTTGCTGCGGGCGCGCGATGAAGCGGAGGCGATCGCCTCCGTGGCGCGGGACCTGGGGGGATCGCTGCATCTAGACGAGTTGCTGCAGCGCATCGTGGGGCATGCGCGCAGGTTGACCAGCAGCGATCTGAGCTACATCGCGGTCCGGGGACACTCCGGCGAGCGGATGTGGATCGTGGCGGAGCACGGCGCCCGCAACCCTGCCGTGCTGGGCCGGTCATTCAGCGGGGATCACGGCCTGGCGGCGCGAGCGCTGGAGACGGGCGGTCCGGTCAGCGCCCACGACTGCCTGCAGAGCCCGGGGCCAAGCGGGGTGGAGTACGAGATCGCGCGGGAGGAAGGGCTGGCGGCGCTTGCGGCCGTGCCGGTGCAGGCCGGGCCGGACTGTGTGGCGCTGCTCTACGTGGGGCAGCGGGCGCAGCGGCGCTACGCCGACTCGGACCTCTCCCTGCTGTCCCGCCTAGCCGACCAAGCGGTGGCCACCCTGCGCAACGCGGCGCTCTATGCGGAGCTGGCCGCCTCCAACGCGGATCTGGAGCGGTCCGCGACGCGGGCCAAGGAGCTGGCCGCGACCGCCCAGGAGGCGACGGCGCTGAAGTCCGAGTTTCTGGCCACCATGAGCCACGAGATCCGCACGCCCCTGGCCGCGGTCATCGGCATCACAGATCTGCTGCTGGCGACGCCGCTCAACGAGGAGCAGCGGGAGTTCGCCGGCATCGCCCGTAATTCCGCCAGCCTGCTCTTGGACCTGATCAACGACATTCTGGACTTTTCCAAGATCGAGGCAGGGAAGCTCAGCACCGAATGGGTCGAGTTCGAGCCGCGAGTGGTGGTCGAAGAGATGGCCGAGTTGCTGAGCCCCACGGCGCACCAGAAGCACGTCTCCCTCGCGACATTTGTGGCGCCGGAGGCGCCGGCGGCCGTGCGGGGTGACGCGGCGCGGTTACGCCAGATCCTGCTCAACCTGATCGGCAACGCGGTGAAATTTACCGACGCCGGTGAGGTAGTTGTGCGCGCGACGGTCGAAGCGGCGGAAGACGCCCCCCTGACGATGCGGTTCTCCGTCAGCGATACGGGGATCGGGCTTTCCGAGGTGGCGCGGCGGCAGCTGTTCCAGCCGTTCACGCAGTCCGATGGATCAATGGCGCGCAAGTACGGGGGCACGGGGCTAGGGCCCGCGATCTGTAAGCGGCTGGTGGGGCTGCTGGGCGGGGAGATCGGCGTCGAAAGCGAGGAGGGGCGCGGCTCCACGTTCTGGGTGACGCTGCCGTTCGCGCCCGTGGAAGCGCCGTCAGAGCGGGCCGATGTGACGCGGCTCGCGGGCCTGCGGATCCTGGTGGCCGACGCGGACCGGACGCAGCGCGAGATCACGGAGCGCTACCTTGCGGCGCGGGGCGGCGCGGCTGTGTGCGCCACGACGACGGAGGAGGCGCTGGCGCTGCTTCAGCAGCAGGCGGCGGCGGGTGAACCGTTCGACGTGGTCGTCGTGGACCGCGCGCTGGCGCCGGACCGCGGCTTCGAGGCGGCCAGCGCGGCGACGCCCGTGGTCCTCCTCAGCGGCTTTGACCTCCCGCCCCGCGCTGAGGCCCCGATGCGGCTTGGTGTCGCCGCGCGCGTGCGGAAGCCGGTCAAGGAGCACGCGCTGGTGGAGGCCGTCGCGGAGGCGGCCGGGCGCGGGGAGGCCCGGGACGGGACGGCCGGGCGGGCGGCCTCGCCGGCGGAGCCGACGGTCCCAACCCACATAGACCGCCGCATCCTGGTGGCCGAAGACAACCCCGTCAACCAACGTGTGGCCGCTCTCCAGTTGGAGCGGTTGGGCTATCGGGTGGAGGTGGTGAGCAATGGACGTGAGGCCGTGGAGGCGTGCGAGCGGTCGGCGTACGCGCTGGTGCTGATGGATTGCCAGATGCCGGAGATGGACGGCTATGAAGCGACCCGACGCATCCGCGAACGGGAGGCGGGAGGGGAGCGTCGCGTGCCGATCGTGGCGTTAAGCGCCAACACGATGAAGGACGAGCGTGAGGCTTGCGGGCGCGCCGGCATGGACGACTACCTCGCCAAACCGGTGAAGGCGGACGAACTGCGGGAGACGATGGAACGGTGGATCGCGGGGCCGGATGAGACCGCGCGGGACGAGCCCGGCGCGGGAGCGCCGGCGGGAGCGCCGGCGGGGGAGCCGGTGGATCGGGCGATTCTGCAGGGACTGCGGCGGTTAAGCGCCGAGGGCAAGCCCGGCTTCCTGGACGAAGTGGTGCATCTCTATACGGGCGAAACGCCAAAGTTGCTCCGCGCCATGCGCGACGCGATCGCGGCCGGCGACGCGGACGCTCTGGGTCGCTCCGCGCACGCGCTCAAAGGCAGCAGCGCCGACCTCGGGGCCAGCGGCCTGGACCGGCTGTGCAAGGAGATCGAAGAGATCGCCCAGAGCAGCGCTCTGGATCAGGCGCCGCTGCGGCTGGCGGCGCTGGAGCGGGAGTACCGGCGGGTGGAGAGCGCTCTGCACGAGGAGCTGCGCCGAGCGGCATAGGAACGGAAAGGAAGCGATGAAGACCCTTGTGGTCGAGGACGATCCGATCCAGCGGCGGATCCTTGAGGCCAGCCTGCGAAGCGCCGGCCACGACGTCCGCGTCGCGGCGAACGGTGAGGAAGCCTGGGCGCTTATCAACGAAGAGCGGATCCGGCTGGTGATCACCGACTGGATGATGCCCGACATCGACGGGCTAGAGTTGATCCGCCGGATTCGCGGCACGGACTTGCCCGGTTACACCTACGTGATCCTCCTGACGGCCAAGGACGGGCAGGACGACATCATCGACGGGCTACGAGGGGGCGCCGATGACTACCTCACCAAGCCGTTCGACCCTCGGGAGCTGCAGGCCCGTCACGCGATTGGTGGACGGATCGTGCGGCTGGAAGAGCGGCTCAGCGCGTCCCAGGAGGAGCTGCGGCGCCTGGCCATGTACGACGGCCTGACGGGGCTGTTCAATCGACGGACCATCCAGGAGCACGCCGAAGCCGAGCTCGATCGCGTGGCGCGGGGCAGCGGGCCGCTGAGTTTGGCGTTGGTGGACGTGGACCACTTCAAGTCGATCAACGACCGTCACGGGCACTTGACCGGCGATAGCGCGCTGCGGTTGATCGGGGGGATCCTGACCGCGCAACTGCGCTCCTACGACTGGGCCGGCCGCTGGGGCGGCGAGGAATTCCTCGCCGTGTTCCCGGGGACCAACATCGAGGAAGGGGTCGGGATGGCAGAACGGCTGCGCGCGGCGATCGCCGCGCGGCCGTTGTCGCTGCCGGACAGAGCGGTGGTGGAGGTGCGGGCGTCCTTCGGCGTCAGCGGCGCCGCCTCCGGGACGGCGTGCGACCTGGACACGCTAGTGCGCGAGGCAGACGCAGCGCTCTACCGCGCCAAGCGCGAGGGCCGCGATCGGGTTTGCGTGCACCGGCTTGATGCGGGCGCCGACGATCGGGATCGGCTGGCGTCCTAAGCGTTCGCGGGCGAGAGCGCGCTCAGCGCCGTGGAGCGTCGCACGAGCGAGGCGAAGCGGCTGGAGGCCCGCGGCCGCGTCCGCATCGCCGCCGCGCGCAGCGCGAAGCGCCAAGGGGCGCGGAGCGATAGGATCGCGACGAGGCGGACATGAGCGCGCTTCCGATCCTGCTCTCCATTCCTCACGGGGGCACCCGCGTGCCCGAGCAGTTGCAGGGGCGCGTGCGCCTGACGCCCCTGCAACTGCTGTACGCCAGCGACGCCTTCACGCACGAGATCTACGACCTGGGCGCGGACGTCGTCGGGGTGGTGAAGGCCGAAGTCGCGCGGGCCTGCGTGGATCTGAACCGAGCGCCGGACGCGCGTCCGCCGTCGCATCCGGAAGGGGTGGTGAAGCAGGTCACCGCCAACGGACGCGTCGTGTACGTAGAGGGGAGCGAGCCCGCGCCGGGTCTCGTGGAGGCGCTGATGTCGCGGTACTTCGTGCCGTATCACGCGCGGCTCGAAGAGCGTCTGGCATCGCCGGGCATCGCGCTGGCGCTGGACTGCCATTCGATGGCGAACAAGGGGCTGGAGCGTCAGCGAGACCGGGGCGAACCGCGGCCGCTGTTCTGCCTGAGCAACGGCAACGGCGCCACCTGTCCGGACGACCTGCTGCGCGCGGTAGGCGAGGCGCTCCAGATCACGTTTGGCTGCGGCGCGGACGAGATTGGCTATAACCAGCCGTTCGCCGGAGGCTATATCACGAAGACCTATGGAGCGGGGCCGACGCCCTGGATCCAGATCGAGATGAACCGTCGGCTGTACCTCACACCCGACTGGTTCGACAAAGAGACGCTCAGCCTCGACCCGGCCCGGGCGCGGCAGCTGCGGGCCGGATTCCGCGCCGCGTTGGAGCGCCTCGGTTTGTAGGGGGGCTTGTAGGGGGTTTGTAGGAGGGCCTGTAGCGGTGCGGGGTGGCGCCCGGGAGGGGCTATCATTCCCGCGTGCGAAAGGAGCACCCGAACATGCCGAGCATCCAGAGCGCGAAGTCGATCCCCGCGAGCCATGCCGATCTCCTCGGCGCGCCGCAATTCGCCCACGTGTGCACCATCAACGCGGACGGCACGCCGCAGACCTCCCCGGTCTGGTTCAACCGGGACGGCGACGAGATCCTGATCAACAGCGCGGAGGGGCGGCGCAAGGTGAACAACATCCGGCGCGACCCGCACGTGGCGCTCTCCGTGATGGATGCGAGCAACCCGTACCGCTATATCGAGATCCGGGGGACGGTCACCGAGATCACGCACGACGGCGCCGACGCCCACATCGACCAACTGGCCAAGGCGTACATGGGGGTGGACGTGTACCCCTACCACGACCCGAACGTGCAGCGGGTCATGGCGCGGATCCGCGTCGAGCACGTCGTGACGCTGGATCCGTAGCCGTCCCGCTGGAGCGGCCATCCGCAGCGGGCCGCCGGTCGTAGGGGTGGGGGAGGGGGGCCATGAGTGCGGTCGACATCGCGGCGTTTTTCATTCCGCTCATCATCATCGGGATCATCTGGGTGCGGCGGGAGCACTTCCTGCGGAACAAGCTGTCGGGCGTGGCCGTGGTCGCGCTGGCAATCGTGGCGATCTTCCACTTCGACGTGGGAATGCTGACCACCGACCCCTACGACGAGTTCCTGGACAGCGTCGGCGCGCCCGGGGCGACGTGGCGGGCGTCGATCTTCGCTCTGCTGGCTCTCAGCTATTGGGGCGACCTGCGCGAGAACCTTCGCAGCGGCCGCAGGCGGTTGAGCGACTCGCGCGACTAGCCGCCGGCCGCCGGGGCCTCCACGGCCGGCCTCGGCTGCGCCTCCTCGGCGCTCACGCCGGCCAGATGCGCGATGTAGATGGGGACCAGCGGCAGCACACAAGGCGAGAGGAACGACAGCACCCCGCCGGCGAAGGCGATGGCGAAACCAAAGCCGCCCGTGACGATGCCTCCTGTGGCGGAGGCATCCTGGGTGGCGCCCGGGAGGAACGCGAAGTAGTCGTTCAGCACGGTGACGCGGTCCAGGAAGATTAACACACCCATGAAGACCAGCAAGATGCCGCCCGCGACCGAGATGTAGCGGATGCGCGGCCCGAGGGCGCGGAGGAGCGCCGTGGCAGAGCCCAGCCCCGCCCCCGCGATTAAGAAAGGCACGCCCAGACCGAGGGTGTAGAACACGAGCAGCAGCGCGCCTTGCGCGACGGAGCCGGAATCCGCCGCGAGGGCCAAGATGCCGGCCAGGATCGGGCCGACGCAAGGGGTCCAGCCGACGGAAAAGGCGCCACCCACGAAGAGCGAGCGACCGTAGCGACGCAGCGCCCGGCGACTCGTCGCAGGCGCGGAGCGCGGCGACGACGCGCCGGGCGCGTCGATCTGGTAGGTGCGGTTCAAGAAGGGGATGGTGATGATCTCGGTGAGGTGCAGCCCGAGGACGAGGAGCAAAACGCCGGCGACGCGGCTGAACCAGATGAGGTTGTCGCGGAGCGCGAAGCCGACGACCCCGATCGAGGCCCCCAGGATGATGAAGACCACGGAGAAGCCGAGGACGAACGCCAGCGCGTGCATGAACGTGGCACGCCTGGCCGGAACGAATTCCACCGGACCAGCGTGGGCGACCATCGCGTCCTCGTGGCCCTCCAGCGTGCTGGTTCCCGCCTCTGTAGAGGTTACGCCTCCCCGGCGGCCGCAGATGCGGGCCGGCGCCATCGCCACGCCATCCAGGATAGGCCACAGGATTACGTAATGTCATCAGATTCCGATAGCGCCCGTATCTCCGTGATCATTCCCACGTTGTACGAAGAGGGGACGATCCGCGGAGCCGTCCGCGGCGCGTTCGCCGCCGGGGCCGACGAGGTGATCGTGGCCGACGGCGGATCGCCGGACCGGACGGCGGAGCGGGCGCGCGCCGGAGGGGCGCGGGTGGTGCAGGAGCAACCAGGGCGGGGGGCGCAGCTGAACGCCGGCGCCGCAGCGGCGAGCGGCGACGTCCTGTGGTTTCTGCACGCGGATACCAGAGTCGCGCCGGGATCGTGCGCGCTGGTGCTGGCGGCGCTCCGCGACCCCGACGTAGTGGGCGGGCACTTCCGGGTGAGCTTTGGTCGCTCGACACACGCGCGCTTGTTGGCGGCGTTCTACCACGTGATCCAGCGGTTCGGCGTGGTCTACGGGGACTCGGCGGTGTTCTGCCGGCGGACGGCGTATGAGGCAGCGGGCGGCTTTCCGCCGCACCCAATCATGGAGGACCTGGCGTTCGTGCAGGCGCTGCGCCGTCGCGGGCGACTGGCGTACGTCGGCGCGCCGATCTACTCGTCGCCGCGGCGCTGGGAGCGGGGCGGGGTCGCGCAGGCGTGGGGGTCTTGGCTGGTGATCCAGTCGCTGTACTTCCTGCGGGTGCCGCCCACGATTCTCGGGCAGCTGTACCGGCAGATCCGGTGAGTTCCGCGCGGACGGCCGGGCAGGGGCCGGCGGTGGGCCTGTTGACGCGCGCGCCGCAGCCGGGACTGGCCAAGACGCGGTTGGCGGCCGCGATCGGGGATCAAGCGGCGGCGCGGCTCGCGGAAGCGTTCCTGCTGGACGTGGCGTCGGCCGTGCGTGGCGGCGGCTGGCGGCCGACGCTGTTCGTCGAGCCGGGGGCGGCGGTGTCGGAGGTGGCGACGCTGGTGGGGATCAGCGATGCGCGGCCGCAAGCGGAGGGAAGCATCGGGCGGCGGATGCTGGCGGCCGCCACGACGCTGGAGGGGGAGGGGTACGCGCCGGTGATTCTGGTAGGGTCGGACATCCCGACGCTGCGCCCCAGTCACCTGGGCGAGGCGCTGAGCGCGCTGGAGCGTATCGACGTGGTGTTCGGCCCCGCGGGGGACGGCGGCTACTTCCTGGTCGGGATGCGGCGCGTCGCACCGGCGATCTTCGACGACGCGGCCGTTCCCTGGGGACGAGACGGCGTGCTGGCGGCGTCGGAACGGCTGGCGGAGCGTGAGGGGCTGCGCATGGCGCGCATCAGCGCCGAGCATGACGTCGATACGCCCGCAGACCTAGAGCGCCTGCGAGCGCGCTGCGCCGCTCTGGCGAGGGAAGGACAGGCGCCGGCGTACACGGCGGCGGCGCTGGCGGCGATCCGTCCGCTATTATCGGCCGAGCCGCGCGGACCCCGAAGGCGAGAGGAGCGGAACGAGTGAAACTGGCGACCTTCACGCAGGACGGCGCCACGCGGATCGGCGTGGTGGAGGGGAACGAGGTCATCGATCTGAGCGTCGCGGCGCCGGATCTGCCGCGCGAGATGGTAGCGTTCTTGGAGGCTGGCCCGGCCGCCCTCGCCGCCGCCCGCGCGAGCGTCAAAGCCGGCGGCGCGCGCCAGCCGCTCGCCTCCGTGCAGATCGAAGCACCGATCCGCCGCCCGCCGAAGCTCCTGGCCGTGGGGCTGAACTACGCCGATCACATCCGTGAGACGGGGGGCAAGCAGCCGAAGCATCCCAAGATCTTCAACAAGCAGACATCGTCTGTGACGGGACCGAGCTCGCCGATCCACATGCCGCGTGCATCGGACCAACTGGACTACGAAGGCGAACTGGGGTTCGTGATCGGGCGGCGGAGCCGGCACGTGCCCAAGGAGCGGGCCGCGGAGGTGATCGCCGGGTACCTCATCGTGCACGACGTGAGCGTGCGCGACTGGCAGCAGCACTCATCGACCTGGACCATGGGCAAGTCGTTCGACACGCACGCCCCCATCGGCCCTTGGATCGTGACGGGCGACGAAGTCGGGGACCCGCACGCGCTCGCGGTGCGGACCTGGGTGAACGATGAACTGCGCCAGGACAGCAACACCAAAGAGTTGATCTTCGACTGCTACGAGTTGATCGCCTACCTGAGCACCGCCTTCACGCTGGAGCCCGGCGACATCATCGCCACGGGCACGCCGAGCGGAGTGGCGATTGGGTTCGACCCGCCGAAGTTCCTGCACGTCGGAGACGGAGTGCGGATCGAGATCGAGAAGATCGGCACGATGGAGAACCGCGTCATCGCCGAGCCGGCGGACACGGCGCGAATGGACTAGTGGTCCCGCAGGGCGTCGCGCACCGGCGGCCAGTTGAGCGCCACAACCCCCGGCTCCTGGCACTCAAGCGGCGGGGACTGGACGTAGCGGTCCCCCTGGGTCAGCGTCATGAGCTCGATGAGGACGGGGCCGTCGGCCGCGAGTAAGGCGTCGATCTCGGCGTCGAGCGACTCGATGTCATCGAAGCGGGCGGCGTGGGCGTAGCCCGCCTCGCGGGCCAGCCCGGCGAAGGAGAGCTTGCCCTCCGCGGGCGTGCGCTGGCCGCCACTGACCTCGTAGACGCCGTTGTGCATTACGACATGCAGGAAGCGCTTGGGCGCGGCGTCGGCGATGGTGGCGAGCGAGCCCAATTGCATGAGCAGCGAACCGTCGCCGTCCAGGACCCAGACGGGGAGATCGGGCCGGGCCAGGGCCACCCCCAACCCGAACGTGGACGCGCCGCCCATGAAGGCGAGGCAGATGAGATTGTGCGGGTGAGGCGATCGCTCGGTCCAGGGGCGCACCGCCGTCATGGTCGACACCACGACCTCGTTGGAACGCCGGCAAGCCAGCAGCGCCAGTGCGGCGTCTCGGGAGATGCTCATCAGATCGTCTCCAGCCCGAGCAGCAACGCGACGGGACCGTTGCGCCGCGCCGCCTCGTCGAACGCCTGCGGCACGAGCGAGACGTCGGCGGGCGCGTCGAGAAGATAGTGAGGGATGCCGAGGGTGTCCAGCACCGGCTCCGCGAGGCGGACCAGCGATATGAAGTTCTCGCGCGGCGCGCGGTTGGGGTCGCGGCCCAAGAGGCCGATGAGCAAGACGATGAGGAAGGCGCCGTCGAGGGCCACTCCACGCAGATTGTTGACGCAGGCGTACAGGCCCGAGTGCTGGATCTGGAGGAGCGGCCTGCGCCCGCCGACGATCAGGCCGGCGCAGATGGCCACGCCCTCATCCTCGGTGCAGGCGTGGACAAGAGCGATGTCGTCCTGGGCCTCCAGCCGCTCGATCAGGGTGCGCTGATGCGTGTCCGGCACCTGCACCACGAAGTCGACCGCGGCGCGGCGGAACGCCTGCAGGAGGTCATCCGCGGGGATCGGCTGCGGCATCTCTGAGCCGGTCAATCGAATGCCATAGCCGGGGGGTTGGGCGGGATCGCGATGGCACAGCCGGTAGCGGCGATCACCTCGTCGGGCGTGACGCCCGCGGCGATCTCGCGGAGGACGAAGCCGTCGGCCGTGACGTCGATCACCGCGAGGTTGGTGACCACGGTCGTGACGCAGCGCCGGCCGGTGACGGGAAACGCACAGTCCTCCAGCAGCCGGGGCTTGCCATCGCGGGTGGTGTGCTCCATCAGCACGATCACCTCCGAGCCGCCCGCCAGCAGGTCCATGGCGCCCCCGATGCGGCCGGCTCCCAGGCCGGGGCGGGACCAGTTCGCCAGATCGCCGTGCCGGGAGACCTCATAGCCTCCCAGCACCACGGCATCGAGATGGCCGCCGCGCGCCATGGTGAAAGCGGTCACGCTGTCGAAGAGCGAAGCGCCGGGCAGGGGCTCGATCGGCAGGCTACCGGCGTCGAAATAGGCGGGATCCCAGCGGTCGAGATCCAGCAGGCTGCGAAAGCCCAGAATGCCGTTCTCCGCGTGGAGGGCCACCTGGGCTCCGATCTCTTGCAGCCAGCGGCCGACGAGCGTCGGCATGCCGACACCGAGGTTCACGTAGTTATAGTCGGCGATCATCCGAGCCACCCGCAACGCCATGAGGTCGCGGGGGACGCCCTGGGCGCCCTCGACGCGCCCCGCATCCTTGAGGGGATCGCGCCCGCCGGCCAGCTCCGCCGCCACGATCTCCTCGATCGGGATCTCGGCCTGGACCACGGCATCGACGAAGATGCCGGGCAGGTGGACATCCTCAGGGTCGATGCCCCCGCGCGGGACAATCCGCTCGGCCTGGGCGATCACCGTCTTGGCGGCGCCGGCCATGGCGGGCTGGAAGTTGCGCGTGGTCCCGTCGAAGCGGCAGTTGCCCCCCTCATCGGCGACGTCGGCGCGTAGGAGGGCAACGTCCGCCGAAAGCGCCGTTTCCAGCAGATAGCGGCGCCCGTCGAACTCACGGACCTCCTTGTCCTCCGACTCCACGAGGGTACCCGCGCCCGTCGGCGTGAAGAACGCCGGGATGCCGGCAGCCGCCGCCCGGATCCGCTCGACGAACGTCCCCTGGGGCACCACCTCGTACACGACCGTACCGGCGAGGATCTGATCTTCCAGCGCCGTGGGGATGCCGGTGTGGCCGCCAAACGAGCCGATAAAGCGGGAGACCAACCGGCGCTCCGCCAGTACCTGGGGGGAGTGGGGGCCGTAGCCGACGGCGTTCGCGACGATCGTGAGGTCGTCCGCGCCGTGGTTCGCCAGGGCGTGTAAGAGCGTGCTGGGCCATGCGGGCATGGGGGCGAAGCCGCCGACCATAATCGACGATCCGGGCCGGATGTTCGCCACGGCTTCCCCGGCGGTGGGGACGACCTTGCTTTCCAGCGTGGTCCCTCCCTCTGGTGCTAGCAGGCTACACCCGGCCCAGCGGCGGTGATCCATCGCCGGATCCCCCGTCCCTGGCCGGCCGCTTCCAGGAACCCCGGCCGGCCCGAGAAACCCCGGACTGTAACGTTTGGGCCTGTCGCGTGTCGATTCTTTAGGAGGCCCGTTTCACGGGCCGGATAAGGGGCCGGAGAGCAGGGCGCGATGGCGGACATCCCGAGTCGCGACGAGTTGGCGGCGCTGGACCTCCTTATCGAGGCACGAGCGCGCGGCGTCACGGCGGACGCCGGCGGGGTCAATGGCGAGATCTCGGTCCTAGCGGCTACGGCGCATGCGATCCGGGAGACAGCGGGCGTAGCGGAGCCGGACAGAGCCGCGACCTGGGCCAAGGTCCGCGCCGGGATGCGCACGGAGCCACGCCGCTCCCGGTGGGCGTGGCCCGTCCCCCTCAGCGGCCTGCGGGCCGTCGCATCGGCGGCGGCCGTGGTGCTCGTCGCGGTCCTGGCCACGGTGAGCGTGCTGCTCGTGTCGGACGGCACCGCCGAGGCGAAGTTCCTGGCCGCGGTGCGCGACCTGGATGCGTTCAGCGCGGAGGCCCTGGAAGACCAACGGATCAGCGCCGACGAGGCCGCGCAGCTGGAAGAGCGCGTCGCGGCAGTCGCCGCGGCGCTCGAAGACGAGCGCGAGCGCATCCGCGACCTGGACCCGGCGGAATTGGGTGAAGCGCTCGCGACCGTGACTGCCGTTCGGGCCCAGTTGGGCCCGTTCGAGGAGGGAAGCGCGTCGGTGGCCCGCTCCGCCGCCACGCTGGACGTGGTGTCTGACGCGGTGCAAGCCGTCATCGAACGAGCGGAGCCGGGGACCGATCGCGAAGAGGATGGCGACCGCCCCACTCAGCGCGACAGCGATGGCGAAGGCGGCGGCGAGCGCGGGGTGGACGACGCCCCGGACGCAGACGACGAGCAGAGTCAGCGCCCCAGCACCGATCCAACGGACGACGAGCGAGACGGCGCCGAGTCTGACGAGCGGACGCCCGCCGATGAGCCGAGCGACCGGCGCAGCAGCGACGAGGACGAGGCTCCGACGACGGATCGCGATGGCGCGGGAACCGTCGACGAGGAGGACGAGGCCCCGACTCGCGACCGCGAGGGCACCGTCGAGGAGGACGAGGCTCCCACCCGCGATCGCGAGGAAACCATCGACGAAGACGAGGCCTCCGACTCGCGACCCCGCGGGCGCCGTCGAGGAGGACGAGGTCCCGACTCGCGACCGCCGCGGGCGAGGTCCCGACTCGAGCACCGTCGAGGCGGACGAGACCCCGACTCGCGACCGCGAGGGCACCGTCGAGGCGGACGAGCCTGCCACGCGGGACGGCGAGCGCATTCGCTGCGACGACGAGGCGGCGCACTCCCGCGGGGGAGACGACTGCGCAGCCCACGAGAGACGGCGGTAGCCTGCATGACTGCCCTTGCGGACCTGGTCCGTCGCGCCAAGGAGGGTAACGAAGACGCATTCGCTGCGCTGTACAACGCGCGCGTGACCGGACTGTTCCGTTACGTCAACAGTCTGCTGCGGAATCCAACCGACGCCGAGGACGTGACCGCGCAGACGTTCATCGAAGCCTGGAAGAGCCTGCGGAAGTTGAGAGATCCGGAGCGCTTCGATGCCTGGTTGTTCCGGATCGGGCACAACCTGGCGTTGAACGAGCGCCGGCGGCGGCCCACGACGCCGCTGGAGAGCGCGCCAGAACCCGAAGACCCGAGCCCCGACAGCGAGCCGGAGTCCTTCGTCGAAGGCATGGGCGAAGCGCGCGCGGTCCGCCGCGCGCTGCTGCGTCTGCCGGATGCGATGCGGGAAGTGCTCACGCTGCGCTTCTTCGCCGGACTTAGTCACGCGGAAGTGGCCGCCCAGATCGGGAAGTCGGAGAACAACGCCCGCGTCATGCAGTACCGGGCGCTACAGCAGATGCGCGGCCTCATCGAGGCCGAGGGCGTCCGCCTCAGCTAAGCGGCGCCACTCTCACGTCGGGCCTGTAACGAAATCGGCCGCGCCGTGTCTTCCTTGCGAACGGCAACAACACCGCAAGGAGGAACATCATGAACCGTCAACTTTCACGTCTGTACTTTCCCGCCCGCCTCGTCATCGCGCTCGTCGGCGCCGTGGCGCTGGCGCTCACGCTGATCGCCATGCAGCCGGGCACCGCCGCCGCCGGCCAGCACGTCAGCGGCTTCTATCACGGCGAGCAAGACGACCATCGGTTCGAGCTTGCGCTGCGGCAACACGGCTCCGCCCTGAGCGGGAGTCTCCGCTTCGGGGATGAGTCGGGGGAGGCCATGACGGGGGTGATCGTGGGCACGACCGTGTTCCTGGTGCGGCACAGCAGCCCGGTGGAGGTATGGCTGGGCAGCGTCCACGGTCACACGATGGAGGGGCGCTGGTTCAGCAGCGCCGGCGCGGGGAGTTGGTCGGCATCGGAGGTCGGCGCGCGGCTGGGGTTGGAGAAGAGCGTGTCGCCGGAGGTCATCCGCAGCGGCGTGACCACCGAGCCGGTCACGTACACGCTGGTCCTCACGAACCACAGCGATACGCCGGCGCTCGCCGTTCACTTGAAGGACGGGGGGCTACCGGACTTCTTCCGCATGCGGGAGATCACGGTGCGTGCAAGCTGGTCGGTGTCGATCGACGCGCGGCCGAACGACCTGATCGAGACTCGAGACGGCCTGCTGATCGGCAGCATCCCGCCGGGCGGGGTCGTGACGGTGGCGATCCACGGAAGCGCCAGCCCGCGACACCCCGGCACCTTCGTCAACGTGGCCAGCGCCGGAGGCAGCAACACGGTCCGAGCGCAGGCGCGGGCCGCGCTCATCGTTGCGGGGACGGCGCGCCTCGCCAACGCGTTCCAGCCGGCGACGATTCCCGCAGGCTTCGATGAGCGGGTCACGTACACCATCAGTGTGGCGCAGGCAGGTGGTGACGGTCCGAACACCGTCGTCATCACGGACGAGACGATCCTGTCCCTCCTGCGGCAGGCCAGCGTGCAGGTGCGGGGCGCCCGGGCCGAGGGGTCGCTGGAGAGCGGCATGACGCTCTTCGCCAGCGGGAACCGGGGCATCTTGGCTCACATCATCGTCACCGGCAGCGCCGGGCATCTGGAGCGCGGCGAGTACCCGAGCACAGCGGTGCTGACGAGCGCGGCGGGTGAGCCGATTTCGCGGGTCACGGCGCACCTGACCGTCATTGCGTGCCGCGATTCCAGCGCGCGCAGCGACCGCGTGTGCCGTGACATCGACGTCGACTGCGACGAGGATCGCCCCCGCGACAGCCTCACCGATCACGACCGCCGGTTCGACGACGATTGCGACGAGCGGCAGGACGACTGCGATGAGGATCGCGCCTGCGATAGCCTCACCGACCGCGACCGCCGGTTCGATGACGATTGCGACGAGCGGCAGGACGAGGACGAGTGCGATGACCGCCGCAGCCTCCGGGACCGCGAGTGCGAGGACGGGAGGCCGATCGCCTGAGCCAAGATCGAGGGAGAGCGACGGACAAAGAGGGGGAGGCCGCACGGCCTCCCCCTCCGCGCGCAAGCGATTCCCGCTGCGTGCGGCGATGTGCTGGATCTATCGGGCGGAGGACATCCTCCGGCTCTCGCCGGCGATGCCGTACAAGTCGGCCGCCGCAGGGCTGCCGTTGGACGGCGGCCGTCGGCGAGTCCGTGGCCGAGCCCTAGGGAAGCGGCGCGAACGGATCGTCGGGGTCGAACGGGGCGGTGAAGTCGACACCGACGGCCGCCAGATCGCCGGTGAGATCCTCACCCGCGGGCCGTATGCCGTCTTCGATCCAAAGGCTTAAGTCCTGCAGAGCCCGCACGAGCTCATTGGTGGAAAAGTTGCAGTGGCCCGCGCGGCGCACGGCGCGCGTCACGAGGTTGTCCGAGTATCCCGTCTGCCGAACCAGCAGCTGGTACGCGGCATCCAGCGAGATGGGGGTCTCGATATCTCCAGTCCCCTTGAGCGTGAGCAGCGGAACTTCGAGGCCGCCGGTGGCGATACCCAGAGCGGGGTCGCGCCGGGCGTCGGTGGTCGCAGCGAAACGGACGACTTCGGCGTTGAGCGCGTCGATGTCGATGGCGCCGGGCGGATCGACGGCGTAGACGACGTCCACAGTATCGAAGGCGGCGAGTGAGGAATCGTGTGAGATCACAGCGCCGGGCTGTCGCGCCTGCTCGCCCGCCAGGATGTCCGGCCAAACGATGGCCCCGAACTCCCAGTTGATCGACCAAGCGCCGGCCAGGCCCGCCAAGAAGCCCCACCGATCTCCGCCGGTGAGCGCCCGGATCACGGCGGCGAAGCGATCTCCATCAGGCGTCAGGTGGAGCTCCCCATCCTCGATGGTCCCCAAGCGCGCAGCCCAGGCCAGGATGCCGTCGCCGTCGGGGCGGGAGGGGAAGTCTCCGAGAATCCAGGCGGCCACGGCGTGCCAGGACGCGACGAAGTCCACGCCGGCGGCGTTTCCGAGCGCGCCGCAGAACGCCAAGGCGCCGTCGATCTCCTCGGGAAACTCTTGCGCCATCAGTTGAGCGGTGGCTCCGCCCATCGAGGCCCCGAGCACATAGACTCGCCGCGGCGGGCCGACTTCCTCGACGAAGCGGTCCTTCAGCCGCAGCAGTTCGTCGACGCCGAGGGCGGGAACGAAGCCGTTGGAGCAGTAGGTGCTGGCAGCCCAGGCGTAGCCGAAGGAGGGCAGAAGACGTACGGGCATTAGGTTTCCGAAGCCCAGGGCGGGATTGAGGTCCGTGCCTTCCTCGTTGAGGCCGCTGAAGCCGTGCGCCCACAGCACCAAGGCGCCGTTCCAGTCATCGGGCACCAGGATGCGATAGGCCGCGCCGTCCAGCACGCCGAAGTAGGCCGTGGCGCCGGGCGGGGCGCTAAAGGCCGCATCGACGAGCGTGCAATCGTCGCAACGGCGGTCGGGCATGAGGAGGCGGCGCGTCTGCGGGGCCGTCGGGGGCGACGTCTCCGCCTCCGCGTCCGCCTCCGCGTCCGCCTCCCCGTCGGCGTCAACGTCCGGGCCGGCTTCCGCGCCGGCTTTCGTGCCCACACCGTTTGGGGACTCCGCAGGGGAGGAGGCCGCGGGCGCTCCGTCATCCGCTATCGCGGCCTGATCAAGCGGCGATTGTGGGGCGGGCTCTCCGCCGCCGCAGGCGGCGAGGAGCAGCGCCGCAAGGACGACGCCCGCCGCGAGCGCTGGGGTGCGTCGCGCGCCGGGGAACTGCCGCAGAGTGCCGAGCATCTGAGCGAACACTCCGTCGATAATCCTACGAGCCCAACAACGTCATGGTCGAACGGAGCCGAGCGTACGATCGCCGGCGGTGCGGAAGTGGTCGAGCGCGCGGGGGTCCAGCCGAACGCCGAGGCCCGGCTCCGTCGGGACCAGCATACGGCCACACTCAATGCGGAGCGGACGTCCGAGAAGGTCCGAGGCCAGCAGCCCCGCCGTGGCCAGGCCGCACGGTGGGATCTCCCCCGGCAGCGACGCCGCCAGGTGTAGCGCCGCCGCCGTCGCGACACCGCTGTCGATGGTCGTCGTGACGACAGTGCGCAGGCCCGCCTCCGCCGCTAGCAGGGCGATCTCGCGGGCGGGCTGGAGGCCGCCCAACGACATCGGCTTGAGGACGAGCACTTGTACGGCCCGGGTGTCGAGAACGCGCTGGACGGATTCGCGATCGGTGAGGCTCTCGTCGGCCGCGATGGGCACGGCGACCTGCCCGCGCACGGCGCGCAGGCCGCGGAGGTCGGCGGCGGCGACGGGCTGCTCGACCCACTCCAGGTCATAGGGCTCCAAGGAACGGATGACAGAGACCGCCTGCTCCACGCTCCAGGCGCCATTGGCATCGAGGCGGAGGGCAACGTGCGGGCCCAAGGCATCGCGCGCGGCAGCGACCCGATCCCGCGTCGCCGCCGCGTCCCGTTCCATGCCGACCTTCAACTTCACGGCGCGATAGCCCGCATTCCGCGCCGCCGAAGCGGCAGCGTGCACATCGACGGGACGGACGGCCCCGACGCTCGCGTTGACCGGGACCGCGGTTGCGGCAGGCGACCCCATCAGACCCTGCGCCGCGCTCACGCCCGCCGCCCGCGCCTCGGCGTCGAGCAAGGCGACATCCAGCGCGCACGAAACCGCCGCGCGCCCCGGGCCCTGCGGCACCTCCGCTACCGCGCGCCGGGCGGCGGCTAGATCGAGGCCAAGGAGCGTCGGGGCCAAGGAGCGAACGATCCCCTCGGCGTGGGCGGCGTCGCCTTCGCCACGCTCCGGGAGCGGCGAAGCCTCCCCGAGGCCGTCGACACCGGCGTCGGTGTGGATGCGCAGGATCAGGCCCTCGCGCACGGCGGCGACACCGTCGGGTGCCCCCGCGGTGGCGAACTCCGCGACGAAGGGCAAGCGAAACGGACTCCAGCGGAGACCGATGACGCGCACGGTCAAGCCTCGACATTGCTGTGCAATGCCCCGCGCACCCGAGCGGCGACCGCCTGCCAGATCTCGCGGTGAAGCGCGGCGTTGGCCGCGCGCTCCGTCTGGACCTCGACCAGTGCCACGCCCGGCTTGCCCAAGCTCTGGGCCACGGCGTCGCGGAAGTCGGCCGCCCGCCGAACCGGGCGGTGATCGAGACCGTAGAGCGCGGCGGCGTGGCGGAAATCGAGGCCATGCGGGGTGCCAAAGAGCTGCTCGAAGTCTTCGACCTCGTCAGCCTGCGGGAGGAAGGAGAAGATGCCGCCGCCGTCGTTGTTGATCAGCACGATGGTGGCGTGAAGGTCGTGGCGCTTCACGGCGAAGAGGCCGTTGAGGTCGTGGTAGAGAGAGAGGTCCCCGATCACCAGCACGAGCGGCCCCGGGCCGGCGGCCGCCGCGCCCAGCGCCGTGGAGACCACGCCGTCGATGCCGCTGCTGCCGCGGTTGCCCAGGACTCGCAGCGCCCGCGCGCCCCCGTGATAGAAGCCGTCGAGGTCGCGGACGGGCATGCTGTTGCCAACGAAGAGCGTCGCGCCGTCCGGCAGGAGGTCCGCGAGCTCCGTGAACACCCGCGGCTCGGAGATGCCGTCATCCCGGGCAAGGAGGTCGCGCTGGACGGCTGCCGTCTCCGCCGCACAGGTCCGCCAGCGGCCGTGCCAGGCCTCGCGCCGCCCGCGGGCCGCCGGGTCAAGCGGCGGAAGCGCGGCAGTGAGCGCGTCGCAGAGGGCGCGGGCGTCGGCGTGGAGGGCGGTCGAGGCGGCGAGCGTCGGATCGTTCCAGCCTTCGCCGTCGGTAATGAGCCATTGGGGGCAGGCGGGATCATCGAGGAACTGCAAGAGCGGCTTGGAGGTGGGGGTCGCGCCGAAGCGGAGGACGAAATCCGGCCGCAGCGCCCGGGCGGTCTCCGCATCGCGGAGAAAGGCGTCGTAGCCGGCGATCACCCGAGAGCGGTCGTGGGGCCCACAACGGACCTGGGAGAGGGGATCGGCCAGCAGTGGGAGGCCGAGCGTGGCGGCCAGCCAGGCGACCGCTTGCGGAAAGTGTGGATCGGCCTGGGGCCCACAGACGATGAGTCCGCGATCGCCGGCGCTGACGTGCGCGACGGCAGCCGCGACGGCCTCCCCATCAGGCTGACCGCCGGCATGATGCACCACGGCCGATCGGGGACGCGGTGCGTCCCGATCCGCGCCAGGCGGCGCGCTGGGGATCAGCGGCTCCCGAAAGGGGAGATTGAGGTGCACCGGCCCGGCCGGCCGGGCCTCCGCGACCGCCACCGCGCGGGCCGCGGTCAGGTCCACATAGCGGAGCATCTGCGGGGTGGCCTCCGGCAGCGCGACCTCCACGGAGCGCTTGACCATGGAGCCGAAGAGCCGGATTTGGTCGATCGTCTGATTCGCGCCGACGTCACGCAGCTCCGGGGGGCGGTCGGCGGTCAGCACGAGCAAGGGCACGCGGCCATAGCGGGCCTCCGCGACCGCCGGGGCGAAGTTGAGCGCCGCAGTGCCCGAGGTCGAGAGGAGAGCGACCGGCTTGCCGGTCGCCTTGGCGATTCCCAGCGCGAAGAAGGCCGCCGATCGCTCATCGAGATGGACCCAGACGCGGATCGCGGGGTGGCGTTGGAACTCGAGGGCCAAGGGGGTGGAGCGGGAACCGGGGCAGAGACAGACCTGGGCGATGCCGGCGCGGGCCATCGCATCGACGAATGCGCCCACGTATCGATGCAGCACTGCGCCGGGCGCCAGATCCGGGTCGGTCACGGAGCGCCCAGCGCCCAGCGCATCGAGCGCATCTTGAGGCGGGATTCCTCGTACTCGCTCTCGGCGTCGGAGCCGGCGACAATGCCGCAGCCCGCGTACAGCGAGGCGCGGCCGCCTTCGATCAGCGCGGAGCGAATGGCCACGACGAAGTCGCCGTTCCCGCGGGCGTCCATCCAGCCCAGCGGCCCGGCGAACCAGCCCCGGTCGAAGGGCTCGTAGTCGCGCAACAGCGGCAGAGCGCGCTCACGCGGGACACCGCCCACGGCCGGCGTGGGATGCAGCCGGTCGACGAGATCGAGCGCCGTGGAAGAGCGAGCGAGCGTGCCGCGGAGATCGGTTTGGAGGTGCTGCACGTCGGGCAGACGCAGGAGGGCCGGCTGCGGCGCCACGTCCAGTTCGATGCAGACGGGCGCGAGTGCGTCCTCAAGCGCGCGGACGACCATCGCGTGCTCGCGACGCTCCTTGGGGTCGGCGAGCAGGGCCTGTGCCCGATCCCCATCCTCGACGGCACCGCGGCCGCGCGGAGCGGAGCCGGCGAGCGCCACCGCACGGACATCGCGACCGCGCAGCGACACCAGCAACTCCGGGGTGGCGCCGAGAAAACAGCGATCACCGTCGGCCAGCGCGAAGACGGTCCCGGCTCCGTAGCGATCGCGCAGCCGCCGGAGGACGGCGCCGCAGTCGAACGGACGGTCAGCCTCCAAGGTGGAGCGCCGGGCGAGCACCAACTTCTCGATCTCGCCACGGCTGATGGCAGCGACGATGTCGGTCACGGCCCGCCGCCATGCGTCAGGCGGCGGATCATCCAGCGCGCGCACCTGTGGCTGGGCAACATCGCTGCGGGCGGAGTCGCCGCCGACCGCGCGGGGCGGACTGCCGGAGAGGAGCTCGTCGACGCGGCAGAGGAGCGGCCCTGGATCTTGCAAGGGGCCGTCCGGCACCACCTGGACCTGCACCTGCAAGGAGCAGGCATCGCCGCGGCGGAGCGCCAGCAGGGTGGGAACGACGAGCCAGCCGCGAGGCCAGCCGCTCCAGGTGGCGTCCGGCGGACGGGCAGGGTCAAACGCCGATCCGCTCAGACAGAGCGGATCCAGGCCGGGCTCAGAACCCGCCGGCTCAACGCAGGCGTCCGCGGCCAGCGCGCGCCAGGCCGCAGCCATGGAGCCAGGCTCCGGCAGCGGCGCCACGCCGTCGCTGCGGAACTCCGCGCTCGCGCCGACGGCGGCCATCTCGAGGGGCGGGTCTTGTCGCCGCCAATAGGCGCGTCGATCGCCGGCGGCGCGTTCGAAGATCTCCATCGGTTCGATGGGGGAGAGGGGCACGCTCAGGCTGACCAGCACAGGCCGGGACGTCCGCGCGGCGCGCTCCGCGGCCGAGTGAATGAGGGCGGGCAAGCGCCGGCCCAGGGTGGCGGGGCCAGGGCCTCGATCTCGCAGGGTCGCTGGATGTGCTGGCATGGCAGAGACGAGAAACCGACTCACCAGTCGGTTTTGCCACGCTATCAGACGGCCCGGAGCCCACAAGAGGAGGGCAAAAGAGGGCCAACGAGGGGGCGCCCAGAAGGGTGGGGGCGAGGTTAGCGAGGCCGACGCATCGTCACCCGCTGAAAGGCGCGCGCCCGGCGCGCCCGCTGCCGCTTCTTCCGCCAATCCGCCACGGCCATCGCCGGGTAGAGAACCGATGCGACCGCCACAACGCCGATGCCGATCAACGCTTCCGCCATGAGTCAGCGATCCCTTCCACCAATCCGTCCGTGCGGCGGGTGTCCCGTGACGCTGCGGGCCGAGCGGGCGGCCTGCCGCGCCAGGCGGATCGGCGCCGGTGTGCGGGCCGCGCCCGAGAGAGCGCGCACCACGGTGACGGCGGTCTCCGCGTCCGTGCGCCAAGCGGCGTGTACGGCCAACGGCCGACGGCCCTGCCGCACGCAGAGCCAGCAGCCAACTAGATCCCCCAGCAGCCGGAGGGCACTCGTGGCACCGGGCTCATCGGCCGGGGGAGCGCCCTCCGCAAGCAACGGACGATCGGTCACTCCGATCGTCGGCAGATCGAGCACGGATCCTAAGTGCAGCGCCAATCCGGCGCGGCGGGGATGGTCGCGGCCGGTGGCGTTTACGAGCACGAGGTCCGGCCGCTCCGGCAGCGCGCGAACGGCCGCCTCCAGCAGAGCGCCCTCCCGCAGCGCCAGAAAGCCGGGGCGGTAGGGGAAGCCCGCGGAACCCGGCACCACGCGCGTGACCAGCGCGTGACCGTCCAACAGCAGCGCCGCGGCGGCCCAGGCTCGATCGCCGCGTGCGCCGTCGCCCGCGATGCCCCGCTGAAAGCAGACGAAGACACCGGCCCCGCGCAGCGGCCCCGCCGCGGGCTGCCAGAGGTCAAGGCGCGCGCGGCCGAGATCCGTCTGCAGGCGCAGCAGGCCAGCGTCCGACTGCGGCCAGGTCGCCACGGCCTCAGGCTATACTCAGCCGCGCCCACAGGCCCCGTCTCCCGCCCGCGAAAGGAGCACGCCGATGCCGGTTCCCGGCGAAGTCACCGATTTGGGGCGAGTCCAGACAGAGGAGATCCGCTACCCGAGCGAGGACACCGCGATCGAGGCGTACGTGGCGCGCCCGCGTGAGGCCGGCGCGAAGCCGGGGATCATCGTGATCCACGAGGCGTTCGGCCCGGTCGAGCACATCCGCGACGTCGCCCGCCGGTTCGCCAACATCGGCTTCACGGCGATCGCCCCGAACCTCTACACGCGCGAGGGCGCGCCGGACCCCAAGGACATGAACTCCGTCTTCCCGAAGATGTTCGGCCGGCCGGACGCTGAAGTCGTTCGCGACCTGGAGGCAGCGGCCGCGTACCTCCGCAGCCAGCCGGACAGCAACGGCAAGGTCGGCTGTATCGGCTTCTGCTCCGGGGGGCGGCAGACGCTCCTCTTCGCCTGTTCCAGCGCGACCGTGGACGCGGCGGTTGATTGCTGGGGCGGATTCATCAGCCGGGCGACGCAGGAGGACCAGACGACGGCCGCGCGGCCGACGCCGATCATCGACCTCAGCGAGCAGTTGCACTGCCCGCTCTACGCCGTGATCGGTGAGGAGGACGAGAACCCATCGCCAACCGAGGCGGCGGAGTTGGAGCGGCGGCTGAAGGACGCGGGCAAGACGTTCCAGGTCGAAGTATTCACCGATGCGGGACACGCGTTCCTGGCCGACTACCGCCCGTCCTATCGGGAGGGGCCGGCGCTCAAGCTCTGGCCGAAGATCGTGGCGTTCTTGGAGACGCAGCTACGCTGATCCCGGCGTCGCCGGGCTATTCCGCCGGCCCGGCGAGAGGGCGCGCGAAGCTGAGCTCGTGGCCGTCGGGATCAGTGATATGGAAGTAACGCTCGCCCCACTCGGCATCGCGCGGGGCGGTGTCGGGCGTGAGGCCGGCGGCGATGGCCCGCTGGTGGAACGCGTCCACGTCTGAGACGTAGAAGATCACACGGCCCCACCACGCCCAGCGACGACTCGCGGGCTGCGCCGTGAGGTTCAGGTAGCCCTGTTCCAGAGCGAAGCTGGTGAACGAAGCGCGCTCGTCGCCGTAGAGGAGCGCGAATCCCAAGGCGCGATAGAAGTGCACCGCGCGCGCCATGTCATGGGTGGCGAGCGTGAGCGCGCTGATGCAGTCGATGGTCGGGGCGGGCTCGGGGGTCACGCGCGGATGATAGGCGATGGCCGTAGCAGCGTGATCGCCGGACCGGACGTACTGAGCCGGGCAGCGCCTTCGTCAGGCGCCATCGCTCTCCCGTTCGGCGGCGCGGCGGAGGATCTCCATGCAGCGCGCGTCCGGCACCGGGGGGAACTGTTCATAGAAGGCGCCTACCGCGCCGAACGGGCTCGGGGTGGCGATCACGATCACGCGTGCGCCCATCTGCTCCAGGCGGTGCACGGCCTCCTCGGCGGCAACCGGCACCGCGACCAGCACAGCCGCCGCGCCGGCACGCTGCGTCGCGTCCACGGCGGCCGCCATCGTGGCGCCGGTGGCGAGGCCGTCGTCGACGAGGAGGACGCGGCGGTCGCGCACCGGCTCGGCCGGCCGCGCGTCGCGATAGTCGCGCTCGCGTCGCTCCACCTCGTCCAGCTCGCGGCGTCGCGCCGCCTCCAGGTCGGCGGGACTGAGGTCGAACATGGCCAGGAAGTCGTCGTTCCAGATCGTGCCCAGGCGGGTGACAGAGCCGACGGCCAGCTCCGGGGAGCCCGGCGCGCCAATCTTGCGCGCGATCAGCGCATCGAGCGGCAAGCACAGCCCTTGGGCGACCGGCTCGGCGACCTCCAGCCCGCCGCGGGGGATGGTGAGGATGAGGTCCGCCCGCACGTGCAGGCTGCGGAGCAGGTCCAAGAGCCGTCGGCCCGCGTCCAGGCGATCGCGGAAGCGGACCGGCTCAGAGCGCCGAGGGATGAAGCGACTGAGCATCCACGCCTCCCCATGCCAGCCCTGGAAGAATCGCACGCCGGCGCGCCCTGTGCGCGAGCGAATCAACTAGAACGGCCACAAATAAGGTCGGGAGCGGATGTGTGGGCCAGCGGTGCATGGATAGCTTGAGCGTGAGACTCGGAACGATCCGGCTCAGGATAGGACGGGAGGCCCGTGAGCGCCGTCGTTGCCGGCGGCAGCCAGGCGTTGCATCTCATCGAGGGCGTCCGCCACGTCGCGGAAGATCGTGTCCTCGGGGTACGTCCCGTCATCGCGGAGGCTCCCGGCGGGCCGGCCAGTGAGCAGCTCCAGCCCTTCCTCAATGCCGGAGACCTGCCAGATGTGGAAGCGGCCATCGTCGACGGCTTGGACCAGGTCGTCGCGGAGGGTCAGGTTGACGACGTTGCTGGCGGGCATCATCACCCCCTGGCTCCCCGTCAACCCCACCTCGCAGCAGACGTCGTAGAAGCCCTCCACCTTCTCCGTCACGCCGCCGACCGGCTGGATGTTGCCGAACTGGTCCACGGAGCCGGTCACGGCGATGTCCTGCCGGATGGGGACGCCGGCGAGCGAGGTGAGGATGGCGTACAACTCCACCGAAGAGGCGCTGTCCCCTTCCACTTCGTCGTAGCTCTGCTCGAAGGTGATGCTGGCGGTGAAGGCCAGCGGGCGCTCGCGGCCGAAGACGCCCATGAGGTAGCCGCTGAGGACAAGCACGCCCTTGGAGTGGATGGCGCCGCTGCGCTCGACTTCGCGGTCGATCGCCACGACGCCACGGCGGCCGAGGCCGATACGGCAGGTGATGCGCGTGGGAGTGCCCAAGGCGTGGCTGCTCAACTGGTAGACGGCGAGGCCGTTCACCTGGCCGACCACGGCGCCGGAGGTCTCCACGTGCAGCGTCCCCTCCGCGATCATGCGCCGCAGGCGGTCGGCGACGAGGCCGGAGCGGCGGCGCTTGCCGGCGACCGCGGCGCGGACGTGGGCCGCGGTGACCGTGTCGTGGCCTTCATCGGCGGCGAGTTGGTCCGCCTCCCCACAGAGGTCCTCGATCGCGCCCAGGCGGGTGCTGAGCCGGTCCTGCCGCCCGGCCAGGCGGGCGCCGAAGCGCAGCACCTCTTTGAGGGCATCGCGGGTGAGGTGGCGCAGGCCGCGGTGCCGCACGGCGTGGCAGACGAAGCCGGTGTAGGCGGCCAGCGACTCGGCATCGACCGGGGTGTCGGGCTCGAACTCGGCGCGGATCTTGAAGAGCGCGGGGAAGTCCGGGTCCATCGCATCCAGGAAGGCGAACGCCATCGGCGAGCCGACCAGCACGACCTTGAGGTCCAGCGGGATGGCCTCCGGGATGACGTTGACGGTGGGGATGGGCGTGGAGCCGGCCCCGACGTCCTCCACGCGCGCCTCTTTGCACTTGAGGCTGCGCTTGAGCTTGAGCCAGGTGCGGGGATCGGTGAGGACGTCTTGGACCTGCAGCACGAGGTAGCCGCCGTTGGCGTGGTGCACCGCGCCGGGACGGATGAGAGTGAAATCGGTGGTCAAGGCGCCGGCCCGCGGCTCGAAGTCGAGGCGGCCGAAGAGGTTGTAGTAGGTGGGCTGGCCCTCGACCACGACCGGCGCGGCGGTGGCCGGCTCGTCGCCGTGGGTGACGAAGAGGTTGACCGTGTAGCGCTTCAGGAGCTGCTCGCGCTGCTCGGTGATCTGCGCCAGCGGCTGCGGCGGGACGCCATCGGCCTGTGCTTCCGGACGTCGCCGCAAGCCATCGACATTGGCGATGATGTCCGTTTCCACAGCGTCGAAATGCTCGGCCAACCCGTGGGGGGCGTACTTCTCCCGGAGGTCATCCAGGATCGGCCCGACCACGAAGCGAGTCACGTCCTTATCCAGCGCGGCGAGCGCCTGTTGCGCCCGTTGGTCCAGCTTGCGCAGCTGTCGCACGGTGGCGCCCACCGTCTCTTGCACGGTCTTGCCGCCCTGCTCGATGGACGCTTGCATCTCCGGAGGCAGCGACTGGATGACTTCGGGCGTTAACGGCTGGCCGTCCCGGTCCTTGGGCATCGCCACAAACCCCATTTGCGTGACGTTCACCAAGTAGCCGAATTGATCGGCGGTGCGCTGCATGGCCTCCAGGATCTCGCCACGCTCCGTGCCGACCGGCTGCAGCGTTTGCGACCGGCGCTCCTGGTAAGACTCGCTTTCGAAGGCTCGGGGGACCTCCGTGCGGCAGGCCTCGACGAGCTCGGCGAGGTCGCGCTGCAGATCGTCACCCAGCCCGGAGGGGAGCGCCACGGCGCGCGAGCGGTAGGGGTCGCGGAAGCTGTAGAGGTAGCACCAGTCGGAGACGGGAGCATTGCCGGCGGCGGCCTCGTTGACCAGCTGGCGCACCGCCATGTTCTTTCCCGCCCCCGGCGGACCAGAGACGGCGATGTTGTAGCCGTCCGCCTGCACGCGGAGACCGAAGGCGATGGCCTCCTGCGCACGCTGCTGGCCGGCGACCGCCTCGAGCGGTTCCACGTCCGCCGTCGACGGCGGGAGGTCCGTATCGGCGAACTGAGCGCAAAGCTGATCCGACCGCAGTTGCAGCGAATCCATCACCGTCGTGCTCACGGGGCGCTCCCTTCCGTGCCGCACCGGCATGGCCCGGCGCTTATTCTATCGATTCTCGTTCTGGCGATTCTCTTTCGCGTCCGGAGTCGAGCGGGACAACAGCGCCCGCAGAACATCACGGCGCAGCTTGCCCGCTGCGTTGCGCGGTAACGCCGCCAGGACACGGATGGCGTCGGGGCGCTTGTACGCAGCCAGGCGCTCCGCGCAGAAGCGGCTGAGAGCGTCGGTGTCGGCGGAGGCGCCGAGGCGGAGGCAGACAGCCGCGACCGGGCGCTGCCCCCAACGGGCGTCCGCCACGGCGACCACCCCCGCATCCACGACATCCGGATGCGTGAGCAACACGGCTTCGACCTCGGCGGGGTAGACGTTCTCGCCGCCGGAGATGATGAGGTCGGCTCGGCGGTCGAGCACGCGGAGCCCGCCGTACTCATCCAGGGAGCCGACATCTCCGGTGTGGAGCCAGCCGTCCACGACGGTGCGCGCGGTCGCTTCGGGATCGGCGTCGTAGCCCGCCATCACCGTCGGGCCGCGCACGAGGATCTCGCCCGCTTCGCCCGGCGGCAGATCGACGCCGTCCCGCACGATGCGGATCTCCGTGTTCCAGAGGGGCCGCGCGGCCCGACGGGCAGAGGGGGACTCCGAGGCGAGGGGCGGGGGCACTGTCGCCACCTGCGAAGCCGTCTCGGTCAGGCCGTAAGTAGGCGCCACGGGGATGCCGCGAGCGGCGCAGTCGGCGAGCAGCGGCGCCGGGGCGGGACCGCCGCCGAGCAGCGCCAGCCGGAACGTGGGCGGGTAGGGCCGATCGCCGCGCTCCTCCAGCATCGCGGCCAGCATGCGGGCGACCACAGAGACGATGGTGACGCCGTCGTTGTCGATGGCGCGGTTGGCGGCGGCCGGATCGAAGGACGCGTGCAGGACGACGGGGATACCGCAGATCACGCTGCGCAGCAGGATCGCCAGGCCGCCGACGTGGTAGAGGGGCATGCAGGCGAGCCAGCGGTCGTCGTCGTGGAGGCCCAGACTGAGCGCCGAGCCCAAGGCGCTCCAGAGGTGGTTGCCGAAGGTCAACATGGCGCCCTTGGGGCGGCCGGTGGTGCCGGAGGTGAAGACGATGGAGTGCACAGCGGATTCATCGATGTGGCGTGCGTCGAGGGGGTGAGCGTCGTCGGGCAGGGGGTCCGAGGCCGCCAGGGCGGACAGCGGCAGGAGGCGCAGGCCATCGCGCCCTCTCGCCAGTTCGTTCCCCAGCGCCGAATGGGCATCGTCGGCGATCAGGAATCGAGCGGCCACGGCGTCGATCTGATAACCGAGCTCGGGCGGCATCAGGCGCAGGTTGAGGGGCACGAAGACGGCGCCGAGGCGGGGAACCGCGTGCACGCACTGCACGAGAGCCGGCCCGCTACCTGCCAGCACGGCGACGCGATCGCCCGGTCGCACGCCTGCAACATCGAGGTGGGCGGTGAAAGCCCGGACCGCCGCGCGTAGCTCGTCGAATGTCCAGCGGCGCCCGTCCCAGATGAGCGCCGGTCGGTCCGGCGAGCGCAGGACGCGTTGGTCCAGCCAGTCGGGCATGGACATGCGGCTAGACCAGCAGCCCGGCCGCCAGCAGCACCCCGAAGAGCAAGTGCAGCTGGCCGGTTTGCTTGAGGATGGGATTCAGGGCGCGGCCCTCGACGCCGCCGACGACGCGCGCCGCGAGCAGCGCCGCCAGCGGCGCGCTGAGCCAAGCCAACCAGGACCACCAAGGCAGCAGGCCGACGGCGCTGAAGGCGGCGATCAGGACGTAGGGCGCCGTCACGAGCAGCAGATAGTCGACGCGCGTGGCGCGCGCGCCCAGGATCACGGCCAGCGTGCGCTTGCCGCTGCGACGGTCGGTATCGAGATCGCGCAGGTTGTTGACCACCAAGATGGCCGTGACCGTCATGCCGATGGGGATCGACGCCGCCAGGGCGCGCCAAGCGAGCTCTTCCGTCTGCACGAAGTAACTGCCGACCCCCGCCGCCAAACCAAAGAAAACAAACACGAACGGATCGCCCAAGCCGTGATAGCCGAAGGGCCAGGGGCCGCCGGTGTAGGCCAGCGCGGCGAGGATCGCCGCAGCGCCCAGCACCAGGACCGGCCAACCCGCCACCACGATCAGATAGACGCCGATCAGCGCCGCCGCCGCCAGCACGGCCAGCGTGGCCCAGCGCATCTCGGCAGCCGAGACCAGACCGCTCTGCGTAGCCCGCTGCGGGCCGAGGCGATCCTCGCGGTCGGCGCCCCGAACGAAGTCTGAGAAGTCGTTGGCGAAGTTGGCGCCAACCTGCAACAGCACCGCCGCGCCCAGCGCTGCAATGAACGGCAGCAGGCGCAGCGCAGTGTCCGCATCGGCCGCGGCCGTGCCGACGAGGACCGGAGCGATCGCGGCCGTCAGCGTCGCCGGCCGGGCCGCCATCAGCCAGACGCGCCAGGCAGGGACCGAACGCCGAGCCTGCTCGTGTAACACCGGGCGGATCAGGGAAAGCGGGGGAACTTGGAGAAGTCGGGTTTGCGCTTCTCCAGGAAGGCCCGCTGCCCCTCCTTGGCCTCGTCGGTGAGGTAGTAGAGCAGAGTGGCGTCACCGGCGAGCTGCTGGAGCCCGGCCAGGCCATCGGTGTCGGCGTTGAAGGCCGCCTTGAGAAGCCGCAGCGCCATGGGGCTTTTCTGGAGGATCTCGCGGCACCAGTCGATCGTCTCCTCCTCCAAGCGGTCGAGCGGGACGACGGCGTTGATCAGGCCCATTTCGAGCGCCTCCTGCGCCGAATACTGGCGGCAGAGGTACCAGATCTCGCGGGCCTTCTTGTGCCCCACGATGCGGGCGAGCAGGGTTGAGCCGTAGCCACCGTCGAAGGAGCCGACCTTGGGGCCCGTCTGTCCGAAGACGGCGTTGTCGGCGGCGATGGTGAGGTCGCAGACGATGTGCAAGACGTGTCCGCCGCCGATGGCGTAGCCGGCCACCATCGCGATCACCGGCTTGGGAATGGTGCGGATCTGACGTTGTAGCTGGAGCACGCTCAACTCGGGCGTGCCGGCATCGTCCACATACCCGCCCTCACCGCGGATGCGCTGGTCCCCGCCGGAGCAAAACGCTTCGCGTCCCGCGCCGGTCAGGACGACGACGCCGACGTCCAAGTCCAAGTGCGCGCGCGAGAAGGCGTCGCGGAGCTCGGCCAGGGTCTTGGGCCGGAACGCGTTGCGCACCTCGGGGCGGTTGATGGTGATCTTGGCGATCCCATCGGCGCGCTCATAGAGGATGTCGTCGTAATCGTGCTGCCGTTGCCAAGCGATCGCCATAGGCCGTTCCTTTGCCCCTCAGCGCTCCGCCGACACGGTGTCGGTCGCGGCGCCCACGCTGCGCAGGAGGAGGAGGCGTAGCGTGGGAAAGAGATCCTCCAGCCGCCCCGGGGACGGCGTCAGGAGCCAGCGCGCCAGCACGGCGTTGAGGATGCCGACCCAGGCCTGAGCCGTCACCCCGGTGTCAATCGGTTCGATCACGCCATCCGCCACCGCCTGATCCAGCTGCTCCTGAATCACCGCTTCGAATTGTTGCTGGATCACGAGCATGCGCTGATTGAAGCGGGGCCCGGCTCCCAGCGCTTCGATGGCGAAGACGCGCGCCAGGGTGCGGTGCTTGCCCAGCGTGCGTAGCAGCACCAGCAAGGCCGCCGTGGCTTTGGCGACGGGGTCGGTTTCTGCGTCCATCGCGGTGCGCAGCTTGCCCATCAGCAGCGTCGCCGTGTGGTCCAGCAGCGCGAACAAGAGCGCTTCCTTGCCGGGGAAGTGAAAATACAGCCCGCCCTTCGACGTCCCAGCGGTGAGGGCGATCTCGTCGATGGCGGCGTCGCTGTAACCGCGCCGCGCGAAGACCTTTGCGGCCGCGGACAGGATCCGTTGCTGGCGATCGCGGGCGCGGGCTTGCTGGACAGGCATGGATGTGCAAAAACCGACTGAGCCGTCGGTTTCAGCTACGCTAGCAAACAGCCCCGAGGCGAACAAGGCCCTCGTGACGCCGACGGCCCGGGATGGCGCGTGTCCGAACCGTCCTCCGACCAGGTGAACGCCCGGCAGATCCAGGCGATGTTCAGCCGGATCGTGCCGCGCTACGACCGGATGAACCGCTGGATGACCTTGGGGCTGGACGGCCGCTGGCGGCGCGCGGCCGCGCGGAAGGCCGAGCCGGAGGATGGCTGGGCGCTGGACCTGGGCGCCGGCACCGGGGACCTCAGCCGCGCCTTGCACCAGGCCGGGGCGCGGCGGGTGGTCTCGGCCGACTTCTCGCGGCGGATGCTGGTGGCGGGACAGGCCAAGGCGGCAGCGGGGCACCATCGCCAACCGAGCTGGCTGCTGGCCGACGCGCCGGCGCTGCCGTTCGCCGACGACACGTTCGACGCCGTGGTCAGCGGCTTCTTGCTGCGCAACCTGGTGGACCTCCCCGCGGGCCTGAGCGAGATGATCCGGGTTCTCAAGCCGGGCGGCCGCCTGGTGGCGCTGGACATTACCCACCCGCCGGCGGGGCCGCTGGCCGCGATTACCCGGGGCACGTTCCACCGGCTGGTCACGCCCCTGGCGGGGCGTTTGAGCGGCGATCGCGACGCGTATCGCTATCTGGCCGAATCGCTGAGCGGCTTCCCGGAGGCGCCCGCCCTGGCAGCGCTCATCGCGGAAGCGGGCGGGCAGGAGGCGGGATTCCAGCGGCTGGGCGGCGGCGCCATGGCGCTGCACTGGGCCCGTAAAGCTGCAGGGAGCCCCGGCGGAAGATCACAGGGAAGCCCGGCGGCGTGAGCCCCGTTGCGAGATATACACTACCCTATACGACATATAGACGCGGTCGATAGAACGTGGGTCGGCCACAGACCGCATCCCCCAATGGAGGGGTCATCAGCATGAGCGAGGTCACCTACACCATCGGTGGGGAGGCCGGGCAAGGCGTGGAGTCGTCGGGCGCCGGGTTCGCGCGTGCGCACGCGCGGGCCGGCTACCACGTCTTCGCCCTCCAGGAGTACGAGTCCCGGATCCGCGGAGGCCACAACATCTACCAGGTGCGCGCCTCCGACCAGCCGGTGCGGGCGCACAGCCGCCACCACTCCGTGCTCATCGCGCTGGACGATGACACGATTCCCAACTGCCTCAAGGACGTACGCCCCGGCGGGGCGGTGATCTACGACGCGGAGCGCAAGGACGTCGACGCCGCAGCGATTGAGGCGGCCGGGGCGCGCGCGGTGGGGGCGCCGCTGAAGGAGATCGCGACGACCGTGGGCTCCGACAAGATCATGGCGAACACCGTGGCGCTGAGCATCGCCTCGGCGCTGAGCGGCTTCGACTTCGCCGCCGTCGAGGAGGTCATCCGCGAGAACTTCGCCCGCAAGGGCGAGGCCGCGGTGGACACCAACCTGGCCGTGGCGCGCGCCGGCTACGAGTGGGGCTTGCAGCACGTGGACGACTTCCCCCACCGCCTGCCGCCGGCGCCGAACGGCAACGGCCGCCCCATGCTGGTGCACGGCAATCAAGGCGTGGTGCTGGGGGCGATCGCCGCCGGCTGCAAGGCCGTGGGCGGCTACCCAATGACGCCGTGGTCCAGTGTGCTGGAATACCTGACGGAGAGCCGCAACCTCGGCATCGTGGCGCAGCAGACGGAGGATGAGATCGCGGCGATCTCGTTCGCGCTGGGGGCGTCGTGGGGGGGAGCGCGGGCGCTGACGGGATCGTCCGGCGGCGGCTTCGCCTTGATGGTGGAGCACCTTTCCCTGGCGGGCATGAACGAAGTGCCGTTGGTCGTTATCGAGGTGCAGCGGGCCGGGCCCGCCACGGGCCTGGCGACGCGCTCGGAACAGTCCGATCTGTTGTTCGCGCTCCACGCCGGACACGGCGAGTTTCCCATGATTGTCACCGCGCTCAAGGATCCGGTGGACGCGTACTACCGCACGGCCCGCGCCTTCAACCTGGCCGAGCAGTACCAGTGCGTGGTGATGGTGCTCAGCGACCTGCACACTTCCAACTCGCTGCTGTCGGCGCCGACGGCGGCGATGGACTACGACACCGTCGTCGCGCAGATCGACCGGGGCAAGACGTTGACGCACGAGCAGTTGGATGACATGCCGAACGGCTACGAGCGCTACGCCTTCAGCGAAGACGGGATCAGCCCCCGCGCGATCCCGGGGCACGCCAATGCGCTGGTGCACGGCATGTCCGACGAACACGACGAGTCGGGCGCGATCACCGAGGAGTCGATCAATCGCACGAAGATGGTGCAGAAGCGGATGCGGAAACTGGACGGCGCGCGGGAGCAGATGGAGCCTCCTGAGGTGTACGGCCCCGCCACGGCGCCGCTTTCGATGGTCGGATGGGGAGGCACCTACGGCACCCTGCGGGAAGTGGTGGACCGTTCAGACGGCCGGGTGAACCTGATCCACTACACAGACCTGCAACCGTTCCCCGCCGAGGGCGCCCGGCCGTTGCAGGAAGCGAAGCGGCTGGTGGCCGTGGAGCAAAACTTTACCGGGCAACTGGCGCGCTACCTGCGGGCCCAGACCGGGATCGAGATCAGCCAGAAGATCATCAAGTACGACGGCCGGCAGATGAGCCCGGAATGGGTTCTGGAGCGGCTAGAGGGGATTGCCGGATGACGACCGCGACCGCGCCCGTCACCCTGAAAGCGTACAAGCCGCTGTTCGCGGCGGAGAACACCTGGTGCGTCGGCTGTGGGGACTATGGCATCCTGGCGGCGATCCAGCAGGCGCTGGTGCAGCTGCAACTGCCCCCGCACCGCGTGATGGTCTTCTCCGGCATCGGCTGCGGATCGAAGCTGCCGGACTACCTGCAGTGCAACGGCTGGCAGACGCTGCACGGCCGGGCGCTGCCCGCCGCCCAGGGCTTCCGCCTGGTCCAGCACGACATGACCGTGCTGGCAGTGACCGGCGATGGTGACGGCCTGGGCGAGGGCGGCAACCACTGGCTGCACGCCATGCGCCGGAACGTGAACTTCACACACCTCGTGGAGAACAACCAGACCTACGGGCTCACGAAGGGGCAGGCTTCGCCGACGTCCGATCCAGGCTACATTTCCAGCACCACGCCCGAGGGCTCGGTGGAGTACGCCATGAACCCGGTGGCGGTTGCGCTGGCGGCGGGGGCAACCTTCGTCGCGCGGGGATTTTCCGGCAACGTGAAGCAGTTGCGGGACCTGATCGCGGCGGCGATCGAGCACCCCGGGTACGCGATCATCGACATCCTACAGCCCTGCATCACCTGGAACCGCGTGGAATATACGTTCAAGTGGTTCCGCGAGCGCGTCTACGACCTGGCCGAGGATCATGACCCGCAGGACCAAGTCGCGGCCTTCGCCCGCTCGTTGGAGTGGGGGGACCGCATTCCCGTCGGCGTGTTCTACCGGACGGATCGCGCGAGTCTGGATTCACAGACCCCCGCGATCCAGATGGAGCCCGACCGCGCCGTGGCCCTGCGCGACCTGCCGGTCGACCGTGAGCAGTTCGAAGCGCTGAAGGCCGCCCTCACCTAGCCTTGCGTCCCTGGCGCCGACCGCCGACTTGCGCGAGTATTAAGGCTGCCCGCGTGCGTCGCGCGGCGGGCTCAACCCCGTCTCGACCATCTCGAAGAAAGGCCAGGCCCGGATGCGATACGGCGTCACGATGTTCATCACCGACAAAACGATGCCCGTCCCCGCGCTGGCACGGGCAATAGAGGAGCGCGGGCTCGATTCGCTCTGGATGCCGGAGCACCCGCACATTCCGTCGCAGCGGGTGACGCCCTTCCCCGGCACGGAGAGCATCGAGATGCCGGAATGGTACTTCCGCTCTTACGACCCGTTCGTGGCGCTGAGCGTCGCCGCGGCCGTCACCACGACGCTGAAGGTGGGGACGGCGATCTGCCTAGTGAACGAGCGGGAGCCGATCGTCATGGCGAAGCAAGTGGCCAGCCTGGACCGTCTCTCCGGCGGGCGCTTCCTGTTCGGAGTCGGCGCGGGCTGGCTGGCCGAAGAGATGGAGCCGCTGGGCACGCCCTTCAAGGAGCGCTGGCAGGTGGCGCGGGAGCGGGTGGAGGCGATGAAAGCGCTCTGGCAAAGCGACGAGGCGGAGTATCACGGGAAGTACGTCGACTTCCCTCGCACCACGGTGAGCCCCAAGCCGGTGCAGCAGCCCCATCCGCCGATCTCCATCGGCGCCATCACGAAGTGGTCCCGCCAACGGGTGGTGGAGTGGGCCGACGGCTGGCTGCCGCTGTTCTCGCCGCCGGATCAGCTGGCCGAGGACATGAAAGACCTGCACGAGCGCGCGGAGCGCATCGGCCGCGATCCCAAGTCGGTGAGCGTCACGCTGTACGGCACCAGGCCGGACGCCGAATGGCTGGACGCGTACCAAGAGATGGGCGTCGACAGCTGCCTCTTCGAGCTGCCCAGCGCGCCCACGGAAACCGTGATGCCCGTGCTGGATCAGCTGGCCACGCTGATCGAAGGGCGCAGCTAGCGAGCGACAGACGCTGGACGCGCAAGCGCGGGCCGCCGCCGCCTACCTCTAGGGGACGGCGCCCACCGTGGCGTCGAGGATCGCGCCGTACTGGGGCGGACAGGGGCCGACGTCCACGCGGATCCGCAGGGTCGAGCGGCCGCTGCCTTGGATCAGGCGACCGCCCCAGCGGCTGGCGACGCGCGCAGTGGCGGGCAAGAGCGTGATGGTCGCGCCGGCCAGAGGCGGACCCAGTCGAGCCCGCAGCGTCTCGGGGGTCAGCGGCCCCGGCCACGAGGGTGGGGGCGCGTCCGCGTTGATCAGGATCTGGAGCGCGAAGGGGTCGCGGCCCAGACGACGGATCGCTGTGAGTACGCCAGGCTCGGCGCCCAGGATGCGGTCCAACAGCCCCGCCCAGGGAAAGTTGATCGTCACGAGGTCGGCGCTGCCGGCGAGCTCGGCCGGCAGGGACTCCAGAGCGGCCGGGACGAAGAGCACGTTGGGGCGGCCTCCCCTCGCCGGTTTGCGACGGGCTTTCGCGGCATAGGCCGCCGGGGCCTCGCGGTTGGCGTCCAGGCCCAGGCAGAGCAGATCGGGGTAGCGCCCCGCCAGGCGATAGGGGAAGGCGCCGTCGCCGCAGCCCACGTCGACGAGGGTGAGGCGGCAGCGCGAGGCGAGCGCGGTAAAGCGCCCGGCGCTCAGCTCCTCCACCGATGTTCCGACAACAACATCCATACCGGCATCGCCACCCACACGCAGGCGCTGAGGTATCGTACCCTTCGCTCCGGGCGGAGGGCTGTCGCATGGCGCGCAAGCGGCTGGTGCACCCGAGCGAGGACGAGGTCAACGAGTACCTCGACCAACGCGCCGAGTGGGCGATCCTGACCACCATTGGGCCGGATGGGTACCCGCACAGCGTGCCCCTAGGCTACTTCCGGTTCGGCGACGATCTCGTGCTGGGCGTGCGCGAAGGCAGCCAGAAGATCAAGAACGTGGAGCGCAACCCGCGCGTGGCCGTGGTGGTGACGTCCGCCAAAGAGACGGGCGACATCACCGGGGTGCTGCTCCAAGGGGACGCCACGTTGATCCGCGACGCCGCGGAACGGCTGGCGATCGCGCGGGAGAGCGCCCGACAGCGGGGCACCGCCGAGGGGCATCTCCCGGACAGTGTCTCGCCGGACGGCGTGTACGTGAAGGTGAGCCGGCATCGGCTGGTCACGTGGAGCTACCGCTGACGGGACCGAGGCCGACGGTAGTAGTCTCCGAGACGACGCGACGGGGCAACAGCGGCTGAGTGAGCAGGCAAAGGAGCGCAGCGATGGACCTTGGTCTCCAGGGACGCAAAGCGATTGTGACGGGAGGGAGCCGCGGCATCGGCAGAGCGATCGCGGCGGCGCTGCTGGGGGAGGGGGCGTCGGTGGCGATCTGCGCCCGCAACGCGGAGGCCCTGGAAGCGGAGCGGAAGGCGCTGGCCGGGTCCGCGTCGGGGACGGTCTTCGCCTACGCCACCGACATCGGCGAGGCCGACGGGATCCGGGGGTTCGTGCGGGAATCCGTGAAGGCGCTGGGCGGGCTGGACATCTTCGTCCACAACGCCAGCGGCATGGCTGTGCCCGGCGAGGAAGGCTGGGGCGCCAACCTCGCCGTGGACATCCTGGCCGCCGTGCGGGGAGTGGAGGAGGCCATGCCGGCGCTGGAAGCCAGCGACGCGGGGAGCATTGTGCTAATCGCCAGCATCTCGGGCATGGAGGCATTCGGCTTCGTGGGGGACCAGAACGTGCGCGAAGGGATCGGCGGGCCGTATTCGTATGGCCCGATGAAGGCGGCATTGATCAGCTACGGCAACGAACTCGCACAGGCGCTGGCGCCCAAAGGGATCCGCGTCAACGCGGTGTCACCGGGGTCGATTGAGTTCGAGGATGGCTTCTGGGGCGAGATGCGGCGCGACGCCCGCGCGATCTATGACGGCGTGGTGGATACCGTACCGAGCGGGCGCTTGGGCAGGGTGGAGGAGGTGGGCCGGGTCGTTGCGTTCGTCGCCAGCCCGGCGGCCAGCTGGATCACGGCGGAGAACATCCTGGTGGACGGGGGCCAGTTCAAGGCGAACCACTAGGCGCGAAAGAGCAGCCGCCGCAGGACGGCCGGCGCCCGCTGTTCGCGGGCCAGGTCGCGCCCCAGTTGCGGCAGGATCTCGGGGTCGCCCGCCATGAGGCGGTGGTTCCAGGCGCGCAGCGCGGGGAGCGTCGGCTCGCCGTCGACGAAGCGGTCGAGAGGGAGCCAGTCGCCGCCGCGCGCGGGCTGCACGAACACGGCGCGCCCCGCCGCGAGGCAGAGCGCCACGCCGGCGGCCACGTCCCAGAGTTTACCGTCGCCGATGATGCAATAGCGGAAGCTGCCTTCCGCGGTCAGCGCCAACTCCAGGGCGATGCTGCCCAGCGTTCGCGCGATGCCGAAGCGCCGCCCCTTGGGGCCGGTCATTCCCGCGACGCCGCCGGGCACGGCGGCGAGCCGGATCGCCTGCCCGACGGGAGCGGGCGCGGAGCGGACCGGCTCCCCGTTGAAGCACAGGACACCGCCGCGGCGGCCGTGATAGACGCCCGGCTCCAAGCCGAGGGCGAATGGGGCAAAGATCGCACCGACCACGGGCTCGCCGCGCCAGAGCACTCCGATGGAGCTCGTGAAGAGCGGCAGGCCGTTGACGAAGTTGGACGTGCCATCCAGCGGGTCGACGGCCCACACGAAGGCCGCGTCCGGCGGGCCGGTGTCGTCGCCTTCCTCGCCGAGGACGGCGTGCTCCGGGAAGCGCTGCGTCACGGCCCGCCGCACCAGATCCTCGACAGCGTGGTCCACCTCCGTCACCGGGTCCAGGCCCTGGCGATCCTTGAAGCGGACGTCCAGCACGCCGCGGAAGCGATCGATGAGGACGGCCCCGGCCTGCGCGGCCACGTCGGCGGCAAGCGCCTCGATCTGCTCCAGGGCGGCGTCCGTGGGATCAGCCATCCCGACAATCGTAGGAGGTTCTCGGACCCTGGGCGGGGCGATAGCGGCTGGCGTAGACTCGGAGCAGCAGGATGCAAGAGGGGGTGGCCGTATGGCCGAAGGAGTCCCGACGCAAACGCCGAGAACGGTGGGGGCCGCGAACCGACGGGCCGCGGCGTCGCTGGGATCGGGGTCGACGTGGGCCGAGGCGACGGAGGCGGCGGTGGAGGGCCTGGCCGGAGAGGGGGCGCCGGACCTGGCGCTGCTGTTCGTCGATTCGCGCTTCTGCCAGGACTACGGCGCGGTCGTCGAGAAGGTGCAGGCGGCGACCGGCGCGGCGCATCTGATCGGCGCGTCGGGGCAGAGCGTGATCGGCTCCGGGGTCGAGGCGGAGGATGGGGCGGCCGTCGCGATTCTAACGGTGCGGCTTCCGGGGGCCGTTCTCACGCCGCTTCTGCTCGTCCCCGGCGACGATGACCAAGCGCGTCTCCTCGACCAGATCGAAGCGGTCGGCGACGACGCGAGTGCGTGGCTGGCCTTCGCCGACCCCTTCAGCACCAACGCCGAGGCCCTGGTCCGGGCGATCGAAGCACGCCGGCCGGGCGTGCCGATCCTGGGCGGGCTGGCCTCCGCTCACAACCACGGGGAAGGCACCGCGCTCTTCCTGGACGGGACGGTCCATCCGGCGGGCGCGATACTGCTGGGCCTTGGTGGGGCCGTCACGCTACGCCCGCTCGTGGCGCAGGGGGCTTCGCCCATCGGACAGCCGTGGACCATCACCGCGTGCGATCGCAACATGGTGCAGAGCATCGGGTCGCGGCCCGCGCTGGAAGTACTGATCGAGACGCTGGAAGGGCTCGACGCGGAGACGCGCGATCGGGCGCAACGCAATCTCCTAGTGGGGCTGGCGATGGACGAGTACCGCGACGAGCACGGCCCGGGCGACTACCTGATCCGCAACCTCATGGGAGTGGACCGTGAGAGCGGCGCGCTGGCGATCAACGCGATCCCCCGTGAGGGTCAGACCTTCCAGTTTCAGTTCCGAGACGCCGGCGCCGCCGACATGGACCTGCGGCGCCAACTCGCCGCGCTCAAGGGAGACTTGGACGAGAACGAAGAGGTGACGGCCGCGCTGCTCTGCGCCTGCAACGGGCGCGGTCAGGGCCTGTTCGGGGCTCCCCACCACGACGCCGCCGCGCTCGCGGAGGCGCTGGGACCGGTGCCCACAGCGGGGTTCTTCTGCAACGGCGAGATCGGGCCGGTGGGCGGGACGAACTTCCTGCACGGCTTCACGGCCAGTATCGCCGTGCTGACCGCCGCGGCCGACGACTAGGGGCGCGCTCCGCCGCTGAGCGCCGGCAGGATGTGCACCTCGGCACCGTCCGGGACAGGCTCCAGCAGCCCCATGCTCTCCTCCACGCCGTTGACCGCCAGGCTGAACTCGGGGCGGATCTCGCCGTCCTCCAGGATCCGTCGTTTGATGCCGGGACAGAGCGTGTTGAGGTTGTCCAGGACCTGACGCAGCGTGTCGCCCTGGACCTCGACCTGGCTGCCGCCGTGGCAGAGGTCGCGCATCAGGGAGGGGATGAAGACGCGCGCCATAGCGCCCGCTGCGGTCAGTCGCCGTCGGGCAGCAGCTTGTCCAAGATCGCCGCCGGCGAGATGGGTAGCGTGTTGAAGCGCACGCCGGTGGCGTCGTGGATAGCGGCAGCGACAGCGGCGAGGGGCGGCACAATCGGCACCTCCCCGACGCCGCGCACCCCGTAGGGATGGCCAGGGTTGGGAACCTCGACGATGATCGTTTCGATCATGGGCAGGTCCAGCGCGGTGGGCATGCGGTAATCGAGGAAGGTAGGGTTCTCCATGCGGCCTTGGTCGTCGTAGCGGTATTCCTCGTTGAGCGCCCAGCCGACGCCTTGCGCCGCCCCCCCCTGCATCTGTCCTTCGACATAGGCCGGGTGAATCGCGGTGCCCGCGTCCTGGACGGCCGTGTAGCGCAGGATCTGCACCTTGCCGGTGTCGGGATCGACCTCGACATCGACGATGTGGGTGGCGAAGGTGGGACCCGACGTTTTGGGGTTGACGTCGGCGCGGCCCACCACCATGCCGCCGGTCTTGGGCAACTTGGCGGCGAGGTCGCGGAAGGTGATAGCGCGCGGTGCGCCGTCGTCGCCGGGCGGGCCGCGGAGCACCCCATCGTCGGCGTATTCGACCTGCTCCGGCTGGACCTCCCAGATCTTCGCCGCCCGCTCGATCAGCTGACGTCGCAGGTCCATCCCCACCTCGTAGGCCGCCCAGCCCCCGGCGAAGGCGGTGCGGCTGCCGCCGGTGACGAAGGTGAAGCCGACCGAATCCGTATCGACCACCTGGGGGGCGACGTCCTCTGCGGCGATGCCCAGCGTCTCGGCCAGTTGCATGGCGATGGAGACGCGCGTGCCGCCGATGTCCGTTGAGCCCAGCACCAGGCTGACGGTGCCGTCTGCATTGACGCTAGCGGAGGCGCTGGACTCCAAGCCGATGTTGAACCAGAACCCGTGCGCGACGCCGCGCCCCCGATTCTCGCCCTGCAACTCGGAACGGTAGTGGGGGCTGTCCTGGGCGGCGAGCAGCACCTCATCGTTGCCGATGACTCCGTGAGTGGCGCCGTCGGCGCGGCGGCTGCCCTGCTTGGCGGCGTTCTTGATTCGCAGGTCCAGCGGGTCCATCTCCAGCCGCTGGGCCAACTCATCGATGACGGACTCGGCCGCGAACGCGGCGGTAGGCGCGCCCGGCGCGCGATACGCCGCAACCTTGGGCTTGTTGACCACGACATCGTAGCCGTCGATTAGCTGGTGGGGGACATCGTAGGCGGTGAAGACGCAGCGCGACGCGGCCCACACTGGGGAGCCGGGAAAGGCGCCCGCCTCGAAGGCCAGATAGGCCTGCGCCGCCACGATGGCGCCGTCTTGCTTGGCGCCGATCTTCACGCGGATATAGGTGCCTGACGTGGGACCCGTGGCGCGGAAGACCTCGTCGCGGGTCATGGTCATCTTGACCGGCTTGCCCGTCTTGCGGGAGAGCAGCGCGGCCAGGGGCTCCAAGTAGACGGGGATCTTGCCGCCGAAGCCCCCCCCGATCTCCATGGGCGTCACCCGGACCTTGGAGACGGGAAGGTCGAGGAGGGCCGCGATTTGGTCGCGGGCCACGAAGGAGCCCTGGGTGCTGGTCCAAATCTCCAGGCGGCCGTCGCGGTTCCAGAAAGCGGCGCCGTTCTGGGGTTCCACGTAGCCTTGGTGCACCATCTTGGTCTCGAACTCGCGCTCGATGACGAGGTCCGCCTCCCGGAAGCCGGCCTCCGTGTCGCCCAGCTTGAGCTGGAGGTGGCTGGCGACGTTGCTGGGCTGGTCGCCCTTCTCGCCGCCGACCTCCTTGGTGCGCAGGCCGTCGTGCAGGATGGGTGCGGCGGGGAGCATCGCCTCCCGCACATCGAGCACGACAGGGAGCGGCTCGTACTCGACCTCAATCAGATCGAGGGCGTCCTCAGCGATGTGGGCGTCGGTGGCGCAGACCGCCGCCACCGCGTGCCCCTCGTACAGCACTTTGTCCGCGGCGAGCACGTTCCGAGCCAAGTCCTTGAGGTCGCTGCTGCCCTCGCCGAACGGGACCACCCGATCCGCCGGGTTGGGGAGGTCAGCGCTGGTGATCACGGCCTGCACGCCCGGCAAGGCCAGCGCTTTGGAGGCGTCGATGCGCTTGATGCGCGCATGCGCGAGCGGGCTGCGCTTCACCCGTCCGATGAGCATGTCGGGAAGCCGCAGGTCGGCGCCGTAGGCGGCGCGGCCGGTGACCTTGTCCGTGCCGTCATGCCGGATCGGGCG
This sequence comes from Dehalococcoidia bacterium, assembly GCA_963663235.2. Classification (GTDB taxonomy): domain Bacteria; phylum Chloroflexota; class Dehalococcoidia; order Bin125; family Bin125. The sequence continues at coordinate 869,913 of CAXXNO010000004.1, forward strand.
GGTACCGACGACGCGGTGCTTCTTGTCAGCGGTGACCATGGCGCTATCCCCTCATGTTCGCGGCGGCATGCAGGACCGCCTGGACGATCTTGTCGTAGCCGGTGCAGCGGCAGAGGTTGCCGGCCAGCCAGAGGCGCACGTCGTCCTCCGTGGGCGCGGAGTTCTGGTCGAGCAGGGCCTTGGCCGCCACGATGAAGCCCGGCGTGCAGATCCCACACTGGAGCGCGGCGTCCTGGAGGAAGGCCTGCTGAATGGGGTGCAGGGCATCGGCGGTGGCGATCCCCTCGATGGTCGTGATCGTGGATCCCGCCACTTCGGGCGCCATCACCAGACAGGAGCAGACGATGCGACCGTCCAGGATCACGGTGCAGGCGCCGCAGTTGCCGTTGTTGCAGCCCTCCTTGGTGCCGATGAGGCCGACGCGGTCTCGCAGCGCCTCCAAGAGGCTGTCCCGCTCGGAGGCGAGGAACTGGGTAGCCTCGCCGTTGATGGTCGCGCCGATGACGATGGGATCGGTCATGTCAGACGCCCCGTGCCCGATCGGCGGCTGCGCGGAGACTGCGCTCCGTGAGCACCGCGGCCAGATGCTTGCGCTGTTTGATGGAGCCGCGCATATCCTCGATGGGGCGAGCATCGGCGCGGGCGGCGGCAGCGGCGGCGGCGATGGTGACATCAGACAGGGGGTCGCCGACCAACGCCTGCGCGGCGTCGGCAACGAGCAGCGGTGTCGGCGCGACCGCGCCGATGGCGACTCTGGCCCAACGGACGCGACCGTCGTCGAAACGGAGTTGTGAGGCGGCGTTGGCCACCGCGATGTCCATCTCCCCGCGGGGGATGAAGCGCTGGAACGCAGCGCCGCTGTCGGGGTGCGGCGGGGGCAGCCGTAACGACACCAGGAACTCCCCGGGCGCCAGCGCGTTGGTCCCCGGCCCCGTGCAGAAGTCTTCAACGGGGAGAGTACGCCGACCGCCGGGCCCCGCGATGCCCGCCTCCGCCGCCAACACGATCAGCGAGGGAATGCCATCGGCGGCCGGCGAGGCGTTGCACAGATTGCCGCCAAGACTGGCGCGCCCTTGGATGGCGATGCCGCCGATCAGGGATGCGCTATCGACCAGGCAAGGGTAGTGACTCCGAACCGCCTCGTGGCGGGCGATCTGATAGCAGGGGGCTGCAGCGCCGATGGTGAGGCCTTGGTCGGGGTCGTAGGTGATGGACATGGCTTCCGGCAGCGCCTTGATATCGACGAAAAGATTGATATCACGACGACGCTCCCGCGCCTGCACGATCACGTCCGTGCCGCCGGCAAGGACGCGCGCGCCCGAGCCACCCTGCTCCAGCAAGGCCACTGCCTCTTCCACCGATGATGGACGCGCGTAGCGCAGCGCCTGCAAGCCGACAACCCTCCAGCGGCGCGACCGCACCCGGCCGCACTGCCTGACAGGATACCGCAGCGCGGGGGCAGCGGCGGCCGAGGCGCAGCGAGATTGGCGGCGCGCAGGAGCCGTCAGTCGGACGAGGGCCCGCGGGGCACCCCATCCGGCGCCGGTGGGACCCACGGCGGCAGCAGTCGCAGCAGGGTGTAGCCGCCGACGGCCGCGACGATCGACGCGGCGGTGATGCCGATCTTGGCATTGCTCACCAGTTGCGGATCGTCGAAGGAGAGGTTGGCGATGAAGATGGCCACCGTAAAGCCGATGCCGCCGAGCAGCGCCACGCCAATGAGCTGGTCCCAGCGCATGCCGGGGGGCTTGGCGGCGAGACCGAGCCGGAGCGCCAGGAAGCTAAAGCCCGTGATGCCCAGGATCTTGCCCAGCACCAGCCCGGACGCCACGCCCCAAGCGAGCGAGGATCCCGCAGCGTCCGGCAAGGCGCTCCCCCGGAGATCGATGCCCGCGTTGGCCAAGGCGAAGATGGGCACGATGACAAAGCTGCTCCAGGGCACAATCAGCCGCTCCAGCCGCTCCAGCGGGCTGGAACTCTCGCGCGCCAAGTCCTCGATGCCGCGAAGGGCATGGTCCACCCGCTCGCGGCGCTCGCTCGGGTCCGGTACGGCGAGCCCATCGCGATAGTCCTCTTCCAAGCGGTGGGCGGACTCCTGGAAGCGTTCACGGGCGTAGAGGGGCGAGGCCGGCGTCATGAGCCCGAGGACCACGCCGGAGAGGGTCGCTTCGATGCCGGACTCAAACGTCGCCAGCCAGAGCGCGGCGGCCACCACGGCGTAGGCGGGGATGGCGCGCACGTGCGCGCGCTGCATGAGCCAGATCAGCGCCACCAGCGCGATGGCGATGCCCAGCGCCGTGACGTCCAGGTCTTCGGTGAAGAGCACGGCGATCAGCACGATGCCACCGACGTCGTCGGCGACAGCCAGGGCGAGGAGGAAGATCTTTAGCTGGAAGGGCACCCGCCGGCCCAGCAAGGACAGCACGCCGAGCGCGAAGGCGATATCCGTGGCGACGGGGATCGCCCAGCCATCGGCGGCGTTGCTGCCGGCATTGAGGGCGAGGAAGAACGCTGCCGGCACGATCATCCCGCCCAGCGCGCCCATCACTGGCAGCGTCGCCTGGCGGCGGCTGGAGAGCTCGCCGTGCACGAGCTCGCGCTTGATCTCCATCGCCACAACGAGGAAGAAGAAGGTCATCAATAGATCGTTCACCCATGCCTCGAGCGGTTCGACGATGTGAACGATCGAGAGGTCGATCGAGAGTTCGGAGTTCCAGAAGTCGTGGTAGCTGTCGGGCGCGACGTTCACCCAGATGAGTGCGGCGACAGCGCCGGCCAGGAGGACCAGCCCGCCGGCCGCCTCGATGCGCATGAACTCGACGGCCGGCCGCACGAGGAGGCGCGCCAGAAACCGATCGCTATCGAACCAAGGCCGGCGATCCCAGGGGGTGGTCACAGACGATCCTTCGGGAACGTCGACGGGCGCGTCAGAGGCCCGTCGACGCTCCAGCGTGCGGACGCGGCCGCGGACATCTGCGTCGTAGGTTAGAGGCGGGTGGCGGAAGGGTCATCTATCGGGGCGCCGCCGCCGGGGCATGCTCGCTTTCCCTCGCATCCCTCGGCCCCTCTGGTCAGCCGATGGCGCGCCCGGCGAGCGGGCCTACGATCGAAGGAAACCGGGACCGCCGGTCACAGCGCGGACTGCGCCAGCCAGCGCAGCGGAGATGGAGACGCCTTGAGCAGCGAAGCGATGGCCGTCCTCTTGGTGGAGGACAACGCGCTTGATGCCCGGCGAATCGAAAAGATCCTGGCCGAGGGACCCGGGGGCGGCTTCAGCGTCCACCGCGCCCCCACCCTGCGCGACGGCATCGAAGCGTTGAAGCGGGGACGGTACGACGTCATCCTGCTGGACCTGGTCCTGCCGGACAGCCACGACCTGCGCACGCTGCGCCGCATCCAGGCGCACGACGATCGCACGCCCATTGTCGTGCTGAGCAACCGGGAGGACGCGGAGATGGCGGCCACGGCCGTCCAGGAGGGCGCCCAGGACTTCCTCATGAAGGCGCACGTGCACCCCCGGAGGTGCTGCGGCGATCCGTCCGCTACGCGGTGGAGCGGCAGGCGCTTCGCGACAGGCTGCGCCGCTCCGAGCGGCAGTTTCGTCGCTCGCTGGAACTGGCGCCGGACCCGATCTGGATCCTGGACGGCGCCGGCCGGGTGCGGTACGTCAACGACCAACTCGCCCGCGTGCTGGACTTTCCCGCCGCCGACATCCTGGGCCGCCCCTGGGCCGAATTTCTGACCCAGGCGGAGGCGGAGCGCTTCGAACGGCTGAGCGCCGAGACGCGCCGCGCGAGCAGCGGGCACGTGATGGTGCGCGTGCGGCGTCGCGACGGGGTGGACGTCCCGCTGGAGCTGCACGCCGTCGATCTGGCCAACGGCGACCTGCAGATCATCGGACGGGACATGACCGCCTGGCTGTTGACCCAGGAGGCGCTGCGGGCCAGCCAGCAACGCCTGTCGCGCATCCTCGAGTCGGCGATGGATGCCATCATCACCATCGACGAGGAACGACACATCGTCCTGTTCAACGACGCCGCGGCGCGGACGTTCCGCTGCACCGAGACTGAGGCGCTGGGTCAGTCCATCGACCGCTTCCTGCCGGAGGCAGCGCGGGACGAATTTCGCGCGCTGCTGGGCGCCGACGCTGGGCGCGCCACGCTGGCAGCCCAGCGGTCGGACGGCGAGCTGTTTCCGATTGAGGCGACCGTCTCCCGAGCAGAGGTCGGCGGCAAGCAGCTCTTCACTGCCATCATCCGTGACCTGAGTGAGCGGGTGCGGGCCAACGAGGCGCTCCGGGAGTCGGAGCAGTTCGCTCAGTCAACGCTGGACGCCCTGGCCGATTCGATCGCGATCCTGGACGAGGACGGGGCCGTGATCGCCGTGAACGCTGACTGGCGCCAGGGCCGTGCGGCGCTGCCGCTCCGCGAAGCGGAGTCCGGCGGGGGCGCCAGCTTGCTGGCGGCCTGCGAGACGGCTACCGGCGACAACGCGCCGTATCTGCACGGGATCGCGCGCGGGATCCGCGACGTGCGGGAGCGCGCCGAGAATCGCGTGGCGGTGGAGTATCCCTGGCGGCAGGCGGAGCACGTGGAGTGGTACAAGACGGTCATCACCCGCTTTCACGCCGCCGGGCCGGCGCGGGTGGTGCTGGCCACACACGGGATCGGCGAGCGTAAGCGGGCGGAGGAGGCGTTGCGTCGTTCGGAGGAGCGCTACCGGCTGCTCCTGGACGGGGCGCCGGACGCCATCTGGCTGGTGGACCACAGCCTGCGCTACCTGTACGTGAACGACGCCGCCTGCGAGCTGCTGCGCCGGTCGCGGGAGGATCTGCTCGGCCGCCATTTGGCGGAGATGCGCCCTCCGGATGAACTGACGAATCTGAACGACGGGTTCCGGCGCGTCCGCGAGCAGGGCACGGCGGACGTGCGCACGCGGTTGCAGCGCGGCGACGGCTCCCTGGTGAGCGTGGAGATCCACGCGGTGGACTTGGGCAACGGCCAGTACGAATCCGTGGTACGCGACATCACTCCCTGGATGGACGACGAAAGCGCGCGCCAGGCGTCGCAGGAGCGGTACCTGCAGGCGCTGGACCGCGCCACGGAGGGGATCTGGTTCCTGGACCGCCGTGGCATCTGCACGTACATCAACGACTCCGCCTGCTCCATTCTCCTGCGCGAGCGGGAACAGGTGGTGGGGCATCCACTGGCCGAGTTCGCTCCGGAGGAGGAGTTGCCCGCCATTCGTGCGGCGCTGCAGCGGGTCCACGAAGAGGGCGAAGCGATATGCCAGATGCGCCTGCGGCGGGGGGACGGCTCAACGGTGACCGTGGAGGTCGAGGGCGTGGCGCTGGAGAACGGCAGCTGCCAAGCATTTGTCCGCGGCGCGGCGGCTTAAGGCGTCGAGGCCGGCGCCGAGGCGCGGAGCCGCCCCGCCGCCTCCACCATGGCGGTGAGGCTGGGCCGAACCTCCCGCCAGGCGCGGGTCTTGAGCCCGCAGTCCGGATTGACCCAGAGTTGGTCGCGCGAGATGAGGTCCAAGGCCCTGCGCAAGAGCGCCTCGATCTCGTCCGCGGTGGGCACGCGCGGCGAGTGGATGTCGAAAACGCCGGGCCCGATCTCGTTCGGGTAGCGGAAGCGGCCGAAGGCGTCCAGTAGGTCCATCTGCGATCGAGACGCCTCAATCAAGATGACATCGGCGTCCATGCGCGCAATCGCCGGCATGATGTCGTTGAACTCCGCGTAGCACATGTGCGTCTGGACCTGCGTCTCGTCGCGCACGCCGGCTGAGGCGAGCCGAAACGCGTCCACCGCCCAGGCGAGGTAAGCATCCCAATCTTCGCGGTGGAGCGGCAGGCCCTCGCGCAGAGCGGGCTCGTCGATCTGAATGACGCGGATTCCGGCGGCCTCCAGGTCCCCTACCTCATCGCGGATGGCCAAGGCGAGTTGGCGCGCGGTCTCGGCGCGGGGCTGATCATCGCGCACGAAGGACCACTCGAGGATGGTGAGGGGCCCTGTGAGCATGCCCTTCATCGGCCGCTGGGTGAGGGACTGGGCGTATTCGGCCCAGCGAACGGTCATGGGCTCCGGGCGGGACACGTCGCCGTAGATGATCGGCGGGCGGGCGCATCGGGAGCCGTAGCTCTGCACCCAGCCCTGCTGCGTCACCGCCACCCCGGCGAAGCGCTCGCCGAAGTATTCGACCATATCCGTGCGCTCGGGCTCGCCGTGGACGAGGACGTCCAAGCCGATCTCCTCTTGGAACCGGACGACCCGCTCGATCTCGGCCTCGAGGAAGGCATCGTATTCGGCGGCGTCGATGCGGCCGGCCTTGAAGCCAGCGCGGGCGCGGCGCACGTCGTCGGTCTGGGGGAAGGAACCGATCGTGGTCGTCGGCAAGGAGGGGAAGCGTAGCCGCTCCTGCTGGAGCTGCTTCCGTTTCGCGAAGGGGCTAATGCGGCGCAGCATCGATGCGCTGATCGCCGCCGTGCGCTCCGCCACGGCGGGGTCGTGGATGCGGGTGGAGGAGCGCCGCCGCGCCTGCTCGTCGCGCCGCGCTTGCAACGTCGAGGCGACCGCGTCGTCGCCCTCGTTCAAGGCGCGGGCCAGCAGCGCCACTTCCTCGACCTTCTGCTGGGCGAAGGCGAGCCAGGGGTGCAGTTCGGGGTCCAGCGCCGTTTCCTGATCGAGGTCGACGGGTACGTGCAAGAGCGAACAGGACGGCGCGACGACGACGCGCTCACTGCCCAGCGCATCGACGGCGGTCCGCAGCGTGGCGAGGGCGCGATCGAGGTCCGTCCGCCAGACGTTGCGGCCATCCACGACGCCCGCGGAGAGCACGAGGCTGTCGGGCAGGGCCGGCAAGGCACGCTCCAGCATCTGGGGGGCGCGGACCAGGTCCAGATGCAGGCCGGCGACGGGCAGCGCCAGGGCCGTGCTCAGATTCTCGCGAAGGTCGCCGAAGTAGGTGGTGAGGAGAAGCCGCAGCGCGGGGGCGGCGGCGTTCAGGCGGTGGTAGGCGGTGGACAGGGCGCGCCGCTGGTCCGTGCTTAGGTCGAGGACCAAGCAGGGCTCGTCGACCTGGATCCAGTCGGCGCCAGCCGCCTCCAGCCGCCCCAGCAACGCCTCATAGGCGGGCAGGAGCGCCTCGAGAAGATCGAGGGGCCGCAGGCCGTCGTGCCGCGCCTTGCCGAGCAGGAGGAAGGAGACGGGGCCCAGCAGTTTGGGGCGGGTCCGGATCCCTTCCGTCTGCGCCTCAAGGAACTCATCCAGCGGCTTGGTGGAGGCCAGCCGGAAGCGCTGGTCAAGCTCAAACTCCGGGACGATGTAGTGGTAGTTGGTATCGAACCACTTGGTCATCTCCATGGCCGGGACATCCCGAGCGCCGCGCGCCATGGCGAAGTACGTGTCCAGGCCGATTTGATCGCCGTCCCCGAGGAAGCGCGAGGGCACCGCCCCGACCATGACCGCCGTATCCAAGACGTGGTCATAGAGCGAGAAGTCGTTGGAGGGGACGTGCTGCAATCCGCGATCTTGCTGCAGGCGCCAGGCATCGCGGCGCAGCGCGCGCGAGGCCTCCTCCAACTCCGCCTCACTGCTCTGCCCGGCCCAGAAGCGCTCCAGGGCCTTCTTCAACTCGCGCTTGGGCCCAATACGCGGATAGCCCAGGCTGCCGGCAACGACCGTCATCTCTCCACTCACCCAGTTTGCCGCCACACCGGGGTGGCGGGGAAGCGGGCCAACCGGCTCCGCGCTAAGGGAACTCCCCAATGGACAGGCGCACCGCACTCTCGCTGCCCGGCGGTGGCTCCGGAGGCCAAACTCACAGCGGCCCTCAAGCGCGGCGCTAGCGGCCGGCAGCCGTGGCCGCGTTGACGGCCGCGGCCCAGCGATCGGCAAGGTCGGGGGCCTGCACCGTCTCCAGGATGTAATCGCCGAAGTCCCGAGAGGTGGCGCCGGTGTCGCGGCCGGTCATGACGAGCTTGGCTTCGTACTGGCCGCAGAGGTCCAGCGCCTTGCCGAGCCGCTCGCCCAGTTCCGGGTAGCCGATGTGCGAGAGCATCATGGCGCCGGCCCGCACCATGGAGGACGGGTCCGCGTACTGCGCGCGGCCCTCGCGCACCATGCGGGGCGCGGAGCCGTGGATCGCCTCGAACATCGCGTAGCGCTTGCCGATGTTGGCGCTGCCGGCGGTGCCGACGCCGCCCTGAAACTCGGCGGCTTCATCGGTGAGGATGTCGCCGTACAAGTTGGGGAGCACCATCACCTGGAAGTCGCGCCGGCGTTTGGGGTCAATGAGCTTTGCCGTCATGATGTCAATGTACCAGCCGTCCCAGTCGATCCTGGGGTAGTCCTCCGCGACCTCGCGCGCCATATCCAGGAACGTCCCGTCGGTGGTCTTGACCACGTTCGCCTTGGTCACAACCGTGACGCGGTTCTTGCCGTTGGCCTTGGCGAAATCGAAGGCGGCGCGGATGATCCGCTCGCTGCCCGGCCGCGAGATCACCTTGAAGTCCACGGCGAGGTCACCGATGGTCACGCCCTCACTGCCGACGGCGTACAGGTCCTCGGTGTTCTCGCGGTAGAAGGTCCAGTCGATCCCTTCGGCGGGGACGCGGACGGGCCGCACGTTGGCGAAGAGGTCCAACTCTTTGCGCATGGCCACGTTGGCGCTCTCGAGGTTGGGCCACTCATCGCCTTGTTCGGGGGTGGTCGTGGGACCCTTGAGGGTCACGTGGCACTCGCGGATCTCGGCCAGCACAGCGTCGGGAATGGCCTTCATCACCCGGGCGCGATTCTCGATGGTGAGCCCTTCGATCGTGCGGAAGCGCACCTTGCCGGACCGGACTTCCGCATCGAGCAAGTGCTCGAGGATGCGCTGCGCCTCGGCGGAGATGGCCGGACCGATGCCGTCGCCGCCCAGGACACCGATGACGATCTGCGGGAGGGCCTGGTAGTCGACCCAGTCCTTCTCCTTCGTGATCCGATCGACCCTGGCCAGCTGCGTCTCGATCAGCCGGCCGAAATGCTCCTTCGCCTCGTCGACAGACTGTGCCTTCAGCACGGCGTCCCTCCAAGCGGCTGCAACGTGCCGCGATGTAGCGGCTCTCTGCGCGCGACAGCCCGCCGAGTGTCGCCCGTTCCGCCGCTGTGGCGCAAGCGAAGCCGCAGCATCGTCCGGGTCAATCCGTCAGGCCGAGGTGGTGGAGGAAAGCATCCGGGGTGGGCTCCCGACCGAGGAAGTCGCGCACCAGGGCGTCGCCGTCCCGGGAGCCGCCGGGCTCCAGGATCAGGCGCCGGTAGGCGAGGCCGACGTCGTGGTCGTCCAGGCCGGCGCGCTGGAAGCGGGTGAACATGTCATCGCCGTAGACGCGGGACCAGAGGTAGCCATAGTAGCCCGCGTCGTAGCCGAAGAGATGGCCGAAGCCGGCCTGGAAGTGTGTGTCCTCCGGGAAGGGCAGCGCGGTGATGGGGTGCAAGTCGCGGGCGATGCCGTCCGTGTCCTTGCGTGCGCCGGGGCCGTGGTAGGCGAGATCGAGGCGGGCGAAATAGATCTGGCGCAGCGTGGCGAGGCCGCTGCTCACGTTGCGGGCCGCGACCATGCGCTGGACCAAGTCGGCCGGCAGCGGGTCCCCGCTCCGGTAGTGGCGCGAGAAGGAGGCCAGCACCGTGGGCGACCAGCACCAGTGCTCCAGCATCTGGGAAGGGGCCTCGACGAAGTCCCGTTCCACCTGCGTCCCGGCGAAGCGGAGATAGCGCGACTGGGTCAACGTCTGGTGAAGGATGTGGCCGAACTCATGGAAGAGGGTCAGCACCTCCGAATGGCGCAAGAGCGAGGGCGAATCGGGGCCCGGCTTGGTGAAGTTGGCGACGATCGCGCTGACCGGGCGCTGGTAGGAGCCGTCGGGGAGGCGGCGCCCGCCGCGGAGGGTGAAGGCCGCTGCGTGGCCGTACTTGTTCGGGCGGGGGTAGAGGTCCGCGTAGAAGTGGGCGACGAGGCGGCCGTTGGCGGCGTCCACGATGTCGAAGAGGCGCACGTCCGGGTCCCAGGCGTTCGCCTGCGCCCGCGGCAGGAAGCGCACCCCCACCAACGTCTGGTAAACGGAAAAAAGGCCATCCAGCACCGCTTCCAAGGGGAAATGCTCCGCGACCTGGAAGGGATCGACGTGGTAGCGCTCGCGGAGGACACGCTGGGTGTCGTAGCGCCAGTCCCAGGCGGCGACGGTCGCGGCGGCGCCGGTGTCGCGCAGCAGTTGTAGATCCTGGTCGGCCTTGATGTGGACGCGCGGCTCAAGGTCCGTGAGGAACTTGAGCGCGGCCTGCGAGGTCTTGGCCACGCGGATCTCTAGGACGTAGTCGGCCCAGGAGGGATAGCCGAGAGTGGTGGCGATCTCGTCGCGGGCGGCGATGGCTTCGTCGAGGAGGGGGAGATTCGGCTCCGCGGCCCGGTTGCGGTTCTTGCGGAAGAGCGCCTCCCGGAGATCACGATCGTCGGCGGAGTCGAGGAAGGGATGGAGTTCGGGATAGTCCAGCGAGACGCGGTAGCGGTGGCCGTCCGGCCCCTCTTCGGTGCGGAGCCGCTGGATGTACGCCTCCGGCAGGCCGGCCAGTTGCTCCCGCGTCAGGAGCAAGGCGTCGTCAACATCATCGATGTTGTGGCGGAACTCGATGCCGAGGGTGACCAAGCGCTCCTGCAGCGTCTGGATGCGAGCGCGTCGCTCCGCCGGCAAGTGCATCCCGCTGCGGCGAAAGTCGCGGAGTGACCGCTCAAGCAGGCGAGCCGCATCGCCAGAGAGCGACTGCCCCTCCAGTGTGCCGGCGAAATCCCGCAGGGTGCGATCAATCTCCTCGCGGAAACCGAGCGCGGCCGCGTAGCGATCCAGCCGCTCCTCGTTGGCCAGCGCCGCGCGCCGGACCTCGGGATCGGGGGTGACGTGAGCCAGGAAGCCGTAGCGCCCGCCCGCCTGGCCGAGCAGATCGCCGATCTCCTCCAGCGGCATCAGGGTGTTGGCGAAGCTGCGGCTGCCGGCCGCGGCCAGCGCGTCGATCAGAGCGTCGCAGCGGCGCAGCGTCTCGTCGCAGGCGGCGCCGACCGTGTCCGCGGTGACGGAGCGGTAATCGAAGAGATCGCCGGTCATGCCGTGAGCCAGGCCTTAGCGAAGATCGTAGGCTTCCCAGGAGTCGGCGCCCTCGTCATAGCGCGCCTGAATCTTCTTGATGATCTCGATGGTGGGCGCACGCATGGTGGAGTTGAAGATGTAGTTCTCAATGCGGAGCGCGTCCTCGAAATGCATGTCCCAGGCCTGCAAGAGGCTGCGTTTGCAGGCCCGCAAGGCCCACTGCGGCCGGGTGGCGATCCGGGCCGCCCAGGCGATGGCTTCCTCGCGCAGGCGGTCATCGTCCACCACTTTGTTGACCAAGCCGAGTTCCCCTGCGGCGCCGGCGGTGATCGGATCACCGGTCAGCACGATCTCCATCGCCTTGGACTGCCCCACGAGTCGCGCCAGGCGCACCGTCGCGCCAGCACCCGGGATGATGCCGAGGATGCTCTCGACTTGCGCGTAGGTGGCGGAGCGGCCGGCGATCCGCAGGTTGCAGGCCCAAGAGATCTCGGCGCCCCCACCCCACGCCTGCCCGTGGTTGACGGCGATGGTGACCAGAGGTCCGCGTTCCAATTCGTTGGTCAAACGGCGCCACGAGAGCGGGTCGCCGCTGGGCTTGCCGCCGCCGTAGGCGGCCAGGATGTCCGAGAGATCGGCGTGGGCCATGAAGTAGCCCGGCACGTCCGAGGCGAGCAGTGCCACGGAGCAGCGCGCCTGCTTCACCTCCTCCAGCGCCTGCTCGACCTTGTCCAGGAGCTCGTAAGAGCCAAAGTTTTTGGGTGGGTCGTCCAGCAGGATCATGCCGACGCCGTCGGCGGGATATGACACAGGTGCAGTGGCGGCCATGGTGCAACCCCTTTCACCGAGCGCGCCCGATGCTACCAGCGGATTCGCAGGCCAGCAATCGAATCGACGATGAGGCGGCGCGCCGTCAGCGCCAGTCGGGGAGGGGGATCGTCGCGACGCCGGGTGAGACCTCATTGAAGAGATCGACGATCCTGGGGTGGCAGGTGAACACGATGACTTGATTGGAGCGGGAAAGCTGCCGCAGTGCCTCCGCGGCACGGGTGGCGCGCTCCGGGTCGAAGTTGACCAAGATGTCATCGACGATCACCGGCAGGCGGGCGGATCGATCGGCGAACTCCTCGATGAGGCCGAAGCGCAGCGCGAGGTAGAGTTGCTCTTGCGTGCCGCGGCTGAGGGCGTCCGTCGGCTTGCGTTCGCCGTCCCGTTGCATGACTTCGATCTCATGTTCCTCGATCGGCGCTTTGAGTTGCGGGTAGCGCCCGTTGGTGATGTGGGCGAAGTAGTCCTCGGCTCGATGCACGACCGCCGGCTGCCGATCCTCCTCGTAGCGGTGGCGGGCCTGCTCCAGGAGCGCCCCCGCGAGCGTCAGCGTGACCCACTCCTGCGCCTGCTCCGCGAGTTGTTCCTGGAGGACCACGCGCCGCTCGCGCAACTCGGCCGCGCGGGCGTCCTGCTCCAGGTTGGCGATCTGAAGCTGGAGCTGCGCCTGTCTCGTGGTTAGGTCGTCATGACGCCGGGCCTGCTCGACGAGGTGCGTCTTGGTGCGCTCTCGCTCCCGCTCTAGGCGCGCGGCATCGGTCGCGGCGAGTTCGCGGCGGAAGGCGGCGAGCGCCTCGCCGGGGCCACTACGCTGCGTCAAGGCCATCCGAAGTTCGTTGGCGCGGCGCAATAGCTTCGCCCGATGGGCCTGTTCCGCCGCGATCTTGCGGAACTCGGCGGCGTCTTCCGCGCGTCCCTGCGTGAGGAGCCCTTGTAGCGCGCGCTCGGCGGCAGCGCAATCGGCGGTGGCGGCGGTGAGGCGGCGACGGGCCTCCGTCACCTGTTGATCCAAGTGCGCCTTGCGCTGTGCCGCGGTGCGGCTCTCGTCGAACGCGGCGATCAGCGCCTCGACGGCCGGCCCGATTTCCGCCGGAGCGAGCCGTTGCCGCTCTGGGCACCGGCGCTCGATCAGCGAGAGCGCGGCGGTGGCAAACTCATCGATGTCGTGCTCGATCGCCGCCGCGCGGCGCCGACGGTCGTGCAGCTGGCGCTGGGTCGCGTGCAGCGTGTCCAGGCGACCGAAGAGGTCCGCCACGCCGTCCGGCCGCATGGTGGCAGGCAACCCTTGCGCCTCCAGCCAGGCCGTCCACGCTGTCTGGGCGTTCTCTTGAGAGCGCGCCGCGTCGGCCAGGCGATGGTCCGCCTCTTCCTGCCGCCGCCGGAGCGCTGGCAGGCGCCGCGCCGCCGTGCGGACCTCCGCTTCCCGCTGCCGGCGTTCCTCGAACTGGCGCTGCATGCCCTCCACGATCTCTTCGGCGGCCTCAACGTCACGGATCGACTCCACGGCATCGAGGGCCGCTTCCGCGCCGAGAGTGGCGAGGCGGGTCTCCTGCTCCTTCACGGCCTCATCGGCGTCGCGCCGGCGCTCTCCCTGCACGGCGAGCGTACGGTCGAATTCGCGCCAGGCAGAAGGATCGGGCGCGCTCTGAGCCGCCCGGCGCCAGATAAGTCCGCCGGCGGCCGCCAGGAGGACTCCTCCCACGATGCCCAGTGCGAGGGCGACGCCGCCCGCCAGCACGCCAACGATGACGACCAGCGCCACTGCGGCGGCGAGCGCAGCGGCGGTGATCCATTCGGGCCGCCGCCAAGCCGGCGCGGGCTTCAGCGCAGGCTGTTGAACCTGCAGCTCGGTGAGGCGCTGCGTCTCCTGCCGGCGCAGGTCCCGGGCCGATGCGACGCGGGTGAGTTGCTCACGCACTGCGGTCAGGACAGCGCGCCGCCCGCGCAGCGCTTCCGCGTCGAGCAAGGGCGCCGGGATCGCTGCGACGGCCGCGGCGGCGAGGTCACGGGCCTCCTCGGCCTCGCGCAGCGCCTGGAGAGCGGCCTCCCGGCGGAGCTCGGCCTCTCGCGCGTCGCGCTCGCTGGCGGCGAGCGCCTGCGCCTGTTCACGGAGCTCGGTGCGAACGGGCAACGAGGTATCGAAGCGATCGGCGCGCTCCGGCTCCCATTCGGGCCCGAGGGCGCGGAGAGCCAGCTGGATCTCCCGCTCTAACGTTTCGGCTTCCGCGCGACGCTCCGGCAGGTCCTTGAGGGACTGCGCGAAGGCGTCGTGGCTACGCCGCAACGCGTCGACGGCCGCCTCGTCATCGAGGAGCCCTTGGTCGATGTGGAGAGCCGCCACCTCGCGCTCCCAGCGGGCGAACTCCGCCTGTTCCTGCTCTTTCCGGGTACCCGCCGCGGCGAGCCGTTGTTCTGCGCTCTCGAGCCGCGTGAGGGGGTCGCTGGGGAAGTCGGGCCGCTCCGCAATCGCGTGGATCCTCTCTTCCAACTCTCCCAATGCCACCCAGTCCGGCCAGGCTTGATGCAGGCGCTCCAGGCGGGCCCGCGCTTTCTCCGCCCGGGCCCGGCCACGGTCGGTCTCGACGAGCGCGCTCTGCACCTGCTCCAGTTGGTCGAGGTGCCCGCCGTACTGCGACGCGGCGTCGGCCAACTCGTCCAGCGCCTCGTCCACCGCTTGGAGATCGGCGATGGTGCGGGCGACGGGCTGCGTTTTTCCCTGTGGGCGATAGACCTCCCGGCGGGCCGACTCGAAATGGGCCATGACCTGGGGCAGCCCGGCCGATCCCAGGCCGGCGCTGTAGATGCTGTCCGTCACGCCAGCCTGCTGGAGTGAGGTGACGTTGCGGAGTTGATCCAGGTCGAAGGCGAAGACGTTGTTGAAGAGATCGGGGGAGGCATGCCCCAGGAGCCGGGGCAGGATGGCGGGATCTTCGCGCCCGCCGTCGGCCGCGGTGACGATGAGGGCGCCCCCCTTGCGGCCCGCGAAGCGCTCGACGACATAGCGCCGGCCGTCGTCGTCCTCCAGCTCGATGCGGCCGCCGTGACGGCCGCCGGCGCGTGGGGGATAGCGGCGGTCGCGCTCCCGCGCTGGGAAGCCGAACAGGACGTAGCGGACGAAGGTCAACAGCGTCGATTTCCCGGCCTCGTTGGGACCGTGGATAACGGTGAGATTCGGGTGGATGCGCTCGCCGTCTCCAGCCGGCAGGGAGAGGTCGGCGAAGTAGCCAAAGCCGCTCAGGTGGAGGCGGAGGAGATTCACTCGGACACCTCCGCGGCAGCGGCCTCGTCGGCCAGGAAGGCCTCGACGCAGCGCTCCTCGGCTCGATCGAGCAGGCGGAGCAGTTCGGTGTCGCTCAGGGCGTCATCGGCGAGGAAGCGGCGGACACGGCCCTGCCCGTAAAACGGCTTCAGGTACTCACGGAGCCAGGGAGGGGGCGTGGTCTCGGCATGGATCTCATCGACCAGGCGCAAGACGTCGCCGAGGAAGTCCTGCGCCTGCCGGCGCTCCTCACGGTCGAAGGGAGGCGCGGATTCGATGTCGAGGACGGCGCACCAGAGGATGGGCGCGTGGCCTTTGAACGCGTTGTTGATGTGCGCGCGGAGATCCTCCTCCATATCGGGCCGGCGCAACCACGCGTGCAGGGGACCGCGTCCGGTGATCCGGACATGGCCGATCACGTGGCGGCCATCGGCGGCGTCACGGAGCTCCGCAGCGCGCTCCTCCAGCCCGTCAAGGAGGGCCTGTTCGCCGTCGAGCTCCGCGATGTTCAGTGTGGTGGCGGCCCAGCGCACCACGTCGACGGGGTGGAAGGACGGGCGGGCGCGGCGATCGTCGCCGACATCGACGAGATAGACGCCGCGGGCGCCGCGCTCATTGCGATGCAGCCCCTGCGAGTTGCCAGGGTAAACCACGGTCGGATCCTGCTCACGGAGGACGCTGCGCGTGTGGACGTGCCCAAGCGCCCAGTAGTCGATGCCGGCGCGCTCCAGATCCTCCAGCGTGCAGGGCGCGTAGGGCTCGTGTCCGGTGTTGGCACCGACGTTGGCGTGGAGCAGCCCGATGGCGTAGAGGTGGCGCGGGTCGCGGCGGAAGCGGCGGGCCAGGTTCTCCCGCACGTCCTGCCGCGGGAAACTGACGCCGTAGACGACGGCGCCGTGCGGCTCGGCCGGGTCGATCGGCACCGCCGCCACGTCATCGCCAAAGCGGTGACAGCCGGGCGGAATCGCGAGCCTCGCTTCCCAGCCATCCAGGGGGTCGTGATTGCCGTGGCAGATGAAGGAGCGGATTCCCGCCTCATCCAGGCGGCGCAGCCCGCGCAGGAAATGCAACTGGGCGGGGAGGCTGCGGTCCTTGCCGTCGTAGATGTCGCCGGCGACGAGGAGCGCGTCGACGCGCTCCTGCAGGCAGAGGTCGATGATGTTGTCGTAGGCGGTGAAGGTGGCGGCGCGCAGGATGGCGCTGACTTCGGGGTCCGCGGAGCGCAGACCGCGAAAGGTGCTGTCCAAGTGGAGATCGGCAGCGTGGACGAAGCGAGTAATGCTCATGGAGCGCACAGCCGATACGACGCCCGAACGAGCAGAGTCCCCCGCTACCCATTCCAGCATACGATGAAGAGCCGCTCAAGCGCAGCCCCCCGCTCGATAGAGAGCGCCACGCCGTACGGATACACTGCCGGCAGTGAGACAGCGTTCGGCGCCAGATGACACAGTCGCACACGACTACTGATCTCGACTTCGCCTCCGCCGAGGCGCTGGCGGCGCGCATCCGTGCGAAGGAGATCTCGCCTCTGGAGTTGATGGAGCACACGCTGGCGCGGATCGAGGCGCTGAACCCGGCCCTGAACGCCTTTGTGGCGCTGGACGCGGAGGGGGCGCGGGCAGAGGCCGCGAAGCAGACCGAGCGGCTGGCCCACGGGGAGGACCTGGGCCCGCTGGGCGGGCTCCCCCTGGGCGTGAAAGACCTGGAGCACGCGGCCGGTCTCCCGACAACGTTCGGCTCAAGCGTTTTCCGCGACCACCGGGCCGAGCGCGACGATATCCATATCGAGCGGCTACGCAAGGCCGGCGCCATCGTGATCGGGAAGACGAATGCGCCCGAGTTCGGCTACACGGCGTTCACCGATAACGACCTCTTCGGCCCCACGCTCAACCCGTGGAATCCGGAACGCACGCCGGGCGGATCGAGCGGGGGGTCGGCGGCGGCGCTGGCGGCCGGGATGGTGCCGCTGGCGACGGCGTCCGACGGGGGCGGATCGATCCGGATTCCGGCCTGCTACTGCGGGCTGTACGGGCTGAAGACATCGTTCGGGCGAGTGCCCATCGGGCCGCGCCCGTTGCGGGGTTGGCTGGATTTCGGGGTGTACGGGCCATTGACTCGCTGTGTGCGCGATGCCGCGCTGTACCTGGACCAGATTGCGGGTCCACACCCGGCCGATCCTGACTCGCTGCCCGCCCCGGAGGACTCATACCTTCAACGTCTGGAGGAGCCGCTGCCGCGCTTGCGCATCGCGTTCAACCGCACTCTGGGGGTCACAGACCTGCAGCCCGACGTGGAGCGCGAAGTCGAGCGGGCCGTCGACACGTTCCGCGACCTGGGTCACGAGGTCACGGAGAACGACGACACCATTCCGGAGACGGTCGGGCACTGGATCCGCATGGCGTCGTTCCAGGCGCTGGCGACACTTTGGGAGGAGTACTCCACGCGGCACGACGAGTTCGGTAGCGAGTTCGTGCGCAACCTGGACGACGCGCTGGACACCGGCCCCACCGACTTCCGCGATTTCGCCCGGGCACGGGCTGAGTTGATCGAGTGGACCTGGCGGCTGTTCGAGCGATTCGACCTCCTGTTGACTCCGACCCTGCCCACGGAAGCGTTCGCCGCGCCAGGCCCCGTCCCGATAGAACGCGACGGCGTCCCCTACAACCCGATCGCCTTCACCTATCCGTTCAACTTCACCGGCCATCCGGCCGCGTCCGTGCGGGCCGGCTTCACGGACAGCCGGCTGCCCTGCGGCCTGCAGATCGTGGGGCCGCGACACCGGGATGACCTTGTGCTGCAGGCGTCGTATGCGTACGAGCAGGAGCGAGTCTGGAGCGACTGCTGGCCGGCGCTCTAGCCGGAAGTGCCACCCGCTCAACCGACGGGACGCCCGCCGCTCTCTATACTGCGCCGGGCAACGAGCGGGACTCCAGCCAGAAAGCGCGCCATGATCACCGACACGCAGCGGGACGGGCCCAACCGCCTCAGGCAGCGCGAGGCCGAGGCGCGCGCGGTGCAGATCCACGATGTCACGTACGCTCTGTCACTCTCCCTGCAAGACAGGGCGCCCGACTACGAGGGCAACGTGACGATCGAGTTTGGTCACCGCGAGCCGAAAGCGGGCACGTTCCTGGACTTCACGGGCCAAACGATCGAGCTCCTGGAGGTCAACGGCCAGCCGGTCGGCGATTCCGTCTGGCGATCCAACCGGATCGAGCTCGAGGGCAGGCGGCTGCGCGATCAGAACACGGTTCGCATCGTCTACCGGAACGCGTACGACCACACGGGCGCCGGCTTCCACCAGTTCCAGGATCCGGAAGACGGCAGCGAGTACGTCTATACGAACTTCGAGCCGTACGAGGCCCACCGTCTTTTCCCCTGCTTCGACCAGCCCGACATCCGAGCACGCCTACAGCTCAGCGTCGCGGCACCCGACGACTGGACGGTCATCGCGAACGAGGCTGAGACGGGCCGGACCGCGACAGCGGACGGGCGCGCGCAGCGTCGGTTCACCCAGACGCCGCCGCTCAGCACCTACCTCTTCGCCGTGGTGGCGGGGCCGTACGAGCGCTTCCAGGACCGGTATGAGGACACGCCGCTGGCGCTCTACTGTCGGCGGTCACTCAGCCAGTACCTGGACAGTGCGGAGGTGTTCACCATCACCAAGCAGGGGCTGGCGTTCTTTAGCGACTTCTTCGCCTGCCCTTAC
This sequence comes from Dehalococcoidia bacterium, assembly GCA_963663235.2. Classification (GTDB taxonomy): domain Bacteria; phylum Chloroflexota; class Dehalococcoidia; order Bin125; family Bin125. Next base: position 888,828 of record CAXXNO010000004.1, read on the forward strand.
CCCTTCAGCAAGTACGACCAACTCTTCGTCCCGGAGTTCAACGCGGGCGCGATGGAGAACGCCGGCGCCGTGACCTTCTCCGAGCGGATGGTGTTCCGCGACCCGCCTACGGAGATTCAGCGGATGAATCGCGCCGAGGTGGTGCTGCACGAAATGGCACACATGTGGTTCGGGGATCTGGTCACCATGCGCTGGTGGAACGATCTCTGGCTCAACGAGAGCTTCGCCACGTACATGTCGTACCTGGCCATGAGCGAAGCCACTCGCTTCAGCCGTGGCTGGCAGGCGTTCAACTCCCGCATGAAGGCGTGGGCCTATCACCAGGACCAACTGGTGACCACCCACCCGATCGCCGGGCCGGTGCCGGATACCGACGCCACCTTCCTCAACTTCGACGGCATCACCTATGGCAAGGGCGCCTCGGTCCTGAAGCAGTTGGCCGCCGCCATCGGCAGCGATGGTTTCCGCGAGGGGATGCGGCACTACTTCCGGACCTACGCCTGGACGAACACCAACCTCAGCGACTTCCTCGGCGCGTTGGAGCACGGAGCACAACGGGACCTGCAGGAGTGGTCGCGGCTGTGGATCGAGACCGAAGGGCTGAACACTCTACGTCCCGCCTGGGAGACCCGCGACGGCCGGGTGGGCGCGTTCACGATCGCGCAGACGGCGCCCGCCGAGCACCCGACGCTGCGCCCGCACCACCTGCAACTGGCGCTGATCGACGCCGACGCCTCGGGCGCGCCCGTCCTGCGCGACTCCATCCCCGTGCTAGTCGAGGGGGAGCGAACCGTAGTCGAGGCGGCCGCCGGCATGGAAGCGCCGGCCTGCGTCTTCGCCAACGACCAGGACCACGCCTACGCCAAGATCGCGCTGGACGAGCGCTCGGTGGCCTTCGTGCGGGAGCGGGTGGATCGCTTCGCCGACCCATTCTTGCGCCAACTGCTGTGGCGCACCCTCTGGGACATGGTGCGGGACCAGCAGTTCCGATCGACAGACTACCTGGCGCTGGTGCGGGACAAGATCGGTGCCGAGCAAGAGCTAGAGCTGATCGAGAGCGCACTGGGCAACGTGCAGGCGGCCGTCGCCCGCTTCGTGCCCGAAAGCCGACGCGTGGACGAAGCGGAGGCGTTCTCCGACATCGCCTGGGAGCGGCTCTTCGTCGCACCGGACAAGGACCGGCGCATTGTCTGGGCGCGGGCGGCGATCACCGCCGCGCAGCGGCCCCAGAGCATCGCCCGGCTGCTGGAGCTCGTCGACAAGGGGACGGGGATCGAGGGATTCGATCTGGACCAAGACATGCGGTGGTCCCTGGTGACGAAGCAGATCGCCCACGGCCTCGCCGACGGGAGCGCCCGGCTGGAAGTGGAAGCAGAGCGCGACCCCAGCGACCGCGGCCGGCGCGCAGCGGCTCGCGCACGCAGCAGCGCACCCGACGCCGGGGTCAAGGCGGAGGAGTGGGAACGATTCACCAGCGACCGTGAGTCGTCGCTGCAGATGATCGCGGCGGGTATGAGCGGCTTCGTCTGGCCGCACCAACGTGAGCTGCTGGCGCCGTACGTGGAGCGGTTCTTCGACGAGGTGCGCGACGTCTTTCGATCGCGCGACAAGGACTTCGCCCAAGCCTATTTCGGCGCGCTGTTCCCGCACTCCCGGCCCGAGGATGCCGTGATTGAGCGGGCAGAGGCGCTCCTGGCCTCGCTCGGCGACGACGAAGCGGTGCTGCGACGCACTACCCTGGAAGCGCTGGATGACCTGCGCCGCGCCCGGGCCTGTCGCGCCTTCGCGGCATCGGCCTAGCCCGGCGACGAGGGAGCGTCGAATGGCTGAGATCGCCGCCTGCTATCTCCATCCGGTCAAGGGCATGCCGCCCGTGGCGATGCCCTCCCTGGAACTGGAACCGGGCCGCAGTCCCAAGGGGGACCGGGCGTTCGTGTTCGCCTTCGCCACAGCGCGTCCACAGGGCGAATACCGCTGGGTCAGCAAGCACGACTCGGTCACTATGCTGAACACTCCTCATCTCGCCCGCCTGCTCGCGGCGTTCGATCCCAGCACGCGCCGACTCACCATCGAGGCCCGTGAGGGCAACGGCTGGGGGAACGGCCCGGAGGGAGACCGCAGCGCGAGCGCGAACGTCGATGATCCAGGAGAGCGGGAAGTGCTGGCGGCCTGGGTGGCGCGGGCGCTGAAGCGACTCCCGTCCAACCCGCTGGCGGTGATGCCAGCCGTGGAGCCGCTGCAACTGCTGGGCGATGGGCGGTCTGCGTTCACCGACCGCGGTCCAACCCAAGTCAGTCTGGGCACCGTTGACAGCCTGCGATCGCTCTCGGAGCAGGCCGGAGTCGACATCGATATCCGGCGGTTTCGGCTGAACCTGATCATGAGCGGCGTGCCGCCGTGGGAGGAGCTGTCCTGGGGGCAGCAGCGGCTACGCATTGGGACGGTCGTCATGGTAGTGAGAGCGCCGCTGGTCCGGTGCAACTCCATCAACGCATCGCCGGAGGGCGCCGGGCGCGACGTGGAGGTGATGTCCGCGCTGCTGGCGGAGTTCGGACACGCATACTTCGGAGTGGAGGCAGAGGTGCTGGACGGCGGACGGGTCAGCGTGGGCGATGGCGTCGAGCTGATCGGCTAGCAGACGAAGCGGACCGATGGATCGTTTCCCGCTGGAGTCGTGGGACCCAGACCGACCCGACATCGCGCCGCTGCTGGCCGAGTCGGCGCTGGTGGACAGCGGGCTGATCCCGTCGGCGTCGAACTACGTCTTCGTGCTGGCGCTGAAGAGTGCGGAGGCGGGACGCGGCCATGCGATCTACAAACCGAGCCGCGGGGAGGCGCCGCTGTGGGACTTCCCGCCGGACCTCTATCTGCGCGAGCAGGCCACCTATCTCCTGAGCGAGGCGCTGGGCTGGGGTATCGTGCCGCCGACGGTGATTCGTGAGGTGGGGCTAGAGCACGGCGTGGGCTCCGTGCAGCTGTACATCCCCCATGATCGTCGCTGCACGTTCTTCGACCTGCGGGGGCGCTTCCCGGCGGAGATGCGTCGCTTCGCCACGTTCGACTGGCTCAGCAACAACGCCGATCGCAAGGGCGGGCACATCATCCTAGACGGGCGGAACCGGCTCTGGGCCATCGACCACGGCCTCACGTTCCACGCGGAGGAGAAGCTGCGCACGGTGATCTGGGACTACGCCGAAGAGCCGGTGCCGGAGCCGCTGCTGGGCGACATCGAAGCGTTGCTGGGCCAGCTCGACGGGGGCGACCTTCCGGAACGGTTGGGCGCCTGCTTGGACAGGAGCGAGATCGAGGCGCTGCGCGCTCGTGCGGCGATGATCCTGCGCGAGCCCCGCTTTCCCGTGCCGCCGAGCTCTCGGCGACCGTACCCCTGGCCGCTGGTCTAGGACGACGCCTTAAAGCGGTTGCGCAGGCGGACCCGGCCGGGGCCGCCATCCGCAGGGATACGCTTGAGCGCGAGCGCGACGCGGTTGTCGGCGTCCAAGGCCTGCCAGTAGCGGTCCAGCAGCGACTCCTCGTCGCCGTCGAGGGGGAGCCAGAGGGGCTCGCCGCGGAAGCTGGGGAGCGGGTCGCCGTCGCCCTCGTAGGTGGTGAGGCCCAGGCCGAAGCCGGGGGGCGGCGGGGCGGGGCGGAAGGTGGTGTGATGGCTCAGGGCTGGGTCGTCGGGGTTGGCCTTGATGATGTTGAGCGCCAGGGCCGGCTCGTCGCTCAGCAGGTCCAGCATGGCGCTGATCCGCGGCGTGTAGTTGGGGGCGTCGGGCTCGCGCTCCCGCGTCGCCAGAGCCGCCTCGAACGTTTCCCCCTGGGCGAGGGCGCGGTGCAAGGTGCGGGTCTGGTCGCCGTTGCTCACCAGGTAGAGGCCCGGCAGCTCCAGCATCGCCTCGTAGATGATCAGGCTCGGGTCTTTCACGAGCGAGGGATCCGCGGGAGCCGTACGCAGCGTCGAGCCTTCGGCGAGAAAGAGGCGGTTCCGGCTGTTGGCGCTGCGACCCATGATCCAGTAGAGTTGGAGCCAGGCGGCTCCGTCCGCCGATCGCCCCAGCACCAGACCCCGGCCGGGATACGGGTTGCGCAGCAGGCGGCTGTTGAAGTTGGCGTCGGCTTCGGCGCGCAGGTCCATGGCGGCGCTAGTGATGAAAGAGGCGGAGGCTGGAGAAGGCCATCACCATGCCGTACTCGTCGGCGGCGGCGATGACCCCTTCGTCCGCGATGGAGCCGCCCGGCTGGAGGATGTAGCGCACGGCGCTGGCCTGCGCCCGGTCCACGTTGTCGCGGAAGGGCATGAAGGCATCGTGGCTGAGCGCGTTGGTGAACTGGGCGATCCAGTGACGCCGCTCCTCGGTCGTCAGGGGATCCACGGCGGCGGTCATCTGCGCGTGCAGATGCTCCCTCTCCGCCGGCGAGAGCTGGTCGAAGGAGATGAACTGCTCCCGGGCCGTGAAGCGCTCGGGCCGCTTGAGGTCCTCCCGGAGCGGGAGTTCGAGCACCCGCGGGTGCTGCTGCAACATCCAGCGGTCCGCCTTGGAGCAGGCGATGCGCGAGCAGTGAATGCGCGACTGCTGTCCCGCGCCCAGCCCGATCACCTGACCGTCGGCGGCCACGCAGACGGAGTTGGACTGCGTGTAGCGGAGAGCGACGGTGGCCACCAGCAGGTCGCGGGCCGCTTCCGGCGGGATGCTTTTCTCCTTGGTGACCACGTTGCCGAGCAGATCAGCGGTGATGGGAGTGGTATCGCGGGGCTGCTCCAAGACCAGGCCGAACAGGTCGCGCCGCTCGACCGGGGGCGGCTCGAAGTCGGGGTCGATCTGGAGGACCAGGTAGTTGCCGCCCTTCTTCTTGCGCAGGATCGCGAGCGCGTCGGCGTCGTAGCCGGGAGCGATGACGCCGTCCGAGACCTCGCGCCGCAGCGCCTCCGCGAGGGAGACATCCACCACATCGCTACAGGCGGCGAAATCGCCGTAGGAGGAGATGAGGTCGCCGCCGCGGGCACGGACGTAGGCGGCGGCGAGCGGCGAGAGGTCACGCTCCTCCACGGCGTAGGCGCGGCGCAGAACACCGGAGAGCGGCAGGCCGATGGCCGCGCCAGCCGGGCTGACGTGCTTGAACGAGGCGGCCGCGGGCAGGCCGGTCGCCTGGCGCAGCTCCCGCACCAGCGGCCAGCCGTTGAGGGCATCGAGGAGATTGATGTATCCCGGAGCACCGTTGAGCACCGAGATGGGGAGCGCCCCCTCAGCCCGGACCGCGCGCGCCGGCGTGCGATGCGGGTTCAATCCGTAGCGCAGGGGGATCTCGGAACTCACAGCCAACCGCCAGTGATCCGGAGTGCAACGTCTGCTCCCTGCCTACCGTTGCCATCAGGCGGGGTCAAGGGCGGGGTGGAAAAGGCCGCGCGCTAGCGGAGCAGGTCCGCGAGCGCTGCGTCAATGTCGCGGAAGCGGAACCGATACCCCAAGGCCTCAGTGCGCCGAGGAAGCACGCGTTGACCGCTGGTCAACACGGAAGCGCCCTCGCCCAGCTGCAGGCGAAACACGAACGGCGGCACCCACAGCAGTGCCGGGCGGCGGAGGGCGCCCCCCAAGGCCCGGGTGAAAGCCGCGTTGGTCAGCGGCTCCGGCGCGCACAGGTTGAGCGGCCCTTCGACGGTGTCTGAATCGATAGCGTGGATCATCGCGCCGGTGACGTCGGTGAAGTGGACCCAGGAGAGCCATTGGCGGCCCCGGCCGATCGACCCACCGAGACCGAGGCGGAAGGGGCGCAGCATCTTGGGGAGCGCCCCGCCCTCCCGAGTCAGCACAACGCCCATCCGGAACAGGACGGTGCGCACGCCACTCCCCTGCGCCGCCGCCTCCCAGTCACGGCAGAGCGTGGCCAGGAAGTCCGTGCCGGGCGGGGCGTCCTCGTCCAGTTCCTCGCTACCGTGCGGCCCGTAGTAGCCCACCGCCGACGCCGACACCAAGACGCGCGGCTTGCGCTCCGACGAGGCGATTGCCTCGACGAGGGTTCGGGCCGTATCGATGCGGCTGGCGCGCAGCTCCGCCTTGCGGGCGGCCGTCCAGCGCTTGGCAGTCACGTCGGCGCCGGCAAGGTGGACGACCGCGTCCGCTTCAGCGACGGCGGCCTTGACGCCGTCCCAGGCGACCCAGGTGATGGCGTCGTCGCGAGGGGCGGCGGGATCGCGCGTTACCCCGATCACGGAGTCGCCGCGGGCGGCCAGCGCCTCGCTCAAGGCCGCGCCGACGGTCCCGCCGGCGCCGGTGATCAAGACCCTCATCGAGCCGTCAGCCGCCCATCGTGGGCACGACCGGCTCCAACCCCTGGATGCCACGAAGGAGGTTGATCTCACCGCGATGCCCGTTGAGGTGCGTGACCAGGTGCAGGAGGATCGCTCCGCCGACGGTTTCGGTGCGCTCTCCGACTTTCACCTCGCGCTGGAGGTCGGCGTCGGTGGCAGCGGCGAGGAAGCCGTCGGTGGCGGCGGCCACGGCATCGGCGTAGCCGGCGAAGGCGTCGACGTTGGCGAGGTGTACCTGCTGCGCTTCGTCGGTGGACTGCCCGGTGCCGATCCCCTTGGGCGGCAGGCCGGTCCGTTCCGCCCAGCCCCCCTCCCTCCAGATTGGGTCCTTGTCCTGCGCGATCCGCTGGATGATGGAATCCTCGATGCGGGCGGCGTGCCACAGCACCCAAGCGATCGAGTGGCTGCCCTCCGGCGGCACGAAGTGCAGTTGCTCGTCCATCTGGCCGCTGCGGGCATCGCGGAAAGCGGCGTGGAGGAAGTCCATTCCCTGCCGGAGGTACTCCTGGTCGCTCATTCCGCGCTCCTTTCGTGGGGGGGCTGGTCATCAGGTGGCTGATCGGCGGGCGGCTGTTCGTCAGGCAGTTGATCGGCGGGCGGCTGCTCGTCCAGGGCGCCGAGTTCCCGGAGTTGGCGGGCGAGGTCTTCCAGTTGGTCCTCGTTGATGCCCATGCTCTGCATAGTCTCGCGCACCAGGCGGCGGACCTCATCCAGATTCTGGCGGATGAGAGCGTCGGCCAACTCCAGTTGGGTCTCGATGGCGCGGAAGCCGTGCCGCCGCTCGGTCTCGGTCATGCCCAGGATGGTGGAAATCAGGCGGGTGAACAGGGTGGTGGTGCGGGCGATGCGGATGCGGTCATCGGGATGGGCCGGGAACTCGCCGGTGACGGTCACCTCGAGTCCCGTGCGCTTGTCGGTGGCGACGTACTGCTCCGGCATCGGCGCTGCTCCCTGCCCTCGGTATCGCTCCCCATCTTAGCGGCAGGAGGGGGGTGGCCCGCGCCGGCGGCGGCCGGGCGAGATATCCTGGAGTCGATGGACAGCGACAACCGGAAGCGGCCCAACGACCGGCCCAAGGCTTACGAGGACCCGGAGTTCCTCAGCAGCCCGCAGGCCCGCACGCTGCGGGTCCTGGCGGAACTGCTGGAGCCGCGCTATCGCCTGGAGCGGGAGGGGATCGAAGACACGATCGTCTTTTTCGGGTCGTCGCGGATCCAGAGGCCGGCAGAGGGGAGCGCCCATGCGGGCTTGGCCTCGCTGGCGCCGATGTACGAGGCGGCGCGGGAGCTGGCGCATCGGCTGACCGAGTGGGGCCGCGACTTCTCGGACGAACGCCGCTTCGTGATCTGCACGGGCGGGGGGCCGGGGGTGATGGAAGCCGCGAACCAGGGAGCGGCCGAGGCGGGGGGACGGTCGGTCGGGTTCGCCATCAGCCTGCCCCATGAAGAGCAGCTCAACCGATACGTCAGCGCCGAGCTGGCATTTGACTTTCACTATTTCTTCATCCGCAAGTTCTGGTTTGTGTACAACGCCAAGGCGCTGGTCTTCTTCCCCGGCGGATTCGGCACCATGGATGAGCTGATGGAGGTGCTCACCCTGGTGCAGACCGGCAAGGTGCGCAAGAAGATGGGGATCGTCCTGTACGGCCGCGAGTTCTGGCGGAAGGCGATCGACTTCGACGCGCTGACGGAGTACGGGGTGATCTCGCCGGAAGACCGCGACTTGTTCGTCATCGTCGATGACGTGGACGAGGCCTTCGAGCAGGTGTGCAGTTTCTTGACGGCCAATTACGGTCCGAGCCTGCTGGAGGAAGAGCCGCCGATGTAGGGAGCGTGCTCGCGCGGCGTCTCGCGCGACTACAGCGCTTCCAGAAACTCACGCACGGCGGCGAGGAACGCGAGCGTGTTCTGACTGTGCACGTTGTGGCCGCAGTGCGGCACGGTGACCAGGGCACCGTCCGGCAGCGCGGCCGCGAAGCGTTCAGCGGCGTCCGGCTCCAAGATTTCGGACTCGCCGCCGCGCACGACCAGGGTAGGGCAGGTGATTGCGGTGACATTGTCCAACGTGAAATCGCGCGCGCCGATCGGGAGGCGCCGCATGAAGTCGGAGTCGTGCAGCATGCGGTCCGACTTGGCGATGTAGCGGCCGTCGGCCCGGGCGACGAGGTTGTAGCGCACCGTGCGCTGGACGTGCTCGGCCGAGCGGTAGGGGTCGTAGGTAGTGACGCGGTCGACGAACTGGTCGATGCTGTCGAACTCCGCGTTGGCGGTGATGAAGTTGCGCACGGTCTGCGACCCACTCTGCGAGGTCTCGGGCCCCGTATCGACGATGACCAAGGCGCGGGGCAGCGAGGGCGACTGCAAGGTCAAGGTGATGGTCGCGAGGCCGCCGAGCGAATGCGCGATGATGATGGGGTTCAGCATTCCCTGTTGCACGATGAAGGCGCGCAGGTCCGCGGCCAGCGTGTCGACGGCATAGTCGGCGTCGCGGGCCCATTCACTGTCGCCGTGGCCGCGCTGGTCGAGGGCATAGACGTGGAAGCGGTCGGCCAGGTGCAGGCTGACGAGGTCCCAGGAATGCGCCGACTGGTTGCCGCCGTGCACCAAAAGGAGCGGCGGGGCGGCGGGGTCGCCCCACTCCAGGAAGTGGATGCGCAGGTTCTGAATCACGGTGTTGCGTGAGCGGTAGCGCACGTCCGGGCTGTGCGGGATCTCCAGGTCCTCGGCGCTGCGCAAGAGACTTTGGAACTCGTCGAACTGGGTCATATCGAGCGCCGTCAGGTCGGCGGCGTACTCGTTGAGGTACATATGCGCTCCAGCACCCCGGCGAAACGGGGCTTCCACGCGGCGCGAGGATTCCGCGGCGCGCGCCCTGTATAGCACTGCGGCGGCGTGATCGCCGCAGCGAGCGACGGATTCGTCCTGTTCCTCCCGAGCAACGCCCAGACCGCCGTCAACGACGGCTCCCTTCAGGAACGGGCGGGAATGAGCATCCTGTCCAAGGAGCAGGGTTAGAGGCAGGCGCCGCGGGGCACTCTCGACGTAAGAGTTAATCTGCATATTCCCATTGACATTTACGGGCCGTCCGGCGCATAGTGCGCTCGATCGAGCTGCCGGGCCTCACGGTCCGCAGCGCGCGGCGATCCACTGGACGCAGTGGATCGAGGGGGAAGCAGTCATGAACGAAGAGATGCTCGGGATGGAAGAGTTGACGACGCCCAAGAACATACGGGCGTACATCGCGGAATTCATCGGCACGATGCTGTTTGTGCTGATCGGGACCGGCGCGGTGATCGTCGTCGGCGGACAGGACATCGTGGCGATCGCGCTGGCGCACGGGATCGCGTACGCGGCGATGGTGTACGCCACGATGAAGATCTCCGGGGGGCACATCAACCCGGCGGTCACGCTGGCCATGATGGTCACCGGGCGGATGAAGATCGCGCCCGGTGGCGTGTACATGGCAGCACAGGTCCTCGGTGGCATCATGGCCACGCTGCTGCTGTACGTCATACTCCGAAACGAGATCGGCAACCTCACCGAATTCGGGGCGCACGGGATCGGCAAGGAGGCGGTGGCAGGCGATGGCGGAGCGCTGCTCCTGGAGCTGATTCTCACGGCCGTGCTGATCATCGTGATCTATGCCGTCGCGGTGGCGAAGGACGGGTACGGCATCATGGCCCCGCTGGCGATCGGTCTGACGATCGTGGCGATCCACCTGATCGCATTTCCGCTGACGGGGGCGTCGGTGAACCCGGCCCGGTGGTTCGGGCCCGCGCTGATCTCCAACGCGTTCGACTCGTTCTGGGTCTACATCATCGGGCCGGCGCTCGGCGCGACGATCGGCGCGTTGCTGTACCACTACGTGTTCTTGCAGCCGGTGGAAGAGGAATCGTCGGGGGGCTAGCGGCCCGGCCAGACATCGACTTCGATCGGAGCCCGGCGCCAGGCGCGCCGGGCTCCTTGCGCGTCGGGCATGGAGGCCGTACGGTGCGGCGCGCCGGGGGAGCAAGTTTCCAGGAGGTGGAGCGCCGTGGCCAAGACGCCCGAAGTGACAGCGGCCTTCGCGCTGATCGGCCGGAACATCGATGACGTGCTCGACGCCTTGACCGGGCTCAGCGCCGCCGAGCTGAACTGGAAGCCGCCCGTCGAAGGCGGCAACAGCGCGATGGTCCTGGCGACCCATGTGATCGGCGCCTGCCAGGGGCATCTGCTGCAGACCCTCTGCGGCCAGTCGATCGAGCGGGTCCGCGAGGAGGAGTTCGAAGCCAGCGGCGACTCGGTGGGGCCGCTGCGCGAGCACTGGGCGACGGTTCGGGGCCGCATCGATGCCGCGCTGGAGGCGCTTGACCCGGCGGAGCTGGAGCGGACCCACGAGCACCCGATCCTGGGGCCGATGAGCGGCCACGATCTGCTGATGTTGGCGGTACGGCACTCGGCCGAGCACCTGGGACACGCTAGCCTCACCCGCGACCTGCTCATAGCCCAACGCGGCTAACCTCATCCGCCGCGGATTGCAGCGATCCGACCAGATCGCTAGTCTGCGGGCGATCCGCCGCGAGTCCGAACGCGGCGGACGGGCGCAGAGGAGAGAGCAATGGCGGTACTCCCCGAGGTGCGGACCTTCCTGGACGAGATCGCGGCGGCGGACGCCAAACCGTGGAACCAGATGACGCCGGCGGAGGCCCGGGAGACCTGGAACACCGTGGTGGGGCTGTTTGCGGGGCCGGCGGAGCGTGTGGCGGCCATCGAGGACCGGCTGATCCCGGGACCGGGGGGCGACATTCCCCTGCGCGCGTACACGCCCGAAGGCGGTCCGCCGCTCCCGGCGCTGATCTATTTCCACGGGGGCGGCTGGGTGGTGGGGACCACGGACACGTACCACGTGTCCAGCCGCGCCCTGGCCAACGCCACGGGATGCAAGGTGATGTTCCCGACGTATCGCATGGCACCGGAGTACAAGTATCCGGCCGCCGTGGAGGACTGCTACGCAACGCTGAAGTGGGTAGCGGAGAACGCGGCCGCGATCGGCGTGGATGCGCAGCGGATCGTCGTGGCCGGGGATAGCGCGGGCGGCACCCTCGCCGCCGCCGTGGCGCAGATGGCGCGCGACCGCGGCGGCCCGGCGCTGGCGTTCCAGTTGCTGCTCTACCCCGCCACGGACGCCAGCACCGACACGCCGTCGTACCAGGAGTTCGCGGAGGGCTACCTGCTGCTGAAGGACGACATGCCCTGGTTCTGGGACCACTACCTTCCCAACACGAAGGCAGCCGACGAAGCGTACGCCTCCCCGCTGCGGGCGAAAGACTTCAGCGGGTTGCCGCCGGCGCTGGTGGTCACCGCCGAATACGACGTGCTGCGGGACGAGGGTGAAGACTACGCCGCGCGCCTCAAGAAGGCCGGCGTGCCGGTGACCCAGCGTCGCGTCGACGGGACGATTCACGGCTTCCTGCACCCGCTGGAGGGTCGGTTCGCGCACAGCAAGCCGGTGCTGGCGGAGATCGGCGCGGAAGTGAAGAAGGCGCTGGGCTCCTGAGGCAGCGGTCGACCCGAGGGTCGTGACCCGTCGCAGGCGCGAACCCGCAGTGGAGCGTCGGGCGGGGCTGTCCTTGCGGGCACGTTTCTGTCGCCTTTCCGGCGGGGGGCGGGGAAAAACGCTTTCGGGGCGTTCCAGACGGCCGGCCAGATGGGGGGCGGGGCCCAGAGGCCGCGAGGGCGACAGAAACCGGCACGGTTCAGAGAGGATCTTGCCAGGTTTCTGCCAGGTTTCTCGCCCGTTTCTGGCGCGCTTCCGGCACCGATCGGAGGCCGCGCGGCCAGTCTTGGACCCGAGGCGGCAGGGTCGGGACAGGGAGTGGGCACGGGCAGATAGAGAACGTTCGTTCTATTATAGCGGATCCTCGGAGCGGCAGCGGCCGCGGCGAGGAGAGAGGCTAGAGCCTCGGTGGAGGGCCTCAGCGGAGCGTGACGCGGCCGTTGGGCGTGTCCAGGGTTGCGATAAGAGTGGGCTGCGGCCCCCGCTCGACGGGGAGGTCGACCGCGATCGCCCGGAGCATCGCCCGCACCGCCTCCGGCTGGGGGTGCGCAGCGCGCAGGTCGAGGAGGGTGCAGCCAGTGGGCGCGCCGGTGGCGGGATGGGGCGAGTCCCCCCAGTCGATGAGGAAGGGCACCAGTCCCTCCGCCGGGAGGGGATCGCGCAGGGTGGACATGCGCCAGGCGAGATGGACGCCGTCGGGGCGGTCGCGGGCGTAGGGGCCCACGGGGCCGGGGTCGTAGCCGGCGGCGCGGGCGGCCGCGACCCGCGCATCGAGATCGGGACCGGCAGCGGGGGCGGCCCAGGTCACGAGTTTCGGCTGGTCGAGCGCGTCCATGCCGAAGGATCGCGGGCGCTCGGGAGGGGGTTGGTCTGGGTCCGGACCAATCACCTCGAGATAGGTGCGGTCGTCCAAGGCCAGGAGCGCCATCTTCGTCCCGCGGCCGGGATGCGCCCCCCCGATGACGGGCCGGAGGCCGAAGCGCGCGGCGACGTCGTCGATCGCGGCGGCGAGGTCCTGCACGACGTAGACGATGTGGTCGGGCTTCGTAAAGGTCATTCGGGGGTGAAGGTCATTGGGGGGTGAAGGTCATTCGGGATGGTCCGCGCGGAAGGCATGACGGGCGGCGTTGAGCCGCTCCGGGTTGGCGTAGAGATCGAGGGCGGTCAATGCCAGAGCGGTGGCGGCGGTGAGCATGGCCGCGTGGGCCTCCGGCGTGGCCGCGGCCTGAGTGAACTCCGGTGAGTGATTACCGGCCGTGGTCTCGATGGCGAACATGGGATGGATCGAGGGGACCACGTGGCTGACGTTGCCGAAGTCGGTGCTGCCCGCCATGCGCCGCACCTCGGCGGCGGGCAGCAGGATCTTGCCCAGCGCGCGCGCGTTGGTGGCGTAGGCCTCCGCCATGGGCTCATTGGTGGCGAGGTTGCCGTAGCGTTTCCCGTGCCAGCGGTACTCCAGGCGGCAGCCCGTGGCCTCCGCGGCGCCGGAGAAACAGGCCAGCACCCGCTGCTTGAGCGCGTCCAACTTCTCGTCGTCGCGGGCGCGGAGGTAGAAATCGGCCGCCGTATGGTCGGGGATGATGTTGGGCTTTGCGCCGCCGTTGGTCACGATGCCGTGCACCCGCGTCTCCGGGGGCAACTGTTGACGGAGCACCGCGATGCCGTTGTAGGCCAAGACGAACGCATCCAGCGCGTTCACGCCTTCCCAGGGGAAGGCGGCGGCGTGGGCGTTCTTGCCGAAAAACTCCACCTCCAACTCGTGGAGGGCCATGATGACGGGCCAGGCCGTGTCGGCGGGGGAAGGGTGGACCATCATGGCGGCGTCGACGCCATCGAATGCGCCCTGCTCGATCATGTCGATTTTGCCGCCACCGCCCTCTTCCGCGGGCGTGCCGAGGACAACCACAGCGCCGTCTCCATCGCCCAGAGCGGCCTTCATCCCCAGCGCCGCCGCGACGCCGGAGGCGGCGATGAGGTTGTGCCCGCAGGCGTGGCCGATCTCGGGCAAGGCGTCGTATTCGCAGAGCACGGCGATGGTGGCCGGGCCGCTGCCGGCGGTGGCCGCGAAGGCCGTCTCCAGCCCGTAGGCGCTGCGCTCCACCGTGAAGCCTCGCTCCTCCAGGAAGGCAGTGAGGAGGTCGTGCGCGTGGTGCTCCTGGAAGTTGAGCTCCGGATGCGCGTGGATATCCAGGCTGAGGGCGCGGAGATCCTCTGAAGCTTCCTCGATCGCGCGGCGGGCCGTTGCTTTCTGTGCGCTCAGGTCGGTCATGCGTTTCCTCCCACTCGGCGGTGGCGCCTAGCCGGTAAACATTCCGCCGTCCACGAAGAGGATCTCTCCCGTGACGTAGCTGGACTCGTCGCAGGCGAGGAAGAGCGCGGCGTCCGCCACCTCCTCGGGTTTAGCGGCGCGCTTCATGGGGGTGGCATCCATCGTGCGGCGGAGAACGCGATCGTCGGCCATCAAGGGAGCGCTCATGGGCGTCTCCACCAAGCCCGGGCCGACGGCGTTAACGCGCACGCCATGTTGAGCCAGCTCGCGCGCCAGCACCTTAGTGAGCATCCATACCCCGGCCTTGGAGACGGAGTAGTCGCCGATGCCCGGGAACGGCAAGAGCGCCGCCGTGGAGCTGATGTTGACGATGGAGCCGCGGACACCCTGATCGATCATGCGCCGGGCGATGACGCGATCGGTGATCATGACCCCGGTGAGGTTCACGGCCAGCACTTTCTCCCAGGAGCGGAGCGACTTGTTGATGATCGCGCCGGCCTCCCAGTCGAAGGCGCTGCTACCGGGCCGGACCTTGGGGTCGACCCGGCTGACGTAGGCGGCATGGGAGATTCCGGCGGCGGCGAGGCCGACATCGATGCGGCCGAAGTGGTCCAGGGCGGCGTCGGCCATGGCCTCGGAGGCCTCCTCGGAGGAAGTGTCGGTCTCGACGAAGCGGGCGCGCCGGCCCATCGCCTCCACCTCCGCCACGACTTGCGCCCCGCGCTGCGGGTTCAGGTCGGCGATGAGGACGTCGGCGCCTTGTTCGGCGAAGCGCAGGGCGCAGGCGCGCCCGATGCCGCTGGCCCCGCCGGTCACTACCGCCACCTTGCCATGAAGCCGTCCGGCCACGCGACCACCTCCTCCTCCGCACTGGCCGGATTCTAGCGACGTGGGGGCCGATGTGGGAGCCTCCTGGCCGTGGCCATCCGGCTCCGGTGTGGAGGGCGATACGGACGGTGACTCGCTGGGACGATCGATCGTGTCGCCCGGTGTTAACAAAACGTAACGCCGGGGAGCGCGGACGTTGCTACGATAGGACTCAAGGCCCTACGGTCGCAGCGCCCCGCTGAGCCCGCCGTCCGAGCCGCCCGGAGGCGCCGCGGCAGCCAGCGCGGCAGGGTCGATGATAAAGTATGCCGTGGTCCCGCCCCCAGCGGGCGCCGGGAAGGCTTGGGCGGATGGTCGAATCTCCAGCGGCCGGCGTGCGGCCCGCAATCCGGGAGCGCGAGCGGGTCACAGTCCGCTTCGCGGGCGACTCCGGCGACGGGATGCAACTGGCCGGGAACCGCTTCACCGACGAAACGGCCCTCTACGGCAACGATTTCAGCACGCTGCCGGACTTCCCAGCGGAGATCCGCGCGCCGGCGGGGTCGCTGGCGGGCGTCAGCGCCTTCCAGATCAGTTTCTCCAAGCGCCAGATCTATACGCCGGGCGACGCGCCCGACGCGCTGGTCGCGATGAACCCGGCGGCGCTGAAGGTCAACCTGCGCGACCTGACGCCGGGCGGCCTGCTGATCGTGAACGAAGATGCCTTCACCAGCGGCAACCTGAAGAAGGCCGGCTACACGAGCAACCCGCTCACGGACGGCAGCCTGAGCGCGTACCGGAAGATCACCGCCCCGCTAACGACGCTGGCCGTCAATGCGGCGAGCGAGACGGGCGTGAATGCACAGCAGGCCGAGCGCACGAAGAACTTCTGCGCGCTGGGCTTGGTGTACTGGCTCTACGATCGGCCGATGGAGACGACGCTGGGCTGGATCGCGGAGAAGTTCAAGAGCAACCCCGCGATCGCGGACGCGAACGTGCGATCGCTGCGCGCGGGCTACGACTACGGCGAAACGGCGGAGCTGGCCGACGAGCACGTGCGGGTGGCGCCAGCGGCGCTGCCCCCGGGCGAGTACCGTCACATCACCGGCAACGAAGCCACGGGGCTGGGGCTGCTGACGGCGGCGCACCTCTCGGGGCTGCCGCTCTTCTACGCCAGTTACCCCATCACCCCCGCCAGCGACGTGCTGGAGCAGCTGGCGGGCTACCGTCGCTTCCGCGTGCGGACGTTCCAAGCAGAGGATGAGATCGCGGCCGCGGGCGCGGCGCTGGGGGCGTCGTTCGGCGGAGCGTTGAGCGTGACGGGGACCAGCGGCCCGGGATTGGCGCTCAAGGCCGAGACCGTCGGGCTGGCGGTGTCGACGGAGCTGCCGATGGTCATCCTGGACGTCCAGCGCGCCGGCCCCAGCACGGGCATGCCGACCAAGACGGAGCAGGGCGATCTGCTGCAAGCGCTTTTCGGCCGCAACAGCGAGAGCCCGGTGTGCGTCATCGCGCCGGCGACGGCGGGCGACTGCTTCTACATGGCGATTGAGGCAGTGCGTATCGCGCAGCAGTACATGACGCCGGTGATCTTCCTCTCGGACACCTACCTGGGGAACACGTCGGAGCCGTGGATCGTCCCGGACCTGGAGGCGTTGCCGCGCATCGAGGTGCAGCGCCGCACGGATCCGGAGGGGTTTCAGCCGTTCAGCCGGGATCCGGAGACGCTGGCGCGCCCCTATGCCCTGCCGGGCACGCCCGGCCTCGAGCACCGCGTGGGCGGGCTGGAAAAGGCGGACGGCAGCGGCGAGATCTCCTACGACCCCGAGAACCACCAGCGCATGGTCGATCTGCGCGCCGAGAAGATCGAGCGGATCGCCCGCACGATTCCAGACGTGGAGGTGGACGGGCCGCAGGCGGGGGATCTATTGGTGCTCTCCTGGGGGAGCACGCACGGTGCGATCCGCTCCGCCGCCGAACAGGCGCAGGCCGAAGGCGTGCCAGTGTCCACCGCGCACCTCCGCTACCTGAACCCGTTCCCCACCAACCTGGGCGAAGTCCTGGGGCGTTTCCAGCACGTCCTGATTCCCGAGAACAACAGCGGGCACCTGCTGCTCTTGATCCGGGCGCGCTACCTGATCGACGCGCAGGGCCTGAACAAAGTCACGGGCAAGCCGTTCACGGCTGTAGAGATCGCGGAGGCGATCATGAAGCTGAGCGAGAAGATTTCCGATGACCGCTAAGACAGAGGCGTCCGCCGCCCCCATGCTGACGAAGAAGGACTTCGCCTCCGGCGCCGAGACCCGATGGTGCCCCGGCTGCGGCGACTACGCCATCCTGGCGCAGACGCAAAAGATGATGCCGAAGCTCGGCGTCCCGCGCGAGAAGATCGTGTTCATCTCCGGGATCGGGTGCGCCAGCCGCTTCCCGTACTACATGAACACCTACGGCTTTCACAGCATCCACGGCCGGGCGCCGACGCTGGCCTCGGGGCTGAAGGTGACGCGGCCGGACCTACAGGTGTGGGTGATCACGGGGGACGGGGACGGCCTGAGCATCGGCGGGAATCACCTGCTGCACGCGCTGCGGCGCAACATCGACATCAACATTGTGCTGTTCAACAACCGCATCTACGGGCTGACCAAGGGGCAGTACTCGCCCACCTCCGAGCAGGGGAAGAAGACCAAATCCTCCCCCATGGGGAGCATCGACCGGCCGATCAACCCGATCAGCGTGGCCCTGGCCGCGGAGGCGACGTTCGTGGCCCGCTCGCTGGACACGGACCCGCCCCATCTAATGGAGATCCTGGAGCGGGCGGCCCATCATCGGGGCGGGGCCTTCGTTGAGGTCTACCAGAACTGCAACATCTTCAACGACGGAGCCTACCGCGACTTCACCGACAAGGCCGTGCGGCGGCAACGGATGCTCTACCTGGAGCACGGGAAGCCGATGCGCTTTGGTGACAACGACGAACTGGGCATCCGGCTGAACCAGCTGGAGCCGGAGATCGTGCGGCTGGACGAGGAGCCGACGGCGGAGATCCTGACGCACGACCAGCATCGCGCGGACCCTGGGATCGCACATCTGCTGGCGCGCATGTCGTACCCGGAGATGCCGGTGCCGGTGGGGGTGATGCGCGACATTGAGGAGCCGATCTACGAGGAACTCCTGGACGGGCAGATCGACCAAGCGGTGGCCACACAGGGCCCCGGGGACCTCCCGGCTCTCCTGCGCGGCGACGCGAGCTGGCGCGTGACCTAACGCCCTAGCCCACCGTTCCAGGTGCGATCCCTGGGGGCACCTGAGGGAAACCCCGATATCGACTCCACGGCGCGCCCGGCTACCGTCGTAAGAGGGTGAGCCGACGCCCCCGTGGTACGGAGCGGGTCCGACATGCTTACACTCGTCTGCGACCTCTGCGACCTCTGCGACCTCTGCGAGCGGTCCATCAAGGAAACCGGCTACGTCTGCGATCTGGTGGAGGCGAAGCTGGTGGTGTCCGACGAAGGGATGCCGCGCATGGCGGACCGGGGACGCATCCTCTCCCTCAGCATGTGCAGAAACTGCGCCGCCCAGGTCCAACGCCGCATCCACACCCTGCGAGCGCGCAGCGGCGCCGCGCGCCCGAGTTGAACGAGGGCCGGCGAGCGGCAGCGCGTCCGCGGCTACGCGGCCGGGTTTGACGGCCCCCGGAGCCCACCGTAGGCTGCCGCCGTGAGAGAGAACTGGGAGCGCGAGTCCTACGTCGGCAAGCCGCAGGACACCGTCGAGATCGAGATCACGCCGGCGGTGATCCGCGACTACGTGAAGCGGACCGACGACGCCAACCCCTGGTACAGCGGCGGCTCCCCGTTCGGCGGGCCGGTGGCGCCCGCGATGCTGCTCTACAGCCACAGCTACCGCAACATCGACGATTGGTATCTCCCAAGCCGCTACGGCAACCTGCACGCCAAGCAGGAGTGGTGGTTTTACCAACCCGCACGGGTGGGCGAGACCATCGTCGCCACCACCTCGATCACGGACCGGTACCGCAAGCGCGATCGGGAGTTCCTGGTCAGCGAAGTGGTCATTACCGGCGCCGCCGGTGCGTTGCTGGCCCGGAGCCGTGCGCATCAGAGCTTCCTGGTGGACGGGGAAGCGAGCGGCCTGGTGGTGGACCAAGAGCGGGAGTGTCGGCCCGATCGGCGAATTGCAGTGAAGCCGGGCCCGGTGCTGGAAGAGTTCGGACCGGTGACGCGCTTCGTGGACGCGGAGGCCTGCGACCGGTTCGTGGGCGACAAGCAGAACTACCACAATGATCTCGCGGAGGCCGAGAAGCTGGGCTTTCCCCAGATCGTCGTGCAGGGGACGCTGCCCATCTGTCTGCTCAATCAGCTCATGACGGAGCGGTTCGGCGCGGGCTGGTGGGTGGGGGGCCGCCTGACCCTGAACCTGGTCAACGTGGTGTGGGTGGACGAGAACGTGCACGCCCGCGGGGTGGTGCGCGAGTGGACGGACGAAGGGCTGCGCCGGCGCGCGCACTGCGAGATCTGGACGGCGAAAGACGACGGCACGATCACCGTGATCGGCAGCGCGTCCGCGCCCCACGCCTGAGGGCCCGTTGCACCACACGCCCCCGCGGCTCCAGGGACCGGCCCACCTGCGCGCATGAACGACATCGAGCGGGTGCGAGGGTGGTTCGACTCGGGCGCGTTGCTGCGCCCGGCGACAGCCGTGCCGAACAGCGTGGACCTTGCGCGCGCACTGGCCCACCTGGCGGGCGCTCCCGACATCGAGCGAGGGCCGGGCGTGAAGCGGATCATCGACGCGATCGGACCGTCGGAGCACTACGCCTTCATACTCATCGACGGATTGGGGCTACGGTTCCTGGAAGCAACGCCGGCGGCGGCGTTCATGCGCGAGCACGCGGCCCTAGAACTGCAATCGGTCTTTCCCGCGGCCACGGCGGCGGCGTTGACCTCCCTAGCGACGGGTCTCTGGCCGGCCCAGCACGGCGTGCCGGCCTGGTGGACGCATCTTCCCGAGCACGACCTCACTGCGACGATGCTCCCGTTCGTGGAGCGGTTCAGCCAGCGTCCGCTGGGCGCGCTCGGCGTCACGACCGGCGACGCGTTCGCCGCGCCGTCGCTGCCGGCGCGCTACCGCTACACCGTGCGGTCGTTCTTGCCCCGGTCCATCGTGGATAGCGTCTACTCCAAATACGCCCGCGGGGGCACGCCGGCCACCGGGTACTCCAGCTTCGCCAAAAGCATCCGGGCCATGGCAAGGCACATCACCACCGCCGCGCCGCCCAGCTTCACGTACCTCTACAGCCCGATGGTCGACACCGTCGCGCACCGCGACGGACCCGACGCCCCCTCGGTGCGAGCGGCCGTGCGGGAGGTCGATCGCGAACTGGAGCGGCTGGCGGGCGCGGTCCAGGGGCGGGCGCGCATTGTGGTCAGCACCGACCACGGCTTCGTCGCCGTGCCGGAGAGCGCCAAGCACATCGTCCAGCCGGGCGACGCACTGCTGGAGCTGCTCGCCGTGCCGCCATCGGGCGAGCCGCGCGTGCCTTTCTTCCACGTCCGCTCCGGCCACGGCGAACGGTTCCGCGAGCACTTTCGAGCACGCTACGGTGAGCGGCTGGCGCTGCTGAGCATCGACGAGGCGGAGGAGCTCGCGCTCTTCGGACCCGGGCCGCTGCGTGCCGTCACACGACGCCGGATCGGCGACTTCCTAGCGCTGAGCCCAGAGCCGGACGTGCTGGTCTACCAAGCGGAAGGCGGAGCGGACGCGCGGGCTCCCCTGGGCCACCACGGCGGCCTGAGGCCGGACGAAGCGCGGATCCCGCTGATCGTCGCCTGAGCGCCGAGGCACCGCGCCAGTCGCCGGCTGCGAGGCGGAGCGGTCAGCCCGCCGTGACCTGGGCGCCGTGCACCGCCGGCAGGACCTCCTCGATGAGGCGCTGCGTCTGCGTGAAGATGTCCCGGTCGCCCTCGCCGATGGGGCGGAGGACGAACTTGGAGACGCCGGCCGCGAGGTATTCGTGGACGCGGCCGGCGATGGCGTCGGCGTCGCCGACGGCAAAGTAGTTCCGTGGCTCCAAGTCGACGCCCTGACGCGTGTAGCCGGCGACGGTCTGTTGTACGGCGGGCTCGTCCCAGTCGCCGAAGCGGAAGGGGAAGCTGGCGCCGTAGTGGTCGTCATCGATAGTGCGGCCCGCCTCGGCGGCGGCGACCTTGATGGCCGCCACCACGCGAGCCGACTGCTCGGGCGTGTGCAGGCCGCCGAGCCAGCCGTTGCCAAGCCGCGCCGTGCGCCGGATCGCCGCCTCGCTTGCGCCGCCGATCCAGAGAGGGAGCGGCTGCTGAACCGGCCGCGGGGAGATGGCCGCGTCGGTGTACTGGTAGTACTTGCCGTGGAAGGTCACCCGCTCTTCGGACCAGAGCCGGGTCATCAGCTCCAGCGCTTCGTTCGCCTGCGCTCCGCGACCCTTCGTCGAGCGACCGGTGGCCAGCCACTCCGGCGCCGCCTCGCCGCCCACGCCGAAGGCGGGGAGCATGCGGCCGTTGCTGAGGAAGTCGATGGTCGCGCACTGTTTGGCGAGCACGAGCGGGTCGCGAAAAGTGACGACCACGACGTTCATGCCGAACTTGAGCCGCTCGGTGCCGCCGGCGAGCGCGGCCATGACGCTCATCGATTCGAGGAACGGCTCGTCGGAGACGAGGCGGTCCGTCTGCCAGATCGAATCGATGTCGCTCTCTTCGCAGAGATCGACCCAGCGCCAGAACGTGCGCACGTCCGAGAAAGGGAAGGTCACCAAGTTCAGACCGATGCGGACGCTCATTCGTCTCCTCCACTCGCCCTCAGCGCCAATGCTGGCACAACCTTATCGGATCAGGAAGCGGCCGGCGGCCCGCCGTCCTACGACGGGAGGCGCAGCGTGACCAGGACGGTATCGGGCGCGCTGTCGAGCTCGCCGTCGTGGACGACGAGCCGGAAGACCAGCGTCGTGTCCTCCGTCACCGCCGGGGCAGTGAAGGCCGGGTCCGGGCCGGCGGCGTCCGAGAGCGTGACGGTGGGGCCGGCGGTCTGGGTCCAGGCGTAGGTCAGGGCATCGCCGTCGGGGTCGGCGGAGAGCGCGCCCGTGAGGGCCACGGATGCGCCGGGGCCGACCTCTTGATCCGGGCCGGCGTCCGCCGCGGGCTGGTGGTTGGGCCCGAGGCGGGAGGCCGCGTCGCCGAAGACCTGGAGCTCGGCCACAGAGATGAAATCGGCGAAGCCGCCCGGAGCGCCGTGGAGGCGGATGCCGTCGCCCAGGACAGGGTCGAAGGAGAGCACGTAGGTCTGGAAGGAGGCGCCCGGCTCGCCGGGGTAGGCGGGGCTGACGGAGAGGCCGGTGACCTCGGTCCAGAGGCCGTCGCGGCGGACGTGGACCGTCAGGCTGTCGAACCAGCCGCCGTCCCAGAAGTACAATCCCTCCTGGAACACCAAACGGGTGAAAGAGTGATCAGCAGCATAGACGTAGCCGATCCAATCCTCGCCGGCGGCGTCGAAGCCGTCATAGGAGTCGTACTGGCGGGCGGCGTCGGCGCTGCCGACGGGCGGGCGGGCGGTCGCCGTCGCGGATGCGCTCGATGTCGACTTCGACGCTGCTCCGCGGCTGCGTTACGCGGGCGGTGACGGCACCGAGGGCGGTCAGGTCGAGTCCCCTGCCGACGAGCACGGTCACAGCAACGATCGCTGGGGCGCTGGGCTGCTCGCCGTCATCGACGACGAGACGGAACGTCAGCGCGGTGTCCTGCGTCACGAGGGGCGCGGTGAAGCTCGGGCGCGGAGTCGAAGCGCCGGAGAGGGTCACCGAAGGGCCGCCGGCCTGGGTCCAGGCATAGGTCAGCGGGTTAGCGTTGGGGCCGGTGGAGGCGCGGGCGTCGAGGCGCACCGTGTCGCCGGAGAGGACCGACTGATCGGGGCCAGCGTCGGCGTCGGGCGCAGCGGACAGGTCGACGGCGGCGGTGAAGACGCGCGCGGCGATCTTGCCCTGCGGGCTGAACTCCGCGGTGCAGCCATCGCCGGCCGCGTCCGGCATCCAGGCCCACCAGAGCAGGCCGCGGAACCAGGGCACGTCTCGCCAGACGTCGAGCGTGGCGCTGTAGGCCCGCGCCTGGAGCGCCTCATCGGCCGGGCCGTCGAGGCGCCCGCAGTCATAGGGCGCAGCAGCGGAGCCGACGACGCTGCGCAGCCCGACCTCCGTGAGGAGCACCTCCTTGCCCCAAGCGCTGCGGACGGCGTCGATCTCGGCGAGCCAGTCGTGCGCGCCGCCGATGCCGTCGGGCGGCCCGGCGCTGCCGGTGAAGGAAGTCCAGGCGTCGCGGAGGGAGTCCAGGCCGGGGTCGCCGTCGAGGCTGAGGGGGAAGTAGGCATCGATGCCGATGTAATCGAGGGCGTCCCAGAAATCGACGGCGGCATACTCGTCCCAGTTGGCCGCGTAGGTCAAGGGACCATCGAAATCGGCGCGCACGGCGGCGATCACCGCGGCCCAGTCGTCGGTGAAGGGGGACATCGAGACGAACTCCGTCCCGACGATGAAGAGGTCAACGCCGTGGGTTTGGGCGAGGCGGGCGTAGTGGGTAATGAAGTCGGTGTAGGCGCTGAACCAGGCGGCGGGATCGGCCGGCTGGATCGAGCCGCGAAAGCACGCCGGGGCGCCGAGGAGATCGACATGCGGCTTGAGCACGACGGCCAGTCCTTGGCCGCGCGCTGTCTCGATCGCGTGGGCGACCGCGTCGTCTGAGGGCGTCAGCGTCGTGGAGGGGAAGATGTCGTTGTCGGTGCAGGCCGCCATGTAGTGCGTCACGACGATGGAGACGGCGTTGGCCCCGGTGTCGCGCAGCGCGGCAAGGGAGGCGTCCGACGTCTCGCCCGCGTATTCATCGCGGAGCCAGGAGGGGAAATTGAAGCCGAGGTAGGGATCGGCCGCCGTCTCCTGAGGTGTCTGCGCGCCCGCGAAGGGAGAGAGCGTCGCGGTGGCGGCGGCGCCCAGCGCGGCGAGCAGGACGAAGGCAGCGAGGGCGGCGGCCCAGGGCCGCCCGCGCAGTCGTCCGAGGTTCGGCGTCCTACCGGCGATGCTCACCCTTCCATCCTGAGCCGCCCTGGGACCAGGGTAAACCGGCCGGTAGCGGATCGATGGGTGATGCTAGATTCGGCGGCGGGACGGTCGTGTGCACCTGGGCGCGCCTGGACAGACCTGGGCGGGCCGCGGCGGGCGGAGCGGCGAAGGGAGAGGGCCGTGCCAGATATGCAACCGCCGGAGCAGATCACGCCGACATCGGCGGGGGATTACCTAGAAGTGATGAGCAAGGCGGTGTTCCAGAGCGGCATGTCGTGGAAGGTGGTCGAGGCGAAGTGGCCCAGCACGCGGGAAGCGTTCCGCGACTTCGACGCCAGCGCCATCGCCGCGATGACGCCGGGGGACATCGACCAGCTGGCGCAGGACACCCGGGTCATCCGCAACCGGCGCAAGCTGGAGGCGGTGGCCGGGAACGCGCAGCGGCTGCTGGAACTGGAGGCGGAGCACGGGTCGGTGCGCAACTACCTGCGCTCCCACGCGGACTTCGAGGCCACCGTGGCCTCACTGCGCAAGGAGTTCAAGTTCCTGGGGGAGATGGGCTGCTACTACTGCCTCTACGTCGTCGGGGAAGATGTGCCGCCGCACGAGGAGTGGGAAGCGTCGCGCCAGCGCTCGGGGCGGCGCAAGGGGAGGCGCGCCTAGACGAGGTCCGGATCGCTCCGGGCGAAGCGGGGCGCCCGGGTGGGGCGCCCCGCCGGTCTCGCCACGTCGGCTACCTCCGTCCTCACAAGCGAGGATGGTTGGATTTCACGCCTGGTCACACCAGCCGGCGGCGAGGGCCAGCAGCTGCCCGTGGTCGGCCCGAATCTCGTCGATGATCGGCCGAGTTTCCGGCAGGGCGGAGCGGAACACAACGCCCTCGCGCCAATTCTGAGAATCTCCCAGAGCGCCCGTCCGTCGGGCAACGTCGGCCACCAGAGGAGCCAGCTCGGCGAACTCGAGCGGCACTTCCAGCGCCGCCAGGGCAGCCCCGCTGTCTGAGAGCCCCAGAGCCGCTACCAGATCATCCAAGTCGAATTCGTCCTGGAGTAAGAATTGCTCCAGGGTGGGATCCAACTCGTTAAACAGATCGGGATCGGCTTCGTAGCGCGCGGCGAGATCCTCGAGCGCCGTCAGGTGGCTTTCCGCCGCCGCGAAGATGCCTTCGTAGCTGCGCATGAAGGGGCTATCGACCGGCGAAACACACGGAGGCGGCAGTTCGGTAATGGTGAGCCGCAGCGACTGCTGCACGCCAATCCAATAGATCTTTCCCTTTTCCAGTGTGGTGAAGTCGGAAAGGATCGCCAGCGCCGGTGGAGGGCGGAAGGTGCGCCACTGCTGTACCGGACTGTCCCAGTGGAACACCACCGAGTAGAGCCCGTCGATCGAGGTCAGCGCCTCGGTCACCGGCGCGGTTTCGCCCGTGTAGACGAACTCGGTCAGCCCGGGCTGTAGTTGCACCTCCGTATCCGCCGACGCCTCGGGCGCCCAAGCCAGAGTTGCGCCGACCGCCACGACTATCGCGGCCAATGCCGCAAGAATTCGGTACATCGTTCCCCTCCCATTTCTCGTATATGAAACCGACGATGCAGTGGTGACGCGTCTCTCCCGTGCTGACGCGCTGTCGCCCCGCCCCAGAGACGGCGAAGCGTAGCGAATATGACTGTCACTGCAACATTGTGTTGCTCTTCACATCTATTCGCCGGTAAGCCCCGCTGGCACTTCCCGGCGGGAGCTTGCCGTGCCATGCGTCACCACGCTGCCATGGCGGGTTCTGCGACTCGCGCTGGAAGGAGGGCTCCGCCGCGGCGGGTGGAGCCCGATGGGAGATGACTTCACTAGTTGCGTCTTGGCCGACTGCGTCCCGGTAGTGACCTGCCCCCCCAGAACCGGTCCAGATCCGGGTGCGAGGATTCGCCCCGCCGGTGCGAAGGGACGTCGGCTATGGCACGTCCTAAGCGGTACGCGAGCCGATGGTTGGCTTTCACGCCTGGTCACACCTGCGGGAGGCGGAGGGCCAGCAGCTCGCGCGTGGTCGGCCCGAATCTCGTCGATGTCCGGTCGCGCTTCCGGAATCTCGAAGCGGAACACAATGCCCTCGAGCCAATTCAGAGACTCTACCAGAGCGCCCGCCCGGCGGGCAACATCGGCCAGCAGAGGAGCCAGCTCCGCGAAGTCGGTCGGCACTTCCAGCGCCGCAAGCGGCTGCCCCGAACGTCCGTGAGCCCCACCGCCGCTACCAAAGTATCCATGTCGAATTCGAAGCGGACCATGAATGGCTCGATCAGTGCGATCCGCCAACGCGATACAGTGCGGGATCGGCCTCGTAGCGGGCGGCGAAACTTCTCGAGCCGCGGCCAGGCGGCCCTCCGCCGCCGCGAACATGCCTTCGTAGCTGCGCACGGACCCGCTATCGACCGGTGACACGCACGGAGCGGCGGTGCCGGCACCGGCTCGACAATCGTGCCAGGCGCAGGGACTGACCCAGCGACGATCCAGTAGATCTTCCCGGCCGTCCAGCGCGGATGCAGGCCGGCGCTGATCGCGGGCGCAGGCGGTCGACGGCTGGTCCGCCACCGCTGCGGCCGTGACATCCCAGTGGAAGACCTCCGAGTAGAGCCCGTCGATCCCGGTCAGCGGCTGCTGCACAGGCGCCGGCTCACCCGGGTAGACGACCCATTCAAGCCGGGTCGCAGCGGCGCTTGGCTGTCAGGAAGCGCTGGCGCCGGTCCCCGAATAGCACGAGACTCAGCGCCACCACAGCAATTCCAATCAGTGGGCCGATACGGCGCATCATCGATTCTCCTTTCGCGGCCGGCTCAGCCGGAGTGGCCGGAATCGGCGGGCCGCATGCTTGGCTCTTGTCCCACGTGCTGGTTCCGCGCGACTTCGTCTTCGACGCGGCACCGCCGATGGGCGCCCGGTGCGAACGATCCATCTGGGGCCGCGTCGTGTGATGCGTTGAATCCAGCGGTCGCGAGGGCCTGCCGTCGGCGACGTCGCAGGCGCGCCGAGTGGGACGCCGGCAGCGACCGCCGCAGCCTGGCGCGGTTGCGCCCAGCTAGACCTCGTCGGATACGCGAACGGGCGCGCCGACGCTAATCAAATGTCGGTCCATCAACGGTGCGCGGTTTCGCGCCCACGATCTCGCCACGATGGGTCAGTCGTCCTCCGGCCGATGACTGGTCTGCACCTACGCAGCAGCGCCCCGGGGAGCGATCGTCACACCGTCTTCGATCAGAGGGAAGTACAACGGGCAGGCCTATCCCGAGGCGGATACGGCTGTCTGAGGGACGATCGCGGCAACGGGGCTATTGCGATGAAGATCTGACTGAAGTGCTCAGGTGCAAATCGGAACGACAGCACGGCTTCGACACCCACTGCTGGTAAGCCCCAGATGCCTGCGGCATGTGCGGCGCTGACTGCGGGCCCGGCGCCACGGTTTGACAGGACCACGATCCGCTCCGATGTCAGATGCCGTGCCGCAGGCAAGCGTCTCCCTCTGTCCCCACTGCCAGGGCCCGCCGGGGACCGGGCGCTTCTGCCTCACCTGCGGTGTCCTTCGGCGTGTTCTGGACACCGACCTGCAGCTGGCTTCTCACTGGCGATCGCTTGACTCGGCTTAACGACTGGTGGACGCGCAACTGATCGTGGGGCCAGCGCTCGTCCTCCTCTTCGGCCTTGTGGTGCTCCTCCTCTCACAGCTTTCTCGTAGCGGATTTTATCAATCACTGGCGGTGCTGCTGCTGCTCGTGGTGGGTACGTGGGTCGGCTGGCTGGTCTGGCTCGCGATCGTGGCACGGCGGTCGCAGTCACCCGGCAAGTGGCTCCTGGGCATGTACATCCTGCGCGGAGACGGCACGCCCGCCTCCGCCAAACGGGTTTGGTTGCGCGAGGTCGTGATGAAGTGGCTGCTCTTCGGCGCGGCTGGTTGGTTGCTCGGGGGCGTGGGCGGCCTGGTCTTGGTCGCCGACGGTCTCTGGATCTTCGGGAACCTAGACCGACAGACGCTGCACGACAAGCTGGCCGACACCATCGTGGTCTCGTCGCCGGGGGGCTTGGTGGCGGTCCAGCTCCTGCAAATCGAGGGCTTGCGCGACGAAGGGCTAATCACCCAATACGAATACGAGGAGCGTCGCTCGCGCCTGATGCGCCGCATGTAGGGCGCACCCCAGCGCGGATGCAGCCGCCGTCCGCTTAGCCGAGGAGGCCCACCTGCGCCGCGAAGGCGGCGGCCTCGGTGCGACGGTTCATCCCGAGCCGGTCCAGAATGTGGCTGACATGGTTGCGGGCGGTGGCATCGGCGATCACCAGGCGATCGGCGATCTGCTTGTTGGTGAGGCCCTGGGCGACGAGCGTCAGGACCTCGCGCTCCCGCGGGGACAGCACGGCGATGCGTTCATCCTCCGCCTTGGCGGCCAGCTCCACGAGCTTCTCCGTCACGCCGGCGGTCACCGCCGGATCCAGCAGCGACTCACCAGCGGCGACGGAGCGCACGGCGCGGAGCAGGTCATCGCGGCCGGTGTTCTTGAGCAAGAAGCCGGAAGCGCCGGCCATGAGGGAGGCGAGCACCGCCTCCTCGGCGCCGAACGAGGTGAGCATCAAGACGCCGACGTTCGGCATCTCGCTCTTGATCTTGCGGCAGGCCTGAATCCCATCGGTGGGGCCCATGCGCACATCCATGAGGACGACCTGGGGCGTGGTGGCTTGGGCCTCCCGGAGGGCGGCGTCGCCGTCGGCGGCTTCGCCGACGACGTTGATGTCGGGCTCCATTTCGAGCAGCGTGCGCAAGCCGACACGCACGACCTCATGGTCATCGACCAGCAGTACGCGGATGCGAGCCATCAACGTCCTCCCCACTGGGAATGGTGACGGTCAGCCGAGTGCCGTTCCCATTGGACGATTCTATAGAGAAGCGGCCGCCGAAGCGGGCCGCCCGCTCCTCCATGTTGGTCAAGCCGTGGCCGCGTCCGGCAGGCGCGTGGACGTCGAAGCCGATGCCGTTGTCGACGATTTGGAGGGTGGCGGCGTCCGGACCCCAGCGGAGGGCGATCGTCGCCTCGGTCGCCTGGGCGTGCTTGTAGACGTTGGCCAGCCCCTCCTGGACGACCCGGTAGATCTGGGCGATCGATTCCGGGGACAGGCTGAGGGGCTCGCCGTCGACGGTGACGCTCACCGGGACGCCGGTAACCGCCGAGAACTCCTGGGCCTGCGTCCGCAGCCGGTCCGCCAGGCGGCGGTCGCCCAGCATGACCGGCTGCAGGCTGGTGAGCAGCCCGCGCGTTTCGATGAGCGTCTCCTTGGCGAGCCGCACCATGGCGCCGATCCGCTCGGCGCGGCGCGCCTTCTCCGCCGGCTGGTTCTCCAGATCCGCCAGCGCTTCCAGGTTCATGGCGAGCATGTAGACGTTCTGGGAGACGCCGTCGTGGATCTCCTGCTGGATGCGCTCCCGCTCGGCGTTGGCGGCGCGTTCCGCGGCGACGGCACGGGCGCGGCGCTCGCGATCGATGCGGACGACGAGGTTGCCGATGATGACCGTGGCGATCATCGTCAGAAGGCGCAGGAGGATGCCCTTCACGTCGCTGGGTTCGTCCGCATCGAAGGCGGAGTGTGTGAGGACGCCGATGAAGCCGTAGGCCAGCATCGTGGCGGCGGCGTAGGAGAAGCTCAAGCGGCCGGGGAAGACCAGAGTGAAGGCGAGCAGCGCCGGGTAGTAGAGGACGAAGTTCGGGTTATCGAAGCCGTAGACGAGAAGGATGGCCCCGGTGAGCCCGACGAGGTCGTAGGCGCTGGCGAACAACGGCAGGCCGAGGGCGACGGGGCGGTTGCGCCACATGAGCCAGTGGAGGTCCGCGTTAATCAGCGTGGCGAGGATGAGGATGGCGTTCAGGCCGACGAAGTCGGAGGTCGTGGTGCCGGGGCTGTAGTTGACCACGACGAAGGTGGCGGCGAGCAGGAGCCAGCGCATCACGATGAGGATGCGCAGGCGCGCCTGTTGTTCGGCATCCAGCGGCGCGAGCAAACGCCTCATTTGCCGGCATCATACTCGCCCGCCCGAGTCCCAGGCGGCCGTCCGGCACCAGGTCATCGTTGGCATGATCGGCCGCGCCTCGCCACAATAATCACCGCAGACGTGACGACGGTGGGCGGCGATCGCGTGACCGACACGACGAACCGACGAGTTTGGCGGCAGGCGCTCCTGGGCCTCGGAGGCGCGACTATCGCCAGCCTGGGCGCCTCGGGATGGTACGTCGCCGATCTCATCGGCAAAGGCGCTCTCGAGAGCGGAGGGGAGGCAGCGGCGTTCGACCTGGAGGTCATCGGCGTGGCCGACGGCGCGATCACTCTGCGTGCGGCGTCCGGCGACGGCGCCTGGCGGATCGAGGGGTTGTGGGGAGTGGAAAGCGCCAACGGCTACGGGCGAGTGGGGGCGATCCGCGAGATCGGTGACCGGACCGTGGTGCGGGAGTTCAGGCCGATGCAGGGCTCCCTGGCACCGCGCGATCGGGTGCGCCTGGACAACTTCGCCTTCCCTCCCGACCCGCAGCGGGCGTTCGGGCTCGCTTACGAGGAGACGCACGTCCGCACGAGCCTGGGCGCCTTCCCGGCCTGGTTCGTCAAGGGGCGGGAGGGGACGTGGCTGATCTTCGTGCACGGCAAGGGAGCGGAGCGCGCCGAGTCGCTGCGCATGCTGGGGGTCACAAGCGAGCTGGGCTATCCGTCGCTCAGCATTACCTATCGAAACGATCCCGGCGCGCCCGCCAGCGCCGACGGCCGGTACCGCTACGGCCGGGACGAATGGCAAGAGGTCGAAGGCGCCGTGCGCCACGCGCTGGCCCAGGGAGCGCGCGACGTCGTGCTCGTCGGATACTCGATGGGCGGCGGCATCGTGACGAACTTCCTGTACCAATCACCCCTGGCCGCGACCGTCCGCGGCCTGGTCTTGGACTCACCTCTCCTGGACCTGGGGGCCACGTTCCGGCTTCGCGCGCAGGATCGAGGCCTGCCGCAGTTCATGGCGAGGATCGGGCAGCAGATCGCCCGCGCCCGCTTCGGGGTCGACTGGGGGGAGCTGGACTACCTGCGCCGGGCGGACGAGCTGCGGGTCCCGATCCTGCTGTTCCACGGAGACGCGGACCGGGTAGTGCCGGTGGCGACGAGCGAGGCGCTGGCCGCCGCCCGGCCCGACCTGGTGACCTATGTGCGGGTCGCCGGGGCCCAGCACGTGCGCGGCTGGAACCTGGCGCCGCAGCGGTACGAGGAGGCGGTGCGGGCGTTTCTGGGGCAGGTCGCGCCCTTGCGGTGAAGCGCGAGCGCCGCGGTCGGGGGCGGGGGCTTGGGAGCCCGCGGCCGCGGCCTGCTGCCGCCAAGCGCCCACAAGCGCGCTAGGATATCGCCGCCAGCCGAAACGGAGTGAGGCCGTCGATCGAGCAGGGGCGGCGTGCGCCGCGGCCGGGTTGGCGTGGCGGGCAGCGAACCGCGAAAGGTCCAGACACATGGCGCAGCGTCGCGATAGTTCCGTGGGGGACTACGAGGTCCTCCAGCAGATCGATGGTCGCGGCGCGACGATCCGGGTCTTTCGAGCGGTGCGTGGGGCGGAGGCGCTGGACCGGCACCTGCATCGCCATTCGACGCAGTACTACGTAGCGCTGGAGGGCCGGATCGTGATCGAGCACGGGGAGGAGCGGGTCACGCTGCAGCCGTACGAGGCAGTGACCGTCGAGCCGGGGACGACGCATCGGTCGTATCCGGCGGATGAAGCGGCCGTGGTGCTGACGGTCTACATGCCGCCGGAGCGGGCGGAGGATCACATCCCGGTGCCGGTCGCCGGGCAGCAGCTGGAGGGGGAGTAGGCGAGCGCACCGGGCCGGGCGGCAGGCACGGAACCACACTCGGCCAGCGGGATGAAGGGGAAGGAGGGGGGCGCCGCCGGGCACAGCGCATCGCCGGAGGCTGGAAATGGTCGGGGAGAGAGGATTTGAACCTCCGGCCTCTTCGTCCCGAACGAAGCGCGCTACCGGACTGCGCCACTCCCCGACAGATCGGCAGCGTACCGGCCCCGGCGGATGGGGGGCAAGCGCAGCGCCGGCCGATGCGGCCTATTCGACGACTTCCAGCTGTCCCTCGGTTGGCTCGGGCTGCAACTCGCCCTCTGTGGGCGACTCAGCCTCGGCGGGTGCTTCGGCCTCGGCGGGCGCTTCGGCCTCTGCGGGTGCTTCGGCCTCGGGCGCCGCCGGCTCGGGCAGGACGAAATCCGCTGGGGGGACCTGCAACTCTTGGCCCACGCGCAGCGCGTTCGGGTCCAGAAGGTCATTGAGGAAGACGATCGCCGCCACCGTCGTGCCGTAGCGTTGCGCGAGGTTGCCCAGGGTATCGCCGGGCTGGACCACGTGGACGGTCGCCCGTAGCTCGATCTCCGGTTCCGGTTCCAGCTCCGGGAGCGCCACCTCGCCCTCATCGGAGGGGAAGGCGATCGGCTCGGCGGGCGAGTCAAAGTCGAACGCGAGGGGCTCGGTGGCGCCGGAGGCGTCGCCGTTGTCGGAGAAGACGTCCAACCGGAGGAGGACGACCCCAGCCACCACGACGGGGACGATGATGACGAGCGAAGTCAGGAGCCCGAAGAGCCGACCGGAGGCCGCGGGAGAATACGGGCGCTTGACGGTCATGCTGCCCTTCGCTGCCCCACCCGCGGGTCGATCATATATCGCGGCGATTGGCGGCGAAAGTGGGGCCTAGCCGCGCCCCCGGCCGCCGTGGACGCCGCTGAGGATCGGTTCGTCGATGTAGACGTCGCCGTTGCGGATCTTGATGTTGTAGCCGCAGTCGGGATTCGTACAGACCCACGCCTTGTAGTGGACCGCCGCGCCCTGCCCACCGAAATCGGACAAGGGCACCAGACAGCCACTGTCGCAGCGCAAGCAAGGAGGGAAACCCTCCACCATGCCATCGCCTTCCACCCGCCACCCCCCTCTCGCCGACGCAGTCGGTGCGGGCCCGGCCGCCATCCGAGGCGGTCGCCCCGCGACTCATTGTACCGCCTGAGCGCCCTTGTCAACGTCGCAGCGGCCCCCGGGCCCACGTTGAGCGGGCGTTTACGCGCCGCTTACAGTGCCTTCACAAGGGGATGACGCTTGCCAGGCAGAATCGCAGAGAGCGAGCAGCGGAAACGAGGGTGGCGCATGCAATCACAGCAGTGGATCGGACCGGCAGCGCTGGTGGGCGCCGTGGCGGCGATCGGCCTCGGGATCGCCGCGCTGATCCTGGCCCTGGACGATGACGATCCGAACTTGCCGCCGGTCCCGCGGATCGCTGCGGGTGTCGAGTTCGAAGGGGCAGGCGCCGGATCCGGCCCCGGGGCAATCCCGGATCTGATCCGTGGTGCGCTGGCGGGCTCCGACGAGGCCTGGCTGGGCATTCGCGCCGTCGATGGGGACGAGGGTCTCAGCGTAGGGCGGGTGGAGCCGGGGAGCCCGGCGGACCGGGCCGGCCTGGAGGCCGGAGACGTGATCCGCGAGTTCGCCGGCGACGACGTGGAGAACAGCGCGGAGCTGGCGGAAGCGATCGGCGAGCGCGAGCCGGGAGACGAGGTGGAGATTGTGATCGAGCGCGACGGGAGCAGCGAGCGCGTGGAGGCGGAGCTGAGCGCGCGGCCGTCGCCGTTTACGGGTCGAAGGAGCGCCGGCGCTCCGCCCGGGATCGGAGGGCTGGCGGAGCTGCTCCCCGGAATCGCCGACTTTGGGCTGGAGCGCCTGACGGAACGGCTGATCTCGGCCGAGGTCCGCGTTGCAGGGGAGGAGGGCGAGGCCGTCACGCTCCGCGCCGTGAGCGGGGACGTGGTGGAGATCTCGGACGAGGCGATCACGATCGAGCAGGACGGCGACAAGGTGCGCTTCGCAATCGGCGAGGAGACGTCGATCGTGGCGACGGGGGGCGAGGTCGAGGCGGGGGAGCGGGTGATCGTCGTGAGCGAGGAGGGGACGGCGCGGTTCGTGGTGGAGGTGGGGGCGGGGTTTTCGCGGGGACGGCGCTAGGCGGACCACTCCGCCTGCTTGAGCAGGAAGTACTCGAAGGCGTCGGCGAGGGCGATCCAGGAGGCCTCGATCACGTCCGCCGAGGAGCCGACGGTGCTCCAAATGTGCTCGCCATCGGTGGACTCGATCAGGACGCGGACGCGCGCGCCCGTGGCGGCGCCAGTGTCCAGGATGCGCACCTTGTAGTCGAGCAGGTGCATGCGGTCGATGGCCGGGTAGGGCTGGCGCAGCCCCTTGCGGACGGCCAGGTCCAGGGCGTTGACGGGGCCGTTGCCCTCCGCGGCCGTCTGGTAAACCTCGCCGCGCACGGCGACCTTCGCCATCGCTTCCGCGAGCATCTCGTTCTCGCCGCCGTTGTCGCCATCGCGGCGGTGCCGGCGTCGCTCGACGATCAGGAAGTCCTCGAGCGCAAAGGGAGGCACGTACCCGGGCCGGATGCGGTGGGCGAGCAACTCGAACGAAGCCTCGGCGCTCTCGTACTGGTAGCCGCGGCTCTCCATGGTCTTCACACGGTCCAGCAGGGCTCTGGTTTCCTCGGCGGTGAGGGGGAAATCGAGGCCGCGCTCCCGCAGCTTCTCGGCGATGTTGCGCTGACCGGAGAGCTCACTGACGAGGACGCGCCGGTCGTTGCCGATGACAGCGGGCCGGGTGTGCTGGTAGGTGTCCTCGTCCTTGACGATGGCGGCGACGTGGTAACCGGCCTTGTGCGCGAAGGCGCTGGCTCCGACGTAGGGCGCCTGCGGGTTGAGCGGCAAGTTGGCCAGCTCCGCGACGTAGCGGCAAGTCTCCGTGAGGCGGGCGAGTTGTTCCTCCGAGACCACCGCGATGCCCATCTTGAGCTGGAGGTCGGCGATGACCGTCGCGAGGTTGGCGTTGCCGCAGCGCTCGCCGTAGCCGTTGAAGCAGCCCTGCACCTGCACGACGCCAGCGTCGACGGCGGCGAGGCTGTTGGCCACGGCCAGACCGGTGTCGTCGTGGACGTGGATGCCGAGGTCGACGTCGGGCAAGGTCTGCCGGACCGCCTCGATGGCCTGCACCAAGCGGGGGGTGACGGCGCCGCCGTTGGTATCGCAGAGGATGAGGACATCGGCGCCGGCGCGGGCGGCCGTGCGGAGGACCTGCAGAGCGTAGTCGGGGTCCTCGCGGTAGCCGTCGAAGAAGTGTTCGGCGTCGAAGCCGACCTCCCTGCCCGCGGCTTTGAAGTGCGCGACGGAGTCGGCGATCATGGCGAGGTTTTCCTCGTTGCTGGTCTCGAGCGCGACGCGCACCTGATAGGCGCTGGCCTTGCCCACGAGCGTCACGACCTCGGTGGCGGCGTCTTCGATGGAGCGGATGTTGGGGTCGTCGCGGACGTCGACGCCGACGCGCCGGGTGCCGCCGAAAGCGACGACCTTGGCGTGCTTGAGGGGGGTCTTGGCGATCTCCTCGAAGAAAAGGCGGTCCTTCTCGTTGCTGCCGGGGAAGCCACCCTCGATGTAGTGGACGCCGATCTCATCGAGGCGGTGGGCGATGGCGATCTTGTCCTCCAGAGAGAAGGCGATGCCCTCCATCTGGGAGCCGTCGCGGAGGATGGTGTCGTAGAGGTAGACGCGCGGTGCGTTCACGGACGGTGTCCTTCAGAGATGAGGTATAGACGGTGGCGGTGGCGCTCGGGAGGGAACGGGAGCCCCGGGAAGCGCGGGGCTAGGGGCGCGGGATCGCATCCGCCGCGTGATGAACCGCGGCGGAAGGCCACCTCTCAGAACGTGCCCGCGCTAGGTGATCGATCATCTTCGCCAGCCATCGGCCGCATCGCCGTCAGACGGGACAGCGCGCAGCGGTCCCGTCCACGTTAGCGCGGGCGGGCGGCGAGCGGCAATCGAGCCGGAGGCGCGGGGGGGCTCCAACTCGACTACAGCGCCTCAGCGATGAGGGAGCCCATCTCGGCCGTGCCGGTGGGGGGAGCGCCCGTCGGGGCGAGGTCGGCGGTGCGGTGGCCCGCGCGGAGCACCTGCTCGACCACCGACTCGACGGCGGCCGCCTCTTTCTCCAAGCCCAGGGAGTGGCGGAGGAGGAGGGCGACGCTGAGGATCATCGCAGTGGGGTTGGCGAGGCCCCGTCCGGCGATGTCCGGGGCGGTGCCGTGGATGGGCTCGTAAAGGCCGAGGCCGGTCCCGTCGCGGCGGCGGCGGCCCAGGCTGGCGCTGGGGAGCATGCCCATGGAGCCGCCCAGCATGGAGGCCTCGTCGGTGAGGATGTCACCGAAGAGGTTCTCGGTGACGATGGTGTCGAAGTCGGCGGGGTGGCGGATGAGGTGCATGGCGCAGGCATCGACTAGGAGGTGATCGAGGGTGACGTCGGGGAAGCCGGCGGCGACCTCGGTGGCGATCTCGCGCCAGAGCCGGGAGCTCTCAAGGATGTTGGCCTTGTCGACGGAGGTGAGGCGCTTGCGACGGCCACGGGCGATCTCGAAGCCGAGGCGGACGATGCGCTCGATCTCGCGCTCGCTGTACTTGAGGGTGTCGACGGCCTTGCGGCCGCGCTTGTCGGCCCAGCGCTTCTGCGGCTTGCCGAAGTAGATGCCGCCCGTGAGCTCGCGCAGGATCACCATGTCGACCGTGGCTACGACCTCGGGCTTGAGCGAGGTGGAGTCGGCGAGGAAGGGGTACATCTTGACCGGGCGGATGTTGGCGAAGAGGCCGAGGCCCTTGCGCAAGCCGAGGATGGCCTGCTCGGGGCGGACGGAGGCTCTGGGGTCGTCCCACTTGGGGCCGCCGACCGCACCGAAGAGGACGGCGTCGCGGCCGCGGCACATCTGGAGATCCTGCGGGCGGAGGGCGACGCCGTAGGCATCGATGGCTGCGCCGCCGACGGTGGCCTCCGTATAGGTGAAGCGGTGGCCGAAGCGCCGGGCGACGGCGTCTAGGGTCTTGACGCCCTCGGCGATCACCTCGGGTCCGATGCCGTCGCCGGGGAGGAGGGCAATGTCGAAGGCGGGCACTGCGGCTCCGTTCTTACCGTCGGGGCGGGAGCGCGGCGATACTAACGGACGGCCGGCCGAGGTGCGACCGGAGACAGCGCGGGCCGGAGGAGGACACGATGAGCATCGACGTGACGGCGGAGACGGTGATCGACCGAGCCAGAGAGGACGTGGCCCGCTACGCGATGGAGCCCGACAACGACCCAACGTGGATCGGCGGCATCGTCGAAGCGAAACGGTTGAGCGAGGGGCCGATCGGCGAAGGCACGCGGGTGGCGCGGGTGGCCAAGTTCCTGGGCAAGCGCATCGAGTACGTCAATGAGGTGGTGGAGTACGACGCGCAGGGGCTGCTGGTGATGCGGTCGGTGTCGGGCCCGTTCCCGATGCAGATCCGCTACGAGTTCGAGGAGCGGGCGGGGGGCACGCTGGCGCGCATCCGGGTGCAGGGGGAGGGGAAGCGGTTCTTCCGCATGTGGGAGCCGCTGCTGAGGCGGATGGTCAAGCGGAACGTGTCGAAGGATCTCAAGCGGCTCAAGCGGCTGATGGAGGCGTGACGGGGGGGCGGGTCGGGAGACGGCGGAGTGCGTGGAGGGTCAAGGAAGACGTCCACCGCATCGTGGAGCCATCGTTAGGTCCAATTCAGCGTCCCCCAGCCCTCGACGAGCTGACCGCGGTCGATGCGGAAGATGCAAACACCGTCGACGGTGACTTCTTTGCCGGTGCCAGCGACACCGTGGAATTCAGCGATGTGCTTGCCGCGGGCGGTGAACTTCGCGGTCACGCGGTCGCCCTCGGTGGTCAGGTCACCGACGGTGAAGCGGACATCGGCGAAGGCGTCGTTGAAGATGCACCTTTCGACGGGCTCGGCGCCGCCGGCGTGGCTGTGCTCGACGCCGGGCGGTCCGTGGCAGACGAAGCCGGGTGCGTACAGATCGTTGAGGACGTGCTGGGGGTTGGGGGCGTTGCTGCCTTCGTGGAAGATGCGTCGGACGAGGGTTTCGTTCTCAGTGGTTGACATCGGTCCCTCCCTGCGGCCTTGAGGCATCGGACAGCATAGCGGCCCAGAAGGGCTTCACGGATGAGAACACGTGTTCTATACTGCGGCCCGCCGTGCGGCGGCGAGCGAGGAGGGATGGGGGTCGGGTAGGTGAACGGAGGGGCCGATGGCCGAGGTCGAGTACCGGGAGATCACATGCAAGTCCGCGCTGAACCGAGTCCAGGGGATGCCGTTCCGCTGGTCGCTGAACCCGTACCGGGGCTGCGTGCACGGGTGCCATTACTGTTTCGCTCGGTCGACGCACCGGTATCTCGATCTCGGCGCCGGGGCGGACTTCTCGGGGATCGTCTTCGTCAAGACGAACCTCCCGGAGGTGCTGGCGGGGGAGCTGGGGCGGCGGGGTCGGCGCCGGGAGCAGGTGGCCGTGGGGACGGCGACCGACCCGTACCAAGTGGCGGAGGGGCGCTACCGTCTCACGCGGCAGAGCCTGGAGCTGTTCGCGCGCTTCCGCACGCCGGTCTCGATCGTGACGAAAGGCACCATGATTCTGCGCGACATCGACGTCCTGCAAGCGCTCAGCAAGGGTCCCGGCGTGACCGTCTGCTTCAGCGTTCCCACCGTCGATCGGGAGATCTGGAATCGGACCGAGCCGGGCACGCCGCCACCGGAGCAACGGCTCAAAGTGATGGAGCGACTGGTGTCCGCGGACATCCATTGCGGCGTGCTGGTCGCGCCGCTGCTGCCGGGCCTTTCGGCGAACCGGGACCAAGTGATCCGTACGGTCCGCGCGGCGGCCGATCACGGCGCGCGGTTCATCGGATCGAACGTGCTGCACCTGGGCCCCGACGTGCGCGAGCACTTCTTGGGGTTTCTCCAAGAGGAGTATCCCGATCTGCTGGCGGGCTACCAGCGACTCTACGGGACGAAGCAGGCACCGAAGCGGTACCGGACGCGGGTGGAGGAGCGCGTCCGTGAGGTGAAGGGCGAGCTGGGCTACGCGGACCAGGATCACCGTCTCATCGAGAGGCCGCCGGAGCCGAAGCAACTGGCGCTGCGGATGCGCTAGCCGTCTGGCGGGTGGTCCGCCTGATTTGGGGGGAGCCATCCGGCCCGGATGGCGCGGTCGCGGGTGACTCAGCAGCCGGGATCGCCGTAGCGGCCGCAGCAGTTGGTCCGGGAGCGGGCTTTGCGCCAGGAGTTGGCGAAGAGGCCGCGGAGGGCGGCGAGGGGAGCGGCGGCGCGGAGATTGGCACAGGTGTCGCGGAGCGAGGGGCGAAGACGCCCGTCGGCGGGCATCTAGCGCTGGGTGAGGGGGAGGAGGCCGGAGCGCTGGGCCTCGAAGGCGGTGATGTCGTCCTCGTGCTCGAGAGTGAGGCCGATGGCGTCGAGGCCGTTGAGGAGGCAGTGCTTGACGAAGGGGTCGACGTCGAAGCGACGCTGCCAGCCGTCGGGGGTGGAGACGGACTGGGAGTCGAGGTCCACGGTGATGCGGGCATCGGCGGTGGCCTGAGCGCGGGCCATCAAGCGCCCGACATCGGCGGGGTCAAGGGTCGCGAGGAGCAGGCCCATCTTGGCGCTGTTGTTGCGGAAGATGTCGGCGAAGGAGGGGGCGATCACGGCCCGGACGCCCATCTGCTGCAAGGCCCAGACGGCGTGCTCGCGGGAGGAGCCGCAGCCGAAGTTAGCGCCGGCGATCAGGACGGGCGCGCCCTGGTACTGGGGCTTGTTGACGACGAAGTCGGGGTCCTTCTCGCGCCAGGCCTCAAAGCAGAACTCGCCGTAGCCGGTGCGCTCGATGCGCTTGAGGTAGCGGGCGGGGATGATCTGATCGGTGTCGACGTCGGCGTGGTCGAGGGGGATGGCGTGGCCGGTGACGATGGTGACGGGGTCCATCTCAGCGACCTAACCGGCGCGAACGAGATCGGCATCGCCGGTGCGGAACGACCACGTGAAGGCTGGGTTCGGCTCCGGCTCTTGACCCAACTCGTGGCGCGTCGCCTGGAAGGCCTCGATCGCCTCGGCAAGCGCCTTTCTGAGCCCATCGAGTGTTTCCGCCTGCGCGACGCAGCCTGGGAGGTCAAGGACCTCGGCCCAGTATCCGCCCTCCTCGGCTTCGTAGACGGCCACAGTGTGGACCGGCGATTCCTTGGGCATCAAAGCGCCTCCTCAAATTGCGCCACCGTGAAGCCGGCGCGGCGGATCAACCGGTGCGGGAGCTCAATGTTATGGTAACGATTGGGTAATGATATAGTCTGACTCACCTTGTTCGGGGGGGCTTACTTTTGAGTTCAGGAGCCAATATAATTATCGAGCGTGAAACTTGGAGCGCTGGCCGAGGGTTTGGGCATTGCCCGATCGCCGCTGACAGCCAGCCCATCCAAGTTTTGCGTGCTTCTGGGGAGGGATTCACCCCCGCCTCTTTCTTCCGGCTCGGCCGCTCCGCTTGTTGGCTTGTCCCGTAGGCTGCCAGAACCATGCGCTGAACTTCGGAAAGTGATTTCGAAGCGTAGACGGATCGTACCCACGCCAGAATCCCGCATCCAGCCGAGTAACCCCGACTGGTCGGAGTACATGTTCGAGATATCGCCGAGCAGCCTGCTTCGTTGCGCTCTCGGCCGGTTTCAGCGTCTGATAGATGCCCCCCGTCAGCAGATCGCACAGCTGTAGGCACTGGTTCGCATCTCTCCAGGAGTCCGTGTGCTGGAACTTCGAGATGTACGGCGATGCGCCCTCGTAGTTCTCGGTAAATCGCTCACGGAGATGGTCGATCACGTCATAGCCATACGCGATGCGTAGCCGGTCCAAGTACAGTTCCGCACCTCGGATCGACCGTCCGTCTAGTGGATCGTTCAGTTCGGGGTGAAGCAGCATCTCAGCCCACTTCTTGTAGGCCTTTCGCTTCTTCAAAGCGTCGGGTTGAAACGGATCACCGAAGTAGCTGCCGTCCCAGATCGACCAGTCGATGACGACGCTCCGGAAATAACATGTGTGCCTGATGAACTCATCAAGCCACCCTTTCGCTACTTCGACATCCCGTTCGGACTTAAAGCCCGTGAGGTGCGTTTCCTTATACCGCGCATTACGTCTCGGGCTCTTGTTGAAGTAGGACTTGTTCTCCTTGACCCGGCAAAGATCGGAATGCAGTCGCCCGTGGTCTGGCACGAACAGCATCCCGATCACCAGCCACTCATCAGAATGAGTGCCCGATTCGTCAACGTATATTCGGAAGGCCATCGTCCGCCTCTCGCCCGGGGCCTCCACCGGTAGACTCCGCGACGATGGCCTTGGCCAAGGCGTTGATGTCGCGGGGCTTCCTGCGTGGTCACTCAGGTATACCTCTACTGTGGCACACCGCCGCCTAGTCGTGGATAAAAGGCCAACCCTCAAACTGACCCGCTACGCCCGTTCGACATCGTAACCATGCGGTAGTTCCTCTTGGACGACCGTTCAACGCCGCCCAACTTGACGAACGTCCTCGTCGCCTGATCTTGCGTGATGTTGCGAAGACGGGCCACTTGCGTGTCGGTGAGACGATCAGGCCCAGTCGCGGATGTCGACGAAGTGGCCGGCGACGGCGGCGGCGGCGGCCATGGGCGGGCTGACGAGGTGGGTGCGGCCGCCGGGGCCCTGGCGGCCCTCGAAGTTGCGGTTGGAGGTGGAAGCGCAGCGCTCGCCGGGCTGGAGGATGTCGGGGTTCATGCCGAGGCACATGGAGCAGCCGGCCTCGCGCCACTCGAAGCCGGCGTCGCGGAAGATCTCCGCGAGGCCCTCCTCCTCGGCCTGAGCTTTGATGAGGCCGGAGCCGGGGACGACCATCGCGCTGACGCTGGACGCGACTTGCTTCCCCTCGACGACCGCAGCCGCCGCGCGCAGGTCTTCGATGCGCGAGTTCGTGCAGGATCCGATGAAGACGCGGTCGAGCGGGATGTCGACCATGCGCGTGCCCGGCGCGAGGTCGTGGTAGGCCAAGGCGCGGGCGGCGGTCTCCTGGGCGGCGCGGTCTGGCAGGGACTTGGGTTCGGGGATGACGCCGGTGACGGGGACGCTCTGCGCGGGGGTCGTGCCCCAAGTGACGTAGGGCTCGATGCGAGAGCCGTCGATGACGACGTTCTTGTCGAACGTCGCGCCGGGGTCGGTGGTCAAGGTGCGCCAGTGGGCCAGGGCCCGGTCCCAGGCGTCGCCGGTGGGGGCGAAGGCGCGGCCCTCGACGTAGGCGAAGGTGGCGTCGTCGGGCGCGACGAGGCCAGCGCGGGCACCGCCTTCGATCGTCATGTTGCAGACCGTCAGGCGGCCTTCCATGGACATGTCGCGGATCACATCGCCGCGGAACTCGATCACGTGGCCGACGCCGCCGCTGACGCCGATGCGGTTGATGATGGTGAGGATGACGTCCTTGGGCGTGCCCCACGCGGGCAGCGAGCCCGTGACTTCCACCGACATTTGCTTGAGGGGCTGCTGGGACAGCGTCTGCGTGGCGAAGACGTGCTCCACCTCCGAGGTCCCGATGCCGAAGGCAAGGGCGCCGAAAGCGCCGTGGGTGGAAGTGTGGGAGTCGCCGCAGACGATGGTCATGCCGGGCTGGGTGAGGCCCTGCTCCGGGCCGACGATGTGCACGATGCCCTGGCGCCGGTCCAGCACATCGAAGAGGGGGATGCCGAACTCGTCGCAGTTGCGGCGCAAGGCGTCCACCTGCCGCCGGGAGAGGGGGTCGGGGAAAGGCTTGTCGCGGTCCACGGTGGGCACATTGTGATCGGGCGTGGCGATGGTGAGGTCGGGCCGGCGGAGGGGGCGGCCGTTTTCGCGAAGGCCGTCGAAGGCCTGGGGGGAGGTGACCTCATGGATGAGGTGGAGGTCGATGTAGAGGAGGTCGGGCCGGCCTTCCTCCCGTCGGACCAAGTGCGCGTCCCAGATCTTTTGGGCGAGCGTGCGCGGCTCAGGCATCGGCCGGCCCTTCCGTCCCGTCACTTAACGGGCGCGGCCATTGTAGCGACGTGGGGTGGCCGATTTGCGGTCCGGCCGGGGGTGGCCGTCCGGCCTGGGTGTGGAGCGGGCGGCGGGCGGGCTCAGGCGAGAAGAGCGATGCCGCCGATGGCGACGAATGCGCCGAGGACGCCCCAGATCGTGACCCGCTCGTGCAGGAAGATGGCCGCGAGGGGCAGGGCAAAGATGGAGGAGGTGGCGAAAAGGACAGCGGTGGGCCCAGCGCCGATCTTCTGCACGGCGAAGACGATGAGGATGGTGCCGAGGCCCGTGGTGAAAGCGCCGGTCAACCCGATCAAGCCGGCGATGCGCGGCGTGAAGCCGGCGGTGAAGAGGCGGCCACGGCGGCCGAGCAGCAGGGAGGTGCCCATCAGGATCGCGGCAGGCGAGAGATGGACGACGGCGACGGCGGAGGCGTCGAAGCCGGGGGCGACGCTGCGAAGCCAGGTGGTGTCGCCGGCCCAGGCGAGGCCGGTGGCGAGGGCGAAGAGCGCGCCGAGGAGCAGGCGGGGCAACGCGATGCCGAGGACCGGGATGCGGACGGCCGTGGACGGCGCAGCGATCCCGCTGCCGCCCGCAATGGGCGGGCGTCGGCGCCAGC
This sequence comes from Dehalococcoidia bacterium, assembly GCA_963663235.2. Taxonomy (GTDB): domain Bacteria; phylum Chloroflexota; class Dehalococcoidia; order Bin125; family Bin125. The sequence continues at coordinate 932,405 of CAXXNO010000004.1, forward strand.
GCCAGCGCCGGCCGGTTGCGGAGGCCGGGGGCTTGAGGGGGAGACGGAGGCCGACATCGGCGGAGGCGTCGGTGCGGTTCGATCCCAAGAAGAGCGTGGGCGGCAGCTGCCCGAGACCGGCCGCCGGTAGGTCGAAGCCAGCGGCGGCGGTCTGCATCGTCGGGCGGGCGCGGCCGTAGACGGCGACGGTGTAGACGCCGACGAGGATGAGGACGGCGCCCGCGGAGGCCCGCAAGGTCACGGGTTCGTCGAGGAGGATGGCGGGGAGGATGAAGGCGCCGAGACTGAAGAGGCCGATCACGGCGGTGTAGCCGCGGGTGAGGCCGAGAAAGGCGAGGGTGAGGACGTAGGTGGGCTCGCCGATGGCGAAGATGAGCAAGCCCGCGACGGTGAGCTGCCACATGGTATCGAAGTCCATGCGCCAGAGGTCACCCTGGCCGCCGAGGACGAAGACGGCGGCCCAGACGAAGGCCGCGGCGAAGACGGTGCGGACAGTGGCGACGGAGATCGAATCGATGTGGGCGAGCTTGGAGGTGATGAACGTGCCGGCGATGGCCCAGCTGAGGGCGTCGCCGAGGGCGGCTAGGGCACCCATACGCGCCCAGCGTGTCCGCATGAGGGCTGATGGAACATGGGCACCAATGTAGAGGAGCGAGCGCGGGTCGCGTTGACGGGGCACGGGGGCGGGGCTATGGAGGAAGCCTGCACGGTGACGGCCGTGCAGAGGAGACGACGGAGGCGCTCATGGGATCCGTGGAGTTCGGCGCGCAGGTGCGACTGATCGGGACGACGTGGGACGAGGTGGAGGCGGTGGGGCGGGCGATCGACGCGGGGCCGTGGCGGAGCCTATGGACGGGCGACCACCTGGTTGCGGTGCTGGGCGACGAGGGCGAGGCGGTGCTGGAAGCGTGGGTCGCGCTGGCGGGGCTGGCGACGGTGACGAATCGGGTGCGGCTGGGCGTGCTGGTATCGGCGAACACGCTGCGGCACCCGGCGGTGGTGGCGAAGATGGCGGCGACGATCGACCAGATGAGCAGGGGGCGGCTGGAGTTGGGCATCGGGGCGGGCTACCACCGTCGGGAGCACGAGGCGTACGGGTTCGAGTTCCCATCGATCAAGAAGCGGTTCGACATGCTGGACGAGGCGTGCGAGGTGCTGAAGCGGCTGCTGACGGCGGAGGGGCCGGTGGACTATCGGGGGGAGCACTACCAGTTGGTGCGTGCGCCGTTCGCGCCGCGGTGCCTGCAGAAGCCGCACCCGCCGATCGTGGTGGCGGGGGGCGGGGAGCAGCGGACGTTCCGCACGGTGGCGCGCTACGGGGACGTGATGAACGTGGTGGGGATCACACCGGCGGAGTTGCGGCGGAAGATCGGGGTGCTGGAGGAGCGCTGCGCGGAGGTGGGGCGGGACCCGGCGGAGATCCGCAAGACGGTGCTGACGTTTGTGCAGGTGACGGAGGATGCGGCGGAGGCGGAACGGCTGCGGGATCGGTACCGGGTGTTCGTGCAGACGGAGGAGGCGATGCGGGCGCTGCCGGTGGGGCCGGCGGGGGAGGTGGCGGAGAAGCTGCGGGCGTTCGCGGAGGCGGGGGCGGAGGAGATTATCGTGACGGACCTGCCGAACGAGGTGGGGGCGTACGAGCGGTTGGGGGAGGTGGTGGGAAGAGTGGGGTAGGGGGGCGGAGGCGTCGGCGGCGCCGTTGCCTTGCATCGCGGCTCTCCGTGGCGGCGGATCCGCTTGGAGGGGACGGTGGCGGGGTATTGGCGTTGGTGATGTAAATGGGGGCTATCGATAGAGGAGTTCTATTTCTGGTTTGGGGAGGGGGAGGGGGGAGGGAGAGGAGGGAGGGGAGGCGAGGTAGCGAACGACCCCCATGCCGGTAGAGTTAGCATCATTATTATCGTGATGGCATGAAGCCTCATAGCTCCGAGTGGGTGCCATCACTGCGGAACGCAAGTATGGCTGCTCAAAAGCGGAAGCGAATTACAAGAGGGAGCCGGACGGCTCCATCCTTCCGCGGACTCACGCCTGCATCCGAAGCGAGTTCGCGGGCGAAGCGTGCGAACGGCGCGGGAGACACGAAGCCGGAACTGATGCTGCGGCGCCGACTTTGGGCTATAGGGCTTCGCTACCGTGTGAAGAACCACAGCTTCCCGGGGAGACCCGATCTCGTTTTCCGGCGAGCAAGGGTTGTCGTCTTCTGTGACGGCGATTTCTGGCACGGGCGGGACTGGCCAAAGCTCAGAGATAAACTGCAGAAGGGGACTAATGGCGAGTACTGGGTAGCAAAGATCGCTCGGAATCGCGAGCGCGACCGCGAGAATAATCAGCGGCTTTCCCCAACCGGCTGGCATGTCATCCGCATCTGGGAGGGCGAGATAAGACGGGATCCAGATGCTGCCGCGGAGTGCGTCAGAGATGTGGTGCATGCACGGCTGCACTCGGGGAGCGAGAGACACCAATTAGAGGTGCCGTGCCACTGACCTGCCCCCCCAGAACCGGTCCAGATCCTGTGCGAGGATTCGGGCCGGTGCGAAGGGAGTCGGCATGGCACGCAAGCGGTACGCGGCCGAGGAGATCATCGGCCACCTGCGGGAGGCGGAGGGGGTGCTCGCGCCGGGGGAATCGGTCGCGCCGGTCGCGCGCCGCCTCGGCGTGGCCGAGCCAACGTATTACCGCTGGCGGCGGGAGGACGGGGGGCTGCGGGTCGACCAGGCCAAGCGGCTGAAAGAACGGGAGCGCGAGAACAGTCGGCTGAAGCGGGTGGTGGCCGATCAGGCGCGGGCCAACGCGATGGTGCGGGACGTCGCAGCGGGAAACTTCTGAGCCCGGCCAAGCGGCGCCGGGCGACATCCTACCGCACGGACCCGTACGCGGTGTCGGAGCGGCGGGCCTGCCCGGTCACCGGCCAGGCGCGGGCGACCCAGCGCGACGTGCCCCGGCCGTCCCCGGATGCGCCGGCGCTGATCGCGCGCAGCGTCGCGCTGGCCCCCCGCTGCGGCCGCTACGGCTCCCGTCGCATCCCGGCCCGGCTGCGCCAGGCGGGCTGGCGGGTGAACCCCAAGCGGGTCGAGCGGCGCTGGCGTCAGGAAGGCTGGCGGGTCCCCGGGAAGCACCCCCAACGGGGCCGCCGCTGGCTCGCGGCCGGCTCGCTGGTGCGGCGGCGGGCCGAGCGGCCGTCCCACGTCTGGTCCGACGCCTTCGTCTTCGACCGCACCGCCGAGGGGCGCCCGGTGCGGATCCTCGCCATCGTGGATGAGGACCACCCGCGAGGGCCTGCGTCTCGACGTCGCCCGCCGACGGCGCCGCGACGTCGGCCTGGCGCGGTTGGCCCAGCTGTTCGTCGAGCGCGGGCCGCCGCCGTTTCTGCGGTCCGCCAACGGCCCGGCGTGCACCGCCACCGCGGTGCGGGACTGGCTGCACCGGGTCGGGGGCACGACCCGCTTCATCGAACCGGGCAGGCCTTGGGCGAACGGCTCTGGGGAATCGTTCAACGGCAAGCTGCGCGACGCGTGCCTCAATCGCGAGCGCTTCGACACCCTGCTGGAAGCCCAGATCCTCATCGCGGGCTGGCGGCGGGAGGACAACCCGATCCGCCCCCACCGTGCCCTCGGCTACCGCCCCCCCGCCCCGGAAACGCAGCAACCCCGGGAACCGTCCCATGACGCGCGTCCCGGCGATCGGACTCACTTAACGACTGGTACAACGATCGGGGGCAGGTCATTCGGAGACCGGCGCCGCGTGGTCAACGCCTACGAAGATCACGCCCACGTCTACCAGCACCTGCGGGAGCACGGCGGCACCGTCATCCTCCGAGGTCGGGGCATTGTCGCCTCCCGGATCATCCAACGGCTCTGGGAAGAGCGCGCTCACAACGCGAATATTCAGATCATTCATCTTCACCGCTCCCGCCTGGCCGCGGGCCACCGGTTCGGCATCGCCCGGCGGCCGGTCAAGGACGAGTTCGAATTGCAATCGTTCAACTGGCCCAAGGGGTGCTGGGGTGGCGAGCCGCGCAGGCTCTTGGAGCGCGCCTCCGACGAGCGACGAAAGCAGCTCCTCGACGTATGGGGCGGCACCACCACCGCCCGCCGGCGGGACTGGCTCCAAATGATCCAGGACGGGCTGCGGGAGGGGTGGTACCGGCCGGAATACGGGGTGGTCCGCGAGGTAGAGCTGGCCGACGACGGGGTCGTCACCCGGATCTCGAGCAAACTCGGCGGCGGCGGCACGCTGGAACTGAAGGTGGACTTCGTCATCGATTGCACGGGCCTCATCGCGGGCCTAGAGCGCAGCCCGCTCCTCACGGACCTGTTGGAGACCTATCAACTGCCCCGCAACAAGCTCGGGCGGGTGCAGGTGAGCAATGATTTTGAAGTCGAAGGGATGCGACACGCTCAGGCGCGCCTCTATGCCGCCGGGGCGATCACGCTGGGCGGACCGTTCGCCGCCGTCGACAGCTTCCTGGGCCTGCAGTTCGCCGCCTTGCGGGCGGTGGATTCCATCTACTCCCAGCGGCCCGCTGGGCTGCGCCGCCTCAACGGCCTCTATTCCCTCTGGCAGTGGACGAAGTGGGCGCGGGGAGTTTCGCCGTGACGCCTACGATCAGCGGGCGCTGGCAGACCCGCGTGGCCACCCTCGGCACGGTCGGTGCCATCGTGACCTCGCTCTTCGCCGCGGGCTATTGGGACGCGACGTTCTTCGTGGTCCTCGGCTACGTCGCGGCCTTCGGAATCGCTTGGGACGTCCTCTATATCCTTCTGCAACGGCTGCGGTGGGATCGCGACTGGCCGACGTCCTTCCAGGTGGCCAACGGAGTCATCGAGGGCATCCTGGTCTACGCGCTGATCGACGCCACCGGGCTCCCCGGCATCGAGGAGGGATCCGTAGGAGTGGGCCTCTTCGTCGCCCACTACGGGTTCACATGGCTCAGCGCTTTTATCTTGGTGCAAGGGCCAATGCGGGCCGTCTTCCCTCGCTGGCGATTTCTGGGAGGCCGCATCCTCTGAACAGTCGGATGAAACGAAATCAGCGGACGACGACGAGGAAGTTCGCCTCACCGATGCTGATCTCGTCGCCAGTTTCCAACGCCCCCCCCGGAGCAGGTTCGGCGCTCCGAAGGCGTACCTTCGTGTCGGTCGGCGACGCGATAACCGGTCTTCCGTCCCTGATCTCGATAGCCGCTTGGGCGGCCGCGGTTCGGTCCGTGGCCTGCACTTCGCCCTTGCCGCCGGCACTGACGAGAAAGCATTCGCCGGACAGGAGATCGAACGTTTCGACATCGGCGGCAATGAGGCGACAAGCGGTCTCACGCCGCTCAAGGATCGTGGTCGGCGCATTGACGAGCAATGTTCCGCAGTACCAACATTCCTTGTCCGTGGCTATGTTTTCGCGAGAGCAGTGGCTACAGATCGGGCCGGAGAGGCGGTCCCCCGCCGCCAAGTCGTGAAAGGTCAGCTGCACGCTGCCCAGCTGAATGCGGTCGCCGTCGGAAAGCGGGACCGGGCGGTCGACCGGGGCGCCGTTGACCCTCGCCGGATTGGTCGTGCTGAGGTTCTCGATGAGAAATAGGCCAGCTTCGCCACGCAGCATGGCGTGGGAGCGAGACACGGTCGGGTCGTCCAGGCGCACCTGCACCTCCCCGGTCCGGCCGATCCGGGTGTCGCCGCGCTCCAGGAGATCGGCCGCGTGGAGCTGCCCGCCCTCCGGCCAGACAAGGACTGCTCGCGCCATTTCCATTTCCCTAGATGCCGATGGCATCTGACCTGCAAGGAGTTGAACGTGGGAGTCGGCGGAAAGCCTAGCACGCTGGTGGCGCGGACGGCGCTATCGCAGAGGAGGCCACCGCGAAGCGCGGCGGCGACCTCGGCAGGCGCTGTCCGCCCCATCACGATGCCCAAGGCGCCGATAACGGTCGCAGGCATCGTCGGGCCCTCGCTGGATAATGATCCGCTCTACTCGGAAAGATCCAACTGCTGTGCCCGGCGCTGAGCCACTCCCAGAAGCGACGCTGCGCCTCCTGGAATCGGGCGAGGTCCATCGTCTCTCCAGCGAGGCCGAGCTCACCATCGGCCGAGCCGGCGACAACGACGTGGTGCTCGATCGCGAGGCCGTCAGCCGGTATCAGGCCCGCATCCAATTCCGATCCGGCGAGTACACGGTCGAAGATCTGCACAGCGCCAACGGAACCTTCGTCGACCGCGACGGCGAGCTGCTTCGGGTCACGGAATCCGCAGCGCTTCGTGCCGGCGACATCCTGCAGGTCGGTCCCTTCCGCCTCCTCTTCCAGGACGGCAGCGCCGCCCAACCCGATCCGGCGCACGGTCAACCGTGGGGCCGCAGCATTCACGTGCCCACGGTGGCCGCGGGATTCAGTCACTTCTTTGCGGGCTTTCTCGTCTGGGCGCTGCCTGCGGTGCTCGCCGCTGATATCGCCGCCGACCACGGGCTGTCCGCGGTCGAGGCGAAGATTCTTCCGGCGACCGCGATCATGCTGGGCGCCGGCGCCCGGCTGTTCTTTGGCTTCATGACGGACTCCCGCGGTCCCTTGCGGTCCGGCGCCTGGTCGCTCGGCCTTGCCGTGGTCGCCCTGGCTGTCCTGGGCGCTTTCGGCAACGAACAGGCGGTCCTTTGGCCGGCCGTTGCCCTCCTGGGAGTGGGCTTGGCTTCCCTCCCGGTCGCCTTGCCGCTGGCCAGCCAGCGGACCGCGCCGGAACGGCGCGGTCTGGCGCTCGGCGTGGTGGCCGCCGGAAGCGTGGGCATCGCCTTTGCCGCGTTGATCGGTCCGCCGCTGGCGGACGCCCTCGACTGGCAGTCGGTCTTTGCGCTGGCCATCGTGCCCACGCTGGCGGCGCTCGGCGTCTTCATCTACGGCGCCCGCGGAGTCTGGTCAGCGCCTCCGCGGGGCGCCTGGCGGCCCATGGCGCGGGGAAGTGGGCTCCGCGTGGTCGCGCTGATCTTCGGAATCACGTTTGGCTCCTTCGCCGGGCTGTATACCGTGCTGCCCGCCGTCCTGCGGGCCAAGGACTTCGAGTTGAGCGTCTCCGAGGCCGTGCTGGTGGTGGCGCTCGGGGCCCTCGCGGGAAGCGTGGCGCGTGTCATCGGCGGCACCCTGGCCGATCGTGTTGGTTCCAGCCGAGTCCTGCTGTGGGTCATGATCGCGACGACGGCCCTGCTGATCGTCGCCGGGAACCTCCCGCTGGCGCTGGCGCTGGTGGCATTCGTAGCCACGATGGCCGTCTTCGACGCCGGCACTGCGGCCGTCCTGAAGATGGCGGCCCAACAGTTTGGCCGCACCGTTGGCGTGGGCGTCGGACTCGTGAGCGCCGTGGGCGGCTTGTTCGGCTTCGCCATCTCCATTCTGATCACGAGCCTGTTCGAGAGCACGGGGTCCGCGGCGCTCGCCTTTGGCGTCCTGGCCGCGGCGCCCGCCGCCGGCGGCGCCTGGCTGCTGATTGCCGCCCACCGCCGCCCGGCCGGCGTTCGCGCGCCGGCCCTGCCCCCAGGGCCGCAACTGCAACGGCTCGATCCCTATGGCAAGCCGGTCGAGGGCGTCGCGATCGGACGCGAGCTCTCCATCGGCCGCGCGCCCGGCAACTGCCTCCTCCTGTCCGACGACGACTACGTCAGCCGCATGCACGCACAGCTCACGGTCGACGAGGGGCAAATCCGTCTCCGCGACCTCGCCAGCACCAACGGCACCATGCTCTGGCGCAATCAGCGCTGGCAACCCATCGAGACGGAGGAGTTGCGCGACGGAGACATCATCGTGATTGGTGCTAACGTGCTGCGGTACGCAGCGGGATCAATGGAGAGTGAGACGTGAGTCGCATCGGCTATACGTCAGCCGCCGGCGAGCGGACCTTCCATCTGACCGACTCGTTCTCCGTTGGCCGGGATCCCGACAATGATCTCGTCCTCATGAACGACGCCGCGGTGAGTCGCCGCCATGCTCGCCTCCGGCGCGGCGAAAGCGGCTACGAGCTCGCCGACTTGGGCAGTCAGAACGGGACGTTCCTCGCGCGGCGAGGCGAGGAAACGCGTGTGACGGGCTCTCTCCTCCTGCAACACGGGGATGTCATCCGCGTGGGTCAAAGTCGGTTGATCTTCCAAGACGACGCGCCGACCGACTCCACATCAAAAACCGTGATAGCGGACCCGCACCTAACCAGCGTCCCCGGCGTGACGAAGGTAGGAAGATTTCTCCCTACGCCCCCCCTCGATCGCTCAGAGTCGCCGGCGTCTCGTCCGGCCCAACGGCCCACCCCCTGGCCCTCGCGCTGGCCGCGGCCACGGCGGCGGCGCTCATAGCCATGTGACGCCCACCGGATCGACCGCGTCCACAATCTCGACCGCGCTATTGGGAGACCCTCGCATGTCTGATTCCACCATCGCCTCAGCGGATGGAGGTCTCATCGGCCTGGCCGTGATGGGGCGGAGTTCTCCACTCAATTTGGCCGACCACGGCAATCGCGTCGCGGTCTACAACCTGGGGGGCGCCAAAACCTCGTCCGCGCATCAGCCAGCCCAGTCGTAGACGTGGTGGAGCCAACCGAGCACAGGGCGCGCGACGATCGATGACAACGGTCGGCCGCCACGTCGTGGTCCGGCCGGTGGCTCCAGCTCGAGCGTTCGATGCGGGCGCGCTTCGTTGTAGCACCGCACGTACTTGCAGAGGACGGAGCGGAGATGCCGCTCGTTCACCACTACGAGGTGGTCGAGGCACTGCCGCCGGATGGTGCCGACGACTCGCTTCCGCCACACCTTCGCCACCTGGGCGATCGGGAACCACGCCCGCGAGCTGGACGTGCAGTATCTCCTCGGGCACTCGACCCCGGCGATGGTGCGGCGCTATTCGGCGACCTACGACGTGGCCAAGGCGGCCGCCGCGGACGCCGCCTTCAGCCCCGCCGCCCGCTTATTCGCAACCGAAGCCAGCGCGGCCGGCTAAGCGCCTGCTTCCCAAGCCGTTGATCTCGGACCTTCTGACTCCCGCAGGCACCGTACTGCAGATTCGGGAGCAACCCGCGCGATCCGGTCAAGCCTTCCCACTCCAGCACAGAGGGGGCGAACGAGACCAGGGCCGCCCCTCAGGCAGGCCGTGCGTGCTCCGCGAAGACGTTGAGGCGAAGCCACTGCGGGAACGCCCGAACCAGCGTCCGTGGCCCTTCCACAGTGATGTCACCGCCCCGCAGTGCATCGCCGATGGCCATGTGCCCCATCCACACGTCGACCAGGGTACGGACATCCGAGTGGATGTGGAGATCCACGTCCCGGCCCGGGTCGGTGAGACAGAGGTCGACGTCACCGCCCTTCGCGACGAGCCACCAGTTGCGCTTGCCGGCCGGCCCATCCGAGAAGGCGAAGTGGATCACCGTTTGCCCCTCCGGCATCCGGTCCCCGTCCAGACCGCGGCGGATGTCCCACATGAGCAGGCTCGCGTCAAGATCGTCGCGGGAGAGGTCGTGGGTAATCCAGCGCTGCCCCCAGACCCCAAGCAGCTCGACGATGGGACGGAGTTCGCGGCCGGCCTCGGTCAGGACGTACTCCGTGGAGCGAGGGCGGTCGCCCTGCAGGCGATCGATGATGCCGGCTTGCTCGAGCTCGCGGAGGCGACGCGATAGCAGGGAGGACGACATCAGGGGCACGCCGCGCTGAATCTCGCTGAAGCGCCGGCTGCCGGCGATCATTTCCCGGATCACGAGCGGCGTCCACCGCTCCGCCACGACTTCCGCCGCCTTTGCCACCGGGCAGAACTGGCCGTATCCGCGCATCGGTTACTCCTCTCCGTGTTGCTGCACATTTTGCACTAGAATCCCTCCTCTGTCTCGGGCATCGTAACGGCAACGGAAACAACGGACTCCGCCGAGGGGTGCTGAGGAGGGAAAACTGATGACGGATGTGATCACGATTACCGAGGGCTTGGCCGAGGACTTTCGCAAGCGCGCGGCCGAGGTCGACCGGGAGGGGCGTTTCCCCCACGAGAACTACGAGAAGATGCGCCGCGTCGGGTACCTGGCCGCCCTCGTGCCCGAAGAGCTGGGCGGCTTGGGCGCGACGTTGGGAGAGATGAGCCGAGCGCAGCAGGCGCTCGCGCGGGGCTGCGCCTCGACGGCCTTGGCGGTGAACATGCATCACTTCCAGGTCGGCGCGGCGGCCGACGCCTACCGCGCAGGCGCGGCCACCGAGGCGACTCTGCGCAGGGTCGTGAGCGAAGGCATCGTCCTGGGATCGACCGGGGCGGAGTTCATCGTTGCGGGCGACTGGACGACCTCCACCACCGCCGAGCGCGACGGGGACCACTACGTCCTCAACGGGCGCAAGTTCTTCTGCTCCCAGGCCGACGGCATGGACGTGGTGCGGGTGAATGCCTGCGAGGCGGGTAGCGGCGATCTCCTCATCCTACCGGTGCCGGCCGACGGCCCGGGGGTCACCGTCGTGCCGACCTGGGACACCACTGGGATGCGGGGCACCGCGAGCCATGACTTGGTCTTGGAGAACGTGCGCGTACCGGCCGCTGCCGCGACCCGGCTAAATGGGCCAGCGCCCATGCGCGACCCGAAAGCCACCAACTTGGTTCGGTGGTTCCTGGTACTGGTCTCCGGGGTCTATATCGGCGTGGCCGAGAAGGCTCGGGCCGAGGCGCTCCGCGCGATCGGCGGCGGTCGCAACAGCGCGTTCCGGGCGGAGCCGCTGACGGACGTGCTGCTAGGCGAGATGGAGGCGGCGTTTCTGACCGCCACCTCAGTGCGGGACGCGGTGGCGGAGCGCCTGGCCACCCCCCAGCCGGACGCCGACACGGTCGTCGCCCAGGCCGCCCTCTGCAAGGAGGTCGTAACGAGCGCGGTACAGACCGTGATGGACCGGGCGCTCGCGATCACGGGCGGCCGCGCGTTCTTCCGGCGATCGGCGCTGGAGCGGCTCAATCGCGACATGCTCGCTGCGCGCTTCCACCCGCCGTCCGCGCCGGTCTCCTTCCAGATCGCCGGGGCCGGGACCCGGCGCGCCGCGGCCAAGGCGGCCGCCGCGGACGCCGCCTTCAGCCCCGCCGCCCACTTATTCGCAACCGAAGCCAGCGCGGCCGGCTAAGCGCCTGCTTCCCAAGCAGTCGGTCGCGGACCGCGATTCGCAACCCAAAAGCAGGTATATGGAATATTGGGCCACTACCGCCTACAATTCCGTCCCTGGTAGCCGGATCGAGTTTTCCCCTCTCACGATCGGGGTAAGAAACCGGTCCCTGCCCTCGTCGATAAATCAGGACCGCCATCCAGCCAACCTCACGAAGGTTGGACCTCATGAGTCGTAAGGCAATCGTAAGGTGCACGAGATATCAAGAGGGGGAAGGGACGGGCGACCGTCGCGATTGTGCACTGGACCGCCGCCGGCTCACGCGGCGAGCAAGCTCACGGCGACTGCTGACGAAGCCACTTGGCCTTCAGCAAGGCAGGTAGGAAGACCATGAATTCCAATCCGGTTCTCACCCCCCAACGAGTGGAAGCGGTGCGACATCTCCTGCTGGCACTCGCCGCGCTCGCGGGTTTCGCCGCATCCGGCTACGTGCTCAGCTCGCAGGTCGCCGCCGACTTCTTGCGGGAGGGACCTGTTCGCATCACCGGCCTTGAGGGCGAAACGCTTCGCGTGGTGCTTGGCTTGGGCGCTCTCGCCGCCACGGTCATCGCCGTCGGGGCCGTCTGGCAGCGGGTGCACGCGGTCCGTCTGCTGATCGCCGCCGTGGCGCTCGGCGGTGGGCTCTTTCTCGCTCATGCGCTGCTGATTCCTGCCGTGACCCTCGTGACGGTGGCTGTGTTCGCGGACTTCTCGGGGCACGTGCCGCGGGCGCGTCTCGAGAAGGTGAGGCGCTCACCGCCTGCCTGGGTCGCTGGGGCGCTCGTGGCGGGAGCAGCCGTGGCGGGCCTCGTGTGGGTATCGATTTGGCTGCTGGGACCGCTGGTCGATGAGGGGGAGAGTCTCAACGAGACACTGGACTTCCAAGTGTCCGGTCTCGTGCAGCCGGACGTGGTCGAGCCTGCAGCGGCGACGGAAGAGGCCGACGCTATGACTGCGATGCCCGCGTCTCCCGACACGACGGCCTCCGACGAGGTCGCCATGGCGAGCGATTCGATGCCCGCCGACATGGGTGCCGTCGGCGACGAAGCCTCTGCGGCCGGAGATCCGACGTCGGCCGACACGGGCCTGCCGAACGACGCGCCTGCCACGGCGAGCGAGCCAGCGCCGGCTGACACGGACACGGTCGCCGAAGGTGATGCCGCGCCCGCTGCCACACCTCCCGCACGCACCGGCGCCCTGATCGCTCGCGGGGAGCTGATGGGGACGGATGCGTTCCACACGGGGAGCGGCGAGGTGCTGCTCGTGAGCGATCCGGACGGAAACCTGGTCTTGCGCTTCCAGGATTACGAGGTGCGAAACGGACCGGACCTGTTCGTCTTCCTGACGCCGGACACGGCGGGCGATGTACACGCGGAGGGCGCCGTTAGCCTCGGCGGGATCAGAGCCACCAACGGCTCCGTGAACTACGAGGTGCCGGCCGATGTCGACCCCACTACGTTTCGCGCCGCGGTGATCTACTGCCAGGCCTTCTCCGTTACATTCGCCGTAGCATCGTTCAACTAGCAGACGGCACGGGCGGCCGTCGCCGGCGCTGGTGACGTGAGAGTAAGGCGCCGGGCGGCATCGGCTGCCCCTCAGCCGTCGCGCGATGGGGTGTGGCCGTCGCCAAGTTCGGGACCTTCTTCGCCATGCTAAACGCCTCGTCCTCTTTGCGCCGTGAGATCGCGGCCGCCTCCGTCGCGGGTCTGGTGGGCGGCCTGATCATCGCGGCGGCAATGCAGGAGCGGGGCCTGACGGTGGAAGTGACGGGACTGCTGGGGCTTTCCTCCAGCGCGGGCGGCCTGAGCCTACATATGCTGCTCGCGGCGCTGGCCGGGGCGGCCTTCGGGGCTATCTTTCGCTATCAGCCGCACAGCTACGCGACCACGATCACCTCTGGCGTGATCTTCGGCCTCCTCGTTTGGATCATTGGGCCGCTAACTCTGCGGCCGCTCCTCGATGGCGCTAGCCCCACCTGGTCGACGACCGAAGCCGCCGCCGCCTTCCCGAGCCTCATCGGGCACCTCCTCTACGGTGGCGTCACCGGGCTGGGCTTTCACCTCCTCGTGACGCTCGATCGTCGTGTCCATCCCACGCGGCCCGCGCCAGCTGTCGAGACCCAGCCGCTCAAACGCATCGTTATCCTCGGCGGCGGCTTTGGTGGGCTGGGCGCCGCGCAGCGGCTGGAACAGCTCGATATGCGGCAGGCCGGACTGAAGATCACACTCGTCAGCCAAAGCAACTACCTGCTGTTCACACCCATGCTCGCAGAGGTGGCCTCGAGCAGCCTCGAGGCGCAGCACATCAGCGCGCCCGTCCGGGCGGCGTGTCGGCGAACGCATTTCCGTCAGGCTGCAGTCGACTCCATCGACGCCACCGCGAAAGTCGTACGGGTGCGCACGAACGACTCGACGACCGTCGCTTCTCTCCACTACGACCACCTTGTCGTGGCCCTCGGCGCGATACCGAATTTCTACGGCCTACCCGGGCTAGAGGAGCACTCGTTCACGCTGAAAACCCTGGACGACGCCACTCGCATTCGCAGCCGGGTGCTCTCTGCGCTGGAGCGCGCCGAAATCGAGCCGGATCCTGCGGAGCGCCGCCGCCTCCTGACCTTCGTCGTTGCTGGGGGAGGATTCGCTGGCACGGAGACGGTTGCCGAACTGTTCGACCTCGCGCGCAGTGTGCGGCGCTACTATCCGCACCTGGAGCGCCAAGACTTCCGCTTCCTCCTGGTCCACGGGGGCGACCGCATCCTCCCGGAGCTCGGCGCGGAGCTCGGCGCTTACGCCCTGGAGAAACTGCGGAGACGGGGGATCGAGTTCTTGCTCGGCAGGCGAGTGGCGGGAGCGACGTCCGATGCCGTGCTGCTTGACGACGGCAGCGAGGTGCCCACTCGCACCTTCGTCTGGACCGCCGGAAATCAGCCGAATCCGCTCCTGAAGACGCTCCCCTGCGAGCAAAATCGCGGCGGCCAAGTGGTCGTCGACGGTACCCTGCGCGTCCAAGGACTCGACGACGTCTGGGCGGTCGGTGATTGTGCACAGATCCCAGATCCCTACAACGAGGGGCAGTTCTATCCACCCACCGCTCAGCACGCACTCCGAGAAGGAAAGGTAGTCGCCGAGAACATCGTCGCGGCCCTTCGTGGAGAGTCCTTGAAGGAGTTCCGCTTCCGCACCATTGGGACCCTCGTTGCGCTTGGGCACCGCACAGCCGTGGCGGAGATTTACGGCGTCAGGTTCTCCGGCCTGGTGGCCTGGCTCATGTGGCGCAGCATCTATCTCAGCAAGCTGCCCGGCATGGAGCGAAAGGTGCGCGTGACACTCGACTGGGCACTCGATCTCTTCTTCCCCCGCGACATCGCTCTGACGTCCAGCGTCTCGCCGCCGGCCGAATCGGCGGGTCCGAAACGTCTCGATGACCGATCGACGCGGGAGCCGGCAACGACCAGCGGTGAGGAGCGCATGAAGACGTGATCCGGTCGGACAGCCTTCTCGGCTGCATGCTGCTCGGCGCGCTGGCGGGCCAGTTCGGGGGCCTCATCTTCGGCCTCGCCATGCTGGAGCTCGGCGACCTCGATTCTGTCGCGTCAGTGCTTCGCATCGACGACTCATTCTTCGTCGGTGTGCCCCTGCACGTGGCGATCGCGGCGGTCGTCGGAGCGGGTTTCGGAGCGCTCGTCTGGCATCAACGTAGCGGTGCTGGCGACACGTTGCTCTGGGGCCTCACCTACGGCGCTTTATGGTGGTTCGTCGGCCCGCTCACCTTGCGACCGCTGTTCGAGGGCGGCGGGTTGGCATGGGATGTGCCTTCAGCGCAGGCGGCGTTCGCCCCCCTGCTCGGGCACCTGTTGTACGGCGCGGCCACGGGCGTGGGCCTGCTGGCGCTGCGGCGGCAACGGATCCGGTGGCCGGCTCGCGGGGAACTGACGCGCGGCGTACTGGCCGGACTCGTCGCCGGGTGCATCGTCGGGGCGGTGCTCAGCAGCCAGGCCCGGCTCCATCTCTTCGCCGCCATGTCGGAAGAGGACGCGACCGCGATCACGTGGCTGGTCCTGCTCTCGATCAGCGGCCTCAGCGGAATGGGGTTTGCGCTGCTCGTCCCACGGCCCTCGGATAGCGCCGGCGCTGGTCTAGTCCGGGGGAGCATGTACGGATTCCTGCTCTGGGCCCTCCTCAATCGGACAATCCTCCCACTGATCGCCGGCGATGGATTGCCCTGGTCGGCGAACGACGCCCGGGGTGACTTCGCTGCTCTGTTCGCCTACCTCCTGTTCGGTGGCATCCTGGGGCTCGGATACCAGTGGCTCGACGCGCTGTGGCGAATCCTCTTCGCCGACGATATCGGAGAGGACGACGAGGAAGGGGCCGGAACGCGGGGCTTGCGCGCCATCGGTCGCGGCGTAATCGCCGGGTTGGTCGGCGGGCTCCTCTTCACGTACGTCATGGTGGAGATCCGCGGGCTAGAAGACGTCGCGGACCTGGTCCGGACCGACTCCGCAACTGCGGGCCTGGCCGTGCACTTCCTCATCGCCGTCACCTGGGGCGTCACCTATGGCTTGCTCTTCCGGCGCCAAGCGCACGACCGCGGCTCTGCGATCGGATGGGGCGTTTCCTACGGGTTCTTCGTGTGGGTCGTGGGTCCCAACACGCTGATGCCGATCTTGCTCGGCTCCACGCCAGACTGGACGGCCGACAGCGCCGCCGGTCTGACCGCCAGTCTCGTCGGTCACCTGGTGTACGGCGCGGGCCTGGGGATCACGTTCCACCACTTCGAAGCGAAGTACAGCCCGTGGTGGATGCCACACGGGATGGCGGCAGCCGCCCGCGCGACGCGGCGACGAGAGCAGGTGCTGACTTCGGCGCCCGCACTCTGGGCGCTCGTGGTGGTCATTGGGATCACGCTTCCGGTTGTGCTCGCGACCGCAGCCGCGACTTCGTCATCGGGCTACGGAGGTGGTCCCTAAGTGTGGGGCTCTCTGTTTTCCTGATTCGATCGACTGTTTTCGCACGTAAGACCGGATGTGGAGCTTCAACGATCCCGTGAAGCTGGAGGTCGAGATATAACGGCGAAGGAACAGCAGGCCTCGATTCCGGGAATCCAGGATCGCTCCGATTGGCGCCTCTACAGGCCTATCGAAGGCTACGGAGTCATCGGGGATCTGCATACTGCCGCACTGGTCGGCAAAGACGGTTCAATTGACTGGTGCTGTCTCCCGCATTTCGACTCGCCGAGTGTGTTCGCTTCGATCTTGGACGCGAAGAAAGGGGGTTCTTCAAGATCGCCCCCCTTGAGTCGGCTGTCCAAAAACAGATGTACCTCCCTGAGACCAACGTCCTGGTCACCCGATTCCCGAGTCCCGGGAGTGTCGCCGAAGTCATCGATTTCATGCCCATCGATGTCGCGGCCGCTGAGCCCGATCACCGCCACCAGATCGTACGGCAACTATGCGTAGTGCGAGGCTCCGCCCGGTTCAAAGGCGAGTGCTTTCCAACCTTCGATTACGCCCGGGCACGGCACGTGCTGGTGATCGGACCGGACAGCGCGATCTTCTCGTCGCGCGGGGAACGCCTCGGCCTAACGGCTCCCGTACCTGTAGTGCCTCAGAATCCCATCCGCGCTCACGCGGCCAGCCAGTAATACTCGTGATGGTTCGTCGGACCTTCGTCTGGCCATCGACGAAGATCAGCTGAAAGACGGGGAGCGCCGTCTCAAGGGTGAGCAGGTCGCATACCTCGTCTTCGATGCCGTTCCCTAGGCATAGCCTGTCCTGGCCCGCGAGTTGCGATCAGACTGCGGGGGTGCGGCAACGGCGCACGGATCTTCCATCCGCGTGAATCCAACTCGCTGTTCGCGAGTCCTGGTGACAATCTGAACCCCAGTCCGTAGCCGCTTGAAGCGAGGAGTCCCTAGTACCTACCGGCCTCAGATGGGGGAGAGAGAGCCCGCGCGCCGTGCGGCGTGCGAGTCGACCCAGCGCAAGTCGGCCCCGCCGTAGGGAATGCGCTGGCCAGCGTCGACCAGAACTGCCCTTCCGCGTGCTACTGGTGCGGCAGCGGCGGAAAGAGCGCATCGACGGCGAACTGGTGGCGTAGGGTAGAGCCCTTGAGAATGGGCTACCTCTGCGACCAAGCTCGAAGCTGTCAGATTGGTGGGCACAGCCCGAAGTGGAGCCCCATCGGCGGAGACTCCTCACCGATGGAAGGCTTGCTACGGTCCGTAAGAGACCAACGCCCTTGGGAGGTAGAAGTCTGTGACCTGCCCCCCCAGAACCGGTCCAGATCCTGTGCGAGGATTCGGGCCGGTGCGAAGGGAGTCGGCATGGCACGCAAGCGGTACGCGGCCGAGGAGATCATCGGCAAACTGCGGGAGGCGGAGGTGGTGCTCGCGCAGGGGGAATCGGTCGCGCCGGTCGCGCGCCGCCTCGGCGTGGCCGAGCCAACGTATTACCGCTGGCGGCGGGAGTACGGGGGGCTGCGGGTCAACCAGGCCAAGCGGCTGAAAGAACGGGAGCGCGAGAACAGTCGGCTGAAGCGGGTGGTGGCCGATCAGGCGCGGGACAACGCGATGTTGGGGGACGTCGCAGCGGGAAACTTCTGCGCCCGGCCCAGCGGCGCCGGGCGACATCCTACCGCACGGACCCGTACGCGGTGTCGGAGCGGCGGGCCGGCCAGGTCACCGGCCAGGCGCGGGCGACACCGCGCTACGTGCCCCGGCCGTCCCCGGATGAGCCGGCGCTGATCGCGCGCAGCGTCGCGCTGGCCACCCGCTTCGGCCGCTACGGCTCCCGTCGCATCCCGGCCCGGCTGCGCCAGGCGGGCTGGCGGGTGAACCCCAAGCGGGTCGAGCGGCTCTGGCGTCAGGAAGGCTGGCGGGTCCCCGGGAAGCACCCCAAACGGGGCCGCCTCTGGCTCGCGGCCGGCGCGCTGGTGCGGCGGCGGGCCGAGCGGCCGTCCCACGGCTGGTCCGACGCCTTCGGCCTCGACCGCACCGCCGATGGGCGCCCGGTGCGGATCCTCGCCATCGTGGATGAGGACCACCCGCGAGGGCCTGCGTCTCGACGTCGCCCGCCGACGGCGCAGCGACGACGGCCTGGCGCGGTTGGCCCAGCTGTTCGTCGAGCGCGGGCCGCCGACGTTTCTGCGGTCCGCCAACGGCCCGGAGTTCACCGCCACCGCGGTACGGGACTGGCTGCACCGGGTCGGGGGCACGACCCTCTTCATCGAACCGGGCAGGCCTTGGGCGAACGGCTCTGGGGAATCGTTCAACGGCAAGCTGCGCGACGCGTGCCTCAATCGCGAGCGCTTCGACACCCT
>CAXXNO010000005.1:0-177604 GCA_963663235.2 Dehalococcoidia bacterium
TGAGCATCCCCACCGTGCGGTTCTGCGCCAGGAAATGGCGCGCCACCGCCGCCGCCGTCGTGACGCCGTACTCCACCGTCGATTCGTCGCCCTCGCCGGCCTGCGCCGGCCGGCTCAGATCGAGGATCACCCAGAGGTGCGACGAGGGATCCAGTTCAAACGTCTTGACCATCAACTGCCCCGTGCGCACGGTGCTGGGCCAGTGGATGCGATTGAAACTGTCGCCGGGCTCGTAGCCGCGCACACCCGCGGCGTTTGGGGTGACGTAGTGAGTCCGGCGCCGGTAGCGTCCTTCACCAGGCAGGTTGGCCGGCGGCACGTTGTAGCCGGGGCAGGTCGAGCGGGCGCGGGTACACCAGGATCTCCTGCGGCCGGCCGAAGTGCTGTTCGGAGCGGAACAGGTCAAAGAGATCGGCGACGCGCACCGTCACGGCGCCCAGCGTGTAGGCCCCCCGCCGGACGCACGGCGTGGCGACCTCCCAACTGCGGCGCGACCGCGACGGCAACGAGATCACCCGCCGCACCCGCCGGCCGGGAAAATCGGATTCGGCGTCCACCTCCAGCCACAGCTTGGGCAGGAGCGCCTGGTTCTCTACCTCGAACCGCTCGACGATCGACTCCCCCACTTGCAGCCGCGTGCTCGCCAGCCGCCGCTGCAGCCCCAGCCCGGAGCCGTGCGCCCAGGTCCAAAACGCGCCCGCCGCCAGCCCGAACAGCAGGAAATAGCCGATACGGAACGGGAGCCAGTGGTTGGAAGCGAACGCTAGTACGAAGGCGATCACCAAGGCGATGACCACTCCGGTTAACGCCGGCCGCGTGCCCAACGTGGCGCCGTACGCGCTCCGCAGCATCCCCGGGCCGGGCGCCGTCATCGCGATCCCGCGCGTGCACCTGGCACCGACACTCGGCTGAGCGCCTCCTCCACTACGCTCCGGGAATCGGTCTCCTGGGCCTGCGCCGTGGGGCTGACGATGATGCGATGAGCAAGGGCCGGGCCGGCCAGCGCCTTGACGTCGTCGGGGATGCCGTAGTCGCGGCCGCTGAGCAGGGCCTCGGCCTGGGCGCAGCGGAAAAGCGCCAGCGACCCCCGCGGCGACGCACCCAGGTACACCGCCGGGTGGCTCCGCGTCGTGTTTGTGATCTCCACGATGTATTGCTT
This sequence comes from Dehalococcoidia bacterium, assembly GCA_963663235.2. Classification (GTDB taxonomy): domain Bacteria; phylum Chloroflexota; class Dehalococcoidia; order Bin125; family Bin125. The sequence goes on from CAXXNO010000005.1 coordinate 1,160, forward strand.
GATCAGCGGGTCCACCCACACGTTCCGCACGGCCGCGTGGAGTTCACGGATCGTCTCCGGGTCGGACACGGGCTGGAGACTCCGTGATCGGATGGCGCTCTTGCTGGCCCTCCAGGATCGCCACCTCGTCCGCGGGATCCGGGTACCCCAGGTGAAGCCGCAGCAAGAATCGGTCCAGTTGCGCTTCCGGCAAGGGCAACGTCCCCTCGTATTCCACTGGATTCTGCGTCGCCATCACCATGAACGGCTGCGGCAATGGCCGCGTCACGCCGTCGACCGTGATCTGCCGCTCTTCCATCGACTCCAGCAGCGCCGACTGCGTCTTCGGGGTGGCGCGGTTGATCTCATCGGCCAAGACGATCTGCGCCACGATCGGCCCGGCCCGGTATTCGAAATCGCCGCTCTTCTGGTTGTAGATCGAGACGCCCGTGACGTCAGATGGCAAGAGGTCGGGCGTGAACTGGATCCGGCTGAACCCGCAGCCCGTCGAGACCGCCAGCGCGCGCGCCAGCATCGTCTTGCCCGTACCGGGCACGTCCTCGATCAGCAGGTGGCCGTTGCTCACGAGCGCGATGACGGCCTCCGCCACCGCGCGGCTCTTCCCCAAGATCACCCGCTCGACGTTTTGCGTGATCCGCAGCAGACTCCCCTGCGGGTCGTCCACTTGCATCCTCCGCCGTCGCCCGTCCGCCCGTCGAACTCTGTGGCCCGACGATACCACGCCGCGCGCCCCGTTCTGCCACGGGTCCCGGTTGAGGATAGCGCCCTCGGCCCGATTGGCGGCGCGCCGTCAGGGTGCGGTATGGCCGAGTCGCGTGGTAGGAGCGAACGTACTCGCACAGGATCCGCCGGCGGTGTCCCTCACCGAGGATGATCAGGTGGTCGAGACACTCGCGGCGGCCATCCCGACCCAGCGCTCTGCGATGGTGTTCGCCTGCGGAGTGCGCACGCGAGTGAGCACGGTTTCAATCCCAATGGCCCGAGCGCGTGGCACGAAGCCGCCGCCGTAGCACGTGTCGCGATCGCGGATCAGACAGCGCGGCTGCCGGCTCCCGGGCGTTGCCGCGATGAACCGCCGCCACCCCCACGTCACCGTCGGATGGGCCGTCACGTTCCAATGCACGATCTGGCGGCGGTCGTAAGCGCGTTGACCTGGGTCGCGAGCATCCACGCGGCATGCGATACGGACGAGGCGCAACCGGCGGGCGTTACTCTGCTGCCGGCGCTCCCGCGGCCGAGCCTGCCACCTCATACGTCCACGCGCTCGACTCGGTCATGATGAGGAATACAGGTTGCAAGCGATCGAGTTCCGCGACCTGCGTGAGGAACGCAGGGCCGTCCGGGCGGTACGCCAGCCACTGCTGCGTTACGGAAATCGTGTACGAAGGCTGCCACGAGTCCGGGGGACTTCCCCGAGGATGTCGTCAATGGGCCCGCTCGCGCCAGTGTAGGAGACGAGATTCGAACCGGTCCGGAGGGCGATGCGCCTCATCCCACTGGCCGGCAGAAGGTCGATCTGGCTGAACGGCGCCGTTCGGTCCACTGCCAGTAGCAGCGCGTCGCCTTGCTGCAGCGTCGTCAGCGTATTGACGAAGGCCGGGGCGCCGAGAGTAAACGTCTCGTACTGCTGCGTGGCCGAATTGAACCGGAAGACCGCGGTCACCGCTCCGCCGAACGAAGCGACGAATTCCTCCACCCTGGTTCCTGAGACGCCTGTGAACGTGAGCGCGTTGAAGCCACTATCGAGTGTAGGGATCGCAGCGGGGAGGAAGAAATCAAGGCTCCACTCCGGGAATTCGCTCGGGGGTGCCGACCCCACGGGAGCGAGGATCAGGCCGTTGAGATCGTCCTCCAGATGGAAGAGTGCGCCGGCGGGCGGAGCATCCCAGCCCGCACTGAACGCGAAGTCCGGCGGCAGGATCACCTGCACGCAAGTGCCAAGGCTCGCGAGCTGCGCGCCGGCTCCGTAGCCCAGGGCGATGGCAACGACGTCCCGGAGGGGAGCCAGCGTATACGACTGTGTGGTGAGTTCGCTCAGGCTGCACCCGCCGCCAAGCTGCGCCGTGCGAATCCCAGCCGCTCGCAGTACGGACGGAGGCAGAGAGAGGGGAGTTTCTTGCCGCACCTGACTTACGGCCAGGGCGTGCTTCGCTGAAATCATCGCCGAAGAGGAGATCGAAGTCCACGACAGGTGGCTCGCCGTCCACGCTGGTCAAGTCGCTGACGACAGGGTTGTGCCGCGGAACTCAATATGGAGTCGTGAGCGCCGCTCAAGATCGGGTTGTGGACCCCGCTGAGCGTCGGGCTGTGCGCGCTGCTGACGGTGGGGTCGTGGGCGCCGCTCAGCACCGCATCGTGGAAGCCGCTGAGGTGCGGGTCATGCGCGGCGCTGGCCAGCGGGTCGTGCGCGGAACTCAACGTGGCATCGTGCGCCGCACTGAGCACGGAGTCGTGGAAACCGCTCAGCGTCGCATCGTGCGCAGCGCTCTCTACGGGGCTGTGGAAGGTGCTGAGGTCTGGGGCGTGCTCCCCGCTCAAACTGAACGCCGGGTCTTGGAGGCCACTCCACGTGGGATCGTGATCCGCACTGAGGGCCGGGCCGTGTGCCCCACTGAACAAGGGGTCGTGGGCGGCGCTGAGCTCGGGATTATGCGCCGCGCTGTACAACGGGTCGTGCAGGCCGCTAATCACGGCGTCATGGCCGCCACTGAGGACGGGGTCGTGCAGGCCGCTCGTGAACGGCGTGTGCGCACCACTCAGAGTCGAGTCGTGCTGGCCGCTCAGCAATGGATTGTGCACGCCGCTCAAGAACGGATCGTGGGCGCCGCTGCTGGCCGGCTCGTGCGCGCCACTCATCGCAGGATCATGGAGGGCGCTGACGAAGGGGCTGTGGGGCAAGTGTAATGACACCACTGAGCGCCGGATCGTGCGCCCCGCTCGTCGCCGGATCGTGGCCAGCGCTCAACACGGGATCGTGGGCGGTGCTGAACGTGGGGTCATGGAGCCCGCTCGTGAAGGCGTTGTGGACGCTGCTCAGCGTAGGATCGTGGGCTCCGCTCAAGAACGGGTCGTGGCCATCGCTGAGCGCCGGGCCATGGGCGCCGCTGAAGAACGGAATCGTGGACGCCGCTGATAACGGGGTCGTGGCCACCGCTCACGAAGGGGTCGTGGAAGCCGCTGATCTCGGCGTCGTGGCCACCGCTCACGAAGGGGTCGTGGAAGCCGCTCACCACCGGGTCGTGCGTACCGGCATCGCTGAACGCGGGGGTCGTGCAGGCCGCTCACGTAGGGATCATGTCCACCGCTCGCAACGGGATCGTGCGCCCCGCTCAAGACCGGGTCCTGGGCCCCGCTCAGCACCGCGTCGTGGCCGCCGCTGAGGAACGGGTCCGTGGACGCCGCTGATCGCGGGGTCGTGCCCGCCGCTGGCGGCGGGGTCGTGGAAGCCGCTGGCGGCGGGGTCGTGCAGTGGCTCTCCGGCCTTCAGTGCCGTCGGCGTGAGCACCAACAAAAGCATGAGTGATGGCAGGAAGGCGACCAGGCGACGGATCATGTCAGCAACTCCACCGGATCAGCGAAACGCGGCGCTGCCGAAGGCAACTGCTCGACGCTTGTTGGCTTCAGGAAATCGCGGCCTAGAGGGCATGCGGCTCCCGCTCTTGAGTCGATTCCTTCACTTAACAGTCGAGGGAAGGCACGACTTGTGACGCGACCCACGCATCAGGCCATCGTCGGTCGGGGCGGCTCCCTCTCGTCCGCTGTCCCGAAGGTCGGGGACTCAACGACTCGAATCGATCATCGGCAGGGAGCGGCGATCCACGCAGACTGCGAGTTCGTGCCGCGTTGGGACCACGGGGCCGTATCCCCCAATGAACCGCAGCGGGGCGCGGTTTGCGACACCACCAAGGTGGGTGCTCCGCGAGACAGACGGCTCCGGCGCCAAGGGGCTGGGCCATCCAACCGCCGGGTTTCCCCGCACAGACGGCGGACTCGATCGGACCGACGATCTCCCTGGAGGGTGCCACCCTCCCCGAGGCTGTGCCGTGGCATGTTTCTCCTTGTGGAGATCGGGACTATCGCGCCCGGGCCGTTCGTTGCTCGTCGGGCTCGGGCTCACTGTCGCGACACTGCTCGCGGCGGCCTGCGCTAGCGACGGAGGGGAGACGACCGCAACTGAGGCTGCGGTGGACGGCGCGACCAGTTACGTGCTCTTTCACGAACGCTTGATCGAGGGGTTCACCAGCGACGGCGTCGATCTCGACGATGCGGATTCAGTGTTCGCCCGCGTGTTCGCGGCGCTGCCGGACGAGGTCAAGGTGCTGCCGTCGGAGAATTACTACTATTCCATCCTCAACGTCGACGGGCGGCAGGTATGGGGAAACCTCCGCCTCCCGGCGGGGCGTCGCGAGCACGGCGTGCTGTCGTTCGGGTACTTCGAGTTCATCGAGTTCCCTACACTCACGAATCGCGGGATCAGCGGCTCGAAGTTCTACACCGAAGCGGACGGGGTGCGGGTACAAGAGATCGATCCGCTCACCTACTCGGTGCGGTTCGACGGCAAGACCGTAACGTTCCACTTCAATCCACTGGACCAGAACATGCCGGATGCACTGGTGCTGTCGCCGGACGAGCGGTTTATCCAACGCACGTTCGATGAGTCGGGGTACCAGTTCTACCTGATCTTCAACGAGCGGGACGACCATTTCCTCTGGGTGCTTAGCGAGGAGGAACCCGTACCGGACGTGCTGGACCCCATGGCAGACGACGTTCTGGTGGGGCGGCGGAGCGGGTTCGCCTTCTGGATGGACAAGGCCCATAACGACCGCAAGGTGTTGATCGGGGTGCGGCAACTGAACATCCGCCGGAACGATTACTACGACGGACCGTTCGACCAGCTGGCCGACAACTACGCCGACGAGACGCGCATTGCCGAATTCATGCAGCGCGCGTATCCGAGCCTCTCGGGGCGGATCGATAAGTATGGCTACTACACCGACCGTGAGCAGCCGCTCCGAGTGGCCCTTTCCACGTACTACACGTACGCAGCGATCTCCGACTTGATAGCGTTGGCGTCACGAGTCCGAAGTGCGACGGACCCCTACCTGCTTATCTCGCGCGGCGGGCGGCCTGGCGTGGCGACGTCGCTGGGGAGCGGCGCCGGATCCGAGGCGGCCGTGCAAGGCTCCTGAGGCGAGAGCGTGGTTCGGCTCAGTTCTGGCCGCGCGCCCGCTGCATCTCGGCGCGCAGCCGCGCTGTGGCCCCTTCGTCGATCTCGTACTGCAGCGTCCGCCGATCGATCTCATTCACCACCACGCCGTACCGCGCCCGCGCCTCGGCGATGGTGACGTAGTCATCCATCACATCCTCCAGCACACGCTGGACCGAACGCTCCAGGGAATCCCCGTAACCGCCGCCGCCGGAAGACCAAAAATGCAGGATCGTTCCCACATCCAAGAAGACATTGACGACGTTCAGGCCCAGCCGCTGCTGCTCTTCCGTCCCCTCCTGCACCACGAGGCCCGCCAGCCCGCCCGGCTCGCCGCCGAAGATGCCGGGGGATCCGAAGCGCTCGCGGTTGCCGAAATCGCTCATTCGCCCGGAGTGGAACGGCAGCTCGAACACCTGATCCAGCGCCAGCCCGCCGCGCGACCGTCCGGGGCCGCCGGAATCCGTCAGCAGTTGGTAGCGCCGCCAGAGGACCGGATAGCGGCGTTCCTGCAACTCCACCGGCACGTTCTGGATGGTGGCCGCGTACGCCGTGCCGACCGTGTTCGCGCCATCTTTCGTCAGAGTGCCGCCCATGCCGCCGTAGGCCCAGACGTAGAACGTATACGGCGATTCGAACCCGTCCCGCGAGTCGAAACCGTTGTAGGTCGTGTTCAAGATCGTGGAGTAGACACCGGCGCCCCGCTCAGGCAGCGCCTGGCTGAGCGCCAGCATCGTCGCGCCGATGATGCACTCCACGCTCGATGAGGCCTGAGTGGAGATGGCCACCGGCGGCTGGGCGTAGACCAGCGAGCCGGGGCGGGCTTTGAGCTCCATCGCGCGCAGGATGCCGCCGTTCATCGGCATCGGCGGCAGGATCGCTCCCAGCCCGCACAGGACGCCCGAGAGCGTGGCGGGCCGCGTCGCGTTGATGCTGTATTCTTTCGCGTCGTCGTTCTCCGTGAGGTCGAAGGTGATGTGCTCACCCTCGATGATCGCCTTGACACGGATGGTCACCGGGTCGCCGGTGGCCAGATCTTTGTCGATGCGATCCTCGCCCACGTAGACGCCGTCCGGGAGCTTGCGCAGGGCGGCGCGCAGCATCCGCGCCGCGTAGCCTTGCGTCTCCTCCATGGACGCCATGACAGCGTCCAAGCCGTGCCGCTCGATCAGGACTTGGATGCGCGCATCGCCGGTCTGGAGTGCGGCGCACTGGGCGCGGAGGTCGCCCATACGCTCCCAGCTCTCCCGCATGTTCGCCATCAGGAGCCGGACAAGGTCATCCTGCAGTTCGTCCCGCTGGAAGACCTTGACCGGGGGAATACGCATGCCTTCCTCATAGAAGGTCCGGGCCTCCGAATTCAGGGACCCGGGGACGGCGCCGCCGACGTCCGTCCAGTGCGCCGTGTTGGCGACGAATGCCACGCGCTTGCCTTGGTAAAAAATCGGCTTGATGAAGTGGATGTCGTTGCAGTGGGTGCTGGCGACGTAGGGGTCATTGATCATGAAGATATCGCCAGGCTCCATGCCCTCGTCCCCGACCTGGCGGAGGACCTCGGGCACGGTGCTCATGCTCACCCCGACGAACGCGGGCAGGTCGAACTCGCTGCGGGCCGCCAGGTTGCCGTCGCGGTCGTACACCGTGCCGGCGAAATCTCGCGCCTCGTTCACCGCGATTGAGTAGGCGCTCTTCGAGAGCACTACCGCCATCTCGGCGCACACCGCGTTGAGCGAGTTGCGGATGACCTCGAACTGGACTGGGTCAAAGGGGGCCGCATCGGCTTTGCGCGTCGTCTCTGCCATGCGCTGTCTGTCCTTCCCTGCGCGGGCGTCGGAGCGGCCGCCACGCCTCGCTGCGCGTCGACAGAAGATAGCAGACCTCACCCCCCGGCCCTCCTTCGACCCTTCGACAAGCTCAGGGCAGGCAAGCCCAGGACAGGCCTCTCCATCGGGAAGCGATGGAGAGGGGGAATGGTGGGAAGCGAGGGGTAGTGGGGAAACCTCACCCCCTAGCCCCCTCTCCATCGGCAAGCGATGGAGAGGGGGAAGGAGAAGGGCAGATCACAGGGCCGCCCCGTTCTCCTTCGACCCTTCGACAAGCTCAGGACAGGCCTCTCCATCGGCAAGCGATGGAGAGGGGGAGATAAGGAGGGCCAGGAGGAATGCCCAGATTGTGAAGTCCAGCGCATCCATAGCGCTGCGATCCTCGGTGCGTGCAAGGAAACTGCACAAAGTACAAATGACTCATTTTCGGGTGCGCCCGCCCGCTCCCCAACATCGTGGGCGAGCAGCGGGTGCAGGTGGGCCAACGCATCGTCTCGCTCTCGGCAGGCGGTGGCGGCTACGGCGACCCCCACACCCGCGACCCCCAAGCCGTCCTCCGGGACGTCGTCGAGGGCTACATCTCCATCGACCGCGCCCGAGCGGTCTACGGGGTCGCCGCCCGCGGCGACGCGCAGCGGCGCGAGACGCTCTCCGTCGATGCGCCTGGCACCGCCCGGCTCCGCGGGGACCGCACCCGTGATCGCACCGAGCCCCCCGATCGGTGCCCTGTCACCCTCTGAGCGACGCTGCCGGTGACGTAGAATACCCCGTCACACTACGGCGGCCGCAGGCCGCCAAGGATGTAGAGGAGCCAGCCATGACCGTGGGACCGCTGACCGGCATCAAGATGATCGAGTGCAGCACCTGGGGGTTCGGACCCTTAGCAGGCCTGATGCTGGGCGACATGGGGGCGGACGTCATCAAGATCGAGAGTCCCGACCGGCCCGACGCGGCCCGCCACGTCATGAATGTCGCCGGCATCGATAACCAGATGCCGGATGGGCGCAGCGCTCTCTTCGAGACCGTGAACCGCAACAAGCGGTCGCTGGCGCTCAACCTCAAGACGGAGCGCGGCCGGCGGATCTTCAAAGAGCTGATGAAGGACACGGACGTCTTCCTGGAGAACTACCGGCCGGGCGCATTCGACAAGATGGGGCTGGGGTACGACGTGCTCTCCAAGTTCAACCCTCGCCTCATCTACGCCTCCACTGCCGGCTACGGCTTCAAGGGCGAGGAGGCCCACAAGCCGGCGCTGGACGTCGTCGGCCAGGCCCGCTCCGGGTTCATGTGGACCTCCGGCGCGCCGGGTGACCCGCCGAACTGGAACACCATGGGCGTCGCCGACATCATGGGCGCGGGCATGCTGGCCTACGGCATCGTCGCCGCCGTGGCGGGTCGGGAGTTGCAGGGCGGCCGCGGTCAGAAGGTGGAGGTCTCCCACCTCATGGCGAACATGTGGCTCTCCTTCTGGGGAATCAGCGTCTCCATGCTCAAGGGCTACGAGGACTGGCCCCGATTCGACCGGCACAGCGCCGGCAATCCGCTCTGGAACCTCTACGAATGCAGCGACGGCGAATGGCTGATCCTGGGCATCATCGAGGCCGAACGCCACTGGCCGGGATTCTGCGAGGTGGTGGGGCTCGAGAAGCTCAGCGACGACCCGCGGTTCGAGAATATGGAGAAGCGCAACGAGAACGCCGTGGAGTTGATTCAGATCCTGGATGCGCACTTCGCCACGGCGGATCGCGCCGAATGGGAAGAGCGGCTGAGCCGGAATCCCGATCTCATCTACACGCGCGTGCAGCGCATCGGCGATCTCCCCAGCGACCCCGCCGTGCTGGCCAATGACTACTTAATCGATCACGAACACCGGCATTTCGGCACGGTGAAACTGCTGTCCCACCCGGTGAACTTCACCGCCATGCCGGCGACCATCCGCCGCGACGCGCCCGACTTGGGCGAGCACAGCGCGGAAATCCTGAAAGAGCGGCTGGGTTACAACGACGACCAGATCGCCGATCTCGTCGTGGAGGGGGTGCTCTCATAGCCTGTGGAGGCACAAGATTCTATCCGGCTCGCTCCAATCCGCTCACCGCGGCCTGGTAGGTCTTCGATTGGCCCAGAAACCGAGCGGATGTATTTTTCGTGCGCCACAAGTTTTCGCGCCCCGTACCCAAACCCTATCCGCGCCTAGATCTGGCAGAACGGATCCGATCAGGCCGAGATCCGCGAGCTAATAGCGGGCGGAAGGAATATTGAGCCACCACAGGGGCCCAACCCGGGCGTCGGAAGCCCGCACGGGAAATCGAGCAGCAACCTTGCAGTTCCTTCATCAGTTCTTCACAGCGCGATCGCCATGCTCACCACGACGAGTCGATCACGAAGGGAACTCTGAGGATGCCCAGGACCATCTTGATCGCAGTAGTGGCGTTCGCGCTCGTCGCCCTGACGTTGGTCGCCACCGTGGGAGCCGCGGGGGATCCCCCGCCGGTCGCGAGTGGGGCGACCGGGGCGCACCAGTGTCAAGCATCATCGGAGGCGCGCTGGACGCCGCATCGCCCGCGGGCGGACGGAATGCTCCGGCCTGCGACGTACAGCGCTTGAAGGGGCGGAGGTGCTCTTGTGAAGCGGCTCCTCGTAGGGCTATGCGTCCTGGTCGCGCTCGTGGCGGCCGCGGAAGGTGGACGGGCGTCCGACCTCCGCGCGGACGATCACGATGAAGCACCCTTCGTCCCAGACGAGCTCATCATCAGCTTCAATCCGGGGGTCACGGAGGAGGAGATCGAGGAGTTCTACGAGGACTACGAACTCGACGAAGAGGACGACTTAGACGGCGACGACGACGATGACGATCCCGAGGAGGTGCTGGTCGAGCGCCGCCAGGGGCTCGCGGATTCATTCACGGATACTTTGATCGCCCGCCTGGAGCAAGACCCGCGGGTGGACTACGTCGAGCGGAACTACATCCTTACAGTCGATGCTACCCCAAGCGACCCCGATTTCAGTCAGTTGTGGGGCTTGCACAACACCGGCCAGACGGGCGGCACGGCGGACGCGGACATCGACGCGCCGGAGGCCTGGGACGTCACGACCGGCTCGTCCGCCGTGATCGTCGGCGTCATCGACACCGGCGTGGATTACACCCACGAAGATCTGGCCGCCAACAGCTGGACCAACCCGGGAGAGATCGCCGGCAACGGGCTCGACGATGATGGGAACGGGTACGTCGATGACGTGCACGGAATCAACGCCATCACCGACACCGGCGATCCCATGGACGACGAGGGGCACGGCACGCACGTTGCCGGCACCATCGGGGCCCGCGGGAACAACGGCATCGGCGTGGTGGGCGTCAACTGGACCGTCCAGATCGCCGCGTGCAAGTTCCTCGATTCGTCCGGCAGCGGCACCACCGCCGACGCGGTCAAATGCTTCAAGTATTTCAACAGCCTTCGGAACCTCCACGGTCAGAACGTCCTCCTCACCAGTAACAGCTGGGGCGGCGGAGGCTTCTCGCAAGCGCTACGTGACGCGATGGCCGGTTTGGACCAGCCGGGAATGCCGCCGATCCTCCATGCCGCCGCCGCGGGAAACTCCAACAGCAACACCGATCTGAGTCCGCATTACCCGTCGAGCTACACGCTGGACAACCTCATCGCTGTGGCCGCCACCGACGACACCGACGCCTATGCGAGTTTTTCGAGTCACGGTGTCATCTCAGTGGACCTGGCGGCGCCAGGTGTCAGCATCCGGAGCACCACCATCCCCGGGAACAGCTACGTATCCCTGAGCGGTACCTCCATGGCCACCCCACACGTGGCGGGCGCCGCCGCCCTGATCTGGAGCACCGAACTCAGCCTCACGGCCGCACAAGTGAAAGGGCGGATCCTTTCCACGGTTGATCCCTTGAGCGACCTCTCGAAGAGCACCGTGACGAACGGCCGGTTGAATCTGTTCAACGCCGTAACGAGCGCTACGCCGCCACCGCCACCGCCACTGTCGGACGTCTTCGCCGACGACGTGGAAGGTGGAGTCGGGACCTGGACCGCGACCGGACTCTGGCATCAGTCCACACGCCGCGCGGACAGTCCCGTCACCTCCTGGTACTACGGCGACGAAGCCACGGGGACCTACGACACCGGCGACCGCAACAGCGGTGCCCTCACATCGTCGGGCATCAGCCTCGCGGGATCCACGGACGCGGAACTCGCCTTCTCCGAATGGAGTGCAGTCGAGTCGGGGACCAGTTGGGACCGCACGCGGGTGCAGGCATCGTCGGACGGGGTGACGTGGACGACGGTGTTCGAGTCACACGGCACGGGCACAACTTGGGTCCAACGGACCGTGGATCTCAGCGCCTTCGCCGGCGGGGACGTCTACCTGCGCTTCTGGTTTGACACGATCGACGGCCTCATCAACACTTTCGAGGGCTGGTACGTGGACGACGCGTCGGTCCGTGCCGCGGGGTCGGCCCCGGCTCCCACGGTCAGCAGCGTCAGCCCGTCGGACGGCCCCGCCGTAGGCGGCACGCCGGTCACCATCACGGGCGCGGATTTCGCGGCCGGAGCGACGGTGACCTTCGGTGGGGCGGCCGCCACCAACGTCAGTGTGGACGCCCCCGGCACCATCACCGCCGATACTCCGGCGCACGCGGCCGGGTCCATCAATGTCGTCGTCACCAACCCCGACCTCCAGAGCGGCGCCTTGCCCAACGGCTACGGCTATCTAACGCCTGGCCCGGCTCCCACGGTCAGCAGCGTCAGCCCGCCGGACGGCTCCACTGCGGGCGGCGCGCCGGTCACGATCACGGGCGCGGACTTCGTGGCCGGGGCCACGGTGACCTTCGGCGGGGCGGCCGCCACCACCGTCAGCGTGGACGACTCCAACACCCTTACCGTCGAAACGCCCGCCCACGCGGCCGGGCCCGTCGACGTCGTCGTCACGAACCCTGACCTCCAGAGCGACACCCTGTCCAGCGGCTACGCTTACCTGGAGTCCGCCCCGGCTCCCACGGTCAGCAGCGTCAGCCCGCCGGACGGCTCCACTGCGGGCGGCGCGCCGGTCACGATCACGGGCGCGGACTTCGTGGCCGGGGCCACGGTGACCTTCGGCGGGGCGGCCGCCACCACCGTCAGCGTGGACGGCTCCGGCACCATCACCGCCGACACGCCCGCCCACGCGGCCGGGCCCGTCGCCGTCGTCGTCACGAACCCTGACCTCCAGAGCGACACCCTGCCCGACGGCTACGCCTACGTCGCGCCCGCCCCGGCTCCCACGGTCAGCAGCGTCGGCCCGCCGAACGGCCCCACCGCGGGCGGCACGCCGGTCACGATCACGGGCGCGGATTTCGTGGCCGGGGCTACAGTGACCTTCGGCGGGGCGGCTGCCGCCACCGTCAGCGTGGACGACTCCGGCACCATCAGCGCCGACACGCCCGCCCACGCTGCCGGGCCCGTCGACGTCGTCGTCACCAACCCCGACCTCCAGAGTGGCACCCTGCCCGACGGCTATACCTACCTGGCGCCCGCCTCCGCCTCCACGATCCTCTACTTCTCCCTGGGGAGTAGCGGCGCGGTCGACGGTTTGAGTGTCGCCAACGAGGACATCGTCGCCTTCGATGGGACCGACTTCACGCTCCACTTCGACGGCAGTGACGTGGGCCTGAGCGGCTTCAGGCTAGACGCCTTCGACGTCATCGGCCCCACCGAGATTCTGATGTCATTCACGAGCGCTGGATCGGTGCCGGGGATAAGCGGGACCGTCGATGACTCCGACCTGGTGCGGTTCACGGCGACGGGACTCGGCGCGGAGACGAGCGGATCGTTCGAGTTGTACTTCGACGGCAGCGACGTGGGCTTGACGAGCAGCGGCGAGGACGTGGATGCCAGCAGACTCCTCGAGGACGGTCGGCTGCTGCTCTCGACGCGTGGATCGTTCGGCGTCTCCGGCGTCTCCGGCAGGGACGAGGATCTCCTGGCCTTTACCCCGAGCTCATTGGGGGCGAACACGGCCGGGTCCTGGAGCCTGTATTTCGACGGCAGTGACGTAGGCCTGAGCAGCAGCAGCGAGGACATCAACGCCCTTGGCCTGGATGGGGACGGCACGATCTACCTCTCCACCACGGGTGACCTGTCGGTGTCCGGCCTCTCCAGCGCCGATGAAGACGTCGTGGTGTTTACGCCCGCGTCGCTGGGCTCCAGCACGAGCGGCAGCTTTTCCTCGGCCGTGTTCTTCGATGGCAGCGCTTACGGGCTGAGCAGCAACGACCTGTACGCCATCGACATCCCGACCGGGCCCGCCAACGGCGTCCCGGTCGCGGACGACCAAGGCGTGGCAACGCTCGAAGATGCCGCTGTGCCTGTCACCCTCACTGGGAGCGATCCAGACGGCGATCCGTTTACTTATCAGGTGGCGACCGATCCTGCTCACGGGAGCCTCAGCGGCGCCGCGCCGGATCTGACCTACGTCCCGAGCGCAGACTTCAACGGGGCGGATAGCTTCACCTTCACGGTGAACGACGGAACCGCCGATAGCGATCCGGCCACGGTGACAATCGCGATCGCCGCGGTGAACGATGCCCCTGTGGCCGACGACCAGGCCGTGACGGCGAAGGAGAGTACGGACCTCGAGAACACCCTCACGGCGACCGATATGGATGGCGACGCCTTGACCTTCAATGTGCTCTCCGACCCCGCGCATGGGGCGCTGAGCGGCGCCGCGCCGGACCTGACCTACACGCCGGATGTCGGCTACACGGGAGGCGATAGCTTCACCTTCGACGCGAGCGACGGGGACGCGGGCAGCAACGTCGCCACGGTTTCCATCACGGTGGCTCCCAACAGCGCCCCCGTGGCCGACGCCGGTCCCGATCAGACGGTGAGCGACAGCGACGGCACCGGGAGCGAGTCCGTCATCCTCGACGGCAGCGGCTCCTTCGACCCGGACGGCACCATCGTCTCCTACGTGTGGAAGGAGGGTGGGACCCTCGTCGGCACAGGGATGAACCCCACGGCCACGTTTGGCGTCGGAATCCACACCGTGACGCTGACCGTGACGGACAATGGGGGCGCGACGGGTCTGGCCGCGACTGTTGTCATCTCCGTGGCCCCGCCCAACCAGGCGCCGGTCGCCAACGCGGGGCCGGATCAGGCAGGCGACGAGGGGAGCTCGATCGCCTTTGACGGTTCCGGCTCGTCCGACCCCGACGGTGCGATCGTCGCGTATGCCTGGGACTTCGGGGACGGAGGGAGCGCGACCGGCGTCGCGGCCGCGCATGACTACGCTGATAACGGGAGTTACACCGTGACCCTGGCGGTCACGGACAACCAAGGGGCTACCGCGACAAACACTGCGACCGTCACGATCGCCAACGTGGCGCCGATCGCCGACGCCGGCGGACCCTACTCCGGGAACGTCGGGGCGCCCATCACGTTCAGCGGCGCTGCGACCGACCCGGGCATCCTCGATACGCACGCGTTCAGCTGGGACTTCGGGGACGGGAGCGTGGCCAGCAATGGTCAGACGGTGACGCACACGTACACGGCGGCGGGGGGCTACACCGTGACGCTGACCGTGACGGACAACGGGGGCGCCACAGATATACACGCCGCGACCGTGTCGGTCAGCGCGGTTCCTGTGGGTGACGGGATCAAGCTATCCAAGAACGCCGATTTCTCCACGGAGGATCTGGAGTTCGCCTTCGGCGAGACGGTCTACATCCTCGTCTGGAGTGATCAGCTGGACTTCAACGAGATCAAGGAAGCCCGGTGGCAGCTGGAAGGAGCGGAGCAGCCGCTCATCAATAACCTCAACGGGACCTATGCTGCCGAGGTGGTGATCGATGATAGCGTCAAGCAGCTCAGCCCCGGCGAGATCGCCGAGAGCACACTGACGATCCAGATAGAGGACGAATTTGGGAATCAGTTGGAGATCGAGATGGACGTCACCTTGATTGGACCTCCCGACACGGGAGCTCCCGGAGGCGACTGACGCCCGCATCGCGCTGGATTGGCCCAGCATCCGGCGGCCGCTGCTGCGGTCGCGGGGCCAGTGCCGGGACGTCCACTACCAGAGCAAGAGGCCAGAGTCGCCTTGGATCCGAACGGCGGGGTGGAGCGCGGAGCGCTCACGGGCTGAGTAGCAACGACCTGTTCGCCATCGACATCCCGACCGGCCCCGCCAACGGCGTTCCGGTCGCGGACGACCAGGGCGTGACAACGCTCGAAGATGCCGCTGTGCCTGTCACGCTGACGGGGAGCGCAGTCACACGAGTGAGCAGGTTGCGTACTTCGTCTTCGATGCCGTTCCGTAGGCATAGCCTGTCCTGGCCCGCGAGTTGCGATCAGACAGCGGTGGTATGAGCGTGGCGCACGGATCTTCCATCCGCCTGAATCCAACTCGCTGATCGCGAGTCCTCGTGACGATCGGAACCCCAGTCCGTCGGGGATTGCTGGTCGTCCGTGAGACGCCGCAGGCCGCTACGAGAGCCGTCGCGCGAAATCCGCATAGCGATCCAACATCGGAAGAACGATGTCGGCGGAGGCCGGGGGGAGACCGAACACCAGTCGGTCGAATCCCAGCTCGATCAGCTCTCGCGCCTCCCTCTTGCCTTGTTCCGGATCGTCCAGTGGGCGGAATTGGTACGCCGTTAAGTTGATCGTGTCCATGGTCCGGCCCGCTCGTGCCGCGGTCGCTTCGAGATCGGCAAGGGCGGCCGGCAAGTCATAGCGGCCGGTCAGGGGCATCCAGCCATCGCAGTAGTCCACGATGCGGGCGTAGGCCCACTGCGTCGCGTTCGCACCAAGGAGGATCGGCGGGCCACCCGGCTGCACCGGCTTCGGATACGACCGGATCGGGGCGAAGTCGACGAACCGTCCGTGAAACTCTGGCTCTTCCTGGGTCCAGATCGCCCGCATGGCGAGGACGCGCTCGCGGGTGACCTCCCAGCGATCGCTGAGGGCCACCCCATGATTCGCCAATTCTTCCGCGTTCCACCCCGCGCCGATGCCCAAGATCACCCGTCCGCTGGAGATTAGGTCCAGCGACGCCACCTCTTTCGCGGTGATGATCGGGTCGCGCTGGGCCACGAGACACACCCCGAACGCTAGCTTGATCGTGGTCGTAGCTGCCGCAGCCGCCGCCAGCGCCACGAACGGGTCGTGCATGTGCCAGTACTCCGGTGGCATTTCGCCGCCCTGAGGAAACGGCGTCTCCCGGCTCGCGGGAATGTGCGTGTGCTCAGGGAAGAACAGGGACTCGAACCCGCGCTCCTCCGCGGCCCGCGCCATCTCTGCCGGCTGAATCGCGCCGTCAGTTGGAAATATCGCGACGCCGAAGTCGATCATCCTCAATCCTTCCGGAAACTATCCAGCTGCCGTCTGCGGGTGGCTACCGCACAGCGGGCAGATGATACCCATCATCATCGGTGCCGTGGGGGTGCGAAAACACATCCATTCTGATCGGCGGCCATGGACCGTGTCGGAATCCGCGTTCAGGGCGTCCAAGTGCCGCGGATGGAGTTTTGTGGCTCCACAGCCAGGCGGACGGAATATTGGGCTACTGTACCCACCGCGTTTCGCAGTCCGCATCTGGTACCATCGGAACCGCTCCGGATCTGGCACCGGAGCTGCGCCGGGAGAACCGCCATGATCGACTCCGGAGATACCGCCTGGCTCTTGGTGTCCACAGCGTTAGTCCTGCTCATGACACCGGGCGTCGCCTTCTTCTACGGCGGACTCGTCCGCGGCAAGAATGTTGCGGCCACCATCATGCACAGCTTCATCACCGTCGCCGTCGTCGGCGTGGTGTGGGTGCTCTGGGGGTACACGCTCGCCTTCGGCCATGACGCCGGCGGTCTCGGCTTCATCGGCGACGGCGGCTTTTTCGGCCTCCGACACGTCACGGGCGACCCGGACCCCCTCGGGTATGCAGACACGATCCCGCATCTGCTCTTCATGGCGTTCCAGATGATGTTCGCGGTGATCACCCCAGCACTGATCACCGGCGCCTTCGCCGAACGCATCAAGTTCAGCAGCTGGCTCGTCATGATCGTCGCTTGGGTCACATTTGTTTACGCCCCCATCGCCCACTGGGTCTGGGGCGACAACGGCTGGATCGGCAACGAGCTCGGCGCGCTCGACTTTGCCGGCGGCACCGTGGTCCACATCAGCGCCGGCGCGGCCGCTATCGCCGCTGCGCTCATCATCGGCAAACGTCGCAGCATCCACCTACCCCATAACGTGCCGATGATCGTCCTCGGCGCTGCGCTCCTCTGGTTTGGCTGGTTCGGCTTCAACGCCGGCTCCGCCCTGACCTCCGGGGGCGATGCCGCCAACGCTTTTGTCACGACCAACACCGCCGCCGCCGCGGGCGCCATCGTCTGGTTGGCCGTCTCTTGGTTCCATACCGGCAAAGCCTCTGTGGTCGGCGCGGCCACTGGAGCGATCGCGGGCCTCGCCGCCATCACCCCCGCCGCCGGCTTCGTCGGCGAGTGGCCCGCCTCGGACGGGTTCGCCAATGCCATGCCCGCCCTCATCATCGGCGCCGTGGCCAGCATCGTGGGCTTCTACGCCGTTCGACTCCTGAGTCGCGTGCGCGCCTTGGACGACGCTCTCGATGTCTTCGCGGTGCACGGCGTCGGCGGCCTCTGGGGTGTCTTCGCCACCGGCATCTTCGCCGTCACGACGATCGGTGGCGTCGACGGCCTCATCGCCGGCGAAGTCGACCAGCTCTGGCGGCAACTGGGCGCCATGGGCGCCACCTTTGGCTGGTCCTTCGTCGTCACCAGCATCATCCTCCTTGCCATTAAATTCACCATGGGGCTGCGCGTGAGCGAAGAGGGCGAACGTGCCGGTCTCGATCGGAGCGAGCACGGCGAGCCCGCGTACCTATACGACGAGCCGGATGGGCTTTGACGCCGAGTTCAAGTTCCACAGCGAAGGCCAGGCGCACGTCTCCCCGCTGCGGCGCGCACGCCCACCGGCTCGGGTGTATGGCCGTGCTGTGGGGCACGAATAACACATCCGCTCTGATCTCAACGGCTCTGCTCACTAGACCGACCCGATGCGCGACCCACAAGTGGGCGGATCGAATAGTGGGCCACTACAGCGTTCGCCCCGTATGCAGGGCGAACGTCGCGGAAGTCATCGCCCGCGCGAGCGCGTTGCGGACCGCGGCGTGGACGGGTCGTTGAACGGCACGACAAGAACGCAAGGAGGCGCCGCGGGATCCCGCAGCGCCTCCTCCGCCGCGCGCGCGATCAGCACGAACCCCAGCGCCAAGACGGCGGCGTTCAGTGGCACGCTGACGACACGACTCCAGAGCACGTATTCAGAGGCCGAGAGCTGATCGAGGAGGACGATCCGCACGCTGCCCGTGGCGGCGTTCGCCAGGGCCCACACGAGCGTCAGAACGACGAACACGCGGGCCCGTTCCGCGAGCACGTGCTGGAGGCGCGGCGAAAGCTCGCGGGCCATCAGGCCGAAGAGCGGCCGGCCGTAGAGCACGCTGCCGAGGGCGACGCCGACGGTCAGGAAGTCGCCGACGACATCGTTGGCGAGGAAGGCCTTGTCGCTGTCGAGGATGATCCCGACCGCGCCTCCGCCCGCCACGACTACAACGGCCATCAGCGCCAGCAGGCCAATGGCGCCGCGATGGCGGTTCGTGGCGAAGACCAGCAGAGCCATGGCGACGGCCGCGGCCACGGCCACCTGCGTCTCCGCGACACGCCCCACGCTCCAATAGACCACAATGGGCAGGATCCCCAGGCCGATGCGCGGACTGAACAGCGGAAGCGCCTCCGCGGCGCTCGGAGCCTCGCCGACGAGCGCGTCGGGCGGCGTGGAGTGCTTGCAGCTCATTGCGCGGGCATCTTATCGCGGGCGACCCCGACCGGCCCCGGCGATGGCGCGGCGCAGGCGCGGCTCCAGACCTCGACGAGTGAGTCAATCAGCGTCGCCGCCGGAGCCAAGCCAGGTCTCGGCGTTGCGATGCAGGATGCCCTCGATCTCCGCGTCGCTGAACGTGATGCCGGCGGCGGCCACCTCCGGGGGCGGCGCGCGGAACGCCTGCACCCAGCGTCCCACAGCCCGGGCCGAGCCGTAGTAGGGGTAATCGCTGGCGAAGCAGATCTTGTCGGGGCCGAGCAGGTTCAGATCGGCGCGGAGCCGTCTGTAGAAGCCCATGAGGTCGCTGCGGCGCAGGCTCTCGGTGCCGCAGACGTCCAGCCAGAGGTTCGGATGGAAGCGGGCCAAGGCCACCGCCTCGTCCCGCCAGACGCCGCCCATGTGGGCACAGATGACGCGCAACTCCGGGAAGTCGATGCAGACGTCGTTCAGATAGATCGGCTGCCCGTAGCGGCTTCGGATCGGTGGTGGGTCGATGCCCGCGTGGATGAGCACCGGGATGCCCAACTCCACACAGCGCTCGTAGATCGGGTATACCTCGCGTTGATTGGGATAGAAGCCGGCGAGGGGATGCAGCTTTAGCCCCCTGACGCCGTAGTCGGCGACCATGCGATCCAGGAGGCGCAGCGCCCGGTCGCCGCGGAGCGGATCGACGCCGGCGAACGGGATCAGGCGCTCCGGGTAGCGGGCGCAGAGTTCCGCCGTCTCTTCATTCTGCCGCTCGATTGATACCTCCGGCTCCGGCGTGGCCGAGCCGAAATCCAGCGGCAGGAGGACCATACGGTCGATCCCGGCGACATCCAGACTCTCGACGAGAGCCTCGCCGCACATCGCCTCCACGCGGCGGGCATACTCGCCGACCGCTTCCTCCAGCGCGACCGCTCGACCCTCGCGCCGGTAGGCCTGCTGGACCAGATAGCCCAGCGAGCGCCACCACTCTTCGTGGAGGTAGCCGCGGCGCGTGTGATGCGCATGCGCGTCGATGACGGTCATGGTCGGGCGCGCCGCCGGTCAGGGCGCAGCGTACTTGGGGTCGCGACGTTCAGCGAAGGCCGCCGTCCCCTCGCGGGCGTCGTCGGAGTTGTGGACCGCGCGACTGTACTCCTGATAGAGGCGCAAGCCCTGCTCGATAGGCAGGTCCGCGCCGCGCAACGCCAGTTCCTTGGTCATGCGCACCGCCATGGGGCCGTTGCGAGCGATGGCCGCGGCGATCTGGCTCGCCGTCGCCAGAAGATCGTCCCGCGGCACCACCCTGCTCACCAGACCAACCTGCAAGGCGCGGCTTGCGTCGATGAACTCGCCGGTCAGGAGCATTTCCATCGCCGTCGAGGTGGGGATCATTTGCGGCAGGCGCACCGCCCCGTAGCCGTGCAGAATGCCCCATTTGACCTCCGGACAACCGAAGCGGGCGTGCTCGGCGGCGATGCGGATGTCGCAGGCCAGGGCCAGCTCCAGCCCACCGGCCAGGCAATAGCCGTTGATGGCCGCGATCAGCGGCTTGCCACACTCCAGGCCGTGGTCGAAGCGATCGGCCCGGAAGGCGCGCCAGCCGCCGCCTCCCTCGCCGCTATCGTGCATGCGGACCAGATCGGCGCCGGCGGAGAAGGCGCGGGTGCCCGCGCCCGTGATGATCCCGACGCGTGCCTCATCGTCACGGTCGATGTCGATGAACGCCTGCGTGACCGCCGCGTACATCTCGACCGTCATGGCGTTCAGCTTCTCCGGGCGGTTCAGCGTCACGGTTACCACAGGACCATCGCGGGTGACTTCGATGTCCACTTGATGTCCTCCATGAGTGTGTGCCGAGTGGCTGGAGGCTAGCACCAAGGCGCAACCTGTCAACGCGGCCGAGGGTGAGGTAGGTTGCCGTGGAACCGCTGCGTACCAAAGGGGAGCGCATGCCGTTCGATGCGCGGCACGCTGTCGACCTGTTCTGCTACCTCACGACCACGGGCCGTGTGACTGGCAAGCCGCACGAGATTGAGATCTGGTTTGCGCTGCGCCACGGGACGCTCTACATGCTCTCAGGCGGCGGCGATGGCGCGGACTGGGTCCAGAACCTGCGCAAGACGCCCGCCGTATGCATTCGCATCGCCGAGACGGCGACGTCGGGCATAGCGCGGGTGGTTGACGCGGGAACCGAGGAGGACGCGCTGGCGCGACGCCTGCTGCTGGCCAAGTACCAGCAGGGCTACGGGGGTGACCTGAGCGGATGGGGCCGCACAGCCTTGGCGGTCGCCGTCGATTTCGCAGCCGTCAGCGGCGACTAGAGCCTGCCGAGCTCCCGCATCTCCAGGAACGACCTCTGGAAAGCGTCGATCGTCTGATCCACATCCGCGGGGGTGTGCGCCGTGGAAAGCAAGAAGAAGTGCACGCCCGGAATGAGGACGCCGTTCTTGAGCAGCACCGTGTAGAACTCCTGAGCCAGCTGGGTGATCTCCGGGGACGTCTGGACGTCGCGGGCGGAGCCGATGCGGCCGCGCTGGAACTGCAGGTAGAACATAGAGGCGGCGTTCATCAGCTGCACCGGGAACTCTTCCTCGAGCAAGAAGGTGTTGATGCCGTCGGCGAGGCGCTCGCCCTGCTCATGGAGATACGGGTAGATCTCCGGGTGCTCTTTCATGTAGGTCACGGCCGCGCAGCCCGCAACGGAAGCCAGCGGGTTCCCACCAAAAGTGCCGCCGGCGAAGATCGGCTGCCTGCCCGCCGGGTGGGCACCGTCGGATCGGAACACGTCCATCACGTCCGAGCGACCGGCCACCGCGCCGATCGGCATGCCCCCGCCCAGCGCCTTGCCGTAGGTGGCCAGGTCCGGCGTCACACCGAAGTACTCCTGCCCGCCGCCGTAGGCCAAGCGGAATCCGGTCACGACCTCATCCATCAGGAAGAGCACATCCGCCTCGCGGCAGACCTCCGCCAGACCCTTGAGGAAATCACCGCAGTCGAGCCGTGGATTGCTGCTCTGCACCGGCTCGATCATCACCAGGGCCAGATCGTTCTTGCGCCGGCGGATGATGTCGAAGGCAGCCTCCTGGCGGTAGGGCAGCATGATCACCTGGTCGATGGTCTCGTGCGGGACGCCGCCGCCGCGTGGCACGGCGACGGGGGCGTCGCGCGGACTGTCGGGATCGGCGACCGCGAGGACGTAGTCGTGCGCGCCGTGGTAGCTGCCGTCGAAGAGGCCGATCTTCGTCTTGCCGCTGTAGGCGCGGGCGGCCCGGATGGCCCACATGGTCGCCTCGGTGCCGGAGTTGCCGAAGATCACCGCGTCGGCGCAAGGGGCCGCATCGACCACCAGCCGGGCGAGCTCCTCTTGATACCGATGCTGTAGCCCCCACTGGAGGCCGCGCGCCGCGCCTTCCTGTACCGCCGTGACCACCACGTCAGGCGCGTGACCGAGCACATGCGGGCCGTAGCCCATGGTCAGGTCGATGTACTCGTTACCGTCCACATCCCACACGCGCGAGCCCTTGGATTCCTCGACGAACAGGGGGTAGTGCATGGCGATGGAGCCGGCTAGCTCCATGGGGATCAGGCGCCGCGACGTCTCCGCCAGCGCCCCGGAACCCGGCGTCCGGCTTCGCAACTCGTCCCGAACGTCGTCGATGGTGACCATCTCACGCGCTCCTTGGAATATGCGTCCGCGGGGGGCAAGGATAGCCGTCGCCGGCGGCCGGGGCCAAGTGGCGTGATCTGTCTCCCGGCGTCACTCGATGTGACGCTGCCGGCGCTGGACCATGGCCTGGCGGATCTCCGTCAGCGTCACGCCGTAGCGATGCAAGGTGGCGTGCGCGAGCTCCAGGCCGACCTCTTGCATCGGGTCCACGACCACATCGGCCCCGGCCGCCAGCACACGCGCCTGGCGCTCCGCGCCATCGGCGCGCGCCACGATGTGCAATCGCGGGTGCTCCTGCCGCGCGCGGCGCACCACCGACTCCGTCACCACCACATCCGGCACCGCGATGGCGAGCACCAGGGCGGTCTCCAGGGACGCGTCCTCCAGCGTGGAAGGGTTGGCGAGGTCGCCCCAGATGTAGGGCGTGTCTCCGCCGGCGAGATCGTCCGGGAAGTTCGGGTCGAAGTCGACCACTAAATAGCGAAAGCCGCGGCGCTTGAGCACCCGCGCCAGTTCGTGCCCGACCTCCCCGTAGCCGGCAATCACGGTGTGCCGCTGTAGTGCCTCACCGGATTGACCGACCTGCGGCTCGAACGTCCACCGCGCTCGCACGAACGGGATCGTGAGCAAGCCGCGCTCGATCGCATCGTTGAGGCCGATCATGCCCGCCGACACCGCCATGCTCACCGCGCCGACCGCGATGATGACGCCGCCTGCCTCTTCGGCCGGCCCCTGGGACGCCGTCTCCGCCAGCAAGAAGGAAAACTCTCCGACCTGTCCCAGGATTAAGCCGACGCGCAGCGCCCGGCTCGCATCGAAGTGGGCCCAACGAGCCAGCGCGAAGATCAGGAGCACCTTGCCGAGCGCCCCCCAGAGGAGAAGGGTCGTGAACAGTTGCCACTCGTCGCCGACGACCGAGAGATCCAAGAGCACGCCGATGCTGACGAAGAACGTGGCGGCGAACAGGTCGCGCAGCGGCACCAGTTCGTGCAGGGCCCGCGTGGCGTACGGGGACTGCGCCGTCGCCAAGCCGGCGAGGAAGGCGCCGAAGGCCAAGGAGAGGCCCACCGCGAAGCCGCCCAGCGCGACGCCGCTGGCCAGCGCGAAGGTCGCCATCAAGAAGAGCTCGCGCGAACGCGCCGCCAAAGCCTGCCGGAGGATCCAGGGGACCAAGAAGCGGCCGCCGATGAGGACGGCGGCCACGAGTCCCACCCCCTTGCCGAGGGCGACGAGCGTGTCTTCAATGACCTCTCCGCCCGAGCCCTCCCCCAACTGCGGCAGGACCACCAAGAGCGGCACCGCGACCAGATCCTGCGCCAGCGCGATGCCAAGCGCCCACTGTCTATCCACGCGGCCTCGCTCGCGCCCCTGCGCGAGGATGCGCACCAGCAGTGCCGTGCTCGAGAAGGCCACGGCCCCGGCGACGAGCGTGGCGGCAGCGTCGCTCAGGCCGAACGTCTGCCCCAGCGCGAAGCCCCCAGCGCCCAGCACGCCGATCTGGATCACCGCCGCCGCGTACAGGCGGCCGCCCAAACGACGGAACTGCCGCAACGGGAACTCCAGACCGATCGTGAACAGCAGGAGTGCGATCCCCAGCTCCCCGATGAAGGTGACATCGCTGATGTCGCCGACCAGCCCGGCGGCGGAGGGCCCAACGATCAGCCCTCCGGCGATGTAGCCGACGATCAGCGGCGTCCGCAGCAGACTGGCCGCGAACCCGCCGACGACGGCGGCCGCCACGAGGATCACGAGCTCCCCCGCGACGTCGGTGCTGCCGGTGAGCGGGAGGAAAGGCATCAAGGAACCGATCGTCCAGATAGCCCGCTACCGCAGGCGACGCTCATTGCAGTTGGGCACCCAACCCTCTGGACTGTAGTTTTCCTGCCGTCAGGTCGCTACACACTGCACGGCATCGACGGCGGGTGTGGCGGCAGCGATCCCCGTAAGATAGACGAACTCTCAGCGGGAGCTGCGCCGGCAGTTCGGCCTGGAGAGTCGAATGAGGACCGATGATCGGGATCGCGGCGGGACTGGGCGCGTCGATCACGTGGGCGATCGCCAGCACGTTTCTGGGGTCGCAGACGGCGCGCATGGACACGATCTCGCTGATGGCGATGCGAGCCGTCTGGGGAACGCTGACGTTCACCGTCGCCCTGTTCGCCGTCGGGGCCCACACCGACCTCATCGACATGTCGTTCGACAGCATGTGGCAGTTGGCGGGAGCCGGTTTCCTGGCCTCCGGCACTGGCGATGCCCTCTACGCGGTGGCGTTCTTTCTTTTGGGGATGAGCCGCGCCTTCACCATCGTCACGGCGTTGAACGTGCTGCTCGCGTTCGCGCTCGCGTCGATCTTCCTGGGCGAGACGGCCACGTTGCCGGTCGGCCTCGGCGCCGGGTTAATCCTGATCGGCGTCTACCTGGTCGCGCTCTACGGCCAGCCGCGGGGCGGTGGCTCGCTGGCGATGGGCAGCGCCCCGAGCGAGGCAGGGCCCCGCTTCCGGCTTCGGCGCTCGCGCAAGCGGCAGGCGATCGCGGCCGGCGCGCCGCCGCCGGTCGAGGAGCCGGGGCACGGGCCTGCGGCCGCGCAGGCGCTCGCCCTGGCCTCGTCGCGACCGGCTGGAGCGGTCGCAGGACAGGATGGGCGCGGCCTGTGGCGCTGGATTTTGGCGAACCGGCAGGTCATCGGGGTGGTGGTCGCGGCCGCGGCCGGCCTCAACTGGGCCGGCGCCATCGTTTGGCTGCGCGGCGCCGGGGCGGACGTGGACCCCGTGGCGGCGGTCTTCGTGCGGATGCCCGCGGTCCTCGCGGTCTTCTGGATCACCGCCCTCGTTTGGCCCCGTTCAAGCATCCGCCGCCGCGAGATCGACCGGCAGAGCGTGATAGCGATGGCGGTCTTCGGCGTCGTCGGCATGGGGTTCGCCTCGCTGCTGATCATGGTGGCGATCCAGGAGATCGGCGCCGGGGAGGCGGTTTCCCTGCTGTCCACGGGGCCGCTTTTCGGCCTGCCGTTGGCGGTGATCTTCTTGCGGGAGCGGATCACCCGCTGGGCGATCGTCGGTACCGTGATTGCGGTGTCGGGCATCGTGCTGATCGCCTGACGGTCGGGTGCCCGTGGCACGACCGTCCATCGGCTTCTGGTAGATGCGATCAGTCTTGTAGGCGGGCGCATCGACCTCGGCGAGCGTCGCGTTCGGCAGCCCGTTGTCCTCCAGCACCCAGCCCCGTCCCGCCCCTCGTAGCCCCGCCGCCGCCCACCCCCGTGAACCCCGCCGATCAGCGCAAATTCCAGACCCGCCAGAGGAGATCGATGAACGGCTCCGCATCGCGCCGGCCGTGGACCGGCCACACGATCAACGTCCCCGCGATCCACTTCGCTTTCGTCGGCGGAGTGTCTGGCTCAATTCAACCTTGCGTGGCCGTACGATGCACGGCGTGACCTCGAGACACTCGTCCTCGCCGATGAACTCAAGCGCTTGTTCAAGCGAGAGCAGGCGTGGAGGAATGAGCTTCTCCGTCTCCTCCTTGGTGGAGGATCGCACGTTCGACTGCTTCTTCTCCTTGGTCGGATTCACATTCATATCGTCCGGGCGCGGGGCCTCCCCGATGATCATGCCCTCGTACACGGCGAGGCCGGGGCCGATGAACATGACGCCGCGCTCCTGCAAATTGAGCAGTGCGTAGGCATTGCTGGCTCCGCTGCGGTCGGCGACGAGGCTCCCGGTGGGACGGATTCGCAGGTCGCCGTGCCAAGGTTCGTACCCCTCGAAGACGTGGTGGAGAATTCCCGTTCCGCGCGTCTCCGTGAGGAAGGCCGTGTGGAAGCCGATCAGACCCCGCGCGGGGACAACGTATTCCGTTCGCACGCGGCCGCTGCCATGGTTGATCGTGCGCTGCAGGCGCCCCTTGCGGGGACCGAGGATCTGCGTGACCGCTCCCACGTACTCCTCCGGCACATCGACGGAGAGACGCTCCGCGGGCTCATAGAGCCGGCCGTCGGTTTCACGCGTCACGACATCGAGTTTTCCGACGGTCAACTCGAAGCCCTCGCGGCGCATCGTCTCGACCAACACGGCGAGCTGGAGTTCGCCGCGACCCTGCACGGTCCAGGTATCGGGCCGCTCGGCGGGCAGGACGCGAATGGATACGTTGCCAACGGCCTCCGCGTCGAGGCGATTCTTTACCAATCGGCCGGTCAGCTCCGTGCCGTCCTGGCCGGCCAGCGGTGAGGTGTTGACGCCGATCGTCATCGCCAGACTGGGCTCGTCGATGTTGATGAGCGGCAACGGGATCGGGTTCTCTGCGTCCGCCAGGGTCTCGCCAATCGTGATGTCCGGGATTCCGGCGATTGCGATGATCTCCCCAGGGCCGGCTTGGTCAGCATCGATTCGCTCCAGCGCCTCGGTGACGAGCAGCTTAGTGATCTTGACGAGCTGCTGCGACCCATCGGTGCGGCAGCGCATGACCATCTGCCCCTTCCGGATTGTGCCCTCGTGAATACGGCAAAGTGCGATCCGCCCGAGATACGGGGAGGCATCCAAATTGGTCACAAACGCCTGTAGGTGGGAGCCCTCGGTAAACGTGGGTGCCGGAATCGATTCGAGCAGGACGTCGAAGAGGGGGCACAGGTCCGTGCCGGGTGTTACTTGATCAAGCGTTGCGGTGCCGGTGCGGGCATTGCAATAGACGATAGGAAAATTGATCTGCGACTCGTCGGCGTCGAGGTCGAAGAAAAGTTCGTAGACTTCGTCGACCACTTCTGCGATTCGCGCGTCGGGCCGGTCAATCTTGTTGATCACGAGAACGATCGCGAGGCGCGATTCCAACGCCTTGCGCAGCACGAACCGCGTTTGCGGGAGCGGACCTTCGCTTGCGTCCACGAGCAGGAGCGCGCCGTCGACCATCGTCAGGCCACGTTCGACTTCGCCACCGAAGTCTACGTGGCCCGGCGTGTCCACGATGTTGATCTTGGTACCGCCGTAGTGAACCGCCGTGTTCTTGGCGAGGATGGTGATGCCTTTCTCGCGCTCCAGATCCATGGAGTCCATCACTCGTTCGGATACCTCTTGATGTGCGGCGAACGACCCCGACTGGCGCAGAATGGCGTCGATGAGCGTGGTCTTTCCGTGATCGACGTGAGCGATGATCGCCACGTTCCGCAGATCGTCGCGAGTAGGCATAAATATCGTTCCGGCCGCCCGATGGATGGAATTCGCCGCCGAGGGACAGTCCGTCAGCGCGATGCTGCTTTCAGCGTAGACGTTGAGCCGCGCCCGTTCTGCCTCCGCGGTCGCAGAGCAAGTGATCGGTGATGGTGTCGGGCCACACAATCCCATCGCATGAGGCGGCGCGCCGTTCGTCGCGATGATGGAGCCCGCCGAGCACCGGGACAGCCGTCACCGGGCCCTCGCGCTCCATCGGTCTCGGGCTGGCTGGCGGCTCGCGCGCCAGCTTTCGGTGCGGGCGGGTGGCATTGCAGACCGTGACGTCGCGGGGCGCAAAAGCACATCCGATCTGATCGGAGGCCTTGGTCCGAGCCGGAATCCGCGCTTCGGGCGTCCAAGTGCCGCGGATGGAGTTTTGTGGCTCCACACGCGCTCCGACATGCGATCACGCCGAAAACAGAACGGATGTATTACTCGTGCTCCACGACCTCGGAGGCGTGGTCGGTCTCAAGGCCGCCCTCGATCACCCGGAGCGCGCGCGGGCCCTCGTGGCCGTCAACACCTTCGCCTGGCCGCCGGACCAGTTCGGACTGCGGCTAATGCTGCGGATCATGGGCAGCGCGCCGCTGCGTGAGATCGACGCCTGGACGAACTTCCTGCCGCGCATGAGCGCGACACGGTTTGGCGTCGGCCGGCGTGCGTCGAAGGCGGGGCGCCGGGCGTTCTTGGGGGGCTTCCATCGGCGCTCCCCGCGTCGCTCGTTCCATCGCCTCATGCAAGACGTGCGCCGCGCAACTCCGCTGTTCGCCGAGGTGGAGCACGGACTGCGGACCGAGTTGCGTGATCGGCCGCTGCTGACGGTCTTCGCCGCAGGGAATGATCCGTTCGGCTTCCAGGCTCGCTTCGGCTCTCTGGTCGCGGAGGTTCAGGAAGTCGTCGTACCGGGTCGGAGCCACTTCCCCATGTGCGACGATCCCGACGCGTTCGCCGATGCCGTCTCCCTTTGGTATGCGAGTCACGTTGCCGACTGAAGCCCGGCGTGCGCGCCGGCGGGCTCTCGACCCAGCCCGGCTGGCCATCAACGTTCCAGGTATAGAGTAAGACGTTGCAATGATCGCCCCCCCCTCCACCGCATCGCTCGCGTCGAGCGCCGCCCGCCACCCGTGGCGCACGCTGGCCCTCTGGCTGGTCCTCATCCTCGTGGCCGGCTACTTCGCTTCTGGGCTGGGTGACGTCACCGACGACGTGAACCGCAGCAGCAGCAAATCGTCTCGCGCGGACCTGCTGATCGAGCAAGAGATCCGGTCGATGGGGCCGGCTCTCGAGTTTGTCGTCGTCGAAGCTCCCGCCGATGCGGACCCCGCCGCGCTCGATGCAGAGGTGGACGCGCTGGCGCGGCGGTTGCGCCCGTTGCCTGCGGCGAGCCAAGTGCAGAGCCACGTCGATGGGCGTCCCGACCTGCTCGCCGCCGATGGCCGCACCGCGTTGATTCAGGTGGCGCTCGCCCCGGGTGACCCCGGCGATATCGCCTCCTCCGTTGTCGACACGGTCGCCGCGGCCAATGCAGACTCCGAGTTCCGCATCTCGATCGTGGGTGAGGGCAGCGTTGAGGGAGAGATCGCCCGGCTCAGTGAGGAGACGCTGCTGCGAGGCGAGATCATTGGGATCTCACTGGCGTTGGTCATCCTCTTGGTCGTGATGGGAACGGTCGTCGCCGCGATTCTGCCGATCCTGCTGTCGGTTTGCGCCATCGTCGTCGCGACGGGCGCCGCAGCCCTCGTCGGCGAGATCATGAATCTCAACGAAGTGGTTCAGAATATCATCGCGCTCATCGGCCTCGCCGTCGGAATCGACTACTCCTTCTTCATCGTGCAGCGCTACCGCGAGGAACGGGACAAGGGACGCGACACGATCGCCGCAGTGACCGTGGCGGGCGCAACGGCGAATCGTACGGTCTTTTTCTCAGGCATCGCCGTCGCGATCGCGTTGGCGGGGATGTTCATTATCCCCTTCGACATCTTCCGCAGCCTGGCCGTGGGAGCGATCCTGGTTGTCGCCGCTGCCGTCGCCGCGGCCTTGACGCTCTTGCCTGCCGTACTGAGCGTGCTGGGCGGTCGCGTCGATCGGCTGCGAGTACCGGTCGTGGGCCGCAGGGCCTCCGCCGCGGGCGAGAGCCGCTTCTGGAGCGTGGTGATCAAGGCGGTCACGGCGCGGCCGGCGCTGAGTGTCCTGGTCACGGTCATCGCCCTCGGGGCCGTCGCTGGCTTCTACTTCAGCATCAATCTGGGCGCCAACGGGATCAACACCTTTCCCGAAGACAACGACTTCCGGCGTGCGCTGGCGATCGTCAATGGACAGTTTTCGGACGGCGTCACGAGTGCGGATATCGTCGTCGACGCCCGGGGCGCCGGCGTCGCCGACACCACGGACGCGATTGCGGCGCTGGAGGCCTCGCTCGAAGCCGACCCCGTCTTCGCGGAGCGCAGTATCCAGCGCAATGAACAGGGCGACCTGACGCTGATCCAAGCGACGATGACCGTCGATCCGACGGCTGAAGCGGCCAAAGATGCGATTGGACGGCTGCGCGGTGCCTACGTCCTGGACGCGTTCGACTCGAGCCAGGCGGAGGTCCTGGTGGGCGGCGACGCGGCGGAGTTGGTCGACGCCGTGGGCATCGTCGATACCTATCTACCAATCGTGTTGAGCGTCGTCTTGGCGCTCAGCTTCCTCCTGCTGCTTCTTGTCTTCCGCTCTCTGATCGTGCCGATCAAGGCGATCCTGATGAACCTGCTCTCGGTCGGCGCCGCCTTCGGCCTGCTGGTGCTCGTCTTCCAGGAGGGCGTGGGCGCGAGCTTACTGGGCTTCCAGCGCAGCCCGCAGATCGAGTTTTGGATCCCGCTTTTCCTCTTTTCGATCCTCTTCGGCCTCTCGATGGATTACCACGTCTTCATGCTGAGCCGGATCAAGGAGCGATTCGACCTCACGGGCGACAACTCCGACGCAGTGGGATTTGGGCTGCGCTCCACCGGTGCGATCATCACGGGCGCGGCGTTGATCATGGTGGCGGTCTTCGGCGGCTTCGCCGCGGGAGATCTAGTCTTCTTCCAGCAGTTGGGCTTCGGTCTCGCGGTCGCGATCATCCTCGATGCCACGATCGTCCGGCTCGTCCTGGTCCCGGCCGCGATGGAGCTGCTGGGCGACCGCAACTGGTACTTCCCGAGCTGGCTCGAGTGGCTGCCGCGGATCCAGATCGAGGGACGCGAAGCGTTCGCCGAGCCGTCGCCGGAGATACTGGCCGGGCCTGCAGGCGACTGACTTGCCGCGCCCCCTTCGCTTGGTTTCGGCCGGGGGCGTTGCTGGCAGATCCAGCGGCCTGTGGGGCACGAAAAACCCAACCGCACTGAATTCTGCGACCCTGATCCGCTGATCCGACCGCGATCGGCGGATCAGAGCCAGGTGGATGGAATAGTGGGCCACTACAAGGTTCGGGGGCCGGTCGATCAAGACGGAAAACGATTTGACACGTAGCGACTGGCACTTGCCGTCCGGCGCGTCTACGATAACTACAGCGAAACGCAAAGACTTCGAGGCTTGAGAAGTCTCCCGCCAAGCCTCGCGCGACGTTGCCACTAGCGAATCCATCGAACTTGGTTCGGGCTGGCCGGGTACGTCCAGCAACGGTTATCCGGAGAGATTCTTCATGTCATTCGATACGCTTGGCCTGCGCGCCGAGCTCCTACGAGCGATCCGCGATCAAGGCTATGCCACGCCCACTCCCGTGCAGGAACGCGCAATTCCGCCGATCCTTGCGGGCCGCGATCTCATGGGCGCGGCCCAGACGGGAACGGGAAAGACGGCGGCCTTCACCCTGCCATTGTTGCAACGACTGATGATCAACGACCGTAGCGGGCGGCAGCCGGTGCGCGCTTTGGTAGTGGTGCCAACGCGAGAACTCGCGATGCAGGTCATGGAGAGCATTCGTATCTATGGCAAGCACCTGCCGCTGAGGATCATCGCGATCTTCGGCGGCGTCGGGATCCACCCGCAGATTTCGGCTCTGCACCGAGGGGTCGATATTGTGATCGCCACGCCGGGGCGCCTGCTCGATCATGCGCGTCAGGGCACCGTGGATCTGGCGAACGTTGAGATCTGTGTGCTGGATGAAGCCGATCGCATGCTGGACATGGGGTTCCTTCCAGATGTCCGGCGCATTTTGGCGCTGATGCCTAAGCGCCGACAGAATTTGTTGTTTGGCGCGACCCTTTCCGGCGAGATCGCAACGCTGGCCGAAGGCCTGCTACACAACCCGGAATTCGTCAACCTGACGCCCCGCAGCGTCGCGGCCGATACCGTGGAGCAGTTGGTCTACCGCGTGGACACCAAGCGGAAATCCGCCCTGCTCGCCGAACTCTTCGGGACTGAGAGGTGGGCCCAAGTGCTGGTCTTCACTCGCACGAAACATCGCGCCAACCGAGTAGCCGCGGACCTGAGAGCCGTCGGCATCAAGGCGGAGGCGATCCACGGAAACAAGAGCCAAGGCGCCCGCACCCGCGCCCTTGCCGGCTTCAAGGCCGGCCGGATGCAGGCGTTGGTTGCCACGGATCTCGCATCGCGCGGACTCGACATCAGCGGCCTGCCGCAGGTGGTGAACTTTGAACTGCCGCTCGTGCCGGAGGATTACGTGCATCGCGTCGGCCGAACCGGCCGCGCGGGCGCGGGCGGTGTGGCGGTTTCCCTGGTGTGTGCAAGCGAAAACCAACAACTACGCGCGATCGAACGGGTGCTCGGACGGAAGTTACCCGCGGAGACCATCGCTGGATTCGAGCCCGACCCCACAATTCACCACGAGCCGATCAGGCAAGGGCAGGGTCGGCCGCCGCGATCCGGCCGCCGCCGGCAGCCAGAGTCGCATCGGCCAGGCGGCCGGTCGGAAAGCAACGGCGGCCGCGCCGGCGCCCGACGCCACCGGCGGTCGAGTAACGGATCGGGTGCGCGCGCTGCCAGCGCTCCATCACGTCAGGGACGACACTAACCGGCCTCTCGATCACCCAGACAGGCATGACCTGCCCCCGATTGGTCTACCAATCGTTAAGTTCGTCCGGGCAAGAAATCAGCAGGTTACGCCAAGGTGGAGCGGGATCGAGCTCTCCCGCTGGAAACCGCTGTGGGCGGGTACCCTTGATGTCAGTGCCGACGCTTCACCCTGGGCCCAAGCGGCAAACCTTTGCGCGTGAGCTGGCTCCGTGGAGCACAAGGGGCTAGAGATGGTGAAGACCGGCCCGCCGTAGGTGGTGGGCGCGGTCGTCGGCGGCCCTACCTTCGGCCGGGTGGGAGGCGCACAGGTGCAACAGGCAGCTACCCCCACGTTCTCCGCGCGCTGGGGCACGAAGATCGTTGCGACCTTGGGCCCGGCCTCCGCCGCGCCCGACACGATCCGCGGCATGGTGGAAGCCGGCCTCGACGTCGTTCGGCTCAATTTCTCCCACGGCGACCACGCGACGATGGCGCGCTGGTACGCTGACGTCCGGGCCGCGCAGAACGCGGCCGGGAAACCGCTGGCGGTCATCGCCGACCTCCAAGGCCCCAAGATCCGGCTGGGCGATCTCCCCGCGCCGCGCCCACTTCTGGCGGGATCCTCGCTGCGCATCGTCACGGATCGCGACGGCGCGCGGGACGGTGCGGTGGTGTGTGACTACGACCAGCTGCCGGCAGAGGTGAGGCCCGGCGACCGGATCTTCGTGAAGGATGGAGAGATCGAGCTGGAGGTGCACGCCGTCGAGCCCGGCGTGATCGAGACCGTGGTCGTGACGGGGGGCACTCTGACCAGCCGGGCGGGCGTGAACGTGCCCGGCATCTCGCTCCGGGTGGAGGCGATCACCGCGAAAGATCGGGAGGATATCCGCTTCGCCTGCAAGCTCGGGGTGGACTACCTCGCCCTCTCGTTCGTGCGCAGCGCGGTGGATGTCGTGATGGCCCGGGAGATTGTCGAGGAGATAGGCGCGGACGTGGGAATCCTCGCCAAGATCGAGACTGCGCTTGCGCTGGAGCGGCTCGACGCGATCGTAGAGGCGGCCGATGGAGTGATGGTCGCGCGCGGCGACTTGGGTGTCGAGGTCGGGCCGGAGAACGTGCCGATCTGGCAGCGCCGGATCATCCAGGCGGCCGGGCGGAAGTTGGTGCCCGTGATTACGGCGACGCAGATGCTGGAGAGCATGGTCGAGAACGCGCGGCCGACGCGCGCGGAGGCGAGCGACGTGGCCAACGCAGTCTGGGACGGCACCGACGCGGTGATGCTCTCGGCCGAGACGGCGGTCGGCGCCCATCCGGTGGAGAGCGTCGCCATGATGGCGCGCATCATCACCCGCGCGGAGGCCGAGGATGCGGGGCGTATGCCGCGCTTCATGGCGCCGGAGTGGGCGGCGGACCCGTCGCGCAACATCAGTCTGGCCACGCGCGATATCATCGACCGTAAGGCCGACGTGCGCGGAGTGATCGCGTTCACGATGGGCGGCTACACCGCTCGGCTGGTCGCGAAGGACCGCATGCCCGTTCCGGTGGTGGTGCTCGCGGCGGACGCCCGAGTGGAGCAGAGGGCCGCTCTCCTCTGGGGCGTGCGGCCGGTGCGCTGCCCTCCCCCGCAGACCTTTGAGGAGATGCTCGCTGCCGTGGAGCGGTCGGCGCGCGATGTGCTGGGCTGCGATACCGGCGACACCGTGGTGGTGGTCGCCGGGCTACCTCTGGGCCAAGGCGTGCCCACCAACTTCCTCAAGCTCCATACCCTGGCCGGCTAGGGCACGCGGACGGACAAACTGGAATAGTCCGCCCCGCTCGGTGCCACTGCGGTCTACGCAGTGGCTGGCATCTACGTCGAGACGCCGATTCGCGGTCCGGCACGCCGCTTCTCCGACGCACCCCCATCCGTCCCATCCGCGATGGGTCGTCCGCCCCATGCCCTCGACACGCATCCCACCGATGCTCCGTTTCGAAGCACGCGCTGCGAAAGGGAGATGCGCGCCATGACTATGCGACACAGCGCCCCGCAAGTTCGCACACTCACAATCTTCACAGGTGGAGGCGTGCGACCTGAGCCTGCTGCCGCGCACGACGGCGCGCGGCCGAATAGCGGCGGATCTTCGTAACGGGAGATCGAGATGGCAGCATCTTCAGACGATCCTGACCGTACCTGGTCCGATCTGGCGGACCTTGACGAGGCCGCGCGGGAAAGCGCGATGCGGGAGCGTTTCCTCACGCTCCTTGTCCTGGCCCCGGAGGAGCGCCGGGACGCGCTGCGTCGCATGATCCTCGCGGAGTATCGGCTCGGCCCCCTGCGGCTCGTCCCCTTCATCCACAGCCGTCTTGGGGTCTGGCTCACCTTGAATGGCGACGCCGCCGGGACGCTAGCCGACGACTACGCCGCTCTCACCCGAGAGCTCCCGGAGTTGGTGGCCGAGCGACGGTCGAGCGCTGATGCGCTGGCCTGGCGCCGGCTCTCACCCGACCAGCGAGCCGCGCTGCAAACGCGGCTCCCGGCCGTGACCGCGCAGATGCAGCCGCAGCCAACAGCCGGCGCCTTCGAGACCGCGGCCTATCGACGCGATGAGGTTGCGACGGTCGCATCCGCAGGCGCCCGCGAGGCCGGTGCGCCTCAACCAGGCGCTCCGACGCGGAGACGTTGGCGGGCTGTCGCCCGCGTCGTCGAACTGTCCAACCGCATGACTGCGCGGGTATGGGACGCACAGCTCTTGCTCGTCGAGCGGCTGCGTCTGTTCTGGAACAGGGCCATGCGCACGACGCGCTTTGTCACCTACGACGCTCCGCGCTGGCTCTTCGTCACACTGCCGCTCCAAGGCTGGGACGCCGTCC
The DNA here is from genome assembly GCA_963663235.2 of Dehalococcoidia bacterium. GTDB lineage: Bacteria > Chloroflexota > Dehalococcoidia > Bin125 > Bin125. Next base: position 36,733 of record CAXXNO010000005.1, read on the forward strand.
GCCAGTTCACGCGCTGGCTCTTCCTCACGCTGCCGCGCGAGGCCTGGGCCGCCGCGCGCTGGTTCGCCCGCTCGCTCTTCGTCACGCTGCCGCTCCAAGGCTGGGCCGCCGCGCGCTGGTTCGCCCGCTGGCTGTTCGTGACGCTGCCTCGGCGCGCCTGGGCCGCCGCCCGCCGGTTCCTGCGCTGGCTGTTCGTGACGCTGATCCAGCAGGCCTGGGCCGCCGCCCGGCGGTTCCTGAGCTGGCTGTTCGTGACGCTGCCTCGGCGCACCTGGGCCGCCGCCCGCCGGTTCCTGCGCTGGCTGTTCGTGACGCTGATCCAGCAGGCCTGGGCCGCCGCCCGGCGGTTCCTGCGCTGGCTCTTCGTGACCCTGCCGCGGGAGATCGCGGACGAGATCGCCGGCTACCTGCGCTGGCTCTTGGTGACGCTGCCGCGGGAGGTCTGGAAGGCGGCCTGCCGGTTCCCGCGCTGGCTCTTCGTGACCCTGCAGCGCGAGGTCTGGGACGCTGTCCGCTCCTTCGTGCGCTGGCTGGGCGAACTCGTCCGCACGTTCAAAGAGGAAATCATGAGAGTGCTGAAAGATTGGTGGGAGCGGCTCGGCGATCTGCTCACCTGGGCGCTTGCCCTGCTGATTACCCCCTTCACCGCCGCGTGGCTCTTGCTGCGGGGTGCCTCCCGCCGAATCATCGGCCCGCTCGACTAACCGGCGCCGCCGATGCTCCGACCGGCGAGGGCGCCTAACCGCCGACGTGCGTGAGACCGTGCGCATCGACTTTGGAGTTGGCGGGCCGATGCCTGTAGACTTCTCGGCTGAGGAAGCGCGGCGCTCTCAGCACCGCGCTGGCGCGTTCTTGCTCACAAGGAGGACGAGGTAATGGCGGCGACTAGCAAAGCAACGGCCCGAGTTGACCCGATCACCATCGAGGTGCTGCGCAGCGCCTTCATCGCGACCTGCAACGAGATGGCTCTCACCGTCGCCAAGACCGCCTATTCCACCCCGGTCAACGAAGGTCACGACTTCGCCACCGGCCTGTACGACAGTCACGGCAACCTCGTCTCACAGGGCGAGTTCGACCTGCCTGCGTTCGTGGGCCTCACGTTGCTCACTGTGCCGGAGGTCATGCGGCAGATCGGACCGGAGAACATCGAGCCCGGCGATATCTACATTATCAACGACCCCTACGTGGCGACGACCCACTGCAACGATATTCACTTCATCAAGCCGATCTTCCACGGCGGTGAGCTGGTGGCCTTCACTTCATCCACCGCGCACTGGTCCGACGTGGGCGGCGTGGCGCCGGGGACGCTGAACACCGCGGCGCGCAGCCACTACGAGGAGGGGATGCGCATCCCCGCCGTCTCGCTGTACAAGCGTGGGGTGTTCAACGAAGACATCGTCGCCCTGTTGCTGGTCAACATGCGCCAATCGTGGGAGCGGATCGGCGATCTCAACGCCCAAATTGCGTCGGTCAAGGTCGGCGAGCAGCGGATCTTGAAACTGATCGACAAACACGGCGTGGAGGCGGTGCTGGCCACGATGGACGTGGTGCAGGACCACTCGGAGCGGCTGGCGCGCGCCGCCTTCGCCGGCCTGCCGGACGGGGTCTACGACGCCGAGGACAGCGTCGACCAGGATCAATACACCGGCCAACCCAAGACGATCCGGCTTACGCTGACGATCGAGGGCGATCACGCCATCTTCGATTACAGGAAGAGTGACGGCCCCGCGCTCTCCGGCATCAACGGGACGATCGCGGGGACAACGTCGGGCACCTTCATCGCCATCGCCTCCATCTTGCCGCCGATGCCGATGAACGCCGGAGTGATGCGTGCCATCGAGATCAAGGCGAAGCGAGGGTCGATCGTCTGGGCGGAGCCACCGGTCGCTGTCTCCGTGATGACGATTACGGTCATGGACTGTGTGATCGGGTCGGCCACGCTGGCGCTGGGGCAAGCATTGCCCGAGCGCGCGGTCGGGATGGCGTCGGCGATCCTCAACTCGACCTACGCGGGAAACGACGACCGGCCGGGCTTTCAGGCGCCCTTCATCAACTACAGCTGGTCCTTCGGCGGAATGGGCGGGGCGCCCACGCACGACGGCCCCAATTCCACGGCGCCCCCGTTCGGCGCCAGCGTGTCGAACATTCCCAGTGAACTGCAAGAGCGCCGCTACCCAGTCTTGTACCGGCGCTCCAACCTCCTGGCCGATTCCGGCGGGCCGGGAGAGTCTCGAGGCGGCGCGGCCCTCAATACCATCGTCGAGTTCCCGTTCAAGGAAGTGAGCGGGGCCGGACTTTCGACGCTGGGCAATCGCGAACTCTTTGGACCGCCCGGGATCTTCGGAGGAGGAGTCGGCCAGGTCGCGCGCTTGTCGCTCAACGACGGGACCGAGAACGAACGGCACTTGGGCACGACGTCCACGAACGCGCCGGTGCAGCATGGCGATGTCTTGACCTTCCGCACGAACGGGGGCGGCGGCCACGGCGATCCGCTCCAGCGGTCGCCCGAGCGCGTCCTGGAGGACATCAAGGACGACTACGCCACGATCGCAGGAGCGCGCGAGCAGTACGGCGTTGTGGTGAAAGAGATCGACCGCCGTGCGCTGGTCTACGAGGTAGACGAGGCGGCGACGGCGAAGATGCGCGCCGGGATGCGCGCCGTTCGCGGCGCACGCTGAGGTGGGCTCTGAGATGATCGCTTCGCGAACCAGCCTAGCGGCCGCCTGATCCGGACAGCACTTCGATACGGACCGAAAGTCGTCCCTCCGTCAGGTCACCGATCTGCTCGAACGCGGCTTCGGAGAGATCTACATCGTTCGGCGGCAGCAAGCCTCCGTCTCGCACGACGACGTCGACGAACCGGTCGCCCCGCCACACCCTGAGGCGCGTGCCACATGGCCAACTCGTCGCGGCCGCGATGGCGGGATCGCGACGATCGTACGTCCCGCCGCAAAACATCGGGTCCCCGTGCAATGTCGGATGATAGAACGTCGCTTCGCCATCGACGGTGTCGCCGCCGGGGAAGACGGCGATAAAGTCCGCGCTCACCCAGCCCACCGCGCCGCCGACACGGACGTGGAGCCACTCGCGGCCGATCGTATCGCGCGCGGTCTCTCCCGTGGGCTCCACGGGAGTCCCGACACGCAGGCACGCCAGCGGCGGAGCGTCCACGGTCGTGGGCGCCGGCCGGAGGTGCAGGCACCCGGGTCCCAGGACCCGAGCCTGCACCCCATCCGGGATGGGGCTCGATGCTGGCCGCGACTCCCAAACGGTTGCCCGCTGTACCTGCACCCACACGGCTTGCCCGATCTCGAGTCTCGTCAGATCGTTGAGCAACCGTGGACCATCGGGGCGGTAGCTGCGGTAGCGTTGAGTCGGCGCGTCCAACGCGTAGACGCCGATCAACGTCTCAGCCAGCGCGACCGTCGCCTCCTCGATTGACGTCCCGGCTCCGGTCCACGTGACAAGGTTGAAGCCTTCGGCCAGTGGCGTTGCGCGCGGCTCCCCAAGCGGCGGGAGCGTCCAGCGCACACCATCCTCGGCTGTGACGTGGACGAGCAGACCGGTAGCGGGCTGAAGTGCGGGGAGTGTACTTACGATGGCGGGGGCGTCCGGCGCATGGCGCCGGAAGTCCTGCAGCGCGGCGTCGTAGCTCATGATGACGTCGACGCCCTCGCCAATCTGTGCCATCAGCGCCTCTAGCGCCGTGCCGTCGGTCCACCCCACCGCGTTCCAGCCGGGATAGAGGTACTGGGACGTCGGGCGCACCCGCTCGGCGTCGAGGTCGTCTCCGGCGTTGGTCTCGTCCGGGGTCGGAGTCACCCCCCCGGACTCGCCCGTAGGCGCCGTCGGACTCGCCGCGTGATTCGTCGATACGAATGTCTCCCCCGCGTAGGCGTTGAACGTGTCGGTCGGCAGCAGCTGGCGCCCGTCCAGCGCGTAGGCGCCTGTCAGCGGGATGGTAGCCCGCAACTGACCCGCGCCCTCGGTGCGATGGACGGGCCAAATGGAGGTGAGCGAGCCCGTTGTTCTCGGCCATGCCCGCGGGCGCCATCGTGCCGATTCGTTGGCCCTGTGCAACAGACGCTCCCACCTGAAGACCCGGTAATGGGAATAGGTGACAGAGCAAGACGGCCAAGCCATCGTCGCTGCCAATCGTGAGGCAGCTCGGCGATAACCAGGCGATGGCGCCGCCCTGAGGTGCGAGCACGGGCGTGCCGGCTGTGAGTGCATCGTCTCGAACGAGATCGATCGCGTAGGGATCTTCATCAGTGTGTGTCGCAGTGTTGTAGCCGGCGACGATGCGCCACACGGACTCAGGAGGCGCGGGAAAAAGAAATCGACCGTGGTCTGCGCGCACCGGTGCGGCCCATTCGAAAGTCGCGAGGCACGTCAGGATCACGGCGACCATCAGCGCGTACCGAAACCGCCAGCCTGAGGCGCGAGCGCGGCTCGGAACGATTCGCCACGTGCGCCATCGCACGCCCCGCGGTCGCGTTGGGACCGGAGTCGGAACGCGCATGGCTATAGTCGCCTACCGCTTGTCTGCCTTGAACTCTGCACGTTGCGCCATTCGTCCTGTCCTATACGACAAGGGACAGGGCCTCATGTGACGGGAGCACGGGGTTCGGGCTGCGGCAGACGGAGCGCAAGGCGGGGCGTCTCGAGGAGGGCGTGCACTGGCGCCGACCCCTGTGTGGATCATTCGGGCCTCCAGCGAGGCTGGTGCTGCCCTGGGACGCCGGCCCCGCGGACTATCTGCTCCAGGGCCGGTACGAGGTGAACCCTCTACCCCGACGATGACGCTGATGGAGTCACCGTCGATTTGTGTGCAGGCGTGCGCGACCTGGCGGACGTGGCGGAGTCATTCAACATCATCGCGAATTCACGAGACGCTGTTGCGGCGACGGTCTACAGTCGGGAGGAGGAAGGGAAGATACTTACTTCCGAGACAAGAAGTGGCGAGTTCACGGATGTCGAGACCGGCACGACTCGGATGAGCGCCGGCCGCGCAGCAATGGGTCCTCTGGGTGGCGCGCAGCCGCAGCAGTGCTTCGTGGCGCCTCGTTCTGCCTCGCCTGAGTCCCGTCCCAGCCTCGTTGATGGCGCTCCCCTGTCCGAATACCGAGGGCCTGCACGTTGGCCTCGCGAATGTTCGCGCGGCCTTGCGCAGGGCGTCCGGTCGGCCCGGCGCTCGATCGCCATGCGCGGGCTCTGGGCGTGACCGTCGTGGATCCGCTCGCCCCCACCTGGGCCGAGGTGGACCTTGCGGCGGTGCGTGACAACGTCGCCACGCTCTGTCGCCTCGCCGACGGCGCGGAACTCATGGCCGTCGTCAAGGCGGACGGCTACGGCCACGGTGCGCTCCCTGTGGCGCAGGCGGCGCTTGCGGCGGGCGCAAAGAGGCTCGGCGTCGCTCGTGTCACTGAAGGACTGGCACTGCGGGCCGGGGGCGTGACCGCCCCGATCCTCGTCCTCAGCATCGCCTTGCCCGCTGAGATCCCGAAGGCGGTTCGGGCGGATCTCACACTCACGCCCCACAACGTCGAGACGCTGGCCACCGCCGCGGCCGCCGCCCGAGCGCGGGGGCGGCCCGCGCCCGTGCACATCAAGGTGGATACGGGAATGGGGCGCTTCGGCCTGAGCCCGCCGGATGCAATGCGCATCGCGGCTCAAGCCGCCGCCGACCCCAATATTGAGCTAGAAGGCCTCTACAGCCACCTGGCCGCCGCCGACGAGCCGGACTGTGCTGTCAGCCGCGCTCAATTTGCGCGCTTCCGCCGGTTCGCCCAGGCTGTCGATCCTCACCACCAACTCGTCTGGCACGTGTGCAATACCGCCGCACTGCTCCGCTTCCCCGAGATGCACCTCGGTATGGTGCGGCCTGGTATCGGGATCTACGGCCTGTCTCCCGCCCCCGGGCTGACCGCGGGCGTCGACTTGCGCCCCGCCATGGCGCTCAAGTCGGTGATCGCTCGAGTGTTCCGCCTGGAAACCGGTGACACGGTTGGGTACGGCGGTGCCTTCACCGCGCCGGCGCCGATGCGCGTTGCCACTGTGCCCTGTGGCTACGGCGACGGCTTGCCCCGGCTGCTGTCGAATCGTGGCGCGGCCTTAGTGCGTGGCTGCCCCTGCCCCGTGGTGGGTCGCGTCTCCATGGATCACTGCACGCTCGATGTGTCCCAGGCGGGACCGGTCGCGGAAGGCGACGAAGTGGTGTTTTTCGGTCGCCAGGGAGACGCCACGATTCACGTCGGCGACGTCGCCGCGCTCGCCGAGACCATCCACTACGAAGTGGTCTCGGGAATCCTCGCCCGTGTGCCTCGCCGCTACCGCTCCTGACCAGGTCGATCCGTGAGCGCAGAAGGATCCTGGCGGGCGCCAGGCTCCATCCGCTGGAGTCTCGCACGCTGATCCCACTCGGATTCGCGTCGGGATCCGCCAAGTGCAGGACGGATGGGCGCTCCGTGCTTGTCGGCCGCCAACCTCCCCTCCGCGCGAGACTCGAGCACGGAGCGCGGGCTGCACGTACCGTCTGACCGAGGGAACTCGTCGTCCGTTCTCGCAGGGACGGCCATTCTTCCGTCGCTCCTTCGCCGCACACGCGCACGGTGGTTGTCGCGAGCCCGGCTCCACCTCGGCGCCTCTCGTGCGGTCGTGCGGCGGCGAGGGGGCGCCGTATAATCGTCTGCGCTCTCCGGGACCGGGCGACGCCCTCGCGCCGATGTCGGGCGCCAGCAAAGGAGCGTCGCGCTGTCTCCCGTCGCCGACATGCGCCCATTCGCCTCGGTCCTACGCGGCCGCCGTCGGATCTACTACGGCTGGTGGCTGATCCTCGGCTCCATGGTGGCGGTGGGCATCCTCAGCGGCATCGCGATCTGGTCATTCACCCTGTTCGTGGAGCCGCTGGAGGTGGAGTTTGGCTGGTCGCGCGCGCAGGTAGTGTTGGGGGCGTCGCTCGCGGCGCTGACGGGTGGGGTGTCGTCGCCGTTCGTAGGGCGGTGGGTCGACGCGCAAGGACCGCGACGCGTAATTCTTGTCGGCGTCGTGTTGAGCGTCCTCAGCCTGATCCTGCTGAGCACGACCAGCGCCCTCTGGCAGTGGTACCTGTACAACGGCGTGTTCGGCGTGGGGATCGCCGCCTCCTACTTCATCCCTTTTCAAGCGCTGGCATCTCGCTGGTTCGACCGGCGGCGCGGGATGGCGATCGGATTGCTTGGGGTGGGCATCGCCCTCGGCGGTCTGGGGATCGTCCTGGCCATGCGCGTGGTCATCGATGCGTTTGACTGGCGGGGTGGCTTCCTCTTCGGCGCCGCGCTGATGGGCGCCTACATGGTGCCGCTGACGCTGTGGTTGTTGCGCGACCGGCCCAGCGACGTGGGAGCGCGGATCGACGGGCAGCAGGTCCGAACCGACGAGGCCAGACGGGCCGTGCCGCTCACCGGCGTGGCGCTCTCACATGCGCTGCGCACGCCCCTGTTCTGGACGCTGACGCTGGCCATCGGGCTGTTCTTCTTCGGAGCGTTCGGCTGGGTGGTGCACGCCGTGCCCTACTACGAGTCCCGGGGAATCGGCACTGGACTGGCGGCGGGCCTGGTGGCCATCAGTCTTGCGGTCGGGGCCGGAGCGCGGTTGGCCGGGGGATGGATCGTCGACCGGAGCCAGAGCTTCGAGCGGCTAGCCATGGGCATGGCCGTGCTGGGCGGGCTGGCCATGCTGTCGCTACTGACGCTGCCCGGCTTCGTCGGCGTCGGCTTGTTCATCTTCCTCTGGGCATGCTCCAACGTGGGGCCATTCATGCTGGAGCCCGTGGCGATGAGCCGGGCGTTCGGCGTGCGGCACTTCGCCACCATCATCGGCGTGGTGACCGTTCTGCGCACCGCGCTGCAACTCCTCGGCCCGCTGGTCGCCGGGATCATCTTCGATTCCACGGGGAAGTACGACTGGGCGCTGATCACGTTCATCGCCATCTTCGGCGTCGCGGCCGCGCTCTTCTACGTCGCCGCGCGGCTCCGGCGGCCCGACTTCCCGCCTGCGCTCGGGGAGGGCGCACCCCAACATCGCTGAGCAGCAACGAACGGCCGCGACGCTAGACCAGCGGATGGGGCGTCGTGCCCCCTGAAGATGGACGGCGCGCTGCCAGCGCCCCTCCCCCCACCCAACGGCACATCGCACAGGAGCGTCCGCCATCCGCCATTCATTTGCGCGCTCCGGCGCACAACGCCCTTCGGATCACCACAGGCGCGCTCGTGTACGATTGAAGATGAGCAATCGGTGATGGAGGAGGTGGAGTGTGGCGGAAGCGGAATCCCTGGAAGCGAAGCTCGCGCAGATCCGCGCCGACGCGGAGAAGAATCTGCCGCGCGAATATCAGGAAGGGGCCACGCGCCTGGTCCATGAGCTCGACGAGGCGGTCATCGCTGAGGCCGTCAACGTCGGCGACGAGGCGCCGGACTTCACCCTCGCCAGCGCACAAGGCCAACGCCACACGCTGACGGATGCGCTCCATCGCGGCCCGGTGGTGCTCAACTTCTACCGCGGCTTCTGGTGACCGTACTGCCGTACGGAGCTGCAAGGTTTGCAGCAAGTCTACGACGAGATCCAGGCGCTCGATGGCGTGATCTTCTCCATCGGGCCGGAGACGTTGAAGAACGCCGGCAAAATGCAAAAAGCACGGGCGCAACCAGCCCCGTGCTCCTCGATACTGACGGCGCCGTGATCCGGGCCTACAAGATCGGCTACGACGTCCCCGACTATCTCCGCTCCTTCTTCGAGGGCTGGAAGATCTCCTTACCGCAGTTGAACCCGGACACTGGCTGGCTCCTGCCCATCCCGGCGACGTATGTGATCGATCAGCAGAGCGTTGTCCAGATGCGGTACGCCAATTCGGACTACACGCGCCGGGTCGAGCCGGCCGAGGTGATCGCTACCTTGCGCCGCATTCAAGGCCGCTGAGAACACCCCCGACCGGACGGCAATGAGCCTGCTTGCGTGCCGCATTAGGTCGCCATCCGGCGACCATCGTGGTGCGTCGGCGAGGGGGCGCCGACCCGGACTCAGGCCACGATGGCAGGGCGGATCGCGCCGACCTGGGTGGCGGCCTCAAAGGCGTGGGCGAGTTGCAGGACCGCGAAGTCTGCCTGGTGCCGCCCGACGATCTGGAGGCCGACCGGCAGCCCGTCCGCAGTGAACCCGGCGGGGACGGAGATGGCGGGGAGGCCGGTCACGGTGATGGCGTAGGTGAGCCCCAGCCAGTCGATGTAGGTCCCGAGCGGCTGCCCGTTGATTTCGCTGACGTAGCGCTGCCCAATCGGGAACGGCGGGACGCTGACAGCCGGAAGGACCAGGAACTCGTAACGCTCGAAGAAGCGCCGCACACGGTCGTAGAGCTGTGAGCGCTTGATTTCGGCCTGGGCCACCGTCAAGGCGTCGAGGGACAGCCCTTGCTCGATATTCCAGACCACGGTGTCTTTCAACAGGTCGCGGTGCTCCCGATAGGCCTGCTCGTACTGGCCGGCGAACGCCCAGGCGCGCAGCACCTGGAAGATCTCGTCGACATCGCTGAGGTCGGGCGCGGCCTCGTCGAGCAGGCAACCGAGTTCCTCAAAGACGGGGCGCTGGCGGTCGCAAACGGCTGTGACGGCCGAGTCGACGGGGTAACGGCTGAGGTCGCGGCTCCAGGCGATGCGGGCGCCCCGGAAGTCGCGTTCCAGGGGGGCGGCGAAGAGGCTGCCGGCTTCGCGGATGGCGATTGGAGAGCGCGGGTCGGGGCCGGCGAGGACGGAGAGTTGGAGAGCGACGTCTTCCACGACGCGCGCCATGGGACCTTGGACGCTGAGTGAACTCCAGGCCGTGGAGACTGGCCAGGTGGGGACCCTCCCGAGTGAGGGGCGGAAGCCGACGACGTTGCAGAAGCTCGCCGGGTTGCGCAGCGAGCCGCCCAGGTCGGAGCCGGATGCGAGGGGGACCATGCCGCAGGCGAGCGCGACGGCAGAGCCGCCGCTGCTGCCACCGCAAGTCTTCGCGAGGTCGTACGGGTTGTGCGTCTCGCCGAAGAGGGTGTTGAAGGTCTGAGCGCCGGCGCCGAACTCGGGCGTATTGGTCTTGCCGACGACGATCGCTCCCGCGCTCCTGTAGCGCTCGACGATGAGGGCGTCCTGCTCGGGGACATGGTCCCGATAGATGGGGGAGCCGTAGGTGGTGCGGATTCCGCGGGTGTCGACGAGATCCTTGATGCCCACGGGTAGGCCGTGGAGCGGCCCCGCTATGCCGCCGCGCGCGAGGGACGTATCGGCCGCTTCGGCGGCGCAGAGCGCTTGCTCCGGGATCAGGGTGCAGAACGCGTTGACCTGGGCGTTAAGGCGTTCGATCTGCGTGAGATGCGCCTCCATGACCTCGACGGCCGACAGTTCGCGTGCCTTCAGACGTCGCCCCAGTTCGGCCGCGGTGAGAAAGCAGAGATCTGGTGCAGTCACGTGGTTGATCCTGTTCCGTCCGGTCGGCGGCGATGTTAGCAGCCGACGAGACAATTGATAGCGCAAGGCATACCCACCTGATCGGGCCGTAGGGCCAAGCGGCGGCGCGACTCGCAGGCGACGTCTGTCACCCCCCACCTCGCTGCGGCGGGCGGTCCGTTCTGTTCTCGGCTCCGATGCGGAAGGAGTGCTCGTGCCCGATGGGCTATTCGATGGACAGGAGCTCGATCTCGAACGTCAGCGTTTCGCCTGCCAAGGGATGGTTGGCATCGACGCGGACGATGTCGTCCGTGATCTCCACCACGGTACCCGCCGCGCCCCCGCCGAAGCTCACAGGGCCACCGACCTGCACGCCCGGCGGGGCCTGATCGAGTGGAACGTCGATGATGAGCGCGGGGTCGGGATCGCCATAGGCGTCGACGGGAGGAATCGCGACCGTAACGACGTCGCCGACACTCAGTCCAATCACGGCGGCATCGAAGCCGGCGATCACCTGCCCAAGCCCGACGACGAAGGAGAACGGCGCGCCACGGTCGCGGCTGGAATCGAAGACATCACCGCCGTCGAGAGTGCCGTGGTAGAAGACGCTGTCGCCGGACTCGGCGCGCCGCCCGTTCGTCTCCTCGGGCGGCCCCTCTGCGGCGGGGGCTAGCTGGGCCGCGGGCGTCTCGGAGGGCAGTGCCGCTTGTGCATCGGGGGCCGAGTCGGAAGATCCGCCGCAAGCCGCAGCGAAGACGACAACCACGGGGACTGCACTCAGCCCCCAACGCTTGCTGCTTAGTCGGAGCATGACGTTCCCTCTCCTGGCGCCCTCGGCGCGCTCTTCACCATCGTGACACGGTCGCCGCTGTCTGTCGTCCTCGCGGCCGCCGTTGAGAGAGAGGTCGTTTGGACTGCGCCGGCGCGGGACGGCTGGCTGACGGTCGTGGCCGTGGGCTGGCCCGGGCGGGCAGAGCGCGCCACTCCCGTGTACGCTTCGTGACGGCGATGAGCGGGCGCCTTGGCCTGCGAGATCGCCGTCCAGCGGCCCCCGGCCGGATCGACGGCCGCTGTTGCCGCGACGACACCTGGGAGAGGAACATCGATGGCTGGCCTGGGCATCAAATTTCCGGACACCGACTCGCTGCAAACCGAAGACGTGTTGGAGTGCGCCAAGGCGGCGGACGCCGCGGGCTTCGAGTCGCTGTGGATGTCGGACTACGCGTCGGGGGACGTCTTCGCCGTGCTCTCCGCCTGCGCCGTGGTCACCGAGCGGATCCAGCTCGGCACCGGCATCGCGGTGATCTTCAACCGCTCCCCCATCGCCATGGCGATGGGGGCGGCGTCGCTGGACACGATCTCGAAAGGGCGCACCATCCTGGGGCTGGGGCAAGGCCATCGCGCCATCGTCGAGGAGCAGATGGGTCTCACGTACGACCGGCCGCTGCGGCGGCTGCGCGAGTACACGGAGATCATCCGGGCGCTGCTCCGAGACGGGGAGGTCTCGTATCGGGGCGAGATCTTTTCGCTGGACTACAAGCCCTGGGTGCAGTTCTATCGGCAACGCATCCCCATCGTGCATCCGCCGCTGGTGCAGAAGAGCGCGCGGCGCGCGGGCGGCATCGCCGACGGCACCCTCTCGACTCTGGTGACGCCCGATCGCCTGCGCAACCTCATCCGCTGGATCGCGGACGGAGCACGGGAAGCCGGCCGCGATCCGGCCGAGGTGGAGATCGGCGCTTATCTATGGACGGTTGTGGCCCCCGACGCTGAGTCCCGTGACCGAGGCCGCCGGCTCATCAGGCAGCAGATCGCCTGGTACGCGGGCAACCTCCCCCTGTACGCGAACCTGGTGCGTGAGAGCGGCTTCAGCGAGAACGTGGACCGGGTCGCGGACCTGTGGCAGAGCGGCGACCAGGACGCGGCCGTCGACGCTGTCGCGGACGGCCTCGTGGACGCCGTGGGCGTCGTGGGGGACCTGGATTACTGCCGCGCCCGCATCGATGAGTACCGCGCCGCCGGCCTGCAGCGACCGGTCATCTACCCGTTGCCGCTGAGCCCGCGCGAGACCAAGCACGCCTTCCTCAGCGCCGTCGAGATCCTGGACGGCGCGAGCGCCTGAACCTCAGTCGAGCCGATCACGCTCAGCCATCGTTGAGCGCGTTGGGCTCGCCGGGGTGCGCGTGAGAGACGCACGGCCGGAAGGGTGCTATGGCACCTCGGGTGGGGGGTCGATGTTGCTCTTGTCCGATGGCTCCTCACCATCCGTGACCCGATTGAACGTGACCATGAACTGCGAGGATTGCTTCACCCGCTCCACGGCCATCCGCGCAACGAGGGTGGTCAGCCCGCCCAGCGCCTTCCGCTGAGGCACGTCGGCGATGCTCACGACGGTCCATCCGTGCTCCGCCGCCGCCTCGATGCCGCGTCGCATCGACTCCTCGTCGGGGAACCCCTGCGTGTGCGTCGGTGCGCTGGCCTGCTCGAACCAACGCTCACGGCGCTCCCCCTCCCGGCGCCGCTCTTCGAGTTTGGCGTCCAGCCGAGCGCGGCCCTGCTTGCTTTGCTCCCTCGCGGCGGTGCGTGCTCGCTCCGCCATCTCTTCCGCCCGCGCCCGCGCCTCCGGTGCCCTCTCCTGTGCGATCTGCTTCGCCCGCTCCAGACGTTCGCGCCAGCTCGGCATCGTTCTGTACCTCCACCGGGCGCTCCCGGCCTAACGGCCCGGATGATCCCCATCTGCGGATATGCAAGCGACCGCCGTAGGAAGACCGGCTTTGCATGCTACCACCGCCATTGCGGATCGACCTCCCCGCACAGAAGGAGCGCCCCCGAAGTCGATGCTCGGCGCCGGGATCGTGCCGAGTGAGCGACGCCGCCGATCACGGATCACCGTCGAGAAGACGTAGCAGTCGCTGAGTTGGACGGAGGGCGGTAGAATGACCCGCACTGGAGGAGGAGATGACGCCAATGAAAACCGATGGACTGGAGATCCGCGTCGAGTACTGCGCCACCTGAAACTACTTACCGCGAGCCCTCTGGATGATGGGCGAGATCATGACAGACATTCAGAACGACGTGAGAAGCGTGGTGCTCAACCCTGGCAGCGGCGGCGTCTTCGAATGGTCGGTGAATGGGGATCTGGTCTTTAGTAAGGCTTCGACCGGCCGCTACCCCGAGATGAAGGAGCTCAAAGAGCTCATCTACGCCAAGCTGGATGCGTGAGGGTGCGACATGAAATCGATGGTCCGAGTCCTCAACCCGGTGGGGCATGTCCGCGTCAAAGAAGTGCAGGCGGCCCTGCGGCCGCGGTCCTTGGCCAACCTTCGCCCGGGGATCCTGGAGAATCGCAAGGCCAACGCCCGCCTGCTGATGGAGACGATGGTTGATCGCCTGCGCCAGCGCATGCCGCTCGGGGAGCTCACCGTCGGGAGCAAGCCCGTCGCCGCGCCGCCGAGTCGCGCCACCCTCGATCGCCTCGTCGCCAACTGTGACTTCGTCCTCGTGGGGTCGAGTGATTGAGGCTCCTGCACGGCGTGGAGTGTCCACGCCGCCATCCTGCTTGAGAGCCAAGGAATCCCGACCGTAACCGTCGGTACGGACGCCTTCGCAGAGTTGCTGCGGATGGAAGCGGAACAGCGCGGCATGCCCGATCTGCCGCACGTCCTCGTGCCGCATCCGCTCGGCGGCGTGAAAGAAGACGCGGTCCGCGCCAAGACCGTGCCGGTGGTGGACGACCTCATCGACGCACTGACGAGCGCCGGGTGAGCGATCCCCCGACGGCGCCGGGCGGCTCGCTCGGCGACGGCCGGGCCGCGGACGTTCTCGATCTGCCCGCTGACCCGGTCGCGTTCGCGGCGGAGTGCATACGGCGCAACTGGTCCAACGGACTGCCGCTCATCCCGCCGACGGAAGAGCGCGTCGCAGCCATGCTCGCCGAGGCGGGTCGGGACGCCCTGCAAGTGATCGCGGTGCTCGCGCCTCGCCAAGGGGAGGCGACCGTGCAAGCGATCGCCACGAACGCGGTCATGGCCGGCTGCGAGCCGAAGCATCTGCCCATCGTCGTGGCAGCCGTACAGGGAATCGGCAGCGCGCGGTTCAACGTCGACGCCATCAACGCGACGACGCACCCGTGCGCCGTCTTGGTGCTGGTCAACGGACCGATCGCGCGAGAGGCCGGCATCCATGGCGGCAGCGGTTGCTTCGGGCCCGGGTATCCCGCCAACGCAACCATTGGTCGGGCCGTGCGACTCGTGCTGCTGAACGTTGCCGGGGCTCTCCCCGGTCACGGGGACAACGCCACGCAGGGCACGCCCGCCAAGTTCGCCTTCTGTGCCGCGGAGCGGGAAGATGCCAGCCCGTGGCCGCCATTTCACACCACGCGTGGCCTCGCGCCGGCAGAAAGCGCCGTGACCGTCTTCGCCTGTGAGGGACCGCACAACATTCAGGACCACGGCAGCAACACGGCGGACGGTGTTCTCAAGACGATCGCCGGCGCGATGGGTCAGGCCGGCAGCAACAACATCCTTGCCCGCGGCGAGCCCCTCCTGGTCTTGGGTCCGGAGCACGCCGCCACGATCGCGGCCGAAGGCTGGGGGCGCGAGGAGATCCAGGAGTTCCTCTTCAAGCACGCTCGCTACCCCAACGACCGGCTTTCCCCTGAGTTCTTGGATGTCGTCCAGCAACGACTGCAGGGCGACGAAGGCGGCACGCCCATCGACATCACAGCCCCGTTACCGATCTCCGACCGGGCTGAGGAGATCCACATCATCGTCGCCGGCGGGCCCGGCAAGCACTCGGCCTGGATGCCGTCGTTCGGCGGCATGACCCGTCCTATAACTGTGCCGCTCTGACTCTCGCCCGCCCCGCTGGAGCGTGCCGCCGTGTCGCGTCCGAATCCTCCACGAGCGGTCCATCGTGGCAAGACCGCTGCTAGACTCCCGCCTGGGCGGTGTCGGAGAAGCGGGACGAGCGCCGTCGCTCTCCGCTCGCATCGATGGCCCGCGGGCCCTCGGAGGCCCGCTTTTGCATCTGACGAGGAGATCGCCCGGTGACACCGAGTGACGGTAGCGCGACGGCATCCGCCATCGATCCGATCCAGCTTCTCATCATGGCCAACCGCCTCGACGGCGTCGTCCGCGAGATGACCAATACGCTCGTGCGCACCGCCCAGTCCGCCACCCTCGCCGCCCGTGATCTCTCCACCTCTATCTCCAGCGCAGACCACGAGCTCTTCGCCGCCCCCGAAGGCATCCCCGTCCACGTCTACGGCTCCGGCCTCCTCTGCGAGGCCATGGCCGAGATCCATCCCGACTTCAAGGAGGGCGACGCCTTTCTCCACAACGATCCCTACCTGGGCAACACCCACGCCGCCGACCACACCGTCTTGGTACCCGCCTTCTGCGAGGGCGAGCACGTCTTCACCATGTGCGTCAAAGCGCACCAGGCGGACATCGGCGATTCTCTCCCGACCACCTACATGCCCAAAGCGGTCGACGTGTACGCCGAGGGTGCCCTCATCTTCCCCTGCGTCCGCATCCAGGAGCACTACAAAGACGTGGCGGACATCATCCGCATGTGCGAGAAGCGCATCCGCGTTCCTGAGGTCTGGTACGGCGACTATGTGGCCATGATCGCGGCGGCCCGGGTAGGCGAGCAGGGCGTCAAGGAGTTCTGCGCCAAGTTTGGCCTGGAGACCGTGAAGGCCTTCGTGCGCGAATGGCTCGACTACTCTGAGCGCCTCGCCGACGCCGCGATCCGACGCCTCCCTGCCGGCCGCCTCCACGCCAGCTCGACCTTCGATCCCTTCCCGTACCTCCCGGAGGGTCTAAAACTCCAAGCCAACATCGACGTCGATCCGGACGCGGGCCACGTCACCGTGGACCTGCGCGATAACCCCGACTGCATCCCCACCGGGCTCAACCTCAGCCGCGCCACCGCCACGAACGGCGGCATCTCCGGCGTCCTCATGGTCCTCAACTCCATGCGCGATGTGCAGACCCAAGTCCCCAACAACGCCGGGACTTTCCGCCGCATCCACGTCCTGCTCCGCGAGAACTGCGTCGTCGGAATCCCTGTCCATCCCACCTCCTGCTCCATGGCCACCACCGGCATTGCTTGTCACCTCGAGAGCATGGTCGAATCTGCCTTCGCCCGTCTGCGGGACGGCATCGGTCTAGCGGAGCCCGCTCGGGGACAGGGGCCGTACATGGCGGTCGTGTCCGGCTTCGACCGGCGCCGCAACGAGCCCTACACGCTTTCGTTGTTCACCGGCAGCGCCGGCGGCCCGGGCGGTCCCGACGTCGACGGCTGGCTCACGTTCCTGATGCCTGGCTCGGCCGGCGTGCAATATATCGACGCGACCGAGCTGCTCGAGCAGAAATATCCCTTCCTCGTCTTCGAGATGCGAGTCCGGCCCGACTCCGAAGGCGCGGGTCGTCAGCGCGGCGCGCCCGGCGGCATCACCGTCTATGGCCCCCTGGACGACCCCCAGGAGGTCCACTACTCCATGGATGGCATGATCAACGCTCCGAAAGGCGTGCAGGGAGGCGGCCCCTCCCGCGGACCGGCGGCGCAGCTGATCGACCGCCAGGGCGCGACCCACGATCTGCCGAGCATCGTTGGCGAACAGACGCTGCACGCCGGAGAGCGGATCGTCTCGCTCTCGTCCGGCGGTGGTGGCTACGGTGACCCCTTCACCCGTGATCTGGACGCAGTCCTTCGTGACGTCGTCGACGGCTACGTCAGCGTCGACCGCGCCAGTGAGACCTACGGTGTCGTCGTCACCGGCGACCCCACCCGTGTCGAAACCCTCGCCGTCGACCGTCAAGCCACCGCAGCATCCCGGGCGCGCGGGCGCCCGTAGGGCCTCGGCCGCGCCGAGGCAGGGATCTCGCTTGCGAGCCGTCCCGCGACTCCGGAGAATGCCGAAAGAGGAAGATCAGGGCCACGCTCAACGAACAGATCAGTGGGGGGCAGGGATTCCGCATCGTCATGTCGTTGCCGGAACGTTCCACGCGGAGCCTTGAGGAGGGCCGTCGTCTGGTGGGCCCGTGATGAGGCTGGAGTAGAAGCCGGTCGAACACCCGCGTCCGCCATGCCGTCTCTCCTAGAGGACGTGTGTGCCATGGTCGGCCGCGGGCGAATTGGAAAGAGGGAACGCACGTGAAAAGCGAGTTCACAACCCAGCAGGAGCTCGACGCGGGGCTCTCGCACGTCCTCGAGTCGCCTCAGGACGGCGGAAGGTTGGAGGCCATCTTCGTCCGGCCGGCAGTGGACAAGCGCGAGTCTCCGGAGACGGCCTCGCTTTCGCCTGCCGGCGGCGTTCACGGCGACAAGTGGGCGTCCTCCGGGGCAGATCCCCGCGCGCAAGTGACGCTCATGAACGCTCGGATTCTCAACCTGGTCGCGGGAAGTCGCGACCGTTGGGCTCTTGCCGGTGACCAACTCATCGTCGACTTGGATCTGAGCCAAGAGAACCTCCCTGCCGGTCAGCGGCTGGCCATCGACGATGCGGTGCTGGAAGTGAGCGAGCTCCCCCACACCGGGTGCCAGAAGTTCTCGCAGCGCTACGGAACGACGGCGGCTCGATACATCAACGCGCCCGCGCGGGCGAGCCTCAACCTGCGCGGCGTCAACGCCATCGTGGTCAAAGCCGGGACCGTGCGACGCGGGAGCGAAGTGCGCAAGGTTTGAGCTCCCAAGACCTCGGCGCTCAGACGGGGTCCGATTCCGCCGGAACGCCCCACGTGACTCTCACGGATCGGGACACGGTAATCCGGCGTCGAATTCGTCGTGAGAGGACCAACGGCGCTCCGCCGCGCGCGGCACGCCGACTCTCGCATTGAACCGACCGGAGGCGCGAACCGATGCGGGTCATGCGCAGCCTCGCCGCGCCGGCCCCGCCGGTGACGGCGGCGAGCGCTAGCATCGGACTCGGAGGCAGCCGCCTACCGCAAGAAAGGTCGGACGCATGGGCATCCTCGACGGAAAAGTCGCGGTGATCACGGGCGGAGCCTCCGGCATCGGCGCCGAGACCGCCCGCCTCTTCGCACGGGAAGGCGCGCAACTCGTAATCGGCGACTTGCAGGCGGAGCGCGGACGGGCGCTGGTCGAGGAGATCGGCCGGGAAGGAGGCGACGCCACCTTCGCCCGCACTGACGTGACCCGGACGGAGGACGTGGCGGCGCTGATCGCCGCTGCCGTCGATCGCTGGGGCGGTCTCGACGTCCTGTTCAACAATGCGGGCATTCACGTGCATCAGGGCCTGCTCGTACAGAACTCGGTCGAGGAGTTCGATGAAGTCCTCGCCGTCAACCTGCGCGGCCCGTTCTTGGGTATGCAACACGCCATTCCCCACATGATCGCACGCGGTGGCGGCTCCATTATCTGCACGTCGTCCACGGGCGCGCGGGTCGGGCACATGCGCAATGCCGGGTACTGCGCCAGCAAAGCGGGTGTGCTGGGTCTGGTGCGAGTCGCCGCGATTGAGTACGCGGACCAGAACATCCGCGTCAACGCGATCCTGCCGGGGATCATCGCCACACCAATGGGGTTGGCGGATCCCTGGCTGCATGCGGCGAGCCCAGAGGAGCGAATGGCGACGCTGGCACGGTCCCAGCCGATCCCACGGGCGGGTTTGCCGGAGGACATCGCGCGGGTCGCGCTCTGGCTCGCCGGCGACCTCTCCGCCTGGGTCACCGGGCAGGAAATCGTCGCCGACGGCGGCTATCTCGCGGATTCGCAGCGAGGCTAGATCCGCGAAGTCGCACAGTCCTTCACTGCGAGGCCACCGAAAACACACGCTGAGCCGTCCCGGGCTCGGCGGCGTGCTGGTAAGTAGTGCTGCCCTTAGGCTCGGTGCTCGCGACGGACCAGTCCGGCACGATGGGCGCCCGATCAGACGTTCGGCGGGTCGTCCCGCTTGGGACCGGCGGATTCGGGAGTATCAGGAGTCCGCGCGGAGCCGGAACCGCTGGATCTTGCCCGTCATCGTCTTCGGCAGGCTCGTCGCGAACTCGACGACGTGAGGGTATTGGAACCGTTGCAGTCGCGTTTTGCACCAGGTTTGGAGCTCGCTGGTTAGATCGTCGTTCGGGCTCCCCTCATCACCCAGCACGATGACGGCCTTGATCCGCATGATCCCATCAACCCGCACGCCGATCACGGCAGCTTCGTCCACGGCGGAGTGCTCCAGGAGCACGTTCTCAATCTCGATCGGCGAGACCCATTCGCCGGCCTACCTTGATCATGTCATCCGCGCGCCCCTCGTACCAGTAGAACCCCTCCGCGTCGACCCTGTAACGGTCGCCGGTGAACACCCACTCGCCTTGCATCGTCTCCCGGCTCTTCTCGCGACGGTGCCAATAGAACGGCGCCGCGCTTCCGCCCTTCACCAGGAGGTTCCCCGTCTCGCCGGGGGCCACGGGGCGGTCATAGTCTCCAATGATCCGCAGCTCGTAGCCCGGCACGGGCTTGCCGCTTGAACCGGGCTTTACGGCGTCCGCCGTGTTGGAGCAGAAGATGTGCAGCAGCTCCGTCGATCCGATCCCGTCGAGGATCGTCAAGCCGAACTGCTCCTTCCGCCGTCTCCAGGTTTCCGGCGGCAGCGGCTCCGCGGCGGAGATGCAGAGCCGGACGGACGACAGGTCGAACGATGCAGAGGCCGGGTCGTTGAAGATGGCGTTGTAGAGCGTCGGCACAATGCAGAAAACCGTGGGGCGGTAGCGCTGCACGGCCTCCAGGACACCCTGAGGAGTCGGACGCCCGGGACTGAAGATGCTTGACGCCCCCACCCAGAAGGGAAAGGTGATGGCGTTGCCCAGCCCGTAGGCATGGAAGAGGACGCGTCCGAAGACGATGTCGTCTTCGCGGATCTGCAGGACGTGACGAGCATATGTCTCGCAGGTGTACGGGATGTCTCTGTGGAGGTGGACCACCGCTTTCGGGTTCCCGGTGAAACCGGAGCTGTAGAGCCAAAAGGCCATGTCATCGCGATGGGTGTTTGCCGGCGCCAGCACCCCGGGCCGATCGTCGAGCAGGTCTTGCATTCGATGCGCGTCCGGTCGTTTCTCCCCAGTGTTGATGATCGTCACTCGCCCTCGTCGATCCTTGAGAGCCTCGCTCAGCGGATCGAGGAACTCGTCGTCAACGACGACGACGCGGGCGTCGCTGTCCTCGACGAAAAAGCGGTAGTCCTCCGCCCGGTAGCGTGGGTTCACGGGCACAGGCACCGCCCCGATCCGCGTCGCCCCGAAGAAGGCCACCGGGAAAGCGGGCGAGTCGTCGAGCACCAGCAGGATCCGCTCCTCCGGGCGGACGCCCAACTCCGTCAGCGCGTTCCCCATACGGCACACGCGGTCGAAGAGCTCCTCGTAGGTCACCCGCTCATCGCCGCAATAGATCGCCACCTTGTCGCCGCGACCGGCATCAAGGTTGGCATCGAGGATCTCGCTGACGTTGTACCGTTCGGGTGGAACGAGCATGGTTTGCCCCGGCGCCACTCTCGGTTGCCGGCTCCGGTCACGAGAAAATCGACCGGCGCCGCCCCGTCCGCTCCCTGGGGCCAAGCGGCCGACGCCTCCGCGGAAGCCTATAATAGCGTCCGACGAACCGCCGGCTGGGAGGTGTGGCGATGTCCCAGGATCCGCCGGCTGCATCGCACCCCCCGATCGACTTCGTGACGAACCCCGAGCAGTACCGGCACTGGGGTCTCTCCTTCCTCGGTTCAGTCGCCGTCCTCGAAATGCGCGTGCAGCCGGACCAACCGCTCCGGCCCGGCTACACGCTCAAGCGCAACTCCTACGACCTCGGCGTTGACATCGAGCTGGCTGATGCGGTCCAACGCCTCCGGTTCGAGCACCCGGAGGTGGGCTGCGTCGTGATGACGTCCGCAGACGCGCAGGTCTTCTGTGCCGGCGCGAATATTCAGATGCTGAGCAGTTCCAGTCACGCGCACAAGGTGAACTTTTGCAAGTTCACCAACGAGACGCGGAACGCCATGGAGGACGCCTCGGCGCACTCCGGCCAGACCTACCTGTGCGCCCTGGCGGGCCCGGCGAGCGGGGGCGGCTACGAGCTGGCGCTGGGCTGCGACTACATCATGCTCATCGACGACGGCAGCTCCGCCGTCTCTTTGCCGGAGCTCCCGCTGCTCGGCGTGCTGCCCGGCACCGGCGGCCTCACGCGACTCGTCGATAAGCGCCGCGTCCGACGGGACCGTGCGGACTACTTCTGCACCCTCCCGGAGGGCATTCGCGGTAAACGCGCGCTCCAATGGGGCCTCGTGGACGAACTAGTCCTCCGCTCGCGGTTCATGGACCTCGTGATGGAGCGGGCACGCGAGTTCGCCGGCCGATCGGACCGCCCGCGCGACGCCGAGGGAATCATCCTCAATCCAGTACCGCGCACGGTGGAAGCGGACGGCGTCCGCTACCCGCACCTGACGCTCGACATCGACCGCGAGAAGCGGGTCGCCGCCTTGTCGATCATGGGCCCGGCCGAGCCCCAACCGCAGACGCCGGCGGAGATCAGAGCGGCCGACGCCGAGTTCTGGCCGCTCGCCTTCGCCCGGCAGCTTGATGACGCGCTGCTACACCTACGCCTAAACGAGGAGGAGATCGGTACGTGGCTCTTCACGACGGAGGGCGACAACGGCCGACTGGCGGCGGTCGATGACGTCCTCGTTCGGCACGCCGACGATTGGCTGGTCCGCGAGATCACGCTCCTGCTCCGACGCACCCTCAAACGTCTCGATCTCAGCGCCCGGAGCAGCGTCGCCCAGATTGAGCCGGGGAGTTGCTTTACGGGCACGCTGCTGGAAGTAGCGCTCGCCGCGGACCGCAGCTACATGCTGGACGGGACAGATGATGACGGCGCCCGCCCCGCGCCGGCGCTCCGGCTCACGCCGATGAATTTCGGACCGCTCACCATGAGCAACGGGCTGACCCGCCTGGCCACGCGCTTCCTTAACGATCCGGAACACATCGAGCGTCTTGAGGCGCGCGCTGGTATCGACCTCGACGCGCAAGCCGCGGATTCGCTCGGCCTCGTTACCTTTATCCCGGATGAGATCGATTGGGAAGACGAGGTGCGCCTCGCCCTCGAGGAGCGCGCGAGCTTCTCGCCGGACGCGCTGACGGGGCTCGAGGCAAACCTCCGCTTCCCCGGTCCTGAGACGCTTGAGACCAAGATCTTCGGCCGGCTCAGCGCCTGGCAGAACTGGATCTTCCAGCGCGACAATGCGGCAGGAGACGATGGCGCCTTGCGACGGTACGGGACGGGCCGGCCGCCCAAGTTCGACTGGAAGCGGACCTGAGCAATGGCGATCAACTATGGCGACCGGATCCCTAACAATGTCGACCTCAACGACGACCGGCGGCTACGGCGCGCCTTGGAGGTGTGGCAGCCCAGCTACCTGAAGTGGTGGCGGGATCTCGGTCCGCACGACTCGCAAGAGTTCAATGTGTACCTCCGCACCGCTACGCACGTAGGAGCGCGCGGGTGGGCGCACTTCGACTACGTGAAGATGCCGGACTACCGTTGGGGCATCTTCCTCGCGGAGCCCGAGCCCGGCCGGACGATCCCTTTTGGAGACCATAAAGGGAAGCCGGTTTGGCAGGACGTTCCCGGCGAGTACCGCCCGCAGCTCCGTCGGCTCATCGTGACGCAAGGGGACACCGAGCCTGCCTCCGTGGAGCAACAGCGCTTCCTGGGATCGACCTGCCCGTCCATGTACGACCTTCGCAACCTGCTCCAGGTGAACGTGGAGGAGGGGCGCCACCTCTGGGCGATGGTCTACCTCCTGCAGGCGCACTTCGGCCGCGACGGCCGCGAGGAGGCCGAGGCGCTGCTGCAGCGGCACTCGGGTGACGCCGACCACCCGCGCATGCTGGGCGCGTTCAACGAACCGACGCCGGACTGGCTCGCGTTCTTGGCCGAATCCGGCTTCGATCCGCTCGCCCGGACCTGCCAGTTCATGCTGACGGAGGAGGCCTACCACATGTTCGTGGGTGAGACGGGCGGCCTCCGCGTCGCACAGCGGACCGCCGAGGTGATGCGCGACCTTCGCACCGACGATCCGGGGCGGCTCCGGCTCGCCGGAGTCATCGACCTCCCGACCATCCAGCGCTACCTCAACTTCCATTACTGCGTATCGCTCGACCTGTTCGGGAGCGAGATCTCGACAAACGTGGCCACGTACTTCGGCGCCGGGCTCAAAGGTCGCTACCAAGAGGCCAAGATCACCGACGACCACCTTCTGACCGATATCACTTGGCCTGTCGACGTCGTGCGCGGCGATCGGATCGTGAGCGAACAGCATCCCGCGAGAACCGCGCTCAACGATCGCCTGCGCAAGGACTACATCGACGACTGCCAGCGCGGGGTGGAGCGCTGGAATCACGCGATCCATGACGCCGGCGTGGACGCCGCGCTCCGGCTCCCGCACCTTGGCTTCAACCGGCGGGTTGGGCAGTTCGCGGATGCCCGCGTCGCGCCGGACGGGCGGTTGCTCACCGAATCCGAATGGGAGGCGCAACGCTCGGCCTGGCTGCCGACCGACGACGACAAGGAGTTTGTGGCGTCGCTGATGGGACGGGTGGTCCAGCCGGGCGTCATGGCGAGCTGGATCGCGCCGCCCGCGCGAGGAATCAACGGCCGGCCGCTTGATTTCGAGTACGTGCGCTTCAGCTGACGGCGGCCTGAAGCAGCGGCGGCAGAATTCGGGAGGCGCCCGCCATGGCAGGCCGCGAGAAGTTCGTTACGCCTGAGCCAGCTCCCAGAACCGTTCCATCTGCGACACGATCTCCTCAACAGTATCCACCCCGGTCGTCTGGCAAGGGTCGAACAGGAGATCCGCCGGCTCAATGGCGCGCATCGCCGCAACGTCGGCCGCGATCTGCTCCGCCGAGCCGCTGAACATCGGGCGGTCGTCTCCCTGTGGCGCATCGCTGATGCGGCCGTTCGCCCGCACCACCAGCTCCAGCTCCGCCGGATCCCGACCAGCCTCCTCCGCCATCGTCTTGATGGTCCCGAACATCTCCGTCATCACCTCCGGCGGGAAGAACACCGGGTTCCAGCCATTACAGAGCGTCGCAATGCGCGGGAACGCACGTCTCTCGAAAGCGCCCATGTAGATCGGCGGGTGGGGTTGCTGCACTGGCTTCGGGAAGATGTGGGATTTAGGCACGTGGTAGAACTCGCCATGGAACTCCACGGGATCGCTGGGCCAGATCGCCTTGAGGACCTGAAGGAACTCGTCGGCCCGCCGGCCCCGCTCGCGCATTAGGACGCCGAAGACGTCGCACTCGTCTTCCGACCAGGCGATGCCGAAGGCGACGCGCAGCCGCCCCGCTGAGAGGACGTCCAACGTGGTCAGCCGCCGCGCCAGCATCACGGGGTTGTAGTACGGAATGTTGATCGTGCTCGTACCCAGGGCGACGCGGCTCGTGTGGGCCGCGTCGAACGTCAAGGTCTCTAGCGGATCGAGCACGATCTTGTAATGGTCCGGCAGCATCCCGTTTGCCGAACCGGGGTACGGGGGGTCTTGGGTTCGAGCGGGTAGAGGAGGCGCTCCGTCACCCAGACCGACTCGTAGCCCAGCGCCTCCGCCCGTTGGGCCACTGCGATGAGCGCTTCCGGACTCGCGGCCGGGCCGATGTGCGGGAGTCCGAATCCAAGACGCATCACTTCCTCCGATCGTCCGAGCTACCGCTCCGTCGTTGTGTGCCCGTTCGCCGCGGCCCCGCTGATCGTCGGCCTCCCCCACGAAGACCAGTGGGCTGCATGAGTTGTGCCCCTGTCCCCTATGAAAGATGCACCCCAGCCGGCCTGCTTCAGACGAGGCTCCAGAAAGACGCGCTCATTGCTCCGGCGGGAACGGTGTCTTGACCCAGCCATCCTCGTACGGGGTCATGAAGGCCGGGTTCACCTTGACGCGCGAAAACTTCCACACACCGTCCTCTTTACGATATCGGTCCTCGTACGTCGCGGCGACGAACATCGCCACGCCGGCAATCGTGGCCGTCTCCCATATGTACCAGGTGCCGCTCGCCTCGGTGCCCGACGGATCGAGATCGATGACGGGGCCACACATATAGTGCAGCGCAAAGGTGAATCGCTTCGACACGTCGGCGAAGAAGTCGTGGATCGCCTGCCGCCCCTCGAATCGCCCAAGCGGTCCCATCTCCCACACCGCGTCTTCAGTGAACAGCGGCGCGAGCGCCTCCGGATCGTAGTTATTGTCGCAATGCTGCGCGTAGACGATCTTGAGCTTGCGGATTGCCTCGATCTCTTCCAGTCGCTGGATCCGTTCGTCGAGCGTCGGCATGGCTCAGTCCTCCTCTGTAACCGTTCGCGCTTTGCAGCCTACCGAGCGGAGCGCGATCCCACAACGAGCGGCGCTCGGTGTCGTCCTCGCCCAGCAGGCATCGACGAGCGCTGTGGTGTCCGCGCTGCTGCGGCGCGCCGTCTCTGGCATACTGTCGCCGCGCGGGCACTTCCGCCCCAGCTGAGGAGGACGTGATGGAACTGGGCTACTTCGCCATGCCGCTCCACCCGCCGGGGTCGGACTTCACCCAGACCATCCGCGAGGATATGGAGCAGATCGTCCTGCTCGACAGCCTCGGCTACCGGGAGGCGTGGATCGGCGAGCACTTCACCAGCGCCTGGGAGAATATCCCCTCGCCGGAACTCTTCATCGCGGAAGCGCTGGCGCGGACCGAGCACATCGTCTTGGGCACGGGCGTCACCTGCTTGCCCAACCACAACCCGTTTCACATCGCTCACCGCATCGCTCAGCTCGACCACCAGGCCCAAGGTCGCTTTCGCTGGGGGATCGGCTCTGGCGCGACGCCGCTCGACTTCGCCGTCTTCGGCGTCGACGACGAGGCAGGCGAGCATCGCCCGCTGACTCTTGAGACGCTCGACATGGTGCTGAGGATCTGGGAGGGGCTTCCGCCGGGGACCTACGAGAACAAGTTCTGGCGCTTCACCATACCCCCGCCAATGGAGGAGCTCGGGTTCTGGGTGCATTTAAAGCCCTATCAGCAGCCCCACCCGCCCATCGCCGTCGCTGGTCTCACGTCGCGCTCCGAGACCCTCATCCTCGCCGGGGAACGTGGCTGGATCCCGATGAGCATTAACTATGTGCCGCCCTGGGTGCTGAAAACACACTGGGAGGCGGTAATCGAAGGTGCGAGCCGCAGCGGCCGGGCGCCGAGCCGCTCTTCCTGGAGAATTGCGCGGGAGGTCTTCGTCGCCGAGACCACGGAGGAGGCGCGCGAGGAGGCGCTGAATGGCACCATAGCCCGCGACTTCCTCGGCTACTTCAGGCCGATCCTGGAGAGATACGGCTTCCTCGAGATCGTGAAGCACGACGCGAACATGACCGACGACGACGTGACGGCGGCGTACATGGTCGACAACGCTACCTCGTTGGCAGTCCAGCGGATGTCGCGGGCCAGATCCGCACGCTCTACGACGAGGTCGGCGGCTTCGGCGTGCTCCTCGCGATGGCCCACGAGTGGCAGCCGCGCGACAAGTGGGAGCGGTCGATGCGGCTGCTCGTCGAGGAGGTCTTGCCGCGCCTCGCAGACCTGACGCCGGCCGAGCCGGCCGTCGCGTCGCCCTGAGGGCTGATCACGATGAGTGCTGGGAGGCCGCCGCCGGACGGGTCCCGGCTACGCGCTTGACGGGCGCACGCTCGCCGACAATCCTGGCGCTCTGCAACGCTCGCGCCGCGCCCCGCAACGGCCGGCGCTCAACTCGCAAAGGAGTCCCGGTGCCACAGATTTATGATGAGATGCCCCTTGGTCACGTCGATCCCGCCGAGCTGGCTGGCGACGCACACAAGTTCGTGTGCCGGTTTGGCACCGGCTACTTGAAGCCGATGATCAACTCCGATGATTGCTGGTCGTGCTACGAGGAGTTCCGCAAGGAGGACGGCCCCTTCGAGTGGCCCGCCTGGTACCCCGAGATGCATTACGTGGTGCGTGGCAGCGCACAGGTCGAATATTCACTGCCGCCACTACACCCGGAGGTGAAGACCATCGAGGTCAAGCCTGGCGACGTCTATCTGATGCCACGCGGATCGTATTTCCGCTGGACGGTGACCAGCGACGAGCCCTTCGGCCACGTGGTCACCGCAAGTCCGAGCCCCTTCACGGAGGGCGAGGTCTACCGGATGCGGTACAACCCGTAAGCCGGGCCAGCCGCGGATCGTCACGGCGAGAGCGGGGACGCCTATGCACGAGCCGATGATGCCAACAAGTGACGCGGGCAAGCGCTATGTGGCGCTGGCTGAGGAACACGCGAAGGACTTCGCGACGCGCGCGGCGGAGCACGACCGCCAAGGTAGCTTCCCCTTCGAAAACTTCCGGGCGATGCAGCAGAGCGGCGTCATGGCCGCCATGGTGCCGGAACAATTCGGCGGCCTCGGGGTGGAGTCCGTCCACGATATGGTCGTGGGCGTCTCGCGCCTCGGCCGCGGCGACGGCTCGACCGCCCTCGCCGCCAACATGCACATCGTCGCCGGCCGCCTCATCTCGGATGCCTGGAAGGCGGCCAATGCCGCGCAAGATCTCCGCGCCGCATCTGCATGCGAGGGATTGCTGCAGCAGATCAGCGCGGGCGAAGTGATCGTCACTTTGCTGGGCACCGAGTCGGGCACCGACCAGCTGCATCCGCAGGTCACCGCTACCCCGACGCAGGGGGCTACCGCGGACGCAAGCTGTTTGGGCTCTCACCGATCGCCAACCTCTTCTGGACCGTCGTGGCCTCGAGACTCGCGGCCCGAGAGACCCCATTCTCGCTGGGACGCTGGGGATGCGCGCCTCCGGCAGCCGATATCGTCTTCGACGACTGCTTCCTGTCCGAGGAGCAGTTGCAACCTGCGGGTTCCCTACGAGTGGAGCCCCCCTTGGTTCAACACCATCCTGGGCAATTTGGGGTTGGTCGGAGCCTTCTTCGGGATGGCACGACGAGGCGAACCATCGCGGACTGGCACCAGCTCAACACTGGGTCGCGGAGATGGAGATCAACCTGATCGCGGCCCGGACCATGCTGGACCACTGCGCCTGCAAGGTGGATGAGTTCTACGAGGTCCACCCGTTCCAGGTGACGAAGAACTTCGTCTGTGACCGCGCCGTGGCCATCGTCGACAGGGCGATGACGGCCTCGGGCGGCTCCGGCTACCTGAGCGGGAGCCCACTCTCACGCTGGTACCGTGACGTGCGGGCCGGGCCAATTATGCAGACCTACTCGCTCAATGAGCAGCACGAATACATCGCCAAGGTCACGCTCGGGTTGCCGATGGAGATGACCGACTAGGTCCACGGGAGTGCCCGCACGTTCAGGCCGGCGGCGCGGCTCGCGGTCGTCGACGGCCGCTTACTCCCAGGCGGACGAACCCGACAGCGTGGACGCCATTCCGACGATGAACCCCAGGCCCCCACCCAGCGCGATCCAGATCCCGAGCACCGGCATGTCACTGGCGAAGGCGCCACCGCCCACTCCGATCGCGGCCGCCGGGATGGCCCACAGCCCGATCGACGTCAAGCGTTGGCTGCCCCCGCGCATCTTCGCCACGGCCGCAGTCTCCCTAAGCGTCTCGATACTCTCGCCGTCTCTGCCTGCATGACGTCCGGCGTGACCGCCTAGTTCCTGGTAGCGGCCCGCAATTCGACCTCCCCCCACGCTGGCCGCCGCCGAGCCAGGTGTTCGCTTCCTTGGGGGCCTGCATGGAACGTCCACCCCAATGCCCGAAGGACGGCCCATGACCAGAAAGCGGGCGTCGCGCTGCTTGGCAGCCGCTCGCGTCCGCTGCCCGAACGACGCCGTTCAACCTGCTGGGAGAGCGCGGGCGGCAGGTGCCGCCCGGCGCCGCGGCTCGCAGGCTTGCATCAGCCACTCTCCGTCGCCTGGTTGGCATGGCCGCGTGACACTGGCGAGAGAATCAAGGCCGCAGACCTGCTACGCTGAACGCACGCCCGCTGATGGGCGAGACCCCAGCCTCCTCCGCGGTCGTCCTTCCCTCCCGCACGCGCCGCAGCGGACTCTGCGGTTGCAACACCCGGCTGCGTGACCCGCAGCCATAGCGACCGGGATGACCCGGCAGGAAAGTTCGAAGTTCGTGCAAAAGATCTATGTTGGAAATCTCCCTTTCTCCTCCACGGAGGAGGATGTTCGTGCACTGTTCGCGGCGCACGGCGAAGTGCTGTCGTGCGTGCTCCCCACAGACCGGGACACTGGACGGCCGCGGGGCTTCGGCTTCGTGGAAATGCAAGCGGCGGACGCCGCCCAAGCGATCCAGGCTCTGAACGGCCACGAATTGGGCGGGCGGGCGCTCAAAGTCAACGAGGCTCGGCCGCGCGAGGAACGCGACAACCGCGGGCGCTGGTAAGCCGCACTCGGCGCGGCCGCGGGCTAGGAGCCCACGCCGCGCGATGAACGGTGCCGGCCGGCCTGGCGGGAGTTCAGAGCAGGCCGTGCGGCGCCGATTCGGCCACCACCCAATGCGTGCGGCATCGGCGGCGCGCCCGTAGCGGCTACTGTCCTCGCACTCCTCGACCACCTGGGTACCGATACCGAACGCTTGCCCTGGGATGCCTCCCGGGGGCGTACATCCGCGGTCCCGCGGCTGGAGATGCGATTTTGACCGGCCCGGCCTCGGGTTCCGGCGATGGCGAACATGCGGCCGCAGGCTCAGCGCTAGAGCGACTGTGGTCTGTGGATGCCGGCGCGGGCCTTGACGTCACGCTTGCGCGCGCGCTCGAGGAGTAAGAGTCCGGGTATTACGATGATCAGCCCCCCCACAAGCCCGCCCAGCGCGTCGGACGGCCAGTGCACCCCGCCGGTGACCGCCACCCACGGATTGAGCAGCACGACACCCAGCGCCCACACGGCCGGCACACCTCGCAGCCAAACCGGCGCCGCAATGCGGACGGACAGGTACAGGACCAGGCCGCCGGCCAGCACGTCGCTCATGGCATGGCCGCTGGGATAGCTCTCGTCGCCGAACCCAGTCCGCTGCTCCAGAAAGAAAACAGACGTCCGCGGCCGGTCCACCACGTCCTTCAGGACGACCTGGAGCACGAATCCCAGCAGAAAGCTCGCCGCCGCCACAGCCATCCAAGGCTGCCGCCGAACGCCGAGAACTGCAACCACCAGCAGGATCGCCACGAATCCGGCGAGGGGCGATCCGAACTCCCGCACAACGTCGATCACTTCCTGTCCCGCGACATCCTTCTCTTGGATCCAGCGGCCCACGGCGATATCGGCGGGAAAGTGATCGGCCGTCGACGCCCAGATCGCCATCGCGACGCCGCCCAGCAGCAGCCCCACCCAAAACATCCAGATCCAACGGCGGTCTCGGGGTAGCCAGCGCGCGACGATTCGGTTTCGCGCCGGAGTTGGAGGCGCCGAAGTTGACGAGTCGCGCATGCGTGGGGGTGGCACTCCCGTACCTTGGCTGGCTGCGACGGTTGGAATGGCTCGTTGCGCTGTCGATGGAGCGAGCGATTCCGAACTGCTGCGGCTCACCGCCAGGATAGCCGAGCGCAGGCACTTTCCCGTGACGCCCTACCACGCCCTTCAACTCGTGCGCCGCCAAACGCACTAGCCGTCCCCCGTTGGCAGATGGCTGCCGGTCGCGCCGGCTAACTAGACTGGACCTCGGACAGGATGGCCCTCCTCGCCCAACCCGGCGCTGTCACTGCTCGCAGGTTTGGAGATCCACGTGGCGACACTTGAAGAGCGCTTGCAACGTCTGGAAGAGATCGACGCGATTCGTCGGCTCAAGCAGGTGTACGCCCGAACGTTGGACCGCTTCGCGCCCGGCGATGAGTTCGCCGCGCTCTTCACGGATGACAGGGTGCTCGACCTCGGTCCGATGGGACTGTTCGAGGGCCGCCCGGCCATCGCCGAGTTTTTCAATGGCGCACGGGAGACCTTCAGCTTTTTCCTCCATTACACCGACGGCGACATCATCGACGTCCTGCCCTCCGGCACGGAGGCCACCGGCACCTGGTACATGTGGGAGCCGGCGACCCGCAAGGGGCAGGCCGTCTTGATCGCGATCACGTACGACGAGAAATATCGAAAGGTCGAGGAGCGCTGGCTGTTCGCGTACTCGCGATCCACCTACCATTTCGTCACACCCTACGAGTCCGGGTGGGTCCGACAACCGTTTCCGGCCGACATGGATGCTGCACATGGTGACCGCGAACGGTAGACGGAGAGCGCGACCATGGAGTCCATCGAGACACGGCTGGCGCGGTTGGAAGAGATCGAGGCGATCAGGTCGCTCAAGATTCGCTACGCGCAAGCCTGCGACGCAGACTACGAGCCCGATGCGCTCGCCGCGATGTTCACCGAGGATGGTGAGTTTGACGTCGGCATCTTCGGCGTCCACCGTGGCCGACGCGCGATCCGCGACTACTTCGCCGGGGCCTCGGCCCGGATCACGTTCGCTCTACACATGATGATCGGTCCGACGATTGACATCGCGCCATCCGGTGTCCGGGCGACAGGCCACTGGTACGTGTGGCAACCGATGACGCTGGACGGTCGCGCCTATCTCTCGGCCGTGACCTACGACGACGAATACCGCAAGATCGACGGGCGCTGGCTGTTCCACCGGGTCAAGGTCCACCGTCACTTCACCACCCCCTACGATCAGGGCTGGGTCCGCCAACGCCTGCCTGAGTAGCAGCCAACCCCCCGCCGACCGCTGACAGAGGAGCCGCAACGGCGGGGCGCGGCGACCTAGACGAAGCGCGGCAGCACCCGCTCCGTGAACAGCGTGAAGGAGCTGTGGCTCAGCGGCGCGCACATCAGATAATCCAGGAACATCTCGTCACCGAGCCGCTCGATCTCATCGACGACCTCATCCGGCGTGCCGTAGATGATGACGTGATCGACGTAGCGCTGCACGGGGTCCACGCGCGCTCCGTCGTCGGTGGCCGTGGACGGCGCAGGAAAGGCCCACGTCCCGGAGCTCGGGTTGGCGTACGCGCCCACCAGCCATTGAGCGCCCTGTGTCGCGATCTCCTTCGCCTCATCGTGTGTCTGGCCGACGGCAAGGAGCCGCGCCATCGGAATCGTTCGCCCGGCCATCGTCCGCCCGCTGGCCTCCAAGGCGCAGCGGTACAACTCGCGCTTCTCGGCGATCTCCTCGTGTGACGCATGCGGGTCCATCATGATGGTGTATCCCTGCTGCGCCGACCATTCGATCGCGTCGGGCGATGTGGCTGCCAGCCAGATCGGAGGGTGGGGCTGCTGCACCGGCTTGGGCAGCACCTCCACGTCGTCGAAGTCCCAGTACTCGCCGTGATAGGTCACCCGCTCCTGGCGCCACGCCTGCTGCACCACGTCGACCGCTTCACGGAAGCGCGGGTAGCTGTCTTCCCGTGTCACGCCGAACGCCCCGAACTCCGTGGGGTCGAAACCGCGTCCCGCGCCCCAGTTCACGCGCCCGCCCGAGAGCACGTCCAGCAGCGCCACCTCCTCGGCCAGGCGCAGCGGGTGATAGAAAGCCGCCAACGACACCGCGGTGCCGATGCGCAGGTTGCGCGTTCGCGCCGCGACCTCCACGCCCATCATGTGGACGGAAGGGCAGACGCTAAACGAGTTGAAGTGATGCTCAGCCAGCCAGACGGCGTCATAGCCCGTCTCGTCCATGATCTCGATACGCCGTAGCGCGCGCTGATAGACCGTGCTCAGGGGGACGCGCCGCTCCGGCCAGCTGAAGAACTGGAGCCCCCCGAACTTCATGCCGCCCGTCCTTCCGTCGTCGATCGTTGCAGCGGCCACCGCGGGCCCACCCCTGTCGCGAGCCACAGGATAGCGCCCATCGGTCCGGGTAGCCTGAGCGCCGCCGTTCCCGCCGCTGCTCTCCGCGTGTATCACACCGGTGCGGCCGGCTGACTCCCAAACGTCCCGCGATGGCGCCCCGAACAAGCGCCGTCCCCAACTCGCCCGGCGCCGCTGGGAGCAATGGGTCATCTATCCCATTGCGGATGGGCCACCTGCACCTCCGCGCTGACCCGGCGACGGCCGACCATGACATAGGGAATGGAGGTTGGCGATGCCTGATCTACACGATGAGAATCCCGCCGCACCGGGCTCCGTAAGTGAAGCGGGGCGGGCGTGCGCGCAATGCGGAGCCGATGTTCCGCGGGAGGCGGGCTTCTGCGCAGCCTGCGGCGCGGCCCGCTCCGGGGCGATGGCGCAGCGCCCAGACCACCCCTTCGGAACGGTCAGTCCCTTCGGGGCCCTCGGCGTCGCCGGGGCGCTCGCCCTCATCGGCTCCGCGCTCATCGCAAGCGCGGTGGCGGTCTGGGATGGAGTGATCACGGGGGCCGGCGGCGCGGCCCCGGTCCTGGCCGCGATCGTGCTCACGCTGTTCGCGGTCGGCGCAATCGTCGCGGAGATCACGTTCGCCCGTCACCTGCGGGCGTCTGGCGCCCGCGAGTGGTACCGGAACACGCGGGCGCTGATCGGCGCGATTTGGATCATGACGTTCCTGGCCACGTTGGTCGCGCTCATCGAGAACTAGGCCCAAGACGCCATCCGCGCCACGCTCGACGGTGCTCCTGCCACAAGTCCTGCGACCCTGGCTGCGGACGATTCGCGACTGCGCATCGTGCGGGTCAACCGGCGGCCGCCGATCCGTGCACGTTCCACCTCACAGCGTCGGTGCGCAGCGCCGAAACCGCATGGCGTGCCTTCGGGCCCTTAGAATGCGCCAAGCGAAACCGTCTGTGATCGGGGGACGTGTATGGCTCATCTGTTCAAGACGACAGTCGCTGGCGCCGAGCTCATCGCCTTGCGCGACAGCTGGTTCGCGGTGCCGCCCACGGAGTTCTACCCCGCCACGACGGACGCCGATTGGGAACCGTACCGCGAGGTTCTGGACGGGGACGGGAACCTGCGCTTCCCCATCGGCTGCTGCCTGATCCGCAGCGCTGGCAAGACCGTGCTCGTCGACACCGGCTTGGGCGGGCGCGAGAAACAGCAGAAGAATCTCCCCATCCGGGAGCCCACCCGGCTGCCGGCCGTGATGGAGGAGGCCGGCGTCCGGCCCGAGGAGATCGATATCGTCCTCTTCTCGCACCTGCATCTGGATCACACGGGCTGGAACACGATTGATCGAGACGGGGTGCGCGTGCCGCTCTTTGCCAACGCGCGCCATGTGGTCCAGCGAACGGAATGGGCGTATTGGACGGCGGCCGACGAGCGCAAGCGCTTTGCGCTCTTCAATATGGTGTGGGTGCCGGTCGTGGAAGCGGGCTTGCTGGACCTTGTTGAGGGCGAACACGC
The DNA here is from genome assembly GCA_963663235.2 of Dehalococcoidia bacterium. GTDB lineage: Bacteria > Chloroflexota > Dehalococcoidia > Bin125 > Bin125. The sequence continues at coordinate 71,502 of CAXXNO010000005.1, forward strand.
CCCGACGCCGACCATCGTGACGCTTCCCACGCCGGGACATACTCCGGGTCACGTCTCGTTCGTGGTGGGTGCGGGCGCCGATCGTGTCTATGTCCTCGGCGACGCTGCACACCATCCGGTCCAGCTGACGGAAACCGATTGGAACTGCACCGGGGACGTCGATCCCGACACCGCCGCCCGCACACGCCGGATGCTTCTCGACCGCATCGAGAGCGAAGGCGCGCTGATGGTCGGCGGACACTTTCCCTTCCCCGGTCTCGGGTACGCTGCACGCGAGGGCACGAAGCGCGTCTTCCGGCCGGTCGCCTGACAGACTCGGCCGCGGGCCTACCGAGCCCGGCGCGTACGAGGATGCGAGACGATGAGCAACTCGTTGCCCGATGACGCAGTCGATCGTCTCGCGCCCTTCCTGCACCGCGAAGACCTCCGGCGCATGCGCGTCGTGACGGGCGCGCCGGGGAACTGGCTTCCGGCGTTGCTTCGCACCGGCGCGGTCACGCTGGGAAGCCACGTCTTCTTTCGGCGCGGCCGGTTCGATCTCAACACCCCCCGCGGACTCGCGCTGATCGGCCACGAGGCAGGGCACATCCATCAGTACCGAAGTCTCGGCACGGCGAGGTTCCTCCTCCGCTACCTGCGGGGGGCCGTGACGGCGCGTTTCTCGCACGCCCGGCATCCCATGGAGCGGGATCTCATCATGATGCAGCGTCGGATCCGCGAGGCGCTCGAAGGGAGCTGATGCCCCTCAAGACTCGCGGCCAAGATCGCGTGAACCGGTGCAACCGTGCCACGCCGGCCCGCACGTATGCCGCCCCGTGTCGTGCCGATCGTGACGCGGGTTAGATGACCTCGGCGGCCCTTAGCTCGCCGATCTCGCCCTGGCTGTAGCCCAGATCGAGCAGCACCCCTTCCGTGTGCTGGCCGAGCTCTGGCGCGGAAGATTTCGGGCCGGCGGGCGTGCGTGAGAGCTTGATCGGCGTTCCGACCACGCCCACCTTCCCGAACGTCGGGTGCTCCATCGATGTGATGTATCCGTTGGCGAGAATCTGTGGATCGCTGACCACGCCCGCGTGGTCGTGCACCGGCCCGCAGGGGATGTCGGCGGCGACAAGGAGATCCAGCCACTCGGCGAGAGGCCGCTTTTCGAACGTGGCATCCAGCTCGGCGAGCAGCGCCGGACGGTTCTCCTGCCGCCTGTCCAGATCGACGAACCGTTCATCGGCGATCAAGTCCTCCCGCTCCAGCGTGCGGCAGAGCGGCTCCCACCACTTCGGATCGTAGGCGCCCACCGAGATCCAGCGGCCGTCGGCGCAAGGATAATGAGTGAAGGTCGGCAACCAGCGGCGTGGCGTGGCGTCCTGGACGCCGGTCCGCATCATGCCAGTTAACTGAAACGCCTGCAGCGCCACCTGCGAGCCCAGCAGGGAGACGTCCACGTGCTGGCCGATCCCTTGTCGCTCCCGCGCGATGACCGCCGAGGCGATTCCCAGCGCGAACACCATCGCCCCGACCTGATCCGCCAGGCCGCCCATCAGGTCCATCGGCGGCTCGTCGGGCCCTCCACCCTGCACGCTCATCAGGCCGCCCATCGCTTGCCCGATCGAGTCGAACGACGGTCGCCCCGTATACGGCCCAACCGCACCGAACCCAGACGCGCTCCCCGTGATCACCTGCGGTTCCACCTTGCGGAGCGACTCGTAGTCCAGCCCCAAGCGCGCCATCACTCCCGTCCGGAAATTGTCGGTCACCACGTTGTAGCGCGGCAGCAGCTTCAGGATGATCTCCCGGCCCTCCGGCTTGCGCAGATCAACCGTGATCGATCGTTTGTTCCGGTTGTGCGCCTCAAAGTAGGCGCACCACCCGTCTGGCGACCGCCAGAGGAGGCGGCCCGGGTCGCCGTCGCGCGACTCCACCTTCAGCACGTCGGCCCCCAGGTCGGACAGCATGGCGGTGGCGTAGGCGCCCTGCTGGTAGCGGGTGAAGTCCAATATTCGGATGCCATCGAGCGGACCGGGCATGCGGCGCCTCCAAATCTCACTAGTAGGGCGGCGCAAGCGTAGCCGATCTCACCGCGCGTCGATGCCGGGACGACGAGCGCCCTCGCTTCGCGCTGCCTCCTCCTCGCCCGCTGGAGTTGGACGCGGTAGAAAGAGGGGACCAAGTCGGAGCGGACCGAGGAAAGGGACGGGGATGCAGAACATTCAGCTCAGGGCGATCTGCAAGATCCATGACGGCAAGCTCGACGAGTTCCAGGCGGCGGCCCGCAAGCCCCTCGCCGCGGTTCAAGAGAAGGACTCCGGCACGCTCCAGTACGATTGGTTCTTCAGCTCTGATCGAAGCGTCTGCGTCGTACATGAGACCTACGCCGACTCCGATGCGGTCATGCAGCACATGGCCAACGTGGGCGAGTTGCTTGCAGACCTGGTCAAGCTGTCGGATCTGTCGCTGGAACTCTTCGGAGACCCCTCGCCCGAGTTGGCCGCCGCGGCGGCCGCTTTCAGCCCTACCGTGTACGGCTACTTCCAAGGGCTGTAGACGGGACGCCTGCGGCCTCGTTGCGGTGCCGGAATCTTACGCTGGCGTAACGGCTGCGTTACCAACGCTCGCTAACGTTTGGGCAGCCGGGAGCGTAACGCGTCCGTAGGCACGCGCAGCGCGTGCGGCCGGCGCAAGATCGTTGAGGTGGTACGCCGTGACTCACTGGCGTCGATGTCGGCCGGGAAGCCGCACGGTCTCCGTGTTGCTCGCGGGGCTGGTGCTGGGGGCGCTGGCGGCCGCCGCGTGCGGCGGGAACGGCGCCGCGCCGGTATCCGATCCCGCAACTCTGCCCCCGGCGCTCGATGATCCCGATCCTTCTACCGCCCAGCCGGAGCCGGGGCGCGACACGCCGGTCGAGGCGCCCGAGAGCGACGCGTCGGCGGAAGCGAATGCCCCTCCGAGCGACGCGGAACCGCCCGCGACGGACGCTGAACCCGACGAAACACCCTCCGCGGCCGAACCGGCCCCACTGCAAGAATTGACTCTCGAAGCCTTTCCCGTTCCGGCGGGCTCGCGGCCGCACGATGTCGCTCCGGCCCTCGACGGCGGCGTCTGGTACACGGCACAGGCCGCCGGCGCGCTCGGCTGGCTCGACCCCGCGACGGGCGAGACGCGCCACGTCCTCCTCGGCCCCGGCTCTCGGCCCCACGGCGTCATCGTTGGCCCCGATGGCGCCCCCTGGATCACCGATGGTGGTCTCAACGCCATCGTCCGCGTCGATCCGGAGACCGATGCCGTCTCCCTCTTCCCGTTGCCCCCCGATCGGCCCAACGCGAACCTCAACACGGCCACCTTCGATCTCCAAGGACGCCTCTGGTTCACCGGCCAGAACGGCATCGTCGGCCGCCTCGACCCGGCCACCGGCGAGATCGATGTCTTCGACGCTCCGCGAGGCGCCGGTCCCTACGGCATTACGACGACGTCTGCCGGCGACGTCTATTTCGCGTCCCTGGCGGGCAGCTACGTCGGCCGCATCGATGTGGACTCCGGCGCAATCACCGTGCTGGAGCCGCCGACGCCCGGCCAGGGGGCGCGGCGCGTGTGGTCGGATTCACAGGGGCGGATCTGGGTCAGCGAGTGGAACGCCGGCCGGCTCGCCCTCTTCGACCCTGCCACCGGCGCATGGCGTGAGTGGTCGCTGCCGGGGCCGGAGCCGCGCGCCTACGCGGTCTTCGTAGACACGCAGGACATCGTCTGGGTGAGCGACTTCGGCGGCAACGCGCTCCTGCGCTTTGATCCGGCCACCGAAGCGTTCACCACATTCGCCTTGCCGAGCAGTCCAGGCAACGTGCGCCAGATCCTCGGACGCCCCGGCGAAGTCTGGGCACCCGAGTCGGCGGCCGACCAACTTGTCGTGATCCGCTGACGGCCACGCCCTCGACGCGTCGGCCTCCCCGTGTCTCCGACCCTACGCGGGAGGTGCGCCCCTGGCTCCCCAATAGTCGTTGAGCGTGCCCTGCATCTTCACAAACCAGATAGCCCACCCGATCACCGGCAGGAGGAACCAGAGCCCCCACTGCCAGTTGACGGGCGACGCTTCCCCGGCTTGCCTGTACATCCGCTCGAGTTCCACGGGGACCAGGAAGAAAGTCACGGGCGAGAGCAGCCAGTTGATGATCACGCCGACCCAGCCGCCCACGCCTTGTCCACTGTGTATCTGGATCTCTTCGTGCGTCTTGAAGGTCCAGACGAGCCCCGCGATTCCGGCTGTAATTATGTACAAGACGATCCAAAGGCCGATGGAACGTTGCGAGCCGATCGGCCCGCTGCTGGATTGAGTCAAGGCTCACCTCCTAGGCGATCCACGCGCAGGCAAAGCGCTGAGCGTCTACCGCAATCGACGCGCATGACGGAAGGAGGTTGGGGGCGCCATCAACGTCCGGTGTCCTGTCCTCTGTGGACTCCATAACGCAGCGCTTCGAGATCTGCGCCGGAGCCCGCCGCGACGGATTCTGCTGGCCTCATTGCAGGCCCGCCGCGTCCCGCGCGAACGTGACGATCACGGTGGTGCCCGCGCCCAGGGTGCTCTCAATCGCCACCTCGCCGCCATGGGCCGTGACCAGCTGCTGCACGATCGCGAGGCCCAGGCCGCTGCCGCCGGTCGCGCGGCTCCGCGAGCTGTCGGGACGGTAGAAGCGATCGAATAGGTGTGGCAGGTGATCGGGAGCGATGCCCTCGCCGGTGTCCGCAACCGAGACGCCGACATGCCCGTCCACGGCGAAGACCGTCACCGTGACCGACCCACCTCGCGGGGTATACCGGATCGCGTTGTCGATGAGGTTGCCGATGACCTGTCGCACTCGAACCGGGTCGAGGGAGACGGATGGGACGGCCGCGCTCACGGCCGTAAGTCGCACGCCGCTCGCCTCGGCTTTCGCTTGGTGGCTGGTGACAGCCTGTTCGATCAGCGCAGCCAGATCGGTTGGCTCACGGTGCAGGCGTAGCTCTCCAGCGTCGGCCAGGGCGAGCACCTGGAGATCGTCCACCAGTTGTTGCAGCAGCAACGCCTCCTCGTGGACCGCCGCGATCACGTCGGGTGAGGCCTCCACCACGCCGTCCTGGATCGCCTCCAGGTAGCCGCGGATGTTGGACAACGGCGTGCGCAGTTCGTGCGCGATATCGCTGGTCAGCATGCGGCGTTCCCTGTCGCTGCGCTCCAACGCGTCGGCCATCGAGTTGAAGGCCTGCGCTAGCTGTCCAATCTCGTCGCCGCCTGTCGCACTCACGCGCGCGGTGAGCCGCCCTTGCTCCATGCGCTCGGCTGCCCCCGTGAGCTCGGCGATCGGGTTCAGGATCCGACGCCCCCCCAGCACGGTGACCACGCCCGCCGCGGCGAGCACCACGATCACCGCCACGATGATCCGCAGGCTCGTGCCGCTCGGGAGGTTGAGGCCGCTGCTCGTTTCGCCGAAGCCGAGGAAGAGCAGCGCGGGCTCGGCCGGACTCGCCACGCACGTGAACTCCTCGATCGTCTCGGAGGAGACCTCGCCGAACTCGTCGACCTCGACAACCTCGATGGTGATCAACTCATCGTCGGTGGGTCTGCCGGATTCCCCAATAAATTCGGCGGCAAACGGGTCGAAACAGGGGTTGAATTCGTTCAGCGGGTTCGTCGCATCGATAAGAGCCGTCGCTGACTTGGGCAGGTCCACCGGGCCCCCGCCGTCGAGCGGCTCGGAGTCGGCGATCAACGCCCCACTCGGCGTGGTGAGGGCGATCCGCTCGTCGAACTCGAAGGCGAGCGAGGCGAGGAGCGCCTCGCTACCACGCCAGGTCGTGTGCGTCGCGGCGTAAAACGTCATCTCATCAAGGACGATCTCCTCGATCAGTTCTTGCTCTTCGATCACGTCGCGGAATCGATCGGATGTCGCCTGGTTCGTGACCCACGCGGTCGCGACTACGGCGATCACGGCAACCGAGAGGCTGAGCAGGAGCAGGCGGACCCGCAGACTCAGGCGGCTCCGGACGCTAGCCGGCATCGTGCTCGTCGCGCATCCGGTAGCCCACGCCGTACACCGTCTGGACGTAGGTCGGGACCGCGGCGTCCGGCTCGATTTTCCGGCGGAGGTTCATCACGTGCACATCCACCGTGCGCTCGAGACCCTCGTACTCGAACCCAAACGCTTCCTGAAGCAGATCGGTCCGGCTGAATGCGCGGCCGGGTTCACGGATGAGCGCCTCGAGGATCGGGAATTCTTTGGGCGTAAGTTCCACCAGTTGCCCGTCGAGGCGGGCCTCGTGCCGCGCTGAGTCGACTGTGAGACCGCCGGTTGTGAACAGGGCTCCGGTGGTGGTGGCGGATCGCGGTGCGCGCCGGAGATGCGTCCGCACGCGCGCCACCAGTTCGCGAGGGCTGAAGGGTTTCGTGATGTAGTCATCCGCGCCCAGATCAAGGCCCAGCAGAAGGTCGTCCTCCGTGGAGCGGGCGGTAACCATGATGATCGGCACATCGGACTCGTGCCGGAGGACACGGCACACGTCCAGCCCATCCACACTGGGCATCATCACGTCCAGGAGCATCAGATCGGGGCTGCGCTGGCGGGCAAGCTCGATGGCGGTGCGGCCATCGTGAGCGACGAGGACAGCGTAGCCCGCCTGCTCCAAGTACATCCGGATCAACTCGGCCTGCTTGTGGTCGTCCTCGGCGACGAGGATGCGCTGCACGGGGACCTCCGGGGCGGCGCCCCGCCCTCTGCGCGGGGTGCCGCATCTCCACAAGTGTAAGCGACGTAATGATCCCGGCGCGGGCCGGCGTCCGTCCACTAGAGCTGCGCACGGATCTCGGCGCGCAACTCCACCAACTCCGGATAGTCGTAGAAGAATCGCACCTTCTGCTCGGCGATGCTGGCGCCCGTCGGCCGCTCGTGCAGCACGAAGATGACGAAACTCTCTGCAATATCCTCGGCCGGCCCCGACATGGCATAGTCCGTGTCGAACTGGTCGCGGTACGTGCGCCCGAACTCGTCCACTGCGTCCCAGTACTCCTCGTCGCTGCCGGAGTTCTCTTCGATCGCGTTGAATTCAGCCAGGAGATCCAGCCAGTAGTTCGTGACGAACGCGTTGATGTACGACTCCGGGAGACTGCAGCCTTCTCCGGGGAAGTACGTGCGACAGGCGCCGCCGGCCCGGTCGTATGCGAACTCGCTGATGTCCCACGGGAGGGCGGGGACCTGCGTATTGTTCAGCGTCAACAGATGCGCGAACTCGTGGATCAGGGTGTGGTTGAGCTCTGCTAGATCATGGGAATCCACCGGATCCACGGCCAACAGCCACGTTGTAACGTCGGACTCGTTCACGGAGACGGCGGCGACGTTCCCGTCCAGGCCATCCGTGAAGATCTCGAACGTCGTCAACATCTGGCGGGCCTCGGCCGGAATGAGCTGAGTGAACCGCTCCCAGATCGCCTCATGCGTGGCGCGGTCGTTCTGCAGGTCGGTGAGGCCGGCCGCCACGGCGGGGAGTTCAGCAGCGCCCAGAATCCCGCTGCTGACGTCGTAGCGGACCAAGATCACTTCTGGATCGCCGGACCCGACATCGAAGTCACCGAAATCGCCGCACTCGTCGAAGCCGCTGACCTGGCGGTAGACATCGAACTCGTCGAACTCATCGAACTCATCGAAGCCGTCGAACTCGTCGAACTCATCAAACTCGCCCAATTCGTCGTAGTAGCCGCAGTCATCGAAGTCATCGAATCCGTCGTACAGGGCATCGTCGAGGTCCCAGAGCAGGGCATCGACGGCGTCCCACACGCAGTCCGTCGCGCCGTCGCCTTCGGAGAGACATCCCAAAGCGGCGGCGTCGAACTCCTCGATCGCGGCGCGTGCCGCCTCGAGATCAGCGGCTTCGTCGGCAGCCGCCACCGCTGCCCCCGCGTCGCCCGTATCGCCCTGGGACTGGTGCGCCCCGGTCGCGACGCTCGCGGCCGGCGGGGGCTGCCCCTCGGCTCCCACGGTGGCGATCAACGTCAGCGCAACGAGCGCGAACGCCACCACTGCGATCAAGATCGTCCTGGGCATCTTCATGCTGTTCCTCTCATCATCGGGTCGTCGTAATGAGCATCGACGTGTCGTAGTGAGCATGCCAACGACGCCGTGAAGAACTGATGAAGGAGTTGCAAGGTTGCTGCTCGATTTCTCTTGCGGGTTTCCGACGCCCGAGTTGCTCCCCGATGCCGGATAGGAGCGCTGCCTGATCTCGACCGGCACACCGGCCCGGACTTTTCCGCTGAAATGCGTGGTCGAGGGGGCGCGTCCGCGACCGGCAAAGGGCGCCCATGACCGGGCGCACGGCGCGGCGGCGAGACGCGCACAGGCGCAGCGCCGGCCGGTGTCGGGGCGCTACCCGTCCGAGCGGAGACGCGCGCGACCAGTCAGCGAGCCGCGCGAGTCGGCGCTCACTGGGGCAGTCGGCGCCAAGGTGGGGTTTTTGCTGGGCGCAGAAAAGCGGGGAGCCATGTCCGTGCCGCTGAGGTGGAGTTGGCGCCCCTTAGGGTGCCGTTCCTCACGGCGCGTCGGCGAGGCCGTTGCCTGCGGGTTGTCGCCCGCGTCGGCGGCTAGGAGGCGGTCTGCCGGCGTTTGCCGCGCATCTCCTGTCGCAGCGTGTTCGTGGCCTTGGCGTCGACTTCGTACTCCAGCGCGCGACGGTCTATCTCTCGGACGACGACGCCGTACTGCTCGCGCGCCGCACCCAGGCTGAGGTATTCGTCTCGAATGTCGTCCACTACCTTCTCGACCGGCCGGTCCAAGGCGTCGCCGTAGCCGCCTCCGCCCGCCGACCAGTAGTGCAGCGACTCGCCCACAGCCACGGGGACGTTGATGGCCACGAGGCCGACGCGCCGCTCGTTTTCGGTCGCCTCATTCATGATCAGGCCCGCCGTCGCTCCACGCTCGCCGGCGAAGATGCCCGGTGGCCCGATCAGGGCGCGGTTCCCGAAGTTCGTCAACGAACCGCCCACGAACGGAAACTCGCACACCTGGTCCAGGCCCAGTCCGCCGCGCATCTCTCCGGGCCCGCCGGTGTCCTGGCGGATGGAGTAGCGCCGCCAGAACAGGGGATAGCGCCGCTCCTGCATCTCGGCGGGGATATTCTGGATGGTCGCCGTAAAGGCCGTGCCCACCACGCTGGGGCCATCCTTGTACTTCGTGCCCCCCATGCCACCCACCGCCCAGACGTACTCCAGGAACGGCTCCTCAAAGCCAAGCCGGTCGTCTTTGCCGGTGAAGATCGTGTTGAGAATCGTGGAGCAGGTTCCGGCTCCGCGCTCCGGCAGCGCCTGGCTCAGCACCTGCATGCCGCAGCCCACCAGGATCTCCATGCTGCAGGCCTGCAGTGACACCGCCGTCGGCGGCAGCGCGTGGCAGATCGAGCCCCGTCGCGTCTTGATCTCGATCGCGCGCATGACCCCGGCGTTCATCGGCATTGGCGGCAGGATCGCCCCGATCGAGTTGAAGAGGGACGATGTGGTGGAGACAATCGTAGTGTTGATGCTCCCGGGGACGCAGTCATCGCTCTCGGTGAGGTCGAAGATCGCGTGGTCGTCTTCGATCGTCAGCTTGAGCCGGAATGTCGCCGGCTTGCCGCTATCGAAGACTTGGTCGTTGTAGTCCTCGGTCTCGTACGTCCCATCGGGGAGGCTGCGGAGCGCGGCCCGAATCATCCGCTCGGAGTAATCCTGCAGGTCGGCCATGCAGCCCCAGACCACTTCCAGCCCGTGCTTGCTGAAGAGCTCCTGGAGGCGGGCGTCGCCCGTGCGCAGGGCGGAGCACTGGGCGTTGAGGTCTCCCATCCGCTCCCATGAGTCGCGGACGTTTGTCATCACCAGCGATACGACGTCCCGCTGGAGCTCTCCGCGGTTGTAGACGCGGACCGCCGGCAGCCGGACGCCCTCGTCGAAGTACGTCAGCGCGCGCGAGTTCAGCGACCCCGGGACCGCGCCGCCGACGTCGCTCCAGTGTGCGGTCGACTCAACGAAGGCGGCTATCTTCCCCTCGAAGAAGACTGGCCGGACGAAATGCATGTCGTTGCAGTGCGTGCTGGCGACATAGGGATCATTGATCCAGTAGATGTCGTCCGGCTGCATGGTCTCCAACCCGATCTGCTTCACGACCTCCTTGGTCGAGTACATGCTGAGCCCGACGAAAGCGGGGAGGTCGTACTCGCTCTGCGTCACCAGGCTTCCCTGCGCGTCGCTCACGGTCCCAGCGAAGTCCTTGCCCTCGTTGATCGCCACCGAATACGCGGTCTTGGACACCACCAGCGCCATCTCGGCGCACGCCGCCTTCAGCGAGTTCCGCACGATTTCGAACGTTACGGGATCGACACTCAATTGCGGTCTCCCTGCTGCTTCAGCACTCCTGGACGGCCTGCCGTTTCGCCGTCCTTTCCCATGATGAACGTCGGCTCACGAGGTGCGCGCCGAACCGGGACAGTCTACCGCACAGCGGCCGAGTGTCGAATCAGGAGCGCCCCGGCGGCTGACGCCGCTCGCGGGGCGCGGGCGCGAACGCCCGCCTAGACACGCAGGACGCGACTCACGAGCGAGCGATGCGCAGCCACGAAGGCGTATCCCGCTTCACGCAGCCACGTGAAGCCGGGCAGGTCAAGAGGGGCGATCAGTCGGCCCCCGCGAACCAGGCGGAGGGCACGTGTCACACTCTCGCCGCCGTGGTACTCGCGACCTTCGGGCGTGATGAAGTGAGAAGACGCCCGGATCTGCGCGTCGGAGAGCTCCGTCAGCCATTTGCCGGCGGGCAGCTCCGCGAAGGAGGCGATGTGCAGCGGCTCGCGGGCGCGGCGTTGCAGGCGGCGCGCAAGCCGGGTGCAAAAGTCGCACGCATCGTCATAGACCAAGACATACTGCCCTGGAGGGTCCGCCGCCTGTGTTGGTGCGTGGTGTCGCATGGCACACTACGGGTGTTCGCTCGGGCGCTTCGATCAACTCCGGATGTAAGCGACCATGCTCTATAGAGTGCCAAGCGCTAGCCGAGAACGTCAATGCCGGTGCTTCGGATAAGCGCGATCGTGCGCGAGATCGATCGGCGCACGTGGGTGTCGACGGCCGTTCACGACGGGTCCCTGCGCTCTAACCGGCTCGTTGCGCTGCAGGTCGCCCTGCCACTCGCCCTCCTGAGCGCGATTCTGCTCTCGCCGAAGCTGTGGCTATCGAGCCGCGACTATCCGCTCATTCCCGTGTTCGACTTCCTGCCCCCGCTCGACGCCCCATTCGACGCCCTGGTCTTCGCGATCCTCGTTGCGGCGATCGTTCTTGCGGCTCTCGCCGTAAATCCTCGGCGCTACATCGCGGTGCTGCTGGCCGCACTCGTGCTCTTGATCCTCTTCGATCAAACCAGGCTCCAGCCGTGGACGTACCAGTACCTGTTCATGTTCGGGGCCTTGGCGGCGCTTTCCTGGTCCACCGCACACGCCGGGACGCGGGCGACGGCGCTGAACAGCGTCCGTTTCATCATCGCCATCACGTACGTTTGGAGCGGCGCGCAGAAGCTGAACGTGACCTTCGCCGATGAGGTGCTTCCTTGGTTTGCCGAGCCGATCACGGACTTTCTGCCGGTTCTGTCGAACGACTTCCCGACCGCCGTCGGGTTCATGGCGGCGGCTCTGGAAATCGCGCTCGGGATGGGGCTCTTGTTCCGCAAGACCCGCTCGGTCGCGGTCATCGGGCTGATCGCGATGCACGTGCTCATCCTCATCTCTCTTGGGCCCCTGGGTCACAACTGGAACAGTGTGATCTGGCCCTGGAATGTCGCCATGGCGGTGTTCCTCGTGATCCTTTTCTGGAGGGGAAAAGGGCGCCGGCGCGCGCGATGTGCTCGTGGGTCGGCGCTGGCGCTTTCACACTCTCGCCGTACTCTTGCTCGGCGTGATGCCGCTCCTCAGTTTCTTCGACCGGTGGGATTCGTACCTGTCGTCCAGCCTCTATTCGGGAAACATTCGCACTGCGGCGATCTTCGTCGATGAATCCGTCGGCGCCCGTCTACCCGCCGCGGTGCAGGAAAACGCGCGCCCTCAGTCCGATGGTCGGTTTCTCATCACGGTCTCGGATTGGGCGCTAAACGAGCTGAATGTCACTCCATACCCGGAAAACCGCGCCTTCCGGGCCGTCGCGGAGCACCTCTGCACGTACGCGGATGATCCGTCGGACGTGGAGCTGATCGTCCTCGGGAAGCCCGCTCTCTTCAACGGCGATCGTTCGATCACCGGATTCGAATGCTCCGACCTCTAGGGCAGAGACACGCCCAGGCCGTGGGTGTCCATGAACAGGTCGATCGCCACCCGAACACCACCGGGCCGGTTATCGCCAAGCAGACCACGCACCGCAAGCGTGCGCGGGGACCGTCCGGGACGGCGCCTTCGCCGTGGGCGGTGGTTGTGTGCCTTGGCATCGGCCGGGGTTGCGGCTGGCTGGCGAGGCCAACTACCCTTCCCCCGGTTACGATGTCTGTCGCGACAACGCGCGCCTGACGCACGGCCGATCAGCGGGCGCATCCGTAGCCTCTGGAGCCTTGATGACTACCCTCGACCCCGTCCAGCTCATCGTCATGGCCAACCGGGTGGATGGCATTACCCGTGAGATGACCAACACCCTGGTCCGCACCGCCCGGTCGGGGACGCTCGCCGCGCGTGATCTCTCCTGCTCCCTCTCCACCGCCGGGCATGAGCTCTTCGCGGCGCCCGAGGGCTGCCCGGTGCACGTCTACGGATCGGGCCTCCTCTGCGAGGCCATGCAGGAGATGCACCCCGACTTCAAAGAGGGCGACGCCTTTTTGCACAATGATCCCTACCTCGGCAACACCCACGCGGCCGACTGGACGATCCTGGTGCCGGTCTTCTATGCCGGCGAGCACATCTTCACGACCTGTGTGAAGGCGCACCAAGCCGACACCGGAAACGCCATCCGCACGACCTACTCGCCCGAGGCCGTCGACGTGTACGCCGAGGGAGCGTTGATCTTCCCGTGCGTGCGCATTCAGGAGCACTACGCAGACGTCGGCGACATCATCCGCATGTGCCAGAAGCGCATCCGCATCCCCGAGATCTGGTACGGCGACTACCTGGCCATGATCGCGGCCGCCCGGGTGGGCGAGCAGGGGATCCAGGCCTTCTGCCGCAAGTTCGGGCTGGAGACGGTGAAGACCTTCGTCCGCGAGTGGCTGGACTACTCCGAGCGCATGACCATGGCGGCGATTCGCGAACTGCCGGCCGGCGAGGCCGAGGCGTGGAGCACGGTGGATCCGTTCCCCAGCCTCCCCGATGGCATCCCGCTGCACGCCAAGATCGCGGTCGACCCCGCCGCCGCGCGCGTCACGGTCGACTTCCGCGACAACCCGGACTGCACGCCCACCGGCTTGAATCAGAGCCGCGCCACCGCCACGACCGCCGCCGTCTCCGGCATCCTGCACATCCTCAACGCGCGCCCGGAAGCCAAAGTGGAGGTCGCGCCCAACAACGGTGGCAGCTTCCGTCGCTTCGATGTGCTGTTACGCGAGAACTGCGTGCTGGGGATCCCGGTCCATCCCTACTCCTGCTCCATGGCTACCACCACGGTCTTGGAGCGCGGCATGGGCATGGTCTTCGCCGCCTTCGCTCAGCTGGCCGACGGCGTGGGCCTGGGCGAGCCGGCCTGGGGCCTGGCGCCCTACGACGGCGTGGTGTCCGGCTTCGACCGGCGGCGCGGCGAGCCCTACATGTTGCAGGTCTTCAGTGGCACCGCCGGCGGCCCCGCCGGGCCGCAATCCGACGGCTGGCTCACGCTGGTCGGCGCGGGAGCCGGTGGCGTCATGTACATCGATTCCGCCGAGGTGATCGAGCAGAAATACCCCTACGTGCTCTGGGACAAAAGGCTCCGCGTCGATTCCGAAGGCGCCGGCCGCCAACGGGGGGCGCCGGGCAATATTTGCAGCTACGGTCCGCTCGTGGACCCGATGGACGTCTACTACTCGCTCGACGGGATGTTCAACCCGCCGCAAGGCGTGCGCGGGGGCGGCCCCACGCAAGGGCCCGGCGCGCACCTGCGAGAGGCAAGCGGCTCGACGCGCGTCCTTCCGGAACTCGTCGGTGAACAGCGGCTGGAGCCCGGGGAGCGGATCGTGGGCCTCTCCTCCGGTGGCGGCGGCTACGGCGATCCCCTGACTCGTGACGCAGAGGCCGTCCTGCGCGACGTCGTCGAGGGCTTCATCACCGTCGGCCGCGCGCGCGCCGTCTACGCCGTCGTCCTCACCGGCGACCCCGCCCGCGTCGAGACCCTCGCCGTCGATCAGAAGGCCACCGCCGCCATCCGCACCAGCGGCTGATCTGCCGCCCAAGGCGGCACGACTCCCCGCGATGGTCAGACGCGGATGTTGTGCGCGTACAGGTCGCTGAGTGCTGCCGCCCATTCGGGGTCGGGCAGGCGGTACGTGGGGAGCGGCAACTCGCGCCGTTCGACGCCGAGACGTTGGAAGATCCGCTCCGCGTTGGGTCCGGCCGGGTTCCGTAGCTTCCACGTCTCCCCGTCGAGGATGTCGAGCACGACCTCGGCGACACGCTCGGGCGCCGTCGCGTCGGGGATCCCTGAGCGGAAAAACGCACCGCCCCGGCGGATCGCGACGGCATAGGGGCTGCCGGGCTCCGGAGGTGGAGGGTTCGGCAGATCATCCAGAATCGGCGTGGCGATCAGGCCCGACTCGATCAGCGCCACGCGCACGTCGGTGTCCACGAGCTCCAGCGCGACGCTCTCCGTCACCCCTTCCAGCGCGAATTTCGACGCCGTGTACGGAGACTCCAGCGGCCCGACCGACACCGCCCCGATTGATGAGACGTTGATGATCGCGCCCCGGCCGCGCTCCCGCATGTGGCCCAGCAACGCCTGCATGCACCGCAGGGGCCCGTAGAAGTTCGTCTCCATGACGTCGCGATAGGCCTGCAGCGGCAGGAACTCCACTGGGCCGCTCTCGCCGATGATCCCGGCGTTGTTTACCAGCACGTCGATCTGCCCCGCCTCCTCCAGGACGAACGCTACGCCCCCCCGCACCGACGCGTCGTCCCGCACGTCGAGCGGCACGACACGCACTTCCACTCCGGCAGCTTTGGCCGCCTCCCGCAGCCCGTTCGCCCGGCCGGTGTCCCGCATCGACGCATACACTCGGTGCCCCGCCTTGGCGAGGTGCACCGCCATCGTCAAGCCGATGCCCTTGCTTGTTCCCGTGATGAGGCTGACGGTCATGAGAGGCCCTCCAGGGGCGCGGTGTCGAGATGGACGGGATCACGGTGCAGGGTACCGAGGCCTGGACGGCGCGTCGTGATCTCCTCCGTGGCCTCTAGAGCCTGACGTCCGGCCGTATACTCGGCGCGCGGCACGACGGATAATCCACCTCACCCTCTTCTCGACGCAGGAGATGACGTCACCGTGCAAAGCATCAAGCTGGACTACGACAAACGCTGCGCCGCAGAGCCCGCCAAGTGACATAACCGCTAGCACGCGGAGATCCCACCTGCGCTGGAGGTGAGCCTGGGTGAAGCGGTGGAAGCCGACACGCGGGATGCCTTCGACGGACAGATCACGCCGCAGACCGTGGCCGTGCCGAACATAGTCGTCTCAGCCTTCTTGCCTCTCGACATCTTTGACTCCTAGCCACTTGAGGGGCGGCCCGGTCATAGCGTCTAAGATGTGCCCGATGCGCGATTGTGATTCTCTCGACCGTGCGATGGACCGCGCTTTCCGATCTCGAACTCGGCGGTGGAACCGTGCGAGTCGGCGATTTTGGCGCCATCCACCAGGCGCCGCGTTGCTCTCTCACAGAGACGTGCGCTCTCGAAGATCGGCGCCGCGAGCATGGCCAAGCGTTTCCTGGCGCCGACGCCTCGCGCCGCTGGCCGCCCTTGCCGTCGCTGCGATCTTGCTCGCCGCCTGCGGCGACGACGGCGACAACGGCGACGGCGACGATGCCAGCGCGCAAGAGGCGAGGCTGCGGGGTCGGGAGATCAACGTCGCGGCGGGCGTGCCGGTGTACTCGGCGGCGCCCTCGCTCGAGCACTTCGCGACCGACGCATCGCCCTTCACCGGCGGTCGCATATTTCGCGACGCGAGCCTTTTCAATACCCCCATCCCGCCCGCTGCGCCGCTGCACCCCGACTCCGAAGATCTCGTGGCGGCGTTGCTCGATCGCGCCGCCGAGGGCCTCGTGATCGCGACGACGGAATGGACCATCCCGGCCTTTCGCGCCGGCGCCACCACGCCTCGCGTCGACGTGCGGCTGACCGCCGACTGGGCGCCCTTTCGCGTCCTGCGCCAGGTCCCCATCCCGGACGGGGCCATCCCCGATCCGCAGGACGACGGTCATTTAACGATCATCGATTTCGACGGCGGCTGGGTCTACGACCTCTGGCAGGCGCAGCGCACGGACGATGGTTGGGAAGCCTCGTGGGGGAATCGCATCGCCCTCGACTCCGATGGCATCTATCCGCTCGGACTGTCGGCCCGCGGGAGCGGCTTCTCGTCGTTGATGGGCCTGATCTGGCCGCACGAGTTTGCCCAAGGCTCGATCAATCACGTGCTGGTCTTCTCGACGCTGCCGAACCGCGCCGGGCTCCTCGTACCGCCGGCGACCGAATCGGACGGTCGTTCGGATGACCCGCTCACCTTGCCCGAGGGGGCGCGCCTCCGCCTCGACCCGGCTCTCGACCTTGATCTTCTGGACCTCGCCCCGTGGGAGCGCGTAATCGCACGGGCGATGCAGGAGTACGGCATCATCCTTGCCGACAACGGCAGCGAGAGCATTTCGCTGTACGCCGTGCACCCCGCCTCATTTGGCGGCTACGCTGCTCCCTACGATCTCGAAGAGGGCATTGGCTACGCCACGAACATCCCTCTGGATCGGCTACAACTCCTCGATTGGGACGAGCTCATCGACATTGAGGATCTCCCCAACGAAGTGATCGACGCCACGATCTACGCGGAACCGGCCGATGTCGACTAGTACACCGCCGCACAGCGCTTATCCGCGCAGCATCGCCGTTGCTTCCTCGTCGATCGAGAGTGTCTCGACCTTCGTCGGGTCACCGCTAATGACAACGCCATAGGCGTCACGCGCTCGCCCAATGCTGACGTACCCTTCGGTCACGTCCCGGAGCACGGCCTCCGGCTCACGCGTGAGTGGATCGCCGTAACCGCCACCGCCGTCCGACAGAGACACGATCCGCTCGCCGACGTCCAGGCCCTGCTCGCCGACCACGTCGCGAAGCTGCCGCAGCGACCCGTCCCGGAGGGCGAGGTGCGCCTCCGATCCCTTGGCGGGACCGCCACCTTGTACGCCCTGCGGGACGTTGTGCATGCCGTCCAGCGTGTAGTGAGCCTCCATCGGATCCCAGAGCGGTCCGTAGCTACATATGTTGCCCGGCGCTCCGCGCTGACGGCCGGCGCCTTCCGAGTCCGGGCGCGCCCGCTTCTCAAAGATGACGAACGGGTACTTCTGCTCGACCACTTCGGTTTCGTCGATGTACATGAGCCCTGCGGCGGCGGCGGCGAGCAAAGATAGCCATCCGTCGGATTCCGCGCTCGCAGGCCCGCCGGCAGTGCCGCTGAACAGCTGGAACACGTAGGGCTCGTCGCGCCGACGGTTGTAGCCTGAGACCACCGCCATGAACGGTCCCTGCCCGCAACACGGCTCTGCCAGCCCGATCCCGTCTATCAACCGCCCAAAGGCCGAGAAGATCATCCCCTGCGTCCGGCTAGCAACTGTCGTCGTCGCCATGGAGCAGGAGGTGGGATGGATCGGGATCCCCACGGCACAGTTCTCGCGCAGGAGGACGGTGAAGCGCCGGAAGGCCCCGGCGTTGTGCGGGACCAGCTCGGCCCGCGCTGCCCGCTTGGAGTTGAGCACCACCAGGATCCCGGTGATCGCCGCGTTCATGGCCGTCGAGCGGCTGAGGTTCAGGCCCGTGGGCGTGCAGTCCGGGTTGTCACGCAGATCGACCGTGACGCGACCGGCGTCCGGATCGACCTCGATTGCTGCTTTAATCGGCAGGCCGTCCGGGATCCCCGGAAACGGGTCCACGGTGCTCTGCGCCTTCACGCGGCCCGCCGGCAATTGACGGATCGCGGCCACGCTCAGCCGCTCGCTGTAATCCAGCCACTCCCGAGTGAAGCGCCTGACGGTTTCCAGACCGAACTTTGCACAGAACTCCTTGATCCGTTCCTCGCCCACGCGAGCGGCGGCGAGCATCGCCAAGTAATCGCCGTACCAGACCTCGGGTACTCGGATCCGCTTCTCGCACATGCGAATGATGTCGTCCACGTCCTGATAGGCCCGCTGGATTCGGACGCACGGGAAGATCAACGCCCCTTCGGCGTAGACGTCTACGGCCTTGGGCACGTACGTGCTGGGGATCGCGTTGCCGATGTCCGACAGATGGGCTTTCACGCAGGTCGTGAACACGTGCGCGCCGTCGAAAAACACCGGCACGAGGATCGTGTGGTCGGCCGGGTGCGAGTTGCCGAGGTAGGGGTCATTGTGGAGAAACGCATCGCCCACCTCGCGATCCGGGTGCAGCTCCGCCATCGCCTCGCACAGGAGCCCCGATCCGTACACGTGCACGGGCAATCCCTCGGGAGCGGCGAACAGATTGTTCTCAGCGTCGACGATGGAGCAGGAGAAGTCCCGCGCCACCAGCGTCGCCGAGCGCGCGGTCCGGACTAGGATGTTCGTCATTTCGCGGGTGATGCCGTCCATCCGGTTCGCCATCACCAGCAGTTGGACGGGGTCGAACGATGTCTCCGTGGTCCCAAAGGCGCTGACGGGCACGAACCGGTTCACCGATCTACGCGATGCTTCACTTGCCATGACCGATGACGTCGCGACTCCGCGATCACATCATCGAGCCGTCCCTCGACCGTTCGATGGCGACTCGCCGCCGGTCGTGCTCACGGCTACGCCAGCTTCCGCACGAACTCTGCGTAGCGATCGAGCAAGGGCAGCACGGATCCGGCCGGCTCCGGCGGCAGGTGGAACACCAGCCGTCCGAACCCCAGGTCCATAAGCTCGCGGGCTTCCACCTCACCCCGTGCCGGATCGATCAGGGGCTGGAGGTAGTAGGCCGTGAGATCGATCGTGTCCATCGAGCGACCGGCCTTGCTGGCTGTCGCCCGTAGCTCCTGCACCGCCCCGGCGATGTCGCTGCGTCCGGGCAACGGCATCCAACCATCGCAGTACTCGATCACTCGCTCAAACGCCCACTTGGTCGCGTTCGACCCCAGAAGGACCGGCGGTCCCCCGGGGCGCACCGGCTTCGGGTACGACCAGATGGGATCGAAGTCGACAAAGGCCCCGTGAAACTCCGCCGCCTCCTCGGTCCAGATGGCGCGCATCGCCAGCACGCACTCCCGGGCCACCCGCCAGCGGTCCGCGAAGGCGACGCCGTGGTTCGCCATCTCCTCGGCGTTCCATCCCGCCCCGATCCCGAAGATGACTCGGCCTCCCGAGAGCTGGTCCAGCGAGGCCACCTGCTTCGCCGTCACGATCGGGTCGCGCTGCGCGATCAGGCACACCCCCAGAGCAAGCTTGATACGGCTCGTCGCCGTCGCGGCGGCGGCGAGAGCGACGAACGGGTCGTGCGTGTGCGAGTACTCGTTTGGGAGATCGCCCCCGCCGGGGAACGGCGACCGCCGGCTCGTTGGAATGTGCGTGTGCTCCGGCAGAAACAGCGACTCGAAGCCCCGTTCCTCCGCGGCCTGCGCCAGCTCCACCGGGGAGATCGCGTAGTCCGTGGGAAACATCATCACGCCAAAGTCGGTCATAGCCATCCCCCACCGCTGGTGCGCTCCGACGCTTACCGCCGCCACGCCGCTCGCGATCATACCCGCGAACCCCTGCGACGCCTAGCGCGCGCGCTGCGATCGCCTCGCGGCGGTGCTGACCCGGCTTCTGCCCCGTGGCGACGCGCTTCCCCCGACCCCCATGAGCGCGTCCGAGTCGGTCCGCGTCGTGAGAGACCGTGACCAAGCCGCCGCGAGAAGTGATCGCGTCCGCTCGCATCGCCGCTGGACGCGCTTCATGCCCACACCCGCGATCGGCCTTGTAGACTGGCCGCGTGTCTACAGCCTCTCTCTTCGTTCGCAGCGATAATCGCTTCGTCCCCACGGAGGTGGCCCGCGGTCCCTGGAGCCTCGACTTCCTCCACGGCGGCCCGGTCGCCGCCCTCCTTGCCTGGGCGATCGAGCAGCGCGAGACGGATCCGGCCTTCCAGCCCGCGCGACTGACGGTCGATCTCTTCCGGCCCGTCCCCTACTCGCCGCTGGAAGTCACGAGTCGCGTCGTCCGCGCGGGCAAGCGGGTCCGCGTGATCGATGCCGGCCTCACCGCCAATGGCGTCGAGGTGAGCCGCGCCTCGGCGCTCCTCTTACGGCACGTGGACGTGGACTCGCCGGCGGCGCTGGACGCTCCCTCGGTCACGCCGCCGCCACCGGACGCTCTTCCGCCCTATGAGCAGCCCTTCTCGAGCGAGGGCGTCGCCTATCACACGGCAGTCGAGTACCGCCGCGCCGATCCGGAGAGCCCGCGCGGAGCCGTGGTCTGGGTGCGCCTGCCCTTCGCGCTGCTGCCGGAAGCGGACATGAGTCCGCTGGTCCACGCCGCCGCGATAGCGGACTTCGTCAATCCCTTCGCCAACCTGCCGGCCGGAACCCGGATCGGCTTCATCAACGCGGACGTCAACGTCTTCTTGCACCGGCCGCCCCTCGGCGACTGGCTCTGCCTCGCCGTTAGCAGCCGCCGGAGCGCCCGCGGGGTCGCCGTGGCCGACGCCGCACTCTTGGACACGTCCGGACCGGCCGGTCGATGCTTGGTCACTTCGATCGCGAACCCAGGAGCCATGTTTGCGGGCCAAGCCGCCGATGGGTCCGTCGCCGCCCGCTGATGGCGCGCTCCCTTGCCGGCCCCCGCTCGGGCTGAACGCCTCTCGGTTCACCGACACGTGGCTCCCTACCAGATGGCCAACTGGCCGTCTACCAGATAAGGGTGCCCTGCGAGCCACAAAGATCGAGTGACCACGCCTCCTCGCGGGCGCTGTGATACAGCGCCGCGGCGGCCGGTGGCTCTGGTGGCGGTGTGTGCCGCTCACCCAGAGGTGAGATGCGCGTGCAATGCGGATCGTAAAGCGCTTCGCTGGCCCGGCACTGATCGCGTCGGTGCTCGTAACGGCGGCCTGCGTCGCTGCTGCCGGCGATGACGTCAGGACGCCCGAACCGGCGCCCGATGCCACTAGCGCCGTAACGGCTGGCGGCTCCTACGACGTCCATCACTACTCGATACCGACGGACGCAGCCGCTCTCTCGCTGTCTGACGGAACCGACTTGCCGGCGGTCGATGATCAACACCCCGTCCCCTGGCCTGCGATGCTGGCGATCCGCGCTCCCGTTGAAAACATCGACCGTCCCGCAATTCACGATGTCCTCCCTGATGACGGAGGAATCCGGGAGGAGTCGCGCCGCCCGCAAGACCAGCCCGAGAACGCAAGATCACCGGTGCGCTCACCGATCAGCCGCCAGTTGCACTGCATCCCAATCATTGAGCAAGCGCCTCTCTGCATTTTAGTGAACCCTCCGACCCTCATCGTCACCAAGATCGTGCAAGGCGGGGAGCTGGGCGTGGCCGACTTTCCGCTCTTCATCGACGGTATCCCCACCACCAGCGGCACGCCGGTTCTCGTGAGCCCCGGGAGCCACGTCGTGACAGAGCAGACCGCTCCCGGCTACCAGGCGAGCTTTTCGGGTCGTTGTGACGCGAACGGCAACGTCTTCATGGGGACGTATGGAACGGCCACTTGCGTGATCACGAACACCTTCCCGGGGACCATCGGCCCGGACACCACCGGCCCGGACACCACCGGCCCGGACGTGCTCCCGACCCCCAGTCTCGACGTGGAGCTTGAGACGAACGGCATGGATGCTGACTCAATGGAGGCGTCTGTGCCGGTCCACGTTGGCGGCACCCTGACCTGGACCTACACGGTGACGAACACCGGCAACGTCGGCCTCACCGGCGTCATCGTGACAGATGATAACGGCACGCCCGAGGACCCCAGTGATGACTTCGTGGTCGCCGCCGGTATCTCCCTGAGCGCAGGCGGATCGTCGAATGGCGCCGACGGCAACGAAGGGGGGACCGGTGGCGAAGACATCCCGCTCCGTTCGTCCCAACTAGGCCTCGGCGAGACGCAATCCTTTACGGTCGTTGGAATCGCGGAGGAGGGTCACTTCCTCAAGGCGGCGACCGCCACATCGGAGCAAGGCGCCGGTGACTTGGATGCGAGCCACTACACGGGGGTCCTCGTTCCCATCATTCCGCCTCCCGCTGCGCTGCCGGACGCCGGGAGCGGCGGCCTCGCCGTCGACGTACCCGACCTCGGGGATGCCGACTACAGCTGGACCCTCGTCACCGCGACCGGCGTAACGGCGGCATTTCTCGTCATCGTGCTCGTCCGTCGCCGGTACGTGGTCACGCTCCAGCGCCGCGTGTTCAACGCGGCCGCCACCACAGCCGGGACCAGGACCAGAACCGCGGAGCAAGTCGTCCCCAGTTTGAACTTGAGCTCCCAGGCCGGCGCGTCTGTCCGGACGGATACCTCTCCCCCTGCTCTCCCGGACGCCGATGGTGGTGGCCACGCGCACGCTGCGCCGGCTGGCCGGCCTGTCGACCACCGCTGGGCGCTCTTCACCGCGACCGGTGTAGCGGCGGCACTCCTCGGCATCGCATTCTTCTCTCACTGGTACGGAAGCCGGCGCTGGCGCCGCCGGTAACGGGGGGCCACCGACGGCGCGTTGACGAGACGCATCCCGACGACTAGGCTCTCGCGCCGAAGGAGGCTGTGTCGATGCTGCTGACACTCCAGCGAGGTGTTGTCTGCGCCGCCCTGATCCTCGTCGCCTTCCTGCTGCTCCCGGCGGCGCCTGGGAGAGTCGCGCACGCCACTCCAGAAGTGAGCGCGCAAGGAGCCGCGGCCTCCGACAGCGTGCTGACCCTCGACGACGGCGGTCAGTTCGTCTTCTGGACTTTCGGTTCCTTCGACGCGGCCGGCGTTTTCGCCACCGTCAAGATCGCTTGGCTCTTTGACCCCGCCGCGGTCACCTGGATCGCCTTCATCCCCGCTCTCGGCACGGTCAACTTCCCCGTCGCGGACGGCGACGTGCTCTGGATCGTCTCCAGCGGCCGGCAGGACATTCCCCTTCCCTCCGGCGATACCGAGAACGGCGGCCCACCTCCGATAATGCTTCGCATCGTTCGCGTCGCCGACGGCTTCGAGCCGTCCCTGCCGGTGGTGTGGGGTCCGCACAGCTGGTCACCGGACAGCGAGTCGATCGCCGTCGTCTCGAACTTCGAAGAAGTGAACGTCCTCGACATCGTGACCTTGGACGTGCGGCGGATCTTCGAGGGCGCGGTGCAGGAGGTCGCCTGGTCGCCGGACGGAGACCGCATCGCCGTGGCGGGGCAGTCGGGCGTGGTCGTGCTCAGCGTGGGCGGTGTTGCCTCGCAACGGCTCACCTCCGGCCCGTCGTTCTTCCTCGCCTGGTCCCCCGACGGAACCATGCTGGCCTTCGAGAATCCGTCGACCGGACAGCTACAAGTCTGGGATGGGGCGGAGACACGGCCGTTCGATGGCTCCCTCCTCCGGTGGCTGGACGACGGCAGACTCGCGATCACGCTTGACGCAGCCGCCGAGCCTGGCGCTCCCGTCATCGACGACGCGGAGGAGTTCGCGGAGAACTACCCGGACGGCGTTCCCCAGGTGCTCCTCCGGCTCATCGACCCCGCCGATGGCTCAGGGACAGAGGTGAGTTGGGTCGTGCCCGGGGAACGCGGATCCTTGACTGTCTCACCTGACGCACGCTTCCTCGCCTACGCGCTCCGCACCGAACCGCCACCAGCGAAGTTTTTTCCGGACACCTCTCTCTCCAGGCGAGTGCGCGTGCGCCGCCTAGACACCGGTGAACTCGTTGCAACATTCGAGAATGCACGGACTTTCGGCGGTGCCTTCCTCCCCGACGGCGAGCGGCTCCTGCTGAACTTGGACTTCTGCGGGACGGAGGACGCCATCGGCATCGGCGCTGTCGATGGCTCCCTGATCCGCGTCGCGGACGGCCTCCATCTCAGCACGGCCGTGTCGGCCGACGGGACGCAGGTCGCCTTCACGGATCCTACGAACATCGTGGTCGCCCCCACCGATGCCGGCAGCCCCCAGCGTGTGGTCGCGAGCGATGTGCATGGCTCCGCGCCCATCACCTGGTCCCCCGATGGGACCTGGATCGCCTTCGCGCCCTTCTTTGGCGGGTTCGACGCCTGCCTTTAGGCGCCTGCCCTTCGCGCTGCTGCCGGAGGAGGACATGAGTCCGCTGGTCCACGCCGCCGCGATAGCGGACTTCGTCAATCCGTTCGCCAACCTACCGGCTGGAACCCGGATCGGCTTCATCTATTCAGGTTGGGACAAGCCGAGCCGTTCTCCACGCGACGTGTTCGCATAGCGGGCCTGCAGCAGGCTGCGGCACATATTCGCGTTGAAGTCCATATTGATGCGGACGTGACGGAGCGTCCGCAGGTAGTCCTTGAGGGTTTTCGGATCGAGAGGCTGCCCATCCACCGTGACGAATGCCGGGCTCGATGCCTCCGCGGCGACGCCGATCGTCGTCAAGCCGTCGAGATAACGCTGTAGCAGATGCGCGGCTTGGGCGTCGGCCATGGGCAAGGCACGGAGATCCCGGACACGCAGGCCAAGCAGCGCTTGCGGCGTTTGCCCGTGTTGAAGCAGATAGCGCAAGAGCACCTCTTGCCGTCGTTGAAAGGCCTTTCGGCCAAAGATCGAGCGAAGCTCGTCCAAGTCGCTGTCGGCCTCATTCGGAAAGGTCTCCCGCAGCGACCCGCTCTGAGCGACGCCCCGGTTGATCTGTTCCGCTGAGTAGTGATCGCTCAACTCCACCTGCACCCTCTGCACCCACGGGAGCTCCTCCAGCGCCTCGCGCATGTCGTTCGCCATCAGGAAGGCGAAGTTCGCGGCGCACCAGTAGGTCGGCAAGCGGAAGCGGACATGGACACCGTCGTCCTCGTCCACATGGACGGTTTCCACGAAGCCCATCTCTGTCACGGCCTCGTCCAACTCCGGGTCGGCGACGGTGGCGAGCTGGTCCCACACTTCCTGGGATTTCGCGTTCTCGCCCCCATCGAGCGCCGTCATGGTGGTGCTAGTTCCTCCGCAGTTTCGCTTTTTGGGCCTCGATGTCGATCCCGTAGAGCCGTGCGGCGTTTTCGCCAAGGATCTTCTTCTTGACCTCCAGCGTGAGGCTTGTCCCAGTCTCCTCTTGGATGTCCTCCGGCAATTCAAATGCCATGAATTTCTCGACGAGCCATTTTGGTTGCCAGATCGCATAGTCGCTCGCGAACAGTAACCGGTCTTCCCCCAGCCAGAAGAGGAGCTCCGAGATGATTTCGGCGAAGTACCTGGGCCGAGGGTGGATGAAAGCCATCGCCACCGCGAGCCCCCCGTACACGTTCGGCTCCTGGACCGCAATCCAACAGAAATCATCCAGGCGCGGCAGGCCGACATGTTCCACGATGAAGTTGAGTTCGGGAAAGCTCGTCGCGGCGTCATCGATATCGGCGACATCGAAGGCATCGCGATTCAGCGGCAGAATGGTGGGCCCTTTGTGCACGTGGATGTTCTTAATATCGAGCTCTTGGCATTTCTCCAAGTAGCGTTGGGCCCACGGCTCCCACAGCTTGTATCCCTTCGAATCCCCTCGCCATTCAGCCGTATATAGCTTCACGCCCTTGATCGCGTGTTGCTCCACCAGCCGTTCCAACTCTTCCAGCCCGGCTTCCCCATCGCGGGGATCAAAGGCGCCGTTGAGAATGATCCGATCGGGCTCCCGCGCCTTGATCGCGGCGTTTCGTTCCGTCGTGTTGAAGCCGTTCCTGTAGAAGTCCGTCAGATAGGTCGGCTGGCAAATCGCCATGTCGGCATAGCCATGACCGAACAGATCGTCGACCATCGTGTCGAGCGAATACTTCTGAAACTTGTCGGCCGGCCACACGTACTCCTGCGGGCTCAACGCGCTGTGATAGTCGTGGAAGCAGTTGATGAACTGCGCCCCGTGAACGTTCCGTTGGTTCTCGGGGCTCGCATCCCAAAAGTGGACGTGGCCGTCGATGATGAAGACTTCCTCGCCGGCTTCGGTTTTGAACATTCCTTTCCCTTCTCAATGTTCCGTTGGCCGGTTCAAACACAAACGCCGGTCGGCTCAAGCCGCTCCCCATCGCGATTCCACACGCATCCCCAACCACTTCAGGACGCGCCGCCCATCAGGGCACCAGCACCGCCCGTCCCTGGACCCGGCCTGCGTGGAGGTCGTGCAGCGCAACGTTCGCATCGCTCAGCCGGTACTCCTTGTTGGTCAGATGCACCAACCCGCCCTCGGCCAGCGCCATCAACTCCACCAGTTCCGCGTAAGTACCGACCAAATTGCCCACGATCGTCTTCTCCGTGACGATCATGTCGATCGCTGGAATCTGGATCCCCCCCCCCGTACCCCACGATGTAGTAGGTGCCGGCGTTGCGGGTCATCGCCAGGCCCGCCTCGATCGACCCCCGTTCCCCGACGAAATCGACCACCGCCTCCGCTCCGTGCCCGTTGGTGAGGCGCCGGACCACCGCAGTTTCGTTCCCGTCGGCCGGCACAGTCTGGTCGGCGCCACATTCCTCGGCAAGGTCAAGGGCCAGCCGCGAGCGATCGACGACGATGATGGTGGCTGCACAGAGCCGGCGCAGAACCTGGATGCCAATATGGCCCAGACCGCCGGCGCCGATCATCACCGCATACTCTCCCGGGAGGAGATGCCGCGCCGCCTTCTTCGCCACTCGATAGGCGGTCAGTCCGGCATCGGAATAGGGCGCGACAGCCTTTGGGGCCAGGGACTGGGGCAGTTTGACCAGCGAGCGTTCGCTGGTCTTCAGAAACTCCGCGTAGCCGCCGTCTGCGTTGATGCCCGGAAAGACACTTTCCCCCACGTGCATATCGTTACCCCGGCGGAAGGCCAGGTCGTGGCCGCGAGTGACCAGGGGATGGCAGATCACCGGATCGCCAACCGCAACGCTCGTCACCTCGCTGCCGATCGCTTCCACCCAACCGGCATTCTCGTGGCCAAGCACGTAGGGCAGGTTCACCTCGACCTTATCGCGCCAAATCTCCTCGACGATGTGCAGATCGGTCCGGCACACCCCCGCACCGCCGATGCGAACGATCACATCGAACGGCCCCTCGATGATCGGTTCGGGAACATCCTCATACACCACCCAGTCGGGTCGACTGAGCGTTTGGTCATATTCGTGCAGGACGGCTGCCTTCACCGCGATCCCCCTCCCGCATCAGCGGCCGCGGTGCTCGGGCGGCGAGGGCACGGGACAGCGATGGTCCGCAGGCGCGAGGGGTTCCGCTGCATGGGTCACGCCAATCTCCGCACGCCCCGCGTCAAGGGGAGCGACCTGAGTACCCTACTGCATACTTCTGGAACATGCGGACAAGGGCGATCGCGGCCGAGATCGCCTCATCCGTGAACGGCGTGTCGAAGCACTTGCCCCGTTCGATGGCGTCCGCGGCGGCCGCTTGCAGCCGCGCGGCGGTCCGGCTACCCTGCGCTGCATTGGGACGTCTGTCCGGAGAGCGCACCCGAGCGGCGCAAGCCCGAGCGGTTCCATCGACGTTCCCACGCGAGGCCCAGTGGCGACTGTTGACCCTGTCCAGCTTCTCGTCATGGCCAATCGGGTAGACGGCATCGCCCGCGAGATGACCAACACGCTCATCCGCACCGCCCGCTCGAGTACCCTCGCTGTGCGCGACTTTTCCACGTCCGTCTCCACCGCCCAGCACGAGCTCTTCTCCGCCCCCGAAGGCATCCCCGTTCACGTGTTCGGCTCCGGCCTCCTCTGCGAGGCCATGGCCGAGCTCCACCCCGACTTCAAGGAGGGCGATGCCTTCCTCCACAATGACCCCTATCTCGGCAATTCCCACCCCGCCGACCACACCCTGCTCGTCCCCGTCTTCTTCGAGGGCGAGCACATCTTCACGACTTGCGTCAAAGCCCATCAGGCCGACTGCGGCAACGCCATCCCCACCACCTACACGCCGAAAGCGATCGATGTCTACGGCGAAGGCTCGTTGATCTTCCCTTGCGTCCAGATCCAGGAGAACTACCAGGACGTCGGCGACATCATCCGCATGTGCGAGAAGCGCATCCGCGCCCCGGAGATCTGGTACGGCGACTACCTCTCAATGCTCGCCGCCGCCCGCGTGGGGGAGGATCGGCTCAAGGAGCTCGCCGCCAAATACGGCCTCGAGACGGTGAAAGTCTTTGTCCGCGAGTGGCTCGACTACACGGAGCGCATCGCCGCGACGGAGATCAAGAAGCTCCCCGCGGGCCACGTCCACAACTCCACCGCCCTCGATCCCTTCCCGCCCAATTTGCCCGACGGCATCCCGCTCCAATGCGATATTGAGATCGACTCTGATAACGGCTACGTCACCGTGGACTTCCGGGACAACCCGGACTGTGTCCCTGCGGGCGTCAACCTCAGCGAGTCGACGTCCATGAACTCGGCCGTCAGCGGCGTCCTCACGGTCCTCAACTCAAAGCGCGACGCCAAGGACACCATCGTCCACAACAACGCCGGCGCCTTCCGCCGCATCAATGTCTTGCTGCGCGACAACTGCGTCATCGGTATCCCCCGCCACCCCGTCTCCTGCTCCATGGCCACCAACACGGTCGCCGATCGGGCGCTGGCCATGGTCTACTCCGCCTTCAGCCAGGTCGCCGATGGCATCGGCTTGGCCGAGCCCTGCTTCGGCTCCGGTCCCTACCAGGGTGTCGTCTCCGGCTGGAATAAGCGCCGAGACGGGCCCTTCGTCTTTCAAATCTTCGCCGGTACCGCCGGTGGACCCGGCAGCGCCGAATCCGACGGCTGGCTCACCGTTCTGATCGCCGTCGCCGGCGGCGTTGCCTACTTCGATGAGTGTGAGGTCCTTGAGCAGAAATACCCGATCGTCGTTTGGGAAACCAAAGTCCGCGCCGAATCCGAAGGCGCGGGACGCCAGCGCGGCGCGCCCGGCAACGTTTGCATCTACGGCCCCCTCGCGAATGAGAACGCCATCGAGGTGCACTACTCCCAGGACGGCATGATCACCCCGCCCCAAGGTGTCCGCGGCGGCGGTCCGGCCAAGGGCTCGCAGGCGTGGCTCCAGGAACCCGACGGCTCCCAGGACATCCTTCCCAACATGATCGGCGAACAGATCGTCGGCCCGGGACAACGCATCGTCTCCCTCTCGGCCGGCGGCGGTGGCTACGGCGACCCCCACACCCGCGACGTCGCCGCCGTTCTTGAAGACGTTGTCGAAGGCTACGTCTCCATCGATCGCGCCCGCGACGCCTACGGCGTCGTCATCACCGGAGACCCTGCTCGCGTCGAAACCCTCGCCGTCGACCAACGAGCCACAGTCGCAAGCCGAGTCGGCGCGCCCTCCGCGGGCGGCCGCTAAGCCCTCTCTTGCCACCTACCGCGCGGGGCAGACCGTCGTCTCGATAGGTGCTGGTGGTTGACGGCCTCGGCGGCTCCGCGGTCGCTCGCGGGCTCGCTACAGGCTCGCCAGGATCTCCGCGGCCGCCCGCGCACCGCTGCGAACGGCCGCGTGGGTGGTCCCGGCGGCCGCTTGGTCGGTGGCTTCGCCGGCGAAGAAGAGCCGGTCGGATACGGGGGCTGCCAGCAGGGGCCGCGCCCCGTACTGGCCCACCCTCACGAACGAATAGCCGCCGCGCACCCATTCGTTCGCCGTCCAATCCTGGTATGCGAAGTCGACGAGATGAGAGGCGTCCGCGTCGGATCCGAAGACGCGGACCAGTTCGCCGGTGGCGATCTCGCGGATCTGGCTCTCAGTCAAGCCCGCCACCCGGGCGTCGAAGGTGTTTCCGGCGAACCCGATGATCACTGCGTCGAGATCATCGCCGTCCCGCGTTGTGCCGGGCAGCCACCACTCGGGCGGGTCGCCGTCGGTAAGGATGGTGCTCGTCTCGGCGGGCCAAGGGGCGCGATCGTAGCGCATGAGGACTTTCGCAATAGGGCCCATCCCAAGGCCATCGATAGCCTCCTGCTTCTCTGTTGGGAGGAGTGGATCAAACTCGATCATTGCCGCCTTGAGCACCCCGATCGAGACTGTGATCAGGGCCCGTCGCGCGCGGATGGCGCCCCGCGTGGTGTGGACCAACACCTCCACCCCGGACCAAGCGACGCTCGTCACCGCCGTCGAGAGGTGGATCGGCGAGAAGTCGGTCAGGTACTCAGGCAGCGTCGAATACCCCTCGCGGATGCTGTGATCCCCGCCCGGCGCGACAATCCCCTCGTTCACGGCGAAGGCGCTCATCGCGTCGACATCGCCCGACTCGTCCAACGACGCGTCCTGCCGCAGCAGCTCGGTTGCGAGCGGACTCAGGCCCAGTGAGGCGATGACCTCCCCGACCGACATCGAGTCGTCCTCGATCTCGGCGATCTCGCAGAAGCTCAGGTCGTTCTCGAAGATCAGAGCCAGGTCGTCGTCCCCCTCCAGGTCGTCGCGGAACTGGCGAGCGCCGTTGAGGAACACGATCAGGTCTTCGTCCACGTCGTATTCGGCGTCCGGGATCGTCGCCACGCCGGCCGCCTCGGCGAGTTGCCACGAGGCATGGCCGGTGCCGTGCAGGAATTCCGCCCCGCGCTCGACGGGGAAATT
The DNA here is from genome assembly GCA_963663235.2 of Dehalococcoidia bacterium. Lineage (GTDB taxonomy): Bacteria > Chloroflexota > Dehalococcoidia > Bin125 > Bin125. The sequence continues at coordinate 102,328 of CAXXNO010000005.1, forward strand.
CGCAAAGCTCCGGTCGGTGAAGACACGCCCTCCCACGCGGTTCTCCGCCTCAACGACCGCGACGTCCACTCCGGCGGCCGCCAGATCGCGCCCGGCGCTCAGGCCGGCGAGCCCGGCGCCGACGATGACTACGTCGACGGTGTCGGGCAGCGGCCCTGTCTGCAGTCCGCCCGCGCGGGTCGGCGCGCGGATCGCGTCACCATCGGCCGGCTCGCGCGGCCCATCGCTGCTGCAGCCCGCCCACGCCGTCGCTCCGAGCGCGGCCAAGCCCGCGCCCGCGCGGAGCAGCTTGCGGCGTGAGATCTCGCGAGAAAGTCGATACCGCGCCTTGTCACCGCTCACGCGCGGCAGATTAGCCCGGAGGCCTCGGCGGGGCAATCACGACGACGTTGGAACATGGAAAAGGCGGCCCACGCCGCCGGCTACGACGCGGCTGTGCCTGCCATAGCCCGCGGCTGAGCACGATTTGTCAATCCGCGGGTCGCCTGATCAAGCGCCACGAGACGGGAGACCCGGACCCGCGCGCGGGCCGTTGCCGCCACGGCCGTGTCGCCCGTGCGGCGATTGCTCTAAACTCGCGCACGGCTGCGAAGGCACGTCTGTTGCCCGTTCGTGAGGAGGAGCCGATGCCTGCCTACGTCGTCGTAGAGGGCCGCATCCACGACCGAGAGCGCTTCGGAAAGTATGTGCAAGGCGCGAATCCCACGGTCACCGCGCACGGAGGAAAGCTGCTGTCGATTGGTGATCCGGCCGAGGTGATCGAGGGCAAGGTGGACCTGCCGCGGCTCGTGATTATCGAGTTCCCGTCGCTGGATGCGGCCAAGGCGTGGTACGAGTCCGCCGAGTATCGGGCGGTGGTGGAGGACCGCCTCGCCTCCTCGGTGAGTCGCTTCTTGCTGGCCGACGGGGTGGCGCCGGCTGCGCCGTAGGCGGATCCGCAGTCACGTCCGGACTAGGAGCGCCCGTAAACGGGGATCGCTGCGCCATGGATGGCTTGCGCGGCCTCGGACGCGAGAAACAGCATGACCTCCGCGATCTGCTCGGGCGGCACCCAGCGTTCCGGATGGGCGCGGGGAAAGGCACGGCGGTTCTCCGGCGTATCGATCACGCCGGGCAGCACGCAGTTGGCAGTCACACCCGCGTCGCAGACCTCCTCCGCGATCGCCTCCACCAGCCGGATCACCGCGCTCTTCGACGCGCTGTAGGCGGCGGCGCGTCCGTCCGCCATCAGCGCCGAGCGCGCCGCGACGCACACGATCTTGCCGGATCCCCGCTCCAGCATCGACGGCAACACCGCGCGGCAGGCAACGAAGGTCGAGCGGGCATTCAGGCTGTGCATCGCCTCCCAGTCTTCAATGGGTGTCTCTGCGACCGCGTGGTCTGCGTGGTAGCCGCCCACCGTGTGCATCAACACGTCGATCCGCCCGAAACGCTCGTGCACGGCAGTGACCGCCGCGCCGAACGAGTCCGCATCCGTGACATCCACACCCTCCGCGATGTAGTGCTCGCCTCCGCTGACCTCGGGGAACTGGTCCCGCACGACATCGCCGCGTCGAGCCACCGCGGCGATGTGGGCGCCGGCGTCCAGCAGGGCGCGAGTCACCGCGCCACCGAGTCGGCCGGTCACGCCGGTGATCAGAACGACTTCGTCGGAGAAGTCGATTGTGATGCTGGACATGGAGATCTCCTTCCTTAGCGGCTCAGCCTTGTACTCGAACGTCGGTGCCGAGCGGATAACACAACTGCGGGCCCTCTGGGAACTCCGACCGGTCGAGCAACCCGGTGTACGGGAGCGCGCTCTCCTCCTCTGCCGTTTCCCAAGCCCGCACGAAACCGTCGCCGGTTCGAATCGCGTTGAAGCGGTCCAGCAATGGACGCTGTCCGGCCGACGCGAGTTAATCCACCCAGCACGTGTGGTTTCGGTAGAACGCGTATTTCTCGAAGAGGTAGGTCAGTTGTAGGTGGTTGTTCGCTTCCAACGGACGCAACGGATTCACCGCGATGAGGTCTCCTCGCTGCACGCGGCTTCCGATCTCCAGCCCCTCGATCAGGTCGACGTGCTCATACAGGAAGCCCCACCCTTCGCCGTCGGGATAGCGGCCGTCGATGAGCAGCGTCACGATGGATCCTGGTCGCTGGTCGACGCTGGCGCTGACCGAAAGAATGATCCCGTCCGCCACCGCGTAGAGGTCCGCCCCCTCGTCCAGCGGGATGTCGATCCCGGAGTGACCGAACTCGGCTCGGTCCAGGGACCAGCGCACGACGCCGAACGGGCTGAAGAATCCGCCGTCCGCGTCGACCTCGGTGACGTCGAACGGCAGCGCGAGTTCGGTTGGCGGCGCCTCGCTTGCATTGAGACGATGCTCGTCCCCCGCCTCACTCTCTGACGGGGTGGCTGCCGCCGCCGCCGCGCCGTCCCTGATGCTCTCGTCCGCTCTGGAATTCGCCTCGTCCACGGCGCCTCCGGCGTCCCCTGCCGCCATCGCTTTCTCGTCGGTCGCCGGATGCTCCGCTTCGATGTCCGCCGCCGCAAGCGGCGAACGCTCCTCGGATGCGTCGCCGCCACACGCCAAGATGCCCGCGGCGATGATCGCAGTGAGGGCGGTCGCTGCGCTCCAGCGGAAGAGGCGCGCCATAATCCCGGATCAGTCTCGTCCTACGATGACGTACGGCGCTGGTTGATCGCCCGTGCTCGCGCGGAGCGGCCGGTTCGCCGGCCCCGGGAGCGTCTAGTCGGCCCGCTTGGCCATCAGCGGCTTCTGCGTCTTCGCATAGGTCTGCTTCACGATAATCTTGCCCGCTTTGAAGTGGAGGATGTCCAAGCCGCGCCAGCCGCCGGCCCGCCCCGGGCTCTCCAGCGTGCACTCCCAACTGATCAGCGCCTTGCCTGCCTCGGCATCGACGAATAGATCCTCGGCCTGAAACCGGATCTGCCCGAAGTCGCCCCGGAACTGCGGCTCGAACGCCCGGCGGATTGCCGCTTTCCCGACCGAGCGGGTGCCGTCGTATTCGTCGTAGACGGCATCCTCCGCCATGAAGGACAGTACCCCGTCGAGGTCATCCCGATTGAACGCGTCCGTGAAACGCGCTACAAGATCCGCAAGCGCGGCTCGATCGTTGCTCTGTTGAGCCATGCGGGTGTCTCCTGTTCGTGGGACCACCCAGATCGTAGCTAGCGCCGACCGGCCCCAACCTGGACGTGGAGGCTCCCATGAAATGCCCGCGCGATCAAACCGACCTCCTCGTCGAGCACATGCACGGCATCGAGGTGGACCACTGCCCTACGTGCAACGGGCGCTGGCTCGATCATCACGAGCTCGATCAGCTGGAGGCGACGCGCGCCTCGGAGGACGTCCGCCGCGCCACCATCGACTACGCTCGCCGGGCCTCCGACCTCAAGTGCCCCGTCTGCGCCGAGCAAATGGTCGCCTTCAACTATCGCGCCTACGACTTGGAGCTCGACACCTGCGAGCAGGAGCACGGCTTCTGGCTGGACGCGGGCGAGGAGGGGCGCGTGCGCGATATCATCGATGACCGGGTGCGCGGGCTGAAGCGGGCGGCATCGGCGGAGGCCGCCTGGGACGGGTTCCTTGAGGGCCTCCGTGGTGGCGGCAGCGGGGGAGGCGTGTGGGGCTCGGTGCGATCGTTCTTCGGTGGGCGGAAGCGCTGAGACCACTCCTTGCCCGACTTGGTAACCGGTCACATTAGCGGCGCCGCCAAGGTAGCGCTGTTTGACTTCACTTCGACAATCGATCGCCGATTCGGCACTGCTAGGGCTTCGCCGCCGCCGTGATTCCCGCTCTTGCGCGGCACGCCGGCGGGAGTCGCTAGACTCGGACGGATGTCGCTGCGCCTCAAGACGGCGGCGCTTGTTGCTGTGCTCCGCCGGACGCCTGGAGGAGGAGAGGGATACACGATGACTGACCTCGTATTCCTGCTTGACGTCGACAACACGCTGCTCGACAACGACCGCGTCCGGATTGAGCTAGATGCCGCGGTCGCGGACGCTGTCGGTCCGGTGCACCCGTGCGGTTTTGGGAGATCTACGAGGCCGTGCGCGAGGAGCTCGACTTCGTCAGCTTTCCCGAAACGATGGAGCGCTTCGGCCTCGAATGTTACGAGACGGAATGCTTGGGACGCCTGAGTTCGGTCCTGTACGGCTTCCCCTTCGCCGAGTCCCTCTACCCCGGTGCGTTGGAAGCAATCGATCATGTGAAGTCGCTGGGGGTTCCCGTGATCCTCTCTGATGGCGACCAGCTCTTTCAGCGCTACAAGATCCGCGTTGCGGGGATCGAGGCGGCCGTCGACGGACGCGTGTTGGTGTACGTGCACAAGGAGCAAAGCACGGACGACATCCGCAACCGCTACCCGGCCGAACACTACGTGATGGTCGATGACAAACCGCGCATCCACGCCGGGCTGAAAGCGGCCCTCGGAGACTCGGTGACGACCGTGATGGTCTGCCAAGGGAAGTACGCGACCGAAGCTGGTCATCACAACTACCCGGAGGCCGACTTGTCCCTCGACTCCATTCGAGACCTGGCGGAACTGACGGCGGGCCAGTTGCGAGGCGGCGGCTAGGCCCCGGCTGCGCTGAACCCGCCGGGGCCGGTAGCCCGTGAGGCCCGATCAGGGCCGGTCCGGCGATGACACGGGGATCGGCGCGCTCCGCTCGCGGGACTTCGACGAAGCCTGACCGCTGCCCCCGCCAAACGGCAGGGCCGCCGCCCCCTCGATCTTCCTGCCCGCAAACCGGCCGCGTGGCAGGCGCGCGGGCGCCCGGCCTCCGCCACTCTGGAGTCAGAACAGCCCGCCAGGGCTGCGGGAGGATGCCAGCGATGACGATGCCCACCACGACCACCGCCGTTCGGAGGGTCCGCTTTGACGCCTGCGGCCGCTGTGGCGGCGACGCCTTCTTCGACCGCATGGACGAGGATGGCGCTGCCTCCAGTGCGCTCGGCCGCTGCGGCAATCCGCGCAGGCCTTCGGCCCGCTGCGAACCCCCGTACCGGTCCCGGTTCCCATCCCCGTGCAGCCGCCACGGGCCGCCTGACGGCTCGGCCCGCCACCCCGCACCAAAAAAGAGATCTGCGGCGCCGCCCCCGCGCCGCCGCTACCAAAGGAGGCCCCCAATGCCAACGAACACCGTCAACAGCCGGCCTGAGCCGATCTGGGAAGTCATGGGCGATGTCCGGGTTGCCGGCCGCTTCCACGCCGACGTGGCCGACCTCGCCGTCCGGCGCCGTTCCCCGGCCGGCGACCCGCGACCGCGGCGCGCGAACGTGCGCTTCCAGTTCGCCCTCCCGGAGGGCTTGGCCCGCTTCGTCGAGTTGCTACGCTGCCACGGATGGCAGGTCACCCGCCGCCCGGCCTCGGCGGACTGCTGAGGCGGCCACGGCGCCTTCTGGCCGCTCCGCCGCCACCAGGAGGCTTCGAGATGGAATCCGTTCGCGAGGTGACCGACGGCAATTTCGCCGCCGAGGTGCTCGGCCAGCGGATCCCCGCGCTCGTCCGCTTCTGGACGCCCTGGTGCGGCCCCTGTCGCCTCGGGGCGCCCGTCTTCGACGAGGTGGCCGCCGAGTACGAAGGTCGCGCGGCCTTCTACAAAATGGACGCGGATCAGAGCCGCGAGACGGTGGTCCGCTACCGTCTTCGCAATCTCCCAACCATCGTGGTGTTCCAGGACGGGGAGCCCGGCACAAGGATCGTCGGCTTCCGCCCCAAGAGCGCCTTGGTCCGGCAACTCGACGAGATCCTGGAGTCATCCGCCACCGAGCCCGCATGACTGGGCGGAACGCCGGCCACGCTCCTTGACCCCCTCTCGGCCGACGACTATACCGCTTGCGGGAAGCGGAACCGACGCACGCGATAGAGGGGGCACTTCGATGACCGATCTCGATGTTCTTTGGCAGCCGCTGCAGGTCGGACCGACGCAGCTCAAGCATCGCATCTTCGTCTCGGCCCACACCCAGATGTACAGCCAGAACAATCTGCTCAGCGATCGGCACGTCGCCTACTACGCGGAACGCGCCAAGGGCGGAGCCGCGCTCGTCATTACGGAGCAGCAGGGCGTGCATTGGACCGCCTTGGGCGGCTACCACGGCATATCCAAGGGCTATGACGAGGAGGTGATCCCGCAGTACAAGAAGCTCGCCGATGCCGTGCACGCGGAGGGATGCCGCGTCTTTATGCAGGGAGTCGCGCTCGGCGCTCAAGACGACGGGGTGATGTTCATCGAGAACCGGCACGCCGTGCAGGCCCCTTCGGCCATCCCCTCCGTCACCTACCGCGCCAACCCGCGCGAGATGGCCCACGAGGACATCGCCGATATCTGCCGCGGCTATGGCCAGACGGCGCACAACGTGATGACCGCCGGCGCGGACGGCTTCGAGGTCCACGGGGCGCACGGCTACCTCCTCTGCCAGTTCCTCTCCCCACTGACAAACCACCGCACGGATAAGTACGGCGGCAGCACGGAGAACCGCTGCCGCATGCTGATCGAGGCGGCCGAAGAGGTGCGCCGACGGGTCGGCGATTCCATCACGGTCGGGACCCGGCTCAGCGGCGACGAATGGGTCGATGGCGGCATCACCGCCGACGAGGGGGAGCGGATCATCCGCACGCTCAAAGAGACCGGCCTCTTTGACTATTTCAACATGACCGGCGGCAACTATCACTCGCTGCACCGCATCATGTCCCCCATGAACGTCGAGCATGGCTTCATGGTGGAGCACGCCCGCCGCGCCAAGCAGGTCGCGGGCGACACGCCCGTCTTTACCGTGGGGCGCATCGTCACCGTCGATGAGGCGGCCCGCGTCATCGCCGACGGCCACGCCGACATGGTGGCGATGACGCGCGCACACATCGCCGATCCGGAGCTGGTAAACAAAGCGCGTTCCGGCCGCGTCGACGAGATCCGCAAATGCGTTGGCTCCAACCAGGGGTGCATCAATCGTGCCTTCCAGAACACCGGCATGTCGTGCACCGTGAACCCCGCTGTGGGTCTGGAAGGCCGCTGGGGCATCGGCACGCTCACGCCCTCCGCAACGCCGAAGCGGGTGGTGGTGATCGGGGGTGGGCCCGCCGGCATGAAGGTGGCGGAGGTGGCGGGCAGCCGCGGCCATCAGGTGACGCTGTTCGAAAAGTCGGGCCGGCTCGGTGGCCAGATGAACTACGCGGCCATGCTACCCACCCGCGCCGAGTGGAGTGGGGTGACCGACTATCTCGCCGGGGCGATGGAGCGCGCCGGCGTCGACGTGCGCCTCAATACGGCGGTCACGCCCGACCAAGTGGCCGCTGAGAACCCCGATGACGTGGTGGTCGCGACGGGCTCCGACTACGACAAGTCGGGCTACTCGATCTTCCGCGGAGAGCGTGAGGGGATCCCGGGCTTGCAGCGGGAAAACGTCCTCACCCCCATCGAGGCGCTGGCCGATCCGGATCGCTGTGGGGAACGGGTGCTCATCTTGGATGAGCAGGGAGATTACCCGCCGCTCGGACTGGCCGAGTTCCTCGCGGACAAAGGGAAACAGGTGGAGATCGTCACGCGGCACATGTTCGTCGGGGATAAGACCGCCACCCAGTTGCACCTGCCGTACATCTACCCCAGGCTGGCGCAAAAGGGGATCAAGCTCTCTCCCCAGAAGTTCGTGGAGAGCGTTCGCGAGGGAACGGCGGCGGTCTACAACATCTGGGATGGCAGCCAGACCGCGGTGGCCGTGGATTCCATCATCCTGAACATGGGACGGACCCCGGACGCACTCTTCGACGCGTTGAATGACCGCCTGCCGAGCGTCCACCGCATCGGCGACTGCCTGGCCCCCCGCAACGTCGACGAAGCCATCTACGAGGGCGAGGAGCTCGGCCGCGCGCTCTGACCGCCGTCCCGGCCGTGCCGATCGCATCCGGGCCGATAGCCGCTATCATGCCCCCGCACGCTTCGGCCAAGAAAGGATCCGCACACACTATGCCTATCGCTGTTGGAGCCAAACTCCCTACGGACGTCAACGGGTTCGTGTTGGAGAAGGGGCTCCCCGCCAAGAAGTCCCTCGGCGATATCGTCTCCGGCAAGAAGGTGGTCATCTTCGGCATCCCCGGCGCCTTCACCCCCACCTGTAGCAACGAGCACCTGCCCAGCTACACCAAGGAGGTCGGGGCGTTCAAGGCCAAAGGCGTGGACGATGTGATCTGTCTCGCCACCAACGACGTCTTCGTCCTCGACGCCTGGAACCAAGCCACCGGCAACGCCCAGATCACCATGCTCTCCGACGGCAACGGCGACATCACCCGCGCCCTCGACCTCGGCCTGGACGCGGGCGGCTACGGCATGGGCTTCCGCACCACCCGCTTCGCCATGATCGTTGAGAACGGCGTTGTCAAAGCGATCGACGTAGAAGAGAGCGCGGTCAATTGTGGCGTGAGCGCCGGGCCCAGCATCCTGGCGAAGCTCTAAGCAACCCGCCTTGACTGCGCCGCCGGCTCGCTTCCGCTCACGACGCCATGGGGCCAATCACCGCGGCTGAGCGCCTTGCTCCGCGGACACCCGTGCCGCGCCGGACGTCGTTGATTCGTCGTGGATTGGCGGCTGCGACTCCGGGCCGGAAAGGGAAACGATGATTAAGGGCATCTTCCACGTCAACGTGAACTGCACGGACTTTGAGCGCTCGCGCGCCTTCTACGAAATGCTCGGCTTTAAGGTCGTGCTCGATCTGCCGGAGCACGACCTGAGCGACGCCGGAGTGGTCGGGCTGGGTGTTCCCGATGGTGCGACCCGCACCGCGCTCCTCCGCATCGGCGATGACCCCTGGGGGACCCGCATTGACCTCATCGAATGGAAGAAGCCGAAGACGGAAGGCCAGCCGTACCCCCACCTCTACCACACCGGCATCGCGCGGATCGCGCTGCGGACGGAGAACCTGGCGCAGGTCTATGAGGACCTGAAGGCCAAGGGCGTGGAGTTCCTCTCCGAGCCCCAGGGCCTCAACTTGGCCGGCGGCGAGCGCTTCGTCTGCTTCAAGGACCCGGACGGCGCCATCCTGGAGCTGCTCGAGATCCTGCGCTGAGCGCTCCCACGGCGCCCGCCGGCCCCACCGCCGCGGGCGCGTGATCGGCGAGAGGCCCCTCGGTTGAGGGGCCTCTCGTTTGTCGTCGCTGCCGGCGAAGGCGTTGCGGCGTTAGGCCGTAAAGACGATATCCCCGTAGTCGATGAGATTGTCGCCACGGTAGTGAAAGCCGCTGACGTTGTCGCGGAAAATGTACTGCGGGTTCGTCCAGGCGATGTGCTGGAAAGGGGCGTCTTCCGCGAGTATGCGCTGGGCCGTGTCGTAGAACGCCAGCGCATCGGGGGCCTGGTCATCCCCCACTTCAATCCCGGACTGCACGGCCGCCCAGAAGTCATCCCATTGCGCGCGGCCCGTGTCGTAGAAAGCAAAGTTGATCGGCGAGCCGCTCTGGAAGAAGAGCTGGAGGTAGTAGGGCATGGTCTGCACGAAGGACGCGGAGCGGACCAGCCACGTGGGCTGCCGCGCCTCCGGTGTGCCGCGGTTCTCGTCGGCGGCCGCGGGCGGCAACGCCACCAGGTTCAAGCGGATGCCGGCCTTCGCCGCCGACTCGCGCATGAGGACCGCGGCCTCCTCCTGGTCGGGGAGGGCCAGCTCGTACGACATGTCGATGTCAAAGCCGTCCGGCACTCCGGCCTCCGCCAGCAGCTCCTTGGCCTTGTCGATGTCGGTGACGTATTGGTGAGAGTGCTCCGGCGCGGCGCCGGGGATCGGCGGCCAGACGTACGAAAATGCACGGATCGCCAGGCCCTCGTAGACCGTGTTGATCATGTCGTCGTACGGGATGACGTAGGCCAGCGCTTGACGGACCCGCGTATCTCCCCACACTTCTTCGTTCATGTTCGTCACGGACCACAGGTTCAAGTTCGTGTTGGCGGTGGGAACGTAGGTCCCTTCCTCGCCCTCCGTGCCCACCTGCTCGCGCGCCAGCATCGCCTTGGCGATGTGCACGTCGCCCCGGCGGACCAGCGCCAGCCGGTTGGCGCTCTCCGGCACCACCCGCCAGATGATCCGCTCGATCTGCGCGGGGTTGATCCCGTCGCCCCGGGCCCAGCCCTCGTTGCGGAGGAAGACCGCCTGTTCCCCTTGCGTGAAGATCTCGAGCTGGTAGGCCCCGAAGCCGTGGGAGTGCGTGACCGCCCACTCTGCCGACCACGGGTCGTCCTCCGTGGCGTTCTCCTTCATCAACTTGGAGTCGACGATCGCGCCCACGTGCTGGGCCATGATCGTCTGCTCGAACGTGGGGTACGGCCGGTTGAGCCGGAACTGCACCGTGAAATCGTCGATCCGCTGGATCTGGTCCGGATCAAAGAGCTCCGCCGCGAACGCCGCGATGAAGGATCCCAGCCCCCCCGCCGCAATCTTGCGCTCCATGGTGTAGGTCACGTCGTCGGCCGTGAACGGGTTGCCGTTATAGCTGACCACGCCTTCGCGCAGCGTGAATTCGTAGGTCGTCCCGTCCTCGCTCTTGCTCCAGTCAACCGCCAGCCGCGGTTCCCAGGGGCCCGTCACATCCTCCCCCAAGAACCCGCCTGGCTGCTCCACGATCTTGTTGCGGATCAACGTGGAGTGGAGCATCACGTCGGCCTCTTGGCTCTCGTGGGTATTCGCCAACTCCTGGTCCAACGTGGTGAACAGGGCAGCCTGCGCGACGATCAGATCGCGCTCCGCGTCCACCCCCGCCTCTTCGGCCGCCTGCTCGATCTCTTCCGCCGCTTGCTCGACGGCCGCGACCTGCTCCTCCTCGGTGACCTGTGCCTGCGCCTGATCTTCTTCGATCACCTGCGCAATGGCTTGCGATATCGCTTCGTCGTCGTCGTCGCCGCAACCGACCAGGGCCAGTCCGGCCGCTCCCAGCCCGGCCACCCCTGAGGCGGCCAGCGCCCGTCGCCGCGACATCCGCTGGCCAAGCATTCGCCGGTAGGGGCTCACATACCGCTCTTTCATCGCTCGATCCTTCCTCCTGGTTCTGCCGAATCCCGCTTCCGCCACCCGGATGGCGTACCCGCCCCGGGCATGATCGGCATCATACATGACTTACGAAACGGGTTGCCCACTTCGCAAGGAAGAGCAGACGCTACATCTGAAGAGCAGACGCTACATCTGAAGAGCAGACGCTACATCTGCAGAAACCGCTCCTTGGCCCAGCCCTCCTCGTAGCTCGTGAAAAACGCGAGGTGAACGTTGGAGGCGTCGATGACCCAGCTCCCGTCGACTTTCTTATAGGTATCGTCGTAGGTCGCGGCCAAGAACGCCGCACGGCCCTTCACCGTCAACGGCACCCACGTGTACCACGAACCCGTCGCATCGATGCCGTTGTCGTCGACGTCGATGATCTCTCCCAGCATGTAGTGCAACGAGAACGGGTACATCTCGGCGCCGGGGACGAAGAAGGCATGGATCGCTGTTCCTTTCTCCGGGCGGTTCCAGCGCGTGCGGAAGGCTACCACTCGCCGCATCCCGGGAAAAGGCGACGATGGCGCTCTCGCGAGGTCGCCCGCGTCGCTCCTTGACCGCCCACAGGTCAGCGCTTATACAGGCGGAACCTGAGTCTGGGCCGCGCTCTCTGACGCTCGCGCCCTGCACAGCCCCGGCGCGACCCTCTCGGCCGCCCAGCGGAGGAAAACATGAGCAAGCTGCCGCCGATCAACATCTCCCTGAGCGGTTTCCCCTATGACGACGCGATCACCATGGTCAAGGAGGCGGACAAGGCGGGGCTGTACGCTACCTGGGTGCCGGAGTTCCAACGCGACTCCCTGACCTATCTCGCCGCCATGGCCCCCCTCACCAGCGACATCAAGCTCATCAGCAGTGTCGCCACCTGGACCCGTACCCCCGTCAACATGATGCGTGCCTGCAAGGACTTGGACATGCTCAGCCACGGCCGCTTCATGCTCGGCCTGGGCTCCATGCCCGCCTCGTGGAACCGGGACTATCACGCCATCCCGCCCGAGAAGCCCGTGGCGCGCATGCGCGAATACGTGGAGACGCTGCGGCTCCTGTGGAAATCGGACCCGGACACACCCGTGAACTACGAGGGCCGCTTCTACCAAATCTACGATTACCGCGTCCTCGAGCCGCCCGATCGGCCGCATCTCCCCATCCTTCTTGGCGCCACCCGGCCGAACATGCTGCGGACCGCCGGAGAGATCGCCGACGGCGTCCTCTTCAACTGGAACTTCACGCTGGATTTCGTCAGGAACGAAGCGCTGCCGGCGATTGTGGAGGGGGCCAAGAAATCCGGCCGCACCTTGCAAGACCTCCACATCGATGCCGGGCGGCCCGTCGTCTTCACCGACGACAAAGAAGAGGCCGACGCGGCCATCGCATGTTGGCGACGCGGGACGGCTTACATCTTCATACAGGCGGACTACCATCGCGACATGCTTGAAACACTCGGCTTCGAGGAGGAAGTGGCTCGCGGCAAGAAAGCGATGGCGGTCGGAGATTTCGACGGCGTCATCGAAGCGATCAACGACCGCATCGTCGACACCTTCGTCATCAGGGGCGCTCCCGACGAGTGCCTGGAGCGCATCGCCGAGTTCAGCGATTTCGCGGACTCCTTTTCCGTCGCGAGTTCTACCTGGACCGGTGTGGGCGGCAAGGAGAGCATGAAAGCCACGCGCAGAGTGATCGAAGTGCTCGCGGACGCCGGCCGCTGATGCCCTTGAGGTGACGACGGCGTCCACGCTGGACCCATGCGCCGGGTCGGCCGACCTGCGAAAGGACGCAATCGATGCAAATCGGCTCCTGCATGAACACCCACGGCGTGGTCTTCCGCAGCGAGACGGAGTTCTGGGTGGAGAACCTCGCCGCCGACGACATGCGCCCCATCGAGTTCGCGCAGCGCGCCGAACGCCTCGGCTATCATTCCCTCTGGTTCCCGGACCACGTCACGCTGCCGCTCCAAACCACCGATGTCCACATCGCCAATCCGGAGTCGGGCAAGCGCCACTACGTCGAGCGGCCCGAGATGCTCGACGCGCTCGTCACGATGGGCGCTGTGGCGGGCGCTACCAGCACCATCAAGCTGGCCACCTCCGTGCTGATCTCCCCCTACCGCCCCCCTCTTCACGACGCCCGCCAGTTCGCCACGGTCGACCGCCTGTCCAACGGCCGCCTCATCGCCGGCGTCGGGGCCGGCTGGGCCAAGGAGGAGTTCGACGCCCTCCACCTCAACTACGCGAAGCGCGGCGAGATGACCGATGAGTGCATCCAGGTCTACAAGACCGCCTGGCAGGACGGGACCCCCAACTTCGATGGGGAGTTCTACAGCTTCCACGACATCACCATGGACCCCAAGCCGGTGCAGAAGCCGCGGCCGCCCATCGTCTTCGGCGGCATGTCCAAGGCCGGAGCCCGCCGCGCGGCCCGCCTCTGCGACGGCTTCTACCCCATCTTCATGCACCCCGGGGCGCGGCCCCACGAGCTCGATCACTTCCAGGATGAGATCCGGCGCGAGGCCCAGCGCATCGGCCGAGACCTCTCCGACTTCATGATGATCGGGCAGGTGGCCGCCCGCATCACCGACGCCAACGATCCGCACTTGCAGCGCAAGGTGCGCCCGATCTGCGAGGGCACGCCGGAGATGATCCTCTCCGACCTCCAGGAGTTCGCCGAGGCCGGCTACTCCTTGATGGTCGTGCATCAGGATTGCCAGACCAGCACCGCCGAGGAGCTGTTCGAGCGCACGGAGCAGTTCGGCCGGGAGATCATCCCCCTCGCCCAGGACTTCAAGCCGGGCGGCGAGTGGAAGCCGGTCCCCTAGGCTGCCAACCATCGCATGCCATCGAGAGGAGGCGACCGATGAAGGTGCACGCGCTGGGCCACGCGGCCATCAAGGTGCGCGATGTGGAGCGCGGCGAGCGCTTCGTCTGCTTCAAGGACCCGGACGGCGCCATCCTGGAGCTGCTCGAGATCCTGCGCTGAGCGCTCCCACGGCGCCCGCCGGCCCCACCGCCGCGGGCGCGTGATCGGCGAGAGGCCCCTCGGTTGAGGGGCCTCTCGTTTGTCGTCGCTGCCGGCGAAGGCGTTGCGGCGTTAGGCCGTAAAGACGATATCCCCGTAGTCGATGAGATTGTCGCCACGGTAGTGAAAGCCGCTGACGTTGTCGCGGAAAATGTACTGCGGGTTCGTCCAGGCGATGTGCTGGAAAGGGGCGTCTTCCGCGAGTATGCGCTGGGCCGTGTCGTAGAACGCCAGCGCATCGGGGGCCTGGTCATCCCCCACTTCAATCCCGGACTGCACGGCCGCCCAGAAGTCATCCCATTGCGCGCGGCCCGTGTCGTAGAAAGCAAAGTTGATCGGCGAGCCGCTCTGGAAGAAGAGCTGGAGGTAGTAGGGCATGGTCTGCACGAAGGACGCGGTGCGGACCAGGAACGTGGGCTGCCGCGCCTCCGGTGTGCCGCGGTTCTCGTCGGCGGCCGCGGGCGGCAACGCCACCAGGTTCAAGCGGATGCCGGCTTTGGCCGCCGACTCGCGCATGAGGACCGCGGCCTCCTCCTGGTCGGGGAGGGCCAGCTCGTACGACATGTCGATTTCAAAGCCGTCCGGCACTCCGGCCTCCGCCAGCAGCTCCTTGGCCTTGTCGATGTCGGTGACGTATTGGTGAGAGTGCTCCGGCGCGGCGCCGGGGATCGGCGGCCAGACTTGCGAAAATGCACGGATCGCCAGGCCCTCGTAGACCGTGTTGACCATGCCGTCGTACGGGATGATGTAGGCCAGCGCTTGACGGACCCGCGTATCTCCCCACACTTCTTCGTTCATGTTCGTCACGGAGAACAGGTTCAAGTTCGTGTCGGCCTTGGGAACGTAGGTCCCTTCCTCGCCCTGCGTGCTCGCCTGCTCGCGCGCCAGCATCGCCTTGGCGATGTGCACGTCGCCCCGGCGGACCAGCGCCAGCCGGTTGGCGCTCTCCGGCACCACCCGCCAGATGATCCGCTCGATCTGCGCGGGGTTGATCCCGTCGCCCCGGGCCCAGCCCTCGTTGCGGAGGAAGACCGCCTGTTCCCCTTGCGTGAAGATCTCGAGCTGGTAGGCCCCGAAGCCGTGGGAGTGCGTGACCGCCCACTCTTGCGACCACGGGTCGTCCTCCGTGGCGTTCTCCTTCATCAACTTGGAGTCGACGATCGCGCCCACGTGCTGGGCCATGATCGTCTGCTCGAACGTGGGGTACGGCCGGTTGAGCCGGAACTGCACCGTGAAATCGTCGATCCGCTGGATCTGGTCCGGATCAAAGAGCTCCGCCGCGAACGCCGAGATGAAGGCTCCCAGCCCCCCCGCCGCAATCTTGCGCTCCATGGTGTAGGTCACGTCGTCGGCCGTGAACGGGTTGCCGTTATAGCTGACCACGCCTTCGCGCAGCGTGAATTCGTAGGTCGTCCCGTCTTCGCTCTTGCTCCAGTCAACCGCCAGCCGCGGTTCCCAGGGGCCCGTTATATCCTCCCCCAAGAACCCGCCTGGCTGCTCCACGATCTTGTTGCGGATCAACGTGGAGTGGAGCATCACGTTGGCCTCTTGGCTCTCGTGGGTATTCGCCAACTCCTGGTCCAACGTGACGAACAGGTTGGCCTGCGCGACGACCAGATCGCGCTCCACGTCCACCGCCGCCTCTTCGGCCGCCTGCTCGATCTCTTCCGCCGCTTGCTCGACGGCCGCGACCTGCTCCTCCTCGGTGACCTGCGCCTGCGCCTGATCTTCTTCGATCACCTGCGCAATGGCTTGCGATATCGCTTCGTCGTCGTCGTCGCCGCAACCGACCAGGGCCAGTCCGGCCGCTCCCAGCCCGGCCACCCCCGAGGCGGCCAGCGCCCGTCGCCGCGACATCCGCTGGCCAAGCATTCGCCGGTAAGGGCTCACATACCGCTCTTTCATCGCTCGATCCTTCCTCCTGGTTCTGCCGAATCCCGCTTCCGCCACCCGGACGGCGTTCCCGCGCCTGGGCATGATCGGCATCATACATGACTTACGAAACGGGTTGCCCACTTCACTAAGGAAGAGCGGACGCTACATCTGCAGAAACCGCTCCTTGGCCCAGCCCTCCTCGTAGCTCGTGAAAAACGCGAGGTGCACGTTGGAGGCGGCGATGAGCCAGCTCCCGTCGACTTTCTTATAGGTATCGTCGTAGGTCGCGGCCAGGAACGCCGCACGGCCCTTCACCGTCAACGGCACCCACACGTACCACGAACCGGTCGCATCGATGCCGTTGTCGTCGACGTCGATGATCTCGCCCAGCATGTAGTGCAGCGAGAACGGGTACATCTCGGCGCCGGGGACGAAGAAGGCATGGATCTTCTCCCGGCCTTCCAGGTGGTAACCCATCTCGTCCGAGTGCCACGTCGCGTCCTCGGTGAACAGGTTGGAAAGCCCGACCGGATCGAAGTCCTCGTCCGCCAGCCGGGCGTAGCCCTGCTTCAGCCGCCGGATCGCCTCAATGTTCTCCAGCCGTTGAAGCCGTTGCTCGATCGTGGGCATCGCTGTTCCTCTCTCTGGATGGTTCCAGCGCGTGCGCGCCGAAGGCTACCACTCGTCGTATCCCGGGAAAAGGCGACAAGGGCGCTCTCGCACGGTCGCCCGCGTCGCTTCTTGACCGCCCACAGGTCAGCGCTTATACAGGCGGAGCCTGGGTCTGGGCCGTGCTCTCTGACGCTCGCGCCCCGCACAGCCCCTCCGCCACGCTCTCCGCTGCCCAAAGGAGGAACCCCCAAAGTGAGGAACCGATGAGCAAGCTGCCGCCGATCAACATCTCCCTGAGCGGTTTCCCCTATGACGACGCGATCACCATGGTCAAGGAGGCGGACAAGGCGGGGCTGTACGCTACCTGGGTGCCGGAGTTCCAACGCGACTCCCTGACCTATCTCGGCGCCATGGCCCCCCTCACCAGCGACATCAAGCTCATCAGCAGTGTCGCCACCTGGACCCGCACCCCCGTCAACATGATGCGTGCCTGCAAGGACTTGGACATGCTCAGCCACGGCCGCTTCATGCTCGGCCTGGGCAGCATGCCCGCCTCGTGGAACCGGGACTATCACGCCATCGCGCCCGAGAAGCCCGTGGCGCGCATGCGCGAATACGTGGAGACGCTGCGGCTCCTGTGGAAATCGGACCCGGACACACCCGTGAACTACGAGGGCCGCTTCTACCAAATCTACGATTACCGCGTCCTCGAGCCGCCCGATCGGCCGCATCTTCCCATCCTTCTTGGCGCCACCCGGCCGAATATGCTGCAGACCGCCGGAGAGATCGCCGACGGCGTCCTCTTCAACTGGAACTTCACGCTGGATTTCGTCAGGAACGAAGCGCTGCCGGCGATTGCGGAGGGGGCCAAGAAGTCCGGCCGCACCTTGCAAGACCTCCACATCGATGCCGGGCGGCCCGTTGTCTTCACCGACGACAAAGAAGAAGCCGATGCGGCCATCGCATGTTGGCGACGCGGGACGGCCTACATCTTCGTGGCGGCGGACTACCATCGCGACATGCTTGAAACACTCGGCTTCGAGGAGGAAGTGGCTCGCGGCAAGAAAGCGATGGCGGCCGGAGATTTCGACGGCGTCATCGAAGCGATCAACGACCGCATCATCGACACCTTCGTCATCAGAGGCACTCCCGACGAGTGCCTGGCGCGCATCGCCGAGTTCAGCGATTTCGCGGACTCCTTTTCCGTCTGGAGTCCCACCTGGACCGGTGTGGGCGGCAAGGAGAGCATGAAAGCCACGCGCAGAGTGATCGAAGTGCTCGCGGACGCCGGCCGCTGATGCCCTTGAGGTGACGACGGCGTCCACGCTGGCCCGATGCGCCGGCCGCCCGGCGCCTGAGTGGAGGAACCATGTCAATCAAGCGAGCCTACGTCGATGTCGACGGCCGTCAGCTCCACTACCGCGTCGCCGCGGGCAGCCGCGGCACGCCCATCGTCTACCTCCACCAAACCGCCAGCTCCTCCGCCATGTACGAGGGGCTGTTGGCGCAGCTCGATGGCGAGCGCCCGCAATACGCCCTCGACACGCCGGGCTTCGGCCAGTCGGACTTCCCGCCCCCGGAGCCGACGGTGAACTCGTACGCACAGGGTCTCCTGGCGGCGGCCGGTGCCCTCGGCCTCGATCGCTTCCACGTCTTGGGGCACCACACGGGCGCGTCGATCGCCTGTGAGATGGCCGCCATCGCGCCGGACCGCATCGCCACCTTGATCATGGCCGGCCCGCCCTACCTCGATGCCGAGGCGTGCAAAGAGTGGCTCGACGAGACCGCGGCCATGGTGATCGATGCGAAAGGCGGGCACTTGATGCCCGCCTGGGAGCGCGCCAAGGACCTCGGCCCCAATTCGTCGCTCGACATCGTGCATCGCGAGACGGTCGATACGCTCCGCGCGGGCGAGCGCTGGCACGAAGCCTACCTCGCCGTCTTCACCTACGACATGCCCGCGCGTCTCGCGCTGGTCCGCTGTCCCATCCTCATGCTCTGCACCCATGACGACCCTCTGCTGCCCTACTTTCCGCACGCCCGCGAAGCCCGGCCCGATGCTCGCTCCGTCGAGATGGACGGCGGCGTCTTCGTGATCGACGAAGCGCCGGAGGCGATCGCTGGCGAGGTCCGGACGTTCTTGGCCTCGGTCGAGTCGAGCTAGCTACGGCAGCGATCCTCTGCGGGAGCTTCGGGACCGGCGCGGCCATCCTTTGAGTGACTGTGCGAAGGGATACACCATGACCGACGACCGGGCCCACGCCGATCGCAGGCGCGTCGCCGTTGAAGGCGTGCGCAAGTTGCGTGAGGGCGTCCTCGACGATGTCGAGGGTTATCTTCAGCACTCAGAAGACCGCATGGGGGCGGTCGGATCGTTCAGCGTTGACTTCGTCTTCGGCGATATCTGGGCGCGGCCGCAGCTCTCCCGCCGAGACCGCAGCCTGGTGACGCTGGCGGCGTTGATCGCGGGAAGCGGTGCCGAAAGGGAGCTGGCGGTGCACGCAGAGAGCGCGATCATTCATGGGCTCTCGCGCGAGGAAGTGGAGGAGGTGGTCACGCACCTGAGCGCCTACGCGGGTTTCCCGCGCGCGCTGGCGGCGCTCCGGCACATTCAGGCTGGCCTCAATGCCGCGGACAGCGGATCGCCACCACCGCCCCGCCAGCCCGCGCAGCGTAAGAGCGATGCGGAGCGCCGCCGCGACGGGATTGATGTCCTTTCGACGCTGATGGGCTGGTCCGACCCCGAAGCGGACCTCGCGCAACTGCGGGAGCGGATGGGGCCGATGGCGGACGTGTCGATCCAATTCTTGTGCGGCGAGGTCTGGGCGCGGTCCCAGCTATCCCCTCGCGACCGCAGCCTCGCCACGCTGTCGGCGTTGACACTGCTTGGTCGCACGGATCATCTGCCCACCCACGTCCGCGGCGCGCTCAACCACGGCCTCACCCGCGAGGAGATCGAGGAGGTGATGGTGCACCTGCTGGTCTACGCGGGCTGGCCGCTCGCGGTAACGGCGTTCCAGGCGGTCCGGGAGATCTTCGCGGAGATCGATAAGAGCGAGTGACCTAGGTGATCACGCCGGCGGCGCGAAGCGCTGCCACCTCCTCGGCCTCGAAGCCGTGCACTATCAACACCGCGTCGCTGTCACGGCCGTACGCGGGCGCGGCGCCATGCGCCGCCGTGGGCGTCACCGACATGGAGACCGTCGGCCCCGCGACCTGCTGGGGACCCGTCACCGGATGCTCCAGTTCCCACATCAGCCCCGCAGCCCCCACGTGCACGTCAGCCGCCATCTCCTCCGGGAAGTTGACCGGGGCCGCGGGCGCGCCTGCCGCTCGGAACGCTTCGTCCCATTCCTGCACTGTTCGCCCCAGCATTCTGCGTTCGACCTCCGCCTTCCACTGCGCGAACCGCGACATGTCCGCGGCGTTCTTGGGGTCGAAGTCGCGGCCGTCGATCTCGTCGCTCACGCCTACCACGGTGCACGCCGCCGCGCGGTTCGCCGGCGTGAGGCAGCCGAGCGCGATGTATCCGTCCTTGGCTCGATAGACCTCGTAGTACAGACGTGGGGGCCCCGCCTCCGCCACCCGATACCGATCGCGGATCGCCAGCTGCTCTTGGTAGGAGCCGCCCTCTCGACGGCTCTCCGCGATTTCGGTCATCATCGGCGCGCGGACCCCGGCGTCGCTCACGGGCTCCTCCATCACGTGGATATCGAGCAGCGACAGCGCCGTTCGCAACAGGGACGCCTCGATGCGTTGGCCCCGGCCGCTCCGCTCGCGCTGGTACAGGGCGGCGCAGATCGCCATGGCAGCCGCCAGGCCGGTGGCGTAATCGACGGTCGGCGGGCGGTTGAACGCGGGCAGCCCCTCCTTATCCATCTTCCCCCCAACAACGAGCAGCCCGGAATAGGCCGCCATCGTCAGGTCCGTCGCCGCGTCTTCTGACCGTGGCCCGCGGTGTCCCCACCCCGTGATGTCGCAATAGATCAGGCGCGGGTGTGAGGCCGAGAGGGTCGCGTAGTCGATCCCCAGCCGCTTCACCGCTCCTGGGCGCAAGTTGACGGTGACCACGTCGAAACCCGGAAGCATACGATCGATGACCGCACGGCCCCGCGCATCCTTGACGTCAATCGCCAGGGCTTGCTTGCCTCGGTTCAGCGCCTGGAACCGTTTGCTCTCATGCGGCTCCACGGCGCCCTGGTTTCGGTACGGCTCGCCCTCGCGCGGCTCGATCTTCACCACCTCCGCGCCGAGGTCGGAGAGGTTCACGCCGCAATACGGTCCCGCGACGAGCTGCGTGAACTCCAGGACCCGGACGCCGTCCAGTGCACCGCCCACGCCTGGCTCCCTCCCTCCATCCCGGCGACCGGTCGCGCCCTCCGGGCGCGCCCCAGCCTAGCGGGTCCATCCTGCCGCCGCAGAGACCACGCGATGCCGTCCCTCGGCCTGCGGCGGGCGGGCTACGACCCTACCGCGGGCGCCTCCTCGATGCTCACACGGGCACCCAGAACAGCTTCCTCTCGCGCTTCGCCTTGGCGAGCTGGCCCTCTTCAAATAGGTACTGGAGGTGGGCCAGTGTCTCGAAGCCGGCCGCGCGCTGCATGAACGGCTCGAAGTCGCTCAATCTGCCCGTCGTCCACTCGATCCGGCCGGCGACCTCCCAGGCCGTGGAGCCGCCACGGTCCACGCATCGCAGCATCTCTTCCAGCCGCGTCTTGTGGTGGTCGTGGATCTCCCTGATCCGGCGTTGCAGCTCTTTCGTGTCGAACTCGTGCGCGGGCAGGACGTGTTCGACGTCCAGCTTGCCCACAACGTCCAAGGACCGCAGATAGTCCCCCAGAGGGTTGGCGGACGTCTGCGGATGCATCGACACGTTGGGAGTGATCGTCGGCAGGATATGGTCGCCGCTGAGGAGGATCTTCCGGTTCGGCTCGTACAGGCAGATGTGGCCCGGCGCATGGCCGGGCGTCCACACCACCTCGAATTCAAAGTCGCCCGCCTTGAGGACTTCGCCGCCCTGAAGCTCGACGTCCGCCGGCGTCGCGACGCCGTGCTCCTCCAGGTAGGTCGACATCTCCTCCATCAAGCGCTTCGGCGCCGAGTAGCGTGAGCCGATGACCTCCGCTTCCTTCGCGTGCATGAGAACGTCGCAGGCGGAGATCTGCTTCACTCGTCCGGCCATGCCGAAGTGGTCCGGGTGGACGTGGGTGATGACCAGTTTGGTCACTTCCGCGGGATGGGAGCCGTGCTCCTCCATGCCGGTGGCCAGCGCCGCATAGGCCGCTTCCGTGTTCCAGCCACAGTCGACGAGCATCGTCTCGCCACCGCTCCGGATCAGGTACGGGAGGACGTACGGGAGGCCCTTTGTGACCCGCGGCTTCTTCTGGAGGTCACGCCGCAGCTGCGTCGCGTCTTCCAGCGTGAATTTCGGGAAGGGCGTGAGCAACTGGTAGAGGCCCGCGACGATTTCCATGCAGGTCGAGCCTCCGATCGCTGCCCGATGCTAACAGTCCCCAATCCGTGCCCGCCGCCCGCCGGCGCGATCGCGCCTTCGTGGTGGGCGGCGCGATATGCTCTGACCTGATGCCGCCTCGGAGGCCCTTGATATCCGACGCTGCGCCCGACGGATGGAGGACGCCGGAGGAATGGACGAATCGCGGATGACTTTGGATAGGGCAAGCCGCACGGGGCTTACGCGTGAGCGGCGGCGGCCGGGATGAACGGTCCCTCGCTTCGCGGTCGACTCTTGGTAGCGGCGCCGCGTCTCATCGATCCGAACTTCTTCCGGACCGCGGTGCTCATCATCGACCACGGGGACCACGGCGCGGCCGGCCTGGTCTTGAACCGTCCCACCAACGTCCGCACAGGCGGAACCATTCCCCGCTGGGATCGCTTGGCGGCTCTTCCCGCTGTCATTTTCGTGGGCGGCCCGGTACAGCGAGATTCCGCCATCGCTTTGGCAAAGGCCGGGCCCGAGGCCACGCTGCCCGACTGGAGGCCCATCGTCGATACCGTGGGCATCGTGGACCTCCGCCTCGACCCTGATGAGGTGGGGACGGACATCGAGCGGCTGCGTGTCTTCTCCGGCTACGCGGGATGGGGAGCGGGACAACTGGAGGCGGAGATCAGCACCGGATCGTGGCTCGTGGTTGATGCCCGGCCTGACGATGTCCTCACCGCCGCCCCCGCGCGCCTCTGGCACCTGGCGCTCACACGTCAGCGGGGCCGGTTCGCCGGGCTGGTGACGCTGCCCTCGGATCCGTCGCTGAACTAGACGGGACGGGCTCGTGCGCCCTGCCCCAGCCTGCGGCTACCACTGCCGCCCCATACCTCCGCGGGTGCCGTAGAACCCCGCCGGCCAGTTCCGCCCCCCCATCACCGCCTTGTCCACGTCCTCTTTGCTGGCGATACCCTCCGCCACGATGCTATCCGCCTCGCGACGGGCCGCGGCGAAGATGCGATTGAGGAGGAAGCC
The DNA here is from genome assembly GCA_963663235.2 of Dehalococcoidia bacterium. Lineage (GTDB taxonomy): Bacteria > Chloroflexota > Dehalococcoidia > Bin125 > Bin125. The sequence goes on from CAXXNO010000005.1 coordinate 125,317, forward strand.
GTAGGTCTCTGGCGTGTCCCGCACCATGCTCACCTCCTTGCCCGCGCGCTCGGCGAGGCCTCGCACTGTCTCGATCGTCTCCGCGGACGCCTGGGGCGTGTAGACCACTTCGCACATCTTCATCTTGGGCACGGGGTTCGAGAAGTGCATCCCCGCGAACAGCGCTTTGCGCGACTCCGACAAGTCCCGAGCGACCTCGCCGATGACGAAACCGGAAGTGTTCGAGGCGAAGATCGCCTCGGCCTTCACGATCGCATCCAGCTCCTTGAACACCCGTTGCTTCAGTTCGAGATCCTCCGTGACCGCCTCGATGACGACGTCGGAATCCCCCAGCGCGGCCATATCGGTGGTGAACGAGATCCGCTGCATCGCCTCCACGCCGACGTCAAACTGCAACTTCCCGATCTCCACGGCTCGCTTGATGCCCCAGCGGCCCTCGATGGCTGATTCCTTCGTCGCGGACAGGATCTCCTCACTGATGTCGCAAACGACCACCTCGTAGCCGCTGATCGCCATCACTTCGGCGATGCCACCCCCCATGACCCCGCCGCCGAGCACGCCGATCCTCTGCACTTGGTTCAACTGCACGCTCCTCCTCCTTCCGTGGTCCGGCGTCGCCGGCCGATGCGAGGCTACGACACGAGACGGCTCTGCCGCGAGCCCGCCCGCAGGCCGCGCGGCGCCCAGCGGGCCCGCCGGCCCTGTCCACTAGAATGCGGGAGTTCGTCGCGGTTGGGCTCTCTGCCAGCCCCGAGTCTGGGCGGTGTCGCGATGGCGCTGCGGCCGGATCCCGCAACTTCGATGCTGCTCCCGGTGCCCTCCTGGGTCCACGGCGACGGCGGAGAAGTACGCCGAGATCAACCGGCCAATCCACCCCCAGGAGCTGCGACAGGCCTTCGATAATGCGACGAAGGCGGGCCTTTGGCGGCTCGACGCTCGCTGGAGGACGCTCTCTCCCAGTGACAACTAGACTCGCACGCACCTTCGGACGGCAGAGAAACGAGTGAGCATGGCCACGTACCAAGAGGTCCCCACAGTCAAGGCGATCGCGGACGGCCTCGCCAAGGGTGAGTTCTCCAGCCGCGAGATTACCGAACGCTGCCTCCGGCAGATCGAGACCACGGACGGCGTCATCAAGGCCTTTAATCTGGTCACCACCGATGTGGCCTTGAAAGCGGCGGACGCCTCCGACGAGCGACGCCGAAACGGCCGCCCGCTCGGTCCGCTCGACGGCGTCCCCTACGCCGCCAAGGACCTGGTCGAGACCGCGGGGATCGAGACCACGGGATCCTCCAAGGTGCTCGCGGGCAACGTCCCCACTCGCGACGCCTCCACGGTGGAGCGCTTGAACGCGGCCGGGGCGGTCCTCATCGGCAAGACCAACACCCACCAGTTCGCCTACGGCGTGCAGACGCCCCCTACGCGCAACCCCTGGGACATGGAGCTGGCCCGCGTCCCCGGCGGTTCCAGCGGCGGCACCGGCGCGGCCGTCGCCACGACGCAGATCCCGCTCGGCCTCGGCACGGACACGGGCGGCTCCATCCGCATCCCCGCCTGCCTCAACGGGATCACCGGACTGAAGGCCACCTTCGGACGCATCCCCAAGGACGGCGTTTTCGTCTTGTCGTATTCCCGCGACAACATCGGGCCTATGTGCTGGACCGCCGAGGATGCCGCGCTGACCCTCAACGTGCTCGCCGGCCGCGACGCGCGCGACCCCAACTCGTCCGCCCGGCCGACGGAGGATTACACGGCCGCTCTCGCCACTGGCGTCATGGGGCTGCGGATCGCGGTCCCCACCAATTACTTCGTGAGCCACTATCCGGCCGTCACCGCTGCCTTCCGCGCCGCCGCAGAGCAACTGCGGGCGTTGGGCGCCGATCTCTTTGAGGTCACCGTCCCGCAGAGCGTCGCGCAGGCCCCACCGGCGGGTTTCATCGTCACCTTGGCGGAATCGGCGGCCTGGCACGGCCCCCGCTTGCGACGCCAGGGGCAGGACTATGGCGACGACGTACGCCGCAATCTCCAACTGGCCGAGCTGGTCCTCGCCACGGATTACATCAACGCGAAGCGCTTCCGCTCGCGCTTCATCGCGGACATGCGCCAGCACTGGCGCGATGAGCGGATCGACGTCATGATCACGCCCACTATCGCCGTGACGGCCGCGCGGCACGGACAGATGGAGTACGAGGCGCCCGACGGGTTCTCGGAGACGCTCATGGCCGCTTCGACCCGCTGCACGTCGCCCTTCAACCTCACGGGCCAGCCGGCTCTGACGGTCCCGTGCGGCTTCGACGAGAAAGGCCTTCCCGTCGGCTTGCAGATCGTTGCCCGGCCCTGGGAGGAGGCGCTGGTCCTGCGGGTGGGCCACGCCTACCAGCAGGCGACCGACTGGCACGCGCGGCGACCGGACCTGGCCGCGCCCGACGCCTGAGCCGCCCGCCGCCCCAGCCGTCAGATCCGGCAGATGGGTCGGAACTCCCCCCGCGAATGAGCCGTCCGTACCTGCGCACGCTTGCTGCACTCCGCCACAGTGTCGGGGAGCGCTAATCGACGCGCTCGGATGCGGAGGACTCAGATGTTGCAGCAGCCTCGATTCCCAGACACCCTTCGATTTCCGGACACTGGAGCCACGTCCCCCCACGCGGCCGGGAGTAACGGCGGCGGCGGAGAGACGTCCATGCGCGTGATCGTCACTGTGCCCGTTCCCAGCGCCGGGGAGATCGTCCAGGTGCGCCTCGTCCGCAGCGGGCAACGAACGGCTGCCTGAGACGCGGACTGCCGCTCTGGTCGCATGGCGGCGGTCCCGCCCGCCCTTCGCAATCGGAGGCACGCGGGCCGGTCACGATCGATAGGCGCTGCACACCTGGCTCGCTCGTCCCACGCTCACGCGAGCCGCTGCCATTCCCCCTGCGGCTCGATCCGTTTCGCCGCCGGGATGACCTCTCGCCCCACGCGCTCCACCAGCTCCAGGTACTCGCTCAGCGTGCCCGAACGCACGTGCATCAGAAAGACCACCAGCGAGTAGCCTGCGGCGGCATAGCCTTGAAGATCTTCCAGGATCTGCTCCGCGGTCCCGGCGCAGTTGGCGCGCGGCTTCATCCGCGCCGGCTCGTCGTCCGCATCCGTCGGCAGCGCGGTGACGGCCACCAACATGGCGAACTGCGAGAGATCCTTCCCGGCCTGCTCTGCTTCTCGCCGGATCTCATCCTGCAGCGGCGCCAGACGATGGGGATCCTCATGCTGTTCCACGAGGATCGGGTAGAAGCCGTCGCAATGCCGCGCCGCTCGGCGCGCGCCCGCCTTCGATACGCCGCCGTAGTAGATCGGCGGGCGCGGCCGCTGGATCGGCTTGGGGTCCATGCTCAGGTTCGCGAAGTTGTAATGCTGCCCGTCGTAGCTCACCGCGTCGTCTTCCCAGGCGCGCTTGTAGATCTCGATGCACTCCTCCGTCATCGCTCCGCGCTCTTCGATCGATATCCCCAGCGCTTCGTACTCCTCTTTCTGCCAGCCCGCGCCGACGCCGAACAGGAGTCGGCCGTTGGAAGCGACGTCGATCGTCGCAAACTGACGCGCATCGCTGAGCGGATGGCGGTACGGCGCAATGAGCACGGACGATCCCAGCTTCACGCGCTGCGTGTGGGACGCCACCATGCCCATCGTCACGGCGCAGTCCAGCATGGTGTGGCGCGGTTCGTAGGCGCGCCTCCCCGACACGTTCGCCGGATGGTCGCTGATCGTTGTCAAGGGGATCGTGACGTGGTCCGGGAACCAGAGCGAGTGGTACCCCAGCCCCTCCGCCAGCTGCGCAACCTTTACCGGCTGCATCTCTTGGGCCGGGATGCTGCGCAGGACGGCCTCCTTCCCGTCCCGCGTGTTGAACCCGTGGGTATTCATATACAGGCCAATTTCCATCAGCAGACCTTTCTGTCGTCCACACCGCATGCCTGCGCGGCCGCGGCCCGCGCGCTTCGATGTCGGCGGCAAAGCCTACCCCTTCGAGCAGGGCCGAGTCACCTCCCGGCCGCCGGCCGCGCCCTCTGCGACGCTGCCCGCTCCTCCCGGCGCGGGGGCCGGGGGCCGCCCGTCTGCGCTACCGTGATCCCGACGCCGACGGATCGCAGGACAACGGAGACAGAGCCCAATGAGCGCATTCGCCATACTCGGCACCAACCACACCGGCATCACGGTTTCCAGCTTGGACCGCGCCGTCGCCTTCTACCAGGACGTCCTCGGCTTCGAAGTGCGCGATAGAGCGCCGCGCGATCCCGCCTTTATCGAGCGCGTCGTCGGCGTCCAGGGCGCGGACGTGGAGATCGCCTACGTCACGGCGCCCGGCCACACGCTGGAGCTCATCGAATACCGCGGCCCCGCTGACCGCACGACGGTCCGCGCCCGCCCCTGCGACGCCGGCGCTACCCATGTCGCTTTCAACGTCGATGATGTGGATGCCGTCGTCGTCGCCGTGGAGGCTGCCGGCTGGACGGCGGTGAGCGACCCCATCCTCGTGACCGCCGGGCCAAACCGGGGCGCACGCGTGGTCTACACGCGGGACCCGGACGGCGTCACGCTGGAGTTCATCCAGCCACCCCCGCGCTGAGCCCACCGCTCGGAGCGGCCGGGGTCAGACGACGTTCTCCAGCGGCAGCCCGCGGCGCAGTCGCTCGACATTCTCGGCGACCGCTCCGGCCATGAGGTCATACGAGTAGTCCGTCACTCCGGCGACGTGTGGCGACGCCACCACGTTCTGCTCCAGGATCGGGTCCGCCGGGTCGACCGGTTCGCGCCAGTACACGTCCAGCCCCGCCCCGGCGATACGGCCTTCCCGCAGGGCCCACAACAGGCCGTCGTAATCCACCACCGGCCCGCGCGACACGTTGATCAGGTACGCGCTGCGCTGCATCCGCTCCAGCTCCTCTTTCCCGATGAGGCCGCGCGTTGCGTCGTCCAGGGGCAGCGCGATGATCACGAAGTCGGCCGCCTCCAGCGCCCGGCTCAGATCTCCGGGGCCGCCCAGGAAATCGATGCCCATCGACGCGGCATCCGCGCTCGTGGGGTCGCGCTTGATCCCCGACACCTCCATGCCCAGCGCCTTGAGCCGCGTCGCGATCGCGTTCCCCAGGTTGCCGAGCCCCAGGATCGTCGCCCGTTTGCCGGAGAGCGTGGTGCCCAGCGGCGTTCCCAGACGCCGCTGGGCCAAGGATTCCGCCTGGGCCGGGCGCTGCCGGGCCAGCGCGAGCATGAGAAACAGCGTCCACTCCGCCACGGCGATGGCATTGCCCGTGTCCCGGCTGGGCACGCGCGCCACGGCGATCCCGCGCCGCTGGGCGGCGGCGATGTCCACGCCGTCCAGACCCACGCCGAACTGGTGGATCAACCGCAGCTTCTGGCCTTTCTCGAGACGCGGCGCGTCCAGCATGGCCATCAATGGAATCGCCACGTCCACGTCGCTGATGCGATCGCCGATCGCCGCCTCGGGGCAGTGCAGGATCTCGTCGTCCGGCAGGTGGCGCCGCAGCGCTTCCCGCGCGTGCTCGAATGTGGTGTCGCAAAAGAGGATCCTCACAGCCTACCCCCTTCAGGGACGGCGCAACGCGATCGTGCCCCCGGCGCCGCCCACGCGATCTGCCGGGCCTATGCGATTAGCATGACGCCCGCGACTGCCAGGATCGTGCCCACGGCCACCCAGATCGTGATCCGATCGCGCAGGAACACCGCCCCGAGCAGTAGCCCAATGATCGGGGACGTCGAGAACAGGACGACCGCTGGCCCTGCGCCCACCTCCCCCAACGCGACGATAAACAGCAGGCTGCCCACGCCGTACCCCAGCGCTCCGGAAGCGATCAGAATGATCGAGGCCCGACGAGGCAACGTCCGGCGGCGGAACTGGGACTCTGGCTGCGCCATGGTCGCCAGCAGGAGGAGCGGCGCCCCGCCCCACAGGCGCACCGACCCCGCCGCCGCGGAGTCGAATCCGTCCGCCGCGCTGCTCAGCCAGACGATACCCCCGCCCCACGCCACCCCGGTAATCACGGCCAGCGCGAATCCCACCCAGAAACCCGGCGTGATCCGGCCGATGAAGGGAAGTCGCGTCTCCAGGCCGCCCGCCGTGTGCTCGCCTGCTCCACGTCCTGCCGGTTCCCCAAGCCCCCCGGCGCGTCGATTGCCCCCACGAGGCCCCCCACGAACCCCCCCACGAAACCGAAGGAGGCTCCACCGCGACCCCATCAGCGGCCCGGGCGCTTGCACGCTGGCTGGATCGCTCGCCCGCCCGGCGGGCGGGTCACACGCTGCCGTCCCGGCCGCTTGCGGCGCCCGACCGTAGAGCGCGACCAGGTACACGCCTGCGATTACCAGCAGCGACCCGACGGCGATCTGCCAGGTCACCGTCTCGCCCAGCAGGACCGCTGCCAGGAGGAATGCGAACACGTACTCCAGGCCCATCACAGTGGGAAAGGCTCGCGTCAAGCCGATCGTCGCGATGGACGCTGTGTAGAGGCTCTCGCCCACCACCAGCAGCAGAATGCCCGTCCCCATGAGTTGCAGCAGGTCGCTGGCGCTCATCCGCCCCACGTCGCTCGCCGCTCCCAACGCGAAGATCGCGACCGCAAAGAAGCCCACCGCCCCAATCGTGCGCAGCGCGCTCGCGGACAGCGTGTCCGTCCGCGACACCTGCGACGCGAACAGCGTGCTGGCCACCGCCCAGGCGAGCGCGGAGCCGAGCGCCGCTACGATGCCCATCCCTGCTCCTTTACCCTCGCGTGTCTCATGAAGGTGTACGTCGGCCGACGCAGAAGGTCACGGCCGGCGCCGCCCTCTATGCCGTGCGACGGTACTCGATGCCGCGCGCTCGGCGGCCTGAACCGCTCGCCCGGGCGAAGCCGCCCGCCCCCGGGTCGTCGCGATCCGGGGGCGGCTCCCGGCCCCGTCCGCCGCCGGACGCGCCGCACCGCGCCTCGCCCGATCGGTATCATGCGGACAGCCGGAGCGACGAATCGTGCAGATAGAGATCCGCCCCGCCGCCGCCACCGATATTCCAGTGCTGGAGCGCCGCTGCTGGCGTGGGGGCGAGGAGGAAATGCGCCGCCGGATCAGCGACCAGGGCGCTTGCTCCATCATCGCCCTGGACGGCGCGCGTCCGGTCGGCCAGCTTTACGTTCGCGCCTATCAGCCGGGCTTCCGCTCACCGGAGGGCTTGCACGACGGCTCTTGGTGGGCGGACCTCTCCGGCGTGGAGGACCGGGCGGAGCTGCCGCCTCGCACGGCCATGCTCGGCTGCTGGCATGTCGGTTGGGTGCTGGAGACGGACGGCGAGCGGCGCGAGGCGCCGGAGTATCGCGGGCGGGGCATCGGCATCGCTCTGCTCCGCGGCGCCATCGACTGGCTCCGATCGGACGCCGCCCCCTTCGACGCGATCGCCGCCAAAGCCGCCGCGAGCGAGGAACGCCCCTACCTGGAGTGGCTCGGCGGGCTGCCGCTTGCCATCTATGCTTCGTTGGGATTCGCCACTCTCGCCACCTACGACGATCCCTATCTGCTGGCCGAGCCCACCGCCGTGCCCGCGGAAGCCATGGTCACGCACCCCGCTCGCTTCCACCTCGTACGGCTCTCCCTTCCGCCTGCCCCCCCGGATCGGTAGACGCCCCCGCGCTCGATCGGCGTGCCACATCGCCCCTCCTCGGTCGATGCGCGCTCCTCATCTCGCGGCGGCCGTCAGCCATCCTCCCGGGCGCGACCGCGCGAGATCTCTTCCTCCTTGGGAGACTTGATCACCCAATCGATGATCTCGCGCCAGTAGCGCTTGATCACATACTGGCCGGCGATCGCAAAGATGATGGCCGGGATCACAATCGCCCACTCATCGCCATCTACGGGCTGGAAATCGAAGAGTTCCCGGAACCACTCCGTGTACAAGATCAGCATGAACATCCCCAAGAGCAACAGGCCGAAGAGCGTCACGATGATCGGGCGCAGCGGTTTGCGCAATTTCGCGCCCTCAAATCCCACGATCTCGACCATGAAGACCAGGCCCACGATTCCGATCGTCAGCGAAACCAGCGTCCGCGCATCATCGATCGACCGATCCAGGAACCCTCGCGTTAGAAGATGGACGGAGGCCGTCGCGGCCGCGAGCGCCAGCGACGCCGGCAGCGCGAACCGCAGGACGTTCGTGGTGAAGTTCTCGCTCGCGGAGAGCGGAGATCGCGTCACGGCGATGAAAATCGCGGGAATCCCCAGCGTGATCACGGCGGTCAGACCCCCCTGGCGCGGCAGGAACGGGAACTCCAGACCGAGGAAATTCGTCGCCACGATGATGAAGTACGCGTAGAAACTCTTGGTGATGTACAGCTTGCTCAGCTGCGAGCTGTTCCCCAACACCGACTGCGCGATCGCGGCGCCGCGCACGAATGCTTGAAACGAGTCACGCCGCAGGATGATGCCCGCTACCCCTCGCGCCGTGTTGGTCCCGGACTCCATCGCTATGGCCACGTCGGCGGCGCGCAGCGCGCGGACGTCGTTGGCGCCGTCTCCCACCATCGCCACAAAGTGCCGTCCATCGCGCAGCGCAGTGACGATCCGCGCCTTCTGCTGCGGCCCGATCCGGCCGAAGATGCTGTTCTCCTCCACGGCCTGCGCGAACGCCTCGTCATCCAGGGCGTCCAGCTCGCGACCGGAGATCACGCCCCCTCGCAGATCCAGGTTCAGCTGCCGGACCAGCGCGGTCACCGTCTGCGGGTTGTCCCCGCTGATGATCTTGGGCTCGATCTCCAGCTCCGCCATCTTCTCAAACGCGCTGGTGATCTCGGGCCGGAGCACATCCGACACCGTGATCAAGGCCACGGCTCGCAGGTGGGTGAGACCTCCGTCCGGGTCGGGCAGGGCCTCCGCTTCGGCGAAGACCACGCTGCGCAGCCCCTGCGCGGCGGCCTCATCCTGAGCCGCGCTCAGCTCCTCACCGTTGCCGCAATGCGGCAGCACCGTCTCCGGCGCTCCCAGCACGAACGATCGTCGGGTGGCGCTCCGGGTCAGCTCCAGCGCGCTCCAGCGCCGGTCGGAGCTGAACGGCACGTTGCCCGTGGGGTGCGCGCCGTTCGTCGACTCCGCCAGCTTCACGGCCAGCGCACGCGCCGTTGGGCTCTCTTCCTGCGTCGCCGCCGTGAACGCTCCCAACCATGGCAGGTCCTGCTCCGCCTCGCGCGTCCAGTGCACACCGTCAAGGACCAGTTGGTTGGCGGTGATCGTGCCCGTCTTGTCCAGGCAGACCACGTCCACGTAGTTCAAGGCCTCCACGGCTCCGATGTCCTGCACCACGGCGCCGGCGCGGCTCAGCCGGACCGCCCCCACCGCGAACGCCACCGTCATCGCCAGCAGAAGCCCTTCCGGGACGATTGTCGTGATGGTGGCGGCCGTGTCGGTGATGGCGTCGCCAAGGCTATCGTCCGCCACAGCGGAGGAGATGAGCAGCAACACGCCCAACACGCCGGTTGCGATCAGCATGACGCGCAGGATGCGCCGAAAACGGATCTGCAGCGGCGTGTCCCGTCGCACACGCTCACGGGCGTCTCCCGTCAGTCGCTGCGCATAGGCCTGCATCCCGACCCGTTCCGCGTTGTAGTGGCAGTGTCCGCCTGTGCAGAAGCTCCCGGACAACATCTCGTCGCCCGTCTCTTTCCGGATCGACGCGGACTCCCCCGTCAACAACGATTCATCGATCTCCACGGCGCCGGCGACCACACGCCCGTCGGCGACCACCTGGTCGCCACGCATCAGGTGGAGCAGATCGCCCTGCACCACCTCCTGCGATAGCACCTCCGACTCTCGCCCCTCGCGGACCACCCGGGCACGCGGCGCCGTCAGCGCGACAAGCTCCCGCAGCGTGCGCGCCGCCCGGATCTCTTGAAACGTCCCGATCGCCACGTTCGCCGCCACAACGATCCCGACAAAGATGCCGTCTTGGAACTTCCCGAAGTCTTGCTCCACGGCGCCAACGATGAACAGCATGACGATCAGCGTTCCCAGGACGCCGTTGAAGAACGTCAGCGTGTTCTCTCGGATGATGTCGCCGTTGGTCCGCGGGCGGGAACTGTCCACGTTGGCCAGGCCTTCGGCGCCGCGCTGCGCCGCAACGGCGCTGGTGAGGCCGGTAAGATCGGCCGCCGGCGTCGCCCTCACCGGAGGGCGCACCGGCTCGACGACGGAGGCCGTCGCCTCGCGCTCGGCCACGCCCGCCTCGGCCGGTTCCACGGCATCCGCTGCGCCCTCGGTGTCTCGCACCACCGGGGTCCGCTCTTGCGGCGCTTCGTCCGCGTGAGTGCGCGCGCCGCTCGTGTCCGGCGGCCCCGTGGATTCGGTGCGCTCTGCGGACCCGGGCGCCCGCTCGCGCGGCCGGAGGGGTGGCTGCCCCTCCTCGAGCGCCGCAAGATCGAATTCCTGGTCGTTCTGGTTGTCTTGGTCGTCCACGCAAAGCAGTCTATCGTGCGCCCCGCCGCTCTTTCGCGTCAGGCGCGCCGTGCTGGCGGCTGGCGGCGCCGGCGGCGGTTGCGATGGCGCTGTCCCGTCGACGCGGGCGGATCGCTGCCACTTTTGGCCGGATGCTTCCGCTCTGATGCGGACTCGACGGCGGCGTGCGGCGCTCCTCGCGCTCGCCGATCTGATGAGCGACGCCAAGCGCGTGCGGGTGACAGCCTACGGCCCCAGCGCGTCCGCCGGGGAAGCCACGGTGATGCAGAAGCTCCTGGACCGCCGCCGGCGACGGTAGACGCAGCCCGCCAAGCGCGTCGTCTTAGGACGCGCTCGGCTCCCCCTCCGGCTGGATCAGCAGATGACTGATCACGCCCTTCACCTCGTGCACTGCTCGGATCCGCTGAATGATGTCGGTGGCTTCGGCTTCGCTTTGCGCTGATCCAAATACGTGAATCACGCCTTCCGCCGCCGTGAGGTTGATGTGTGAGAGCTCCTGGGGGGAATGCCGAAAGGCCGTGCTGCGCACCTTGTCCACCAGCGTGCCTTCTTCGTCCGGCAGCGGCGGCTCCTCCGAAAGGTGTGTGCGCACGGCGGCGTCGTGGATCACGTCCTTCACGTGGCCGCGCTCGTACCGCGCGCGCTGCTGCACCGTATGCTGAACTTGCCGCGATCGATGCGCCAGTTGCTCCCGCGTGCGAACCCGCCGTTCCCTTCCGCTGCGGGGATCCAAGAGGGTCATCAGCGCGGCGCCGCTGAGAGCCCCGGCCGCGAAAACAGTGCCGTAGCGCAATAGTGCCGGCATCTTCAGATCCTTTTCCGCCCGGATGCCCTCAATCGGCTGGGGCTCCCCCGGTCAAGTGCCGCAGGAACCAGTCGCGGGCCAGCCCGGCCACCTGTTCAAGCGTACCCGGTTCTTCGAAGAGATGGCTAGCGCCCGGCACGACAGCCAGCTCCTTCTCGGCCGGCAGCTGCGCCAGCGCCTCGCGGTTGAGCGCCAGCACCGTGGTGTCCAGCCCGCCCACGATGAGCAGCGTGGGTGCACGCACGCGCGACAACGCCGCCCCCGCCAGGTCGGGCCGTCCGCCCCGCGACACGACGGCGTCCACCAGCGCTGGCCGCTCCGCCGCCGCCGCCAGCGCCGCTCCCCCGCCCGTGCTGGTCCCGAACATCCCTACCCGCAACTGGGCCGTCGCCGCGCTCTGCTTCAACCACTCCATCGCCCCCACCAGCCGCTCCGCGAGCAGATCGATGTCGAGCCGCAATGCGCCTGTCCGCAGATCCACCGCCTCTTCCTCTTCCGTGAGCAGGTCCAAAAGGAGTGTCGCGAGTCCTGCCTCTCGGAGCACCCCAGCCACATATCGGTTCCGCGGGCTAATGCGGCTGCTGCCACTCCCGTGCGCGAACAGCACCACACCCTGGGCCTCTGCGGGCACGTGGAGATCGCCGGCCAGCCGCACCCCCGCTGCGGGTACCGTCACCTCTGGCGCCGTCTCCGATCGCACCGGCGTCTTCTCCATGCCGCCCGCCCGCCCGCCGCCGCGCCGCTCGCCCATGTAAAGCCGTTGGCGCTCGGCGCCCACTCACGGCTGCCGCGCGGCCCCTGCGCCCGGCCCTGAGGAAACTGTGGTAAACTGGCCCCGTCGCCGATGAAATTCGAACCGGCAACCCAACGCTCGCCGAACGCATTTCGAACGCACGTCTCGTGCCTTGGCCATCCTACATGCCCGTGCGTCGGCTGATCCCGTCAAGCCCGAAGCGGCGCGTTATCCGCTAAGGCGCAACTCTCCGCTGGTGCGGGCTCCGCCTGATCGGGGTCCCACGGAGGCGGAAGCGATACAGGAACAAGGGGAGAGTTTGTCTATGCCGCGTATGCGACCCCGCCGTCGCTCTTCGGAGGATCAGCGGAACCCCGACAGCCAGCCCGCCAACCTGGACCATCGGGTCGGCCACCGCAGCCTGCTTCGAGATGGGATCCCGGCCTTCGCTCGAGCCTCCCACTGGGCGCACAGCCGCCGATCCCGCCGAGACGCCCCCAAGAACGCTGCCAAAGAACGGCGCTGAGATACCGAGAAACGGCGAAATGACCCCCGCCAAGTCAGCAAGCAAGAAGACCACTGCCGCCAAGCCACGCGCCGTTGGCCGGGCAGCCAAGCCGCTGCCGCCGCGCCGACCAAAGATCGCCGCGCGCGAGGCGCCGACGCCGACGAAAGCGGCGGCGCGCCGCAGGCTGGCCATCCACCGCGAGCGCATCCGGCGGGACAAAGCCGCGCAGGCGGCGTTCGACGCGAGCGCCCCCCGCGCCGAGGCCGTGTCCGCGTTCCTTGTCGCCGTCGCCGGTCGCGACGGGCAAAAGGAGGATGCGCCGACGCGCGCTCGGGCCCCGCGGCGCTCCTCGGCGGCGGCCGCTCGCCTCACCGTCGATGATGTCGACGGCGCTGATGACCCGGTCCGCACCTATCTGAACGAGATCGGGCGGGTCGTGCTGCTCACTGCGCGCGACGAGAAGTTCCTCGCCCGCCAGCTCGAAGAGGGCAACTGGCTCCACGATATCGAAGAGGTCTTCGCCAATGAGCACGGCCGGCCGCCCTCCGCGCTCGAGACCTGGCTCGCCCTCCTGTACCAACTGGAGGACCTGCGTCCGGTCACGGACCTCGTGGCCAAGAAGCTCAAGCTGCGCAAACTGGACATCCTTGAGTTGATCCAGAACGAGACCTTCCGCGATCGCATCGACGGCGAGATCGATCCCGCCTTGCGGACCCGCGTCCGTCGTGCCCTCAAGCTGAAGGAGGCGGAAGCGGCAGCGCTGTTGGTGCAACTCTCCATCGTGTCGCACATGATCACGCCGGACCTGCTGCGGCGCTCGGCTGACGCCGCCGGCTCTCTGGATGCGGTGTACCCCTCGGCGCCCGATCTCCCCCGGCGGCTCGCCAAACTGGAGCCCCGCTACGATCGGCGCTTCGATCTCCTCAAGCGCGACGCCCATCAAGCGGAGAAGCGCCTCATCGAGGCCAATCTCCGGCTCGTAGTCTCCGTCGCCAAAAAGTACGCAGGCCGCGGCCTTTCCCTGCTGGACCTGACGCAGGAAGGCAATATCGGCCTCGTTCGTGGCGTCGAAAAGTTCGACTACCGCCGGGGCTTCAAGTTCTCCACCTACGCCACCTGGTGGATCCGCCAGGCCATCACCCGCGCCATCGCGGACCAGGCCCGCACGATCCGCATCCCCGTGCACATGGTGGAGACGCTCAACAAGCTCGTCCGCATCTCGCGGCGGCTCGTGCAGGAGTACGGGCGCGAGCCCACGCCGGCGGAGATCGCCCAGGCGATGGAAATCCCGCTGGAGCGCGTACTCGAAGTCTTCAAGATCAGCCAGGAGCCCGCCTCCCTCGAAACCCCGGTGGGCGAGGAAGAGGACTCGCATCTCGGCGATTTCATCGAGGACGCCTCCGCTCTCGCGCCGGTGGACGCAGCCAGCCGCAGCCTCCTCAACGAGACCGTCGAGGCGGTCCTCCACCACTCCCTGGAGCCCCGCGAGCGCCGCGTGCTGGAGCTCCGCTTTGGGCTGGTGGACGGCCGCAGTCGCACCTTGGAGGAGGTCGGACGCGAGTTCGGCGTCACCCGCGAGCGCATTCGCCAGATCGAGGCCAAGGCGCTCCGCAAGCTGCGCCATCCCTCGCACTCCCGCCAGCTCAAGGCCTACTTCGACTAAGCGCCGTCCTCGCGGATCCGGCGCCTCGGCCCCCGTCCCCACGGGGAGTTCCCCTCCCCGGCCGGCCCCCGCCCATCCTCCCCGGCGCCGCTGGCGCCGTCAGGCGCGGCCCGCCAGCCGGTAGGCATCCTCGATCAGCGCCATCGCCCGGGCGCACTCGCGCGCGGGCACCGGGGGCGGCAGTCCCTCGCCGATGCGCTCCAGGCAGTCCTTGATGGTCAGGGGATACCCGGGTGCGAAGGTCGACGGTGAGGGCATGACCTCGTCGCGCTCCGGCGTCAGGATGTGCAGTCCGTCCGGCACCAACCGCAGCAGCGCCTTCTCGCCCGCCACCTTTTGCTCCAGGTCGCTGCTGTTCTTCGGCCACGTGGGCATGGTGTAGCCGACTTCGTTGTGGATGATGATCCCGCTCGGCGTACGCAGCGTGGCCAGGGCGTAGTCCTCGACCTCCGTGCCATGCACGGCGTTGCTGATCACGGCCGAGATGACCTCAGGCTCTTCGCCCGTGATGAACCGGGCGATGTCCATCCCGTGAAACCCCAGGTTCAACAGCGCACCGCCCCCCGCCGCCCGGCGCTCGTACATCCACTCCGATAGCCAATCGCGGTAGCGTTGCATGGTCGGCCGGATCATCCGAAACACGATGTGCGAGACCGTCCCGAACTCACCCTGCTCCATCATCCGCTTGGCCGTCGTCGCCCAGGGCAGGTACCGCATCATGAACGGCGCCGCCACCCAGGTGCCCTTCGCCTCCGCGAGGTCCGCCAGGCTCGACACCGTCGCCGCGTCGATGCCCCACGGCTTCTCCATCACAAACGGGATGCCGGTCTCCACGAGATAGCGGAACGTCGACGGCATATCGACGTGGCGCCCCAGCGCGATCACGAACTCCGGCTGGCTCTCCTCGATCATCCGTCGGTAGTCGCTGTATGCCCTGCCGCCGTATTCGTCGGCCCGCTGCTGGGCGATGGCGATGTTGCGGTCGGACACCCCCACCACCTCCACCCCCAGCTCCCCCAGCACGCGGAGGTAAGCGGCGTCGTAGGCCGCGTGCCAGTGGCTCACGTCGATCACGGCCGCCCGTCGTGGTCGCGCCACAGCCATCTCCGTTCACGCTGCGAGCCCCGGTCGGCTCCCGCCGGAGAATAGCAAGAACGTCGTCGGCCGCCCCCGTCGGACCCCACACGCCGCCATCGCCCGGCGATACCGCTGAGACCTTCGCCGCCTTTCCGCTCCTTCTGGGACCCGTCGCTTGCCCCTGCCTTGGTTTCTGCCCCGCCTTATATTCCCGCCGGGTCGCGGTCGGTTTGACCCAACGACAGCCGCCTTCGTATCGTCAGTTCAGCCACCCTGGACGGTGGCAGGGCGGAGAATCTCGATGCGTGGTCGCCTCCTTGCCCTTTCCGCAATCTCGATGCTGGCCGCAGGGCTGTTGATCGCCTGCGGTGGCGACGGTGAAGAAACGGTAACCATCCGCGGCGACGATGGAGAAGACATCCAGGCCACAATCCGCGTGGAGGGCGACGGTGACGAGGTCACCATCACCAGTGAGGAAGGCGATGTGTTTGCCAGCCTCGGAGGTGATCTCGTCGACGGCTATCCGCAGGAGCTGATCTACCCCGGCGCCGAGCTGACCTTCAGCGCCGCGACGGAGGTGGAGGGGAAGCAGCAGTTCGTCGCCTTCTGGGAGACGGACGACGACGCGGACGCCGTCCTGGACTTCTACGAGCGGGCCTTCGATGCCCTCGGGATCCAGGGCGAGAAGGAGCGCGTGTCGTTTGGCGGGATCGCCACCTTGAACGTCGGACCGGAGGATGCCGGCGCCGCGGTCCTCTTCGACGAGGGCTCCGGCGAAAGCGGTGGCAAACGTGGTCACGATCGCCTACTTCGCTGACTAGCGCGTCGCTCGCGCCCCGTCAGGTTTGTGTAAGCCGCACCCCTCGACGGCACAGGGGACAGTCGCCCGCCGCGTACGTCTCGATCTCCAACGTCATGCAGGCGTGGAACGGGAGCCCGAACTCCGTCCGGCCGCCGCTGCGATCCACCACCACCCCCACCCCCACCGCTTCGCCCCCGGCGGCGCGGACCGCCGCCAGCGTCGCTCGCACCGATCCGCCCGTCGTGAGCACATCGTCGACGACCAACGTGCGTTGGCCACTCTGGAACGTGAATCCCCGCCCAAAGCTCCGGCCGGCGCCCTGCGCGTCACGCTCCGCGAAGTACGCCTTGGCGCCCAGCGCTCGCGCCGTCTCGTACGCCACGATGATCCCGCCCGTCGTCGGCCCCGCCACCACCTCCACCCTCGCATCGCCGAACCGCTCGGCGATCTGCCCGCACAGCCGTGCGGTGACCTCGGGGTTTTCCAGCAGCCGGAACTTCTCGACGTAGACCTCGCCGTGGCGGCCGGACGTGTACTGGAAGTGCCCCGTGAGGAGCGCGCCGGCCTCCCGAAGCAGGCGGCTCGCCTCGGCCTCCCGGCTCACGGCGAACGCATCCGCAACGCGGACGGATCCTCCACGAGTTCGATGTCCTCGCTGCCGCAGCCGCCGATCTGATTGAGCGGCAGCCAGCGGAACCAGCACTTCCCAACGATGAGCCGCTCGTGGATCGGGCCGAAGCTGCGGGAGTCCAGGCTCGCATTGCGATTGTCGCCGAGTACGTAATAGTGCTCGGGCGGCACGGTCGTGGGCGCCGTATCCCCCACCAGCGGGCCGTTCGTGAACGCCGTGTCGTCCAGGACCTCGCCGTTGACCAGGACGCTCCCGCTCCGGATCTCCACCACGTCGCCCGGTAACCCGATCACCCGCTTCACGAAATCCCGCGACAAGTCACTCGGCGACTGGAACACCACGATGTCCCCGCGCCCCGGTCCGCCGAAGAGGAAGTCGCCGTTGCTCTTGCCCGGCGCCAGCGCGTCCAACGGGCCGATGTCCAGCCGCTTATACGACAGCTTGTTGACCACCACAAAGTCGTTGTCACTCACGGTGGGGACCATGCTGGATCCCTCAACCTGGAAGTTCTGCATCCCTTCGCGCACCAGCAGGAAGACCAGCAGCGCGAGAATGACGGTCTCGATGATGTCGCGCAGGGGACCGTGACGAAGGTTCATTGTTGACGCCGGAATAGACAGGCGTTGCCAGGGTATGCTCGCCCTTGCGCTGTGCCAACCGCCGGAGCCTCACGCGCCGTGCCCGCGGTCCGCCCGCGTGCGCGGCGGACGGCGCACCGCTCGGAGCGCTGATACACTCGGCCCGAACTCTCGCAGACCATCGTGGCGATGACGACATCGCCCGGCTGAAACGGACCACTCTCCGGGGCCTGCTCGCGCGAAAGGCCCGATTGAAAAGAGATGACTGAACGCCAAGGCGATGAGACGCCCCTGAACGACGATGCCCTGGCCACCTTGGCCCAGGCCGGCGACCTCCCCGCCTTCAACGAGCTCGTCGAGCGCTATCAGCGCTCCGTCTTTGGTCTCTGCCTGCGCATGCTGTCGTCGCCCGCCGCCGCCGAGGACGCGGCCCAGGAGACCTTCCTCTCCGCCTGGCGCGGCCTGCGCACGTATCGCGGTGGCTCGTTCCAGGGGTGGATCTTGCGCATCGCGGGGAATCGCTCCCGCGATGAGTTGCGCCGGCGCAAGCGCCGCCCCGCCGACTCCCTGGACAATCTGATGGAGTGGCAAGGCGAAGCCGCGGCCGGCTCCGCCCCCGGTCGGACCCCTGAGCAGGCCGCCTTGGGGGCGGAGACGCTGCGGGCGGTCCAGGCCGGGCTCCAGACCTTGCCCGATGAGCAGCGCCTCGCCGTCCTCCTGTCGGACGTCCACGGTCTCTCTTATCAAGAGGTCGCCCGGGCCATGGACACCTCCGTCGGGACCGTCAAATCGCGCATTAGCCGTGGACGGGCGCGCCTCCGCGACTACCTCCTCGCACGAAGGGAACTCCCCGGCGGCTCCCGCCGTCTTGCCGAGTATCACCAGCCGCCCGGGCCGTTCCGGGCAAGGAGCGACCAGTGAGAGCTTGGTGGCCGTGGCGGTCTCGCGTTGGACACGAAGACGCCGCCGCGTTCGTCGATGGGGGACTGCCGCCGCCCAAGCGGGACGCCTTCGCGCACCACCTCGCCCTTTGCTCCCAATGTCGGACCAGCGTGGAGGAGCATCGCCTCACCAAGGCCCTGCTCGGCGCGCTGCCCCCCGTCGCCCTTCCCCGCAGTTTCATCCTTACGCCCCAGCGAGCGGCGACGCCTCGGCCCATCCGGCCGGTGCGGGCGCCTCTCTGGCGGGATCTGGCAGGCGCCCGTCTCGCCGTAGCCGTTTCGACCCTCACCGCGGCGGCCATGCTCGGCGCCGTCCTCGTCGATTTCCGGGACGGCGCCGGCGTGCAGAGCTCGGACGGGGGTGGGGTGAATGCTGCCCAAGCCGTCGCGCAGTTCGACACGGATCCCGCCCCAGACGCCCCGCCCCAGCCGGTTGCAACATCGCTCGAACTAATCGACTCCGCGCCCGCGCCCGCGCCCCCAAGCTCGACCGCCCCGGCGGCTGAATCGCTGCCCGATGAGACGGACCTGCCGGTCGCTGCTGCTCCGGAGGAGGCGGACCCGCCACCTGTTGCGGAGTTGGCCCCCCTGGCCGTACCGGGGGGTGGGGGGGAAAGCGAACGCGATGCGCCTCCGCCCGATCAGTCGACGGAGACGGTGGACGCAGAGGGTACCGTGCTGGTGGCCGCTGCCGAGCCCGAGCAGAGCCTGCCGCCGTCGGAGGCTCCGGACGCCCAGGCGGGAAGCCCGGAGCCCGAGGATTCGGCCCTCGACCCGGACGCTGCGGCGGATGGGCAGGACGTCACGGAGCCCGAGGACGCCGCGGAAGCGGCAGACGCCCCGGCGGATGGGGCCCCGCCCGAGACGGACGGCGGTGCCAGCGTCGCCCAGGAGTTCGAACCCGCCGCGCAGGCGGGTGCCGACGCTGCCCCCTCCGAAACCGCGGAGCCGCCCACGCCGGCTGGCGACGCCGAGGATCTCTCGACGGTCACCTCGACATCGGACGCTGAGAATGCGACGGACGCCTCGACGTCCGATGCCCCAACACCTGAGCCCGGCGCTGCCGCTTCCACCGAGCGGGAGCCGCAGGATACGGCCGTCGCCGCGCCCGACGAGATCGAGGCCGTGGAAGAGGTCGTCGCTGCCGCTGGCCCCGGCGCTTTCGATGAAGCCGCTGACGCCGGCGATATCGTGCCCGCACTCGATGCCGCGCCCGTCGCGCCGCCATCTGACGAGACGGCGTCCCCCGCGTCCGGCGTCGACGCTGCGCTGCCGGAGGACGCGACTTCGGCTGAAGCGCCCCCCGCGGAGGTGCAGCCGCAGGCGGAGGGGCGGCCATCTGCGGTTTCCCTTGAGCCGCAAGGGACGGCTCAAGACCGGGCGCCGCTGGCGCGGTCTGCCGGCGCGGAGTCGGACCGGCCGTGGCTCCTCCCGCTGGAGATCGCCTTGGGCGTGATCACCGTGCTGGCGCTCGCTCTCGCGCTCTGGCTGCATCGGCGCGCGCTGCCCGGCTAGCGCAATAGCGCAACCGGCGGATAATCACCACGACGCGATGGGTCCGCTCACGCCCGCGATCCGCTTCCGGAAGGGTCAGCCTGTGAATATTCGACTTCGACGCAACGTTCTCGCGCTCGCCCTGCTAGGGCTCGCTGCTGTGGTGGTGGCCGCCGCCTGCACCACGGTCAAGGAGGTGGGCGGAGACCGCGGTGCGGCGGCGCGCAACATACTCTCGATTAATGGCGAGGGCCGTGTCTCGGGCGCCCCGGACGTCGCGCGGGTCGACCTAGGGGTCTCGGTGCTCCGCGATACGGTCGCTCAGGCGCAGGACGAGGCCGCCCGCGCGATGGCCGCTGTGCTCGACACTCTGCAAGACAACGGCGTCGATGAAGACGACATCAGTACCACATCCTTCAATGTCTTCCCGGAGTTCGATTTCACCGAGCGGGGGCAGACGCTGCGCGGCTTTCGCGTGCTGAACTCCGTCTCCGTGCTCATCCGCGACATCGATTCCGCCGGCGACGTCATCGACGATGCCATCGCCGCCGCGGGCGACGACGTCGTCGTCAACAGCATCACCTTCACCATCGAAGACCCCACGCCCCTCTTGGACCAAGCCCGCGAGCTCGCGGTGGCGGACGCGCGGCGCAAGGCAGAGGCCCTCGCCGGCCTTAACGACGTCAGCCTCGGCCCCGTCGTCGCCATCTCCGAGAGCGGAGCGCTGCCGTCGGCCTCCGTCGCCTTCGACGGCCGCGGCGCCTTTGCCATCGAGCAGGCGGCATTCGCTCCCACGCCCATCAGTGGTGGTCAGATTGAAGTCTTTCTCTCCGTCTTCGTGACCTACGCGCTGGAGTGACGCTCAGCGATCCCGCCCCCGTGCGACAATAAGACCGCCGCAGCCGCTGGCGCCGTTCGGCGCGCCCGCGGCCCGCGGGTCCGGAGGGGGCCGTGATCCTGTCCGATCGCGACATCAAGCATGCCCTGACCGAGGGCCGGATCGCCATCGATCCCGATGACCGGCTGGAGGAGCGCATCGGGCCCGACTCGATCGATTTCCGCCTCGGCGCGACCTTCCTCCTCTTCGAGCGCAACAGCGAGCCCTTCATTGACGCCCGGCGCCCCGAAACGGCGCAGGGCACCACCCGCCTGGTCACTCTGGAGGAGGGCGAGCCCTTCGTCATCCATCCCGGCCGCTTGGTCCTGGCGACCACGCTGGAGCGCCTGCGCATCGCGTCCGATCTGGTGGGCCGCCTGGAGGGACGGAGCAGTTTGGGACGGCTGGGGATCATCGTCCACAGCACGGCCTCCCTCTTTCATCCCGGCTGGGACGGCCACCCCACCATGGAGCTGGGCAACCTCGGCGTGATGCCCGTGGCCCTCTATCCCGGGATGCGGGTCTGCGCCTTCACTTTCCAGTTGTTGACCTCCCCGGCCGAGCGTCCATATGGTTGCAGCCCCGCGCACAAGTACGTCGGGCAGGAGGCGTCTTTGGCCAGCCGGATCTGGGAGGACGAATGGGAGCCGCTGCCGTGACCGTCTCGACGGCTCCGGACCCGGCTTCGGAGACCTCCGCGCCGATGCTCCGTGCCCTCACCCTCGCCCGCTCGGTGTTGGGCTCCACCAGTCCCAATCCGGCGGTCGGAGCGGTGCTCGTCCGCCACGGCGCCATCGTGGGTGAGGGTGCTACCCAGCCGCCCGGCGGCCCGCACGCGGAGGCGGTCGCGATCCGGGCGGCCGGCTCCCAAGCTCGCGGCGCGACTCTCTACGTCACGCTTGAGCCCTGCTCCACGCGCGGGCGCACCCCGCCCTGCGTCGACGCTCTCCGCAACGCCGGCATCCGCGAGATCGTCATCGCCTCCGGCGACCCCGACCCGCGCGTCAACGGGGACGGCATCGCTCGCCTGCGCGCCGCGGGCCTGGCCGTGCGCCTCGGAGACGGCGCTCCCGAAGCCCGCCGGCACTACGAGGCCTACTCACATCACCGCCGCACCGGCCGCCCCTTCGTGATCGCCAAGTTCGCCGCCAGCCTGGATGGGAAGATCGCCGCCGTCAGCGGTGACTCCCGCTGGGTCAGCGGGCCGGAGACCCGCGCCTGGGCGCACGCCCAGCGCGCCACCGTCGACGCCATTCTGGTCGGCGTCTCCACCGTCCTCATCGACGATCCCGCTCTCACCGCCCGCCCCGACGGCCGCGCGGGCGGCGCACCGCAGCCCCTCCGCGTTGTGCTGGACAGCACCGGCCGCACGCCCCTGACCGCCCGCCTGCTCCGCGATCAAGACATCGCGCAGACCCTGCTGCTCACGACGGCGGCCGCGCCCTCTGACTGGCGCACCCGTATCGAGGCCGCCGGCGCCACGGTGCGCGAGATTCCGGCCGAGGGCGGCCGGGTGGCGCTGGAGCCCGCGCTGGAAACCTTGGCCGGCGAGTTCGGGGTCGTCTCGCTCCTGGTAGAAGGCGGTGGCGTCGTGCACGGCGCACTGTTTGATCGCGGGCTCGTGGACAAGGTGCAGGCCGTCATCGCTCCGGTCATCATCGGTGGCGCCGCAGCCGGCGCCGTGGCGGGCGGCGGTGCTCAGCGCATGACCGATGCCTTCCGGCTTCACCAAGTCGCCGTCGAGCGCTTGGGCTCGGACGTGTTGATCAGCGGCTACCCGCACCGCAGCCGGCCCTTGCAGGAGGTGACCGTCAGGCCGGCGGGACTCGCCGACTGCGACGCCGTCCTTGCCCTCATCGATGACCCCGCCCAGCGCGATCTCCTGCAGCCGGCCGTTGCCGCCGCCTTCGCTCGCCTGGAAAACAATGCCGGCAACGTCTGGATCGCGCACCACGGCGAGGCCACCGTCGGTGCCGTCGCCCTCGCCTACTGCTGGCCGGATGACCCAGTACGCGCGGACGGCGCCGCGACTGCCGCGATCGATCGCCTCGCCGTGAGTCGAGACTGGCGCAATGAGCCGCTCGCCGGCCGCCTACTGGACGTGGCGGAAGCATCGGCCTCTGGGCGGGGCTTCCGCTGGCTCACACTGGAGCTGGAGCCCTCCACCGACGCCACCGCCATCTCCCGCGCCGACTGGACCGCGCGCGGGTATCGCTACTTCCGCCACTCCCGTCGCGCAACGCCGCTCCTGATTAAGGAACTCGGTGCTCCCGCCCCCGCCGACGCCGACAACGCCGCCGACGCGGCGAGTCCGGGCTAACGCCGGGTGTTCACCGGCATCGTCGAGGAGGTCGGAACGGTGCGGGAGGCGGAGCGCGGCGTCCTTCGCATCGCCGCCCCGCAGATCCTGGCCGACGCTCATCTCGGCGATAGCATCGCCATCAACGGCGTGGACCTGACCATCGCGGAGCGGGACGGGGAGACCTTTCTCGCCAACGTGATGCCGGAGACCTACCGTCGCAGCAACCTCGAAGCGCTCAACACCGGCGATCGGGTCAACCTGGAGCGCTCCCTCCGGCCAACGGACCGGCTCAGCGGGCACATCGTGCGCGGCGTGGTGGAGGGCACCGGCGTCCTGCTGGAGCTGCGCCCGGAGGAGGACGCCCTGATTGCGACCTACTCGGCGTCCCCGGAGCTCTTGCGCTTCATGGTGGTGAAGGGCCCGGTCTGCGTCGATGGCGCCAGCCTCACCATCGTCGCCAAATCGGACACCACCTTCTCTGTTTCGCTGGTGCAATATACTCAGCAGCACACCAATCTCACTCAGCGGGAGCCGGGCGATCAGGTCAATCTGGAGACCGATATCCTGGCCCGCTACGTGGGGCAATTGCTGGAGGATCGCGGGCTGGGAGATCGCTCCTAGCCGCGCCGTCCCTCGGCGCAGCGGCTGAACATGGCAACGCGTAAGCGCACTCCGAAGTCCTCAAGCCCCCCTTCGACGGATCGCCGCCGCGGCGACCCCTTCTGCACGGTGGAAGAGGCGATCGCCGAGTTTGGGCAGGGACGCTTCGTCATCATCACCGACGATCAAGATCGCGAAAACGAAGGCGATCTCTGTATCCCCGCCCAGTACGTCACCCCCGAGGCGATCAACTTCATGGCCAAGTACGGCCGCGGGCTCATTTGCGTCGCCATGAGCGGCCGGCGGCTGGACCGCCTGGGCTTGCCCCTCATGGTCGGGGAAGATCACAATGACTCGCAGTTCGGAACCGCCTTCACGGTGTCGGTCGAGGCCCGCAAAGGCGTCAGCACCGGCATCTCCGCCGCCGACCGCGCCCGCACCGTCCACGTGCTCATGGCGCCCGATAGCAAGCCCGGGGATCTCGCCGTACCGGGCCACATGTTTCCCTTGCGCGCCCGCGACGGCGGCGTGCTCGTGCGGGCCGGGCAGACGGAAGCCAGCGTCGATCTCTGCACGCTTGCTGGCCTGCACCCCGGCGCCGTCATCTGCGAGGTCATGAAGTCCGATGGAGCCATGGCCCGGCTCCCGGACCTCGTCCGCTTCTCCCGGCGCCACGGCATCAAGATGATCAGCATTGACGAGATGATCAAGTATCGCTTCCGCACCGAGAAGCTCGTCGATCGCATCACCGATGCCACGCTCCCCACGCGCTACGGCTCCTTCCGCGTCGTCGGCTATGAGGTCCACGGCGCCCCGGATGAACACGTGGCGCTCGTGATTGGCGACCTCTCCCAGCCGGATCCGGTGCTCGTCCGCGTCCATTCCCAATGCGTCACCGGCGATGTCTTCCATTCGCTGCGCTGCGACTGCGGCGAGCAGATGGAAGCCGCCCTGCAGCGCATCGCCGAGGAGGGACGCGGGGCGTTCATCTATATGCGTCAGGAGGGACGCGGTATCGGGCTGCACAACAAGCTGCGCGCCTACGCCCTGCAAGACGGCGGCATGGACACGGTGGAGGCCAATCTGGCGCTCGGTTTGCCCGTCGACCGCCGCGACTACGGCATCGGGATGCAGATCTTGCGCGACCTGGGTATCTCCAGGATCCGCCTGCTCACCAACAACCCGGCCAAACGCGCCGGCCTCACCGGCTACGGCCTCGAAGTCGTGGAGCGCGTCCCCCTCACCGCCGAACCGAACCCCTACAACGCGGGCTACCTCGCTACCAAGCGTGAAAAACTCGGGCACCTCTTGGACGATATCCCGGCGGACATGGCCAAGCCCGACGCCGACGCCGGCCCCGCACCCGCGCCCCGCAAGAAAGCGGCGCGTCCGGCCCGGCGACGTCGGACCCGGCGCACCTAACCCATGCCGCGCGTCTTCGACGGCAACCGCGACGCCACCGGCCTGCGATTCGCCATCGTCGCCGCCCGCTTCAACATCTTCGTGACGGAGCGGCTCTTGAACGGCGCCCTCACCACGCTGCGTGACCACGGCGCCGCCCACGACACCGTGGATGTCTTCTGGGTGCCGGGCGCCTTCGAGATCCCCCTCCTCGCCCGCACCGCCGCCGAGAGCGGCCGCTACGATGCCGTGATCTGCCTCGGCGCCGTCATCCAGGGCGAAACCGACCATTACCGCCTCGTCGCGGAGGCGGTCGCCCGCGGCGTCGCGCGTGCCGCCTGGGAGACCGGCGTCCCCTGCATTTTCGAGGTCCTCGCGGCCCCCAGCGTTGAACTCGCTGTTGCCCGGGCCGGCGGCGCGGCCGGCAACAAGGGCGAGGACGCCGCTTTGACTGCCATCGAGGTCTGTCGCGTGCTTGCCGCCGCTCGCCGCTCCGACGACGCCTAATCGGCCCGCGCCCGCCGCCCCGTCGTCGGAGATTCCCAGGCGTCTCGATGCCGGTGACCAAGGTTGATCAATCCCACGTGCCTACTTACAATCGCGGAGCTTCGCCCAGATTTCAGGAGATTTGCCCAGATTTGACGTCCATCGCAACCCGATCACGCCACGCTGAAACGGACTGGCTCGGACTGGGTCAGGCCTGCCGCCTCTTGGGTGTCAACGAATCCACCCTCCGCCGCTGGGCCGATGCGGGCACGGTGCGGAGCTTCCGAACCCCCGGCGGGCACCGGCGCTTCCCCCGGGCCGAACTGCGCCGCCTCATGGCCCCGCTCCCCGCCGCGGGCGACCGCCCCCCGTTGGACGGAGAAGCGCTCCAGCACATCCGCGCTCTTCTCGATCGCCGCGACCACGACCCACAGCCCTGGCTTGACCCGCTGACCGTCGAGACCCGCGGCACTCTGGGCCGACTGGGCCGCCGGACCTTGGAGTTGGTGAGCCGCTCGGCTCATCCCGACGCCGACGCTGACGCTGACGCTGACGCCGATGCCGACGCGCTCGCCCCGGACGCTGCGGCGCTGGGCCGCGAATACGGCCGCATCCTGCGCGGCGCTGGTCTCAGCCTGTCCGACGCGGTCTCGGCCTTCGCCTATTTCCGCCACGGGATGGCGGAGGCCGTAACGGCGCACGCCCAGGCTCTCCGCTTGCCCACCGATGCCGCCGCCGACCTCTCGGAGCGCGTGTCGGTCTTGGAGGATCAGGTGCTGGTCGCGCTGGCCGGCGAGTACGAACGTGAGACGCCGCTTGCGGAACCGGCGCCGCTCCCGGAACGCTAGGACCGGTGCACAGGGGAGGTGGTGGCCGTCGTGGCCTATTACCCGGTCTTTCTGGATGTCACCGACCGTCCTTGCCTCGTCATCGGTGGCGGCGAGGTGGCTCTCCAGAAAGTGCGCGGGCTGATCGCGGCCGACGCCGCGATCACCATCGTCAGCCCCGGCCTCCACCCGGATCTCGTCGACTTGGCCGCGCAGGGCCGGATCAACCATCTGCCCCGCAGCTACGTCTCTGGCGATTCCCAAGGCTTCGACATCGTCATGATCGCCACCGACGATCGCTCCGCCAACGCCGCCATCCGCGAGGAGAGCCGCGGGCTGGGCGCTTGGGTGAACGCCGCCGATGACCCCGCCAACTGCGACTTCATCCTGCCCTCCGTGGTCCGGCGCGGCCTCATGACCATCGCCATTTCGACCGGTGGCGCCAGCCCGGCCATGGCCCGCCGCGTGCGCGAGGAGTTGGACGCCTACTTTACCGAGGACTTTGAGCCCCTCGCCGAATTGCTGGCGGAGGTCCGCAACGACCTCAAGCGGCGCGGCCTGCTCCTCCAGATCGATCAGGAAACCTGGCAGCGCGCCATCAACGGCCCTCTGCGCGCGCTGCTCGCCCAACGGCGCTGGGGTCAGGCCAAGGCGCTCCTCCTCTCCCGCCTGGGTGCGCCGGTTGCCCCCAACGATCCACCTCCAGAGGAATCGCTGGCGCCGCCGCTCGAACAACCGTTGAGGAAATCGTCGTGACCTTGATCGCGGCAGGCATCTCGTATCGCACGGCCTCCGTCGCTCTCGATGTCGGCTAGCGTGGAGGCGCTGCGGCTCGGTACGCGCCGGAGCGCGCTGGCCGGGCGGCAGACGCAGGAAGCGGCCGACGCCCTCGCGGCGCTCGGCGTCGCTACGCAGGCCGTCATCTGCCGAACCCAGGGCGATCTGGACCGCACCACCCCGCTGCCGGAACTCGGAGGACAGGGGGTCTTCGCCCGCGCCATCGAGCAGACCCTTGTGGACGGCGGCATCGATGTCGCCGTCCACAGCGCCAAGGACTTGGAGCTGGATCTGCTGGACGGCACGCAACTGGTGGCCTTCCTGCCCCGAGCCGATGTCCGCGACGTCCTGGTCAGTCGCGATGCCCTCACGCTTGAGCGGCTCCCCGCCGGCGCCCGCCTCGGGACCAGCAGCCGGCGTCGAGCGGGCCAGGTGCGCGCCTGGCGTTCCGACCTCCAAGTGGTCGACATTCGCGGCAACGTCGACACCCGATTGGCCAAGGTCGCTCGTGCGGACTACGACGCCACCATCCTCGCCGCCGCTGGGCTCGCCCGGCTCGGCCGCCTCGACGCCGTCGCGGAGTACCTCAGCATCGACCGCGTGTTGCCGGCGCCCGGACAAGGGGCCATCGCTCTCCAGGCCCGCCGCGCCGATGCCCGCACCGTGAGCCTCCTGCGCCGCATCAACCATGAGCCCACCGCTGTGGCGGTCAGGACGGAGCGTGCGTGTCTGCGCGCCCTCGGCGCGGGCTGCTCGCTGCCGGTCGCCGCGCTCGCGCACGTGCGCGGGACGGCCGTGACCGTCGCCGGGATCGTCGTCGATGAGCACGATGGTCGCCTCATCCGCGCCCAACGCAGCGGCGACGCGGCCGATCCGGAGGCGGCTGGCGCCGCGCTGGGGGAAGCGTTGCTTTCGCAGGGTGCCGGTGCGCTGATCCGGGAGGCGGTGTCATGAGTGCGGACGGCGGCCGCGGCTTCGTGAGTCTCGTGGGCGCCGGACCCGGCGATCCCGGCCTGATCACGGTCGCCGCCCTCGATCGCCTCCGCGACGCCGATGTCGTCGTCTACGACCGCCTCGTCAATCCCGCCTTCCTTGCGGAGGCGCGGCCGGACGCGGAACGCATCTTCGTCGGCAAGGCCCCGGACGCGCACACGCTATCCCAGGACCGCATCGACGATCTGCTGGTCGAGAGGGCGCGAGCGGGTCGCCGCGTGGTCCGGCTCAAGGGTGGCGACCCCTTCGTCTTCGGGCGCGGTGCGGAAGAGGCCCAGCGCCTGGTCCAGGACGGCGTCGATTTCGATGTCGTGCCGGGGGTCACGTCCGCGCTGGCAGCGCTGGCCTACGCCGGCATCCCGCCGACCCACCGGCGCCATGCCTCGTCGTTCACGGTCGTGACCGGCCATGAAGATGCCACGAAGCAGGAGCCAGCGGTCGATTGGGCCCGCATCGCACAAGGCGCGGACACGCTCATCGTCTTAATGGCGCGCCACTCGCTCCCATCCATCGCCGACCGCCTGATCGCCGGCGGCCGTCCTGCCGAAACGCCCGCCGCGGTGATCGAATGGGGCACCACGCCGCGACAGCGCGTGGTCGAGGCGACGCTGGCGACCGTCGCCGCCGCCGCCGATCGAGCCGGGCTCGATGCCCCCGCCGTGATCGTCGTCGGTGATGTCGTCCGCCTCCGGGACGGCCTGCGCTGGTTCGATCGACGTCCGCTGTTCGGGAAGCGCGTTCTGGTGACGCGCACCCGCCGGCAGGCCGGCGAGATGTCACGCTTGCTGATGCGCGAGGGGGCCGATCCGGTCGAGTTTCCCGCCATCGGGCTCGCCCCCGCCGATCCCGCCGCGGCCCAGGCGGCGGCCCGGCGGCTCGCTGCCGCCGGCTACGACTGGGTTGTCTTCACGAGCGCCAACGGCGTGCACGAGTTCTTCCGCCATCTTGACGCCGTGCAGCTGGACAGCCGCGCCTTCGGCGCGGCGCGCCTCGCCGTCGTCGGACCGGCGACGGCCCGCGCCTTGCACGAGTACGGCCTCGTCCCCGATGTTGTCCCGGACCGCTTCGTCGCCGAGGCCTTGCTCCAGGCTCTGGCCGATGTTCCTCTGGAGGGCGCACGCGTGCTCTTGGCGCGCGCCGAGGATGCGCGCGCGCTCTTGCCGGAGGGGCTGCGCGCTCGCGGCGCGCTGGTCGAGGATCTGCCGCTCTACACCGCCCGTCGCCCCGCGACCGCGGACTCGGCGCTGATCGGGCGCCTCGAAAGGGGCGAGATCGATATCGTCACCTTCACCGCCTCATCCACGGTTCGTGGCTGCCTCGACCTGCTCGACGGGCGCCGCGAGCTGATCGAGTCTCCGCTGGTCGCCTGCATCGGACCAGTGACGGCGGAGACGGCCCGTTCGCTCGGCCTGAACGTTGATCTGGTAAGCGAGGAACACACGGTTCCTGGACTCGTCGCCGCCCTGCGGCGGCGCTTCGAGAAGGTGGTGTCGCATGCTTGAGACGAGACAGGCCGCCGGGCTTGATCTCCCGCTCCGGCTCCGGCGTTTGCGCCGGACGACGTCGATGCGCCGCATGCTCCGCGAGACGGTCCTGAGCCCAGCGGACTTTATCTATCCCCTCTTCGTGACGCACGGCCACGATGTCCGCCAGCCCATCGCGTCCATGCCCGGCCAGTTCCGGCTCTCCCTTGATCAACTGCCGGGGGAAGCGCAGGAGTTGCGGCGCCTCACGATCCCCGCGCTCCTGTTGTTCGGCCTGCCGGCCGCCAAAGATCCGCGCGGGTCGGAGGCCTACGCCGCGGACGGCATCGTGCAGCAGGCGGTCCGCGTGCTCAAGGACGCCGACCCCGATCTCGTTGTCATCACCGACGTCTGCCTCTGTGAGTACACCGACCACGGGCATTGCGGTGTGATCGGCTCCACAGGCGAAGTCGAGAATGACCCCTCCGTCGAACTGCTGACGGCGACGGCCCTGAGCCAGGCCGAAGCCGGCGCCGACATCGTCGCGCCCAGCGACATGATGGACGGCCGCGTGCGCGCCATTCGCTCCGCTCTGGACGCTTCCCGCCTCCAGGAGGTGGCGATCCTCGCCTACGCGGCGAAGTTTGCCTCCGCGTTCTACGGCCCCTTCCGAGAGGCGGCGGACTCGACCCCGGCGTTCGGCGACCGCCACGGCTATCAACTGGACCCGCCCAACGCACGCGAGGCGTTGCGCGAGATCGCCCAGGATATCGACGAGGGCGCGGACCTGGTGATGGTGAAGCCCGCGCTGCCCTATCTCGACCTCATTCGCCGGGCACGTGAGCGCTTCGATCGGCCGCTGGTGGCGTACAACGTCAGTGGCGAGTACGCGATGCTCAAGGCGGCCGCGGCGAACGGCTGGCTGGACGAGCAAAACGCCGTCACCGAGGTACTGACCGGCATCAAGAGGGCCGGCGCCGATCTCATCCTCACCTACCACGCGAAGGAGATGGCACACTGGCTGCAGTCATCGGCGGGCTAGACGCCGTCGATCCCTCCACGTTCCGCGCCGTCGCTTTCGATTGCTACGGCACGCTCATTGACTTCGATGAGCGCGCCTTCGCCCCGGCGCTCAGGCGGCTGCTGGATCGGCACGGCCTCGGGCACGTCGACGCCCAGCAGCTCTGGGACGACTGGATCAAGGCGGCCAAGGAGTTCTCCAAGCTCCTCGGGGTTGACCCGGCGCGCCCACTCGATGGCCTCGAGCCGCCCTTCCGGTCCTTCGCGGAGAGTTGGCCCCGCTTCTTCGACCTCGTGTTCCAACGCTCGCGGATCGAAGGGATCGCGCCGCAAGTCGTGGTGGACTACCTGTTCGCGGAGCTCAGCCAAGCGCCGCCCTATCCGGATGCGCCGGAGGTGATCGCCGCCCTGCGCCGGACCGGCATGACCGTCGCTATCGCCAGCAACGCCGACGACGCGCACCTCTACGCGGCGCTCGATCACGCTGGCATCACCGCCGATGTCGTGATCTCGTCGGAGTCGGCCCGCTCGTACAAGCCCCGCCGCCCATTCTTCGAGGCGCTCAGCCGGGCCTTGGATCTCCCCCTCGAAGCGATCCTTCATGTCGGTGACCATCCGCTGGCGGACGTCACCGGGGCGCGCAACGTTGGCATGTCCGTCTACCACGTGCAGCGCTACCAGCGCCCCCCGCACGATCACACGCCCGCCCACGAACCCACGTGGCAGTTCCCGGACTTGCGTGGCCTGCTGACGCTTTTCGGAATCGGCTCCGCCTGACCGCCCTGCCCCGATCTCGCGCGGCCTTCCAGGTGGCGCAGCGCGTGCTGCCCGCCTGGCCGCCGCCTTCTGCGCCTTCGCACGCTGGGCGGAGACCGAGCGAGTGGTCTCCCGCGTTGGCTCCATGCTTACGCCGTTCTTCCGGACCCAAACGCCGACGGACGCCGAGACCGCCGCCCCCGACACGACCGCCTACGCGGGCTTCGTGCACGCCGCCCGCGCCGCCGGCGTCATTCTGGCCCCCTCCCAGTTCGAGGCGATGTTCTGCTCGTTCGCCCACGACAACGCCGTCATCAACGCCACCGCCGCCGCTCTGGCTTCGGCCTCCGCGCCACCGCGTCCCTGACGATAATCCTCGTTATCCACCCGTTCTCCACCCTCTTCTGTCGCTCCCTTGGACGATCGGCGGGATCCGTCCCTCCTCCCGCATCCGGTCGGCTACAATGAATGAGTAAATTGCATACATTTGTATGCAATTGAAGGAGATCGACGCGGTGAAACTGGCGACGCAGCAGGAGGCGCTTCAACGCGGGCTCAACACCGTCGGCCGTGCCGTAGCAGTCCGCAGCACCCTCCCGCAGACCTCTCATGTCTACGTCGCTGCAGAGGGCGAGCAGGTCAAGCTCGTCGCGACGAATCTGGAGATCGCGATCACCTGTTGGGTGTCGGCCCGGGTCGATGAGCCCGGCGCGATCACGATTCCCGCCCGCCTCCTCACCGAGTTCGTCTCCTCGCTGCCGCCCGCCGAGATCGCCTTCAGCGTGGCCCCACGATCCCGCCAGGCGCAGATCGTCTGTGCCCGCAACGAAGCCACCATCACCGGCATGGACGCCGATGACTTCCCGCCCATCCCCTCCATCAGCGATGGCGACACCTTCCGCCTCGAGCCGCAGGCCCTCCGCCAGGCCATCGAGCATGTGGTCTTCGCCGCCGCCAGCGATGACAGTCGCCCCGTCCTCACCGGCGTCCAACTCAAGATCGAAGACGGCCGCCTGACGTTGGCCGCTGCCGATGGCTTCCGATTGGCCGTCTATCACTTGAACATCGCGGAGCAACCGCCCAGTGCCATCGAGATCATCGTGCCCGCCCGCGCTCTACAGGAGTTGAGCCGCCTCCTCCCCGATCAGGAGGAGGCGGCCACGCTTCAGCTCAACAGCGTCCGCAGTCAGATCCTGTTCAAGCTGGAGGACGTGGAGCTGACCGCTCAGCTCATCCAGGGCACCTTTCCCAGCTACCAGCAGCTCATCCCCTCCGAATATCAGACCCGCGCCACGCTCGACGCCGCCGAGTTTCTGCGTGAGGCCCGCACGGCCGCGGTCTTCGCCCGCGACGGCAGCGGGATCGTGCGCGTCGTGCTCGCCGCCGGCGACAGCGGCGCTGGCCGCGTGACCATCTCCGCGCGGGCCGAAGAGCAGGGCGATCACCAGGGCGAGATGGACGCCGAGATCGAAGGGGAGGACGCGCGGATCGCCTTCAACAGCCGCTACTTGCAGGACGTCTTGCAGGTCCTCGGCGGGGGGCGCCTGGCGCTCGAGACCACCGGCCCGTCGAACCCCGGCGTCTTCCGGCCTCACGACCGCGAAGACTACGTCCACGTCATCATGCCCATGTTCGTCCAGTGGTGACCAGAAGTCGCTGATCCGTTCGCCCGGCAGCGCCGGGGGAGGCCTCCCGAACGCGTCCGGCCTACGGCACCGCCATCCACTCGCCGCCCGGCTTGAAGTCTTTGGCGATCGGGATGATCTCCTGCCCGAACTGCTCTATACGCTCGAACACCTCGGCGGCAGTGCTGGTCTGACAATCTTGATGTGCGACCATCAGAGAGTAGCCCGCCTCGGCGAACTCCTGGAGGTCGGCGAGGATCATCTCCGGCGTGCCCTCGCAGATCGGGCGTACCTTGCGCTTCAAGTGCGGATCGTCGGCGTCCGTGATGCGGACGGTCACCACAGCCATCATCATGAAATCGGAGAGGTCCCGGCCGACGCGTTCCGCTTCGCGCCGAATCTCGTCCTGGAAGCGATCCAGATCGTGCGGCCGGGACCCGGGGTGCGAGAACATCGGGTAGAAGCCGTCGCAGAGCCGCGCCGCGCGGCGGGCGCCGACCAGGGACTGCCCGCCGAAGACGATGGGCGGGTGGGGCTTCTGCACGGGCTTGGGGTCCATGGAGAGGTTGTCGAAGTTGTAGAACTCGCCGTGGAAGGCGACGACGTCGTCCGCCCACGCGCGCTTGTAGATCTCGATGCATTCGTCGGTCATGTCGCCGCGCCGGTCGTAGGGCAGGCCCAGCGCGTCGAACTCCTCCTTGGCCCAGCCCGCGCCCACGCCGGCGATCACCCGGCCGTTGGAGAGCCAGTCAACGGTGGCGAACTGGCGGGCGTCGTGGAGCGGCGGGCGGTAGGGCGAGATGAGCACCCCGGGCGCCAGCTTGACCCGCTCGGTCGTCACCGCCACCGCGGCCATGGTGGCCAGGGCGTCGAACATGACCGGCTTCTCGGGGTAGTGCCGTTTCCCCGTCTCTGGGTTGACGACGTTCACGTTGGTGGTCTTCGTCGGAAAGGCGACGTGGTCCGAGAACCAGAGCGAATGGAAGCCCACCCGTTCGGCGAGCCGGGCAAACCGCACCGGCTCAATGTCCTGCGGCGGCAGCGACTCCAGCCACATCTCCGTCTCGCTGCGAAACACCACCCCGTGGGTGTTCATGTAGGTGCCAATATGCATCGATCGGCGTCCTCTCGTCGTCCCTGCGGGACACGGAGGCTAGTCGGCAGGCCTAGCGGCCGTCAACGGCAGAGCGCGCGGTTTGGGGCCGCGAGGCCGGCGGTTCGAATCCGCCCACCCCGGCCATCCCCTCCACCCGGCCGTTCCTCGCGATGCCGCATCCCGGCGTACCGGCGACGCCGCGCCCGGTGTCCGAGTCGTGCGTCGCGGCGGGCGCGGGGGCGTGCTAGACTCCGGCCGTTCTCGCCGGTCCAGCGCGCGGCCCCGTGGCTCCGCGCCGCACAGCGTCAGCGAAGGAGCACAGCATGGACGTCGGCGTACACATGCTTTACCAGAACTATCAGGATTGGAAGCGCTATAACGCGAAGTCCTCCGCGCCCCCGATCGTGCCGGACTCGCAGATCTACGATGAGGACCTGCACCTGGGGAGCCTGGTGGAGCCGCTGGGCTTCGATTCGATGTGGGCGATCGACCACTCCTTCTCGCCCTACGTCATGACCGGCAACGCGATTCAGAACCTGACCTACTTCGCCGGGCAGACGAAGCGGCTGGACTTCGGCACGATGATCATCGTGCTGCCGTGGTACGACCCGATCGTGGTGGCGGAGCAGATCGCGGTGCTGGACAACATGTTGCAAGGGCGCCGCTTCACGATCGGGCTGGGGCGCGGCGCGGGGCAGCGGGAGTTCGACTCCTACCGGATTCCGCTGGGCGAATCGCGCGGCCGCTTCATGGAGTCGCTGGAGATCGTGCGCAAGGCGCTCACGCAGGAGTGGTTCTCTCACGAGGGCGAGTTCTACACGATCCCGGAGACGACGATCCGGCCGCGGCCACGCACGCCGGACCTGGTGGACAGGATGAAGGTCGCTTGGGTGAGCCCGGAGAGCCTGGGCATCGCCGCCAACGCCGGGCTGGGGATGCTCTTCACCAACCAGAAGAGTTGGGACGCCTACCAGGACGACTTCAAGGAGTTCAACGCCGTGCGGGCCGAGCATGGCTGGGCGCCGCTGCAGCCGACGGTGGTGGTGAGCGTCTCCTGCGCCGAATCGGAGGACGAGGCGTGGGACACGATCCTCAAGCACACCACCGAGATGACGGAGAGCATAGAGCACCACTACCAGTTCGGCGACAGCGCGCACTTCAAGCGGGCTGGGGGCTACGAGTACTACGAGACGTTCGCCGAGACGCTGAAATCGAAGAGCGCTGCGCAGATCGGGAAGTTTAACGCCAAGCCCCAGGCGTGGGGCACGCCCGCCCAGTGCTTGGAGAAGCTGCAATACATCAAAGAGATGACCAGCGCCGAGGAGTTCGTGCTGGCGTTCCGCTACGGCGGGATGCCGGCCGACGTCGCGGAGCGGAGCATGCGGCTCTTCGCCAAGGAGGTGCTGCCGGCCTTGCAGGCGATGGATCCCGCTCCGCTCGCCGCGGCCGGGCGCGGCGGCTGACGCCGGCCGGTCGCGCGCCTCCCGGCTCTGTCACGGTCTAGGCCGGTTGGCTCTCCTCGCTCCCCCCGGGGGGTCCTTCGTCGAGCCGGGTGTTGCCCCGGCTGTTCCAGTGGGTGACGGCGCGGGCGGGGGGATGCGCTTGGGCTTGCCCCAGCGCCCCCGCGGGTAGCCGACGGGGATGACCGCGATCGGGTTCACGTCTTCGGGCAGGCCAAGATCGCCTGTACCTCCCGCAGGCGCGACGAGGAGATCGCCCCATGGCCCCGAGCGATGCGAGCGCCGCGAAACCCACGATGGATCCGGTCCAACTGCTGGTGATGGCGAACCGCATCGACGGCATCGTCCGCGAGATGACCAACACGCTCGTGCGCACCGCCCAATCCGCCACCCTCGCCGCCCGCGATCTCTCCTGCTCCCTCTCCACCGCCACGCATGAGCTCTTCGCCGCGCCGGAAGGGTGCCCCGTCCACGTCTACGGTTCCGGCCTCCTCTGCGAGGCCATGGCCGCAATCCACCCCGACTTTCAGGAGGGCGACGCCTTCCTCCACAACGACCCCTACCTCGGCAACACGCACGCCGCCGACCACTCCGTCCTCGTCCCGGTCTTTTACGAGGGCCGGCACATCTTCACCACCTGCGTCAAAGCGCACCAAGCGGACATCGGCGACGCCCTCCCCACCACCTACATGCCCAAGGCGGTGGACGTGTACGCCGAGGGGGCCCTCATCTTTCCCTGCGTCCGCATCCAGAAGCAGTACGAGGACGTGGGAGACATCATCCGCATGTGTGAGAAGCGCATCCGGGTCCCCGAAATCTGGTACGGCGACTACGTGGCCATGATCGCCGCCGCCCGCGTCGGCGAACAGCGCATCCAGGAGTTCTGCCGCAAGTTCGGCCTGGAGACGGTGCAAGCCTTCGTCCGCGAGTGGCTGGACTATTCGGAGCGCCTCGCCGACGCCGCCATCCGACGCCTCCCCGCCGGCCGCCTCCACGCCCAGTCGACTTTCGACCCGTTTCCCTTCCTCCCCGAGGGCCTCGAACTCCAGGCCACCATCGACGTCGACGCGGCCGCCGGCCACGTCACCGTGGATCTGCGTGACAACCCTGACTGCACCCCCACCGGCCTCAACCTCAGCCGAGCCACCGCCACGAACGGCGGCGTCTCGGGCATCCTCATGGTCCTCAACTCCATGCCCGGCGTGCCCACGCAGGTCCCCAACAACGCCGGGACCTTCCGCCGAATCCGCGTCCTGCTCCGCGAGAACTGCGTCGTCGGCATCCCGATCCATCCGACCTCCTGCTCCATGGCCACCACCGGCATCGCCTGTCACCTGGAGAGCATGATCGAATCCGCCTTCGGGCGTGCGGCGGACGGTATCGGCCTGGCGGAGCCCGCTCGCGGACAGGGACCGTATATGGCGGTGGTGTCCGGCTTCGACCGGAACCGCAACCGGCCCTACACGCTGTCGCTCTTCAGCGGCAGCGCCGGTGGCCCCGGTGGTCCCGAGTTCGACGGCTGGCTGACGTTCCTGATGGCCGGCTCGGCCGGCGTGTTATACATCGACGCGTCCGAGCTGCTGGAGCAGAAATATCCCTTCGTCGTCTTCGAGATGCGGGTACGGCCCGACTCCGAAGGCGCCGGCCGCCGGCGCGGCGCGCCCGGGTGCATCACTGTGTTCGGCCCCCTGACGGACCCGCAGCAGGTCTACTACTCGATGGATGGCATGATCAACGTCCCGCAGGGCGTGCAGGGAGGCGGCCCGGCCCGGGGCCCGGCGGCGCAGCTCATCGACCGCCGGGGCGCGACCCACGATCTGCCGGAGGTCGTCGGTGAACAAACGCTGCAAGCGGGAGAGCGCATCGTCTCGCTCTCGTCGGGCGGGGGCGGCTACGGCGACCCCTTCACACGCGACGCCCACGCCGTCCTGCGCGACGTGGTGGAGGCCTATCTTTCTGTTGAGCGCGCCCGCGCCGAGTACGGGGTGGTCATCACCGGAGACTCCCATCGCGTCGAGACCCTCGCGATCGATGCCGAAGCCACGGCAGCCCGCCGAACGCATCGCTCTCATTGACCACGCACTTGCCGAGCGGCGGCGGACAATCGTGGCGCATCAACGATAGTCGCGAATAAGCAGGCGGCACTGCCCCCGCGGCGCGTGCTAGCATCAGCGCGTTCTCGGAGGGGTTTTCCATGATTCGTGCCATTCTTGCGCTAATACTTGGGATAATTGGCTGGCTCATCATGCGTGAGTTGTGGGAGGGGCGCCGGGCCGCCGATGCTACAAAGGCGGCCGTCAAGCTCGCCAAGCTCACGGCGAAGGTCTATCGCACGAAAGACGCTGACCTCTGCGCGGACCTCAACACGGAGATCGACACGTTCAACGCGGATTTCGTTCCCGATCCCATCGAGGATCCGATTCCGCATGTCGATTGCGATAACCTCTAGTAACCGCCTGTTGAGGCTTAGGGATTGATCCGTTCGCCCGGCAGCGCCGGGAAGGGCCTCCCGGCCACGCGAGCATGGCCGGCGGCTCCGTCGCCACCTCGGCCCACTGTCTCGCCACTGCCGTCGTCTCGCCGACGCCCTGTCGGCGTCTAGATACGTCGTGTGCCGGATCACCGGCCGTGACGACGCTGCCCTCATCGACCCGGCTCCCCCCGCCCAGTATCCTCTCCGCGGGCGCCGCCACTCCCCGCCGGCAGAAACGGACACAGCCCTCCCCTCACATGAAGATCGCCATCGTTACGCCGTATGACCTCGCCGTCCCCGGCGGCGTCAACACACAGGCCCTCTTGCTCACGCGCTGGTTCCGGCGGGCCGGAAACGAGGTCGAGATCTTCGGGCCTGCGTCCGCGGCGAATGGCGCCGTACCCGCCGAGGCCACCGTGATTGGCGGGGCCTGGCCCTTCCCCTTCGGGAATACGGAAACCCGAATCTCGATTGACCCGACCACGGGCGGACGCGTCCACGCCCTGTTGCGCGAGACGGACTTCGATGTCGTCCACCTGCATGAGCCGCTGACGCCGTTGCTCACGTACCAGTTCTTGCGTTTCTCGCGGGTGCTCAACGTGGGGACCTTTCACGGCGCAATCCGCTTGGGACGAAGGCTCTACCCGCTGCTCCGTCCGCTGTGGCGCCCGTTCGCCCGACACCTGGATCTCTGCATCGCCCCGTCGCCGTCGGCCCTGGCGCAGGTCCATGACTTCCTGCCGGGACCTTGGGAGATGCTCCCCAACTGCGTGGACGTCGACCGCTTTGCGCGCCCCGCGCCGCCCTTGGTCGACCTCCTCGATGGCCGCCGGAACATCCTCTTCGTCGGGCGCCAGGAGACTCGCAAGGGCTTGGACGTATTGCTCCGCGCCTATGCCCGCGTGCGCGCCCAGCGGGACGACACGCGCCTCGTCATCGTCGGACCGCCCGGGCGCCTGGGCGCGCGCTATCGTCGATGGGTCCGCGAGCAGGCCTGGGACGATGTGCTGTTCACAGGCATCGTGCCCGAATCGGATCTACCGCGTTATTACCAGGCGGCGACGGCGCTCGCTGCCCCAGCCGTCGGCGAGGAGTCGTTCGGGATCGTGCTGGTGGAAGCGATGGCTGCCGGCGTCCCCATCGTCGCGAGCGATATCCCGGGCTTTCGGCCGGTGCTTGCGGGCGGCCTGCACGGGATCATGGTGCCCCCAAGCGACTCGCGGCGTCTGGCCGATGCGCTGCTGGCGCTTCTCGATTCCGAAGAACGGCGGGCAGCGCTGATTGAGAGCGGGCGAGAGCGTGCTGAGGCCTTCCACGTGGACCGCATCGCTCCCCAGCTCCTTGCGATCTACGAACGATACCTGGACAAGCGAAATCAGCGCCTCGCCCGCATCCCGCGGAACGCTCCGGCGATTCCCCTTGCGGCTGATCCGGCCGATCACCGCGACTAGCCGCGCCGGGATCGATGGACGCTTCGGGCCGCCTTCGCTTCCCTCCGGACCCCTCGACCGGCTACAGATCCCGCCGCCACTCGCCGGCCGGCTCAATGGCCGCCGCGGCCGGGACCACCTCCGCCCCCAGCCGCTCTACCTGCTCGCGGTATTCCTGGAATGTCCGCGTCGGACAGTCCGGCGCCAGCGCGATCAACGAGTAGCCCGCCCCGGCGAACCGCTCCAGGTCCGATAGGATCTGCTCGGCCGTGCCGCCGCAATTGCGACGCGGCGCGCGCGTCGCCTCGGCGGCGTCGGCCTCCGTGATCCGCGCGGACACAATCCCCACCATCCCGATCTCGGACGGGTCCCGGCCGATCTTCTCGCACTCGCGGCGGATCTCGTCTTGCAACCCGTCGAACATGTGCGGGTCGTCGCCCGGCCGCAGGAGGATCGGGATCAGTCCGTCGCCGTAGCGCGCGGTCAGGCGCGCGCCGGCCTTGGTCACGGCGCCGATGATGATCGGCGGCCGCGGTGTGCGCGCCGGCTTGGGATCCAGCGTCACGTTGTCGAAGTTGTAGAACTCCCCGTGGAAGCTCGCCAGAGGCTCGGTCCAGCAGCGGTGGTAGATCTGCACGCACTCGGCCAGCATCGGCAGCCGCTTGCTGTGGTCCAGCCCCAGCGTGTCGAACTCCTCCTTCATCCAGCCGGCGCCCACCCCCATGATCAACCGTCCGTTCGACAGGTAGTCGATGGTGGCGAACTGGCGCGCGTCGCTGAGCGGGTGGCGGTACGGCGCAATCAGCACGCTGGGCCCCAGCTTGATCCGGCTGGTATTCGTCGCGATGGCCCCCATCACCACGGCCCCGTCCAGGATCGTGGGCCGCGGCGGGTAGTGCCGCTTGCTGCCGCCCACGTCGTCCTCCGCCGTCCCCCGCTGCCGCACCTCCGGGTTCGATTGCCCCTCGACGTGCACGGGTGACGTGGACTCCGGCGACGCCTCCGGAAACGCCACGTGGTCCCCCATGAAGACGCTGTAGAACCCCAGCCGCTCCGCCATCTGCGCGGACTCCACCGGCCGCATCTCCTCCGGCGGCATCGGCTGGTGCCACCAGTCGTTGTCGTCGCGCGTGCCGACGCCGTGCGTGTTTAGCACTAAACCGATATCCATCGGCTGCCGCCCCTCTCCGCTCGTTGCTGATCCCGGATAAGACACCGGCTGCGCGCGAGAGACTAGCAGCGGCCCGTCGCGCTCACAAGCGCAGACGTCCGCTCCGCCTCCGCTCCCTGTCCGCGCGCCGTTTGCCGATCGCTCCGGCTGGCTGTGGTCGCTGCAACGGCTTCCGGCCTGCCCCGGGCGCTGGCCGCCTGCTACGCTCCCCCTCGATATCCACGACTTCGCGGCGGAGGATGCGCCATGGAAAAGCCCGGATTCCTCTTCTTTGCGCTGCCCGGCCAGGGCAAGGCCATGATCGAAGCGGCGCGAGCGCTGGACGAGCGTGGCTTTCCCCACATCTACTGCCCGCAGGGCTCCGCTGCCGCGATCACTTCCTCGGATGCGGAGGAGCGCGTCGTTCGACCTTACCTCGGCGGCTCCTGGACCGATG
This sequence comes from Dehalococcoidia bacterium, assembly GCA_963663235.2. Lineage (GTDB taxonomy): Bacteria > Chloroflexota > Dehalococcoidia > Bin125 > Bin125. The sequence goes on from CAXXNO010000005.1 coordinate 166,203, forward strand.
GCCTCACGCACGCGCTCGCCCTCGGCATGGCGACCAAGCGCATGACGATCGGTTCCGGCATCGAGGTCACTTACACTCGGCACCCGCATGAGATGTTGGGGATCGCCAACTACATCAACGAGGTCTGTGACGGCCGCTTTGTCCTCGGGCTGGGCACCGGACACAGCGAGATTCTCCAACGCTTCAACTACCCGCTGGAGAAGCCGCTCGGACACATGCGCCGCTACATGGAGGATCTGCGCGCCGCCGCTGTCGGCCAACCCGTGCCGCGCATCATCTTCTCTGCTCTGCGCAAGAAGATGGTGCGCTTGGCCGGCGAGCTCGTCGACGGCGCCATCTGGGCCAACTGCGTGCGCTCTCATCTGCCGGTGTCGCTCAAGGAAATCCCCGCGGACAAGCGCGACACCTTCATCGTCGCCAACCTCACGCCCGCGTACGTCTCCGACGACCGCAACGAGGCGCTGGCCGCCGTGCGCCTGACGCTGACCAACTACATGACGCTCACCAACTATCAGAATTACTTCATCGAGGCCGGGTATGAGGAAGAGGTGCAGCGCGCGCGCGCCGCCATCGACGCCGACGACCACGCCGGGGTCGCCGCCGCCGTCTCGGAGAAAATGGCCGACGATATCGCGGTCTTCGGCACGCCGGCGCAGGTTCGCGAGAAGGTGGAGGCCTTCCAGGCTGCTGGCGTCAACCAGATCTGCCTCTCCACCCTCTTCCACTCCCAGAACCAGGCGGAGGCGGTGATGAAGATCGCCGCCGTCTTCGACTAGCCTCCTGCGCGCCGCTCTCCGCCTTGCGCCGCGTGAGCGCGACCTCCCCCTCGCTCTCGTGGCCCAGGTCGATCGTCGCGCCGATGCACAGGCCGGTGGGCGATGGTAGCTTCCCGCCCTTGTAGTCCACGCCGCTGTTCATCCCCCTCACCGATGCAATTAACTCGCTCGGCCGGAAGTCGTCGACCGCTTTGACGGCCGCGAGCTCGCGCTCGTTGAACCCGTCACCCTTCACGATTACGACGTTCTCCAGTCCCCACAGCGCCGCCCCCAGAAGGAGGCTCTGAACGGCCACTTTGTTCATGTCGCGCGTGGCAAGCGTGAACACTACGTCTTTGCCGGTGTGCTCTTTGATCCAGCTCGCTGCGAACGCCGAGTTCGCCCGCACCGTCTTTCCCGGGTTGTACGCGACCGAGATGAAGTCGGCCTCCAGCCCCCGCACGGGCTCCAGCAGCGCGGGATCGGCGGCTCGGGGCGGGGTGAAGTCGCAGATGAAGAGGACGGCTTCCCCGCTCCTGGCCCACCTCTCTACGACCGTCGTCATGCGATCGTCCTCCTGGCGCCCGCCTCGGCCTTTCCGCGCGCCGGACGGCTGGGCAGTGCGCTGGCGTCTACTTCAGCTCGATCAGGAAGACCTGGCCTTCGACCGTGCCGATGTTCTCCGTGCTGTGCGCGGACCCGTCCATATACATCGGCTGGTTCACCGGAACGTCCGACTCCATGCTCTGGCCGTCCGGCGTGGTGAACTTGTACTTCCCGGGCGTCACGGAGATGATCACCATGTCGGGGTGCGAGTGCATCTCCGACGTCGCCCCCGGTGTCATCCGCGACTCCAGCACCCGCACCCGATCGTTCTCCAACAACACCTTGTATACATGCGGCGCAACCGATACAGCGTCTGCAACCATCCGGCTGCTCCCTTTTCTCGTTCCGTCTCAACTCAGCGCTCTCGGCGATTGGGTAGCGCGACCGCCGCAAGAGAACCGCGGCGCTGGCCGCCCAAGCGCGACTACCCCAGCACCGCCTCCGCCGACATCGCCACCTCGCCGTCGCACCGCTCGGCGGTCAACTCCACCGTCTCGCCCTTTGGCACGCCCAGCACGCGGAACGGCGCGGTATCGAAGATCGGGGCCCGCGCCCGGAACTCGAACCGTCGCACCGGCCGCTCCGCATTCCGCCGCACCAAGTCCATCAGCAACGTCGCCAGCAGCGGCCCCTGCACGATCAGCCCCGGGTAGCCTTCTTCCTCCGTGACATACGGCCGGTCGTAGTGGATGCGATGGCCGTTGAAGGTGAGGGCGCAGTAGCGGAACAGCAGCACGGGGTCCGGCGCGATCTCCCGCACCCAGGCCCCGGTCGGCGGCGCCGGCAACGACCTCAGCGCCTTCGGCGCCTCCACCGGCCCCCCGGCGTCTCGGTAGACGATGCTCTGCCGCTCCTCCACACACAACCGCTCGCCGGCGAAGATCTCGTACTCCACGGTCACGAAGACCAGCGCGCCGCTGCGCCCGCTCTTCTCCGCCACGTCCACCACCCGCCCCACGCGACGGATCGCCGCCCCGATCGGCAACGGCTCGTGAAACGTCATCATCGTCCCCGCGAACATCCGGCGCGGCAGCGCGACCGGTGGCAGGAAGCCCCCGCGTTCCTCGTGGCCGTCGTGTCCCAGTTGCGACTGCGGGGCTTCCGGCAGGAAATAGAGCCAGTGCCACAGCGGCGGCAGTGCGTCGCCGGGCTGCAGGAGCGTCTCGCTGTCGTCCAGCATCGCCAGCAGCCGGCGGACGGGGCCGATCGTGGCCGCGTCCGCGACGATCTCCTCCCGCCCGATCCACTCCCGATAGTCGACAGTCGCCGCTTCGCTCTTCATCGCCGTCACGCCTCCCCGTCCGCGCCCGCCACCACCCCCGCCGCGTGCATTGCCGTGATCTCGCTCTCGCTCAAGTCCAGCACTCCACGCAAGATCTCATCCGTATGCTCGCCCAGCCGCGGCGCTCGACGCACCGCCTCACGCGGCGACGCCCCGAACTCGATCGGCGATCCCGGTGTGAGCGTCGCGCCGATCCCCGGTTGCTCCACCGGCTCGAACAGCGCACTCGCGGCGGAAGACCGCGGATCTTCGGCCAGCATCTGCTCCACCGTCTGGTACGGCCCCCAGGCGACGCCCTGCGCGTTCAGCGTCTCCCGAATCTCCGCCAGCGTCCGCGCTGCGCACCACGGCGCTAGCGCCGCCGCGATGGCGTCCGTCGCCAGGAAGCGATCCCCCTCTCGCCGCAGGTCCAGGCTCCGCTCCCGCTCGATCTCGGAGACCGCCTCCGCCATCTCCGTCGCTTCCACCAGCGCCTTCCACTGCCGCGGCGTGATCGCCACGATCATCACCCGCCGACCGTCCTTCGTTTCGAAGTCGCGGCCGAAGGCCCCGTACAGGTCGTTCCCGCTCCCCTGACGTGCGTCTTGGTTAATCTCTTGCTCGGCGATGAAGCCGAGGTTCCCCATCGTCGCGAACGCGATGTCCGACAGCGCGATCCGCACGTACTGCCCTTCCCCCGTCATTCGCCGGTGCCGCTCCGCCGCCAGCACGCCGCTCACCGCCGTCAGTCCGGTCATCAGGTCCCAGGCCGGCAGCACGTGGTTGACGGGCCGGGGATCGTCCCTCGGCCCCGTGATCTGCGGGAGACCGGTCGCCGGGTTGACCGTATAGTCCACCTCCGATGACCCGTCTCGGTTTCCGGTGATGTTCACCATGATCAGATCGTCTCGGCGCTTCTTCAAGTCGGCGTACTCCAGCCAGCCGCTGGCCGGGAAGTTCGTGAGGAACACGCCCCCATTCTCCCCGGACGCCGTGATCAGCGCGATGGCGATTGCACGCCCCTCAGGATGCCGCAGGTCGATCGCGATCGATCGCTTCCCCTTGTTCAGCCCGGCCCAGTAGAGGCTGACGCCGCTCCGCGTGATCGGCCAGCGCCCGTAGTCCAGCCCGCCGCCGATGGGGTCGAAGCGAATCACGTCCGCCCCCATTTGCGCCAGCGCCATCCCCGCGCTCGGCGCTGCGACGAACGCCGATCCCTCAATGACCCGCAGCCCCGCCAGGATCGTGTTCATCGCTGTCGCTGACTCTGGCCGCGGGAGGCCGGGCCGGCGGCGGCGGCCCGGCTAGTCCGTGGCGGCCCCAACCGGCGCGGTTTCGTATGTCGTGATCTCATCCAGCGCCGGCTTGATCTCCTTCATGAAGGTCTCGATGTGCTGGATCACGCTTTCTTTCGGCTGCTGGGCGTAGTGCAGCACCAGGATGATGTACTCCGCCGGGAACTCCCGCCACTGCTCCACCAGCATCGACCGCACCTCGTCCACTGTCCCCGTGGCGTGCTGCGGCGACGCCTCGATCGTGTCCAGCACCTCCTCGACGGTCGGCTTCAACGGCAGCGCGTTCTCCATCTTGCGCGCCTCCCGCGCCAGCTGGTTGTAGAAGTTCTTGTAGATCTCCACGTCGTACTCGGTGAGCGCCTTCCGCACGGCCTCCCGGTTCTCCCCGATCTGCATCCAGCGCACCGACGCCTGGTTCTGGCCCAGCGCGTACGTCCGGCCCGCTTCCTTCGCCGCCTTCACGTACGCCGGGCCGAACGCGGCCGTCCGCTCGACGCCCGCGAAGTAGGTGGGGATGAAGCCGCGCCGCGCCGCATACTCCACCGTCGACACACTCCCGGAGCTCGCCACGCACACGATCGGGTGGGGCTTTGTATACGGCGAGGGCACCACGCTGACCCGGCGCACCCGCCCCTCCGCGTCCAGTTCGCCGGGCGCACCCAGCCGCCCGGTCGACTCTCGCATCCACCAGTCGATGCCGCTGTCGTACGGGTACGGGATCTGCCACCGCGGCGAGTTGTGCTCAATGCTCTCTTGCGTCCACGCCTCCAGCACCATCTCCACTTGCTCTTCGAAGATCTCCCGGTTCAGGGCGTCCGCTGCATTTCCCAGCGAGTGCGTCGCCACCGCCCCCAGGTGCTGCCCCAGCACGTTCGTCCAACGATCCTGATAGCCCCGCGCGAACCCCACGAAAAACCGCCCTTGCGCCAGGTGGTCCAGCACCGCCGTCTCTTCCGCCACCCGGATCGGGTTCTGCGCGCTCATCACGTACCCCAGCGCCCCCACCCGGATCCGTTTGGTGATCGCCGCCCAGTACGCCGTCAGCACGCTCGGCGCTGGCCCCACCTCGTACCCCTCCGAGTGAAAGTGGTGCTCGATCGCGGCAATGCCCCAGAGCCCCAGCTCGTCCGCCGCCTGCACGATGTCGTGCGTGCCCCGGATCGCCTCTTGGTACCGATCCGCGTTCCGGCCCATCGGCCGCAGCGCCGTCCGTTCGGCCTCGTCGGCCGCCCGAATCATGGGGAACAGCTGGATCATCACTTTGACCATCGCCGTCGGCCTCATTCCTCGACTGCGCCGCTCTGTTCACGACGCGCGCTCCGCGAACCCTAGCACTATTCGTCGCACCCCCGCTCGATCTCGGAAGCGCCTGGTCGCTCACACCTCCCCATACCGAAAGCACGATACGAGGTGATCGTTGACCAGGCCCGCGGCCTGCATGAAGGCGTAGCAGATCGTCGGCCCCACGAAGCGAAACCCTCGGCGCTTGAGTTCGGCGTTCATCGCCTCGGACTCCGCCGTTTTGGCCGGAACTTCGTCGAATGTCGTGAAGGCGTTGCGTCGGGGCGACCCGTCCACGAACTGCCACAGAAACCGGTCCAGCGACCCCCACTCCTCGATGACGGCCAGCGCCGCTTGCGCGTTGCCGACGGTCGCCGTGATCTTGGCCCGGTTGCGGATGATCCGCGCATCCTTTACCAGCCGCGCGATCGTGCGGCTCTCGTAGGCGGCCACCCGCGCTATCTCGAAGTCGTCGAACGCCGCCCGATAGCCGTCGCGCCGGTGCAGGATGGTCCGCCAGCTGAGGCCGGCCTGCGCTCCCTCCAGTGTGAGCAACTCGAACAGCGCCCGGTCGTCGTGCAGCGGCACACCCCACTCTTCGTCGTGGTATCGCTCCATGGCGGAATCGCCTCCGCCGAAGCAGCGCTGCACCGCTTCTGCTTCCCGCCCCATGGCCTCCTCCTCCGGCGCACGGCCACCGTGGGCGGACCGAAGGTCCTGCTCCCGCTTGAGCATGAGGCCCGGCCTGCGCCGAGCCTCTTGCTTACTCTTTCCGCGCAGCCGTTCCGGTCTCGGGGTCGTAATCCTTGCTGACGAAACGGCCCAGCGCTTCGCCGGAGATCTGCACGGTGCTGGCGATGATCGCCTCCATCGCCATCGCGTCGTCGTAGGCGCGCCCCAGGCTGCGCAACACCGATTCCGTGTCCGCCACCAACGCTGGCTGCGGGACCGCCGCCAGCATCTCCGCGATCTCCCGCGCCCGATCCATGAGTTGCTCGTCCGGCACGATCTCCTGGATCAGCCCGATCCGGTACGCCTCCGCCGCGTCGATCTGCTTGCCCGTCTGGATCAGGTAGAGCGCGTTCGCCAGCCCCACCGTCAAGGGCAGGCGGTAGGTGCCCCCGTCCACCGTCGGCCCGCCCCAGCGCCGTGTGAGGATGCCGTACTTCGAGCTCTCCGCCCCGATCAGGAAGTGGCACGCCAGCGCCACCTCCATCCCGCCCGCCACGCAGTACCCGTTCACCGCCGCGATCATCGGCTTGTAGATGTCGGTCCGCCGCACGAACTTCGGGCTCTGGAAGAACCGCCGCCGCTGCTCCTCAGGCGTCGACGCCTCCGCGAACCCCTGCTCGCCCTCCTGTGTGCGCGCCTCCGCCGCTTTCAGGTCCGCCCCGGCGCAGAACGCCCGCCCTTTCCCCGTCAGCATCATCACCCGCGCGCTGTCGTCGCCGTTGAACCGCTCCGCCGCCTCCGCCACCCCCTCTATCAGCCCGCCCCCGAAGTTGTTCATCACCTTGGGGCGGTTCATCGTCACGGTCACGATCGCCCCGGCTTGCTCGTACAGGACCGGCGCTTCACCTTCGGCCATTATCGCCGCCTTCCGCTCCTGGATCGCTCAGGACCGCGCCATGCTACGCCAGTCCCGCCTGCGCCACCGTCCCCCGGATTGAACGTGCCCCTCGACATCGTCTAGCCTCGCGCTCCCGCGCAATGATGCGCTCGCAGCGGAGCGGACGGCCCCATGCACACGCGCGCTCTGCTCCTCGTTCTTCTCGTCACTACTCTGCTGGGCTCTTCGGCCCTGACGCCTCGCCCCACCGGCGCGGGCATTGAGAAGGGCAGCATTGGGATCGTCTCCATCAACGACGTCCCGTTCGACGAAATCGGCGACCTCCGGGACCTTGTCTTCGTCGGCGCCCAGTGCTTCACCATCCGCTACGAGTTCACGGTCGGCTTCGCTGCGCCCTCGCCCGGCCGGGGCGCTGCCAGCGTCAACGGGCAGGTCGTCCTGGACGGGCAAGCGCCGGGCGAGTTCACGGACGTGGGCGACGGCATCCGGGTCCGGGTCGATCGGGAGAGGCTTCCTCTTGGGCCGGAAGATGACCCGGTTGACGATATCGGGGAGGAGCGTGATGCATGGACGGTCACGATCTGCACCTCCGACACTACGCCCGATGGCACGCAGATCGACGCTTTCTTCAGCACCTTCGTCAGCCACCCCGACTCCCCCGATCCGGACGACGCTCACACCCCCACTCCCCTCACCTTCGGGGTCGTCCAGCCGGACCCTCTCGATGAGGTCATTCTGGGCATGGGCGATGTCGTCCCCCCCGGTGACGCCGCCTTCCACATCACCGGCGATCCGCCCATCGACGTCACGGACCCCGACACCGGCGGCATGCTCGACTTTCCCGTCCAGATCGTCCCGGTGAACCTCCGCTCCGACGGCTTCGGCCTCATCGTCACGGACCCCCTCGCTCCCCCCCAGCCCGGCGACCCCACCGCCGCCGGCCGCACCGACGTGCTCAGATGCCCCCTCGCGGATGACGGATCCCCCTCCTGTGCGGGTCTCGACGGACGCAACTGGACCCGCACAGCGGAGGCCTCCTTCACCGGCTCAACGCCCTTCGCCCTGAATCGCAACCCCCAGATCCTTGACCTCGACCTCGACGGAACTCTCGACCTCGTTCATCTAGTCCCGCCCGTCTGCGTTCAGACCACCGTCCCCTCCGGCAAGGAGGACGCGCCGGACACGACGGTCTCTGGCTGCTCGTCGGGCGGAGTCTCCTTCATCCCCGGCGGCGGGACGCCCCTCACTTGGGGGGGTGTCGCCTTTCCGGAACCGGCGGTCGTGGACATCCCCCTCGATACCGGCGGCGTCGGATTTGAGGACGGCTACCTCCTCGAAGCCGGCGGTTCGACATCGTGGGGCGGGATCCCGATCGGTGACACGCTGGGAGGACCCTTGCTCGTCCTTGGCGGGCCGGACCCGGAAGGTGGCAGCCTCACCGTCTGCGACTGGATAGACGTCCGTGACGGCGCAAGCTGCGTTCCGCGCTGCGCCGATGAAGGCCTCAACGGCGACGGCGAGCTCGGCGGCTGCGTGAGCATCGGGGCGTCTGACCCCAACTTCGGCGGCGTCGTATCAGGCAGGTATCGAGAGGGCGCGTACGGCGGCGCGCTGAGCCCGCGAGACCTCCGCGCCGCGCAGGGCGGCCAAGCATCGGGCTTCTGCGCCGAGGCCTGCCTCGCCGTCGGCGCACCGGCGGACACCTCCGGCGCCGCCTCGACGGTTTACCTGATCGACCCCAACCTCCTTCCGCCCGGCGACACCTTCGACCTCATCCCCGGCGTCGACTGGGCCCGCACCATTTCCGGCATTCCCAACGGCCACCGCGGCCTCGCCCTCACCCTCGCCGACCTCAACCTGGACGGCGCAATGGACATCGTGATTGGCGTCCCCGGCGCCGACAGCGGCGACGTCCAAACCGCGCAGGCGGGCGCGAGCGACGAGACCGGCGCGGCCTACGTCGTCGAGGGCCCCTTCCGCACAGGCGCCCTCGGCGACCTCGTTGTCCGTGCCTACGTCGGCGGCGCTTCGGGCGAGCTCTTCGGCGGCGACGTCGAAGTCGCCGACCTCAACGGCGATGGCCTGCCCGACCTCCTGATCACCGCCCGCTTCCACAAGACCGGCCCCTTCGTCGTCCCCGCCGGCGCCGTCTTCGCTTTCTACGCCACGCCCGATCAGGTGGTGGCCCAGACGCGCAGCGTGAACCTGGTCCCCGGCCTGAACCTGGTGGCTTGGACCGGCGACACCGCCATCCCCGACGCTACCGCTTCCATCGCCGGCCTCTTCAGCCAAATCCTCGGGTGGGACGCGGCCGCCCAGGGCTACGTCTCCTTCATCCCCGGTCTGCCGGCGGTGGTGCAGGGCGTGACCGACCTGAACACGGGCGACGCCTTCTGGATCGTCATGGACCAGGCGGCGACTTGGGAGCAGCCCGCCTTCAACGACGCCCGATCCGTCGCCCTCCTCGCCGGGCTGAACCTGGCGATGTGGACCGGCCCCGCCATGGACATCGAAGGCGCCTTGGAAGGCCTCGCGGCCGCGGACGCCGTCTTCCGCTGGAACGGCGTCGCCTACGACACCTGGCGCCGCGGCGCACCCGTCGGTAACACGTTGGAGACGCTCGCCAACGGCGACGCCTTCTTCATCCGCCTGGCCGCCGCCGCCGCCTGGGAGCAGCCGGCGCAATAGCCGCGCACAGGTGATGCGGGCGGCGCGTTTGTGCCGGGCTTCCTGCGCGCGGTACTTTTCCGCGCAAGCGTCCAAGGGGAAGACGAGCACATGCGATGGGTCTCCATCCTCCCGGTGGCGGGAGCGACGCTCTTGTTAGCGGCCTGCGGGGGCACCGACGATGATGAAGACGTCGCCGTCGCCGTGGCGGAGCCCTTGCCCGCCCAGACTACGGCGATCCCGCTCCCGTCCGAGCCGCTCGACCGCGCCTCCGCGGGCGAGTTCCTCGCTGTTTTCCACCCCCGAGCGCGAGCCGCTGGCGAGGCTGGGAAGCCAGCTGGCGGGAAGCCGCACCCGGATGGATGAGCTCATCTTCACCGCCGACGAGAGCTTCTTCGCCGGCTTGGAGGCGGGAGTCGGGTCTCCTGAGCACTTCAGGCTGGATCATGGAGTCGGCCCAGACCGAGGCCGCGAATATCCTCCTCGATCGCGCCCGCAGCCCCGATTCGGACCCGGACTCGCTTCTCGGTCCGCACCGTGTGGGTCGGGCTGTTGGTCGAGGTGTTCGAAACCGCGGCGGGAGCGCGGGCGGTGATGGAGACCATCGAGGCGATGAGCTCGGCGGCGTTCGCGCAACTGATCGCAGAAGGCTCCGAAGTCGATCGGTTCAGGCTCCATGAGATCGGCATCGACCTTGAGGAGCCAGTCCGCAGCGTAGGCCTGGCGAACGTCGATGTCGGGTATGCGACCCTTCGGGTGAACTCGGCGGGCGCGGTCTTTTCAGCGCGGCCCGCTGATCCTCGTAGCGGCGACGGTCAACTTCACTTCAGAGGAGTCCCCTACCGACCCAGATGTCGAGGGGTTGGAAGCCCTCGCCGGACAGATCGACGCTCGGATCGGCGAGTAAAAGAGGCTGGCGTCGTGCAGCTGGCGACGGTTGAATCGGCGGACGTGATCGTCCGCTGGAACGGGACGGCCTACGATTCCTGGCGCCGCGGCGCACCCGTCGGTAACACGTTGGAGACGCTCGCCAACGGCGACGCCTTCTTCATCCGCCTGGCCGCCGCCGCCACCTGGGAGCAGCCGGCGCAATAGCCGCCCCGTCGTTGACCGGAGGAAGCCGCCCCGCCTAACCTCCGCTCCTCAGGAAACGGAGGCGCGGCATGACCTGCCCCCGATCGTTGTACCAGTCGTTAAGGTGAGTCCGATCGCCGGGACGCGCGTCATGGGACGTTCCCGGGGTTTGCTGCGTTTCCGGGGCGGGGGGGCGGTAGCCGAGGGCACGGTGGGGGCGGATCGGGTTGTCCTCCCGCCGCCAGCCCCTTGATGAGGATCTGGGCTTCCAGCAGGGTGTCGAAGCGCTCGCGATTGAGGCACGCGTCGCGCAGCTTGCCGTTGAACGATTCCCCAGAGCCGTTCGCCCAAGGCCTGCCCGGTTCGATGAAGCGGGTCGTGCCCCCGACCCGGTGCAGCCAGTCCCCGCACCGCGGTGGCGGTGCACGCCGGGCCGTTGGCGGACCGCAGAAACGTCGGCGGCCCCGCGCTCGACGAACAGCTGGGCCAACCGCGCCAGGCCGACGTCGCGGCGCCGTCGGGCGGGCGACGTCGAGACGCAGGCCCTCGCGGGTGGTCCTCATCCACGATGGCGAGGATCCGCACCGGGCGCCCCTCGGCGGTGCGGTCGAAGACGAAGGCGTCGGACCAGACGTGGGACGGCCGCTCGGCCCGCCGCCGCACCCGCGAGCCGGCCGCGAGCCAGCGGCGGCCCCGTTGGGGGTGCTTCCCGGGGACCCGCCAGCCTTCCTGACGCACAGCGCCGCTCGACCCCGCTTGGGGTTCACCCGCCAGCCCGCCTGGCGCAGCCGGGCCGGGATGCGACGGGGAGCCGCTAGCGGCCGCAGCGGGGGGCCAGCGCGACGCTGCGCGCGATCAGCGCCGGCGCATCCGGGGACGGCCGGGGCACGTCG